>NZ_AWZV01000011.1 GCF_000472545.1 Burkholderia sp. WSM2232 | reverse complement strand
CGCAATCGCGCAGAGGGTCTGCGAATTGAGCGGACGCGCGTGAGCGGTGCGTCGTTGAATGTCAGGCGGCGGGAGGTCGGCAAAGCAGCGAACGCGGCGAACGTAGCGAACGTAGCGAACGTAGCAAACGCGGCGAACGCAGCGAACGTAGCAAAAGTGGCAAACGTGGCAAACGTGGCAAACGTAGCGAACGCGGCGCACACGGCGCACACGGCGCACACGGCGAACACGGCGAACACGGCGAACACGGCGAACACGGCGAACACGGCGAACACGGCGAACACGGCGAACACGGCGAACACGGCGAACACGGCGATGTGGCGAACCCAGCGAACGTGGTGAACGTGGTGAACGCGACGACTGTGGGAATGCAGCGACCGCCACGAACGGCCCGAACGCCCCCCAGCACGAACGAAGCCGTAGCAATTCGCTTATCTCTATCATTTGACCCGTCACTGGCGACGGCTTCGTTGCTATGCTTGGGGACCGCTGTCATCAGAACGGCGATCAGTTCAATATAAATGGAGTGAGTCCCCATGAAAGCATCCCGTCGTACGTTTTTGATTTCCAGTATCGGCGTTGCGTCGTCGCTCGCGCTTTCCCGTCAGGCGTTCGCCGAAGCGCCGAAGGTCGCCGAAAGCGATCCGACCGCGCAGGCGCTCGGGTACAAGGAAGACGCCAGCAAGGTAGACAAGGCGAAGTTCGCGAAGTACGCGCCGGGCCAGGACTGCGGCAACTGCAGCTTCTATCAGGGCAAGGCGAGCGATCCATACGCGCCGTGCCCGATGTTCGCCGGCAAGCAGGTGGCCGCGAAGGGTTGGTGCAGCGCATATAACAAGAAGGCCTGAGCGCACATTCATCGCGCCGCATTTGGGTCTTGAGTGAAGTGCGCTGCAACATCGCAGCGCACATGTCAGCAGCAGAGGTGGAGGCGCGTGCCGATGCGCGCGGCGCGCGCCTTCTTTCGCACGGTTTGCGGCTTGAAAACGGCCGGCGTGCTCTTTACACTCCAAGGCGATTTGCCGCGGCTCGCGTTAGTTCTGGCGAGTTCGTCACGGCACCGGCAGGAACCGTCACAAGACACTTTCCGGAGGCTCGAGATTCGCATGTCGCCAGCGTCGAGAAGCCTCAACACCCGCGCCGTCGTGGCGGCGGTCATTGGCAACGCGCTCGAGTGGTATGACTTAACCGTGTTCGGCTTGCTGACGGTGGTCATCGCGCAACTGTTCTTTCCCGCCGGCAGTGACCACACCTCTTTGCTGCTCGCCACGGCGAGTTTCGGCGTCGCTTTCGTGATGCGGCCGGTGGGCGGCATCGTCCTTGGACTTTATGCGGATCGCGCTGGACGCAAGGCCGCGCTCGTCGTCGTCATCGCGCTGATGACGCTCGGCATTCTGCTGCTCGCCATTGCGCCGCCGTATTCGGCAATCGGCATTGGCGCGCCGTTGATGATCGTACTCGGCCGCCTGCTGCAAGGTTTCTCCGCCGGCGGCGAGTTCGGCAGTTCAACGGCGCTGCTGATCGAAGCGGCGCCATTCTCGAGGCGCGGCTTCTACGGCAGCTGGCAGATGGCGAGCCAGTCGGCCGCGTTGCTGTTCGGTTCGCTGGTGGGCGCGGGGATCACACATGGCTTGAGTCCGGAAGCGCTGAAGTCGTGGGGCTGGCGCGTGCCGTTCGTTATCGGTCTGCTGATCGGGCCGCTCGGCGTCTACATTCGCCGGCATCTGGCGGACTCCGAAGTGTTTCTCCTCGCGCAGAAAACGGCGCGGCGCGCAACCTTGCGCGAGCTCTTCAGCGGCCACAGTCGCGACGTGCTGTGCGGGCTTGGCTGCGTCATCGCGCTCACGGTGACGCTCTATGTGCTGATCAGCTATCTGCCGACGTTCGCGGTCACGCAACTGAAGCTGCCCTACGCGCAGTCGTTCTACGCGGTGATCGCAGGCAACCTGCTGCTGATGGTGCTCTCGCCGTTGACGGGCGCGTGGTCGGACAGGATAGGGCGAAAGTGGCTTTCGCTGTGGTCGCTGGTGCTCACGCTCGCGATCATCTACCCGCTGTGCGCATGGCTCGCGGCGGCGCCCAGCGTATCCAAGCTGGTTGCCGTGCAGGCGCTTCTTTCCATTACGTTGTCCGGCTATTACGGACCGTTCGGCGCGATGATCGCCGAGCTGTTCCCGGCGCATGTGCGCTCAACGGGTCTGTCGCTGGCCTACAACCTTGCGGTGATGATGTTCGGCGGCTTCGGACCTTTCGTCGTCACGTGGCTCACCGAGGTCACTGGTTCGCCACTCGCCCCCACTTATTACGTAATGGCGGGACTGGCTGCGTCGATCGCGGCGGTGGCGTGCATGCCCGGCCAGCGTCATGTGGATCTGGATGCGCGGCGCAAGCCGGCTTGAGCGGCTCACAATCCTGGCTCGCAAGCACGCGCTGGCAATCGTAGCTCGCCTTTGTGGCTGGCCTTTGTGACCCGCAATGCAATGCGCGCCGTGCTTGGGCAACGCAGAGCTACGGGCGCCTTCGGTCACAACGCAGATGCACGCCGCGCCTCAGTCACGCGAAGTGTTAGCTGCGCGTTTCCGAAGGAATGCACGCCGCGTCTTCACGACGCAATGCACTTTGGCTGGGGCAACGAAATGCACTGGGCCCGCGGCAATGCAATGGGCAATAGGCAATACGCAATACGCAATACGCAATACGCAATACGCAACGGGCAATAGGCAACGGGCAATGGGCCCCACGCCTCGCGCCTCACGCCGCCGCAACGCATGCCCCCCAGGCGCCTCCCCACTCGGCACTTTTCCCCGCCCCCTAGCTGCGCGCGTTGATCAGCGGCGGCCGCCTGTCGAACCACGGCCGCGCCGCTTCGAGTTGCGCGGCGAGGCGCAGCAGTGTCGCTTCGCCGCCTTCGCGCGCGGCGAACTGCACGCCGACGGGAAGTCCGCGCGCATTCCAGTAGAGCGGCACCGACATCGCCGGCTGGCCACTCAGATTGAACAGCTCCGTGCAACCTGCCCACGAGAAGGCCTTGTCCGCCGCCTCGGCGAGCAGCTTTTTGAGCAGCGGTTCGAGCGGCATTGCGCTGACCGCGCGCATCTGCATCCGCTCGGCGGGCGTTGGCTGCATCTCGCCGATCTTGATGGGCGCGCCGGCGAGCGTCGCGCACAGAATCACGTCGTAGCGGCTCAACAGGTCGGTCAGACGCGCGGTGATGCGGCGCTGTTCTTCGAGCGCAGCGGGCAAGCCTCGCTCGCCGAGCTTGCGGCCGACGTGCGCCATCGCCCATGTCGAAATTTCGAACTCGTCGCGCAGCGGCTTGCGCCCGGTAATGCGCTCGGCGTTCAGCACGAGGTCTTCCGCGGTGACGGACCACAGCGTGAGAAACGCATGCCTGACCGACGCGAAATCGATGCCGAGCGAAATCGGCTCGATATTGTGGCCAAGCGAGCGGGCGAGTTGCGCGGCGTCTTCGAGTGCGGCGCGCGCGTCGGCGGAAAGCGACGCGGCGAGCATCGGCTCGGTGACGTAGGCAATGCTGAGCGGTTTGCACGGCTCCCTGCTTGCGGCGAGAAACGTCCCGGGCGCGCCGAGCGGACGGTCCGCGTTGCCTGCCAGCAGGTCCAGCAGCAACGCGCTGTCGCGCACGCTGCGCGACACGGCGTGATCGACGCCGAGCTCTCCGGCCACGACCGCGGCAGGCATGCGCGGCACGCGCCCGCGCGACGGCTTGAGCCCGAAGAGGCCGCAGCACGATGCGGGAATGCGGATCGAGCCGCCGCCGTCCGATGCATGCGCAAGGGGCACGATGCCGGCAGCGACCGCCGCCGCCGCGCCGCCGCTGGAGCCGCCCGGCGTATGGTCGAGGTTCCACGGATTGCGGCACGCGCCAAATAGTTCGGGCTCCGTATAAGGCATCTGGCCGAGCTCCGAGGTGCTCGTCTTGCCGAAGATGTTCAGCCCCGCCGCTTTGGCCAGCGCGACGACCGGCGCGTCGTCGGCGGGAATGAAGTGACGGTAGTGACGGCTGCCCATTGTCATGCGCAGACCGGCGACCGCTGCGCCGAGATCCTTTATCAGGTAGGGCACGCCGGCAAGCGCCGTCTGCGCCGTTTCCATGCCACCGGCATCCTGGCCATGCGCGCCATGCGCGGCGTTCACGCCGTTCGCCATGTTCGCGTCGAAACGCGACGCGCGTTCGCGGGCCGCGTCATAGTCCTTCAGCACGATCGCGTTGATCGCGGGATTGACCGCCTCCGCGCGCGAGATTGCCGTGTCGAGCAACTCGCGCGCGCTGACTTCGCGAGTTCGCACGAGTTCGGCAAGGGCGAAGGCGTCGTAGGCGAGATAGTCTGAGAGCACGAAAGGAGCCTCGCTGTCGGATATTGAATTCGGGTTGTCGACACACGCGAACGGCGGGTCGACGGGATAGCCGCGGCGCGATTATCGACCCGCGTGCGTCGCGCGCATAAAACGATAGGGCGCGCTCATCACGCCGGCACAACTGCCGCGCGATTATCGAACCGCGTGCGTTGCGCGCACAAAACAATACGGCGCGCCAGCGACGCGCCGTATTGCACAGCGTACCTGAACTGGGCGCGGCAGCGACGAGCTGCGCCCAACGCACGGTTTAGAGCCGTTCGCCGAGGAACGTCAGCGTGCGGCCATGCGCGAGCGCGGCGGCGCGTTGGTTGTACGACGCGCGGTCCGAACAGTTGAAGCCGTGATCGGCGTTCGGATAAATGTGGAACTCGGTATCGGTGCGGCCGGCGAAGCGTTCCTGAATCTGGCCGACAGCCGACAGCGGAATGTGCGTGTCCAGTTCGCCGTAATGGAACTGCATCGGCACCTTGACCTTGGCGGCTTCGTCGAGCCGGTTCTGGATGCCGCCGCCGTAGTAGGCGACTGCAGCATCGACGCTGCCGCGCGCCGCGCTCAGGTACGCAAGCAATCCGCCATAGCAGAAGCCGATTGCAGCAAGCTTGCCCGTGACTTCGGGCATGGCGCGCAACGCGGCGGCAGCCGCGCCGATGTCCTCCGCGGCCTGGTTCGCGTCGAGCTTCTGCATCAGTTCGACGCCCTTCGCGCGGTCGGCGCCTTCATACGTCAGCTCGACGCGCGGCTGCACGCGCCAGAACACGTCCGGTGCGAGTGCCACGTAGCCGTCCTGCGCATATTGATCCGCGACCGAGCGGATATGGCTGTTCACGCCGAAAATTTCCTGAATGATGATGACGGCGGGCCCCTTGCCGCCCTTGGGCACGGCCAGATATCCGCCGAAGGTGTCGTTGCCGGCAGGAATGTCGATCCATCGTGAAGTGATGCTCATGGTGTTCTCCATAGTCGCGCGCGACCGGCGAATCCGGTCTGCGAATCGGGTCAAAGTGAATGCCAGAGGCTCGAATGCCTGAAGCGGGCGGTCAGTTTGCCACCAAAAGATTGCTGGTGCAGGCAGGGCGCCCAAAGCGGTGGCGGCGGATTGCAAGCGAGGGGCGGTGCGGCGCGCCCGGGCAATCTCGTCGGGGGATCGAAACGTTCTCGATAATTCATTTTTCCGTTGCGCGTCGGGTCGGTAGAGTCCAACGTAGTGTTCGCCGGTATGGCGAGCGGATTGCGCGAAGGAGAATCCATCATGACTGAAGGCAAGTTTGTGACGCCGTTTGCCGAGCGTTTTGCGCTGCGGGTACCGGTCGTGCAGGCGCCGATGGCGGGCGCCACGACGCCCGAACTGGTTGCCGCCGTGTCCAATAGCGGCGGACTCGGCACGTTGGCGGGCGCGGCGCTCTCGCCGGAGAAAATTGCGAGCGACGTCGCGGCGATTCGCGCGCTGACCGATCGTCCCTTCGGCGTCAATCTGTTCGTATTGGAACCCGCGGCGCCCGACGACACCACCGTGCGCCGCGCGCTCGAAGCGATCGATCCGGTGCGCGCCGACCTCGGTTTGCCGCCGGGCCGGCCGCTGGAACGCTATGCGCCGGACTTCCGCGCGCAACTGCAGGCGCTGATCGAAACGCGCGTGCCGGTAGTGAGCTTCACCTTCGGGCTACTGTCGCGCGAGGACGTCGCACGGCTGCATGCGAACGGTCAATACGTAATCGGCACGGCGACGCATGTCGCCGAAGGCGTCGCGTGGCGCGACGCGGGCGCTGATGCGATCGCCGCACAAGGCTCGGAGGCGGGCGCGCATCGCGGCACTTTCCTCGGGTCGTTCGAAGACGCGCTGGTGGGTACGATGGCGCTCGTGCCGCAACTCGTCGACGCAACGGGGCTCCCGGTGCTCGCCGCGGGCGGCATCATGGACGGACGCGGTATCGTCGCCGCGCTCGCACTCGGCGCGCAAGCCGCCGCGATGGGCACGGCGTTTCTCACGTCGCGCGAAAGCGCGATACCGCAGGCATGGAAAGAGCGGCTGCGCTCCATATCGGACACCTCCACTTCGGTCACGCGCGCGATCACAGGCCGCCATGCCCGAGGCATACGCAATCCGTTGATGCAGCGTCTGAGCGAAGCACCGCAGAAGATCGCGCCGTATCCCGTGCAAAACGCCTTGACGCAGGAGTTGCGGCAGACCGCCGGCCGCGCGCAGAACGGCGACTATCTGTCGCTGTGGTCGGGACAGGGCGCGCCGCTCGGTCGTGCGCGCCGCGAGGATTTCGGCGCGGCCGAATTGATGGCGCAGCTCGAAGAGGAGTGGCGCGCGGCAAGCGCGCGCATCGCCGCCTTCAAACCCTGAGCGGCAACGAGTCAGGCGCGCGCCGGCCCCGCTTGCGGCGCGCGTCGTTTTAACGAAATTCAGGCTGCACGAGACGATTGCCGCCCTGCGCGAAACGTTATTCGAAACCGCATTCGAAGCGTCATCCAAATCCTCATTCAAACCGTTAACGGTGGGTTCGCCAAAAGCTTTAGTGGTTATGCCCGCGCATAACCCACATAGCGCAAACCCGCATGGGCCGGTGCTTTGCAGGCCGCGCGCCAGGCCCGAACCGGGCCCCGCTGGATAAACGCTATTAGTGTTGATCCCACTTCCTCAAAAAAGTCCCACAAATTAATTTGATGGCCTACACTTGCGCGCAAGTACGGTTTGCCGCCTGTCACAAACAGTCCGGCAAACGTGCTGCCAAGTGCATGAACGATGCAACCGGCGTGGTCGTCCACGGGACTGAGCGACACGTGTTGGGGAAGCGGGGGCACAGGGCGATTACGTTGTTTTTGGGACCGAAACTGGAGACTTACATGAACATCAAGATTCAAAAGCTGTTGCCGATCAGCGCTGCGGCGATGCTGTTCGCAACGTTGGCAACAACGGCCGCAGCGGACACGGTCGTCAAGATCGGTCACGTTGCACCGCTGACTGGCGGTATCGCTCACCTGGGGAAAGACAACGAAAACGGCGCGCGCCTCGCCGTTGAAGAAATCAACGCGAAGGGCCTGACGATCGGCGGCCAGAAGGTCACGCTGCAACTCGACGCACAGGACGACGCAGCCGACCCGCGTACTGCAACGCAGGTCGCACAGAAGCTGGTCGACGACAAGGTCGTCGCAGTGGTCGGCCACCTGAACTCGGGCACCTCGATCCCGGCTTCGAAGATCTATAGCGATGCGGGCATCGTGCAGATCTCGCCGTCGGCAACCAACCCGGCCTACACGCAGCAAGGTTTCAAGACGACGTACCGCGTCGTTGCAACCGATGCGCAGCAAGGTCCGGCACTGGCTAACTACGCAGCCAAGGGTCTGAAAGTGAAGAGCGTCGCGATCGTCGACGACTCCACCGCTTATGGCCAGGGTCTCGCGAACGAGTTCGAAAAGACGGCGAAGTCGCTGGGTCTGAACGTGATGTCGCATGACGCGACGAACGACAAGGCTGTCGACTTCCGCGCGATTCTGACCAAGATCAAGGGCGAAAACCCGGACGCGATCATGTACGGCGGCATGGACGCTACCGGCGGCCCGTTCGCGAAGCAAGCCAAGCAGCTCGGCCTGCGCGCCAAGGTGCTGGCAGGCGACGGTGTGTGTACCGACAAGCTGTCCGACCTGGCTGGCGACGCAACCGACAACATCGTCTGCTCGGAAGCCGGCATGGCGCTCGAAAAGATGGAAGGCGGCTCGGCGTTCCAGGCGAAGTACCAGAAGCGTTTCGGCCAGCCGATCCAGATCTACGCTCCGTTCACGTATGACGCGGTGTACATCATCGTCGACGCAATGAAGCGCGCTGGCTCCACCGATCCGGCGAAGATCCTCGCAGCCATGCCGAACACCGACTACAAGGGTGTGATCGGCCAGACGAGCTTCGACTCGAAGGGCGATCTGAAGCACGGCGTGATCTCGCTGTACAACTACAAGTCGGGCAAGAAGACGCTGCTCGACGTGGTGAAGATGTAATACGCATGTGCGCGGGCAGCGTTGCGCTGTCCGTGGCGGCATGATTGGAAGGCACGCAGACCTTGGGTCGCGTGCCTTTTTTCTTTGGCGGATGCTATTGGGTTGGGCGTGCGTGAGCCGTGCGCTCAGCGTGCGTTGGCGGTGCGTTGGCCGTACCGGTTGCGGCTGTTGTGACGGTCAGAGCGTTGTGACGGTCTGGGCGTTGTGACGCGCAATCGTTTGCGGTTCTTTGATTGCGACTGAATTGCGGGCGCATGGAATACGTTCGCGGCGTTCACGGTTCGCCCGCTTTCGAGTGGACTGCATGCGTCGCGTCTGGAATTTCTGCTGCGTGGCGGCGCGAGGGAGGTCGCTAGATCTTCAGGCGTTGCAGCACCTTCGGACCGACGATCGCGATCACTGCGCAGCACACCGCGACCACGGACAGCCCAATCGACAGATTGGTCACCTGCGCGACTGCGCCGATCACCACCGGCCCGAACAGCAGCCCGAAGTACGCAAGCCCCGCGACGTGTGCGAGCCCTTCGGCCGCGTGGACTCCCTTCACGCTGGCGGCAGCGGCGAACAGCACCGGCATCATGTTGGCAAGGCCGAGGCCCATCAGCGTGAAGCCGATCAGCGCCGCGACCGGCGTTGGCAGCAACAGCGCGCCGATCATCCCGACAAGGGCAAGCGTCGCGCTTCCCATCACCAGTTGCGGAGCGCCGAAGCGGGCGCGCACCGCGTCGCCGGCAAAGCGCGCGACGGCCATGCCGCCCGAGAATGCGGCATAGGCGGCGCTCGCTGACGCCGGTGTGGCAAGGACGACGTCGCGCATATAGACAGTCGCCCAGTCGTACATGGCGCCTTCCGCGATCAGCGCGACGAGCGCCACGGTGCCGAGCGCCCACAGCGCAGGGGAACGCCAACGGCTCGTGCGCGGCGTAGCCAAGTCCGGATGTTCGTCGTGCGGCACATGCGGCAGCACCGACGGGCAGGCCGCGATCAGCACGAGTGCACTGACGGCCGACGCCAACGCCAGATGCACGGCCGGCGCCATGCCATGCGCGAGCAACGCGCCGCCGACCGCGGCGCCCACCATCCCACCTACGCTAAACATGCCATGCAACGACGACATGATCGGTTTGCGCAGCGCCTTTTCGACGGCGCTCGCTTCGGCGTTCATCGCGACGTCGAGCGTGGCCATGCCCGCGCCAAACATGGCCAGCACGATCAGGAGCAGCCAGTAGAAAGGCACCACGAGGATCAGCGCGACACAGAGCGCCATCACGAGGCCGCCGGTGAGACAGGCGCGCCGCGTGCCGACGCGCGCAATCCAGGACGCATTGGCCGCCATCGCGCCAATCGAACCACCGGCGACCGCAAGAAGCGCAAGCGACAGCATGGCGGGGCTGAGGTGGAAGCGGTCACGCACCGTAGGCACGTGCACGCCCCACGACCCGTACACCATGCCGGCAATGAAGAACAGCGCCATCGTCGCAATGCGCGCTCGTTGACGCGCGGTGTCGGACAGGTTCCGGTGGGCGGCGGGAATGGTGGTGAAATCGGTGGAGCGATCGGACACGGAAGTCTCGTGAAGGGGATGGATGCGAAAGAAAGCGCACTGAAAGCGAATTTCCGATTCTAACGAAGCACGGTGTCTTATGCTTGAAGCCACGGAATCGCGAGTTTCGCGCGCGCCGGGCGCGGTTTGCGCGCCCTTCGGCGCGTCGGCCCGCGAATCCGGGCGGGACGCACGCCGCATGCCTGACGTCACCCCGGTCGCCGTAGCGGTCGTATCGGCCACCGGCGTCGGCAAGCGTTCGCTCAAGCGGTTATTCAAAGCGTTTATTCATCGAGGACGGCACTTGAACATTCCTGCGCAAGCACCCTTGAATCTGTTGCATACCGCCGCGGTCGGCACGCTCGCGACGCATGCGCGCCAGCCGGAGGGCTTTCCTTATCCGTCCGTGCTGCCGTTCGCGCCTGACCACGCACACCGGCCGACCATCCTCGTGAGCCGGCTCGCCGAGCATACGCATAATCTGCATGCGGACCCGCGGGCCGGCTTCCTGGTCGTCGACGCGCCCGACGGCGATGTGCTCAACGGTCAGCGCGCCACACTGCTGGGCCGTTTCGAACCTGTCGATCCGGCGCCCGGGCTTATCGCGCGGTATCTGCGCTATCACCCGGACGCGGAACGCTATCTCGTGCTCGGCGACTTCACGTTCTGGGCGATGAAGCTCGACCGCCTGCGTTATATCGGCGGCTTCGGGGCAATGGGATGGCTGGGCGGCGACGAGCTGGACGCGCTTGCGCCACTCGAGCAGCATGACGAAGACGCGCTCATCGGCGAATTTGCAGACGCGCTGCTGAGTGCCACCGGCTACCAACTGATTGGCGTCGACCGGTATGGGCTGGATTTGCGGCAAAGCGGTCTGCGCAAACGTTTCGCATTTGAAAGCGGGAAGCCCGATATAGAAACCTTGCATGTGGCGCTAGAAGATTGCATTCGACGGCAAGGCGGGTAGCTATTTACGACCTATTCGGGAAAACCTTATCGCCGAAAACGGCGCGGGGTCGTGACACAATATGTTACGACGTTTCCTGTTGAAGCTTTCATGAAATGAAATGTTTTCTTGCGCGATCTGTCTTAATTTTCATGCGCTGATAATTAATCACCCATATTTACCGGCTCGTGCGCGTTTTCCTTGCAAAATGCGGAGCCAGCTAAATGAAAGCCGGGCGCGCGACAGTGCCGCGCACCGAAAGTTTTTGAAATGAATACGTATTAGTTTCTGTCGGCGCGTTTGTGGTCTTTCTATTTTGTGTTAATCTCCCGTTCAATTCCGAGGCATGAGCACCTTCAAAGGGCAAGCCGGCTCCAGACTGGCAGTCGTTAATCCAAACCACAAGGGAACCTATGTCTTCCTACAAGGAACTACTCGCGCAGCGAGAGAAGCTGGAAAAGCAGATCGAAGAGGCGAAGTCGCGTGAATATGCGGAAGTGCTGAACGAAATCAAACAGAAAATGGCCGACTA
Organism: Burkholderia sp. WSM2232; assembly: GCF_000472545.1. Taxonomy (GTDB): domain Bacteria; phylum Pseudomonadota; class Gammaproteobacteria; order Burkholderiales; family Burkholderiaceae; genus Paraburkholderia. Next base: position 222,352 of record NZ_AWZV01000011.1, on the reverse strand, counting down.
CGGCATTTCGCTGAGCGAACTCGGCGGCGGTCGTGCGCCCAAGGGCTCCAAGGCTGCCCGGCCGCGTGCCGGCGTCGCGCCTAAATATCGCGACCCGGAAAGCGGCAGCACATGGTCGGGCCGCGGCAAACCGCCGCGGTGGATTGCCGGTATGGACCGCGATAAGTTTCTGATTCAGAAGTAAGCAGAACAGAGGCTTACTCGCGCACTTGCGCGAGATTAATCGTTGGTAATGCGTGTGGCACTAAACGTAATGCGAATAGGGGCCATGGCTGTACGCGCCGGGCCCTCCCGCTAAGGCCGCGTGTTGTTCCCGACGCGGCTTTTTCGTTGCGCCTTTCGACGCGTTATATCCGCGGCGTGTCGCGGCTGCGCACCGTTCGAATGCGAATGCTTTTCGTTTTCATAAGCGATTGATTTCAAACGCTGTTTTTGGCATTGCGCGCTCGTTCCAAGGGCCGGGCGGGTAGAATGTAGGAATTCATCGCCTACTTCCTGCTCCAATGCCTTCCGCCGCCGTCGAATCCGCTGAAAAACACCGCGTCGCGCGCAAAAGCACGTTTGTCAGTATTGTGCTGAATGCGGTATTGATGGCGTTGCAAATCGCCGTCGGCGTGTTCGCGCACTCTCAGGCATTGGTCGCCGACGGTATCCATTCTCTCGCCGACCTGATTTCCGATTTTGTCGTGCTGTTTGCCAATCGGCATAGCGGCGCAAAGCCGGACGCAGATCACAACTACGGCCATAGCCGCTATGAAACAGTCGCGTCGCTGTTCCTCGGCGCGCTGCTGATCGCGGTCGGCTTCGGCATGTTGTGGCGTGCCGGCACGCGCCTCGCCGATCTCGACAACATTCCCGCCGTCCACCTTAGCGCGCTCGTCGTCGCTGTGCTGGTGCTCGTCTCGAAAGAGGGGCTGTTTCGCTACATGCTGCGCGAAGCGCAACGCGTGCGTTCGGCCATGCTGATTGCCAATGCGTGGCATGCGCGTTCCGACGCGGCGTCGTCGCTTGTGGTGGCGCTCGGTATTCTCGGCAGTCTGGCCGGCGTGCGGTTGCTCGATCCCATCGCGGCGGCAATCGTCGGCTTCATGGTGGCGCGCATGGGCTGGATGTTCGGATGGGACGCGCTGCAGGATCTTTCCGACCGCGCGCTGGACGAAGCCGCCACCGCGGACATGCGCGCGCTGCTCCTGTCGACCCCCGGCGTGCGCGACGTCCACGAAATGCGCACACGCAAAATGGGCGATTTCGCACTGGTCGATGCGCATATCCTGGTCGATCCGCTGATTTCGGTGTCGGAAGGGCACTACATTGCCGAGACGGCGCGGCTTCGTGTGCTGAACGACAGCCGCGTGCTGGACGCGCTGATCCACGTCGATCCCGAGAACGATGCGGTTGCACACCCGCCTGTCGGCCTGCCGCCGCGCGAGCGGATCGTCGCGGACGTGAATGCAGCGCTCGCGGCAGGCGGCGCGAAGGCTGCGGCAGTGAACATTCATTATCTGAGCACCGGGCTCGATGTCGACGTGGTGTTGCCGGCGCAGACTTCGCGCGGTCCGGGCAGCGGTGACGGGCAAGGGATGGAGCGCATCGATCTGGCCGCGCTCAAGCGGCGCATCGGCGCGCGCAGGCTGCAGCTGCTACGCGAGGTGAGCACGCCTGCGACGCAAAGCGGGTCGTCTACGGAAGGCGGTGCGGCAAGCGATCGTCGCGATGAGCGCGCGACGCCGCATAGTGCTGCTTGAGGCGCTGCATGAGCCTAAGGCGGCATAGGGCTGGGCGCGCCTACGTCTTTATGGCGAGCACATGCCCGCGGAGCCAGACGGCCGACGCGCGGATGCTGACTGGGTCAGAAGGAGATGGCCGCCAGATCGCAGCCACGTCGAGGTGAGATTGCAGCGAGATCGCGGTGAGGTCGCGGTAAAAGCACATAGATAGCTCCGCGCGATCTCAGCGCGAGCACTCAAGATTGCTGCCAGCAGCACGCCGCTCTTCCAAACGCCGCTGATCAAACCGACCGCCGACCACAGCTAACTCCCCGCTCCCGTTCCCGCCTCAAAGCGGCAACTGCGTATCGAACTTGATTTCGCGCAGCACAACGCTCGTGCGCACCTGCGCGACGGCCGGAATCTTGAAGATGCGTTCATGCAAGAACGTGTCATACGCCTTGATGTCCGGCGCAACGATCTTGAGGATGTAGTCCGACTCGCCGGTCGTGCTGTAGCACTCGGTGACTTCGGGGCAGGTGGCGATCTCCCGCTCGAACTGCTCGACGCCACCTTCCGTATGGCGCGTGAGGTGAATATGCGCGAGCGCGCAAACGTGCAGCCCCAGCTTTTCGCGATCCAGCAGCGCGGTGTAGCGCTGAATCACGCCCGATTGCTCCATGTCCTTGATGCGCCGCCAGCAGGGCGTACTCGACAGGCCGACCTGATCGGATATTTCTTGCACCGAACGGCGTGCATCCAGCTGCAGAAGGCGCAGGATTTTTTGAGAGAACGTATCGAGTGTCAACTGCGCCTCCGTTTGCGTCGCCGTATCACCGCATGGTAGAGGGCTCGAAAACGAAACGCAATGAAAAACGCCTCCAACGAGGGAGATTACCTAATTTGCCCGGACGTCAGCGGGTTTTTGTCCTGAGGCGTCCCCTTCTTGGCTGGCGGCAGCGCCGGCCGCCTGCAGCGCGCGCAGATCCTTCAGCATGTTGCAAAAAAGCGCGCCTTGCTCGATGGCGTCGTCGAGCGCGACGTGGGTGTGCGGATGCTCGTCGAACCAGTGTTTCGGAAAGCGCGGTTTGATGTTCTTGCGATACGGCAGGCCGGTCATCGCGAAGGCGAGCGTCTTGATGTCGAGCGCAGACCACGAAAACGGGCAACGTCCGACAAAGCGCATCATGTACCAGAACATATAAGTGAAGTCGAAGCCGGCCGGCATGGCCACGAACACCGGCTTGCCCGGCAGCGCCTCGACCCAGTCGACATAGGCCGCAAGCGCCGCCTCCGGACGCTGCAAGTCGGTGCGGCACGCCGCCCATGCCTCCGGCTGAGTCTTCCACCATGCTTCCTGCACCGGGTGCGGCGCGGCGCCCTCGAGCAGTTCCAGGTTGGCGGAGAAGGTGCCGATCAACTGCTTGTCTTCCGTGTAGGCGGCGGAGGCGAAACTCAGCATCGAATGCGGGCCGGGAATCGGCCCGTCCGCTTCGACGTCGGTACTGACGTAGATTTCGCTGCTCATGCGACCACTCCATCGGCGACGTAGGGATTGCTGCGCCGCTCGGCGCCGAACGTGGAGGCGGGGCCGTGGCCGGGCACGAACGTAACGTCGTCGCCGAGCGGCCAGAGCTTTTCGCGGATCGACCGGATGAGGTCCGCATGATTGCCGCGCGGAAAGTCCGTGCGGCCGATCGAGCCGGCGAACAGCACGTCGCCGACCAGCGCGAGCCGATGCGCGCGGCTGAAAAACACCACATGGCCTGGCGTGTGGCCGGGGCAGTGATAGACCTCGAGCGTTTCCTCGCCGAACTGCACCGTGTCGCCCGTGTCGAGCCAGCGGTCGGGCTCGAACGCCTCTGCTGCCGGAAAGCCGAAGCGCGTGCTTTGATCCGGCAACTTGTCGAGCCAGAAGCGCTCGTCTGCATGCGGACCCTCGATAGGGACGCCGTAGTGCACAGCCAGCGTCTTTGCGCCCGCGCAGTGGTCGATATGACCGTGCGTCAGGAACACTTTTTCGACGCTCACTTTCTGGCGTGCGATCTCGCCCTGGATCACTTCCAGGTCGCCGCCCGGATCGACGACGGCCGCGCGACCGGTCGACTCGCAAACGAGCAGCGAGCAGTTCTGCTGGAACGGCGTAACGGGAATCAAGGTGACTTTCATGGATGAGGGCGGCGCGAGGAAAACGTTGATTGTACCGGCGTCTCAAGCGCGCGCGCCGGGGCTCCTCGCAGGCCAGCACGTGTTGGGCCGACCTGAATTTGTCTGCCGATTTTTGCAGCAATGGTGAAGATTCATCAAAGTTTTCAGTCCCTTAGCAACACAGAATTCTGTTTTGGGTATAATGGACCCCATGCACGAGGAATCGTGCTGCCACAAGGCGGTGCGTGCCCATCAAAAATGGGAGCGCGGATCGCCACTCAAGTAAGGGCTGTCGCGGTATGACGGCCATCAGGTATCGATGCATTCGATGCACACGTCTTGCCCAGCCAGGCGCCGCGCGCCTGCTACGACGCTAACCGTCGTGACGCTGGGTGGGGCCTACGCCGCCGTTCCTGCGCGCTGAGTTTCGCGCGCAAGAACGTGTTTGCCACGTTCGATGGCGGCATGTGGGGTCTGGTCAGGCTGCCGGGGACAGGTTGCGCCAGACGTGAAAATTAACCGTGCGGTAGCAGCTGAGTGAGCTGCGTCCGGGCTTTGACGTACTGCGCTCGTCTGCGCGGCGCGTTGCCGTCCCTTGCCGCCGGAGTAGCAGCACGCTCAACAACGCGTGATGCGGCTCGACAATGTGATTGCACGTCTATGAAAACTCGGTTATCCCGTGGTCTGGGGACTCTTTTTGCCTTTTTTGTGCTGGCCGGTTGTGCGACGCCCCCGGGCGCCGACAACAGCGTCGCAAACGCTGTGCCGCTTCGCACGAACAACGCCCAGGCCGCTTCCTTCGGACCGCAAGCCTACGGCAGCGCGCCGGCCTCCGACGCCGCTGTCAAGGGCCCTTCGCTGGCCGACGCGAAGCCGCTCACGGATGACGGCTCCGACGTGTCGGACTTCCATCAGACCGGCCGCGCTTCCTGGTACGGCCGGGGTTTCCATGGCCGCCGCACCGCGAATGGCGAACGTTACGACATGCACGCGATGACCGCGGCGCACCGCACGCTGCCGCTCGGCTCCTACGTGCGTGTGACGAATCCGGCCACGTCGCGCTCGGTGGTCGTAAGAATCAACGACCGTGGCCCGTATGCGCGCGGCCGCGTGATCGACCTGTCGATGGCGGCGGCGAACATGCTCGAGATGCGTCACGCAGGCACCGCTCGCGTGAAGATTGAAGGACTGACGCAGGAAGAAGCGCGCGCCGCGCGTGAAGAAATGCTCGCGTCCACCTCCGGATCGACCGCACAGAAGTAAGTGTGACGGGGCTCGCAGCGCCGCCGCGTGAGACAGGGACAACAAGGCACGCGCGCGAGTTGCGCCACCGCCTGTTGTGAAGTAAAGAAGGGCCGCTCATGGGTTTGAGCGGCCCTTCTTGTTTTGTGCGGCTGTGCGGCTGCCCGGCGGTGCGACCGTGCTGCTGCGTAATTGCGCTTGCCGGGCTGCCGCTTTCAGCCTCAGTCCTCGTCCTTCTTGAGTGCGAGCGCACGCGTGTACAGCGCGTTACGCGACGTGCCCGTGATCGCGGCCGCGACCTTTGCCGCGCTGCTCACCGTCAATTCTTCCAGCAGGATGGTGAGCAACGCGTCGTGATCGTGTTCGCCGGCCGCTTCCTGCTGCGCGCCTTCCACCACCAGCACGAACTCACCGCGTTGCCGGTTGGAATCGGCGGCGAGCCACGTTGGCCCTTCGGCCAGGGTGCCGCAATGCAAGGCTTCGTGTAACTTCGTCAGTTCTCGCGCGATCAGCAGCCTGCGCTCGCCACCCAATGTATCGGCCAACGCCTGCACCGTTTCTACGATGCGGTGCGGCGCCTCATAGAACACCATGGCGTGCGGATGACCAGCCAGCGTTTGCAGCGTGGCGGCACGCGCCTTGGGTTTGGGCGGAAGAAAGCCGAGAAACGAGAACGTCGCGACCCAATCGCCGGCTGCGCTCAGCGCGGTTGCGAGCGCGCTCGCGCCTGGGAGCGGAATGACGGCAAGTCCTGCGTCGCGCACGGCATCGACGAGTTTTGCGCCCGGGTCCGAAATGCCCGGCGTGCCCGCGTCCGACACATAGGCCACGCGCTCGCCGGCCTGCAGATGTTCGACGATGCGTTGCGCGGCGGCTCGCTCGTTGTGCTGATGGACCGCGATCAGCGGCTTGGAAATGCCATAGCGCGCGAGCAACTGACCGGTGTTGCGGGTGTCCTCGGCGGCGATGCGATCCACGAGTCCCAGCACATGCAGCGCACGCAGCGTGATGTCTGCGACATTGCCGATCGGCGTGGCCACCACATACAGCGCGGCGGCGGGGTACTGCTGTCCTTGCGCGAGTTCGAAGAGAGGAGTCATGAGGCAGAAAACGCAAACGGACGGAACGAGGCCGTCATTGTGCCACGCAGGGCGAGGCGCTCCGGGCGGTGTGCCAGTTGAGAACGCAGCTCCCGCGAAGCCTGCGCGGGGCCCCAGGCCGCGTGCCTCTTTGCCCGACAACTTTTCAGGGCAAGCGGAGTCCAAACACGTCGGCGCGGCTTTCGAGCTACGCGCGCAGGAATTTTTGCAGCGCCAGCGCTTGCGTCTGGTTGCACGTAACGTGTCGTGCCGCGGCGGTGAGATCGATCTGATCATGCGCGAGCGCGACGGTGCATTGGTTTTCGTCGAAGTGCGTGCGCGCGCGCAGCGCAAGTATGGCGGCGCGGCGGCCAGCATCGGGTGGCAGAAGCGGCAGCGGATCGTGCGCGCCGCGCAGCATTACCTTGCTACGCAGATTTCGCGCGCAGGGCCGCAGCCCGCTTGCCGCTTCGACGTGATTGCCTTCGAAGCGGGGCGGCTCGTGTGGTTGCGCGACGCTTTCCGTGCCGACGAAGTCTGATGCAATGCGCGGAGAACGCGTGTTAGTGCGATAAACTTGCGCTCGCGTGCGAGCTACGGGGCGGCGGACAACAGTCGGCGCGAGAGTGCGGCGGCACTATACGGCAGCGTATGTCGCGAGGTGTTTGTGTCCGGCTTCACGTAACGCGTTGCATGCAACGTTCGCCGCGCGCAGCAAGGCGGGCCGCACAACGTCATTAACACGACTTCACAACACGGCCGCGCAGTGCGGCCCTCTCGCGGTAGAAGATAGAGACTCGATGTCAGTCGAACGCATTCAACAACACTTCCGCGACAGCGCGGCAGTCAAACTCGAAGCCCTGGAAGCCTTGTCGATGCCGATCGCCGCAGCGATCGACACGATGTTCGCTGCGCTTGCCAACGGCAATCGCATTCTTGCTTGCGGCAACGGCGGGTCGGCGGCCGACGCGCAACACTTCGCCGCCGAACTGATCGGCCGCTTCGAACGCGAGCGGCCGGGCTTGCCGGCCGTCGCGCTCAGCACCGACACGTCCGTGCTAACCGCGATCGCCAACGATTATTCGTTCGAGCAGATTTTCTCGAAGCAAGTGTGGGCGCTCGGGCAGCCCGGCGACGTGTTGCTCGCGATCAGCACGTCGGGCAACTCGGCCAATGTGCTTGCCGCAATAGAAGCCGCGCACGAGCGCGAGATGATCGTCGTCGCGCTGAGCGGCAAGGGCGGCGGACGCATGCAGGAAGTGTTGAGCGACACCGACATTCACATATGCGTGCCGTCCGATCGCACCGCGCGTATCCAGGAAGTGCATTTGCTGACCATCCATTGTCTGTGCGACGGCATAGATGCCATGTTGCTGGGCGAAGACTGAGATTGATCCGAAGGAGAGCTAGTTGATGAGCGTATTCCGCGTCAAGAAGACACTGGTGAGAACCGTGCTGGTGGTTGGGTTCGCGGCGGGATTGTCCGCGACGTTGCAGGGTTGCTTTCTCGCCGTTGCGGGCGCGGCAGGCGGCAGCGCGCTGGTGGCGACCGACCGGCGCACACTCGGCGCGCAGACCGAAGACCGCGAGATTCAAGTGAAGGCGCTCTCGCAGATCAGCCAGAACCTGCCCGACTCCGCACACGTGAACGTGACGGTGTTCAATCGCCGCGTGCTGCTGACCGGCGAAGTCGCCGGCGACGCTTCCAAGCAGCGCGCCGAGAGCATTGTGCGCGGCTTGAACAACGTGAACACGATTGTGAACGAACTGACGATCATGCCGGCGAGCTCGTTCTCGTCGCGCACGAACGACACGTATCTCGAGACGCGCGTGAAAACCGCGCTGATCGCCGAGAAGGACATTTCGGCGAACGACTTCAAGGTGGTCGCCGAGCGCGGTTCGGTGTACTTGATGGGCCTCGTCACAATGGACGAAGGCAACCGCGGTGCGGACGTGGCGAGCCGCGTGCCGGGCGTCACGCAGGTCGTGAAGGTGTTCCAGTACATCCAGCCGCAGGAAGCCGCGGCGGCCGCCGCCGCTGCGGCCACGGCGCCGGTGGCGGCATCGCAGCCCGAGGCGAGCGCCGCGACGGTGGGGACGATTCCCGATTCGTCGGTGAGCGCGCGGCCGCTTGAACAGCAGGCGCCGGCGCCGGTCACGAATTCGAACGCGGTGCATCCGGGCAATCCGAAGGCTGCGCAATGAAGCGTGCGTTGGCGGGTGTTCTCATGGGGTTGACGGTGGGGGCGGCGGCGGGCCTGTTCGGCCCTGCAGCGTTTGCCGCCGATGCGCCGAGCGGTCAGCGCATTGCTGCGGCCAATGCATGCATGGGCTGTCATGCGGTGGATCGCAAACTGGTTGGTCCGTCGTTCCAGCAGATTGCTGCGCGCTATAAGGGCGACGCGGCGGCGCCGGCCAAACTGGCGCGCAAGGTGAAGGACGGCGGTTCGGGCGTGTGGGGCATGATTCCCATGCCCGCGCATCAGTCGATGAGCGATGCGGATGTTCGCGCGGTGGTCGATTGGGTGCTGGCGGGGGACCCGTCGAAGTGAAGGTGGGCGGGGGGATTTGTCGCGGGTTCTGGCTTGGCGAAAGTGGAAATGGCTGTGCTAGAATTGGTCGAACGATGGGGGGGTAGCTCAGCTGGGAGAGCGTCGCGTTCGCAATGCGAAGGTCGGGAGTTCGATCCTCCTCCTCTCCACCAATCGGATCCAAAGGCAGCACATCAGCTTCGAAAAACCCCGGCAGCTTCACCACTGCCGGGTTTTTTTCTTTGAAAAAAATCCGCGCGCCCCATTCACCGCGGCAAATAAATCAAAACTTATCCCACCCATCATCCGCGTCGGCAACCGCGACCGGCAGTGGGTCAACTTTCCCAGCTAACCGCTTCATCCCCGACACCCGCACGGCCGCAGGTGCACCCGCGTGCGCAGCCGCACCCGCACCCTCATCCCGAGCGCCACGCGCCGCAGAACCCGCAAAACCCCCACCCACCCCCTCCCCCACCCGAAAAAACCCCACAGTCTCACTCAACTGCTGCCCCTGCTCCTCCATCGACCGCGAAGCCGCCGCCGCCTGTTCCACCAGCGCCGCGTTCTGCTGCGTAACGTTGTCCATCTGCGTGATGGCGAGGTTCACCTGCTCGATGCCGCGGCTCTGTTCGCTCGAGGCCGCCGCGATCTCCGACATGATGTCCGTGACCCGAGCCACCGCGTGCGTGACTTCGGTCATCGTCCTGCCCGCTTCGCCCGCGAGCGACGAGCCGTCGCGAATCCTGTCCACCGAGCTCGCGATCAGCTCCTTGATCTCCTTCGCCGCGCTCGACGAGCGTTGCGCGAGGCTGCGCACTTCGCTTGCGACCACCGCGAAGCCGCGTCCCTGTTCGCCGGCGCGCGCGGCTTCCACGGCTGCGTTCAGCGCAAGAATGTTGGTCTGGAATGCGATCCCTTCGATGATCCCGGTGATATCCGCGATCTTCGTCGAACTGTCGCTGATCTCCTGCATCGTGCTAACCACCTGGCCCACCACCGTGCTGCCTTTTTGCGCAACAGACGAAGCGTTCGCAGCGAGCATGCTGCCTTGCTGTGCGTTGTCCGCATTCTGCTTCACCGTCGACGTGAGTTGCTCCATGCTCGACGCCGTCTCCTGCAGCGAGGCCGCCTGTTGCTCCGTGCGCTGGCTCAGGTCCATATTGCCGGCAGCAATCTCGCGAGCCGCACCGGCAATGCTGGTGCTCGTGTCGCGCACGCGCCCGACAATCGTCGTCAGACGCTCGTTCATCTCGCGCAGCGCGCCAAGCAGCTTGCTGGTTTCATCCTTGCCGTCGATGGTGATGCGCGTGCGCAGGTCGCCTTCCGCCACGGTCCGCGCAACGTCTATCGCAACGCTCAGCGGTCCGCTCACCGCGCGCGTGATCACGACACACGCAGCCACCGCAAGCGCCACCGCGAACAGCGAAATCGCAATCAGCAGATTGCGCCGGTTCTCGTAATGCGTCGCATAGTCGGTGATGGTCTCTTCCTGCCGCGTATGCGCGTAGTCCGCATACGCGTCCGTCGCGCGTATCAGTGCCGCGAGTAAAGGGCGGCACTGATCGTCCATTTTGACGATGGCCTCGTCGCGCTTGTTGGCGAGCGCCAGATTCACGATATCGGTCGCGACGGGCCCATAAGCGGCCTCCACGCGATCAATCTCCGCCACCAGGCTGCGCGCCTTGTCGGTCGCGCCCGGGTCCTTGATCATCTCGTTCAGCTTCTTGAGATTCGTTGCGACGTCTTCATGGGCGCGCATGACCTGCGCTTTTTCTATCTCGAGGTCCTCGGGTTTCACCACGAGTACGAGGTTGCGCGCCGCTATCGCGCGGCGATCCACGGCGGTCCGCACCTGCACGACCATGTCAGCGCGCGCGTTGATGCCGCGCACGAAGTTGGTGAAGCCGTCGGTGGAATCGGCGAGCGACTTCAGCGAGAGTCCGGCAACCGCAACGACGATCACGGACAGCATGCCAAAGCCGGCTATCAGCCTCGCTTTGATAGAGAATCGGTTCAGGGCGGCCATCTATATGTTTTCTCCAGGAACGAAGCGATGCTTCGCAATTGACTCTCAGGTCCGTAAATGGGAGCGTCTATGCGGCCGCCCAGCATCGGCTCGGCCCGCGCGGTGTTGCCGCTGCGCACAGCTTGGTGCAGGCACGAAAAGCGGCATCCCATCTGTCGGTTATCGGGCAAGCATGAGTGGGACTTGAGCAAAGCCGGGTAATCCACTAAAAAGCTTGCATGAGATGAAGGCTGTAGAGGCGAATCGCGGCTGCAACCGCCACAATTTGCGCTTGCCGCGGCAAGCCGCCCCCGCGTTCACTGAGGCCACGAAGGTGGTGGCGCGGCAGCGCGGCAGCATGACGAGCCATCATGGTTGCTTTGTCATCGTTTGCAAGCGGCACGCAACGTAGCAAAGACCTGTCTGTTCCACGATTTGGGCAGGCACCGGCTCTGTTACCCTAGCGCTTTAATTGACGCGTCCCTTTGGCGGCGCTTTTCCCTCTCCGCGCGTCAAGGCCGCGCTTGCCCGAACCCAACATAATGGTCACGCGTCGTCCGAACCTCATCATTGCGATCAGTGGCGTGCTGGCCAGCGCAATACTCGCCATCGCTGTGTGGGTCCTCGCGCAAATGCACGACGACGCGCTGCGCCGCGCGCAAGACTCCGTCTTCAATGTCTCGCTGCTGATAGAGCGCGACGTGTCGCGCAATCTTGAGATCTACGATCTGTCGATACGTACGGTGATCCAGGGCTTGAAGCAGCCGGGCGTGGCGCAACTGGACCCCGCGCTGCGCCAGATGGTGCTGTTCGACGGCTCGGCAACCGCGAAAGACATGGGCTCGATCCTCGTGATCGACGAGACCGGCTATATCAGGTTCGATTCGCAGGCCGTGCCGCCGCGCCACGTCTATCTCGGCGATCGCGACTATTTCAAGGTTCATCGCGACTCGCCCAACGTCGGGCTCTATGTCAGTCACCCGTTCATGCCGCGCGCGACGGGCACCGACACGAGCATCGGCCTGAGCCGGCGCATCACCAAGGCGGACGGCAGCTTCGGCGGCGTGGTGGTGGGCACCATGCGCCTCAAATATTTCCGCAGTCTCTTTGAAGGGATGAACCTCGGCGCGGGAGGGTCCATGGCGCTGATGTTGAGCGACGGCACGATGCTGATGCGCCGACCGTACGATCCGAAGACCATCGGCATCAACCTGACGGGCACGGCCAACTATTCGCGCTTCGTCGAGCAGCCGAGCGGCGACTTCTTCGGCACGGCGGCAATCGACGGCGTCGAGCGCTGGTATGCGTTCCGCCATATCGACATGTATCCGCTGATTCTCGACGTGGCGCTTTCCACGCGCGACATCTATGTGGGCTGGCGGCGGCGGGCGTGGATCATCGGCTCGCTGATCGGCGCGCTCGACCTCACGCTGATCGCGCTGGCCGTGCTGTTCGCGCAGCAGATGCGAGGGCGTCTGCTCGCGGAAGAAGAGTTGCGCGTGCTGGCGCGCACGGACGGTCTCACGGGCGTGGACAACCGCCGCACCTTTGAGGAGGCAGTCGAGAACGAATGTCGCCGCGCGCAGCGCCACGGCGGCCCGCTCTCCCTATTGCTGATCGACGTGGACAATTTCAAGGGTTTCAACGACCTGTACGGCCACTCGGCCGGCGACGACGCGCTCATCACGGTGGCGCGATGCATCGCGCGCAACGTGCAGCGCTCGGGCGACACGATGGCGCGCTACGGCGGCGAGGAGTTTGCCGTCCTCCTGCCCGACACGGACCAGGACGGCGCACGCTCGCTAGCCGAGACCATCCGCGCATCCGTGGAGGCGCTCGCCCTCAGCCACGTGGCCAGCTCGCACCATGTGTTGACCGTGAGTATCGGCGTCGCGACCATGCCGGGCGAGGCGCTCATCACCAGCCGCCGGCTGGTCGACGCGGCGGACCAAGCCCTGTACGCGGCGAAAGATGCCGGCCGTAACCGCGTGTTCACATACGGTTCTAGCGCGCCGGCGGAGCATGACGGCGGCATGGTCCGTCGTGAGCCGGCAACTCGTTCAATTTAACCCGGGTAATATGTTGTGCGTTAATTTAATCCGGGTATAATTCGACGACTTCTTGAACCCGGAGTTTGTCGTGACTACGCATCCCCGCACCTGCAGTGCCTTTGAAGGTCATCGTCTGATCGCGTCGGGCGAGTTCGCGCTGGTGGCTCTCGCCGTGAAGAAAGTGCTCGAACGCGGCGAACAGGCACCCGTCCTCGTTTTCGACGACGCCAGCGCGGCTCCCGTCGAATTCGATCTGCGTGGCACCGAGCAGGAAATCGTCGCGCGCCTGAATTCCGCGCAGACCGAATCAAGCCGCGACGCAAGCAACGAAGCGCAAGCCGCCGATGCATCGGAAGCCGCCGTCGCGCCACGCGGTCGCGGGCGGCCGAAGCTCGGGGTGGTCGCGCGCGAAGTGACGCTGTTGCCGCGTCATTGGGACTGGTTGAACGGACAGCCGGGCGGCGCGTCGGTGGCGCTGCGCAAGCTGGTCGAGACCGCGCGCGCGGCGGGCGAGCATCTCGACCGCAAACGCGCGGCGCAGGAGGCGGTGTATCGCTTCATGACGGCGCTGGCCGGCAATCTCCCCGATTACGAGGAAGCGACCCGCGCGCTTTATGCAGGTGACAGGCCGCGCTTCGAAGAGAAGGTCGCGCAATGGCCCGAAGATGTGCGCGCCTACACGGTGCGGCTCGCAGCAAACGCGTTCCCGGCTCACAACTGAATCGCGGCTCAGCCGGCCGGAGATGTTGGACCCAAGACCCGCGCATCCAGCGCGCAGGCGAAAAAAAACCGCTCACACTCGGCGAGCGTGAGCGGAAAGTCGGAGAGTTACAACAACATCGCATGCGCTGCCTGAGGTCAGCGCAGCGGGAGAAGTCTAAGAGCCGAATCTCTGGTCTCCTATCGGACGAATCTCAAAGCGGGGTAAATGAGGCGAGCCGCGCGACGACGTTAACCGCGAGGCCATGTTAACCGCCAGATTCCGGAACTCACGCTAATCACGCCGGCGCGAGGCGCCTTGCGCGGCACTTCCCACCGCGCTCCCAACCCGCACCCACGCGATTTTGCCCGCGCTTGCCACCTCCAATCGCACTCCGTACACTCGCGCGTGATTCCGTCCGGCGCTGCTTTTGCGCGCCGTCGTCCACGAAAAACGCCGAATAGAGGAGAACCCCCGCGATGGCCGATTCCTATTTCCCCCGCTGGCGCGTGCAGCCAGACGCCGTCGAGGGGCGCATCGTCGGTACTGACGAACGCCTCGCCTGGCCGCAGATGTTCGCGATGGGCATTCAGCACGTCGTCGCCATGTTCGGCTCGACGGTGCTTGCGCCGTTGCTGATGGGCTTCGATCCCAACCTGTGCATCTTCATGTCGGGCATCGGCACGCTGCTGTTCTTCGTGCTGGTGGGCGGCCGTGTGCCGAGCTATCTTGGCTCGAGCTTCGCGTTCATCGGTCTCGTGATCGCGGTCACCGGCTACGGCGGCCACGGCCCGAACATGAACATTCCGGTTGCGTTGGGCGGGATCATCGCGTGCGGCGTGGTGTACGCGATCATCGGACTCATCGTGTCGGCGGTCGGCACGCGCTGGATCGAAACGTTGATGCCGCCTGTCGTGACCGGCGCGATTGTCTGCGTGATCGGTCTGAACCTCGCGCCTATTGCAGTGCGCGGCGTGAGCGGCAGCAACTTCGATTCGTGGATGGCGCTCGTCACCGTGCTGTGCGTCGGCGCAGTCGCGGTGTTCGCGCGCGGCATGCTGCAGCGTCTCCTCATTCTGGTCGGCCTGCTGATGGCGTACGTGATCTACGCAATCGTGACCAACGGCCTCGGCATGGGAAAGCCGATCGACTTTTCGATCGTGGCAAACGCCGCGTGGTTCGGCATGCCGCACTTCACCGCGCCGGTGTTCAACGTGCAGGCCATGACGCTGCTCGCACCGATCGCGGTGATTCTCGTCGCCGAAAACCTTGGGCATATCAAGGCCGTGAGCGCGATGACGGGGCAGAACCTCGACCGCTACATCGGCCGCGCATTTCTCGGCGACGGACTCGCCACAGTGGTGTCCGGCTTCGCGGGCGGCACGGGTGTGACGACCTACGCCGAGAACATCGGCGTGATGGCGGTCACCAAAATCTATTCGACGCTGGTGTTCGTAATCGCCGCGTTGATCGCGCTCGTGCTGGGCTTCTCGCCCAAGTTCGGCGCAGTGATCCAGACCATTCCGGGCCCGGTGCTGGGCGGCGTTTCAATCGTCGTGTTCGGGCTGATCGCGGTCACGGGCGCACGCATCTGGGTCGTCAACAAAGTGGATTTCTCGGACAACCGCAATCTGATCGTGGCCGCGGTCACGCTCGTGCTCGGCGCCGGCGACTTCTCGCTGAAACTCGGCGGCTTCGGTCTTGGCGGCATCGGCACCGCGACTTTCGGCGCGATCATTCTTTACGCGCTTTTGCGAAGAAAGCCGGCACAAGGGCCGGTGGCCTGAACCTTTGCGCGGCGGCGGCGCGCGTTGCAGAACAGCGTCGTCACCGCCAGCGCGTTTGAACCCAGCGTCACTTTCTGCGCGCGGTCAGCGCCGACTCCGACAGATCCACTTCGTTCATGAGCTTGTTGAACGTCTCGTCGTTGATGGCCCCACTGCTGCGCAGCCTGAGCAGTACCTGACGCTCAGCGCGCATCGCGGAAAGCTTCATGCGAAATTCCAGTGCCTCGGCGCGCCGCGCCATCTCGCGCGGCTCCTGCTCTTCGCCAAGCGCCGTCAGCCGGCGGCGATAAATGTCCATGACTCGGGCGGTGACGTCGGCCGCGTACGCCGAGGCGGATTCGTCAAGATTCGCGCACGCCTTGTCGTGCACGTCGTCCACCGCGCGGATCGCCGCCTGGGCCGCCATTGTGCGTGCCAGCGCTTCTTCCGCCGCGTGCGGGTCCTTGCCGCGGCGCCATCCGCGCAACAGCAACGGCAGTGCGATCACGCCTATCACGAGCGAGAGCAGAATCACGCCGGACGCAATGAAGATCGCGAGATCGCGCCCAGGCAATTCCGCGCCGCCGGGCAAGGTTTCGGGTAGCGACAACACGCCCGCGAGCGTCACTGCACCGCGCACGCCCGCAACGGTTGTCACCGCCACGGTGCGCAGGCCGGGCACGGCATTCACGACGCCATGCCGCACCGCGCCGCGGCTTGCAAACCAGCGCAGCAGCCAGACCCACACGAAGCGCAGCGCATAGAGCGCCGCCCCGACGGCCGCGATGTAGCCGATCAGCCGCCCCACTTGCGCGTCGCTAGTGTGGTGCGCCTCGAGCAGCGCGCGGCCAAGAATGTGCGGGAACTGCAAGCCCAGCAGAATGAACACCATGCCGTTGAAGACGAACTCGATCATCATCCACGTACTGCTTGCCCGCAGGCGCGACGCGACGGGTCCGGATGTCGCGAGTGTCGTGTAGTTCATCATCATGCCGGCCGCGACTGCCGCGAGAATTCCCGAGAGTTCAAAGCGCTCGGCAATCAGGTAGGCGGCGAACGGAATCAGCAATGTCATGACGACGCCGGGCGCAGGGTCGCCTTCTTCGGCAAGATTGAGAAAGCGCACCGACACGAAGCTGAACAGCCAGCTTACCGCCGCGCCCGTTGCCAGGCCGCCGGCCGCAATGATCACGAAGCTGATCGAGGCGTCGCGCAGTGAAAACACGCCGGTCATTGCGGCGGCAATTGCGAACTTGAGCGCGACGAGGCCCGAGGCGTCGTTCATCAACGCCTCGCCTTCCAGAATGTGCATCAGCCTGCCCGGCACCTTGCCCTTGCCGGCGATGCCGGAGAGCGCGACCGCATCGGTCGGCGACAACACGGCGGCGAGGGCGAACGCGACCGGCAGCGGCATGGAGGGCACGAGCGCGTGCACGAAGTACCCGACAGCGAGCACCGTCATGAACACGAGTCCGAGCGCGAGCATCAGGATCGAGCGCCGCGCCATGAAAAATTCGCGTTTCGGGATGCGCCATCCGTCGGCAAAGAGCAGCGGCGGAATGAACAGCAACATGAAGATTTCCGGATCGAACGTGACATGCAGGCCGAGCCTCGGCCATGCGAGCATCGCGCCCATGGCGATCTGCACCAGCGGCAAGGGCAGGGGCAGCAAGCGCGTCACGACCCCGGAGGCCGCCACGGCAAGCATGAGGATCAATACGGTAAAGACGATTTCCATCGGTACAGGACTTCTTGCGGATGGCGACGATGCGCCCAGGATTGCGCCGGGCAGAACGGAGCGGGGTGTGACGCGCTCCGGCGCGAGTAGCCCGAAACATGAATAACGAAGGCGAAGCCGGGCGGCGAAGCTGCAAATAAAGCGCGCAGGCAACTGATGCAACTGATGCCCGCAGTGCAGACCGCGAGTTTAGCTTGGGATCGCGCGGCGTGCAGTAAAGCCGCCGCTCGGGCCGCGTGTGAGCGAGCGGCGGAAGCGGCGGCGCTCGCTGCACCCACACGGTGCGCACGCGCCCCCCGGTGGCGCACAGGCCGTATCGCCGGTGCACTCTTTCACGCGAGTCACATCGCTATGTGCGCAAGCGTGCGCATGGAGCTTGCTTAAGCGATACCGATGACGCACATTTTGGAGCATTGGCACCGTGGGCCGTTCGCATCCGCGTCCGGACCGGCCCGGCTCTCGCGTGAGAGGATTGCATGACGATTGCGCAACAGGAAAGAACGGCCACCGCGCCTCACGGCTTCGACGTCGAAATGACGTCGGGTCTCGAACGTTTTTCGGTGCAGCACGGCGAGCTGACGCTGACGAGCGTATTCCAACCCATCTTCAGCCTGTCGCATATGCGGGCGGTCGGTTATGAAGGCCTGCTGCGCGCGCACGACATGCTCGACCGGCCGGTCTCGCCGCTCGACGTGTTCGGCGAGGCGGCGCGCGTGGGCGACGTCCTGCACCTGGACCGGCTCGCGCAGACGCTGCATCTGGAAAACTTCAAGGTGCTCGGCGCTGAGCGCGAGTGGCTGTTTCTCAACGTGCATCCGGGCGCGCTTACCGATCCGTATCTGTCCGCTGCGTTGCTCGCCACGCTCAAGCGCCTCGGCTTGCCGCCACGGCGTATCGTGCTGGAGGTGCTCGAGCAGCGCGCCGAAGACCTCGAGCGTCTCGCGGATGCCGTGCGTCAATTCCGCGAGCGCGGCTTCCTGATCGCGCTCGACGACTTCGGCGCCGGACATTCGAACGTCGAGCGCATCTGGCAACTGAATCCGGATATCGTCAAGCTCGACCGCATCATGCTGTCGCACGCCGCGCATCGCGCCGACATGGCGACGATCCTGCCGGGCCTCGTCGCATTGCTGCACGAGGCGGGCAAGCTGGTGCTGATAGAAGGCGTGGAAACCGAGCATGAAGCGCAGATGGCGCTCGCCTGCAACGCCGACTTCGTGCAGGGCTTTTTCTTTGGCCGCCCGAGTCCTGGCGCGGCCGATGCGACTCATGCCGCCACCTGCATCGGCGAGCTCACCGAGCGGTATCGCGACCAGACCGAAGCGCGGGAGCGCCGCAACGCAAGCCGCCTCGCGCCGTATCTGCGCGCCTTTGAACGCGCGGCCGAGAGGCTCGCTGCGGGCGAGCCGCTCGACGAAGTCTGCTGGAATTTTCTCGCGCTCGACCACGCCGCGCGCTGCTTTCTGCTCGATTCGAAAGGGCGGCAGGCAGGCCGCAACGTCGTGCTGCGCGCCGACCGCGCGGCGCACGAAACACGCTTCTTGCCGCTTGCGGACGCGCAAGGCGCGAACTGGCTGCGCCGCCCGTACTTTCGCGATGCAATCAACGCGCCCGAGCGCGTGCACGTGACGCGCCCGTATCTGTCGATCAACGAGGCGCTGCCGTGCGTGACGTTGTCGGTCGCCACGCGCGTCGGCGAGAAGACGTGCGTGCTGTGCGGCGACATAGACTGGCTGGACGACGAGCGTATCTGAGATCATGTCGTTTTTAACGACACCCTGTTGCGCTCATGCCCGTTCTGCTCGAAGTCATTGCCACCACTGTTGCTGACGCGCGGCTCGCCGCGCAGGCGGGCGCCGACCGTCTTGAGCTCGTCACCGCGATGGGCGAGGGCGGTCTCACACCAAGCATCGGCCTGATCGAAGCCGTGGTCGAGGCGGTCAGCATTCCTGTGAATGTGATTGTGCGTCCTCACAGCCGTTCGTTCGTCTACGATGCTGACGATCACGCCGTCATGGTGCGCGACATACGGGCCGTCAAGGCCGCCGGAGCGAACGGCGTGGTGATCGGCACGCTCAACGCCGACGGCGGGATAGAGCGCGATCAGCTCGCGCGCGCGATCGACGCGGCAGATGGTCTTGCCGTGACCTTCCATCGCGCGTTCGACGAAGTGCGTGATCAGCGCAAAGCGCTGGACGTGCTGCTCGGTTTCAATGCGGTGACGAATGTGCTGACCTCGGGCGCGAGGGCTTCGGTGCTGGATGCAGAAGCGACGATTCGCGAACTGGTGCGCCACGCGTCGGGCTCGCATTGCACGGTGCTGGCGGGCGCGGGTCTGACAGTCGATGCGGTGGCAGGCTTCGTGAGCCGGACCCAGGTCGAGGCCGTGCATTTCGGATCGGGCGTGCGTGTGGGCGGCAACGGCCTCGCGCCCATCGACATGGACAAGCTCGCACGCGTGAGGGCGTTGCTGGACGAACAATCGGGCATTCCGCGGGCGCAATAGACGCGGAGGCGTGGGCGAACAACAAGCCGCCTTGTGTTGACGCACGAAGCGGCTTTGTTCGGGGCGCGGTCACGCGCTGCGCGGCACTCAGCACGCAGCACTCAGCACGCAGCACTCAGCACTCAGCACGCGTCGCGCGCCACGCACGCAGGAACAGGCGAGACGTATGCCGCAAGACGCACGCGGGAAACGCGAGACGCACGCCGCGAGACGTAGGCCGTGCGCCGTACGCCGCAACACGTACGCCGCACGTCGCACGCCGTGAGACGCGAGACGCAAGCCGCAAGCCGCGCATCCCACCCACAACCCGCGCTTACTTTGCCACCACCACCGGAATACCGCGCAACTGCCCCGCGCCTTTCACTTCTTCCAGCGACTTCTTCACCGATACCCCCGTCGCCGCTTCGATTCCGAGCCGTGCGGCGAGATCGCGCTCGCTGCGCTTCACAGCCGCGAGATTCGCGAGCTTCACATGACCATAGCCGCGCACGCGGGCATGCAGATCGGCGAGCTTCGCGACGTCTTCCAGATTGCCGGCGTCCAGCTTCGCGAGCGCGCGCTGCAACGTGGCCTCATAGTCGCCGGCGAGTTCGCGCTCCATCTTGCGCTCCAGCGTGCGGCCGAACGGATCGAGCAGGGTGCCACGCAGCCCGCGCACTTTCGCGAGTCCGCCGAGCACCGGCCACATCCATTGACCGAAGGTTTTCTTGGCCGGACGCGCACCGTCATGCGCGCGCGCAAGCGTCGGCGGTGCGAGATTGAATTTGATGCCGAAGTCTTTGCCGGCCACGCCTTCGAACTGCGCCTCGAGTGCTTCGCGGAACGCCGTATCCGTATGCAGGCGCGCCACTTCGTATTCGTCCTTTACCGCGAGCAGACGATAGAACGTCGTGGCCACCGCCCGCGTCACGCGTTCGCTGCGGGCATCGACGGCATGTTCGGCGCGGCGCGCCGCCTCGACCAGCGCACGATAACGCTTCACATATTGCGCGCCGCCGTAGGTTTGCAGACGGCCTTCGCGATGCGCGATCAACTCATCGAGCGTATCGACATGCACGCTCTCTTTCGCCGCATGCCGCGCCTGCCACAGCGATTCGAGCGCCGCAGGATCTGCGGCCGCAAGGCGGCCAATCGAGAACGCCAGTTGGTTCATCTGCACTGCGACGTTGTTCAGTTCGATTGCGCGCATCAGCGCGCCGAACGACACCGGCACGAGACCGAGCTGCCACGCGAAACCCAACATCAGGATGTTGGCGCCGATCGTGTCGCCGAGAAAACGCGTGGCGAGCGCCTGGGCGTCGCAGGTCGACAGACGCTCAGCGCCCGCGGCGTGCCGCATCTTGTCGATCAGCGCGTCCGCGTGCAGCGTCGCGTCCGGGTTTGTCACGAACGTCGCGTTCGGAATCGCATGCGTGTTGACCACAATGCGCGTGCGGCCGTGACGTACAGTCTGCAACGCATCGGCGCTCGCGCCGACCACCATGTCGCAGGCGAGCAGCACGTCGGCTTGCTGTGTGTCGATCCGAACCTGGTTGAGCCACTCGTCCCGTGCGGCGAAGCGCACGAACGACAGCACCGAGCCGCCCTTTTGCGCAAAGCCCATGAAGTCGAGCACCGAGGCGCTCTTGCCTTCCAGATGCGCGGCCATGCTGATCAACGCGCCCACCGTCACCACGCCGGTGCCGCCTACACCCGTCACCAGAATGTCGTACGGCGCGGCGTCGAGGTGCGTCGCGGGCAGCTGCAATGCGTTGACGCGCTCAGTCAGCGCCTGCGGGTCGAACGCGACGCCCGCGGCTTTCTTCAGCTTGCCGCCTTCCACCGTCACGAAGCTCGGGCAGAAGCCGTTCACGCACGAGTAGTCCTTGTTGCATGACGACTGGTCGATGCGGCGCTTTCTTCCCAGCACCGTTTCAACCGGCTCGACCGACAAACAGTTGGACTGCACGCCGCAATCGCCACAGCCTTCGCACACTTCCTCGTTGATGAAGATGCGCTTGTCCGGATCGGGGAATTCGCCTTTCTTGCGGCGCCGCCGCTTTTCGGCTGCACAGGTCTGGTCGTAGATGAGCACCGTCACGCCGTCGGTGTCGCGCAACTCGCGTTGCACCGTGTCTAGTTCGCTGCGGTGATGGAACGTGGTGCCCTTCGGAAAGAGACCGTGATGACCGTCGTATTTTTCCGGCTCGTCGCTGACCACGACAAAGCGCGATACGCCTTCCGCTTCCACCTGACGCGCGATCTGCGGCACGGAGATGCTGCCGTCCACCGGCTGGCCGCCGGTCATCGCGACGGCATCGTTATAGAGAATCTTATAGGTGATCGTTGCCTTCGCGGCCACCGCCTGGCGGATCGCGAGAATGCCTGAATGGAAGTACGTGCCGTCGCCGAGGTTCTGGAACACATGGCGCGTTTTCGTGAACATCCAATGCGAAGCCCAGTCCACGCCTTCACCGCCCATCTGGATGAGGCCGGTCGTGTCGCGCTCCATCCACGAAGCCATGAAGTGACAGCCAATGCCCGCCTGCGCAATCGACCCTTCAGGCACTTTCGTCGACGTGTTGTGCGGGCAGCCGGAGCAGAAGTACGGCGTGCGCTTCACGCTGTCGGCGGCATTCGAAAGGATTTGCGGCGCGACGAGATCGACCACGCGTTCGCGGCGATCGAGCGCGGGCTTATGCTTTGCGAGCCATTCGGCGAACACCGGCAGAATGCGCGAAGGCCGCAGTTCTCCGAGCGACGAGAGCAGCATGCTGCCGTCTTGCGCATGCTTGCCGATTACCGCGGGCCGCGCGTCTTGCGGGCGGTTGTAGAGATAGTCCTTGATCTGCTGTTCGATCACCGGGCCTTTCTCCTCGATCACGAGCACTTCCGACAGGCCCGCGACAAAGGTGTCGATGCGCGTCATTTCGAGCGGAAACGACAAGCCGACCTTGTAGATGCGCACGCCCGCTGCGTCGAGATCCGCGACCGTCAGATCGAGGCGGCGCAGCGTTTCCATCAGATCGAGATGCGCCTTGCCGCAGGTGACGATACCCACGTTCGCATGCGGACTCGGCGCGATCCATTTGTCGATGCTATTGGTCTTCGCGAAGTGGCGCACCGCGTCGAGCTTTGCGTGCATCCGCGATTCGATGGTGAGGCTCGGCAGGTCGGGCCAGCGGTTGTGCAGCCCGCCCGCCGGCGCGGTGAAATCGTGCGGCGCGGTCCATTCGGTGTGCAGCGCGTCGAGGTCCACGGTCGAACCGGACTCGACGGTTTCGGAGATCGCCTTGTAACCCACCCACGCGCCCGAAAAGCGCGACAGCGCCCAGCCGTACAGCCCGAACTCGAGCATGTCGGCGATATTCGACGGATTCACGACCGGCATGTGCCAGGCCATCATCGCGAAGTCGCTCTGATGCGGCATCGACGAGGACACGCAGCCATGATCGTCGCCGGCCACCACCAGCACCCCGCCGTGCGGCGACGAACCGTACGCATTGCCGTGCTTGAGCGCGTCGCCCGCGCGGTCGACGCCCGGGCCCTTGCCGTACCACATCGCGAATACGCCTTCGACAGTGCGTTCGGGGTCCGCTTCCACGCGCTGCGTGCCGAGCACCGCCGTACCGCCGAGTTCTTCGTTGATCGCGGGCAGAAAGCGAATGTCGCTCGCGGAAAGCAGCGTCTTCGCCTTCCACAACTGCTGATCGACCATGCCGAGCGGCGAGCCGCGATAGCCGCTGATGAAACCGGCGGTGTTCATGCCGCGCGCCTTGTCGAGCGCGCGCTGCATGAGCGCAAGGCGCACCAGCGCCTGCGTGCCGGTCAGGAAGATGCGGCCCCGAGTTGCGGTGAGATTGTCGGACAGCTTGTAGTCGGCGAGAGCGGGCGTGCCGTCGATGGGCAGGCGAGCGGTCATGGGTGAGTCTCCGTAATTTGCATTCGCGCGCGAGAAGGAACCGCCAAGGTCGCGCAGCGAAAGAGACTCTATTTTTTAGCGCCGATTGGAGTGGATTTTTTCTAGTTTTCGGCGGCGTGGGCGAATGGACGCGAAGAGCGACGCGTTTTCACGTCCTTTTGAGATAGATATGCCACGGCCACGCTGTTTACGGGTATGCCCTGGTGTCCGGCAGACGCTGTCGAGCGCGCCTGTGGGGGCCGCTCGCCGCTCGCCGCTTACCGCCTATGCAGCCTTCATGAGCGAACCGCTGTTGTCAGCGGCGCTTCGTCGAGCGGCACGATCTCGTGGAAGTGCGCATAGTCGATGTGGCTCACGCCGTCCCGCTCGCTCATGATGTCGACGAAACGGTGGTGCCAGAAGATCTGGTCGCACGGCCACATGTGGCGAGCCTGCATGGTTTGCGAGGTGGATTCGTCGACGCCTTCCAGCGTGAGCAGGAGCGAAGTATCGTGCGCTTTCAGCGTCTGCGCGGTTTCGCCGAAGAGCGGACTGTCTTCGTCTATCACGTGCATGACAGTCCAGCCCAGCTTGAACACCGGATGCTGATCGCGCACGAGTGTCAGGTCATGCAGACGGCGCAACGTGTAGCCTTCGGCGGTCGTTTCACGACGCAGCATGCGCAGGCGCGCGTGCGCTTCGGCGATGACGTTCTGACGGCCGTTGGCCGCGCGCACCATCAGCGTCATGCGGCCGTCGAGCGGCCGGATCACCGCGTGGCGCGCAAACATGATCTTGGCATGCGGACGCGAGAAGCGCGCGAAAATGAGGCCGGTCGCGAGCGCAATGCCCGACATCCCCACGAAGATTTCGAGCGTCGCGATCCAATGCGCGTAGACCGTTTGCGGATGCATGTCGCCATAACCTACGGTGGCGAGCGTTTCGACACTGAAGAAAAAAGCGCCGCCGAAACCGGGTGGATACTGATTCGCAATGGATGCGTCGCCGAGCATGTAAAGCGCGGCAAAGCTCGTGTTGAGCAACACGAACAGCACGGCGAGCGAAACGAAAAACGTCGGCCAGCGAACGGTCAGCGCGCGGTGATACAGGTCCTGCCAGAACCGCATCGGCATGCCGTGCGCGACTACCACCTGATCGTCGGGATGCAGTTCGCGGCTGCCGCGCGAGCGGCGCTTTTGCGCGCTGCTTTCAGCGTCGCCGATACCGGGAAAACGGTCGGTCGGTTCGGTAGCCATCGCGTGCTCATCGAATGGAAACGGCGAGAGCGTAGCACGGCGGCCTCGTCGCCGAACGCCGCTGCGGCTCGTGCGATGGAACCTGCGCGCCGTGCTTTAAGGGAAGGCGCGCGGCTTCGGAATGCCCGCGCCATGTTCAATGTCGTCGACGGCCTGCTGATGTGCCGCGGCGATGGCTTGCGTTGCGTCGCCGTAACCCTCGTCGCCGCCGACGGTGGTCCACGGCTTGACCGCTTTCTCGCGATGGCGAATTTCGTATTCGGCGTCCCAGCGCGTGCCGCTGAGTTCGATGGGGCGGACGTGAATCGAGTACACGCCGTAGAGGAACAGCTCTTCAGCCATGATCGCCTCCAACCATTGCGTTCAGGCGGCGCGGCGCGAAGCACCCGTGCGGCACGTGCGCGGCGCCAGTCTGCCTACAGTTCGATTTCCCCGAGTATGCGATGAGCGAGCGCCTTCGCTTCTTCCAGTGCCTCGGCTGGCGTGGACGAGGTCGCCTCGACTTCGTAGACGGTGGTCTCCTGGTCTTCGCTTGCCTCGCCTTCGTCGCGTGCTAGCGTGACCACGCCTTGCCAGGTGTCGCGATCGAGTTCCCGCACCGACGCGGTGGCCGTGTAGATGCCTTTGGTGTAGGTGATGTCCTCCATGGCGTCGCTCCTTGCTCCAAAGGTTACGGTGTTTTCATGCTAGCACGGCGATTGAGCGTCGGCAGAAGGACGGTGAAGTGGTAACCGGAATGCCAACCGAAGTACGCACCGAAGTCAGCATCTCAACGGCCAACCGGAACGCAAGCTGAAGTGCGAATGTACGCGGCAGGCGCGCGTCGAGCGCATACGAGGCCGCGCTCGACGCCACGATAAAGCGCCAGCGTTACAACAGCGCGACGACCTCGTCGAGCGACGGCGCATGCGCGCCGGCATGCCGGCAGGCCGCCGCGCCGGCCGCCAGCGCAAATGCCAGGTGCTCAGGCCACGCGCGCTGCGGCGCGCTCATCAGACTGAACAGCAGGCCGCCGATGGAGGCGTCGCCTGCCCCCACGGTATCGACCACCTCGACGCGCGGCGGCCGCGCCTCGGTCGTCGTCGCACCGTCGATCAGCAAAGCCGTTTCCGGCCCGCGCGTGACCAGAATCGTCGCGGCGGGGTTCATCGAGCGCAGCTGCGCCAGGGCGTTCGCTTCGTCGTCCGTCCTGAAGAGCAGGCGCAGGTCCTCGTCCGATACCTTGATGAGGTCGGCGAGCGCGGCCATCTTGCGCAGCGTGGGTTCGTAGCCGTGTTCCATCAGGTTGCGGTAGTTCGGATCGAAACTGATCTTCACGCCCTGCGAACGCAGCTTTGCTGCCAACGCGGCGAGCGTGTCGCCAAGCGGTTGACGCACGAGGCTGATGCAGCCGAAGTGCGCCCACTTCACCTGCTCCATCCAGCCGGCCGGCAGACGTGCCGGATCGAACGCGAGATCCGCGCCGTTCTCGCCCATGAAAAAGTAAGCCGGCGGATGCGTGCGATGAACGATTGCCAGCAAAGGCGGGCGCTCGACGCGCTGCATGAAGCGCATGTCGAGGCCGGCTGCGACGCTCGCGTCCCACAGCTCGTCGGAGAAATTGTCGACGCCCAGCGAGCCCGCGCACGCGGTCGGCAGGCCGAGCCGCGCCACGCAGCGCGCGACGTTCCAGCCGGCGCCGCCCGGACGCGACAGCCATTGCGAGGCGCCGGTGCGCACGAGATCGGTGAGTATGTCGCCAGCCGAAACGAAGACGGGCAGTTCGTTGTTTGCGCTCATGGTGGTCATTTTGCGTGCTCCGCGGAAACAGCCGCGGCGGTCGCGCCGTCGGGCAGCGCATGCGCGAGCACCTCGTAGCATGCGCCCATGGTGTGATAGTCGGTCTTGCCGGCCGGGCTTTTTTCGTCGCTGTATTTGCGGTTGTCGCAGGTAAGAATGCGATACCACGCGCCGTATTTGTGGTCGACGAAATGTGTCCAGCTATAGCGCCAGATCTCGTCGTACCAGTCCCAGAAACGTTCGTTGCCGGTGCGTTTGCCAAGCAGCGCGGCGGTCGCGAACGTCTCGGCCTGCACCCAGAAGTATTTGTCGTGATCGCACACGGTGCCGTCCGGGCCGAAACCGTAGTAAAGGCCGCCGTGGTCTTCGTCCCACGCGTGGGCCATCGCGGCGTCGAACAGTTCGATCGCACGCGGCAAGAGCCACGGCAGCGGACGGTAGCGCTCGAGAATCAGCAGCAGCTTTGCCCATTCCGTTTGATGCCCCGGCTGAAAGCCCCACGGACGGAAAATATTCGAGCTGTCTTCCTCGTTGTAGTGCCAATCCACCGACCAGTCCGCGTGAAAGTGCTCCCACACGAGCCCTTGCGACAGCTTCGCCTGACGCAGCGTGATGTTCGACGCGACACGCTCGGCCCGATCCAGATAGACAAGGTGGCCAGTCGCCTCGTGCGCGGCAAGGAGCGCCTCGGTGGTGTGCATGTTGGCGTTCTGCCCGCGGTACGAGCTTACGCGCCATTCGGGCGACGCCTCGTCGGCATAGAGGCCGGCAGCGGCGTCCCAGAAGCGGTGCTCCATCAGTTCGAAGGTCGCGCCGATCATCGGCTTCGCTTCCTCGATGCCGGCCATCGCCGCATGCGAATACGCGAGCAGCACGAAGGCGAGGCCGTAGCAGTGGCGCGTGCCGTCGAGCGTGCGCTTCCTGCCGTCGCGCCATTCGATCTCCCAGTCGTAGCCCTCGTGCTGCGCGTCCCAATGGGCGTCGCGCAAAAAGCGCAGACCGTGGCGCGCGTACTCCAGATGCCTCGCGTCGCCGAACTGGCGATACGCCATCGCGTAGTTGAACACGTAGCGGCAACTGCTCACCAGGTGCCGGGTGGTGCGGTTGTAGACGGAGCCGTCGTCGCGGAAAAAGTGGAAGAAGCCGCCGCTCGGATCGAGCACGTTGGGCGCGTAAAAGCGCAGCGTGTCCTCGATATGCGAGAGCAGAAACTCGCGGCTGCGAAAACTGGCGACGGGTGGCACGGCAGGCGCGCCGTTGGCGGAGTGAGACGTGGCGGATTGCGTCATGGCGTTTTTACCAAAGTACTGGCACGGGCAATGAGATGAACGGGCAAGCGGACTTCCGTTTCGGCGGGCGCCTCTTCGAGCAGCAATTCGACGCCGCGCCGGCCGAGCGCTTCCTTGTCGACAGAAATGGTGGACAGCGGCGGCGTGGCGTGCGCGGCGGCCGGAATGTCGTCGAAGCCGATGATGGCGATCTCCTCGGGCACGCGCACGCCGCGCGCGAAGCAGGCGCGCAGCGCCGCGAGCGCGGCGGCGTCGTTGTAGGCGAACACCGCGTCCGGGCGCGGGCCGGGCGCGTCGAGCAACTGCTGCATTGCGCGGGCGGCGCCCGTGTCCGGGTCGAGACCGGCGTCGATGGTCACTTCGAGCGACGGGTCGAACAGCAGCCCCGCTTCGAAAAACGCACGCCGGTAGCCGAGCGCGCGCTGCGCGATGCTGAAATGCGCGAGCGATCCGCCAATGAACGCGACCCGCTTGCGTCCCTGTTCGAACAGATGCCGCATGGCCAGCGCGGCGCCCGCGGCGTTGTCCAGATTCACCGAGCGCAGCCCGGGCGCCCACAGGTCGATCAGCACGAGCGGGCGCTGCATCTCCACAAGCGTGGCCAGGGTTTCCGGCTCGACGAAGCCGGCAATGGCGACGGCGTCGGGCGCGTGCAGACGCATCTGCTGGATCACGTCTTCAGTCGGGCCGGCGGTCAGCACGGAAGGCACAATGCCGCGCTCGCGGCACGCGTCTTCCACGCCATGCAGCACATGCGAGAAGAACGGGCTAACGGCGAAATTGTTGTGCTGCCGGTGCAGCAGGAAGGTCAGCCGGCGGATGCGCGGACGCAATTGCGCGGCGTCGTAGCCGAGTTCGCGCGCGGCCTCGACCACGCGCACGCGGGTTGCCTCCGAAAGGCCGGGCTGGTTCTTGAGGGCGCGGGAGACGGTGCCGATCGACACGCTCGCCGCGCGCGCAACGTCGCGGATGGTAATCGCCATCGAAGCAGGCGGCCGGGGAAGGGCGACCGCGCGATGTTTGGGTCCGGCGATTGTATAGTAAAACGATGTGAAAGCCGCTCGAAAAAAGCGCGCTGTGCTTCGGTAAATACCCGTAGGTACAGGGTATTTATGATTTTCTGTTGTTTAGTAAAATTCACTAAACATGCGTTGCCACGGGCCCTTGCGGAAGTCTTGCCCGCGGTTTTTCAGTCGACGGTCACGGCTCTTTCGGGCTGTCCGCGCAGCAAAGCCGCGCTTTCCTGCGCGTCGATCAGCACGAAGCCGCTCGCCTCCAGCTTTGCTCGCCGCTTCGCGAGCGCCGCGACCGTAGCCACCTCCTCGCTGTTATACAGCGGCGCGCCGTCGGCGGAATTCGGTTCGACGCGCACGCAGCCGATTGCCATCGTCACGAAGCCGAAGAAGGTCGGATTACCGCGCCGGTCCTCGCCGTGGATGCCGCCGGCCAGACGGTCCGCCGGCGCGTAAAAGCGCTGCGCGCCTTCGTTGAAAACATGGATCGCGCGCAGCACGCGCTCGCGCCAGTCGTCGCTCTGGAACAGGATCAGGAAGTCGTCGCCGCCCACGTGACCGAGAAAATCGCGCATCGGGTCGCACACGTCGGCGAGCACGGCGGCGGCGAACTTCAGCACTTCGTCGCCTTGCCAGTAGCCGTACTGGTCGTTGAAGGGCTTGAAGTGGTTCAGGTCCACGTAGCACGCGTAAAAACCGGCGTGATTGCCGACCAGTCGCGCAATGTGAGAACTGATCGGAATGTTGCCGGGCAGGAAGGTAAGCGGGTTCGCGTAGCGCGCCGCTTCGATCCGCACTTCGGTCACTGCGCGCACCAGGTTTTCGCCGGTGCCGAGCCCCGCGTACTTGCCGTTTTCGGTGATTACGAAGCCATCGGCGAGATAACGCTGATCGTCGCTGGCGAGGAGCTTGGCCATCTGCTCCACGGTCATGGATTTTTCGATCACGACCGGCGACGCGTTCGCGAACAGCAGGCACGGCCGCTTGCCGAACAGCTCCCGGTGATACGGCAGCGCGTAGCGGTCCATGAAGCTGCGGCGGTTGATGAGCGCGATGGGCTCGTCGTGCTCGACCACCGCCACCGCGTGCAGGTCGGGCAGACGGTTGAAGAGTTCGAGCACGTCGTTATTGGTGGCGTGGCGCGGCAGCGCGGGCGCGTGCACGAGCATCTTTTCCGACGCCATGCCGCCCGATGGCGAGGCCGCACTGAGCGTGCGCGTCGCCTCCGGAAACACGGCGATGTGACCGGCGCGCAGCGCGTCGCGGGCGTCGTCGGTGACCTTGCGCGCGGGCTGCGCATTCGGGCGTCCGAAGAAAAACCCTTGCCCGCAGCCGATTCCCATGTCGCGCACGACGATCAGATCCGCTTCTTTCTCGATGCCTTCGGCGACGAGCCGGGCGCCGCTCGCGCTCGCGAAGTGCTGCATCGCGCGCACGGCTTCGAACTTGAGCGGGTCGCAGGCAATGTCGTGAATGAAGAAGCGGTCGATCTTCACGACATCCGGTTGCAGCCGCACCCACAGATTCATGCTGGCGTTCGCGGTGCCGTAGTCGTCGAGCGCGAACTGCGCGCCTGCGGTGCGCAGAGAGGCGATGACGGGCAGGAATCCGCCCACGTCAGGAATCGTGCTTTGCTCCGTCAACTCGATCACGAGGCGCTCCGGGTCGAGGCCGCGCTGGCGCAACAGTGCGAGCGTGCCCTCGGGCGCCTCGGCCAGACGCCGAAGCGCGCCCGCGCTGAAATTGAGAAATAGCTTGCCGTCGTAGCCGAGCCGCGCGAACGCTTCGATGCAGGCGCGCGCAGCGGCCTGTTCGAGCTCAATCGTGCAGCCTTCGGCGAGCGCCTGCGAAAAGAGCGCGAAGGGCGCCTCGAGCGACGTACCCGCGGGACCGCGAATCAGACCTTCGTAGCCGAGAATCGCGCCGCCGTCGAAGTCGACGATGGGCTGGAACACGGCGGACAGCTCACGCCGGGCAATCAACTCCTCGATGCGCGGCGCGGCGGACCGGGAGGGCGAGCTAAGTTGCATGGCAGGTAGGCGTAGCGATGGACCTTCGGCTTAACGACCTGCCCTGCGGACAATTAAGTGAACTTTTGATGAAGCGTTGCACCGACCCGGTGCGTGCAAGACGCATCCAGGACTTTTAGAGAAGCCGCCTATGCCATCCGGCTGAGGCGACAACCACGGCGTTTGCGCGTGAAATAACAAAAAGCCGCGCATTGGCGGCTTTTCGAAAAACGACGCTCAGGGAGGGCGCTTATGAATGTCCTATTTGCATTGCACGCGTACTCAACGGCGGGCGACGGCTGCGGCCGCCCGCTCGCGCGAAGCGGCGCGGGTCTCCCCGCTCAGGTCGCGAGCGCCCCAGCGCTGCGCGAGCGCGGCGCACACCATCAACTGGATCTGGTGGAACAGCATGAGCGGCAGGACGACCGCGCCTACCGCCTGAGAGGCGAAGATCACCTTGGCCATGGGCACGCCGGCAGCGAGACTTTTCTTCGAACCGCAGAAGATGATGGTGATCTGGTCCGCGCGGGAAAAGCCGAGCCGCTTGCTCACCACAATCGTGACAGCCAGCGCCAGCGCGAGCAGCACCACGCTGATGAGCAGCACGCCGCCCAGCGCGGAGAGCGGAATCTGATGCCACAGGCCTTCGGTAACCGATTCGCTGAAGGCGCCGTACACCACCAGCAGGATCGAGCCCTGGTCGACGAACTTCAGCACGCCGCGGTGCCGCTCGATCCATTTGCCGATCAGCGGGCGCAACAGTTGCCCGGCCACGAACGGCACCAGCAGTTGCAGCACGATATTGCCCACGGTGTGCCAGGGCGAACTGCCGCCCGCGGCCTGGTTGGTCACGAGCACGCTGACGAGCGCGGGTGTGACAAAGATGCCGAGCAGGCTGGAAGCCGACGCGCTGCAAACGGCAGCCGGCACGTTGCCTTTGGCAATGGAGGTGAACGCGATAGAGGACTGAACCGTAGACGGCAGCGTGCAGAGGAAGAGGATCCCGCCATAGAGCGCCGGCGTGACAAGTGGCGAAAGGAGCGGTTTAAGCGCGAGGCCGAGCAGCGGAAACAGCGCGAACGTGCTGAGCAGTACGACTATATGCAGACGCCAGTGCGTCGCGCCCGCAACAATCGCTTCCCGCGAAAGCTTCGCGCCGTGTAGGAAAAACAGCAGGCCGACCGCCACGTTCGTCACCCAGTCGAACCCCACGGCGGCCTGCCCGCGCACCGGCAACAGGCTGGCGAGTGCCACGGTGCCGAGGAGGCACAGAGTGAAGTTGTCGGGAAGCAGTTTCGGGCGGGCCATGTCTATTTCTCGAAATCGGTAATGCGGGACTGTACGCAAGGCGCGTGCGCGAAGCGTGCCGTATCCGGGTCAGGGAAAACCAGCATTGTCGTGCCAAAGCGATTGAAGAGGCAAATTCATTTGATGACTCGATTGATGAGCTTGCCGCATTCGTGTCGCGCGGCCATGAGCAGGGGCCCGGCATTGCGGGCCTTTGCGGGTGGTCTGGGTGTAATTCGACGGGCGGGCGTGGCTGGCTCTCCGATGAAGGTCGTGCTTTTAGTGTTACCGATTTGGCACGCGTTACGCGAACTAACGCGCGCCGAAATCAACGCCATCGGTCGGTTTGTGCAAGGGTTATGTCGTAGAAAAAACGTCGCAGTAACAAGGTGTTACAACAGCGGGTGAGGTCTAACACTTTTTGGCTCGACACCCTCTGCTGGCAACCATAAATTAGCCGTTCAAAGGCCGTCGGGAATGCCCCGCGCCGCGGCATCGTCGCAGCGTCCGCGCCAGTCCCTCAACAAGCCCGCCGCAGCTCGAACGGCGCGCTTCAGGCAAGTCTTCGGGCATGTGAGTCACTGGTGGACGGGTTGTCGATAACGAAGCACTGGCCGTGGAGCGCGCTGATTATCGCGTTGTGCTCGTTCGCCTACGCGAAGGGGCCGGGCACACCGCACGGCGGCGCCAGGTTCGGTGTGGACGCCTACGGCCACGGTAACTACGTCAACCGCGATGTGGGCCGCGGCTTCGCCCACCCGAGCGCAGCAGCGTCCAACATTCGCCGGGTTGCAGGCCCGGGCTCCTATCCCGGCGAAGGCCGCGGAGGCATACCCTACCCTGGCGTGATCACGCCAGTCAGCGCAGAGTCGCGGCCCGGGCAGCGAGCGCAGTCCAATGCGCCGGTTCGCTCCGGCTCCATCCGGGCCGATGTCGCGCGCTACAACGAAGAGCGCAGTTCGATCCGCGCCATTCAGCGCCAGGCCGACGACGGCCGCCCACCCGAAGGTTCCCCTTACCGCAACTAGAGGCGCACCTCGCCGCCTCCTTTCGCGTCTTGGCCGCGCATGGCGTCTGCCCGTGCCCGCCGATGCGACAGCACGTCAGTTTGCTCGTGATGCGTGTGGCTGCGTAGCCTTTCGATTGGCTTTACTCCGGCATTACGTCCAGATTCTCCGAAGCAAAACGTCGAAGATCTCGTCCTCGAATTGACGTTTCGACGCCACACATTTTTGAAAACACTCGGCAGCAAGCCGCCTCCCGTCGTCAAATCTTGGCGTTTATGCGGCGGCGCGTCATCGGCATGTCATCTGAAGCGTGATCAGCGGCTGGCGCGGCGCGCGGGCCGCTGGGCGTGAGCCGGTCGCGGGCCGCCGGCAACCGTGAGAGCCGCATCTGAAGCTTCATTAGCAGGCCGATAAGCGACAAAACTAATCAGACCGATATACCCGCAATAACCAGCCATATTTTTGTTTATAAAAATGGTCCGCAAAGATGGTCCCGCCCAGATTGGCTCGACGATCACACGGATAACAACATTGGTCCGCGCGAGCTCGCCCTTTCGCACAGCCACACCTTTTGACAAAGACTGGAGAATCCATGAAAACAAACATCAGCCGTGCGCTGAACACAACCTTGAAGGTCACCGCGTGCGCGGCTTTGCTGGCCGGCGCATCGTCTGCTTTTGCGCAATCGAGCGTGCAGTTGTACGGCCAGGTCGACGAATGGGTCGGCGCGCAGAAATTCCCGGGCGGCAAGACAGCCGTGCAGGTTTCCGGCGGCGGGATGTCCACGTCGTACTGGGGCTTGAAAGGCGCTGAGGACCTGGGCAACGGCTATAAGGCGATCTTCACGCTGGAAGGCTTTTTCCGCGCGCAGAACGGCCAGTACGGCCGCTTCACCGGCGACACGACGTTCTCGCGCAATGCGTACGTCGGGGTTGAATCGCCGTACGGCACGGTCACGGCCGGACGCCTGACCACGCATCTGTTCGTGTCGACGATTCTGTTCAATCCGTTCATCGACTCGTACGTCTTTTCGCCGATGGTCTACCACGTCTATCTCGGCCTTGGCACGTTCCCGACGTATTCGACTGATCAGGGCGTGACGGGCGACTCCGGCTGGAACAACGCGGTGCAGTATCAGTCGCCGAACTTCAACGGCCTGTCGGCGAGCGCCATGTACGCGCTTGGCAACACCACGCAGAACGGCGCGAAGAAATGGAGCGGTCAGGTACTGTATTTCCACGGCCCGTTCGCGGCGACCGCGGTCTACCAGTATGTGAATTTCAACAACACCCCGGGCGACCTCGGCAGCTTCGATTCGTCGGGCGTGCCGGGCCTGAAGGCGCAAAGCGTCGCGCAACTCGGCGTTTCGTACGACCTCAAGTACGTGAAGCTGTTCGGCCAGTACATGTACACGCACAACGACCAGACGCTGACGAGCTGGCACGTGAACACCGCGCAAGGCGGCGTGTCGGTGCCGTTCGGTCCCGGCACGGTCATGGCCTCGTATGCGTACTCGCGCGACGGCGGCGGTTTCGACCAGACACGCCAGACCGCTGCCGTCGGCTACGACTATCCGCTCTCCAAGCGCACAGATATTTACGCGGCGTACCTGTACGACCACATCAGCAATCAGTCGAGCGGCAACACGTACGGTGTGGGCCTGCGCGCGAAGTTCTAGGCGTCGTCGTTCTCTCCGCCCCGGCGAACACAGCGCGCGGCCCCTGCTGTGCGCTGTCTCGGACCGCAGGCGTCAAAAGCCCGCTTCCTCTGGAACGCGGGCTTTTGTTTTTCCGGCTCGCGCCATATGGGCCTTTACTCACTCGCTCTTGATAAAGCGGGCAAAATGACGCCGATTGATTCCTTGAGCGAGCGATTCGGATGGACACCCTCGTCAGCATGAAAGTGTTCCGGCAGGTGGTCGAAGTGGGCAGCTTCGTCGGCGCTGCCGAGCGCATGGAAATGTCCGCGGCAATGGCGAGCAAGCATGTGATGCATCTCGAGCAGCAGCTCGGCGCGCGTTTGCTCAATCGCACGACGCGCCGCGTGGCGCCCACCGAGGCCGGGCGCGAATACTACGAGCGCCTGAGTCAGGTGCTCACGGAACTCGAGGAAGCCGAGCAGGTGGTCGGTGCGGCGAGCGTGGTGCCGCAAGGGCGCTTACGGGTCTCCTCGCTCTCGGCGTTCGGCTTGAGCCACGTGATGGCGGCCGTCGCCGATTACGCCGCGCAGTATCCGCAGGTCACCGTCGACATCACCTTGTCGGACCGTGTGGTGGAGCTGATCGACGAAGGCTTCGATGTCGCGATCCGCGCTTCGCCTAGCGGGATGAAGTCGTCGTCGCTGATCGCGCGGCCCATTGCGATGGCGCACCTGGTGCTCTGCGCGTCGCCCGCTTATCTGCGCCGGCGCGGCGTACCCAAGACCGCCGCCGACCTCGCGCGTCACAACTTTCTGCAATACGCGGGCGTGTCCCCGCTCGACGTCATGCAGAGCACCGGCGAGGCTGCGCGCGTGCGGCTGTCCGGCAATCTGATCGTGAACCATCTGGAGGCGCAGCGCGTGATGGTGCTGCACGGCGGGGGCATCGCGCTGCTGGGCACCGAGGTGATCGGCGCCGACCTGGCCGAAGGGCGCCTCGTGCCGCTGCTCGTCGACGAAATGCCGCCGCGCGAGTTGCCGATTCACGTCGTCTACGCAAGCCGCCGCCATTTGTCCGCGAAGGTTCGCTCATTCGTGGATTTTCTGGCTGAGCGCTTCGCAAATGAATCGCTGTGGCCGTCGCTCGAACAGATCAGGGCGCTGGCCGACACGCCGTTGCTTCGCTGACTGGGGCGAGGCGGCTCGTTGCTGGGCTCGCTGCTTGATTCGCTAAGCGGCTCGCGCAAAGTGGTTGCTGAGCGGCGCGCCAGCCCGGAAGAGTTCGCTGACTGGGGCGAGGCGGCTCGTTGCTGGGCTCGCTAATTGATTCGCTAAGCGGCTCGCGCGAAGTGGTTGCTGAGCGGCGCGCCAGCCCCCAAGAGTTCGCTGACTGGTTCGCTAAGCGGCTCCCTCAGCCGCTCACTAGGCGGCTGACTCAGCGGTTCCCTGATTCGCGCGCCAGCCCGCAAGCGCTCCCGACCCGTTTCGCTATACTGGTTGCCAGCACCCGCACACGCCAACAGCGTAACGATCTGGGGGAGACATGACCGACCTGTCCACGCCGCAGCGCGCCGCCAGCCACGAGCTGCCCGCCGGCCGGCGCCTGCGTTTCGTCACTGCCGCAGCCTTGTTCGACGGCCATGACGCGTCCATCAACATCATGCGGCGCATCCTTCAGGCAAGCGGGGTGGAGGTCATCCACCTGGGCCACAACCGTTCCGTGGATGAAGTCGCGACCGCCGCGCTTCAGGAAGACGCCGACGGCGTCGCCGTCTCCAGCTACCAGGGCGGCCATAACGAATACTTCCGCTATCTGGTCGATCTGCTGCGAGCGCGCGGCGGCGAGCGCATCAAGGTGTTCGGCGGCGGCGGAGGGGTGATTGTCCCCGAGGAAATCGTCGCGCTCGAAAAGTATGGCGTCGAAAAGATCTACTCGCCGCACGACGGGCAGCGGCTCGGCCTGCAAGGCATGATCGACGACATGATCGGGCGATGCGCCGCGCTCGCGCGCCAAAGCGCGGCGGCGCGAGTGGCGTCCCTGGGCGAGGGCGGAGGGCCAGGTGAGGTAGGCGGCTCGCCCACTGTCCACGCGCCCGACACAATCGGCGAATGGATCGACGAGTTGATCGCGGGCTCCGTATCGCACGGCCTTTCGTCCGGACAAGCGCGTGCCGAAGACACAACCCCGGCAACATTTCGCCGCCTCGCGCAACTCATCAGCGCATTCGAAACCGGCGGCATCGGCGCGGCGAAGCGCGACAAGCTCGCGGCTCGGGCACAGGCAGCGCGGATTCCCGTGCTTGGCATTACCGGCACCGGAGGCGCGGGCAAGTCGTCGCTGACCGACGAACTGATCCGCCGATTCCGGCTCGATTACGGCGACGCGCTCACCATTGCCGTGCTCGCCGTGGACCCGTCGCGCCGCAAGTCCGGCGGCGCGCTGCTGGGCGACCGCATCCGCATGAACGCAATCGGCGATTGGGGCGGCGGCGCCCGTGTCTACATGCGTTCCATGGCGACCCGCGAGGCGTCGAGCGAGATATCCAACGCGCTGCCCGACGCGCTGATGCTGTGCAAGGCGGCGGGCTTCGATCTGATCGTCGTCGAGACGTCCGGCATTGGCCAGGGCGACGCGGCAATCGTGCCGTTCGTCGACGAGTCGCTGTACGTGATGACGCCGGAGTTCGGCGCGGCCAGCCAGTTAGAAAAGATCGACATGCTCGACTTCGCCGACTTCGTCGCGATCAACAAGTTCGATCGCAAGGGCGCCGCCGACGCGCTGCGCGACGTCGCGAAGCAGGTTCAGCGCAATCGCGGCGACTTCTCGACAGCGCCCGACGCAATGCCTGTGTTCGGCACGATCGCCTCGCGTTTCAACGACGACGGCGTGAGCGCGCTCTACCGGCATCTCGCGAACGCGTTGCGCAGGCACGGTTTGCGTGAGGGCGGCGGTCGGCTGTCCGCGCCCGCAGACGTGCGGTTTTCGAGCGGCCGCCACGCAATCGTGCCGCCGCAGCGCGTGCGCTATCTCGCGGAGATCGCGCAGACGGTCCATGCTTATCGCGAGCGCGCCGAAGCACAGGCGCAGATTGCGCGCGAACGTTGGCAACTCGCCGAGGCGCGACGAATGCTCGGCGAAGCCGGCACGACACAACCCGAGGCGGCCACTGACGCATCCGCAGCCCGGCTTGCTGCACTGATCGAGCAGCGTACCGCTGCGTTGGGCGAGCGCGAACGCAAGCTGCTCGACGCCTGGCCGCAAACCGTAGCGGCCTATTCCGGCGACGAACACGTGGTCCGCATTCGTGAGCGTGAAATTCGCACGGCGCTTGCCGTCACAACTTTGTCCGGCACGCAGATACGCAAGGTCGCGCTGCCGAAGTTCATCGACCACGGCGAAATTCTGCGCTGGCTCATGCTGGAGAATCTGCCGGGCTATTTTCCGTTCACGGCCGGCGTGTTTCCGTTTCGTCGCGAGAACGAAGACCCGACGCGCATGTTCGCGGGTGAGGGCGATCCGTCGCGTACTAACCGGCGTTTCAAGCTGCTGTCCGAAGGGATGCCAGCCAGGCGTCTTTCGACCGCCTTCGATTCGGTCACGCTGTACGGCGAGGAGCCACACGAGAGGCCGGATATCTACGGCAAGGTGGGTAACTCCGGCGTGTCGGTGGCAACGCTCGACGACATGCATGCGCTCTACGACGGCTTCGATCTGTGCGCGCCGGAAACGTCGGTTTCGATGACCATCAACGGCCCGGCGCCGACCATTCTCGCAATGTTCTTCAACGTTGCAATCGACCAGCAGATCGCGCGCAGGGCGCAGCAACTCGGCCGTCAACTGACCGACGAGGAGCGTGCTGCCACGCGCCGCAGCGCATTGGAAAACGTGCGCGGCACCGTGCAGGCCGACATTCTCAAAGAAGACCAAGGCCAGAACACCTGCATCTTTTCGACGGAGTTCAGCCTGAAAGTGATGGGCGATATTCAGGCGTATTTCGTCGAACACGGAGTGCGCAATTTCTATTCGGTGTCGATTTCCGGCTACCACATTGCGGAGGCCGGCGCGAACCCGATTTCGCAACTCGCCTATACGCTCGCCAACGGCTTCACGTATGTGGAGGCTTATCTCGCGCGCGGCATGTCTATCGACGACTTTGCGCCGAACCTGTCGTTCTTTTTCTCAAACGGCATGGACCCGGAATACACGGTGCTCGGGAGCGTGGCGCGGCGCATCTGGGCGATCGCAATGCGCGAGCGCTACGGCGCGAACGAGCGCAGCCAGAAGCTCAAGTATCACGTGCAGACGTCAGGCCGCAGCCTGCATGCGCAGGAAATCGACTTCAACGATATCCGCACCACGCTGCAAGCGCTGATCGCAATTTACGACAACTGCAACTCGCTGCACACGAACGCGTTCGACGAGGCGATCACGACGCCCACCGAGGAGTCGGTGCGCCGCGCGGTGGCGATCCAGTTGATCATCAATCGCGAATGGGGGCTCGCGAAAAATCAGAATCCGAATCAGGGCAGCTTCGTGATCGACGAGCTGACCGATCTTGTCGAAGAAGCGGTGCTCGCCGAGTTCGACCGGCTGACCGAGCGCGGCGGCGTGCTCGGCGCGATGGAGACCGGTTATCAGCGCGGGCGCATTCAGGACGAGTCGATGCTGTACGAGCATCGCAAGCATGACGGCTCATATCCGATTGTGGGCGTGAACACGTTCCTGAGCGCTCATCCGCACGAAGCGCCGCAGCCCATCACGCTTGCCCGTTCGACGGAAGAAGAAAAGCAGAGTCAGCTAGCACGCCTGCGCGATTTTCAGGCGCGGCACCGCGAGGCAGCGCCTGCCGCGCTCGAGCGTTTGAAGCGCGCCGTGATGGACGACGAAAACGTTTTTGCCGTGCTGATGGATGTGGTGCGCGTGTGCTCGCTCGGGCAGATCACGCATGCGCTTTTTGAAGTGGGCGGGCAGTACCGGCGGAATATGTAGGCGGGTGAAGCGGGAGGCTGGCGGCAGTTCTGGTTGCCGCAACGCACTTCGCCTGGGTTTTCTGCGTTGCGGCTTCGCACTGTCGGCTTCGCATCCGGCCTTCGCATAAGGCCTTCACATCGGACCTTCGCATCGGGCCTTCGCATAAGGCTTTCACATCGGGCCTTCGCATCGGCCCTTCGCATCGGGCCTTGGCATAAGGCCTTCGCATAAGGCCGTCGCATCCCGCCTTCACATCCCGCCTTCGCGGCCTTCAACGCGCGATGCCAAGCCGCGCCTTCGCGTCGTCATACTCCTTCTTCAAACGCGCGACGAGTTCGCTCACGCTCGGCACGTCGTCCATCAGGCCCACGCCCTGGCCCGCGCCCCAGATGTCTTTCCACGCTTTGGCCTTCTCGTTGGCAAAGTTCATCTTGCTCTTGTCCGATTCCGGGAGCGCGTCCGGATCGAGCCCGGCGTTGACGATGCTCTCGCGAATATAGTTGCCGTGCACGCCCGTAAAAAGGTTCGTGTAGATGATGTCCGACGCGCTCGAATTGACGATGGCCTGCTTGTAGCTCTCCACCGCGTGCGCCTCCCTGGTCGCGATAAAACGCGTGCCCATGTATGCCAGATCGGCGCCCATTGCCTGCGCGGCGAGAATCGAGCCGCCGTTCGCAATCGCGCCGGACAGCACGATGGGTCCGTCGAAAATGCGCCGCACTTCGCCCACCAGCGCAAACGGCGAAGTCGTGCCCGCGTGACCGCCCGCGCCCGAAGCCA
Organism: Burkholderia sp. WSM2232; assembly: GCF_000472545.1. Taxonomy (GTDB): domain Bacteria; phylum Pseudomonadota; class Gammaproteobacteria; order Burkholderiales; family Burkholderiaceae; genus Paraburkholderia. Next base: position 181,970 of record NZ_AWZV01000011.1, on the reverse strand, counting down.
CCAGGATCAAACCGTCGACGCCCGCTTCGAGCGCCTTCTGCGCGTGACGCAGATTGATCACGTCATGCAGCACGATGCCACCGTAGCTGTGCACCGCATCTACGATCTCGCGCGCCGGCGCGCGCAGGCTGGTAATGAAAATCGGCACCTTGTGCTCGACGCACACGCGCACGTCGTGTTCGAGCCGCGTATTCGATTGATGAACAATCTGGTTCACGGCGATGGGTCCGACCAGCGCGCCCGGGTTCGCCGCCTTATGCTCGGCGAGCTGTGCCTGGATGTGCGTGAGCCATTCGTCGAGCAGTTCGGCGGGACGCGCGTTCAGCGCCGGGAAAGATCCGACGATGCCGGCTTTGCACTGCGCCAGCACCAGCTCGGGATAGCTGACAATGAACATTGGCGAGGCGACGACAGGCAGCGCCAGATTTTGCAGAACGGCGGGCAAAGCCATAGTGCGAGTCTCCTGATTGATGAGCCGTGTGCTTGACGCCCACGGTTATTCGTTGAGTGTAGCGGCGCGCGTCATGTTGCGTGCGCTGCGCGGCAGCCGTGCGACTTGCGCCGCGCAGCAGCCGGCAGCAGGTGAATCAGCGGCCCACGTGGCAGCGGCACATGAGGCACCGGCCCAGGTGGCACCGGCCATGTAGCACCGGCCATGTAGCACTGGCCATGTAGCACTGGCCCACGTCGCACTGGCCCACGTCGCACCGGCCCACGTCGCAGCCGCCCCCAAAGAGCAGCATCGCCGCGCGAACCTTTAAGAACGATCGTTCGATTATAGGCCAGGCGTCTACGCTGCGTTCGTATCGTTTAGAACGGTTGGAAGGAAGGTTCTACGCCTGGGTGGGGTATCCCACCGCGCGCGGACACATTGGCCTTTTACAATGCACGAACTCCACACGACGAGAGACCCGCTCATGGCCTTCGAGAATTTCACGCCCTTTCGCGTCGTCGCGGGCGATGCGGATATCTTCGGAGTAAAGGGCGGAGCAGGGCCGCCTCTCCTGCTGCTGCACGGTCATCCGCAGTCGCATCTGATCTGGGCGCGCTGTGCGGCGCAACTGGCTGAGCACTTCACGGTCATTGCCACCGATCTGCGCGGCTATGGCGCATCGGGCAAACCGGCCAGCGACAGCTCGCATACGCCCTATTCGAAACGCGCGATGGCGGCCGACCAGGTCGCGGTGATGCGCCATTTCGGCTTCGAGCGCTTTCTGGTTTGCGCGCACGACCGCGGCGCGCGCGTCGCGCATCGCATGGCGCTCGATCACGCGGATGCCGTCGAACGTCTGATGCTGCTCGACATCGCGCCGACGCTCGCCATGTACGAGGCCACCGACCGCGTGTTCGCCACGCATTACTTCCACTGGTTCTTCCTGATCCAGCCGGAGCCGCTGCCCGAAACGCTGATCGGCGCGAATCCGGCTGCATATGTGGATGCGGTAATGGGCGGCCGTCATGCGGGTCTCGCGCCGTTCGAGCCGGCCTCGCTCGCGGCGTACCGCGCGGCATTGGCGCAGCCTGGCGCGGTCCACGCAATGTGCGAGGACTATCGCGCGTCGGCGGGCATCGACCTCGAGCACGACCGCGCCGACATCGAACGCGGGCACAAGATTGCCTGTCCGTTGCGCGTGTTGTGGGGCGACAAAGGTGTGATCGAAAAATGTTTCGACGCGCTCGCCGAATGGCGCCTCGTGGCGCGCGACGTGAGCGGCCGCTCGCTGCCTTGCGGCCACTACATACCCGAAGAGGCGCCCGAGGAACTGGTCGCCGAAATGCTGTCGTTCTTCCAGGCGATCGAGCGCTAAGGTCGCTCGCTCACGTGCCGCTCACGTGCCGCTCGCCTGGGCGAGCGGCGGCAGGCGCCGCGCGATGGGTGTCGATTTGACGATTGCGGTGCTGGTCTCAGCGCGCTCGGTGACCTTCGAGAGAATTTCGTCGAGCTGTTCGATTGAATGCAGGTAAAGGCGGCAGATGAAGCAATCGTCGCCGGTTACCTTGTCGCATTCGACAAACTCCGGAATTCGCCGGATCACTTCCTCCACCAGGTGCAACTGCCCGGGCAGCGGCTTCACCCGCACGATGGCTTGCAGCGTGAAGCCGAGCGCGCGGGGGGCGAGCTGCACCGTGAAGCGCTCGATCACGCCTTGCGCCTCCAGCCTGCGAATGCGCTCGGCCGTGCTCGGCGCGGACAGTCCGACGAGCCGCGCCAGTTCACTGACCGGGCGGCGCGCGTCTTCGGCCAGCGCAGCGAGCAGCGCGCGGTCGGTTTCGTCGAGCGTGATGGGCGTGACAGGAGTAAGGCGTTTTGACATATCAGCCTTCGAATATGAGGTGCTGTCGGGCGATGGCTTAATTTTATCCATGTTTTCGCGGCTTCGGATTATTTACACTGCTTGCCATGCAGCAATCAATTCGAGGATCGAATCATGGCTTCAAACGAAATCCGCCGCGGTGCCGCGGAGATGAGTATGGCAATGCTGATGTCCGGCACGATTGGCTGGCTGGTCGTGTCGTCGCAGCAAAGCCCGTTCAACGTAGTGTTCTTTCGCTGCATCTTCGGCGGTGCGACGCTCGCGCTCGTGTGCGCGGTGCTCGGCCTTTTCAGACGCCAGCTGTTTTCGTGGAAGATGCTCGGCCTCGCGCTTCTAGGGGGCGCGGCAATTGTCGCGAACTGGGTGCTGCTGTTCGCCGCGTACTCGCGTGCGTCGATCTCGATGGCGACCGCCGTCTACAACACGCAGCCCTTCATGTTGGTCGCGCTCGGCGCGCTCGTGTTTCGCGAGCGTATCAGCGCGTCCACGGTGATCTGGCTGCTGCTCGCGTTCGTCGGGCTCGTGTTCGTCGTCAAAGTCGAGCCCGCGGTGCTGGCAGTGCCGGGGCAGTATCTGGTCGGCATCGGCTATGCGGTCGGCGCGGCGGCCATGTATGCGGTGTCGTCCATCATCACCAAACGTCTGAAGGGCACGCCGCCGCATCTGATTGCGCTGATCCAGGTGTCGCTCGGCGTGGTGATGCTCGCGCCGCTGGTGCGTTTCGATGCGCTGCCCGCGACCGGCGTGCAATGGCTCGAACTGATCGTGCTGGGCGTCGTGAATACCGGCCTCATGTATGTACTGCTGTACGGCGCGATTCAGAAACTGCCCACTGCGATGACCGGCGCCCTGTCTTTTATCTATCCGGTGGTCGCAATCATCGTCGACCGGATTGCGTTTGGGCAGACGCTCGCGTGGATACAGGTGCTGGGCGCGGTGCTGATTCTGCTCGCAGCCGCCGGCGTCAATCTCGGCTGGCGAATCGTGCCGCAAAGGCGGGTGCCCACGGTCTGAAAGCGATCAGCGGGATTGCTGCCGACGCAATGCTACGGATTGCAAAGCAAAACCGCGTATGTTCATATGAGCGGAGCAATGAAGGTGCGGCGGCGAATGTCAACCGCGTTTGGCCGCCCGGCGCGTAGGCGCGGCGTACAGCCGCCGTCAAGCATCTGTAGGGAAATCACCGATGCGGTCCAAAATCGCGCGCGCGTATCATTCAACGAGACGCTGATCACGTCCGACAGAAATTGCGCCGCTCGCCTTAACGGGTTGAGCGGCTTTCTTTTTGGAGTAGCGCTTTCGCGGTTTTTTGCGCTTGCCTGCTGCGCTCTTCGCCCTTTCAGCCTGCTATTGCTCAGACGCGTGTACGGTTGCTCTGGCAACGATCTGCTCGCCGTCCACCGTGAGCGGCCCATTCCCGGCGGCCAGTTCTTCAACAAGTGCTTTCATAAGCGCGGGCCATTCGCCACGCGGTTTCAGCATGGAGGCAGCCGCACGCATGGCCATTGCGTTGTCGAGCATGCGCAACAGCGTCGCAAAGCTCATTGCGCGCACCTCGAGCAGCTTGAAGACGATCAACACCTTTAGCGCGTTCCTGGCGTTGCGAGCGGGGTCGGCGCGCAGCCATGCGAGCCGCGAGAAAGCGCGTTGCAGCGCCTCTTCGACATTTGCGAACGGCGCGCCGTGACCGGGAATCGCGAGGCGCACGTCGAGGGCCGCAATCGTTTCGAGCACGGCCTGCTGTTCCGCAAAGCCGCTCTCGCCTTCCAGTTCCGGAAAGATCACGCCAAAGCCGTTTTCCCAGAGCGCGTCGGCGCTGATCAACACGCGTTCGGCCGCGCAGTACAGCATGAGCGAATGCGGATCGTGGCCGGGCGCGCCGAGCACCTGCCAGTCGAGTGCGCCCAGGCGCAGCGTCGCGCCCGGCGCGAGCGTGCCCGTGAAGGTGAAGCGCTCGCAGGTCTGCCCGGTGGCGCGAAACGTGAGGCGCGCTTCGTCCCAGTCGCGCACGGCCTCGGCTTCCGACGCGGGAATCAGCGTGCGGCATGGCCACGTTGCCTGCAACAGCGCATTGCCGCCGCAATGATCGGAGTGCAAGTGTGTGTTGACGATCAGATCGAGCGGCCGTGCGCCAAGCGCCTGCTGCACGAGCGCACGCGTTTGATGCGCATGCGTTGCATAGCCTGTATCGACGAGTGCGGCGCTCCTGTCGTCGACGATCAGAACATTGTTCGAGGAGAGCCAGCCTCGCTCGAACACGCGCACGGACGCAGGCAGGGCGTTCATGACGTGGCGGCGCCGCTGCCGCAACTGATATTGACGCCGGCGTCGACAGGCGTGCCAGCTTTCGGCATGACCAGAATGGTCGAGGCGCCGACTAAGGCGACTTCGCCGCGCTGATTCGTGACCGTGCCTTCCAGATGCGTGAGGTCGCCGTTCAGGCTCGGCTTCCAGTAAGCATCGCGCACACGCCAGCTCATGACGAGCGTGTCGCCCGCGTGCGCGGCCTTTTTCAGCTTGATGTCGAACTCGAGTCCGAGCGGTTGCGCATAGGTCGAAAAATGCGTGGCGAGCAGCGCCATGAAGTGGGCGGTAGGCTGCGTGCCGGATGCGATAAGACCGCCAAAGCGGCTTTGCGCGGCATACGCTTCGTCATGATGCAGCGGGTTGAGGTCGTTGACGAGCGTGGCGAATGTTTTAACGGAATCGACAGACAACGCGAGAGTCGCGCTAAAGGTCTCGCCAATCGTAACAATACGCGGCGGCGCGTTCATCGCTGCACCTTCGCGTGGCTTGCAACGAACTGTGCATGGCGCGAGTCGAGCGCGTCCCATACCGCGCGTTTCTCGTCGTCGTCGTAGAGCGACCAGCCGGCTATTTCGTCGATGGTGCGCAGGCACCCTTCGCACCAGCCGGTCGACGCGTCCATGCGGCACACATTGATGCACGGCGAAGGCACACTGCCTCCTTTGGTCGCGTGGTGGTTGTCTGCTGCCATCGCGTCAGGCCGTTTCGCGCAGCGCCACATCGACCACCGGCGCACCCGTCAGCGCGATCAGTTCCTGCGCGGTCAGATTGAACACCGCGTGAGGGTGGCCGGCCGCGGCCCACAAGCTGTCGAGCGCGAGCAGATCCTCGTCGATCAGCGTGACCGGTTCGACCGCATGGCCGACCGGACACACGCCGCCAATCGCATAGCCGGTTTTCTCGCGGACGAACTTCGCGTCCGCGCGGCCAATCTCGCCCACCTGTGCCGCGACCTTTTTTTCATCCACGCGATTGGCGCCGCTCGCGACCACCAGCACCGGCGCGTCGTCTTCGCGGCGGCGAAACAGGATCGACTTGGCGATCTGCGCGACGGAGCAACCGAGGCCGGCGGCGGCTTCGGCGGAAGTCTTGCCGGTTTCCGGCAGCATCACGATGCGGCCCGCGTGACCGCGCTCGCGCAACAACAGCGCGACGCGGCGAGCGGAATCGGGCAAGGCGGTCAGGTCGTCGGAGTCGAGAAAAGCGTGGTCCGTCATCGTTTCAGGTCCTGTTGGTTGAGTCTGCCTGGTTCGCAGTGTTCACACACAGTTGGCCGCTTCGCTGCGCGCCTTTGCAAGCAGCGCCTTGCCCGCGCGCGACACGTTCGGCCGGCCTATCGCCGTCGAGATGAAATCGCCGATGGCGACGACCTGCGCGAGGTCGATACCGGTTTGAATGCCGAGGCCGTTCATCAGGTACAGCACGTCTTCGGTCGCGACATTGCCGGTTGCGCCCTTCGCATACGGACAGCCGCCGAGCCCCGCCACCGACGCGTGATAGATCTCGATGCCTTCCTGCAAAGCGGCATAAATGTTCGCGAGCGCCTGGCCGTACGTGTCGTGAAAGTGCCCGGAGAGCCGCTCGCGCGGAAACACGCGGGTCACGGCCTCGAACACTTCGCGCGTGCGGTTGGGCGTGCCCACGCCGATCGTATCCGCGATGTCGATCTCATCGCAGCCGAGCGCCGCGAAGCGCTGCACCACGTCGACCACCGACGCAACCGGCACCTCGCCCTGATACGGGCAGCCGAGCGCGCACGAAACGCTGCCGCGCATGCGCAAACCATGCTGTTTGGCCGCCTGCGCGACCGGCGCGAACCGTTCGATGCTTTCCGCGATGCTGCAATTGATGTTCTTCTGCGAGAACGCTTCGCTCGCAGCGCCGAAGATCACGATCTCGTCGGCGCGTGCGGCGAGCGCCCCTTCGAAGCCGCGCAGGTTCGGCGTCAGCACCGAATACAGCGTGCCGGGGCGCCGCTCGATGCTGGCCATTACGTCGGCGCCGTCGGCCATTTGCGGCACCCACTTCGGCGATACGAACGACGCGGCCTCGACGTTGCGAAAACCCGCTGCGGAGAGCCGGTTGATCAGCTCCACCTTGGTTGCGGTAGGGACGAAATCCTTCTCGTTTTGCAGACCGTCACGCGGGCCGACTTCGACGATCTTCACTTGCTGCGGTACGTTCATGTTGTGTCTCCTCTAGGTGATCCGCGCAACAAACCTGCGGCAGCGGTGCGCCTGATAATAGGGTCGGCGCCGGTCAATATCCGCGCTCGATGTTCACGACACCGCTGACGGCTTCGCCGCGTTCGAGCGCGAGCAGCTTCTGCGCGATCTGTGCGACGCTTTCTTCACGCAACGTGAGCGCCGACACGTGCGGCGTAATTGTGATGCGCGGCTCCTGCCAGAACGGATGATCCGGCGGCAACGGCTCGTGCTGGAATACGTCGAGCGTGGCGGCGGCGAGTTGGCCGCTCGCGAGCGCGTCCAGCAGATCGGCTTCCACGAGATGCGCGCCGCGCGCCACGTTAATCAGATATGCGCCGCGCGCGAGCTTCGAAAAGGTGCGGGCGTTCAGCACGTTCGCCGTATCCGGCGTATGCGGCAGCAGGTTGACGAGTACTTTCAGGCCGTCGAGAAACGCGTCGAACCCGGCTTGCCCGGCGAAGGTCGTGATGCCTTCCACCTGCTTCGTGCTGCGGCTATAACCGCGCACCGGCATGCCGAATGCCGCGACTGTTTGCGCGACATGTGCGCCGAGCACGCCGAGGCCCAGCACGCCGACGCTGAAGGTCTCACGCGGATGCGGGTCGAGCACCTGCCAGCGGCGCTCGCGCTGCAGCGTCTGATATTCGTCGAAGCGGCGCAGATAACGCAGCACGGCGTGCATCACGTATTCGGCCATTTGCGGCGCCATGCCGGTGTCTTCGAGGCGGATCAATTGTGCATTGCGCGGCAGGCTGCCGGGATGCTCGCGCTCCAGCGCGAGAATCGCGTCGACGCCCGCGCCGAGATTGAAGATCGCGCGCAGATTGTCGCGCCCGGCCAGCAGCTCGCGCGGCGGACGCCACACGACAGCGAAATCGGCGGGCGCCGTGTCGCCGGGCTGCCACTCGCGCAGCTCGGCTTGGGGCAGCGCGCGGGCGAAGTCGCGCAACCAGGCCGCGGCTTCATCGTTCGGCATGTAGAAGAGAATCTTCATGCCGCGGCTCCGTTGTGTGAGGACCGGCTCGCGTTCGCGCCGCATGCGCAGCGCACGCGGCAACGCGGCTGCGAAGCTGGCGACGGGTGAGGCGCGGCGCGCGACGCACAAGGCATGAGGGCTCCTCCTATTATGGGTAGGCTTCATTCTACTTTTTCGTCGGCGATTCCGCGCAATTGCGCACGACCGTGCGCCGCGGCCTTTGCCATGCGCTCGCACCGGCCCATAAACAAAGCACAAAAACTTGGTTCGTCCGCACGCCACGCGGCGGGACAATGGCTACCCGGTTCTCTTTCGAGGGACAGACATGCATTCATGCGCAAGATCTCCGTGGCCGCCGCGGCTCGTCACCGTTCCGGGGCTGCATGGCAGCGAGGGTGCCCACTGGCAGACGTGGCTCGAGCGTCAGTTCGCGCGCTCGCTGCGCGTCGAGCAGGCCGATTGGGACGCGCCGGACATCGCCGGCTGGGCCAACTCGCTGTGCGAGTTGCTCGCGCGCGAGCGGGGCCCGTTCGTGCTCGCCGCGCATAGCTTCGGCTGCCTCGCCGCGGCTCACGCTTTGCAGCAGGCATCGTATGCGAACGAGGTGGTCGGCGTGCTGTTCGTCGCGCCTGCCAGCCCGCAAAAGTTTGCGTTCGCGGGGACGTTCGAGGCGCGGCGCCTCGGCGTGCCGTCAATCCTGATCGGCAGCGAAACGGACCCGTGGATGTCGCTTGCCGGCTCACGTGAACTCGCGCAGCGTTTGGGCAGCGCTTTCGTCAATCTCGGTGACGCGGGGCATATCAACACCGCAGCCGGATTCGGACCGTGGCCGAGGGCCAGGTATTTCATCGACACGCTGGTGCACTGCGCCGCGCCGCTGCGCTTTCGCGACGAACCGCTCGAAGTCGCGCAGCATGCGCTGGTTTGACGGTGGGTCGGAAAAAAGCGGCGTATCGACACGCGCGTCGATGCGTCCGGACCGTGCATCGTGTACTCGCGCACCGCGGCGTTCAGGCGCGGCAGCGCAGGGCCTGAACGCGATCCGCTAGAATCCCGCTACACGCCGCGCAATGGCGCGGCCACGGCTTTTTATCATCGACAGCGGGGACAACATGGCAGGCAGGACGGGGACATTGCGCTGGCTGGCGGCCGGCGTCACAGCGATTACGCTAGGCTTCGGGCTTGGCGGTGCATCGGCGGCGTACGCGGATGCGTCGCTGATGAACGTGTCGTACGACGTGACGCGCGAGTTGTACAAGGACATCAATGCTGGCTTTATCGCCGCGTACAAACAGAAAAGCGGCGAGACCGTGTCGATCCGCCAGTCGCATGGCGCGTCGAGCGCACAGGCGCTGTCGGTATTGCAGGGCTTGCAGGCCGACGTCGTGACAATGAATCAGCCGAACGACATCGACCTGCTCGCGGAAAAAGGCCAACTGCTGCCCGCTAACTGGCGCGCCCGTCTGCCGAACGACAGCGCGCCGTACACCACGACGATGGTGTTCCTCGTGCGCAAGGGCAATCCAAAGCACATCAAGGACTGGGACGACCTCGCCAAACCGGGCGTGCAGGTGGTGATCGCGAATCCGAAAACATCCGGCAACGGACGCTATACGTACCTCGCCGCGTGGGGTTATCGCAAGCAGCATGGCGGTACGGACGCGGACGCGCTCAAGTTCGAAAAGGCCATTTTCAAAAACGTGCCGGTGCTCGATACGGGCGGCCGCGGCGCGACGACCACTTTCACGCAACGCGGCATCGGCGACGTGCTGGTCACGTTTGAAAACGAAGTCGCGCTAATGAACAGCGGCGTGGGCGCGGGCAACTTCGAGGCGGTGTACCCGTCGGTGAGCCTGCTTGCAGCGCCGCCCGTGTCGCTTGTCGACAAGGTGGTCGACAAGCGCGGCACGCGCAAGGAGGCGCAGGCTTATCTCGACTACCTGTGGTCGCCCGCTGCGCAGGAGATCATCGCGCAACATCATCTGCGTCCGCGCGACAGCAACGTGCTGGCAAAACACGCTGCCGAATTCAAGCCGATCAAGACCTTCACCGTCGAAGAGATGTTTGGCAGCTGGCAAAAAGCGCAGCAAACTCATTTCTCCGACGGCGGAACCTTCGACCAGATCGTTGTCGACAGGAAGTAACGCGCCTTACGCGGGAGCGCAACCGTGCTCGCAGCCGCTCTTTTCGAGCGGCATTTTCTGGGCCGCCTCGGCGCGGATGCCCAGACGCGAAAGCAGTTTGCGGTCCGCTTCCGCTTGCGGGTTGCTAGTCGTCAGCAACTGGTCGCCGTAGAAAATCGAGTTGGCGCCCGCGAGAAAGCACATGGCCTGCAGCGCCTCGTCCATCTGCTCCCGGCCGGCGGACAGACGCACCATTGCACGCGGCATGGTGATGCGCGCAATCGCGATTGTCCGCACGAACTCGAACGGATCGATCGCTTCCGTGCCGGTCAGTGGCGTGCCTTCCACTTGCACGAGGTTGTTGATCGGCACCGACTCCGGATACGGATCCATGTTCGCCAACTGCGCAATCAGGCCCGCGCGTTCGCGGCGTGACTCGCCCAAGCCGACAATCCCGCCGCAGCACACATTGATGCCCGCGTCGCGCACGCGTTCAAGCGTGTCCAGACGATCCTGGTACGTGCGTGTGGAAATGATCTGGCCGTAGAACTCGGGCGACGTGTCCAGATTGTGGTTGTAGTAGTCGAGGCCGGCCTCGCGCAAGGCTTGCGCCTGATGCGTTTCCAGCATGCCGAGCGTCACGCAGGTTTCCAGTCCCATCGCCTTTACGCCGCGAATCATGTCCTTGATCGGCTCGAGATGCCGGTCTTTCGGATTGCGCCACGCGGCGCCCATGCAGAAGCGCGTCGCGCCGTTTTCCTTGGCGGCTTTCGCGGCGGCGAGCACTTCGTCCACCGGCATCAGCTTGTCCGCTTGCAGGCCCGTGTCGTGATGTACCGACTGCGGACAATACGCGCAATCTTCTTCGCAGCCGCCCGTCTTGATCGAGAGCAACGTGGACAGTTGCACCGTGTTCGCGTCGAAATGCTCGCGATGCGTTTGCTGTGCGCGGAACATGAGGTCGTTGAACGGCAGTTCGTACAACGCGACGATGTCGGCGACACGCCAGCGCGCGAGTTGTTTGCCCGCGAGGGCGGCGTTTGCGTTCGGGTTGGCGTTCGCGTTGCTCGCGGCGGGGGTGCCCGCAGGCGACGCAGCGGTGTTCAGTTGGTTCATGTGTTCAATCCTCATGAATGAATGGGATGTTCGATTCAGCGCTGCGAGTGACGCAGTGTCTGCAATAGCTGTTCAATGTCGAGCCTTTCGGCGGCGAGTTCCGGCGATGCTGGGCTCATATGCGGCACGATGCCGAGCAACGGCGCGTGATGCTCGCGCGCGAGGTGCTCGCGGATCGACGCGATGTTTTCGTCGGGAAAGGTCATGTCCGGATCGATGCGATTCGCGACCCACCCGGCAAGCGTGAGACCGCGCGCGGCAATGGAGTCGGCGGTCAGCAGCGCGTGATTGATGCAGCCAAGCCGCATGCCCACCACCAGCACAACCGGCAGGTTCAACGCGACGGCGAGATCGGCAGTGTCCTGCGTCGCGGTCAAGGGCACGCGAAAACCGCCTACGCCTTCCACTACCACGACGTCTGCATGCGTGAGCGCTTGCCGATGGCAGGCCACGATGCGGTCGATATCGAATGCGACGTTTTCCAGCGCCGCCGCGATATGCGGCGCGGCCGGTTCCTTCAGCAGATACGGCGTGCGCATCTCGGGCGGCAGCAACACATTCGACGCTGCGTCGAGCTGATCTGCGTCTTCGTTGTGCAATTCGCCGTTCAACTCAAATGCGCCCGCGGCAATCGGCTTCATTGCAGCGGCTCGCAGTCCCTCGCGCGCGAAACCGCGCAGCAATGCAGACGAAACGAAGGTCTTGCCGATTTCCGTATCCGTGCCGGTGACAAATAGCGACATGGCTTGCGACGGCATCTGATGATTAACGGGTAGCGAGGTCATGCGGTTCGCGCTCCTGTCTGTTGCAAGCCTGCTTCGAGCCGGTCGAGGTCCTCATGCGAATGCGCCGCCGACAGCGAAATGCGCAAGCGTGAGGTGCCTGTCGGCACGGTAGGCGGGCGGATCGCGGGAACCCATAGGCCCGCGCGATCGAGCGAGGCGGCGATCTCGAGCGTGGCCTCGTTCGCGCCGATGATGAGCGGTTGCACAGCGGTATGCGAATCGACCGGAACCCACGGCGTAGTCTTGAGCATCGCGCGCGTGCGCTCGATCAGTTGCCGAAGATGCGCGCGCCGCTCATCGCCTTCCGCGCCACCGATAATGCGCAGGCTTGCCGACACCGCGTGCGCGGCGCCCGGCACTGAGGCCGTGGTGAAGATGTACGGACGCGCCCGCTGCACGAGCCATTCGATCACCGTCTCGTGCGCCGCGACGAATGCGCCCGACACGCCAGCCGCTTTGCCGAGCGTGCCGATGGAAATAAGGTTAGGCGAGCGCAACGCGGCTTCTGCAACCGCGCCGCGCCCTCGCGGGCCCAGTACGCCGAAACCGTGCGCATCGTCGACGATCAGCCATGCGCCGTGCCGTTGCGCGAGTTCCAGCAGACGCGGCAGCGGCGCGATGTCGCCGTCCATGCTGAACACGGTATCGGAGACGATGACCTTCACGTCTGCGTCCGACGCGTCGAGCATTGCGCTCAACGCGTCCATATCGCAGTGCGGATAGATCTGCACGTCGGCTCGCGACAAGCGCGCGCCGTCGATCAGCGACGCATGATTCAGCGCATCGGAAAAGAGCGCCGTGCCGCGGCCCGCGAGCGCGGTGAGCGTCGCGAGGTTCGCCATGTAGCCGGTGCTGAAGTAAAGCGCGCGCGGCGCGTCGACAAAGCCGCCGACGAACTCCGCGAGGTCGTCTTCGAGCTGCGCATGCGCGCGCGAGTGGCCGCCTAGCAGGTGCGAACCGCCGCTGCCCGCGCCAAAGCGTTGTGCACCTTCGGCAATGGCCGCGATCAGTTGCGGATGCGCGGCAAGCCCGAGGTAGTCATTGCTCGCGAAGCCGATTATTTCGCGGCCGTCGACGCTCATGTGAGCCGCGCAAGGCGTGTCGGCCGTGCGGCGGCGACGACGCAGCCCGCGCTCGTCGATCTCCCGCAGTCCTTGAGCGAGTGTGTCGAGAAGATGCATTAGCGCACCTCCGCGAGGGTGGCGTCGAAAGTCTCGCGCGTGCGCGAGGCGAGCAGCGCAAGTTCTTCGTCGTCGAGAATGTACGGGGGCATGAGGTACACGGTGGTCGAGATGGGGCGCAGCAGCAACTCGCGCTGCAAGGCATTTTCGAAGAAGCGGCGCGAGAATGTTCTGGCTTCCTGAACATTGTCGATCACTGCGTCGAACGCGAAGAGGGTTCCGCATTGACGCAGGTTGCGCACGTTCGGGTGCTGCGCGAGCGGCGCAAGCGCGGCCTTCAAGGTGGCCGATTTTTGCCGGTTGACGGCGAGCACGTTGTCGCTCGCGAACAGGTCGAGCGTGGCGAGCGCCGCGCGGCATGCGAGCGGGTTGCCGGTGTACGAGTGGGAGTGCAGGAAGCCGCGCGCGGTGTCGTCGTGATAGAAGGCGTTGAAGATTTCGTCGCGCGAAAGCACGATGGAAAGCGGCAGATAACCGCCGCTAATGCCTTTGGACAGACACAGGAAATCCGGCCAGATGCCGGCCTGTTCGCAGGCGAAAAAAGTGCCCGTGCGGCCGCAGCCGACGGCAATTTCATCCGCGATCAGATGCACGCCGTACTGATCGCATAGCGCGCGCAAGCCCGCAATGTAGGACGCGTCGTGCATGGCCATGCCTGCGGCGCATTGCACCAGCGGCTCGACGATCAGCGCGGAGATCTTTTCGGCGCGCGCTTCGAATAGCGCGCGCACGTGTTGCAGCGCGCGACGTGCGACGTCTGCGGCTGATTCGCCCGCTTCAGCGAGCCGCGCGTCCGGCGAGGCCACCACGTGAGCATTGCGAATGAGCGGATCGTACGCGTCCTTGAACAGTGCGACGTCAGTCACGCCCAACGCGCCGATGGTCTCGCCGTGATAGCTGTTGGCAATGCAGACGAATTCCTGCTTGTCCGCGAAACCGCGATTGCGCCAGGAATGGAAGCTCATTTTGAGCGCGATTTCCACGGCCGAGGCGCCGTCCGATGCGAAGAACGCATGGCCCAACGTGTTGCTGGTGAGCGCGCTGAGGCGCTCGGCAAGTTCGACGGCCGGCTCGTGCGTGCAGCCGGCGAGCATCGCGTGTTCGAGCGTATCGAGCTGGTCTTTCAGCGCTGCGTTGATGCGCGGATTCGCGTGGCCGAACAGGTTGACCCACCACGAACTGATCGCGTCGAGATAACGATGGCCCGCGCGGTCGTAAAGCCACGCGCCTTGACCGCGCGCAACGGGTACGAGCGGCAGCCGCTCGTGATGCTTCATCTGCGTGCACGGATGCCAGACCGCGCGCAGGCTGCGGGCGATCCAGTCTTCTGTCGATGTCGGTGAGGTTGCTGGATTTTCCAAGAGGTACTCCGATGCTTGAGTGCCGCTGCTGTTGGTCTTGTTATGGTTTTCGGACGTGGCGCGCGTGGACTTTTACGCTGCGCCGCAGCCCGAAGGTCAGCGTGCGGGGTCGAGATTAGCGGTTTATTTCCGGCTTTGCACTAGGGCCCGCGGCTCGTTTTCCGGCTTGCGGTGCGGGGTTCGGCGCAGATCAGTGCAGCTGGTTTGCGTTCTGGATCGAAGCTCGCAAATGGGCGGAGTTGGCGACGGAAAAGTATTGGGTGGGGTGGGGCGAAAAGAGGGCCGTCTGGTGGTTTTTCGCCAGTTGGACGCGGGCGGCGAACTGTCTGCTCATGTCGTCCGCGCAGCCGCGACCGACCGTCGAGCTGCACGAAGCCCATTAGTATGGCTAACTGAATTCGGGGATGGGACAGCGCCCAACTGTCGTTGGGACGTACGCGAATTGAGGAAATACGGGGGAGTTTGCGGGGTGCTTATTCCCGACTGGCAAGCGCATGCCGCCCTTCCTCAGCGGAAGAGAGCGTGGACCGGTCGGACGAGCCCGCGCCGCTATCAGCCGTGCGCGAATTCTGATCTCCCCACACCACGGAGTTATCAACCGCGTACAACCGGCAAGGTGCCGAGCTCTGTTTCTGGCAGTTGGCAATGGCGACCGACATGGGATCGTCGCCGCCCTCGGCCCACGACCATGCACCCGAATCGGACACGGCAAACGCGCGGCTCGGATACTGGCGCAGGAAGTTGCGATACCCATTGCGACCGGCTTCGTCGACGTAAGGCACGGCGTCGACGGCATCGACGGAAGCAAAGCCGCTCGCCTTCGGCGCGGATGGATCCTCGACGCGATACTGCACCCCCGTGGGCATGCCCACGCGCGCGAGGAACGCCTCCACGGCCGGCCACCAGACATGTACGCCGTCGCGGTCGCCAACCAGCCGGTGTGCGTCGTTCTTGTAGGTGCCGTAGTCGACCATCTTGGCGCTCGCGCCGTGCGCGACGTACGCCGCATACATGCCGGCGACGAGCGGCGCATTCCATACCGAATCGTTGTCGCCGTACATCCACAGCGAGGGCACTTTGGTCTTGTCGCCGTATGCGCCGAAAGCACGCGTCAGGTTGCCCTGCCAGTCGCCACACGCGTCCTGCCGCAAGCCGCCCGAGAAGTTGATAAGCGCCCGCACGCCTCGCGCGGCCTCGGTGCCGTAGGCCATTGTCGCGAGGCCGCCGTGCGAGGTGCCTGCTACCACGATATGCGACGCGTCGACGTAAGGCTGCTTCGACATGTAGTCGACCGTGGCCGCCACGTCAGCTGCCTGCGACATGCCGTTGCGTTCGACATCGCAGCCGTCCTGATGATAGACGCCACCCGACTGGCCGAAGCCCTGGCGGTTGGGCGCCACCACCACATAACCGCGGCGCACGAATTCGCGCGCGAGCGGCAGCGGGTCGCTGCGCTCCTGCATGCGCGGATCGCCGGGAATCTTGCCGTGATTGAAGACGATCATCGGAAACGGGCCTGCGCCGTCCGGCTTGTAAATCGTCGTTTGAAGCGTGATCTCGCCGTCGGCGTCGACGGGAATGCGGATGATCTGCTGGTTCAGGCGCGCGCTCGGCAGATACACGTCGTCGGGCAGCGCGATGCGCGGCACCTGCGCGCGAGCGAGGGGTCCTGGCTGGCCGTCTGCGAGCGGGTTCGCGTGCGCGGCTGCGACAGCGCATGTAGCCGCTGCACAGATCGTCGCCCACCCGGCCAGAACCTTGCTCAATACCATTCACGTACCTGCCTGAAAAAAGCTACAACGCCTGCTTTGCATTTATCGGGACACGCGGCTGACGTTTTCCTTTCGCGCGCGTTTGCGACAAACAAAAACATGCTCACGTACGCATTGCGCGGAGCGCACGCACGCCAACTCGAGATCGCACGGGATCAACCCAACGGCCGACGCGACCCCACGCGCCGATGATGAACGCCACATCTGCTGCCAGAGCCGTTGCCGCAACCCCTACTATCTGGTTATCGGCAGGCGCCGGCGCAACTTGCGGAACCCTTACCAACTGGCCCTCGCAGGGTGACGTCATGAAGCAACGGCCTCATCCTGGCACGACAATTTTGTTTTGTGCAATCAAGGAGAACCCGCGACGAAAAAATTGCCGTGTCGGGCGCGAGGCCGCAGGCGGTGGGGCCGGCGGCAAGAGGTGCGCGGATGAAGGCGCACTCAGGCGCGAACTGAGGCGCAAACAGGCTTTAAATCGACGTATAAAGCAGAAATGTAATCGCCGCTGTTGCGGTATGCCGGGCAATGGCGGAGCCGCCGGGCTGTCGCGCCGAGCCAACAGCCGACAATGGCCCGTCTAGAGGGACATATGCAATAGCGGCGCCTTGTCCGCAGTCGCGCTGTGTAAGGCTGGGAAAGCTGCTGAAGAACTATTCGCGCACGTCGCCGTCGACATAGAGCCAGCGGCCGTTGTCGTCGCGAACGAAGCGGCTCAGTTCATGCAACCGATGCGCACGGCCGCCCACCTTGTACCGCGCGACGAATTCGACGGTTGCGTGTGCGGGGTCCGTCTGCGCAAACGCCTTGATTTGCAGTCCGAGCCAACGCGGGGCGTCGGGCGCCGAGATGTCCGCATCGAGATCGGCGGGGCAGGTGGCTGGCGCCCATGTGGCGCGCAGATAATCCGTTGCGCCCACAACATAGGCGCTGTAGCGCGAGCGCATTAGCTCGAGCGCGCGCGGCGCCAGTTCGCCGCCGTCTATGTAACGGCCGCAGCACTGCGCAAAACGCGGTGGTTTTGCCGCGCCGGACGGGTGTGGCGCAGCGCCCCCGCAAGGACAATCAACGGGGCGTTGCGCGGACGATTTGTGCTTGCTCATCGAAACCTAACCAAGACCGCGTGCGATCAGTATCTTCTGGATGTCGCTCGTGCCTTCGTAGATCTGGCAGACGCGCACATCGCGATAAATCCGTTCGACGGGAAAGTCGCTCAAATACCCATAACCGCCGTGAATCTGCAGCGCCGCGGAACAGATGCGCTCGGCCGCCTCGGAGGCAAACAGCTTCGCCATGGCGGCTTCCGTGAGACAGGGCTGGCCCGCGTCTTTCAACGCGGCTGCGTGCCAGATCAACTGACGCGCGGCTTCGAGTTGCGTGGCCATGTCCGCGAGACGGAATTGTACGGCCTGATGCGAGAAGAGCGGCGTGCCGAAGCTCTCGCGCTCTTTCGCATAGCTCAACGCCGCTTCGAACGCCGCGCGCGCCATGCCGACGCTTTGCGCCGCGATGCCGATGCGCCCGCCTTCGAGCCCCGACAGCGCAATGCGATACCCCTCGCCTTCCGCGCCGATCAGATTGGCGGCCGGCACGCGGCAATCTTCGAACACGATCTGCGCGGTGTCCGACGAATGCTGTCCGAGCTTGTCTTCGAGCCGCGCCACCACGTAGCCTTGACTGTCGGTCGGCACGATGAACGCGCTGATGCCGCGCTTGCCCGCGGCCTTGTCGGTGACAGCCATTACGATCGCAACGTTGGCGTTCTTGCCGCTCGTGATGAACTGCTTCACGCCGTTTAGCACGTACGTGTCGCCTTCGCGTATTGCGGTGGTGCGCAGCGCGGACGCGTCGGAGCCCGCCTGCGGTTCGGTCAGGCAAAACGCGCCGAGCATCTCGCCGCGTGCGAGAGGCGTGAGCCAGTCGCGCTTTTGCGCGTCGTTGCCGTAGCTCAGCAGAATGCTGCACACGGGGCAGTTGTTCACCGAGATCGCCGTGGACGTGCCGCCGTCGCCGGCTGCGATTTCCTCGAGAATCAGCGCGAGTGCGAGCGCGTCCATGCCGGCGCCGCCGTAGGCTTCGGGCACGAGCACGCCGTAGGCGCCAAGCCCGGCAAGCTGACGGTGCACGTCTTGCGGAAAAGTGCGCTCGCGGTCCCATACCGCCGCGTACGGCGTGATTGCTTCGCGCACGAAGGTGCGCAGCGCGTCGCGCACCATCAGGTGATCCTGATCAAGCACCATGAGCCTGCCTCCTCACCAGTCGAGCTGCGTGCCGTCGTATTGATAGAACCGGCCGTTGAACGCCTCGCGCGAGGCCGCAGCCTGCGCGAGCACTTCGCGCATGCCGCTCACGCTGCGCGTGGGATGGACGGCGGCCTGTGCGCCGCCCATGTCGGTCTGCACCCAGCCCGGATGCAGCGACACGCAGGTCGCGCGCTGTGCTTCGAGCGACGCGAGCTTGAGCGCGTCGTTCAGCGCCGCCTTGCTCACGCGATACAACCAGCCGCTCCTGCCGCTGGGATCGGCGATGCTGCCCATCCTGCTCGAAATAACCGCGAGTACGCCGCCCGTTTCCTCGACGAGCGGCAGCAGGATAGGCATGAGTTGCATCGGGCCGCGCACGTTGGTGTGCATCACATGGTCGAAGTCTTCGGCGGTGATGGTTTCAATGCCTTCGCTGCGTGGACCATAAACGCCCGACACGACGATGGCGAGATCGACATGTTCGCCGTCGAGCTTCCAGCCGAGTGCTGCAATATCCGCGGGCTCTGTTACGTCGACGGAATAGGGCTGCGCACCGAGCTGGGACAGCGCGTCGAGCGCGGCGCCGTCGCGCGCGGTGGCGAGCACGCGCCAGCCGCTTTCCTTGTACTGCCGGACAAACTCCTGACCGATGCCGCGCGACGCACCGACGATCAACACTGTCTTCATTGAATCACCTCCAACCATGCAAAGCGCCTGAACCTGCGCGCGACGTGTCAAACCAGTTCGATACCCATGGCAGTCGCTTCGCCCCCGCCGATGCACAACGTTGCGACGCCGCGCTTGCCGCCGCGCTTTTTCAGCGCGCCGATCAGCGTGACGATAATGCGCGCGCCGGACGCGCCAATCGGATGGCCGAGCGCGCATGCGCCGCCGTGCACGTTGACCTTGTCGTGTGGGAGCTTGTGCTCCTTCATGGCTGCCATGGTGACCACGGCGAAAGCCTCGTTGACTTCGTACAGATCGACTTCGTCCGCGCGCCAGCCGTTCTTGTCGAACAGCTTGCGGATCGCGCCGACGGGCGCGGTGGTGAACTTCGCCGGTTCCTGCGCGAAAGTGGAGTGGCCGACCACGCGCGCAAGCGGCTTGACGCCGAGGCGCTTCGCCGTCGACTCGCGCATCATGACGAGCGCCGCGGCGCCGTCCGAAATCGACGACGAGTTCGCGGCCGTCACCGTGCCGGTTTTGCTGAACGCGGGCTTGAGCGTCGGGATCTTGCCGAGGTTCGCCTTGTAGGGCTGCTCGTCGTGCTCGACGGTCGCTTCGCCTTTGCGGCTTTGCACTTTCACCGGCGCGATCTCCCACGCAAAAGAACCGTCTTCGTTCGCGCGCTTCGCGCGGTTGAGCGACTCGACAGCGAAAGCGTCCTGCGCTTCGCGCGTGAAGTCGAACGATGCCGCGCATTCTTCCGCGAAGGTGCCCATCAGGCGGCCTTTTTCGTAGGCATCTTCAAGGCCGTCGTAGAACATGTGATCGATCACCTGACCGTGGCCCATACGCATGCCCGCTCGCGCTTTGGGCAGCAGGTACGGCGCATTGGTCATGCTCTCCATGCCGCCCGCGACAATCACCTCGACCGAGCCGGCGGCCAGCATGTCGTGCGCGAACATGGCGGCGCGCATGCCGGAGCCGCACATCTTGTTGACCGTCGTGCTGCCGGTGGAAAGCGGCAGGCCTGCACCGAGCGCGGCTTGCCGCGCGGGCGCCTGGCCGAGGCCCGCGGGCAGCACGCAGCCCATCACCACTTCGTCGATCTGCTCGGGCTTCAGCCCGGCGCGTTGCACCGCGGCTTCGATCGCAATCGAGCCCAGTTGCGGCGCGCTCAGCGACGCGAAATCGCCCTGAAACGCAGCCATCGGCGTGCGCGCCGCGCTTACGATCACAACGGGATCAGCGCTCGTACCGCTCATATTCGTCTCACTCATGTTTTAGCTCCTTGATCACACCTTCGACGATGGCCGGCACGTCGCCGAGCCGTGCCGCGTCGGCGGCCACCACGTCGTTCTCCGTCGCATGGGCGCCGCTTGCCGAGACACCGGCCACGCAACGCTCATAGGTCTGTTCGAGCGCGGCCGCGTTGTTTACCGTCATGCCGAGGTCGCGCACCTTGCCGTCGTGCACGCCATATGCCCAGCCATGCACGGTCAGTTCCTGGCCGCGCGCCCAGGCATCGTTGATGATGGTCGTACGGCACACGTTCACCACCTGCTCGATCGTGTTCAGTTCGACGAGGCGACGGTGACGTGCCTCGCCAAGCGGCCATTCGTCGAGCAGCGCGGCATGCTTCGCACGCACGTCCTGCACGTGATGCAGCCAGTTATCCGCGAGACCCACGCGGCGGCCGTGCAACGCGGCGCCCACGCCCGAGCAGCCATAGTGGCCCACCACCATGATGTGCTTGACCTTGAGCAGGTCGACGGCGAACTGGATCACCGACAGACAGTTCAGGTCCGTATGCACGACCACGTTCGCGATGTTTCTGTGCACGAACACTTCGCCCGGCGGCAGACCGATGATCTGGTTAGCCGGCACGCGCGAGTCGGAGCAGCCGATCCACAGATACTCCGGCGTCTGCTGATGCGCGAGGCGCGAGAAGTATTCCGGGTCTTCGGCAAGCTTGCGGGCGACCCACGCGTCGTTGTTCTCGAACAGATGGGCGAGCGGATGGGCAGAGTTGGAAGCGTTCATGTTCATGATGCGTTTGGGCAGTTATGCGGCCGTTAGTGCGGCCGTTTCGTTACGTTACGTTGGATTCGGATGATGTATGCGATGGGTGGACCCTATGTGGCACATGCTTCGCGAGCGGGCTAGGCGACTCTCACGCTGCGTTCGTCGGCGCGTGGGTCGGCTTGCGGATTGGCTTGCGAACCGTCGGGCTCATTCGCAGTCTGTGCGCCGGATGCCGCATGGTTAAAGCGCTCCGGATAGCGGATGCAAAACCGCACGCCGCTGTCATACGGGAAAAAGTCGGGCAATTCGCCTTTGAGTAGATGATCCTTATGCTTTTGCCACAGCGCGGGGTCGAAAAAGTCCGCGTGATGCTGCATGAACGAGCGGCGCACGCGCGGGTCGCCGAGCAGGAAAGTGCCGTACGTCTCCGGGAAAATGTCATGCGGACCGACCGAGTACCACGGCTCGCCCGACATTTCGTCTTCTTCGTTGCGCGGCGCCGGCACCGCGCGCACGTTGCAGTCAGTCAGATATTCGATTTCGTCGTAGTCGTAGAACACCACGCGGCCGTGCCGCGTTACGCCGAAGTTCTTGTACAACATGTCGCCGGGGAAAATGTTCGCCTGCATCAATTCCTTTACCGCATTGCCGTATTCCTTGATGCCGTGATCGACATCCGCGTCGCTGCCGTTTTGCAGGAACAGGTTCAACGGCACCATGCGGCGCTCGATATACATATGGCGAATCACCACGTTCTCGCCTTCGTATTCCAGCAGCGACGGCACTTCCCTTTCGAGCTCGCGCAACAGCGTTTCGTCGAGGCGCGACATGGGCAGCGCCACGCTCGAATATTCCAGCGTGTCGGCCATGCGCCCCAGGCGATCGTGGCGCTTCACGAGCTGATACTTCTCCTGAATCTTCGCGCGCGTGGTTTCTTTGGGCGGTGGGAAGTTGTCCTTGATGAGCTTGAAGACGTAAGGAAACGAAGGCAGCGTGAACACCAGCATGACGAGCCCCTTGATGCCGGGCGCGATAATGAACTGATCGCTCGAATGCGACAGATGATGCAGCAGATCGCGATAGAACAGATTCTTGCCCTGCTTCTGCAAGCCGACCGACGTGTAGATTTCTGCTTTCGGTTTGCCCGGCATGATCATGCCGAGAAACTCCACGTAAGCGGACGGCACTTCCATGTCCACTAGAAAGTACGAGTGCGAGAAGCTGAAAATGATCAGCAACTGTGCGCGTTCGAGCAGCACCGTGTCGAGCGCAAGCACGCCGGGCTTTACATGACGCAGCGGCACGGCGAACGGCAGCAGCATGTCGCCGTTGATGATGCGCCCGACGATATACGCCGATTTGTTGCGGAAGAACAGCGACGAAAGCACGTGAATCTGGAAGTTCGGCGCTTCGTCGAAGGTGCCGAACGCGTCGTGAATCGCCTGCATCACGCAGCCCACGTCGCGCGTGAGATCTTCGAAAGGCGGCTCGAGCTGGAAATTCGTGACAATGCGCTCGAGTGTCGCGGCGAGCCCGTCTTTGCCAGGGTAATACGCGCGATACGTCGGCTTGGCGGCCGGCTCGTCGTTCTCGAGATATTCCGTCGAGATCGCCGGGCGCACGAAAATGAAGTCGTTGTTGAAATACGAGCGGTGCAGGATCTTGCAGCACACCGAATTGAAAAACGTCTCCGCGCACTCCGGCTGGCGGTGCGTGGTCAGGAGGCCAATGTAGTGCAGCTTGATCTGCTGCCACACTTCACGGTCGATATTTTCCGCGTCGTACTCGTCTTCGAGCAGTTCGACGCATTCCTGCACGCGGTCGTCGTATGAAGTAATGCGCTCGCGCGCGAGCTTTTGCAGACCATGCCAGTCGCCGCGCTCGAACAGCGTTTTGGCGTGGATCGCCGCGTCGCGAAAGATCCGGTAATGCCGGTCGAATCCTTCGAGCATCGTTTGGGCGACGTCAAAGCCGATTTGCGACGACAACAGTTTGGGAAAGTGATTCATGTCGACCGTGCATTCGTCTCATGTCGTGAAGACACCCATGATTGTATCGTTCGGGTGGCCTGCGACGCATTGCGTCAACCGGCTCGCGCCCTTGCTCAGCGCGGGGAATTGCCGGGCATATGCCGACTTTTCCGGGCAACTGCGTCTAATGCGCCGGTTCGGCATGGCTAAGCGACTCAACTTGCAGCAAAAATTTCGTCCGCTGCGCTCCGTTCCGTTCCTTTGCGCTCCGTGCGATGCGATCCTTTCAGGCCGACTTGGTCTCGCGCGCCTGCGGGGCTTCTTTTGCTCCGGCTGCCGCATGCGTGCCGCTCTCCAGCAGCGAGCGCGCCTGGGCTTCGTATTGCGCGAGGTCTTCGAGCGTCGCGTTCAGATCTTCCAGTTGCCGCTCGAGCACCTCGCGATGACGCGCGACCGTGTCCAGAAATGCGTGCAACTGCGGGACCGTATCCGTCGGCGATTCGTACACGTCCAGCAGATCGCGAATCTCGGACAGCGTGAAGCCAAGCCGCTTGCCGCGCAGCGTGAGCTTCAGACGCGTGCGGTCGCGGCCAGAATAGACCCGCCGCAAGCCGCTCGACCCTTCGCGGCTCGGCGAGAGTAAACCCTGGTCTTCGTAGAAGCGTATGGCGCGCGGCGTGACGTCGAATTCGCGCGCTAGCTCGGTGATCGTGTATTGGGTGGTCATCGGGACATTCGGGAGTCGGGCACAAAACCGGATTGGACGATAGAATCGACGTTTACGTTATCGTCAACCTGGGTTGAATGCAACCGGCGGAAAGTACGCACAAGACGTGGAGGAAGACACTCGAATGAATGCACTCGAACATCAACTCGACTATCCGTTCAAGGACGTGCTGCCCGAGCCGGGCGAGGCGCACGAAGTGGCGCCTGGCGTGTTTTGGCTGCGCATGCCGTTGCCGTTCGCGCTCGACCATATCAACCTGTGGCTGCTGCGTGACCGGATCGACGGCCAGGACGGCTGGACCGTGGTTGATTGCGGAATTGCGTCCGACGCGATCAGGCAGAACTGGGAACAGGTCTTCGACACGGTGCTCGACGGCTTGCCGGTGCTGCGCGTGATCGTCACGCATTGCCATCCCGACCACGTGGGTCTTGCACACTGGGTTTGCAGCGGCGGCGACAAGAAGCGCTGGGACGCGCGTTTGTGGATGACGCTCGGCGAATACATGCAGGCCCGCGTGATGGCGGCCGGCGACGGCTCCAACGCGGGCGGCGAGGCCGCGGCGCGACACTTCGCGCTGCACGGCGTGACTGACGCGGCTTCGCTCGAGAAACTGCGCAACCGGCAGAGCTACTACGCGAATCTGGTACCGGCGGTGCCGGGCCAATACCGGCGTTTGCGCGAAGCGGACGGCGTGAGGATCGGCAGGAAGACGTGGCGCGTCGTGACCGGCTACGGCCATTCGCCTGAACACTGCGCGCTCCATTGCGAAGAACTCGGCGTGCTGATTTCCGGCGACATGGTGTTGCCGCGCATCTCGACCAACGTGTCGGTGTTCGCCATGGAGCCGGAGGGCTCGCCGTTGGCGCTCTATCTGGAGTCGCTGGCGCGCTATGAGGCGATGCCGGAAGACACGCTCGTGCTGCCGTCGCATGGCAAGCCGTTTCGCGGCGTGCGCACGCGCGTCGCTCAACTGCGCGAGCATCACGACGCGCGTCTTGCCGAAGTGCGCGAGGCGTGCGCGGCAAAGCCGCACAGCGCGGCGGACATCGTGCCGCTCATGTTCAGGCGAGAGCTCGACATTCACCAGTTGACCTTTGCGATGGGCGAGGCGCTCGCGCACTTGCATCTGCTGTGGCTGGCCGGGGCGTTAAAGCGCACGCAGGATGCGGACGGGGTGGTGCGGTTTTCGGCGTGAATCGTGCCGTAACGCTGGCGCCTGGCGTCAAGCCTGGTGCGATGAAAAAAGCCCGGTGCTTTCGCGACCGGGCTTTTTTTGCCTGAGCGTAGAAGACGATTACTGCACCGCCACCGCCCCAAAATTCTGCCGTCCGAACGGACTCACGTGATAACCGCTCACATTCGTGCGGGTAATCGCCGCGGCGGTCGGGTAGCCGAGCGGAATCCACAGCGCCTGATCGTGAATCATCTGCTGCGCGGCCTGATACGCTTTTGTGCGCTTGGCCTGGTCCGGTGTGGACTTGCCGTCCGCGATCAGCTTGTCGAGGTCCTGGTCGCAAAAGCGCGCGAAGTTGATACCCGACTTCACCGCATTGCAGCTAAAGAGCGGCGACAGATAATTGTCCGGGTCGCCGTTGTCGCCGGCCCAGCCCATGAACAGCGAGTCGTGCTGACCTTGTTTAGCCTGCTTGATCAGCTCGCCCCATTCGATCACCTTGACGTCCGCCTTCACGCCGATCTTCGCGAAGTCCGCTTGCAGCAGCTCGGCGCCTGCCTTCGGATTCGGGTTCAACACGCTGCCGTTCGGTCGCACCCAGATGGTGGTTTCAAAGCCGTTCGGGTAACCGGCATCGGCGAGCAGTTTCTTCGCCTTTACCGGGTCATACGGCCAGGCCTTCACGGCCTTGTCGTAGCTCCAGGTGTTCGGCGGATACGGATTCACAGCCGGCGTCGCGGTGTTGTCGAACACCGTCTTCAGATACGTGGTGCGGTCGAACGCCATGTTCAGTGCGGCGCGCACCTTCTGATTGTCGAGCGGCTTCTTCTGCGTGTTCAACGCGACGAACGCGGTCATGAACGCCGGTGTCTGCACGATGGCGAGCGACTTGTCGTTCTTCGCATCGGCGAGATCCTGCGGCTTCGGCGACAGCGCGATCTGGCATTCGCCGGCCTTCACCTTTTGCGCGCGCACGGTGGCGTCGGGCGTGATCACGTAGATCAGGCGGTCGATCTTCGGTTTCGGGCCCCAGTAGGTCGGGTTCACGTCATAGCGGATCACCGCGTCTTTCGTGTAGCTCTTGAGCTCGAACGGGCCTGTGCCGATCGGCTTCGCGTTCAGGTCGGTCTGCTTGCCGGCCTTCAGCAGTTGATCGGCGTATTCCGCGGAATAGATCGAGGCGAAGCCCATGGTCAGGATCGACACGAACGTCGCATCCGGCGCGTTCAACTCGAACTTGACCGTGTTGTCGTCGACCTTGCTGATCGACTTGATGAGCTTGGGCAAGCCCATCGACTGCGCATGCGGGAAGCCGCTCGCGCCCGCCACCTTGTGCCACGGGTTGCTGTCGTTGAGCATGCGGTCGAACGTGAAGACCACGTCGTCGGCATTCAGCGGCCGGGTCGGCTTGAAGTAGTCGGTAGTCTGGAACTGCACGTTCGGGCGCAGATGGAACGTGTACGTGAGGCCGTCTGTGCTCACTTCCCATTTGTCGGCGAGCGATGGCACCACTTTCTTTGCGGCCTCGTCGTATGAGACGAGCGAATTGAAAATCACATCAGCCGACGCATTGGTCGTGACGAGCGAGTTGAACTGCACGACGTCGAAGCCGTCGGGGCTCGACTCGGTGCAGACTGTCAGCGGTTTGGCGAGCACGTGCGCGCTCGCCGTGACGAGTACGGCGGCTGCGAGCAGTTTGAAGCGCATAAGATCTCCGGTAACGAGCGCAGTCAGGCAGTGCGTCTGGTTGTGGTTACGTTGCGTTGACGGGCGACGGGCAGCCGGTGGCGCAGCCGTCGCGTTCATTCTGATACCTTTCGGGCGCTCGCGCATGTGGCCATAAACCAGGCCCATGTGCGCGCCGGCCTTGGCGAAAGCTTATCGAAGGCCCGTGCCGGCGACAACGACATAATCCGCATATTCATATGGGGCCGGCGAGTCCGCCGCGCACCGCGCATTCACCCGGCTGCGGCTGCGGCGCGGCGCATCAGGTAGGCGATACCGTCAATCGCGCGCACGCCGTACCAGGAAACCATTTCACCGTCGATCAGCTCGATGCGCGTGCCGCCAAGACGCGGATCGCGCCTGAGCGCATCGCAGTGTGCCTGCGTGAAGCGGTACGGCTCGCTGGAAAGCAGAATGCGCTCGACGCCGGCAAGCCACGGCGCACGCCCGGTGCCGTCGAATTCGAACGACGGATAGCGGCCCGCGCCAGCGGCGCCGCCTTGCACGTCGGGCAGCGTGCGCCAGTTCACGAGGCGCAGCATCGCGGAAATGTAAGTGTCGCGCGCAACCGTCATCCACGGTTCGCGCCAGATCAGATACAGCACGTTTTGCGGGGCGAATGAGTGCGATGCGGCTTCGTCCAGGCGCGTTTGCAACGCGTCGGCGAGATGCCGCGCTTGTTGTTCGCGATCGAAAATCGCACCCAGCAGTGCGTACAGCGAAAGATTGTCTTGCGGCGTTTGCGGATGCGTCACGACGACATTCGGCACGAAGGTGCGCAGTTGCTCGACGGTGTCGCGTTCGTTTTCGTCGATATTGACGATCAGATGCGTGGGTTGCAGTGCGCGCACCGCCTCGATACGCACCGCTTTCGTGCCGCCCACTTTGGGTACGTTGCCGACCTTGTCGCGTGGATGCACGCAAAAGCCCGTACGCCCGACAATCTGCCGCTCGAGCCCGAGCGCAAACAGCAGTTCGGTGATGCTCGGCACCAGCGAGACGATACGGGCGCCGGCATCCGCTGGTTCGTGCGCGACGCCGCTTGCATCGACCGCACGGGCACACATGACTTACTCGACGACGGCGCGCGGCTTGCGCGGCGCACGTTCAAACACGCGGTCGTAAAGCCAGCGCGGGGCGACGTGCAGCAACATGGCCACGAGCCGCATCTGCCACGGAAACACCGCGAAAGCGACGCGGCGCTCGATAGCGTGCGCGGCTTTCACGGCGAACTGCTCCGCGTCCATCAGAAAGGGCATGGTGTAGGGATTGTGCGCGGTCATCGGCGTGCGGATATAGCCGGGCGCAATGGTGACCACGCCGACGCCGTGCGGGCGCATTTCGACGCGCAACGCTTCAAGATACTTGAGCGCCGCCGATTTCGACGCGCTGTACGCGCCCGAGCCCGGCAGGCCGCGCACACCCGCGACGCTCGCAATGCCGACGAGCGTGCCGCGTCGCGCGGCGGCCATCGCGGCCGCGAACGGCTCGAAGGTGGCGACCATGCCGAAGTAGTTGATGTCCATCACTTCGCGGAAGGTACGCAGGTCGCCTTCGCCAGTCACTGCGCCGCGGCTCACGCCGGCATTGGCGATCACGACGTCCGGCTGGCCATGCTGCGCGATGAACTGCGCGGCGGCTTCGGCGAGCGCCTCGGCGTCGCGCACGTCGACGCAATAGCAGGAGATGGAGTTTTGCGGATGAGACCGCTGGAAGGCGGCGAGCGCCTCGCCGCGGCGGGCAACCAGGCCAAGAATCGCGCCGCGCCGGGCATATTCGGCGGCAAGCGCGAGGCCGATTCCACTCGAAGCGCCGGTAATGAAAACTTTCAACGGTGAACTCATTCCGGCGCCTCGGGCTTTACATCTTCTTCGCGCGAACCTGCTGGACCAGGAAGTCGAGTACCTGAAGCGTGCCGGGGAGGCTGCCGGTCGCGGCCGGGCCGGTCTCATACTTGCCTTGCACGGCGATGGTCGGCACGCCGTCGATCTTGTAGTCGTCCAGCAGCTTCTTGTCTTTTTGTAGCGCGCTTTGCGTCGAGAACGAGTTGTACGCGTCCATGTACTTTTTCGGATCGACGCCGTTCTTCGCGAGGAATTTCGCCTGGTCTTCCGGCGTCAGCAGGTAGTTCTTGTTGACGTGAATTTCGTTGAACACCTTCGGCGTGAGTTGCGGGGCCACGCCGAGTGCGTCGAGCGCGTGATACATCTTCGAATGCGGAATGAAGTCGTCGCGGAAGGCGACCGGCACACGCTTGAAGACGACGTCCGCACCTTGCTTCTTCAGCCACGATTCCAGGTACGGCTCGAATTCGTTGCAATGCGGGCAGCCGTACCAGAAGAATTCGGTGACTTCAATCTTGCCGGCGGGCACGTCGACAGGTTGCGCGCTCGCGAGAGCGGTGTAGTCTTTGCCCGCAACCGGTGCGGCCGGCGATGCGTGCGCCGAGGCTGCGATGAGGCCCAGCGACAGGAACAGAGTGCTCAGCAGTTTTTTCATGTTGTGTTGGTCCAAGAGGCTAAACAGTGGCGCCACGCAAATGCCCGTCACCGTTTTCAGATTCGGCGTTCGACGGTTATACCTCCCGTCGTACTCAATCATGCTCAGCGTACGTGCGATTCCTGTGACAGACGCCGCGCCGATGATCCGGCGGCGGCGCATGGCGGCGGATCGCGCTAGTTATTGTTTCGTGAAGCGGATGACGGCGGTGTCCACGCCCGCGTCCGACAGACGCTGGCGGCTCGCATTCATGTCCTCGAACTTCGAGAACGGCCCGATACGTACGCGATAGTACGTGACACCGCCCGCATCGCGCTGCGTGACCTTCGACTCGAAGCCCTGGAACGCGAGACGCGCGCGTTGCTGTTCGGCATCCGCGGCGGTCTTGTAGGCGCCCACTTGCAGGAAGTAGCCGGTGTTCGCGTCGCCCGGTGCGGGAGCCGCACCCGAGCCCGGCTTGGCGTTTGCCACTGCCGCCGACGAGGTGCTCTTCGGCGCGGAACCCGCCGCGGTGGCGGCCGGCGCGCTTGCGCCTTGCGGCTTCTTCACCGCGGCCGTGCTGCTACTGCCGTTGTCTTGCGCAGGCTTCGGTGCGACCGCCGTGCCGTTGGCGTTGTTGTTGGCATTGCCGACCGTGGGCGGCACTTCAATGATTTGCGGCTGCTCCAGCATGCCCGACTGCGTTTGCGAGTTGGTCTGGCCCGGCGCGGTATTCGGCGGCGCGGGTTGCGCGGCCTGCGGCACCGGCTGACCCGGCGACCTGCCTTGCAGCGGACGGTTCGGATCGTATTGCGCCTGGCTCGCGCCTGAATCCGACGCCGCGGGCGGCGCGACCTTCGAGACGAACGGCGTAGGCGCACGGGTGATATACAGCGCCACCACTACCGCGATCGCAAGGCCGACGATAAGGCCCAGCACGATGCCGAGAAAAGTGCCCCCGGTTTGTTTCGATTGCTTTGTTGTGCGGCGTGGTTTTGCCATCGTATGAATCACCTGCAAAAAGAATCCTGGAAGGGCCGTCGATTATAACGACGGCCGCATGCATGCTGCGCCGGAGGACTTACATCTTGACGGGAGCGGAGACGCCGATGACCGCGAGGCCGTTGGCGAGCACCTGGCGCGTGGCCGCGAGCAGCGCGACGCGTGCATTGCGCTCGGCCGCATCGTCGACGAGCACGCGCTCGGCTTTGTCATTGTAGAACGAGTGGAATTCCCCGGCGAGGTCGCGCAGGTAGAACGCGACCGCGTGCGGTGCCAGTTCGTCGGCGGCGTGTTGCAGCATGTCCGGAAATTCCGCCAGCTTGTTCAGCAGCGCCATTGCGCGCTCGCTCGAGAGCGGCGCGAGGTCGACACTGGCGAGCGCGCTTTCGTCGGCCCCGTAGTCAGCTCCATACCGTGACTTGCATTCGGCGATGACCGAGCAGATGCGAGCGTGCGCATATTGCACGTAGTGCACCGGGTTCTCGTCGTTCTGCTTCAACGCAAGGTCAATATCGAACACGAACTCGGTGTCGGCCTTGCGCGAGATCAGGAAGAAGCGCACCGCGTCGCGGCCGCGGCGGATTGTCTCTTCGTCGATCAGGTCGACGGCGGCTTCCGAGCCCGGCGTCGCGCCGCCCGACCATTCGATCAGGTCGCGCACCGTCACGTAGCTGCCGGCGCGCTTGGAGATTTTCACCTCTTCGCCGTTGCGCATGACCGTAACCATCTTGTGCAGGATGTAGTCGGGGTAGCCCTTCGGAATGCCGATGCCGAGCCCTTGCAGGCCGGCGCGCACGCGCGCGATCGTGCCGTGGTGGTCGGAGCCCTGGATGTTGATGACCTTGGTGAAGCCGCGCTCCCACTTGGCGACGTGATACGCGACGTCCGGCACGAAGTACGTGTAAGTGCCGTCGCTCTTGCGCATCACGCGGTCTTTGTCGTCCCCGTCATCGGTCGTGCGCAGCCAGAGCGCGCCTTCCTGCTCGTAGGTCTTGCCGGCGGCGATGAGCGCCTCTACCGTCTTCTCGACGCGGCCTTCGGTATAAAGCGACGACTCCAGGTAGTACTGGTCGAACTTCACGCCGAACGCCTGCAGGTCCATGTCCTGTTCGCGGCGCAGATAGGCGACTGCGAAGCGGCGGATCGCCTCGAGATTCTCGACGTCGCGCGCGCCTGTGACGGGCTCGCCGTCGCTGGCGGAGACCGTGACGCCGTTCAGATAGTCTTTCGCGATGTCTGCAATGTACTCGCCGTTGTACGCCGAAGCCGGCCAGCCCGCGTCGCCCGGCGCGAGGCCGCGCGCGCGCGCCTGGGTGGACAGCGCGAGAGTGCCGATCTGCACGCCCGCGTCGTTGTAATAGAACTCGCGATGCACGTCCCAGCCTTGCGAGGCGAGCACGTTCGAGAGCGCGTCGCCGAGCGCGGCCTGGCGGCCGTGGCCCACATGCAGCGGTCCCGTGGGGTTGGCCGACACGAATTCGATCAGAACATGCTTGCCCGCGTCGCGTTGCGAGCGGCCATACGCGTCTTTCTCCGCGAGTACGGCTGCGACCACCGCCTGCTTGGCCGCCGCGGCCAGACGCAGATTGATGAAGCCGGGGCCCGCGACTTCCGCGGACTCGATCAGACCTTGCGCCTGCGGCCGCGCGAGCAGCGTATCGACGATCTGCTGCGCCAACTGGCGCGGGTTCGCGCGCAGCGGCTTGGCGAGTTGCATCGCCACATTGCAGGCGACGTCGCCATGCGCGGCGACCTTGGGGCGCTCCAGCGCGATGGTGGGCGACACGAATGCAGCTTCGATCGCGCCTTGCGTGGCGAGCGCGACCTGCTTCACCGTGTCGGCGAGCAGTGTTTCGAGAGTATGTTTATGTGCGGGCAGCATGCTTGTTGCGAGTCCAGTGAGGCAATCCGGTGATACGGAGGAAGCGCCGGCCGCCTGGTTGGCGGCCGATTCGGCAGAAGCGTGGAAAGCGGCGCTCGCCGGCTGGCGCGCTCCTTGACGACGCATGACGATGCATCGGCATGACGGGCGCGCTGACGGGCACGTTGTCTGCAACCCAACCAGCGTGCGCTTCGGCCGCCTGCAAACGCATGCCCGTCGGGGCATGCAGGCACGACCGGCCGGGCCGGCCGCGCCCGGTTGAGCCTGGGCGCGCGCGATGCAATGCGGCGTGCTTTTCCGTTCAGCCGGATTTTAGCAGGTGCTAATATGTTCAATGAGATGCCCGGCAACGGCCGTGGCCGCCGCGTTTGCCCGCGCGGCCGATGCAAGTGCATGGGAGCGCGCGCAGGCGGCCTTCTGCGCCGACCGCACGTGAAGCCAACATAACGAAAAAGGGAATAGTCATGCTGATTACTTTCAAGTGCCGCGCCTGCCCGGACGTGATGATGCTGGAAAACCTGGCGCAGTATCTGGTGGGCATTGTCGGCAAGCGCCTTGGTGAACGCGGCGTGATTACGCACGACGAACTCGCGGACGCCATCGCCAAACTCGAAGCGGCCATCACCGCCGACAAGCAGGAACGCGCCGAACACGACGGCCATTTCCACGAGGGCGAAGAGGGCCACGAACATCACGAGATTCCGCCGGGACTCGCGCAGCGGGCCTATCCGTTCCTCGATATGCTGCGCGCCGCGCAAAAAGAGAACGCGGATATCGTGTGGGGCCTGTAGTCGGGGCTCGGCAGCGAGGGGGGAGCGCGCAACGGTCGCGCTGGAAATGAATGAAGCGACGGGGGCGACGAAAGCGCTGAACATGCCCAACGTCTTCAACGCCTTCGATGCGCCCAACGCGCCCGCCCAACGCGCGGAGAGCACTGGCCGCGGCCTGGCGGCGAGCGGCGCATTGAGAATGCGCCACCAAAAAAGCCCGCTTGAAGCGGGCTCTTTTTTTACCAGCCGGAAAACGGCTTGCGCGCCTCGGCGCTTACTGGCTGGCGGCTTCCGGAGCGACTGCGGGAGCAGACGCACCCTTCTTCATTTTCTGCTTCTTGGGTTTCTTGACGTGTTTCGTGGTGGGCGGCGAGTACGAACTGACCGAACTCGAGCCGGCCGGAGCGGCGGTCTGTGCGAGCGTCGCCGAGGCGCCCAGGGCAAGCGAAACAGCAGTCAATACCAGCGTCAGCTTCTTCATATGATTTTCTCCGTTGACGGTTGCAAGTCGATGAGCCGACGCGTTGTGCTCGCGTCTGGCGGGTCAGGCGGTCTCAGTCTACAAAGCCGAAAATTACGTTGCCGCAAATATTCAGTCTTTCTCGCCCGATATAGTGCGTTCCCCGCCACACGGTTCATCGCGTACGCTGACGCCGGCTTGCATCGTGTGCTTACAGCAACGGCGCCAGTGCGCGCTCGGCGTCCGCCTTCGAGAGCGACATACGCTGCGCGTAGTCTTCCAACTGGTCCTGACCGATCTTGCCCACCGAGAAATACGTGCTGTCCGGATGCGCCAGATAGAAGCCGGAGACGCTTGCGGCCGGCAGCATGGCGAGCGACTCAGTCACGCTCATGCCGATCTCGCCCGCTTGCAGCACCTCGAACATGTCGCGCTTCACGAGGTGGTCCGGACACGCCGGATACCCCGGCGCGGGCCGAATGCCGCGATACTTCTCGGCGATGAGTTCGTCGTTGCTGAGACTCTCGGCGTTCGCATAGCCCCACAGGTCGCGCCGCACGCGCGCATGCAGCGCTTCGGCGAAGGCTTCGGCGAAGCGGTCTGCGAGCGCCTTCAGCATGATTGCGCTGTAGTCGTCGTGATCCTTTTCGAACTGCTTTTCCTTCACGTCGACGCCAAGGCCCGCGGTGACCGCGAACATGCCGATGTAGTCGGCCACTCCCGACTCCTTCGGCGCAATGAAGTCGGCGAGCGAGCGGTTCGGCCGCATTACGCCGTCCACCACCGGACGCACGCTTTGCTGACGCAGGTTGCGCCACGTCAGCGCCACTTCGCTGCGCGTTTCGTCGGTGTAGATTTCGATGTCGTCGTCGTTGACAGTGTTGGCCGGCAGCAGCGCGAGCACGCCGTTAGCCTGCAGCCAGCGGCCCTGAATCAGGCGGGCCAGCATCGATTTGCCGTCCGAGAACACACGCCGCGCCGATTCGCCGACGATCTCGTCGTTCAGAATGGCGGGATACGGGCCGGCCAGATCCCAGGTCTGGAAGAACGGCCCCCAGTCGATGTAGTTTGCGAGTTCGTTCAGGTCGAAGTTCTTGAACACGCGGCGGCCGATGAACTTCGGCTTGACCGGCTGATAGTTCTTCCAGTCGACCGGCGTTTTGTTCGCGCGGGCTTCGGCGAGCGTGACCATCGGCACCGCTTTCTTGTTGGCGTGCTGAGCCCGAATGCGGTCGTAGTCGGCCTTGAGTTCGTCCAGGTACTTCGTTGCGCCTTCGTCGGACAGCAGGCTGGAGGCGACCGACACCGAGCGCGACGCGTCCGGCACATACACCACCGGCCCTTCGTAATGCGGCGCGATCTTCACGGCCGTATGCACGCGCGAGGTGGTCGCGCCGCCGATCAGCAGCGGAATCTTCTTCACGCGGAAGTAGTCGTCGCGTTGCATTTCCGAGGCCACGTAGGCCATTTCTTCGAGGCTCGGCGTAATCAGCCCCGAGAGCCCGATGATGTCCGCGCCTTCCACTTTCGCCTTCGCAAGAATGTCGTTGCACGGGACCATCACGCCCATGTTGACCACTTCGAAGTTATTGCACTGAAGCACGACCGAAACGATGTTCTTGCCGATGTCGTGCACGTCACCCTTCACCGTCGCAATGACGATCTTGCCCTTCGCGCGCACGTCGCCGCCCGCCGCCGCGAGCTGCTTCTTTTCTTCTTCGATGAACGGAATCAGATGCGCGACCGCCTGCTTCATCACGCGCGCGGACTTCACGACTTGCGGCAGGAACATCTTGCCCTGGCCGAACAGGTCGCCGACGATGTTCATGCCGTCCATCAGCGGACCCTCGATCACGTTGATCGGGCGCCCGCCTTGCGCGGCGATTTTTGCGCGCACTTCCTCGGTATCTTCGACGATGAAGTTCGTAATGCCGTGCACGAGTGCATGCGACAGGCGTTTCTCGACCGGCTGGTTGCGCCACTCGAGGTTCTCTTCCTTCTTCGCCGCGCCGGTTTTGAATTTATCGGCCATTTCCAGCAGACGGTCCGTGCCGTCCGGGCGGCGGTTCAGCACGACGTCTTCGACCAGTTCGCGCAATTCCGGGTCGAGATCCGCATATACGCCGAGCTGGCCCGCGTTGACGATGCCCATGTCCATGCCGGCCTGAATGGCGTGATACAGGAACACGGTGTGAATCGCCTCGCGCACCGGGTCGTTGCCGCGGAACGAGAACGACACGTTCGACACACCGCCGCTCACCTTTGCATACGGCAGATTCTGTTTGATCCAGCGCGTCGCGTTGATGAAGTCAACCGCGTAGTTGTTGTGTTCCTCGATGCCGGTGGCGATCGCAAAGATGTTGGGATCGAAAATGATGTCTTCTGGCGGAAAGCCGACTTCATTCACGAGAAAGTCGTACGAGCGTTTGCAGATCTGCGTCTTGCGCTCGAACGTGTCCGCCTGGCCTTGCTCGTCGAAGGCCATTACCACGGCAGCCGCGCCGTAGCGGCGAATCATTTTGGCGTGGTGGCGGAATGCTTCTTCGCCTTCCTTCAGCGAGATGGAGTTGACGATTGCCTTGCCCTGCACGCATTTCAGGCCCGCTTCGATCACTTCCCACTTCGACGAGTCGATCATGATCGGCACGCGCGCAATGTCGGGCTCCGACGCGATCAGGTTCAGAAAGCGCACCATGGCCGCCTTCGAGTCGAGCATCGCTTCGTCCATGTTCACGTCGATTACCTGCGCGCCGTTTTCGACCTGCTGACGCGCAACCGCGATAGCCTCGTCGAACTGGTCGTTCAGGATCATTCGCGCGAACGCTTTCGAGCCGGTCACGTTGGTGCGTTCGCCAACGTTGATGAAGAGCGTCCCGGACGTGACGTTAAACGGCTCGAGGCCGGCAAGGCGCATGGTGTGATCGGTCATGGCGTATGTGCGAGTCGATGGCGTGCGTTAGATGCGGCCGGGTTGCTGCGGATGTGCGCGAACCGGCGTCTCGTGTCGACGGCGCGTTAAGCGGCGTCGCGATACTGGGTCGGCCACTTGCGCGGCTTCACTTCGGCAAGCGCTTTGGCTATCGCCGCAATGTGCTCAGGCGTCGTGCCGCAGCAGCCGCCGGCAATGTTCACGAGACCTGCCTCGGCAAATTCCTTCAGCAGACCGGAGGTGTCGGCCGGCAGTTCGTCGAAGCCGGTGTCGCTCATCGGGTTCGGCAAGCCTGCGTTCGGATAGCACGACACATAAGTGTCGCAGAGCTTGGCCAGCTCGGCGATGTACGGGCGCATCAGCGCCGCACCGAGCGCGCAGTTCAAACCGAACGTAAGCGGCTTCGCGTGACGCAGCGAGTTCCAGAAAGCCTCGACGGTTTGCCCCGACAGAATGCGCCCGGAGGCGTCGGTGACGGTGCCCGAGATCATGATCGGCAGGCGCTCGCCGGTGTTTTCGAACAGTTCGTCGAGTGCGAACAGCGCGGCTTTTGCATTGAGCGTGTCGAAAATGGTTTCGACGAGGAACAGGTCGGCGCCGCCGTCGAGCAGCGCCTTCGCCTGCTCGTAGTAAGCGGCATGCAATTCGTCGAACGTCACATTGCGCGCGCCGGGGTCGTTCACGTCAGGCGAAATGCTCGCGGTTTTCGGCGTCGGTCCGATCGCGCCGGCGACGAAGCGCGGCTTGTCCGGTGTCGAGAACTTGTCGCACGCGGCGCGCGCGAGTTTCGCCGACTCGAGGTTCATTTCCACGGCCAGCGCTTCCATGCCGTAGTCCGCCTGCGCGACCGTGGTCGCGCCGAACGTATTCGTTTCGATAATGTCCGCGCCCGCGGCGAGATACTGCTCGTGAATCTCGCTGATGATCTGCGGCTGCGTGATGGACAGCAGTTCGTTATTGCCCTTGATGTCGCGCCCGTAGTCCTTGAAACGCTCGCCGCGATAGCGCGCTTCGTCGAGCTTGTAGCGCTGGATCATCGTGCCCATTGCGCCGTCCAGAATCAGGATGCGCGACTTGAGGAGCGCGGGCAGCGCCGCGCCGCGCGTGTACTCGGGTTGGGGACGGATTGACTTGACGGTTTGGGCAGGCTGGTTCATGGCGGACGAGGGCTTGGGCCGGCTTTTTCGGGAACCTGTCATTGTAGCCGCAGCCGGCTTATTGCGCCGGACGCGGCGGCGGGAGGCAAAAAGCGCGCAAATCGTATGCGGATCGTACAGGCCGGTATGCGCTGCGAAAGGCTAACCGCAGCCTGTAAAAGAAAACGGTCCAGCGCGCGGGGCCCGCTGAACCGTTTCCACTCAGGTCGACCGCCTGATCAAGACCGCCGGCAAAGCCGGACGGCGCGGTCGGTAGATGTCGCCAAAAACGTTGAAAAGCTCCAAACGTCGAAAAACGACGCGCGAGGCGTTCAGTGAAGAATGACCGGTTGATGCATGAGACTGTCGAACTGGCCGAGGAATTCGTCCACTTCGTCGAGCGACGGTTCTTCTTCGATCAGTTTCTGCACATTCTCGCGAAAGCGTGCCGCCATTGCACCGTCGATGTAAATTTCGCGCTGCATGTTCTTGTCGACGATCTCGTAGCCACCCGACTTCATGGCCAGCGGACCTTCCTGCGGCGGAAACTCGACGACACAATAGTTGGGGCTGTTGTAGATCATTTGCATGGCGACACTCCTTATTTCCGTTGGCTCCTGGCCGTTCCTGCGCCTTACTTGGAGCTTATGGTTTGGAATTCAAGGGGTGGGTCCGGGGTGACGCTTGTAAAAGTTCCGAACCTACCGGTTAGACCGGCCTTTCAAGAAACGTTTCAAGCAGTGCGGCAAACCGTTGGGACTGCTCGACAGGCGCAAGATGAGCTGCGTCGAGCAATTCGAACTGCGCGCCTCGAATGGCATCTGCTATTGCCTGACTAGCAGCAGGCGGCGTGCCCGTATCATGGCGCCCCGCCACCACCAGAGTTGCGCAGCGAATGTCTGCCAGCTTACTGCGTACGTCGAAATCGCGCAGCGCTTCGCACGCCTTGGCGTAGCCTTCGGGCAACGTTCGGCTGAGCGCCTCGCGTATCGGCTCGACGGCCTCGGGGTGCGCGGCGCGGAAATCGGGCGTCAGCCAGCGCTCGAGCGTGGCGGGAACGAGCGGCTCCATGCCGTCCCGGCGCGCCGCCGCGGCGCGTTGGTCCCACGTCGCGCGGGCCTCCGGCAAGCTGGCCGCGGTGCTGTCCGCAATGGTGAGCGTGTTCACGCGCGAAGGGTGATCCAGCGCGAACTGCTGCGCGATCATGCCGCCCATCGACATGCCCACGAGGTGCGTGGCCGGCGCGCCCAGTGCATCGAGCAAGGCGGCAAGGTCGCCGGCCAGATCGGCAATCGTGAACGGCGCCGGCGACGCGGCTGTCGCGCCGTGGCCGCGCACGTCGTAGCGCAGCACCGTGTAGTCGTCGCGGAAATAGCCGGCGAGCTGGTCCCACACCGCCAGGTCGCCGCCCAACTGGTGAATGAACGTGAGCCACGGGCCGCCGCCTTCGTTGCTCAGCACGTAGCGCGTTTCGATACCGTTGATGTTCACTTGCATGCAAGCTCCTTCAAGGGGAACGCAGGGAGGAATCCGTCCGCACACGTCGCCGCCTGCCATTCATGCGCAGGGCGGCTCGCGCAACGGTTGCATCAGATGATGCAGAGTCGGCACAGGGAAGGAAGTTTCGAAGAATATGCGAGGCACCATTCGGGTGCAAAGCTTGCGTTTTCTGGCTTCGCTTTGCCGGTCTCGCCCGGCGTTACGGCTTGATGTTGCCAGAGGTGTCGCCCGGAGTATCGGCAGGACTGACCTCTTCGCCCGGCGCGGTACTGGAAGAAGCAGTTGCGGAGCCATTTGGCGAAGCCGCTGGCGCATCGGCGCTTGCACCGTTTTCGGTATTCAGCTTGCCGCGCCACACGAGCTCGAACTCCGTGCCGTTCGGCTCCGTCTGCACAAGGCGCGCGGGCAGCCAGCCGAGCGAAGGCGCGAGCCATACGTCGATGCGGCGCCGGTCGCCCTCGCGGCGCGGCAGGCGTTTGAAATGGCGCGTCTGGACGTAGCCCTGCGCGGTGCGGATGGTTTCGTCGCCAATGGTCTCGACGGGCCAGTTTTCGCCGCTGTCGCTATCCACGACAAAGAACTGCCGGGTGACGCCAGGCTTGTACGCGTCGGGATCGCCGCGCACGAGGCTTGCCAGTTGCATCACCATGCTGAAGCGGTCCTGCGCGCCGTCGGGCAACTGCAGCGTGTTGGGCGTGCGCGTAAAGGCGATCTTGCGGTCGGTGCGGTTGAAGATGGACACGTCTTCGGCGCGATGGCCGCGTTTTTCCACGTATTGCTCTGGCGCGAGGCCGAATGCGTCAATACGGCCGTGGCTCGAATAGACGAAGGTGCCCACGAAAGGTAAGGGCACCGAAACCACCATTTCGTAGCTCTCGGCGCTGCTGGTCCAGTGAATCGTGCCGGGCTGGTTGCGTACTCCGTTGTAAAAGGTGTCGTACTGGAGGTCGCCGGACGGTGGGACGGAGAATTTGACGCCCGAGGCGGCTTGCGGCGCGTTGGCGGTTGCGTTGCCAGTTGCGCTGCCCGTGGCATTGGCCGATGCGCCGCTTGCGGCACCGGCGGGCACTGCGTTTGCGGCGGGCACGCTTGCCGTGGCCTCCGATGCCGGATTCGACGCTGGCACCGCCGCCTGCTCTGCGGGTTGCAATGCGCTCAGCACATGTTCGTGCGATTTGCTGGCGACGGCCTTGCGCGCGCGCTGCGGCGCGGGCGCCGCGGCCGCAGCCGCCGGATTGCGCTCGATGCGCTCCGGCTTGAGCAGGGCGACCTGCACGGGCACATGTTCGTCATCCGAAGGATTCAGTGTTGCGCGGTGACGCTCGACCCATTGCGCGGCGAGCCAGTGAAGGCCGCCCACCACGAGCAGCACGGCGAGCCATCGCCACGCGCGCCGGGCGAGGCGCGGCTCGTCGGGCGGCGTGAGACTGGCGGCGTGTGCGGTGGAAGGTAAGGCCATCGGCTAAAGAGTGTAGGCGAGGTGGGAAGCTGGCGTGCGCGTCTAACGCGGCGTGGGACTATAGCCGAGTTCGTACGAGAGCTTGAGCGCGCACTCGCGCAGCGCGGTGTCGATTTCGCCGCCCCAGCTAATGTCGAACACGCCTTCGTGACCGAGCGCGACGAGACCGAGTGCCAGCTCGCCGGTCGAGTCGAACACCGGCATGGAGAACGCGTGAATAGTGGGCAGCAACATGCCTTCCACGCGCGCCGCTTCGTGCTCACGCACTTGCGCGAGCACGCGCTCGACTTCCTCGCGCGTGCGCGGCACAACGCCATG
This sequence comes from Burkholderia sp. WSM2232, assembly GCF_000472545.1. Classification (GTDB taxonomy): domain Bacteria; phylum Pseudomonadota; class Gammaproteobacteria; order Burkholderiales; family Burkholderiaceae; genus Paraburkholderia. The sequence goes on along the minus strand of NZ_AWZV01000011.1, from coordinate 141,366 downwards.
CGACGAGCGCCGCGTGTCAGTTAGCTCGCGCTCGATCATTGCAGCGGTTTTGCCGGCCGGCAGGTACGCCGCGAACAGCAGGCCGGTGGCGGAACTGAGCAGAGGCATCACGTCGCCGAGCTTGAGCGACGCCTTGGCCGGATGGCTCGACTCCATCCAGTGCACCATGGTCGGCCCCTGGTTGCCCCATACGGCGATGCCGACCGTCAGGTCCAGACGGTCGCGCAATTCCGCAAGCGCGATGCGCGCGAGCTTCACGCCGTCAACGCGGGCAAGCCGCGCAAGTCCCAATTGCAGTGCGAAGCCGCCGAGCTCATAGCGCCCCGACAGCGCGTCTTGCGCGACGATGCCGAGTCGCAGAAAGCTCACCAGATAACGGTGCGCTTTCGCCGGGCTCATGCCCGCGCGCTGCGCGAGGTCGCGCAGCATCATGGCGCGCGGCTCGTGGGTCAGCACATCGAGCAGTCTGAAGCCGACTTCGATCGACTGAATGCCCGAGCGCAGTTTTTCCTCGCCCGAATCGGCGGAATCGGCGGAATCGTCGTCGGCTTCGGCTGTGTCGAGCGGTCCGGCTGCTTTCGTGTCAGCAAGAGCATCGGCTTTGGCGTCGTTACGGCTTGCACCGGAGCGGGCAGTGTGCGGCATGAGCAAAAAGCGCGGGAAGCGCGTTCAGAGTCAACGTGAAAGAACCGTCCGCACGCGGGCTGCAATTGAGCCGCAAGCTGCGATCGGCAGGTTGGGGTTGGGCGGCGCGGATTCACCATCGTAGAATAGATTCCCTCTATCGTCACTAACACGGTTCATTCCTCCATGAAACTTGCCACGCTGAAGGACGGCACGCGCGACGGTCAACTGATCGTCGTGTCCCGCGACCTGCATACCGCTGCCGTTGCCGACGCCATCGCGCCCACGTTGCAGCGCGTGCTCGACGACTGGGCCTTCTACGCGCCGCAACTGCACGACCTATACGACGCGCTCAACCAGGGCCGCGCGCGCAACACCTTCTCATTCGACGCGAGCGACTGCATGGCGCCGCTGCCGCGTGCATTCCAGTGGGCCGACGGATCGTCGTATGTGAATCATGTCGAACTCGTGCGGCGCGCGCGCGGCGCGGAAATGCCGCCCGAGTTCTGGACCGATCCGCTGATGTACCAGGGCGGCAGCGACGATTTCATCGGTCCAAAAGACGACGTGGTGTGCGCATCCGAAGCGTTCGGCATCGACTTCGAGGCAGAAGTTGCAGTCATCACCGGCGACGTGCCGATGGGCGCGACACCCGACCAGGCGCTCAGAAGCGTGCGGCTGATCACGCTCGTCAACGATGTTTCGCTGCGCAACCTGATTCCCGCCGAACTGGCGAAGGGCTTCGGCTTCTTCCAGAGCAAGCCGGCCACCTCGTTCGCGCCCGTCGCCGTGACGCCCGACGAACTGGGCGAACATTGGCGCGAAGGCCGTGTGCACCGGCCGATGATCGTCCATTGGAACGGCAGGAAGGTGGGGCAGCCGGACGCCGGCACCGACATGGTGTTTCACTTCGGCCAACTGATCGCGCATGCGGCGAAAACGCGCAATCTGCGCGCGGGCGCGATTGTCGGCTCGGGCACCGTATCGAACAAGGACGCCAAGCGCGGCTACTGCTGTATCGCCGAAAAGCGCTGTCTCGAGACTATCGAGCACGGCGCGCCGCAGACCGAGTTCATGAAGTACGGCGACACGGTGAAGATCGAAATGTTCGACGAAGCGGGCAAGTCGATTTTCGGTGCCATCGAGCAGAGCATCGCACCGCTCGACTGACGCGCCAGCTTTGCCGAAAGGGTTTCGCCCGATGCCGCTGTGAGCGCGCGCCGCTACACTGACTGGCGCGGCAGCGACGGCCGATCAGAACGAAAAACTCATGTGAGGAGACACCATGCGGCGAGCTGAATCTGTTGGATCGGAAGGGGTGAGCAGGGCGGATGCGCGGGCATGGCGCGAAAGGTTGCCGCAGCGCAGGCCGCAGTTCGGGCCGCAGGTGAAGTCGCAGTTCACGCCGCAGCCCACGCGGCAAGTCACCCGGCTTGCGCAGGCGGCGCGGCGTGTCGCCACGGTGTGCGCGACGCTTGCAAGTTTGTCGCCGGCCATTGCGCTCGCTCAGGTGAAGATCGGGCTCGTGCTTTCGTTGACGGGGCCTGCCGCCTCGCTCGGCATTCCCGCGCGTGATACCGCCACCATGCTGCCCAAGCAGATCGGCGGCCAGAGCGTCGAATACATCGTGCTCGACGATGCGTCCGACACGACCCAGGCCGTGCAGGACACCAAGAAGCTGATCTCCGAAAATCACGTCGACGCGATCATCGGTTCGTCCATTACGCCGAATTCGCTGGCAATGATCGACGTAGTCGCAGACGGCACCACGCCGATGATCTCGCTCGCGTCGTCGGCGAAGATCATCGAGCCCGTGGACGCCAGGCGCCGTTGGGTGTTCAAGACTCCGCAAACCGACGCAATGATGGCTTCGGCGATTGCCGAGCATGCGAGCACGCGCGGCGTGAAGACCGTCGCGTTCATCGGCCAGGCAGACGCGCTCGGCGAAACTTTTTATGCCGAAGTGGCGAAGTTCGCGCAACTGCATCACATGCAGATGGTGGCGAGCGAGCGCTTCAATCGTACGGACCCGAGCGTGACCGGTCAGGTGCTGAAAATCCTCGCGACGCATCCGGACGCCGTGGTGGTCGGCGCGGCCGGCACGCCCGCGGCACTGCCGCCGAAGACGCTCCGGGAACGCGGCTACAAAGGGCTGATCTATCACAACCACGGCGTCGGCAATAACGACTTCCTGCGCGTATGCGGCGCGGACTGCAACGGCACCTTCCTGCCCGCGAGCCCGGTGCTGGTCGCCGCGCAATTGCCGGCGGAACATCCGGCCAAGCGCCTTGCGCTGGACTACATCGCGCGCTTCGAGGCGCTGCGCGGACCGGGAACGGTGTCGGCGTTCGGCTCGTACACGTGGGACGCGGGCATGCTGCTCGATCATGCCGTGCCTGTTGCGCTGAAGGCCGCGTCGCCGGGCACGCCGGAATTCCGCCGCGCGTTGCGCGACGCGCTCGAAGCCACGCGCGGTCTCGCGGACACCAACGGCGTCGTGAACATGAGCGCCGCGGATCACCTCGGCCTCGACCAGCGCGCGCGCGTGATGGTCGAAATCAGAAACGGCAAATGGGTTTATCAGCCGCGTTGAACGAGGCCGGAGCTCGGCGACCCACCGCCCGGCCACGCGCGCACTTACGTATGTATCCGTGGACACATCACCATGTCTCAGCAACCTCACAGTAACGACGCTTTTTACGCACATTACCGCTCGCTTCAGTTGCATCGTCGGCCGCACGGCGTGCTCGAAGTGGTGATGAGCGGCGAAGGGGCGAACAAAAGCGCCCTCGCCACCGCGGATGCGCGCATGCACTATGAACTCGCGGAAATCTGGCGCGACATCGACCGCGACCCCGAGACGCGCGTCGCGATCATTCGCGGCGAGGGCAAGGGCTTTTCTGCCGGCGGCGATCTGCAACTGGTCGAAGACATGGCGACCGATTTCGACGTGCGCGCACGCGTATGGCGCGAGGCTCGCGATCTGGTCTACAACGTGATCAACTGCAGCAAGCCGATCGTTTCGGCGATGCACGGTCCCGCTGTCGGCGCCGGGCTCGTCGCGGGGCTGCTCGCGGACATTTCGATCGCCTCGAAGACGGCGCGCATCATCGACGGTCATACGCGGCTCGGCGTCGCGGCGGGCGACCATGCGGCAATCGTCTGGCCGCTACTGTGCGGCATGGCCAAAGCCAAGTACTACCTCATGCTGTGCGAACCGGTGAGCGGTGCAGAGGCTGAGCGTATCGGGCTGGTGTCTCTTGCCGTCGATGAAAGCGATCTGCTGCCCAAGGCATTCGAGGTCGCGCAGAAGCTGGCGCACGGCTCACAAACGGCGATCCGCTGGACGAAGTACGCGCTGAACAACTGGCTGCGCTCCGCCGGCCCGACTTTCGATACGTCACTGGCGCTGGAATTCATGGGCTTTGCCGGACCGGACGTGCGCGAAGGCGTGACTTCCTTGCGCGAGCGGCGCGCGCCGGATTTCGGCGGCGCCGATCCGTGGCGCGCCCGGTGACGGCAGCGGCGCGATCGTCACGCGTCGCGCGGTATGATCGGTTGCGTATGCGCGGCTCTCACTACCTTTGCACTTTTTTCCCGTGCTTTTCCGTTAATGCAGCGAGGCGACAAGCATGACCGACACATCTGGTTCACCCCCGCCGTTTCCCGGTTTCCCCGGTTTTCCGCCTGCTGAAATGTTCGACCGCATGTTGGGCATGATGCGCCTGTCGCCGTTCGGCTCCGCGTTTGGCGGCGCGCAGCCCGGCGCGGGCCTCGCACCGTCGTTGTCGATGATGTCCGACATGATGGCGCCGCTCACCAACGTGGAAGAACTCGACAAGCGCATTACCGACATGCGCGCCGTCGAGCAATGGCTCAAGCTGAACCTGAGCATGCTGCAATCCGCGATTCAGGCGCTCGAGGTGCAGCGCGCGACGCTCGCGACGCTGCGCGCGTTCGGCGCGTTCGCGCAGCAGTCGATGACGCAGCCGAGCACAGCGGGTCAAGCGCCGTCGCCGGCCCCGGCCCCGGCGCCAAGCCCGTCGCCCGCGAGCCGTTGGCCGCATTCCGAGGCGAGCGCGTCGGCTGCCGGTTCTGGTTCGACTTCGGCGGAAAGCGCGGGCGCCGCGGAACCCGAGAGCGGCGAAGAAGCCGCAAGCGCCGCGCCATCATTCGACGCAACGGCATGGTGGAACTTGCTGCAATCGCAGTTCAACCAGATCGCCCAATTTGCCATGACGCAGCCGATGGCCGGCGCTGCCGACGCCGCGACGGGCGGCGCGCAGGCGGATGCGGCCGGCGACTCCGCGGACGACGCGGCTGACCTGGCCAGCGAGGCGGTAGGCGGGGCGACAGACGTGCCGCGCCCATCGCCAGCGGACGCGGCGGCCGCTGCCGCGGCGTCGCGTGAACCAGCTGAGTCCGCCGCGAAGCGACCCGCGGCAAAGCGCGCGCCGGCTGCCGCGAAGCGCACGGCTGCGGGCACCGGCAGCAATGCGTCGAAACCGCCGAAGAAGTCTTTGTAAGAAGGCGCGCGCAGTGGCGGCGCGGGTCGACGGCCCGCGGCAAACAACAAGAGAAATCGCCGACTGTCACGGTTTTGACCCCGGTCGCGCGTCAGACTCGCGGGATTGCGTATTTCGTTGCGACAGGTCAATCAGGCACCGTAATTGCGTCTGTCTCCACGCGGGTTTGGAGAAGTCAGCGTGCTATCATTGCAAGGACTTTGTTTGGCTTTTGGGCGCGCGCTGAAAACAACCAATCCAGCCGCCCTTGCTCCATTCGCCGCCGGCACGACCGGCGCAGGGCTGGACGGTGCGGTTTTCATCGCAAACTGGCTCGACCTCAGGCATAGGGTATTCCTCACCCACGGTTTGGCCACGCGGGGCGTCATTCGAGCGTGGAATTCCATGTTGGCCGCTCTTTGCTCAAGCTGCCGGACTTCTTCGCTGCCCGCCCATCCAGGCGGTCGGTTACCGCGTAAAATTGAAGGCTTGGCCGGCGAACGGCGCGGTACCTGGGCACGAGGCCCGGTACGTTCAGTTTGTCGTCAGCAAGAGTGCTACACGTTGTAGTGAGACACACAGTATGTGCAGAACAGGGGTGGGACTATGAACACCATGCTTTATCCGGAACTTTATAAATCGCTCGAATCCGTTCGATGGGACATGGAGAAAGACATTCCCTGGGACAAGTTCGATGCGTCGCTGCTGACCGACGAGCAGGCCGCGACCATCAAGATGAACGCGATCACCGAATGGTCGGCATTGCCCGCCACGGAGATGTTTCTCCGCGACAACCATCACGACAGCGATTTTTCCGCGTTCATGAGTGTGTGGTTCTTCGAAGAGCAGAAGCATTCGCTGGTGCTGATGGAATACCTGCGGCGCTTCAAGCCCGAAATGTGCCCCACTGAAGAAGAACTGCACGCCGTGCGCTTCGAATTCGACCCGGCGCCGCCGCTCGAAACGCTGATGCTGCATTTCTGCGGTGAGATCCGCCTGAATCACTGGTATCGCCGTGCTGCCGAGTGGCACACCGAGCCGGTCATCAAGCACATCTACGAAACCATCTCGCGCGACGAAGCGCGGCATGGCGGCGCCTATCTGCGCTACATGAAGAAAGCAATGGTGCAAACGGGCGACATCGCGCGCGCGGCATTTGCAAAGATCGGCGTGCTGATGGCGTCGGCGCGCCGTACCGAAAAGCCGCTGCATCCGACCAATCTGCACGTGAATCAGGCGCTCTTTCCGCGCGACACAATCCAGTCGCGTCTGCCCGATCCCGAATGGCTCGAGCGTTGGCTCGACGAGCAAATCCGCTTCGACGACGGTTGGGAAAAGAAGGTGGTCGAGCGCATTCTGCACAACCTGTCGCTGCTGTTCGAGCGCACGTTCACCACGGCGCAGGAACTGAACCGCTATCGCAAGGAAGTGGTGGCGCGGCTGCAGGCCGAGCAGAATTCAGCCGGGCAGCCGGCTTGATGGTCGAAGTCTCGTAAATTGCGATTGGCGGCTGCGGGTATGTTGCAAAAGCCCGCGCCGCCATTCGTTGGATGCTTTGAAACGGCCCGGCAAGTGCAAGCTTGACGGGCCTTTCTGTTGATACAGCTTGCGCAGTCTTGTGACTGCGCTTCCCCGGTTTCTTCCAGGTTCCTCATGGCCGCCATTTTCGAACGCAAGATTCTCACGCGCGACGCACTCGTCGCTCTGCGCCCTTCGCTGAAGGCGCCCGTGGTGTTCACGAACGGTGTATTCGACATTCTGCATCGCGGACACGTGACCTATCTCGCCGATGCTAAAGCCGAAGGCGCCTGTCTCATCGTCGGCGTGAATAGCGACGCTTCGGTGCGCATGCTAGGCAAGGGCGACGACCGGCCGATCAACAACGAAGCCGACCGCATGGCGTTGCTCGCGGCGCTGGAAAGCGTCGATTATGTGGTTTGCTTCGGCGAGAAAACCCCGGTGGATCTCATTTCGGCGCTGCGCCCGGACGTGCTTGTCAAGGGCGGCGACTACGATATGGATGCACTGCCGGAGTCGGCCATCGTGCGCGGCTGGGGTGGCAAGGCGGTGGCGATTCCGTTCGAGCATGACCGCTCGACTACCGCGCTGCTCAGGAAGGTTCGCACGCACGGTTGAGTGCCGGGCGTACGGGCGAGCGCGGCTTTATTGCGGCAAGGCTGACGCCGCAATCGGCACGGCCGGTGCCGGCGCGCCGACCACCGCCTGATCGCCTGCCTCGGCGGCGGTGATAGGGCGCACCTTGAGCCAGTCGGCATGGACTTCGCGGCTCAGGTGATTCGGCTCACGTCCGCTCGCCGTGGGCGTCGGACCGAACACGCCGCGTACCGCGACGAATGCCAGAAGGTTGGCCAGAAACAAGATGGCAATCAGCCAGCGCAGCATTGTTTTGTTTTCCCATCCATAAGTTGATCCGTCGCTATCGTTCGATCGCGTGCTTGGTCTGGCGCCGACACGATATCCGGCCGTGGCCGGTGCCGCGAGATGCAGCGGCGCCTCAGGCGCCTTGATTCGCTGCCTGCTCCTGCTCCGAGGCGATCAGCGCGAGCCCGGACAAGACCAGTGAATCGTGGCGAGTATGGGGCACTTTCAGCGCGCCCGCCACTTCGTCCGCCGCGCCGCCGCTGACCACGAGCCGCACCGGCACCTGCCATTCATCCTGCAGGTCGCGCCATGTCCGCTCGACGAAGCCCGCTTGCGCAAGCGTGCAGCCCGCGGATAACGAACGCCGGGTATCGGTCGCGAAGAAGGGGCCGCGGGGCGGGGGGTCTGGTCTGTCGTCCGTGCCAGGCGCGCGGCGCATGCCAAGCGGGCCGACAGTAGCGCCAGCGCGTTGCGTGCCGTCAGTCCCACCGGATGCGTCCTTGCCGCCAGTCTCACTCATGGCCGCAGCGCGACCACTGCCACCACTGCGGCTAGCGCCACCAAGGCCAGCATGACCACCGCTTCCACTCCTGCCAAGAAGTCCACGTGCAGCATTGGCGTCGAGCGTGGGCAATTGCGCGGTGTGCTCGCCGAGCGAACGCATCATCAGGCTCCAGCCCGGCGCAATGAGTCCGCCGACAAAGCAGCCGTCCGCGCGCAATGCCTCGAGCGTGGTCGCGGTGCCGAACGTCGCGATCAGCAGGTGCTCGCCGGGAAACGCTGCGTGTGCGCCAATCATGCCGGCCCAGCGGTCGCTGCCGAGCGCATGCGGTGTCGTGTAGCTGTTGGTGACGCCGCATTGCCGCTCGCGCGCGCGGATCGTGGTCAGCGGCAAACCGGGCCACTGTGCGTGGACAAGGGCCGCGATTCGCGCAGCCGCCGCGTCGCCGGCAACATTGGATAACCACGCGCTGCAAGGCGCAGGCAAACTCGCCCACTGAGCGGTTGTCTCAGCGGCCCACTCACCGGAATCGCTTTCGCCATGCGAGAGCGCCCCGGCCGCGAGCTGTGCGCCGTCCGCCGTCACCATCGCCCATTTGACGCGGCTATTGCCCGCGTCGATCAGAAGACGAGGCGCGCCGCTCGTCATGCAGCACCATTGGCGAGACGCAGAGAGACGTCGCCGGTCGCAACGCTTTGCCGGCCGGCGGCGGTATCGAGCAGCAACTGGCCGCGCTCGTCGACGCCCGCAGCCACCCCGCGCGTAACTTCCTCACCTTGTTCGAGCAGCACCACCTCGCGGCCCGCATAGGCATGCATCGCGTTCCAGCGCGCCTGGAACGGCGCGAAGCCCTCCGCGCCGAAACGCTGCAAGGCCGGCTCGAGCGCGTTGAGTTCGGCGGCGAGGGTATCCGTGAGATTGGCGTTCGGCAACGCGCGCTGCAGCGCGGTCGGCGCCGTGCCGCGCGCCTGCGGCGGCGCGTCGGCGGCAAGCGCGCCGATTTTCGCGGCAAGCTCGTCGGCGCCCTTCACATTGGTGCCGATGCCGATCACCACAGCGCTCGCGTGCTCCGTGCTCCACGCGGTTTCGATCAGAATGCCGGCGAGCTTGTCGCCTTCGAGCAGCACGTCGTTCGGCCACTTCAGCGCGATCTGGCCGGGGCCGGCGACAGGCAGCGAGCGCAGTCCATCGACGAGCGCGACGCCCACCGCGAGGCTCAGGCCCGCGAGCCCTTCGAGCGGACGCGGCAGCACGCAGGCCACCGAAAAGAGCAGGGCATTGCCCGGCTCCGCATACCACGGACGGCCACGCCGGCCACGCCCGGCAGTTTGCAGGTAAGCCACCCGCACGATAGGCCGGGGCAGCGCGCCGGCGCGGCGCGGCAGCGCTTTCACGCGGGCCATGAGGTCGGCATTGGTCGAGCCGGTTTCCTCGACGATTTCAATCGGCCAGTCATGCGCGTGCGCGCCGAAAAGCGTGACGGCGCGTTCACGGTCAATGCGCCAGTCGGCCGCATGTGCGGCAGCGGTCGCAGCTTGGGGCGGAGTGCGGGAAGCGTTCATGCTCCGTATTGTAGCGACAGCCAACCGCGCGAGTCCGCCTGCACGGTCGATTAGCTGCGCCTTCGTTACAATGGCCGCTAATCCGATAACCAGATTGCAACGATCCTTGAACTACGACACTCCGCCCGGCCTCGAAGTCGCGGCCGGCAGCCAAGGCAAGATCGTCCGGCTCTCGGGCCAGTGGACGGCGCTCGCGCTCGCGCGCGACCGCGCAACCGGGCACGTGATCCCGCAATTGCGCTCGCTCGAAGGCGCCGAAGGCATCGGCCAATGGGACCTGTCGCGTATCGACCGGATGGACCATGTCGGGGGCCAGGCGCTGTGGCGCGTGTGGGGCCACAGAATGCCGCCCGACACCGAGCTCACCGCCACGCAGCGCGACATTTTCGAGCGCATCGCGCTGCTCGACACGGTGCGCGAAACCGCTGAACCGGTCGTCAGATTCGATCCGTTCACGCGGCTCGGGCTCGGCATCTTTTCGTTTTTCGAGCATCTGTATGGCGGCGTGGCGATGCTCGGGCGCGTCGTGCTCGACCTGCTCGCGATCGCGCGCAAACCGGCCATCACGCCGTGGACCGAAATCTCGGCCAACATCTACAACGCCGGCACGAGAGCGCTGCCGATCACCGCGCTCGTCGCGTTCCTGATCGGCATCGTGCTCAGCTATCTGTCCGCGCAGCAATTGCGGCTCTTCGGCGCGAATCAGTACATCGTGAATATCCTCGGGCTCTCGGTGATCCGCGAACTCGGGCCGGTGCTCTCGGCGATTCTCGTGGCGGGCCGCTCGGGCTCGGCAATCACCGCGCAGATCGGCGTGATGCGCGTGACCGAAGAACTCGACGCCATGCGCGTGATGGGCATCCCGCACGGCCTGCGGCTCATTCTGCCGCGCGTGGTCGCGCTCGGCGTGGCCATGCCGCTGCTCGTCATGTGGACCAACATCATTGCGTTGACGGGCGGCGCGGTCGCCGCGAAGATCGTGCTTGGCATCGACATGAGCTACTTCGCGCGCGCGCTGCCGGGTGTGGTGCCTGTCGCGAATCTGTGGATCGGGCTCGGCAAGGGCGTCGCCTTCGGCATGCTGATCGCGATTGTCGGCTGCCACTTCGGCTTTCGCATCAAGGCCAATTCGGAGAGCCTCGGCGAAGGCACGACGACCTCGGTCGTGACGTCGATTACTATCGTGATTCTCGCGGACGCGGTGTTTGCAATCCTGTTCCAGAAGGTGGGGCTCGGATGATCGCGCCGCTCACACAGGCCGTGCGCGGCCAGCCGATGCCTTCTATCGCCGAACCGGTGATCGAGGTGATCGACGTCACCAAGCGCTATGGTCGCCACATCGTGCATCAGCACCTGAATCTCGACGTGCGGCGCGGCGAAATCGTGTCGATTGTCGGCGGTTCGGGCTCCGGCAAAACCACGCTCGTGCGGCAGATTCTCGGGCTCGAGCGGCCTTCGTCGGGAACCATCAAGCTGTTCGGCGAGGACCTCGCGACCATCTCGCCGGAAACCGCGCTGCTCATGCGCAGCCGCTCGGGCATGCTGTTTCAGCGCGGGGCGCTGTTCTCGTCGCTGTCGGTGTTCGACAACGTCGCGCAGCCGGTGCGCGAGCTCGGCAAGGTGCCGGAGGATCTGCTGCGCGACATCGTCATGCTGAAGCTGGAGATGGTCGGCCTGCCGTGCAAGCACGCGTCGAAAATGCCGTCGGCGCTGTCGGGCGGCATGATCAAGCGCGTCGGCATTGCGCGCGCTATCGCGCTCGAACCCGAACTGCTGTTTCTCGACGAACCGACCGCCGGCCTCGATCCTCAGGCGTCCGACGAGTTCGTCGAGCTGATCTCGGCACTGCATCGCGCGCTCGGCCTGACAGTCGTGATGGTCACGCACGATCTCGACACGATGGTGGCGCTGTCCACGCGCGTGGCGGTGCTGGCGGATCGCAAGGTGCTGGTCGCCGCACCGGTGGAAGAGGCCGCGGGCGTCGATCACCCTTTTATCCGCGAATATTTTCTCGGCTTGCGCGGGCGGCGCGCGCTGCAGGCGCTGCCGCCCGAACGGCGCGCGAAACTGCCGCACGCGGCGCTCGAGCCAGCGTCGTCGGCATTGTCGCTGTAGATCTGGGCCGTCAATCAGGGAACCCGGTAATGGAAAACAAATCACATGCGTTCTGGGCAGGGCTCTTCACGGTCGTCCTGCTCGCGGCGATTGCCACGGCGGCATTTTTGTTCAATGTCGACCGCGCGGTGCGCGTGCCGTACGATCTGATTGCGCGCACCAACGTAACCGGCCTTTTTAGCGACGCCGCGGTGCGCTATCGCGGGCTCGACGTCGGCAAGGTGCAGTCCATCAAGTTCGACCGCGACCATCCGGGCCAGATCGTGATCCGCATTCTGGTCGATACGCACGCGCCGATCACGCATTCCACGTACGGCAGCCTCGGCTTCCAGGGCGTGACGGGCATTGCCTTCATCCAGCTCGACGATACGGGGCACGATCCGTCGCCGCTGCCTTCGTCGGCGAAGCAGGTCGCGCAGTTGCCGATGCGCCCGGGCCTGCTCGATCAGTTGCAGCAACGCGGCGACGTGCTGCTGAAGAAACTCGAAAGGGTTACGGACGACGTCGACAATCTGCTGTCGAAGGAAATGGTCGATCAGCTGCACGGCACGGCGGCCAGCATCCAGAAGGCCGCTGACGGCGTGGCCACGCTCACGCAGCAGATGGCGCCCGCGGCCGGCAAGCTGCCCGCCACCATCGACAAGCTGGACAGCACGCTCGCCTCGACCAACCAGTTGATCACGAGCCTGAACCGCCCGGACGGGCCGTTCGAGAGCAACCTGAACAAGGTCGGCACGGCCGCGCAACAGGCGGGCGACGCGCTTACCGCGATGAACGGCTCGTTGCAGGAGCTGTCGGCGCGAGTCGGTTACGACACGTTGCCGCGCGTCAATTCGCTTGCCGAAGACGTGCGCTCGGCCGCGCGCTCGGTGGACCGCGCCGCCGATACGTTCAGCACCAGCCCGCGCAGCGTGCTGTTCGGCGCGCCGGCTGCGGCGCCGGGGCCGGGCGAGGCTGGTTTCACGTGGCCCGCGCCACACGCCGCAAAATGAATCCGAAAGATTGAAGAAAGGAAGATTGTCATGTCACGCTCCATTCGCCGGTCGTTGTCCTCGCGCATCACGCGCGCGGGCGCGGCGTGCGCGGCGCTCGCCGCCGTCGGCCTGCTGGTTGCCGGCTGCACGAGCACGCCGGCCGCCCTGTCGGACATCCGTTATGACTTCGGCCCACCGAAGCCGGCAACCCCGGCGGGAATGCAGCCGACCGTGAAGGTGCTGGACGTGAGCGCGCCCGAAGCGCTGCAGTCCGACAAGCTCGTCTACCGGCTCGGCTATGCGGACTCGCAGCAGGTCGCCGCGTACGCGAACAGCCATTGGACGATGCCGCCCTCGGTGCTGCTCACGCAGCGTCTGCGCGGCGCGCTGAGTTCGCGCGGCACCGTGCTGACGGGTGCAGACGGCGTGGCCGCGCCCGTGCTGAAAATCGATCTGAGCGTGTTCGAGCAGGTTTTCGACAGCCAGTCGCAAAGCCATGCGGCGGTGACCGCGCGCGCCACGCTGATGCAAAACGGCAAGCTGATCGGCCAGCGCACTTTCATCTCGCGTGCGCCGTCCCGTTCCGCCGACGCAGCCGGCGGCGCCCAGGCCCTTGCTGCGGCGAGCGACGACCTCGTCGCGCAAATCGGCGCCTGGCTCGGCGTGCAGGCGCTGGTCGCCGCGCAATGACGGGCGCGCAGCGCACGCAACGGAGCGCTGCATGAGCGAACGATCGTGGCTGCGCCGTCCTTCGGTGCTCTCGCGCCAGGCGCTGCTGTTGTACACCGCGCTGATCGTCTACGGATCGTGGTATCCGTTCATGGGCTGGCGCTCGCTCGGCCTCGGGCCCCTCGCGTTTCTTTCCGATCCGATGCCGCAGTACCTGACGGCGTTCGACGTCGTCACCAACGTGCTCGGCTACATGCCGTTTGGCGCGCTCATGGTGCTCGCGCTCTACCCTCGCTGGCGCGGGCCGCTCGCGGTTGCGCTGGCGTTCGTGCTGGGCGGGCTGCTGTCGGGCGTGATGGAAGCCGTGCAAACCTATTTGCCGACGCGCGTCGCCTCGAACCTCGATCTCGCGGCCAATGCGCTCGGCGCGCTGCTCGGCGCGGCGATCATGTCGCCTGCCACGGGCGCGCTGCTCGACCGCGGCTTGTTGCGGCGCTTGCGGCTCATGTGGTTCGAGCGCGACAGCGCGGCGCTGGCGTGTCTCGTGGCGGCCTGGCCGTTTGCGACGATGTATCCGTCGCCGCGCCTGCTCGGACTCGGCAACTGGCCGCGCGCGCTGTGGGCGCGTTTCGACTCCACGACACAGGACGCGCTGTTCGCATGGGCGCCGGCGGCCTGGCACGTCAGCGCATGGCCGGCCTGGGTCGCCGCGTGGTTGCCGGACGACGCGTGGGAAGCGCTCATCACGACGCTCAATCTGTTCGCCGCGCTTGCGCTCGCTTCCTTGTCGGTGCGCCGCCATGCGCCGCGCGTGCGGCTGTTGCTGCTGTTCAGCGTCGCGACGCTGGGCGTGAAGGCGGGCGCGACATTCCTGCAATCGCAATCGGGCCTTGCTTTCGACTGGGCGACGCCGGGCGGTCTGGCGGGCCTCGGCTGCGGCGCGTTGCTCGGGCTCGCCGCGCTGCGTCTGCGGCGCAGCGCGCGGGCGGCGCTCGCGGCCGCTGCGCTGGTCGTGACGCTGGTGTTCGTGAACCTGCTGCCGGTGAATCCTTATTTCGACGTGGTGCTGGCCGACTGGCGGCAAGGGCGGTATCTGCACTTCAACGGACTCGCGCGCTGGCTCGCGTGGGTGTGGCCGTATGCGGCGCTCGTGTGGCTCGCGTTTGTCGTCGAGCGGGTGTGGCTCGGTCGGCGCACGCGGCGCGCGTGAGCCGGCGAGCCACAGCGCCATCGCTCACGCCCGCATCCGCAAAAAAACACCGCGCTGCTGCGCCAAACCGCGTTCTGCTGCACTATTGCCCTTCTGACAGCCTTCCCCTTAGATCATGGACTCGTTCTACAAATATCACGTCTTCTTTTGCCTGAATCAGCGAGAACCTGGCGCGGAGCGCCCGAGCTGCGCGAACTGCAACGCACAGGCCATGCAGGAGCACGCGAAAAAGCGCGTGAAGAAACTCGGCCTGGCGGGCCCCGGCCAGGTGCGCATCAACAAGGCGGGTTGTCTCGACCGCTGCGAGCTTGGCCCGACGCTGGTGGTCTATCCGGAAGGCGTCTGGTACACGTATGTGGATGAAAGCGATATCGACGAAATCGTCGACTCGCATCTCGCGAACGGCAAGATTGTCGAGCGTCTGAAAATCGATCAATAAGCGCCACCATGAATGTACATACGAAGAAGTACCTGATCGACGGCCCGGTCGGCAAGATCGAGGTCGCGCTCGACCTGCCGGACGAGGCGCGCGAAAACGGCGCCGCGCCGCGCGGCATTGCGCTCGTGGCGCACCCGCATCCGCTCTTTGGCGGCACGATGGACAACAAGGTCGCCCAGACACTCGCGCGCACGCTCGTGCAGTTGAACTACATAACGTATCGCTCGAACTTTCGCGGCGTAGGGCAAACGCAAGGCGAGCACGATGCGGGCATCGGCGAGCGCGACGATTTGCGCGCGGTGCTCGACCACATGCGCGCACAGCCGGAGCAGGGCGATCTGCCGCTCGTGCTGGCGGGCTTTTCGTTCGGCACTTTCGTGTTGTCGCACGTGGCCGCGAAGCTGCGCGAGGAAGGCCAGCAGATCGAGCGCATGGTGTTCGTCGGCACCGCCGCGAGCCGCTGGGAAGTCGCGCCGGTGCCGGAAAACACGCTGGTGATTCACGGCGAGACGGACGACACGGTTCCCATTCAATCCGTTTACGACTGGGCGCGGCCGCAGGAATTGCCTGTCGTGGTGATTCCGGGTGCCGAGCATTTCCTGCATCGCAAGCTGCACATCCTGAAGCGGATCATCGTCGACGCGTGGCGCTGATCGAATGGGCCGCATCTCGATTTGCGGGGTACAGGTAGGCAAAAACTCACCATTAATTGCCCGCCGTTACGCGAAGTTGGGAGAGTAGCGCGCGTATAATGGGCGCTCTTTTTTGGGCGCAGCACGGCCATGCCGGCAGTTCGCGCGACGCGTAGGCTCTTTCCACGCGCGCAGCGGTGCCGGTTGCAGGCGTGCTGCGTGAACCGATCGCGTGGCCGGAAGTCCAACGGGCGCCCGAGCCGTTACGCCTCATATCGTGGCGGCCAGACGTTCGCCGACCGGCTCTCCCAACTCTGCGCTCTCGCGCGTTGTATTTTTCTGCACGAATCGACCCTATGCGTTTTTCCACCTCCGGCCGCCTGTCTTTTCCTTCTGTTGCATCTCTCGTTGCCTCCACGGTAAGCCGCGCATTGACGCTCGGCGTTGTGCTGCCCGCCACGCTCGTGGCCAGCACCGCGTTCGCGCAAGTGCCGCCGCCGGCGGTGAATGCGCGTTCGTGGGTGCTGGTCGACGCGACCAGCAATCAGGTTCTCGCATCGGGCAACCCGGACGAGCGCGTAGAACCGGCATCGCTCACGAAGCTGATGACCGCGTATCTCGTCTTCGAAGCGCTCCAGACGAAGAAAATCACGATGGACCAGACGGTGACGCCGGGCGAAGCGGTGCGCCGCGTGCGTACCGACGAATCGCGCATGTTCATCGAGGCGAACAAGCCCGTCACCGTGCACGATCTGGTGTACGGCATGATTGTCCAGTCGGGCAACGACGCCGCCATTGCGCTCGCCGAACTGGTGGGCGGCAGCGAGGCACAGTTCGTCAACATGATGAACACGGAGGCCCAGCGCCTCGGCATGACGCATACGCATTTCGCCGACGTGAACGGCATGCCCGATCCGCAGCACTACACGACCGCGGGCGACCTGGCCGTGCTGTCGGCGCGCCTGATTCGCGACTTCCCTGACTACTACAACATCTTCTCGGTCAAGGAATTCACGTACAACAAGATCAAGCAGCCGAACCGCAACCGTCTGTTGTGGATCGACCCGACGGTGGACGGCCTGAAGACCGGCCACACGCAAGCCGCCGGCTACTGCCTGATCGCCAGCGCAAAGCGTTCTCTGCCGGGCACGCCCGAGGCGTCGCGCCGCCTCGTCTCCGTGATGATGGGTGAGACGAAGGAGCACGACCGCGTGCAGGACAGCCTGAAAATGCTGAACTACGGCTACTCCGCATACGACACGGTGCGCCTGTACAAGGCGAGCCAGGTGGTCGGCACGCCGCGCGTCTATAAGGGCTCGCAGGACACCGTGCAGATCGGCGTGAAGAGCGATCAGTACATTACCGTGCCCAAGGGCATGGCCGACAAGGTGAAGCCGCAGATCGAGCAGATCGATCCGCTCATCGCGCCAATCGCCAACGGCCAGCAGGTTGGCACGGCGAAGCTCGTGGCCGACGGCAAGGTGCTCGCGCAGTTCCCGGTGGTCGCCTTGCAGGCGGTGCCGCAAGCCGGCATTGTCGGCCGCGTGTGGGATTCGCTGATGCTCATGTTCAACAAGAAAAAGTAAGCACCCGACTGCGATGACCGCTCTTTCCGATGTTTCGCTTGAACCCATCGTTTATCTGAACGGCGAAGTGGTGCCGTTGTCCGAGGCGCGCGTGCCGGTGCTCGACCGCGGCTTTATTTTCGGCGACGGCATTTACGAAGTCGCGCCGCTGTACGCGCATGCGGGCGGCCGCACGGCTTTCCGCTTTGAACAGCACCTCGCGCGCCTCGCGCGGTCGCTCGACAAGATCGGCATTGCCAATCCGCTCGACAATGCCGGCTGGCGCGCGCTGATCGAGCGCGTATGCGCGGCGAACGAGGCCGAGGCCGGCCTAGCCGCCGACCAGGACGCGATCGCTTACATTCAGATCACGCGCGGCGTTGCAAAACGCGCTCACGCGTTTCCTGCAGGCGTCCAGCCTACGGTATTCGTCATGGTCACGCCGCTTACTCTGCCGAACGCCGCGCAGCGCGCGCAGGGCGTGCGGTGTATGAGCGCGGAAGATCGCCGCTGGCTTCACTGCGACATCAAGTCGGTCTCGCTGCTCGGCAATGTGCTGATGGCGCAATACGCGGCTGAAAACGACGCCTTCGAGACTATCCAGTTCCGCGATGGCTGGTTGACCGAAGGGTCGTCGTCGAATGTATGGGTGGCGAAGGACGGCGTGCTGGCCGCGCCGCCGCGCAGCCACAAGATTCTGGAAGGCATTCGCTACGGACTGATCGAGGAGCTCGCGGCCGAATGCGGCATTCGCTTCGAAGTGCGTGAAATTGCCGAGGCCGAGGTGCGTGCGGCGGACGAAATCGTGATCAGCTCGGCCACCAAGGAAGTGCTGCCCGTTACCCGGCTCGACGACGAGCCGGTCGGTGACGGCAAGCCGGGCGCGGTGTTTGCGGCGCTGTATGCGGCGTATCAGCGAGCCAAGGCAAGAGAAGCGCAGGCGGCAAACGAAGCGTGAGAGGCGCGGCAAGGAGCAACAAATGAATCCGGCAGAGGAATCACTCATTGAGTACCCCTGCGATTTTCCCATCAAGATCATGGGTAAATCGCACCCCGAGTTTGCCGAGACGATCGTCACGGTGGTCCGGCAATTCGACAGCGAGGTCGACGCCTCGCGTGTCGAAACGCGTCCGTCCAGCGGCGGCAATTACACCGGTCTGACCGTGACGGTGCGCGCCACTAGCCGTGCGCAGCTCGATGATATTTACCGCGCGCTCACCGGGCATCCGATGGTCAAGGTCGTGCTGTAGCGCGTCAAGTCGGTCAGGTTACGGCGCGGCGCGCAACGCGTCCGCCGTCTTGTCGGTGCTGGCCGGGCCAGCCGCGTTCACCTCGGCGGGCGAGCCCGGCGAACCGGCCGCCGGCCCCACTTCGCAGGCCTGCTCGAAAAGCTGCTTGAACCGTCCCACCTCGGCAAACACCCAGTCGCGGAATGCCTTCACTTTGGCGGTTTCCAGCATGTGCGGCGGGCAGATGAAGTAGTACTGCCACGGGCTCGGTCCATCCACGTTGAAAAGCCGTACTAGCCGCCCCGCTGCGATCTCGTGCATGGCGAGCGAGCGGCGCGTGAGCGCGATTCCCTGCCCGTCGATTGCCGCCTGCAGCAGATTCGACGAATCCTGATACAGCACGCCGCGCTTGGGCTCCTTCCAGTCGGTGAGCCCGGCCGCGTCGAACCACGGGCGCCACAGTTCGTCGTCCGAGCGCAGTAGCGGCAACTGGGCGAGCTCGGCCGGCGTGGCTGGCAGCTTGCCGCCGTTGAATTTCGGCGCGCACGCTGGGAAGAAGATTTCCTCCAGCAGCAGTTCGGAGTGCAGCCCTGCGTATTTCCCATAGCCGAAGCGGATCGCCACGTCCACGTCGTCACGCGCGAAATCCGTCAGCGCGTTGGTGGACAGCAATTCAAGGTCCCATTGCGGATGCGCCTCGATAAAGCTGCCGATGCGCGGCGTGACCCAACGCGCCGCAAACGACGACAGCATGGACACCACGAGCCGCCGCTCCCGGTCGCCCGCGCGCAATTCGCGCGTGGCGTCGCACAGCGCGGCGAGCGCGGCGCGCACCTGGTTCGCATAGCGCCGGCCTGTTTCGGTGAGACGCACGCGCTTGCCGTCGCGAGCGAACAGCGCGACCCCAAGCTCGGCCTCCAGCGCACGGATCTGATGACTGACCGCGCCGTGAGTGACGAAAAGCTCGTCGGCGGCGCGCGAAAAGCTCTCGTGGCGGGCGGCCGCTTCAAAGGCCTTGATCGCATTCAAGGGCGGAAGGTGGCGAAGCTCCATCGCAATTTTTCTCACATAGAGGTGAAAATTGATCGTTTTGCACGAACCCTTGCTGCGCCTACGATTGTAGCCATGAAACGACTTTTGGCGAGGGCATCATGCGAGAAGTTTCCTCTAGCATTGCGTACGAAATCCGCAGCGGCGAAACGCTGCCCCTGAAAGTGGCGCGCAGCACGAAGCTGGTCGTGCGTGGCGGCGCGGTGTGGGTGACCCGCAGCGACGACACCGAAGATTACTGGCTGCAACCGGGACAAACGATGCGGCTGCGGCGCGGCGAGCGCCTGTGGCTGAGCGCCGAAGGCACGCCCCGGGCGACGGTCGCGTTTTCAGTGCCGACCCGTTGCGACGAGCGCGCGCTGAACTGGTTTGCTCGCATGGGCGAGCGGTTCGGGGCGTGGCTGCGCGGAGGCTGGCGCACGGTGTGAAGGCCGCCGGGCGCGTGCCGGAAATGGCGGCCGCGCTCTTGCGAGCGCCGGGCGTGTTGGCGGAACTTGCGGCGTGCTCTTGCGAGCGCCGGGCGTGTTGGCGGAACTTGCGGCGTGCTCTTGCGGCGCCGGACGTGTCGCCAGAACTTCCGGCCGCGCTCCTCCCATGCGTCCTTCGGCGTGTCTTTGCTGCGCGGCGACTTCCGGCGAGGATTGGCGGTTTTGGGTAAACTGCCGGGATCATGTCCGCCTCTCCGGTTTCACCATCTCCATTGCCCGCTGCGGCGCCACTCGAGCTGCGCTGGCGCGGCAGCGAACTCTACGAAGCCAGTTTCGAAGCGATGCGAGCGTTCACAGACGCGCGCACCGCCGCGACGCCCGACGAAATCTGGCTGGTCGAGCATCCGCCTGTCTTCACGCTTGGCCAGGCCGGCGATCCGGCACACCTGCTGGCCGCGAACAGCGGCATTCCTCTCGTGAAAGTCGACCGCGGCGGCCAGATCACGTATCACGGCCCCGGCCAGGTGGTGGCCTATCTGCTGCTGGATTTGCGGCGCCGCAAACTGATGGTTCGCGAGATGGTCACGCGGATCGAGCAGGCCGTGATCGACACCCTGGCGGCGTATAATCTCGCCGGAGAACGCAAGGCGGGCGCGCCCGGCATTTACGTCTCGGCAGGGCCGCAGGCCGGCCTGCACGCCGGGGCGAAGATTGCCGCGCTCGGTCTGAAGATTCGCAACGGCTGCAGCTATCACGGCGTGAGCCTCAACGTGAACATGGATTTACGGCCGTTTCTGGCCATCAACCCTTGCGGCTACGCGGGTCTCGAAACAGCCGACATGGCAACGCTCGGCGTTGCGGCCGGCTGGGACGACGTGGCCCGCACCCTTGCCGAATGCCTCACCGCAAACCTCGACGGCAGTCCCGCGGCCGTCGCCCAACCGCAGGCCGGTGCGCTCACCGCCTGACTGGATCGAACGAATGACTGACGTTACCGCGAACCTCGCAGCTTCTCCCGCGCCCGAAGGCGTGCCGGCATCCGCTGCTGCCTACGACGCTACCGCGAAGCAGAAGGCGCAAGCCAAAACCGCCCGTATTCCCATCAAGATCGTTCCGATCGAAAAGCTGAAGAAGCCGGACTGGATTCGCGTCAAGGCGGCAACCGGCAACTCGCGCTTCTACGAAATCAAGCAGATTCTGCGCGAGCACAATCTGCATACGGTGTGCGAGGAAGCGAGCTGTCCGAATATCGGCGAATGTTTCGGCAAGGGCACGGCGACCTTCATGATCATGGGCGACAAGTGCACGCGGCGCTGCCCGTTCTGCGACGTCGGGCATGGTCGTCCCGATCCGCTGGATGCGGAAGAACCGGGGAACCTCGCGCGCACCATTGCCGCGTTGAAGCTCAAGTATGTGGTGATCACGAGCGTGGACCGCGACGATCTGCGCGACGGCGGCGCGGCGCACTTCGTGGAATGCATCCGTCAGACGCGCGAGTTGTCGCCTGAAACACGCATCGAAATTCTCACGCCGGATTTTCGTGGCCGCCTGGATCGCGCGCTCGGCATTCTGAATGCGGCGCCGCCCGACGTGATGAACCACAATCTCGAGACCGTGCCGCGTCTGTACAAGGAAGCGCGGCCGGGTTCGGACTACGCGCATTCGCTAAAGCTGTTGAAGGACTTCAAGGCGCTGCATCCGGACGTGGCCACCAAGTCGGGCCTGATGGTGGGTCTCGGCGAAACGGAAGAAGAAATTCTGCAGGTCATGCGCGATCTGCGCGAGCACGATGTGGACATGCTCACCATTGGCCAGTATTTGCAGCCTTCGGAGCACCATCTGCCGGTGCGCTCGTACGTGCACCCGGACACCTTCAAGATGTATGAGGAAGAAGCCTACAAGATGGGCTTTACCCATGCGGCGGTGGGCGCGATGGTGCGCTCCAGCTACCACGCCGATCTGCAGGCACATGGAGCCGGCGTGGTCTGAGCACGAGGCTTCCTGCCCTTGCTGACCGAAGAAGGCCCGCACAGTGTGCGGGCTTTTTTTCGCGATCGACGAAATCAGCGGGCCCTGGTTGCGGTGGCTTGTCGCCGCACAGCATGCTTGCTGCGCGGTAGCAGGGAGACCGTTCGGTGCGGGCTTTGCGCAGTGAGTAGTAAGCAGGGAGCGGTGAGCCGATCCGCCACCGCGACCATGCCGACGCCTCCACGCCTCCACGCCTCCACGCCCCCGCGCCTGCACGCCTACACGCCCCCGCGCCCCTCGCAGAAAAGTTCGATGACAGGCCAGCCCCGCTCGTTGGCGAGCGCACGCAAACGCGCATCCGGGTTGGTCGCGACTGGATGCGTGACGCGTTCGAGCAAGGGTACGTCGTTGATCGAATCGCTATAAAACCAGCTTTGCGGGAAGTCCTCCAACCGGTGCCCTAGCGAGGCCAGCCAGCTCTCGGTGCGGGTGATCTTGCCTTCGCGGAAAGTCGGCACGCCGACCGCGGCGCCCGTGTATCGCGCAAGCGGATCGCCGCCCTCGGTATCCAGCTCGATTCCAAGAAGATGATCGAAGCCGAGCGCCTTGCCGATCGGCGCGGTCACGAACACATTCGTCGCGGTCACGATGCAGCACAGGTCGCCCGCGTCCATGTGACGTCGCACCAGCTCGCGCGCGGCCGGCAGGATGGCGGGCGCAATCACTTCCCGCATGAAGCGCGCATGCCATGCGTCGAGCTGCTCGCGGGTATGGCGCGCGAGCGGCGCGAGTGTGCGATCCAGATAGGCGGCCATGTCCAGCGTGCCCGCCACGTATTGCCGGTAATACTCGTCGATGTCTTGTGCATGCCGCGCAGCACCTTCAATTCCGAGGCCCGCGACAAAATGAGCCCACGCCTGGTCGCTGTCGAGCGGCAGCAACGTGTGGTCCAGGTCGAACAGCGCGAGATTGCGGCTCATCCGGTTGTCCTCGTGATCGAATGCCGGGGGTTAGCTAGTCGCTGCATGAGCGCCCTGCGAGCGGCACGGAGCTGTGCTCGCGAGAACAGGCGCGCTGCGTGCTGGGAGAAAGCATCACGGCTGCAAACACAAAGAGTCGCCGCGCCATACCTAATGTTCGTTGCCGAGCGTATATTTAAAAGCACAAAATTACAATAAGGCAAAATTATGCAACACTACGGTCATACGCCCCGGGTGCCTTGCGCGGCATGCGGTTTTACGCCAGCAAAGAACGAATGCGCAGTGCCTTATGTTGATTCTCCTTAACCTTCTGGCCGGTGTGGCACTGCTCGTGTGGGGCTCGCATATCGTGCGCACGGGCATTCTTCGCGTATTGGGCGCCGATTTGCGCAGCGTGCTCGGGCGCAGCACGCGCAACCGTTGGCGGGCGTTTGTGTCGGGCGTCGGCGTCACGAGTCTCGTGCAAAGCAGCAACGCCACCGCGGTGATTCTCACGTCGTTCGCCGCACAAGGACTCCTGCCACTCACCAGCGGGCTCGCCATCATGCTCGGTGCCGACGTCGGCACGGCGCTCATGGCGCGGGTCCTCACGCTCGATCTGTCATGGCTTTCGCCCATCCTCATTCTGTTCGGCGTGCCACTCTTCCTGTCGCGCAAACAAACGCGCGTCGGCCAGGCCGGCCGTACGCTGATCGGTCTCGGGCTGATCCTCCTCGCGCTGCATCTGATTGTCGAAGCCGCCCAGCCGATGATGCAGGGCGCCGGCGTGCGCGTCATGTTCGGCGCATTGACTGGCGACACCATGCTCGACGCACTGGTGGGCGCAGCCTTCGCGATCCTCTCGTATTCGAGTCTCGCGGCCGTGCTGCTCACGGCCACGCTCGCATCGTCGGGCGTCATCTCGTTGAAGGTGGCGCTGTGTCTCGTGATCGGCGCGAATCTCGGCAGCGGACTGGTCGCATTGCTCGGCGCTGCTGCGCAGAATTCGGCGGCGCGGCGGCTCGCGCTCGGCAGCTTTACGTTCAAGCTGGCGGGCGCATTGCTGATCCTGCCGTTTGCTTCGCTGCTCGCGAGCTGGCTGCCGGTGTTGATTGCGAATCCGCGGGAAGCCACGGTGGGCTTTCACCTGATCTACAACACGCTGCGTTGCTGCATATGCCTGTCGTTGATCGATCCCGTGGCGCGCATCTGCGAACGCGTGTTGCCGGACCGGCCGATGCCGAACGGCGAGTTGCGGCCGCTGCATCTGGACGCGGCCGCGCTCTCCACGCCCACGCTCGCGCTCGCCAATGCCGCGCGCGAGGTGCTGCGAATCGGCGACATCGTGCGCACCATGCTCGATAACGTGGCCGAGCTGATCCATCACAACCATCTGGACAAGGCGCGCGAAACCGTGCGCATGGACGACGACGTCGACGAACTCTACGCCGCAGTGAAGAACTACCTCACGCTGATTTCGCGCGAGCAACTAGACGAAGCAGACAGCCGCCGCTGGACCGACATCATTTCGCTGACCATCAACCTGGAGCATGCGGGCGACATCATCGAGCGCATTGTCGGCAATATCGAGGAAAAGAAGATTGCGCACCGCCTGTCGTTTTCCGAAGAGGGCCTCGGCGAGCTCGACGACCTGCAGGCGCGGCTCGTCAGCAATCTGCAGCTCGGTCTGTCCGTATTCCTGAACAACGACCTGCGTTGCGCCGAGCGGCTGCTCGCCGAGAAAGAGCGCTTTCGCGACCTGGAGCGCGCCTATTCGTACCGGCATCTGGATCGCCTCGCCGGCCAGACGCTGCGCAGCATCGAAACGAGCGCGTTGCACCTCGATCTGATCAGCGACATGAAGCGGCTCAATTCGCTTTTCTGCTCGACCGCTTACCCCGTGCTGGATGCCGCGGGCGCGTTGCATGACACCCGCTTGCGCAAGCGCGCGCTCGACACCATGCATGTGAAGGAATGACTGCCGGCAGATCGGCATGTGGCGCGCCATCGCACAACGCCTGGCGCTTCAGGCGCTATGCCAGCACCACTTCATCGAGCTTCTTTTTCAGCGCACTGAAATCGGCTGCGTCGGCGGCTTTCTTGTTGGTGACGAGCACGTCGATCCGCTCTACCGGACAATAAGAAATCCGGCTGCGCTGACCGATCTTGCTGTAGTCGGCGAGAATCGCCACACGGTCCGCATTCGCGACCATTGCGCGCGCCACCTCGGTTTCCGCGTGATCGTAATTGGTCGCGCCATGCCGGTGGTCGACGCCCACCGGCGACAGCAGCGCAAGGTCAGCACGGTAGCGCTGAATGTCGAGCACGGTAGTGGCGCCAGTGGTCGCCATCGCGCGGTCGCTGATCGTGCCGCCAAGCAGAATCACTTCGTTGGCGGCTTCTGTCTGTTCCGTTGCGCCGCGCAGCTTCAACGCGACGTCGATTGAATTCGTGACAATGGTCAGGTTAGCGAGCTTGGCCAGTTCTTCGGCGAGCGCGGCGGTGGTGGTGCCGGCGTCGATGAACAGCGTCTGCCCGCTGGCAATCAGTCCGGTTGCCGCCTTCGCAATCGCCGTTTTGGATTTGACACGCATGTGCGCGCGCTCGGCAATTGGCGCTTCGTCGGCCGGCCGGATCGCGCCGCCATGTACGCGGCGCAATTCACCGAGCGCTTCGAGATCGAGCAGGTCGCGCCGCACCGTTTCGCGCGACACGCCGAGGTCCGCCATGATGCGCTCGGTGGATACCCGATGCAGCGTCGACAATAACGCGCGTATTCTCTGATGACGGTCTTCCTGCCACATGCATTTTCCTTGGATGCGAAGGCGCTCGCACGACGTGTGTTAACCAGTGACATCGTGGCCACGAATGTGTGTCGGGACGATGTCAAGCGTACTACTTCAGCCGGATTGTGTTGTATTTTTTTGGTAGCTTGCAAGTTTGTGTATTTGAATTTAGCCTTCGCAAATCGAAGTGGCGCTTCGTTCGAACATCGAATGTTCGAATGCAAAGTCGATGTGTGCTTTCGCGCATTTCATGGCGCTTTTTGACAAGACCGCAGGCATCGGCGCATCACGAATGCGCTTTATCTGAGTGAAAGGTGACGGCACGTGGCAAACGGGATCGATCGCGCAACGCCTGCAGACTGGCCATATCCGCGGCTCGTTGCGCACCGCTGCGGCGGCACGCTCGCGCCGGAGAATACGCTTGCAGGCTTTGACGCCTGCGTGCGCTACGGCTACCGCATGGTCGAATTCGACGCCAAGCTCTCCTCAGACAATCAACTGTTCCTGCTGCACGACGACACGCTCGAGCGCACCACCAACGGGTACGGTGCGGCGGCGGTGTACAGCTGGGCGCAGCTTGCGTTGCTGGACGCAGGCGCGTGGTACGGGCCGCAATTCGCGGGCACACGTCTACCCACGCTTGCCGATGCAGCCGCGCGTTGCGCGCGCAAAGGCATTGCGGCAAACATCGAAATCAAGCCGTGTCCGGGCCGCGACGAGATCACCGGCCGACTGGTCGCAAGCGCCGCGCTCGAGTTGTGGCAAGGTCAGACGCCGCCGCTCCTGTCGTCGTTCTCGTTCGAGGCACTAGCGGCTGCGCGCGACGCGGCGCCTTCATTGCGGCGCGGCATGCTGTTCGAGGAAGTGCCGGCGGACTGGCTGCGCATCGTGCGCGAACTGGACTGCGTGTCCTTGCACGCAAGCCACCGTTACCTGACCGAACCGCTCGTCGCCGAAATCCGTGCGGCCGGTCTGCACGTACTTGCCTATACGGTGAACGACCCGGCGCGTGCGCAATTGCTCGCGCAATGGGGCGTCGACATGATTTGTACAGATCGCATCGATAAGCTGCAGCACGACATGCTTTAAACGCCGCAACCGGCGCGGGCATGGCATGGGCCCGCGAAGACGCACAGACCGCTGCACGCGCGCGCACGCACGCAGACACGGGCACGCGAAGGCGGATGCCTCGCGCCCTTGAAGTCGAATCAGAAACTTTCCAAACGCAACAATTTCGGCAGAGGATGGGGAAACTATGAACCGCACCGTGTTAGCTCGGGTACTTTCGATGTCGGCCGCCGCGGGCGTGGCCGCCGCCGGCGCGAGCGGCGCCAGTGCCGCGCCGCTCGACGCACTGATTGCCGCTGCGAAGCAGGAAGGCCAGCTCACCGTGATCGCATTGCCGCACGACTGGTGCAACTACGGGCAACTCGTCGCGGGCTTCCAGAAGAAGTACGGCATCAAGATCAACGAACTCAATCCGGACGCGGGCTCTGGCGACGAAGTGGAAGCCATCAAGGCAAACAAGGGCAACAAGGGCCCGCAAGCGCCGGATGTGATCGACGTGGGTCTGTCGTTTGGTCCGACTGCGAAGGCCGAAGGGCTCCTGCAACCGTATAAGGTCTCGACGTGGAATTCGATTCCGAAGGAGTCGAAGGATCCGGACGGCTACTGGTATGGCGACTACTACGGCGTGCTCGCATTCGAAGTGAACGCCGACATGATCGACAAGGCGCCCGCCGACTGGAGCGACCTGCTCAAGTCCGACTACAAGAACGCTGTGTCGCTTGCCGGCGACCCGCGTTCCGCGAACCAGGCAATCCAGGCGGTTTATGCGGCGGGCCTTTCGCAAAGCAAAGGCGACGCGTCCAAGGCCGATAAAGCTGGCCTCAAGTTCTTCGCCGACCTGAACAAGAGTGGCAACTTCGTGCCGGTGATCGGCAAGGCGGCCTCGCTTGCGCAGGGCACAACGCCAATCGTCGTGCGTTGGGACTACAACGCGCTCGCCGACCGCGACACGCTCAAGGGCAACCCGAAGGTTCAGGTGGTGATTCCGAAAACGGGCGTGGTGGCGGGCGTCTATGTTCAGGCGATCAGCGCCTACGCGCCGCATCCGAACGCAGCCAAACTGTGGATGGAATACCTGTATTCGGACGAAGGCCAGATCGGCTGGCTGACCGGCTATTGCCATCCGATGCGCTACAACGAACTGGTGGCGGCAAAGAAGGTGCCGCAAGCGCTGCTCGACAAACTGCCGCCGCCGAGTTCATACAAGAACGTGGTGTTCCCGACACTGCAGCAGCAGGACGCGTACAAGGAAACCATCACCAAGCATTGGGACGAAGTGGTGGGCGCGAACGTCAAGTAATTGCAGCTTGACTGAGGTCGCGTGATGGAAGTGCGCCGCGGTGCCGTTCACAACGGACGGCAATCCGCGGCATTGGTTTTCAAGCCCAGAGGGTGAGCTATGAGCGCTTCATCGGATGCTGGATCGGTGCAGCCGGATTTGCCGGTGCCTGTGCCCACGCCGGCGCCGCGCGTCGACGGGCCGGGCCGCGCGTCGCAGATGCTGGCCTGGATCGGCGTCGTGCCGTTCTTCACATTCGCGCTGTTGTTCCTGATTTTGCCCACCGGCTTTCTGATGGTCGGTGCATTCCAGGATGCGCAAGGCCACTTCACGCTCGCCAATCTGCGCGATCTGTTGCAGCCCTCGGTGCTCGACGCCTACTGGATCAGCTTCAAGGTGAGCGCGGCGTCCGCGGCGGGCGGTGCGCTGATCGGCTCGCTGCTCGCGTGGGCCGCGGTGCAGGGCAAGCTGCCGCGCTGGATTCGTCCTACGTTGATGACCTTCTCCGGTGTCGCGTCGAATTTCGCCGGTGTGCCGCTCGCGTTCGCGTTCATCTGCACACTGGGACGCGTTGGGCTCGTCACGGTCCTGCTGAAGAAATACCTCGGCTTTAATTTGTATTCGACGGGTTTCAGCATCCTCAGTTTTTCGGGCCTTACGCTCACCTACCTGTACTTCCAGATTCCGTTGATGGTGCTCATCGTCACGCCCGCGCTAGACGGCCTCAAGCGCGAGTGGCGCGAAGCCTGCGATTGCCTTGGCGGCACCGCCTTTCAATACTGGCGTCATGTCGCGCTGCCGGTGCTGTGGCCGAGCGTGCTCGGCGCGACGCTGCTGCTGTTTGCCAATGCATTCGGCGCGGTGGCGACAGCGTACGCGCTGACCGGCAGCTCGCTGAACATCGTGCCGATCCTGCTGTTTGCGCAAATTCGCGGGGACGTCATGCATAACCAGAATCTCGGCTACGCGCTCGCGTTGGGCATGGTGCTCGTCACGGGCCTGTCGAACGGCGGCTACATCTGGCTGCGCTCGCGCGCCGAAAGGGGCCGCCGATGAAAAGCCAATCGCGCGTGGGCGCATGGACCGCAACGGTGATCGGTTCGCTGTACTTTCTGATTCCGCTCATCGCCACCTTCGAATTCAGCTTGCGGATGAAGCGCGGCACTTACAGCTTCGAAGCGTACAGCGTGGTGCTGAGTGATCCGCGCTTTCAGGCGTCGTTTGGCTATTCGATCCTGATGGCCTTGCTGACGATCGTTGTCGGCATTCTGCTCGTCGTGCCGACGGCGTACTGGGTGCAATTGCGTTTGCCGAAGCTGCGGCCGGTGGTCGAATTCATAACGCTGCTGCCGCTGGTGGTGCCGGCCATCGTGATCGTGTTCGGCTATCTGCGCATCTACAACAGCAGTTCGATCCTGCCGCTCACGAGCAACGAGCGCGCGACGGATCTGCTGCTCGTATTCGGCTACGTGACGCTCGCGCTGCCCTACATGTATCGCGCGGTGGATGCGGGCTTGCGTGCGGTGGACGTGCGCTCGCTCACGGAAGCCGCCGAGTGTCTCGGCGCGAACTGGCCGACCATTCTCTTCAAGGTGATCTTTCCGAATATCCGCTCGGGCATTCTGTCCGGCGCGTTTCTCACGTTTGCGGTGGTGATCGGCGAATTCACGCTCGCGAGCCTGCTCGACCGGCCCGCGTTCGGCCCGTACCTGCAGCTGATCGGCGCAAACCGCGCATATGAGCCGTCGGCGCTTGCGATCATCGCGTTCATGATCACGTGGGCGTCGATGGGGCTGATCCAGGTGTTCGGCTCAGCCCGCGCGGCAGCCGGCCAGAAACTTTGAGGCGCAAGCTTCGCACACTGCGTTTGACTCACTGAGGCGGCGAATCATGGCATTTCTCGAGATCGAAAATCTGCACAAGTCGTTTGGGGCGAACATCGCGCTGCATCACTTCGACATGAAGATCGAGCGCGGCGAGTTCATCACGTTTCTGGGGCCGTCGGGGTGCGGCAAGACGACCGTGCTGCGCATGATCGCCGGCTTCGAAACGCCCACGCGCGGTGCGATCCGGCTCGACAACAAGGACGTCACGCATTTGCGCACGCGCCAGCGCAAGGTCGGCATGGTGTTCCAGTCGTACGCGCTGTTTCCGAACATGACGGTGGCGGAGAACATTGGCTTCGGATTGAAGATTACGCACCGGCCGCAGGCGGAGATCAGTCAGCGCGTGGAAGAAATGCTGCATCTGATCAAATTGCCGCAGTTGGGCGGCCGTTATCCGTGGCAATTGTCGGGCGGCCAGCAACAGCGCGTCGCCCTTGCGCGCGCGCTCGCGGGCAAGCCGCAGGTGTTGCTGCTCGACGAGCCGCTCTCGGCGCTCGACGCAAAAATCCGCATCTCGTTGCGCCAGGACATTCGCGCGTTGCAGCGTGAGCTCGGCATCACGTCGATTTTCGTCACGCACGACCAGGAAGAGGCGCTGTCCATTTCCGACCGCATCGTCGTGATGAACGAAGGGCGCGTCGAGCAAATTGGCTCGCCTTCGGAGATCTACAACTATCCGCGCACGCGCTTTGTCGCGTCGTTCGTCGGCACGCTGAACATCCTGGCCGGCCACGTCGTCGACCCGGCAACCGGCAGGATGGCGGTGGACGGCCAGGAGCTCATCACGACCCAGGAACTGCCGGCCGGCGATGCAGGCAAAAAGCGCCTGCTCGCGCTGCGCCCGGAAGCGATCGTGCTGGAGCCGGCGGCGCCCGGCCGCAACACGCTGAATGCGACCGTGGAGGAAGTGAATTTCCTCGGCGCGGTGGTGCGTATCAGAACGCGCGTGAAAGACGCCGTCATTTCGCTCGACGTGTTCAACGACCCGAATCGCGGTTTACCCGAGCGGGGTCAGCCTGTCTCGCTCGGTTTCTCGCACGAGAACCTGCTGGTGCTCGAGGAAGGCAACGCCTGAAAACCGGGGGAAGCCCGCCAGAAAAGGCTCCGGGTTTTCCCGGACGCTGTGCAGTTATCCATTCCGGGTTTCCCGACGCGTGGAATCCGGATTTCCGGAATCCCGGAAGCCTTACGCCGTGCCCTTGTGGAAAATCGTTACGAATCAAGGGTATGTCTTAGGCATCAAGCTGGCATCGACCTTGCAAAATAGATGGCGCGGCCGCAACGGTCCGACAACTAAAGCAAGGAGACAACGATGTCCGATTTCCCTTCCTGGTATTTCTGAATTCGTCGTCTTGTCGCGGCCTAATGCCGTGCAGAGGCGACGATCATTCGTTCGCATGATGCGCAGCGTGGCAGGCCATGAGCTCACCCACATCGCAGGAAACATCGTGAAGAAACCTATCCACAAAGTGCTGTACGTCCAGGTGATCGTGGCGATCATCATCGGCATTGCGCTCGGACATTACTATCCGACTCTCGCCGTCGATATGAAGCCGCTCGGCGACGCATTCATCAAGCTCATCAAGATGGTGATCGGACCGATCATCTTCTGTACGGTGGTGACGGGCATCGCTGGCATGGAAGACATGAAGAAGGTGGGCCGTGTCGGCGGCAAGGCGCTCTTGTACTTCGAGGTCGTCTCCACGTTCGCGCTGCTGCTCGGCCTCGCCGCGACGCACCTGCTGCGTCCGGGCGTCGGCTTCAATGTCGATCCCACTACGCTGAACGGCAAGGAAGTCGCGTCGTACGCCGCGAAGGCGCACGGCCAGACCACCGTCGACTTCCTCATGCACATCATTCCGGACACGCTGGTGTCGGCGTTCTCGCAAGGTGAGATCCTGCAGATCCTGCTGATCGCGCTGCTGTTCGGCGCGGTGCTCGCCCATGTCGGCGAGCGCGGCAAGCCGGTGACGAGCTTCATCGAAAGCCTGTCGAGCATCCTCTTCGGCATGGTGGGAATCATCACGAAGCTGGCGCCGATCGGCGCGTTCGGCGCGATGGCGTTCACCATCGGCAAGTACGGCATCGGCTCGCTGCTGCCCATGCTCAAGCTGATCGGCACGTTCTATCTGACGTCGATCGTATTCGTGGTCGTGGTGCTCGGCATCATCGCGCGCGCGGTGGGCTTCAATGTGCTGCGCTTCATCGCGTACATCAAGGAAGAGATGCTGATCGTGCTCGGCACGAGCTCCTCGGAAGCCGCGTTGCCGCAACTGATGCTGAAGCTCGAGAAGCTCGGCTGCTCGCGCTCGGTGGTGGGTCTCGTGGTGCCGACCGGTTACTCGTTCAACCTCGACGGCACCAACATCTACATGACGATGGCCGTGCTGTTCATCGCCCAGGCAACCAACACCGACCTCACGTGGACGCAGCAGCTCACGCTGCTCGCGGTGACCATGCTGACTTCGAAGGGTGCTAGCGGCGTGACCGGCGCGGGCTTCATCACGCTGGCCGCAACGCTCGCCGTAGTGCCGACCATTCCGCTGTCGGGCATGGTGCTGATTCTCGGCATTGACCGCTTCATGAGCGAATGCCGTGCGCTGACCAACATCGTCGGCAACGGCGTGGCGACGGTGGTCGTGTCGGCATGGGAAAAGGAACTCGACCGCAGCAAGCTGAACGCCGCGCTGAAGGGCGACGTGCCGCTCAAGGAACCGGCCGGCGTCTGAGCCGGACCGTGTCTGGCATTGCCTGAAAAAACATGATCCTTGCGGCCGCGGACACCTGAACATGCAACCGGTGACCGCGCGCCCAACCCCAGTGCCCTCGGCCGAGGAAGCTCACGCCGAGGGCACTTCGCCTTATGCCACAATATCCGATCACACCCCTTCGGATATTGCCAACGTGACCCGCCGCCTGCTGATCCTCTTCGCGCTCGTCGCCGGGCTCGTTGCGGCGTGCTGGCTCACCTACAGCGTCGCGTGGCAAAGCGGCATCGACAGTTTGCGGTTGAATGCCGCCGGGCGCGTCGACCGCACCACCAGTTCGCTGAAAAGCACGCTCGAGCGCTATGAGTCGCTGCCGTATCTGCTCGCCGAGCATCCGATCGTGCAGGACGTGCTGGTCGATCCGTCGCCCGCCAACGTGAAGCGCGCGAATCTCTATCTCGAAGACCTGAACCGTCACGCACGCGCGACGGTGACCTACATCATTCCGCTGAACGGCTACTGCGTGGCCGCGAGCAACTGGCACGGGCCGGGCAGTTTCATCGGCGCGGGCTATCACTTCCGGCCGTATTTCGTCGATGCGATCAAGGGCGGCGTGGGCCGCTTCTTCGGCATCGGCACGATTTCGCAGGCGCCGGGCTATTACATTTCGCAGCCGGTGAGGCGCGACGGCAAGATAGTCGGCGTGGCGGTCGTCAAACTCGATCTCGAGTGGTTTCAGGGCGCGGACGCGTTCGAGCCGCTCGTGGTCACCGACGATCATGGCGTGATCTTTCTGTCGTCGGTGCCGGCGTGGAAATACCATACGATCCGGCCGCTCTCCGGGCAGGTCGCGGATTCCATCTACCAGGCGCGCCAGTACGCGCAGCAGCCCATCGAGCCGCTGCCGGTGACGATCGAGCGCAAGCTGGAAGGCGACGCGCAGATCGTGCGCGTCGGCGGCGGCCGCTACGCGCCGCGTTATCTCGCGTCGCGGCGCGGCATGGGCGAGCCGGACTGGCATCTGATCACCATGGCGCCGGTGAGCCCCGTCGACGCCGACGCGCGCAACGCGACCATCGTCACGGGCTTTGGCTACGTGTCGCTGGTGCTGCTCGCGTTTTACTGGAGAATGCGTCGCGCGCGCGTGCGCGAGGTCATGCGCAGCCGCGCGCTGCTGCAGAAGGCATATGCTGAATTGAACCAGCGCGTCGCCGAACGCACCGCGGATCTCTCACAGGCGAACGAGCAGTTGCAGAAGGAAGTCTCCGAGCGCACGCGCGCCGAGCAGGAACTGCGCGCCGCGCACGACGAACTGATCCAGGCGAGCAAGCTGGCCGCGCTAGGTCAGATGGCGGCCGGCATCACGCATGAATTGAATCAGCCGCTCGCTGCACTGCGTGGCTTTTCCGACAACACGCGGGTGTTGCTCGAGCGCGGCGATCAGGCGTCGGCGCGCGAAAATCTGGAGGCGATCGCGGCGCTCACCGAACGCATGGGCAAGATCACCAATCAGTTGAAGCTCTTTGTCGGACGGGCGCGGCCGCGCAGCGCGCGCGCGCCGGCGGTGAGGGCGCTGCGCAATGCGCTGGCGCTGCTGCAGAAGCGCTTGCAGGGCGTGGAGCTGGATCTTGCATTATTCGACGTGGAAAGCGGCACGCGCTCGCCCCTCGATCTTGCCGACGATCATCCCGACCTGATCGCGCATTGCGACGATCTGCGCCTCGAGCAGGTGCTGATCAATCTGCTCGGCAATGCACTCGACGCCACCGCGGGCATGGCCGCGCCGCGCATTTCGGTTCACATCGAAGTGACTGGCGGCAGCCTCTCGTTCGCGGTCGGCGACAACGGTCCAGGCATTCCCGAGGACGTACTGCCGCGGCTATTCGAACCGTTCTTCACCACCAAGGAAATGGGGCAGGGCCTTGGGCTCGGCCTGGCGATTTCGTCTTCGATCGCGCGCGATTGCGGCGGCACGCTGGTGGCGCGCAATGCGCCGCAAGGCGGTGCATTATTTGTACTGACGCTGCGCCGGCCGCGCGTGCAGACGAGCCATACCGCAGACCCGCTCACCACGGGCTCCTGAATCCGATGAGAAAGACATGCTGAACGACGGCTTGCAAGTGCTGTATATCGAAGACGACGAACTCGTGCGGCGCGCCAGCGTGCAGAGTTTGCAACTGGCGGGCTTCGACGTGGTCGGCCATGCGTCGGCGGAGTCCGCGGCTAAGTCGATCAGCGCGGACTTCTCTGGCGTGATCGTCAGCGACATACGGTTGCCCGGCGCAAGCGGCCTCGAACTGCTCGCGCAGTGCCATGAACGCGCGCCTGACGTGCCGGTGATTCTGGTCACCGGTCACGGCGATATTTCGATGGCGGTCCAGGCAATGCGCGACGGCGCCTACGACTTCATCGAAAAGCCGTTTGCGTCCGAACGCCTGATCGAAACCGTGCGGCGCGCGCTGGAGCGGCGCAAGCTGGTGCTCGAAAATCACGCGCTGCGCCGGGAGCTGGCGGGACAGAATACGGTGGCGCCGCGCATCATCGGCCGCAGTCCGGCTATCGAGCAGGTGCGGCGGCTCATCGCCAACATCGCGCCGACCGATGCGTCGGTGCTGATCAACGGCGACACCGGCGCGGGCAAGGAACTGATCGCACGCAGTCTGCACGAGTTGTCGCCACGACGCGACAAGCCGTTTATTGCTGTCAATTGCGGCGCGCTGCCCGAGCCGATGTTCGAATCCGAGATGTTCGGCTACGAGCCCGGCGCCTTCACCGGCGCCGCGCGGCGCCGCATCGGCAAGCTCGAGCATGCCTCCGGCGGCACGCTGTTTCTCGACGAAATAGAAAGCATGCCGCTCGCGCTGCAGGTCAAGCTGTTGCGTGTGTTGCAGGACGGCGTGCTCGAACGCCTCGGCTCCAATCAGCCGATTCGCGTGAATTGCCGCGTGGTTGCGGCGGCGAAGGGCGATATGGCAGAACGCGTCGCGGACGGCTCGTTTCGCCGTGACCTGCTGTACCGCCTGAACGTGGTGACCATCGCGTTGCCGCCGCTTGGCGAGCGTCGCGAGGACATCGTGCCGCTTTTCGAACACTTTCTGCTCGACGCGGCCGTGCGTTATCAGCGGCCGGCTCCGATACTGACCGACCGCCAGCGCGCGAGCCTGATGCAGCGCGACTGGCCCGGCAACGTGCGCGAACTGCGCAATGCCGCCGACCGCTTCGTGCTAGGGGTCGTCGACGATCCGGTCACGTCTTTCGGCGACGAAGGCGGCGAGCCGCAGCCGCTCAAGGAGCGCGTCGAGCAATTCGAGCGCGCGGTGATCGCCGAGGCGTTGGAGCAGTGCGGCGGCGCGGTGGCGCTCGCCGCGGACCGGCTGCAACTAGGCAAGGCGACGCTCTACGAGAAGATCAAGCGGTATGGGCTTGCGGCCAAAGGGGATGCGGAAAGGTGAAAATGAAAACGCCGGCAATTGATGCCGGCGTTTTTTTGTCGAGCTTAAACGGATTGCAGTGGATCCGGCGGGCTTTGCGACCCTTTGCGTTGCGAAGGTCAGCGAGCCGCCGTGACGCTCAGGCTGCGTTCAGGGCTTTTTCCAGCAATTGGTCGAGTTCCGCGAATTGCGGTTCGCCGACGTAGCGCTTCAGAATCTTGCCGTCCTTATCGACGAGGAAGGTGGTCGGCGTAAGTTGCACGTTGCCGAACTGCTTCGCGGCAGAGCCGTCGTCCATTGCGACCTTGAACGGCAACTGGCGCGTTTGCGTGTAGTTCGTCACGTACATGGGCGCGTCGTAGCTCATGGCCACCGCAACGAATTCGAGCCCTTTGCCCTTGAAGCGGTTGTATGTCTGCACCATCTGCGGCATTTCCTTCATGCAGGTGTCGCAGCTCGTCGCCCAGAAGTTGACGAGGTAAACCTTGCCTTTCAGGTCGCCCGTGGTCACTTTCTGCCCGGAGAGCAGCGTGAAAGTCGCGTCAGGCACGCGCTGCTGGCCGGCAAACGCGAAATAACCCGCCACGCCGATGGCGACCGCGACGGCGGCGATGATCAGGTAGCGAAGCGGATTCGTACGGGTGACGGCGCTGGTCGACGTAATAGAGCTCATGAAAGGAACCTCGGAAGTCGCGCCGGGGCGCGGGGCAGGGCTTCGGCCAAGACTACGAGCGCCCTGCGGAATGGCTTCGCTATTGTAGTCCGATTCCGGCGACGCGGCAGTGCAGGCGGCAGTGCGGGAGGCAGTGCAGACGGTGGTGCAGACGGTGGTGCAGACGGTGGTGCGGGCGGTGATGGAAACGGCGCCGTGTGACGGGCGGTGTAAATGACGACGGCTGAGCGACACGCTGCGGACCGCGGGTCGCGAGCCCGCGCAGGCCGGCGACAAAGAGTCGCACCCCGGCTTCCGGTGAACCGGACGACCGCGTGCGTTCAGGCCACCTCGACGCACGGCGACCGCTTGCAACGGATAATCACGCTTTATGCTGACGTCTTCCGATCCGCTTCACCGGCACCACTGTCCCATGCCCCAGACATTTTCCCGCGTTTTCCCGCTCCTCTCCCAATTTGCCTCGCGCTTCTTTCCTGATCTCGCCTCGAGCCGCAATGCTCCGAAGCGCGCGCTGCCCAGCCGGCCGCGCCTGCGCTCGCCTCTGCGCGTGGCGGCTTGCGCGCTCGCCGTCGGCGTAGCGCTGGGCGCCTGCTCGCCCACCTTCGATTGGCGCACCATCATGAATAACGACAACGGCTACACCATCGACTTGCCGGCCAAACCGGGCAACGATCAGCGCGCCGTGCAGGTGGACGGCACGCCCATGCAGATGGCCATGCAGACCGCCGAAGCTGGTGATGCCGTGTTCGCGGTGGGCACCCTGATGTTGCCGGACGAAAGCGAAGCGACGCAACGCAAGGCCCTCGAATTCCTGCGCACCGGTCTCGCGCGAAACGTGGGTGTGGCGCCGGAGGCGCACGCGGTGCAGATTCCGCTCGCGGCGGGCGGCAAAGTTCTGGGACTGGAAATGAAGCTGACGGGCGAGGCCGGCTCCGACCATGAGGCCCGGACCGTGTACGCGCGGCTCGTCGCGCGGGGACGGCACGTCTATCAGGCAGCGATCATCGCTTCAAAGCCGCTTCCGCCGGAACAGGTCGAGCAGTTTTTCTCGTCCTTCAAACTGTACTGAAAGCGGTAGTTTTGGCCGATTGGCCTTTTGCGCGACGCAGCTTCGCAGTGAAAGTTCCTTCGCAGCTTCTCGCGCTAATTTGCGGTTTACGTTGAAGTTTTCCCCGTCCCCGCGCTGCCTGTGGATAACTCTGTTGAGAAGTCCCGTTTTTTTGCCGAAGATGCCCGCCGGGCGGGCATTCCACGAGCGTGGACGCTCACTGACACAAATAAAATATCCTTCAAAATCAATGACCTGATACGAGCACCTTGGAGAAACCTTTCAGATGTTTCTAAATTTATCTGGAACGCGGGCGTGTGCATAAGTCAAGTCTTGACAGCATCTTTTTCTCCTTATCCAGAGCCAAAAGCGCGTCGGTACTGAACTGCCTCGCCGACCTGCGCCGCGCTTGGCATGCGCGCTCCTGCGAGGTCGGCGATCGTTCGCGCGACCTTGAGGACGCGATAATAGGCCCGCGCCGACCAGCCGAAACGTTCGCCGGCCTCGCGTAGCAGCGCCTCGCCGGCGCTGTCCAGACGGCAGACTTCGTCGACTTCCCGGCCATTCAACTCGCGGTTGGTCTTGCTTTGCCGCGCCAATTGCCGCTCGCGCGCGGCAAGTACGCGGCTCGCGATCACCTCGCTCGTTTCACCGGCGGCGTTCGCTCGCGCCGACAACTCCGCGGACGTGAGCGCCGGCACCTCCAGTTGAATGTCGATGCGGTCGAGCAGCGGGCCTGAAATTTTGCGCAGATAGCGCGCTGCGACCTCCGGCGTGCAACGACAACGTCCGTTCGGATCGCCGCGCCATCCGCAGGGGCAGGGATTCATCGCGGCGATGAGTTGGCACGCCGCCGGAAAGTCGGCTTGCAGCGCCGCGCGCGAGATCGTAATGCGGCCCGCTTCCAGCGGTTCGCGCAAGGTCTCCAGCACATCGCGGTCGAACTCGGGCAATTCGTCGAGAAATAGCACCCCCAGGTGCGCGAGCGTGATTTCGCCCGGCTGCGGCGGGTTGCGCCCGCCGACCAGCGCTGCCGCGCTCGACGAATGATGCGGTGCGCGAAACGGCCGCTGGCGCCACTGCGCGGGCGTAAAGCCCGCGCGGCTTGCGGAGAGCAGGGCGGCCGAGCAGAGCGCTTCGTCGTCGGTCATGGGGGGCAGCAGACCGGGCAGGCGAGCGGCGAGCATCGACTTGCCCGCCCCCGGCGGGCCGATCAGGAGGACGTGATGGCCGCCGGCGGCAGCCACTTCGAGCGCGCGGCGCGCGCCCCGCTGGCCGATCACATCGCCCATGTCCGGCATGGCGGCAGGCGTGCTGAGCGCCAGATCCGGCGCGGCGACGGGGTGAAGGCGCGCGTCGGGTGCATTCGCAAGGTGAGCGCACAGCGACGGGAGATCCGTCGCACCATACACATCGACGCCGGGGACGAGCGCGGCTTCGGCCGCGCTCGCTGCGGGTAGATACAGCTCTGGGGGGCGCTTGTTCGAGGCTTGGCCGGCCGTCGTGTCGGCGGCAGTAGTGGCAAGGATGGCAGACGCTCCGCACGCAACAGACGCACCGGACGCCGGACTCCCAGCCGCAGCACCCACCGCAGCGTTGCCAGCAGCGCTCGCACCGCCAGCACCCCCTCCCATC
The DNA here is from genome assembly GCF_000472545.1 of Burkholderia sp. WSM2232. Taxonomy (GTDB): domain Bacteria; phylum Pseudomonadota; class Gammaproteobacteria; order Burkholderiales; family Burkholderiaceae; genus Paraburkholderia. The sequence goes on along the minus strand of NZ_AWZV01000011.1, from coordinate 102,039 downwards.
GCCGCCCCGCGCGCCGTACCGCAAGCCATCGCAAACGCCCCTCGCATGGGGCGCAGCGCACCGGTCAGCGATAGCTCGCCGGCGAACTCGCGCTCAAGCAGAGACTCCACCGGTATCTGCCCGCTTGCGGCCAGGATGCCCAAGGCGATCGGCAGGTCGAAGCGCCCGGATTCCTTGGGCAAGTCCGCCGGGGCGAGATTGACCGTGATGCGTCGCACGGGAAAATCGAAGTTGCAGTTTTGCAGCGCCGCGCGTACGCGCTCGCGGCTTTCGCGGACTTCCAGATCAGGAAGTCCGACGATGGAAAAAGAGGGTAGCCCGTTGGCGAGGTGAACCTCGACGGTTACTTCGGGCGCGCGGCCGGCGGCCGGCGCGCGACTGCGCACCACGGCAAGCGACATGTTTTCTCCCGTCGGACGGCGCGCGAGTGGCGCGGCTCAATCCCCTTAATACGCTGATGACGTCACGGCTCGCTTGCCTGTGATGTGCAGCCCGATGCAGCTGAAAGCGCCGCTTGCGAAACCGTCAGACGGCTTGCGAGGTAACCGGCAGCTTCTGTTCGAGCTCGGCGACGCGGCGCTCCAGTTCCTCGAGGCGCGCACGCGTGCGCACCAATACTTGGGTCTGCGTATCGAATTCCTCGCGCGTGACCAGATCGAGCTTCGAGAAACCTTGCGACAGCATGGCTTTTACGTTGCGTTCGACATCTTTGGCAGGCGAGTTTTTGAAGAGCTCGCTCATGCGCGCCTGAATGTCATTAAAAACATCGTTCGGTTGTTTCATGGTGTTCCCCTTGATGCACAAAAAATGTGCGGCGTTTCGTTACGTCTGTGCCTCGCTCCTCGCGATGCGCTCACTTGGTGCGTGTCCGCCGGGCGTGCCACCCGGCATGAGCCCCTTTGGTGCGCGGCTTTGCTTGTGGAGTCTGAGGACACTCTAGCAACGATCCCTGCGCCGCGCCACCGGGCGGGCCGCGCGTTGGCCATCTGGACAAGGGCCGCTGCGCCTTATCCGGCCACGCACGGCCGCAGTCTGACACAACATGGCATACGAGTTGCTCTTACTGCCCCGCGCGCTCTACCGGCACGGATTCCGGTAGAGCAACGAGACCACGTCAACCGGCTCTGAATGACGCCTGGCTTGCGCGAGCGGGTCCGTGGCGGCTTACGCAACGGTTACGGAAGCGGCGTCGAGCAGTGGCCATGCAAGCCGCTCGAGCAGCGCTCAAGCAAGCAGATTGAGCCGCGGAATGCGCAAAGCAGCGCAATTCGCAAGCAGGCAGGCAAGCAGGTAAGCAAACGCGCACGCAAACGGGTTACGCAAAAAGGTTTACGCAACTAAGCGAGGGGATTTCATGAAACTCATCACCGCAATCATCAAGCCGTTCAAGCTCGATGAGGCGCGCGAAGCCTTGTCGGCCATCGGCGTCTCGGGCATCACGGTTACCGAAGTCAAGGGGTTCGGCCGTCAGAAGGGCCATACGGAGCTGTACCGCGGCGCGGAGTACGTCGTCGACTTCCTGCCGAAGGTGAAGATCGAGGCGGCTGTCTCGGACGACATCGTCGACCAGGCGATCGAGGCGCTCGAGCGCGCTGCGCGCACGGGCAAGATCGGCGACGGCAAGATCTTCGTCACGCCGATCGAACAGGTCATCCGGATCCGCACCGGCGAGACCGGCGCGGACGCTCTGTAATACCAAAAGATAGCGACACAGATAGCGACAAGAGGAAACGAAAGATGCGCAAATTATTGATGTCCTTGCTGATGGCCGGTTCGCTGCTCGCGGGCGGTATCGGCGCCGCCCTCGCGGACGACGCTTCCGCCCCCGTAGCCGCCTCGGCCGCTGTTTCCGACGCAGCAGCAAGCGCGCCGGCAGCGGACGTTTCGGCCGCACCGGCTGCGTCGGCTCCCGCCGCGGCCGCGCCGGCAGCGAGCGCTGCGGCAGCAACGACGCCGCCGGCCCCCACCGCGCCGTTCTCGGTCGACTCGTCGAAAATCAGCTCGGGCGACACTGCCTGGATGCTGACCTCCACGGCTCTCGTGCTGTTCATGACGATTCCAGGCCTCGCGCTCTTCTACGGCGGCATGGTCCGCAAGAAGAACGTGCTCGCGACGCTCATGCAAAGCTTTGCCATCACCTGTCTCGTGACGATCATCTGGGCCGTGGTGGGCTACACGCTGGCGTTCACGCCGGGCGGCTCGTTCATCGGCGGCTTCTCGCGCTTCTTCATGTCGGGCATGAACTACATCAAGGGCGACACGACGACGCTGACGGTCAGTCATCTCGCGCCGACCATCCCGGAATCGGTCTACTTCGTCTATCAGATGACGTTCGCGATCATCACCCCGGCGCTCATCACCGGCGCGTTTGCCGACCGCATGAAGTTCTCGGCCATGCTGGTTTTCATGACGCTGTGGTCGATCATCGTCTACTCGCCGGTCGCGCACATGGTGTGGGAACCGACCGGCTGGCTGGCTAGCGCGGGCGTGCTGGACTTCGCGGGCGGCACGGTGGTGCACATCAACGCCGGTATCGCAGGTCTCGTCTGCTGCCTCGTGCTGGGCAAGCGCGTCGGCTACGGCAAGGAAGCCATGGCTCCGCACAACCTCACGCTCACGCTGATCGGCGGCGCGATGCTGTGGGTGGGCTGGTTCGGCTTCAACGCGGGTTCGGCAGTCGCGGCAGACGGCCGTGCCGGCTTCGCGATGTTCGCAACGCAAGTGGCAACCGCAGCGGCAGCGCTCGCGTGGATGTTCGCCGAATGGGCCGCCAAGGGTAAGCCTTCGGTGCTCGGCATTGTGTCGGGCGCGGTTGCCGGTCTGGTGGCAATCACGCCGGCTTCGGGCTTCGTCGGCATGACGGGCTCGCTTGTGATCGGCATCGTCGCGGGCGTGGTCTGCTTCTGGTCGGCAACGTGGCTCAAGCACAAGCTCGGTTACGACGATTCGCTCGACGCCTTCGGCGTGCACTGCATCGGCGGTATCGTGGGCGCGTTGCTGACCGGCGTGTTCGCGGTCAAGGACATTGGCGGCTTCGACGGCAGCGTCGTGCTGCAAGCCAAGGGCGTACTGACGACGCTCGTCTACAGCGGCGTGATGAGCTTCATCCTGCTGAAGGTCATCGACATGGTAATGGGCATCCGCGTGACGGAAGAAGAAGAGCGCGAAGGCCTGGACGTGAGCCTGCACGGCGAACACGTCGAATAAGAACGATGTCGCGCGGGCCCGTGCTCCCGGGCCCGACCATCGGCCCATGCCACCTGCCGCGCCGCCCGGCGCGGCGCCACTGGCGAGGGCAGCAACAAGCCGCAACAGGTAGTAGGCAACAGGCAACACAAGCGCAACGATTCGGCCCGCCTTCATGGCGGGCTTTTTTCTTGCTCGCCATCTTGTTAACAGCGCTTTGTGCTACCTATCATGGCGATAGTAAGAATGCATTCCGGCTAGCTTGCGAATGGAGAAACCATCCCCAATTGGGAAAAGCATTTGCTCTACAATCTTTTTTCTCCAGTCTGCGAGTGATCAATGGTTCCGCACCTAGTTACGGCGTTAAACGGCCCGCTGCTCGATCTCGAGCGGAAGATCCTCGACGCCACTCCTGCAATCGAACGCTGGTTCCGGCTCGAGTGGCAGGAGCACACACCGCCTTTCTACTGTTCGGTCGACCTGCGGAACGCGGGGTTCAAGCTGGCGCCCGTCGACACCAATCTGTTTCCCGGCGCCTTCAATAATCTGCCGCAGGAAGTGCTGCCGCTTGCCGTGCAGGCCGCGATGGCGTCCATCGAAAAGATCTGCCCGGACGCGAAGAATCTGCTCGTCATTCCCGAGCGCCACACGCGCAACGCGTTCTATCTGGAGAATGTCGCCCGGCTGGCGGCCATCATGCGGCAGGCAGGCCTGAACGTGCGTTTCGGCACGCTCGACGAAAGCATCAACGGACCCGTCACCATTGCGCTGTCAGACGGCCAGAAACTCGTGCTCGAACCGCTGGAGCGTTCGCAGCGGCGTCTGGGCCTGAAGAATTTCGACCCGTGCTCGATTCTGCTGAACAACGATCTGTCGGGCGGCATTCCGCCCGTGTTGGAGAATCTGCACGAACAGTATCTGCTGCCGCCGCTGCACGCAGGCTGGGCGGTTCGCCGCAAATCGACGCACTTTTCGTGTTATGACGACGTCGCCAAGAAGTTTGCGAAGATGGTCGAGATCGACCCGTGGATGATCAATCCGTACTTTGCACACGTGGAAGGCGTGGATTTCCAGGAGCGCACCGGCGAACAGGCGCTGGCGGAAGCGATTGACGGCGTGCTGAAGAAGATCGCGAAAAAGTATCGCGAGTACGGCATATCCGAGAAACCGTATGTCGTCATCAAATCGGACGCGGGCACCTACGGCATGGGCGTCATGACGGTGCACGACGCGTCGGAAGTCGCCGCGCTCACCAAGCGCGAGCGCGCGAAGATGGCGGCCACTAAAGACGGCCTGGAAGTGCACGACGTGATCGTGCAGGAAGGCGTCTACACCTTCGAGCGCATCGGCGAGGAAGTGGCCGAGCCGGTCGTCTATATGATCGACCGCTACGTGGTGGGCGGTTTCTACCGCGTGCACGGCAGCCGCGAGCGCGATCAGAACCTCAACGCACCGGGCATGCACTTCGTGCCGCTCGGCTTCGAGCATACGGCTTTGCCGGACGCGCACGCCAAACCCGGCGCGGCGCCGCCCAACCGTTTCTATATGTACGGCGTGGTGGCGCGCCTCGGCTTGCTGGCCGCATCGGTCGAACTGGAAAAGACCGATCCGGAAGCCATCCAGGTGTGAGCGCGGCGGCGCGGCTAACGCCCGCGCCGTTGCTCTCGCCACCTTCGCGGTAACTCACGATTAACGCCAGGCCCAGCAGGGCGCAACGGGACCTTCATGGACATTCTTTTCATCGCCGATCCGCTCACGCAGTTCAAGATCTACAAAGACTCGACTTACGCGATGATGGCCGAGGCCGCGCGCCGCGGCCATACGCTGTACACGTGCGAGCCGAAGCATCTGGCGTGGACGGGCGGCGACGTCGAAGCCAACGTGCGGCGCTTTGCGATCACCGGCGACGTGACCGATCTGCATCGCGACGAATGGTATGCGGCGGAAAGCGCAGCGCCGCGCGCGCTAAAAAGCTTCAGCGCCGTGGTGATGCGCAAAGACCCGCCGTTCGACATGGAATACGTGACCTCCACGTGGCTGCTTGAATTGGCGGAGCGCGCGGGCGCACGCGTCTTCAACAAGCCGCAGGCGATTCGCGATCATTCCGAAAAGCTCGCGATCGGCGAATTCGCGCAGTTCGTCGCGCCCACGCTCGTGACCCGCGATCCGGCGCGCCTGAGGGCGTTCCACGAGCAGCACGGCGACGTGATCCTGAAGCCGCTCGACGGCATGGGCGGCATGGGCGTATTCCGCGTGAAGGCGGACGGCATGAACCTCGGCTCGATCATCGAAATGCTGAGCCACGACGGTGCGCGCACGGTGATGGCGCAAAAGTTCATTCCCGAGATCAAGGACGGCGACAAGCGGATTCTGCTGATAGGCGGCGAGGCGGTGCCGTATTCGCTCGCCCGCATTCCGCAAGGCAACGAGGTGCGCGGCAACCTGGCGGCCGGCGGGCTGGGCGTGGCTCGTCCGCTTACCGAGCATGACCGCAAGATCGCGGACACACTCGCGCCCGTGCTGGCGGCGCGCGGCCTGCTGCTGGTCGGGCTCGACGCGATCGGCGACTGGCTCACCGAAGTGAACGTGACGAGCCCGACGTGCTTTCGCGAGATCATGGATCAGACGGGCTTCGACGTGGCGGCCATGTTCGTCGACGCGCTGGAGCGCGCGGCGGGCTGATTGCGTGGCGAATCGAGCCGCCGGGCTTGAAAGCGGGCCGCGGCTCCCAAACTGGGTAACAGGATCTGCACGATGTCCGCTGCGGGCGGGACGTCGGCGTGGGCTCGAAAACGGGCCTGCTACAATGCCCGCTCTCCGCATGCATTCGTGGCAGCGGGCTCCCGTCGGAGCCGCCGGCATGAACAGCGGAGCGTTGAGCAGGCAGGTTTGACAGGCGCTGGTGCAGCGCCGCGGTCAACCTCCTGCGCGTGAACTGTTGCAGTTCCGGCCCTCATGGCCCACGGCCGGCCGAGGGCGCGAGCATTCCGGACAAGGTTCCGACCCGCGTTTGGGGCCGTCTTTTTGCAGTAGGCTGACATGGCAGGCATTCTGATCATTGCGCACGCTCCGTTCGCCACCGCGTTGCGCGACTGTATTTCGCATATTTACGGCGGTTTGCCGGCTCGCATCGGCGTGATCGACGTATCGCCCGACTGCGATCCGGCACAAATGGTTTCTTTTGCGGAGTCGGAGATTGCGCGTCTGAAGGAAGAGAACGGCGCGCTGGTGCTCACCGACATGTTCGGCGCGACGCCCGCGAACATCGCGGGACGGCTTGCTTCGGTGCCGGACGTGCGCGTGCTGTGCGGCGTCAATTTGCCGATGCTTGTGCGCGCGGTCTGCTATCGCGCAACGCCGCTCGACACGCTGGTGGACAAGGCGCTTGCCGGTGCGACCAAGGGCATCCATGCGATCGGCCCGGCTACGCCCGCGCCCGCCGAGGCGGTGGCTGTAGCGGGCGACTGTCTGCCGGCCCTGCCGGCCGACGCCGACCTCACGCAAAAGAGTGGGACGGCGGGTCTATAGCCGCTCGCCCGGCGAGCCGCAGCGTAATGCGCGTTGCAGCTTGCATCTTCAACCGCTTGGCGCCTGACTGGCAGTTTCTTTTTTCACAACAACACTTACCCGCGCTTCGGACCATCACATGCTGCAACAGGAAACCACTATCGTGAACAAGCTGGGGCTGCACGCGCGTGCGTCGGCCAAATTGACGCAACTTGCGGGCAGTTACCAGTCCGAAATCTGGATGAGCCGCAACGGCCGCCGCATCAATGCGAAAAGCATCATGGGCGTGATGATGCTGGCTGCGGGCATCGGCAGCACGGTGCTGATCGAAGTCGAAGGCGCCGACGAAAAAGAAGCGATGGACGCACTGCTGAAACTGATCGCTGATAAGTTCGGCGAAGGTCAGTGAGCTTGAATCGCATGAAGACGAGTGAAGACGCCGCGGCCATCCGCGGCGTTTTTTTTAGCGCGCGACAATGTGCGGTTGGGGAGCGAACCGCCGACGCCAGGCAGGTGATGCGTGCATGCCGCCGCATTCCGCGCGGCAACTTGCCTACGCGCTTTCGTGCTGCGCTGCACACAGCATTCGCACACGAACAGCAGGCCGTGGAATTTATAATGACGACGAGAGTCTGAGAGCACTGCAGCGGTTTGCCGCGGCATCACACAACTAGAGGAGGTGCGCGTGTCGTTCACGCTGCATGGAATTCCCGTGTCACGCGGTATCGCCATCGGGCGGGCTTATCTGATCGCCCCGGCTGCACTTGACGTAGACCACTATTTGATCGAACCCGCGCAAATCGAAGGCGAGGTCGAGCGCTTTCGCACGGCGCAGCAACGCGTTCATGAGGAACTCGACGCGTTGCGTGCAGACCTCGCAGCCGACGCGCCCAGTGAAATGGGCGCGTTTATCAACGTACATTCAATGATCCTGAACGATGCGATGCTCGTTCAGGAAACCATCGACCTGATCCGCACGCGTCGATACAACGTCGAGTGGGCGCTCACGGAACAGCTGGAACGGCTGTCGCGCCATTTCGACGATATCGAAGACGAGTATCTGCGCGAGCGCAAAGCCGACATCGAGCAAGTGGTGGAGCGCGTGCTGAAGGCGCTTGCGGGCGCGTCCGCAACGCTCGTGGACGGCGTGCACGGCGCCTGTGACGAAATGATCGTGGTGGCTCACGACATTGCACCGGCCGACATGATGCAATTCAAAACGCAAACGTTCCAGGGCTTCGTCACGGATCTCGGCGGCCGTACTTCGCATACGGCTATCGTTGCGCGAAGCCTGGGCATTCCCGCCGCAGTCGGCGTGCAGCACGCAAGCGCGTTGATTCGCCAGGACGACCTGATCATTGTCGACGGCGATCATGGCATTGTGATTGTCGATCCCGCGCCGATCGTCCTCGAAGAGTATTCGTACCGGCAAAGCGAAAAGGCCCTCGAGCAGCGCAAGTTGCAGCGCCTCAAGTTCTCGCCTACGCAAACGCTGTGCGGCACGCGTATCGAGCTGTGCGCGAATATCGAGTTGCCGGACGACGCGCGCGCCGCGCTCGACGCCGGCGCGACCGGCGTCGGCCTGTTCCGCACGGAGTTCCTGTTCATGAATCACAAGGACCGGATGCCGGAAGAGGAGGAGCAGTTCGAAGCCTACCGGCGCGCGGTCGAGTTGATGAACGGCCTGCCCGTCACGATCCGCACCATCGACGTGGGCGCCGACAAGCCGCTCGATTCGATGAGCGGCGGCGACGGCTACGAGACAGCGCCGAACCCGGCGCTCGGGCTCAGGGCGATTCGCTGGAGCCTCTCCGAACCGCAGATGTTCCTCACGCAACTGCGCGCGATTCTGCGCGCGTCCGCGTTCGGTTCCGTGAAGATTCTGGTGCCGATGCTCGCGCATGCGCAGGAGATCGACCAGACGCTCGACCTGATCCGCGAAGCGAAACGGCAACTGGACGACGCCGGGATTGCCTACAACCCGAACGTGCAGGTCGGCGCGATGATCGAGATTCCGGCGGCCGCGATTGCCTTGCCGCTGTTCCTGAAACGGCTCGATTTTCTGTCCATCGGCACGAACGATCTGATTCAGTACACGCTCGCTATCGACCGCGCGGACAATTCCGTCGCGCATCTGTACGACCCGCTGCATCCAGCCGTGCTGCATCTGATCGCGTTCACGCTGCGCGAGGCGAAGCGCGCGGGCGTCCCGGTGTCCGTGTGCGGCGAGATGGCGGGCGATCCCACGCTGACGCGTCTGTTGCTCGGCATGGGGCTCACCGAGTTTTCGATGCACCCGAGTCAGCTGCTCGAGGTCAAACAGGAAGTGTTGCGCTCGCATCTGAAGACGCTGGAAAAGCCGGTGGCCGATGTGCTTGCATCGTTCGAACCGGAAGAAGTGCAAGCTGCGCTCAAGCGTGTCGCGCAAGCCTGATTCTGATCGACCGTGGCCGCTTGAACGACAAACGCCGCACTTGTGCGGCGTTTGTCTTTGCTGGCCTGGCGTTTGGTCGTTTGATTGTTTGGTCGCTTGCTTTTTCGTCAGGCGCGGTGGCGTTCCTTGCAGACCGGGCAATCCGTCTGCCGGCTAATGCGCATGGTGGTCCACTCCATTCGCAACGAATCGAGCATGGTCAGGCGGCCGCTGAGCAGCGTGCCGATCCTGCCGATGACCTTAAGGGCTTCGGCCGCCTGCATCGACCCGATGATGCCCACCGTGGGCGCGAATACGCCCATAGTCGAACACGCGACTTCCTCGAACGGCTGGTCTTCCGGAAACACGCATGCATAGCATGGCGATGCTTCGTCGCGGAAATCGAACGTACTGATCTGGCCGTCGAAGCGCAACGCCGCGCCTGACACGAGCGGCACGCCGTGCTTCACGCAGGCCCGATTGATCGCGTGACGCGTGGCGAAATTGTCGGTGCAGTCGAGCACAACCGTCGCGCCCGGCACTTCGCGATCGAGCCATGCGTCGTCGACGCGTTCGGCTACTGCCTTCACGTTCACTTCAGGATTGATTTGCGCAAGCGTGTCGCGACCGGACTCCACCTTCTTGCGTCCGACAGACGCGCTCACATGCAGGATCTGTCGTTGCAGATTGGTGAGGTCTACCGTATCGGCATCGACCAGCGTCAAGCGTCCGACGCCCGCCGCGGCAAGGTACATCGCCGCGGGCGAACCCAGCCCACCCGCGCCGACGATGATCGCGTGCGCGTCGATAAAGCGCTGCTGCGCCTCGATGCCGATTTCGTCGACGAGAATGTGGCGGGAATAGCGAAGGAGTTGATCGTCGTTCATGGCGGGAGCCAGCGTGTCTTCGCGGTATTGCACCGCGAAGACACGCGAGGTGGTGCTGCGTGCGCTGCTTACTTGCTTTGCGTTGCCGGAGCGGAAGCCGGCGCCGTATTCGACGCACCCGGCACCGGTTGCGTGGGCTTCACGGCGACCGGCGCGGACGCCGACGTGGCCGGCTTGTTCTGCGCGAGACGGCGCTCGGTGATCGACTTCGACTCCTGCACCGGCTTGCCTTCCAGTTTATTCAACGCTTGCGCCAGCATGAAGTCGTCGGCGGAACCGAATTCGACCGGCTTGCGTTCACGATCTTTCTGACGCTGCTCCGGCGTTTTCTTGTCGTTCTGCTCTTCCAGCAGACGCAACTGGTCCATACGATCCTGCTCGCGCTTCTCGGCTTCCTTCTTCTCGTTCGGATCTTGCGTGTTCGCAAGGTGATTCGAGTAGTCGACTTCGCGCGTGACGAGTGCGTCGTCCGGATCGCCTTCCGCGTACTGGTCCACCGCGATGTCAGGACGGATGCCCTTGTTCTGGATGGAGCGGCCGCTCGGCGTGTAGTAGTACGCCGTGGTCAGGCGCAACGCGGTGTCGGCGGTCATTGGGCGCACCGTTTGCACCGAGCCTTTGCCGAACGTGGTCTTGCCGACGATCAGCGCACGGTGCTGATCCTGCAGCGCGCCCGCGACGATTTCCGATGCCGACGCCGAATAGGCGTTAGTCAGCACGACCATAGGCACCGTCTTGAAGATCGGCGCCTCGTCTTTCAGCGGGTCGGTGTCGAAAGATTGCAGACGGTAGTTGTCGTAAGTGTCGCGATAGACCTGCTTGGAGTCCGGAATCTGCCCGTTGGTGGACACGACAACCGAATTGGGCGGCAGGAACGCGCCGGCCACGCCGACCGCGCTTTGCAGCAGACCGCCGCCGTTGTTGCGCAGGTCCAGCACGAGGCCCTTCAGATTGGGTTGCTGACGCGCGATGTCCTGCAGCCTTGCGGCGAGGTCAGGCGTGGTGCGTTCCTGGAAGCTCGTGATACGCACGTAGGCGTAGCCCGGCGCAAGAATCTTCATCTTGACCGACTGCACCTTGATAAGGGCGCGTGTGACGGTGAGCGGGAACGTGCGGTCGTCGGTCTTGCGGAAAATGGTGAGCGTGACTTTGGTGCCAGGCTCGCCACGCATCTGCTTGACGGCCTGGTCGAGCGTCATGCCCCGCACCGGTTTGTCGTTGATGCGCGTGATCAGGTCGCCCGGACGGATGCCGGCGCGGAACGCAGGCGTGTCTTCGATCGGCGAGATCACCTTGATCAGGCCGTCTTCCGACGAAATTTCAATGCCGAGGCCCGCGAAGCGGCCCTTGGTCTGCTCCTGCAGTTCTTCGTAATCCGTCTTGTCCAGGTAGGACGAATGCGGATCGAGGCTCGACACCATGCCCTTGATGGCGGCGGTGAGGAGCTTTTTATCGTCGACAGGTTCGACATACTCGTGCTTGATCTGCCCGAACACTTCGGCAAAGAGCCTGAGCTGGTCCAGCGGCAACGGCGTGGCCGCACTGGCGGGTTGCTGCGCCGAGGCCGAAAGTTGCAGGGTGGCAAATACACCGGTAGCAAGGCCCGCGGCGATCAGGCCGATATTTTTCAGGTTCTTTCGCATAGAGTCTGTTGCGGTCGGAAGCGCGTGGCAGCGTCAAGAGATGGGGACGGACAAGTATAACTGCACACCCGCCAGTCGAGGGCGGGGCGCAGGCAATCGTGGTTCGACAGCGCGACGGCTGCCGGGTTCGGCGTAACGCGCGTGCGGGGCGAAGTAATCTGCGGTAACGGCGCGCGGTGGGAAGAATGGCGCCGTTCCGGGGAAGCAGGCGGTGCCGACCGGTAGGTGTTGCCGGGCGGCGCCGCTAATGCGCGCCCCGAACGCGCCCTGAACGCGCGGCGCGCCGGTCGGAATCAGCCCGCCTTACCCTGCTTGGCGACGGCTGCCTGCGCCTTCGCGATGGCCTCCTGGTCGCCCAGATAGTAATGCTTGATAGGCTTCAGGTCCTCGTCCAGTTCATAGACGAGCGGCACGCCGTTAGGAATGTTCAGCCCGACGATGTCGTCGTCCGAGATGTTGTCCAGGTACTTCACCAGCGCGCGAATCGAATTGCCGTGCGCGGCGATCACCACCTTGCGGCCCGACTTGATGGCCGGCGCGATGGACTCGTTCCACAGCGGCAGGACACGCGCGACGGTGTCTTTCAGGCACTCGGTGAGCGGCAACTGTTCGCGCGGCACCTTGGCGTAGCGCGGATCGTCGTAGGGCGCGCGCTCGTCGGTCGGCTCTAGCGCCGGCGGCGGCGTGTCGTAGCTGCGGCGCCAGACGAGCACCTGTTCGTCGCCGAACTTCGCCGCCGTTTCTGCCTTGTTCAAGCCCGACAGCGCGCCGTAATGGCGCTCGTTCAGTCGCCACGAATGGACGACCGGAATGTACATCTGGTCCATCTGGTCCTGCACGTGCCACAGGGTGCGGATCGCGCGCCGGAGCACCGACGTGTACGCGATGTCGAACGTGTAGCCGGACTCCTTCAGCAGCACGCCCGCCTGCTGCGCTTCGCGATTGCCCTGCTCCGTGAGGTCGACGTCGACCCAGCCCGTGAAGCGGTTTTCCTTGTTCCACGTCGATTCGCCGTGGCGGATGAGAACGAGTTTGTACATAAGATTGCCGGTCGGTAGTAAGGAAGCGGTAAGCGCTGCGAAGCGCCCGTCGGGGAGCGCCGCCATCGCGTCAGACGGTTATTTTATAATGGGCGGATTGCCCTTTCCGATTTCTCTCTTTTTCGGCGGATTTTCCGTGAAGTTTTTCACTGATTACACAAACCTTGTTCTGATCGCGATCGTCCTCATCTCCGGTGGGTTGCTGCTGTGGCCGAGCATCAGCCGGCGCGGCCGCGGCGGCCTGTCGGCGGCCGAAGCCACGCAGCTGATCAACCGGCGCAATGCTGCCGTCATCGACCTGCGTCCGTCGGCCGACTTCGCCAAGGGGCATTTGCCTGCGGCGCGGCACCTTGAATTCGCCGAGTTGCAAGCAAAGGTCGCGCAACTGGTGAAGAATAAGAACAACCCCGTGCTGCTGGTGTGCCAGACCGGCCAGCAGTCGAACAAGGCAGCGCGTCTCGTGCAGGACGCGGGATATGCGGAAGTCCACGTTCTGGAAGGCGGCGTAGACGCCTGGCAGAAAGCCGGCATGCCGGTTGTGAAACAAGGAGTAGCCAAGTGAACAAAGTGATCATGTACAGCACGCAGGTGTGCCCGTATTGCCAGATGGCCGAACGTCTTTTAAAGTCGCGCGGCGTCGAGAATATCGAAAAAGTACTGATCGACAAGGACCCGGCCCGTCGTGAGGAAATGATGACCAGGACCGGTCGTCGCACGGTGCCGCAGGTGTTCATCGGCGAGAAGCATGTCGGCGGTTATGACGATCTGTCCGCGCTCGATCGCGCGGGCGGTCTGACGCCTCTGCTCGAAGCCGCCTGAACGCACGCGCCTTTGCGCGCGTGTACGGGCGGGTGAAACACAAGCCGGCGCAACGTCGCTCTTAGCGGAGCAGGCGGCGCGCCGCAACGATCCGGCGGCCACGGTAACGCGTGGGCTGCCGCTACGCATATCTATCAGGGAACCACACAATCATGTCCGACGAGAATAACCAGCCGTTCTTCAACATCCAGCGCATCTACTTGAAGGACATGTCGCTCGAGCAGCCCAATTCGCCGGCCATTTTCCTTGAGCAGGACATGCCGTCGGTCGAAGTGGAAGTCGACGTGAAGGCCGAGCGCCTCGCGGAAAGCGTGTTCGAGATCCTCGTGACCGGCACGGTGACGGCCAAGGTGTCGGACAAGGTTGCGTTTCTGATTGAAGCAAAACAGGCCGGCATTTTTGACATTCGTAACATTCCTGCTGAGCAGATCGATCCGCTCGTCGGCATTGCGTGCCCGACCATCCTGTTCCCGTACCTGCGCTCGAACATCGCAGACGCCATCACGCGCGCCGGCTTCCCGCCGATCCACCTCGCCGAGATCAACTTCCAGGCGCTCTACGAGCAACGCCTCGCGCAGATGAGCGGCCAGGACGGCGCAGCGCAAAACGGCGCGACGCATTAAGTGTCCCAGGCAGTGCCGGCCATGAAGGTTGCTGTTCTCGGAGCCGGCGCATGGGGCACGGCCCTCGCCGGCCATCTGGCCGTTCGGCATGACACGGTGTTGTGGGCCCGCGAGCCCGCGCTGGTTGCCGAGCTGTCCGCTTCGCACGAAAACGCCCGCTACCTGGCGGGCGTTGCTTTACCGGCGACGCTTCGGTATGAGGCGGATCTGAGCGCGGCGCTCGACCACGCGCTCGCCGACGATGCGTTGTGCGTCGTCGCCACGCCGGTGGCCGGACTGCGCAGTCTCATCCAGTCCATGCGCGCCGCCGGCAAAGTACCGGCGCATGTCGTGTGGCTTTGCAAGGGCTTTGAAGCGGACTCGCAGCTATTGCCGCATCAGGTGGTCGCGGCGGAGCTGCCGCAGCACGGCAGCAATGGCGTGCTGTCGGGGCCGAGTTTTGCGCGCGAAGTGGGGCAGGGCTTGCCGGTTGCGTTGACTATCGCCAGTGCTTCGGCCGCCTGCCGCGAGCGCACGGTGGCCGCATTCCATCACGGCGCGATGCGCATCTACACAGGCGACGACGTGATCGGCGTGGAAGTGGGCGGCGCGGTGAAGAACGTGCTGGCCATTGCCACGGGTATCGCGGACGGCCTCGGTCTCGGCCTGAACGCCCGCGCGGCGTTGATTACGCGCGGTCTCGCTGAAATGTCGCGCCTTGGCGTAACGTTGGGCGGACGTGCCGAGACGTTCACGGGTTTGACTGGGCTCGGCGACCTGATTCTGACGGCGACGGGCGACCTGTCGCGCAATCGCACAGTTGGCGTGCAGCTTGCCGCGGGCCGTTCGCTCGCCGATATTCTGGGTGGCCTCGGGCACGTGGCCGAGGGCGTGCGCTGCGCGCAGGCAGTTCTGGCTATTGCGCGCGCGCATTCAATTGAAATGCCGATCACCCAGGCCGTGTGTGCCGTGCTGTTCGACGGCGTGGCGCCTCGCGACGCCGTCAGCGCTCTGCTGCGGCGTGATTCCAAGGCTGAATGATCCGGCGGCACTGCTGCTCGAGTTCCGTCAATCAGCCGTTCGGCGGGCAAAACGCTGAACGGCTGCCTGCGCTCGCTGTCCATTGCATATTGACGCTTCGGACAAGCGAGGTTCCCATGCTCAGTATCGATCGTTGCACGCTGGAAGCACGCGTTGCTGACATCACGACGCTTGATGTGGATGCCATCGTCAACGCGGCCAATAGTTCGCTGCTGGGCGGCGGCGGCGTGGACGGCGCGATTCATCGCGCAGCCGGTAAAGAGTTGCTGCGCGAATGCGAAATGCTTGGCGGTTGCGCGACCGGCGACGCCAAGCTCACGCGCGGCCACGGCTTACCCGCGCGCTATGTGATTCACGCGGTGGGCCCTGTGTGGCGAGGCGGCACGCATGGCGAGCCCGATTTGCTCGCCTCATGCTACCAGCGCTCGCTCGAAGTGGCGCGCGAGGCGAATTGCGCCAGCATCGCATTCCCCGCCATTAGTTGCGGGATCTACCGTTTTCCCGCGGATCAGGCGGTTCGCATTGCGGTGGAAACGGTGCTTGAAAATCTGCCGCGCATGACGCAGCTCGAAAACGTGATCTTCGCCTGTTTCGACCATGCGATGTTCGAGCGCTACGCGGCTGAATTGAAAGGCCGTCAGGCGCCGCCTTCGAAGCCGGTCTGACGCCACGCTTCGAACACTACGATGGCAACCGTGTTAGACAGATTGAGGCTGCGGTTGCCCGGACGCATGGGCAGACGCACGCGCTGCTCGCCGGCGAACTGGTCCAGCACCGCGTCGGGCAGCCCACGAGTTTCCGCGCCGAAAACGAACCAGTCGCCCGCCCCGAATGCATGCTCGTGAAAGCGGCCTGAGCCGCGCGTGGTGAACGCGAACATGCGCGACGGATCGGGCGACTCCTTGGCGATAAACGCGGCCCAATTTGCGTGCACATTCATTTGCGCATACTCGTGATAGTCGAGGCCGGCGCGGCGCAGCTTGGCGTCGTCGAGCGGAAAGCCGAGCGGCTCGATCAGATGCAGGCGGGCACCCGTGTTCGCGCACAGGCGGATAACGTTGCCGGTGTTCGGCGGAATTTCCGGTTCGACAAGAACGACATTGAACATAAAGTGACCAGGTAGAAACTAGTTTTTCGGTGTGCGCAGCGCGACGAAGTTCGTGACCCGCCGCGCGCCGGCTGCCTTCAACGTGCGAGCCAGCGCTTCGAGCGTGGCGCCGGTCGTCATGACGTCGTCGACAATGCCGACGTGCAGATTCCCGACGTTTCCCGTCAGCTGGAAGGCGCGTCCCACGTTCATTCGGCGCGCGTCCAAGTCGAGCCGCGATTGCGGCGCCGTCTCGATCACCCGGCGCAGCAACGTTGCGTCGGCCGGCACGCGCAACGCGCGCGCGAGCGGTCTCGCAATCTGCCACGCCTGGTTGTAGCCGCGCTCGATCAGGCGTCGCCTCGCCAGCGGCACCGGTGCGATCACGTCCGGACAGTCAGACGGATCTTGCCAGGCGTCTTGCGCGAGACGCGCGAGGCGCCGCGCGAACTCCCCCGCGAGCATGAGCTGCGCGCGAAACTTCAGGCCGACCGCGAGCGCGTCGAGCGGCGCACGGTAGTCGGCAAGCGCGAAGGTCGCGTCGAACGGCGGCATTTCGGTGCTGCAGTCTGCACAACGATAAGACGCACGGCGTCCTCGAAACGTGACAGGCAATGGAACCGCGCACACACGGCAACGCAAGGCGCTGTCATTCCAATAGGATTTGTCGCAAAACGCGCACAGTGGCCTATGCGACAAATTGCCGCATAACGCGCAGGCGTTCGGCAACAGCGCCTGCGTGGCATGCGGCCACGCCAGCGCGAAGCCGTGGGCGAATCGCGCGAAGCGGCTTCGGAAAGACGAGGAAGAGTCGCGGAATGGCATGCGTTGACGGCGGCAAAGGCCTGTTGCGCTGAATCGGCGGAAGCGAACGAGTATACTTCGGGCTCTACGCCAGTACGACACCCATGTCCCCAACGCCCCCCCAATCTGGCCGTCCGGCCTACGACTCCCGGCGCCTGCGGCAGATTTTCGACCGCCGTGCAGCGAATTTCGACGACGTCGCCTTCCTGCCGCGCGAAATCGCGCAGCGCATGCGCGAGCGGCTCGAGTACATCAAGGTCGCGCCGGCGAGCGTACTCGACGCCGGTTGCGGCGCAGGCGAAGATATACCTGCACTGCGCGAGCGTTTTCCAGAGGCGCCGGTATTCGGCACGGATCTGTCGCGCGGCATGCTCGAGCGCGCGCGTCATCATGATTCCGGCGACACCAGTTGGCGGCGCTTCCTGCCGGCCACGCTCGGCAAAGCGCTGGGCGCACGCGGTCCACGCTTCGCACAAGCCGACTTTGCCGCGTTGCCTTTCGCGGCCGGCGCGTTCGACTTCATCTGGTCCAATCTCTCACTTCACTGGCACTCGCGGCCCGACCTCGTATTTCCGGAGTGGCAGCGCGTGCTGAGGGTGAACGGGCTGCTGATGTTCAGCACGCTCGGCCCCGACACGCTCAAGGAATTGCGCGGCGCCTACGCGGAAGTCGAAGCGGCGCATGGCGTGAGCTCGCGCAAGCATGTGATCGACTTCGTCGACATGCATGATCTGGGCGACATGCTGGTCGAAAGCGGGTTTGAAATTCCCGTCATAGACCAGGAAACCATCACAATCACCTATAAGTCGCCCGAGTCGCTGCTTGCGGACGTGCGCCGTTGGGGCGCGTATCCGTTCGAGCGCGAAGCTATTGCGGGCGCTGCGGCACGCCGGTTGCGCGAGGCGTTGCTGGCGGCGCTCGAGGCGCGCCGCCGCCCCGACGGCACGATCGCGCTGACGTTCGAGGTGATCTACGGGCACGCGTGGAAGGCCGTACCGCGCACGACGGCGGAAGGGCATGGCATCGTGCGCATCGAGGACATTGGACGAGGTTCGTCGAGGAATCGCTGAAACGGTAAAGAGGGCAACTGTTATGTCTGAAATTACCGTTTCCGGACACCTGCAAAAGGTGCGGCAAAACGGCGCGGAGGCTTGTCGCGCCTGGCTTGTGAGGCAGCCGGGGCTTGCTTGTGGATGCTATGGATCGCGCCTATAATGCGTCAGTTTGTCGCCCGGAGTTCCCACATTTGGGGCGGCAGGCCCGAGGCAAAGAACCGCCAGACGAGTGGGTCGAGTACGGCTCAGGCGGCAGCAACATGAGGGTGTGCTCGGGCTATCGCAGGCGGCCTTTGGGACGATCGGCGGGAGGCAGCGATGGAAGCATCTGATCTGCTGGCGGATTCAGAACCGGTCCTCAAGGACTGGACGATGAAACGCAACTGTTCCATGTCGCCGCGGCAGTTCATATGTTTCTACGTGTCGCTTGCGTTGTTCTCGTTGGCAATTGCTTTCATGCTGGTTCTGGTCGGCGCCTGGCTGGTGTTGCCGTTCACCGGAATCGAGTTGCTGGCGGTGGGCGTCGCGTTCGCCATTTACGCGCGTCATGCTGTCGATTACGAACGCATCCGGCTGTTTCCCAACCGGCTCGTAATCGAACAGGTGAGCGCGGAGCAGGTCACGCAGTTCGAGTTCAATCCGCGCTGGGTGCGGATCGAGGCTGGCGCAACACCGCGCGATCAGATCAGGCTGGTTTCGCGCGGCGAGACGATCATGATCGGGCAGCACCTCGCGCAGCACCGGCGCGCGCAATTCGCCGGCGAGTTGCGCACATGGCTTGCACGCTGCTAGACGCGGGCCGGCATGCACGGTTCAGGTTAGCGGGGTTGGCGGGTCAGCGGCGGGCCAGCGGGGTCGAGGGTTTGAATGGAAATTTTGGGTAAGGAAGCTATGAAAACAATCAAGCGAGCGCTCATGGGCGTGCTGGCGATGAGCGGACTGCTTTTCGCCGGTGCCGCCCTGGCAGTGGGCGATGTTCCGGGCGGCCCCGCCGTCAACGAGATCAATCTCCAGCCGCCCGCGACGAAAATCGCTGAGGAGCTCTACAGCCTCCACACGTTGATGCTGATCCTGTGCACGGTGATTTTCGTCGGCGTGTTCGCTGTAATGTTCTATTCGATCTTTGCTCACCGCAAATCGAAAGGTCACAAGGCTTCGAATTTCCACGAAAGCACCACCGTTGAAATCATCTGGACGATCGTGCCGTTCATCATCGTCGTGTTGATGGCGCTGCCCGCCACCAAGACGGTCGTCGCGATGAAGGATACGACCAACGCCGACGTCACCATCAAGGTCACCGGCTACCAGTGGAAGTGGGGCTATGACTACGTGAAGGGGCCGGGCGAGGGCATCAGCTTCCTCTCCACGCTGGCCACGCCGCGTGCCGAAACCGACGGCCGTCAGCCGATTTCCACAACGTATCTGCAGGAAGTCGACAATCCGCTCGTCGTGCCGGTCGGCAAGAAAATCCGCATCATCACCACTGCGAACGACGTGGTTCACTCCTGGTACGTGCCGGCCTTCGGCGTGAAGCAGGACGCGATTCCGGGCTTCGTGCGCGACACGTGGTTCAAGGCCGAGAAGGTGGGCACGTTCCGCGGCTTCTGTACGGAACTGTGCGGCAAGGAACATGCGTTCATGCCGGTCGTGGTCGAAGTGCTTTCCACGGACGACTACGCGAAGTGGGTCGACGCGCAGAAGAAGAAAATGGCCGCGGGCCAGGACGATCCGAACAAGACCTATACGATGGCCGAGCTGATGGAGCGCGGCGGCAAGGTCTACGCGGCGAACTGCGCAGTCTGCCATCAGCCCACGGGTAAGGGCGCCGGCGCGTTTCCCGCACTGGACGGCAGCAAGGTTGCCAACGGCGCAATCGCCGAGCACGTCAGCATCGTGCTGAAGGGCAAGAACGCAATGCCTTCCTGGGCGCCTACGCTGAACGACGTCGAAATTGCTTCGGTCGTCACGTTCGAGCGCAACTCGTGGGGCAACCACACGGGCGACATTCTCCAGCCGAAGCAGGTCGCCGACGCACGTAACGGCAAGCTGCCCGAAGGCGGCAACCATCTGGCCGACGCGGGTGCCGCGGCAAGCGGCGCGGAAGCTGCATCGGGTGCGGCAGCGGGTGCGGCGGCTTCCGAAGCAGCGGGTGCGCAAGCCGCCACAGCGGGCTCGGAAAGCGCGGGCGCAACGCAAGCGGCCCTGCCGGCGAGCGTCTACTTTGACACCGGCAAGAGCACTCTGCCGGCCGACGCGAAAGCTGCGGTCGAGGCGGCTGCGGCGTATGCGAAGGCGCATCCGGACGCGAAGTTCACGCTGTCGGGCTTCACCGACGCCAGCGGTTCCGCCGACACCAACGCGAAACTGGCGAAGAGCCGCGCCGAAGCCGTGCGCGACGCGTTGAAAGCGGCCGGCATCGCCGAAGACCATATTATTTTGAAGAAGCCGGAAACGATCACGGGCGGCAGCGACGCAAAAGAAGCCCGCCGTGTCCAGATTAGCCCGGCTGCCTGACGTGTCATGGTCAGCACCGCAGTATTCGCTTTAGGAGATTGTCATGTCTAGCATCGGACACGATGTAGTCGCGGGCCACGAGCACGTGCACGGCGACCATGCCCACGAAACGCCGCATGGCTGGCGTCGTTGGCTGTTCGCAACCAACCACAAGGACATCGGTACGCTGTACCTGATCTTCTCGTTCACCATGTTCCTCTCCGGGGGCGTGATGGCGCTGATGATCCGTGCCGAGCTGTTCGAGCCGGGCCTGCAGATCATGCGCCCCGAGTTCTTCAACCAGTTGACCACCATGCACGGCCTCATCATGGTGTTCGGCGCGATCATGCCGGCCTTCGTCGGCTTCGCGAACTGGATGGTGCCGCTGCAGATCGGCGCATCGGACATGGCTTTCGCCCGTATGAACAACTTCAGCTTCTGGCTTCTGCCGGTGGCGGCTGTTCTGCTGGTCGGTTCGTTCTTCTCGCCGGGCGGCGCGACTGCCGCAGGCTGGACGCTGTACGCGCCGCTCTCCACGCAGATGGGCCCGGGCATGGACTTCGCGATTTTCGCAGTCCACCTGATGGGTGCCTCGTCGATCATGGGCGGGATCAACATCGTCGTGACGATCCTGAACATGCGCGCGCCGGGCCTCACGCTCATGAAGATGCCGATGTTCGTCTGGACGTGGCTGATCACCGCGTACCTGCTGATTGCCGTGATGCCGGTTCTGGCGGGCGCTATCACCATGGTGCTGTTCGATCGCCACTTCGGCACGTCGTTCTTCAACGCGGCAGGCGGCGGCGACCCGGTCATGTACCAGCATATCTTCTGGTTCTTCGGGCACCCCGAGGTGTACATCATGATCTTGCCGGCGTTCGGGATCGTCTCGCAGGTGATTCCGGCGTTCTCGCGCAAGCCGCTGTTCGGCTATAGCTCGATGGTGTACGCAACGTCGTCGATCGCGATCCTGTCGTTCATGGTCTGGGCGCACCACATGTTCGCCACCGGCATGCCGGTCACGGGCCAGCTGTTCTTCATGTACGCAACCATGCTGATCGCCGTGCCGACGGGCGTTAAGGTGTTCAACTGGGTCGCGACGATGTGGCGCGGTTCGCTGTCGTTCGAAACGCCGATGCTGTTCGCCGTGGGCTTCCTGATTGTGTTCACGTTCGGCGGCCTGTCGGGTCTGATGCTCGCCATGGCGCCGCTCGACATCCAGTATCACGGTACTTACTTCGTGGTGGCGCACTTCCACTACGTGCTGGTGGCGGGGTCGCTGTTCGCGCTCTTCTCCGGCTGGTATTACTGGGCGCCGAAGTGGACTGGCTGGATGTACAACGAAACGCGCGGCAAGATCCACTTCTGGGCGTCGCTGTTCTTCTTCAACCTTGCGTTCCTGCCGATGCACTTCGTCGGTCTGGCAGGCATGCCGCGTCGTTATGCCGATTACCCGGCCCAGTTCACGGACTGGAACCAGGTGATCACCATCGGCGCGTTCGGCTTCGGTCTCGCGCAGGTTTACTTCCTGTTCGCGGTCGCGCTGCCCGCCTATCGCGGCGGTGGCGATCACGAAAAGGCTGGCGACAAGCCGTGGGATGGCGCAACGGGCCTCGAATGGACCGTGCCGAGCCCGGCTCCGTTCCACACGTTCGAAAATCCGCCGACCGTCGAGTAATCGGCGTCGGGCGAGGTGTCCGGTTCCGAAGCGGCGGTGGTGCCGCTCCGAGCCGGATAGCCGCGGTGGCGGCAGCGGCAAGCACGGCGATCGTGCAGCAACGGCCACAGTAAACGCAGCAGCAAGCAGCAAGCAGCAAGCAGCAAGCAGCAAGCAGCAAGCAGCAAGCAGCAAGCAGCAATCGTCGCATTGATCGCCGCGATAATCAGCGCAGCACCGGTCGCCGTAACAAGCGTAAAACGGTATTCAGAAACGTGAGCATGACGCGCAATCCACAGGAAAGACGTACCCCGGAGCAGATTCGCGCGGGCAACAGGCGGTTGGGACTTGTGCTGCTTGCCATCGCGGCGGTGTTTTTCGCCGCTGTCATCGTCAATCAAGGCTGGTTTTCCTGACCAGGGCGGGTAAGCCTCGTTTGCAGGTTTGTTGAGGATTGAGATGTCGACGCAGCCGCCGGCTCAGGCCGATCGCTCTTTTAACCGTTCGATGCTGATCAAGCTGTTCGTGGTCGCGTTGATGATGTTCGGTTTCGGATTCGCTCTGGTGCCCATGTACCGCGCGATCTGTCAGATCACCGGTATCAACAACCTCGTGCAGCGCGACGCGACGGCGCGCGAGGCGAAGAATACGCAGGTCGACATGAGCCGCACGATTTCGATCGAATTCGATGCGAACGCGCGCGGCCCGCTGGGTTTCAAGCCGGAGCAGCACAGTCTGGACGTGCATCCGGGCGAAGTGACGACCGTGATGTACGAGGTCAGCAACGAACAGGCGCGCACGATTCAGGCGCAAGCCATTCCGAGCTACGCGCCGAAGCAGGCGACCGAGTACTTCAAGAAGATCGAGTGCTTCTGTTTTACGCAGCAGACGTTGAAGGCGAACGAGACGAGGCGTATGCCGGTTGTGTTCGTCGTCGATCCGAAGCTGCCGAAGGACGTCAAGACGATCACGCTGTCGTACACGTTCTTCGAGTTGAACACGCCGGCAACGGCAAAGGTCGGCAGCGCGGCGCTTCCGGTCGAGACGGCGGCAACGACCGCCAATCCCGCCTGAGCGTCAAAGCCCTGGCGAAGGAAGACAATAATGAGCGATAACAGCGGTGGCCCGCGCAAGAGCAGTTTTGGTCAGTCGATGCGGGCGGTGTTCTGGTCGTTTTTTGGAGTGCGCAAGCGGCGCGATCTCGAAAGCGACGCCACGCAGCTGAACCCGCTGCATGTGATTGTCGCCGCACTGATCAGCACAGCAATTTTCATCGGCGTGCTGATTCTGGTGGTGCGTGCGGTGGTCGGCCACGGCGGCTGACACGGTCGAGCCGCACCACAATGCAGGGCCGGGCGCAGGGCGCCCACGAATTAGAGTGAAGCGGTGCGGATAGACGCGCCGTCGAAGAAGCAGCCGGAGCTTCCGGAACAACTGGACTGAAGTGGAGAATCAAGAATGAGCGGTCAAAACGAGAGCCCGTACTATTTCGTACCGCATCCGTCGCGGCATCCGATCAGCGCCGCCGTCGGCTTGCTGATCATGCTCGGATCGCTGGCGGCCTGGATCAACGAACATGAACTGGCGCCGATCGGCGTTGTGGTCGGTCTGTTGTGGCTGCTCTTTACGTTGTGGCACTGGTTTGGCGACGCAATCGCCGAGTCCGAAGGCGGCATGTACGGCAAGAACGTCGACAAGTCGTACCGCTGGAGCATGAGCTGGTTCATCTTCTCCGAAGTCATGTTCTTCGGCGCTTTCTTTGGCGCGCTGTTTTACGCACGCGCCATCGCGCTGCATGAACTCGCAAGCCTCGATTACAAGCTGATCTGGCCGGATTTCTCGGCAGTGTGGCCGAACAACGGGCCGGCGTCCCTCGTGTCCACGTTCAAGTCCATGACGCCGTGGCCCGTGCCGACCATCAACACGGCGTTGCTGCTGTCGTCGGGTGCCACGCTTACCGTGTCGCACCACGCGCTGCGTGAAAATCATCGCAGGAAGGCGATCATCTGGCTGGCCGCTACGCTCGTGCTTGGCGTTTGCTTCCTGTTCCTGCAAGGCTTCGAATATTTCCACGCCTACAACGAACTGAACCTGACGCTGGCTTCCGGCGTGTATGGCTCGACCTTCTTCCTGCTGACCGGTTTCCACGGTTTCCACGTGTTCCTCGGCGGCACGATGCTGGCGGTGGTGCTGGCGCGGATGATCCGCGGCCACTTCACGGCGGAGCACCACTTCGCGTTCGAAGGCGCAGCATGGTACTGGCACTTCGTGGACGTGGTGTGGCTCGGACTGTACGTCGTCGTGTACTGGCTGTGAGACTTGCTGTAAGGCGGGCTGGCCCGCGCAGAACCGGCGGGCCAGCTAATGCGGACCACCGCGCGTGGCCTGCGGCGTAGTGTGTATCGGGCTGCGCCGCCAACGCGGCAAGTGCGTGCAGCGCCGCCGCTGCCAGGCATGGCGAGTTGTACGCGAGACGCGTCCACAGCAGGTGAGACGAATATGGATGCAGCGCCGCCCTCGACCCTGTCAGGGCGGCTTTTTGTTTAAAGCCGGGGTTTGGCAGCGGTTTTGAGCAGCGGCTCAGGGCAGCGAAGTATCGCCTAAGACTCAGCGCCCGTATGGAATACCGGTCGAGTGAATCCAGCCCATCCAGTAGGCGAACAGGATGAAGAGGAACAGCGAGATCGACAGTCCGACTCGCGTGGCGAGCGACCAGACCATCCGCTTGGTTTTGCCCTTGTCATGCATCATGAAGTACAGCGCCGACACCATGCTGGCGATGATCAGTGCAAAGGCAATGGGAACGAGAATGTGCATGGAAGCTGCTGAAACGGGAAAGCGCGTAGGCAAGATGGTCATTATCTCACCGCGCGGAGGCGTTTGCCCGGCGTTCGTCGCGACGCTTCGCGCGGGCGTGGAGCATGATCGATGAAATTCCGGCTCATTCCCGCATTGTTGATCCTGATCGTGGTCGCGCTGACCGTGCGGCTCGGTTTCTGGCAGCGCGAGCGCGCCCAGCAGAAAGAAGCGCTCGAGGCGCGCATCACGCAGTTCGAAAACGCGCCCGCTCAAGCGGTGACCGGCGTGCCGGTGGCGCTGAAAGACATCGAATTTCACCGCGTGAAGGCGCGCGGTACTTTCGTCGCGGGCAAGGTTGTCTATCTCGACAATCGTCCGTATAACGATCAGCCGGGCTTTTACGTCGTCATGCCGTTTAAACTCGCCGATGGCGGGTACGTGCTCGTCAATCGCGGCTGGCTGCCGCGCAATATGAACAATCGCGAGACGATCGCCCCGTACGCAACGCCTTCGGGCGAGGTCGAAATAGAGGGCATTGCGCGCGCGGATGCTTCGCGCGCATACGAACTGGGGCAGGGCGGGTCGGCCGCGCATCAGTTGATTCGGCAGAATCTCGACGTTGCCGCTTACGCCGCCGAGACCGGACTGCCTCTGCAACCGTTCGTTATCCAGCAATTGAGCGACGACGGCGACCGGCTCGTGCGCGACTGGCCCGCTCCCGCGAGCGGCGTCGAGCGCAATTACGGCTACATGTTCCAGTGGTGGGGCATGGCGGCTGCGGCGCTGGTGTTCGGCCTGTACGCCGCGCGCCGCGCGGCCCGCAAAGAGCACGTGCCCGGTGTCTGATGCAGCGCGCGCCGCGGAGCCCCAGGCGGGTTCGACGCCAACCGCACAATCATTGAAAGAGGTCATGTAGTGTCTACGCAATCTCCCCGTTCGCCGCAATCCGGCAAGCCCGCCGCCACGACATCCGCCGCCGCGCCGGCTGCGCCGAGGCCGATGCCCGGCCAACCGAATGGCGGCGGCTCGTGGCAGCGCGGCCGGTGGATGCTGCTGCTGGTTGCCATTGTCTGCGGGGCGCCGATCGCTATCTCGTACTTCATGTACTACGTGGTCAAGCCAACGGGCGGGACCACGAGCTACGGCACGCTGGTGGAACCGCAACAGCCGATTCCCGAGTCGCTCGTCGTCACTGGTGAAGACGGCAAGCCGGCGAAGCTCGCGTCGCTGCGCGGCCGCTGGCTGCTGATCTCCGTCGACAACAGCGCCTGCGACAAAGCGTGCGCCACGAAGCTCTACTTCATGCGGCAAATCCGCGCGGCCCAGGGCCCGGAACGCGAGCGCGTCGTGGAAGTGTGGCTGCGCACGGACACGGGCAACGTGCCGGACGTGATACAAAAGGCTTACCCGGGCACCAACATGCTGATTGCTGATCTGGCGCAGGTATCGGCGTGGCTGCCGGTCGACAAGGACACCAAAGTCTCGGACCATATCTATATGGTCGATCCGAACGGCAATCTGATGATGCGTTTCCCGAAAGATCCGAACCCGAGCAAGATCAAAGGCGACGTGACCAAGCTGCTGAAGTGGTCGCGCATCGGCTGATGCCGCAACAAGGGTAAAACAAGATGTTCGTACTGCAATTGGGCCTGATCGGCTTGTGTATTGCGTTGTTGCCGCTCTCCTACGTATGGGTGAAAGCGGACGACAACAAATTCCGCAAGCTCGTCTGGCTCACCACTTTCCTCACGCTCGACCTCGTGATGTTCGGCGGCTTCACGCGTCTCACGGATTCCGGGCTTGGCTGCCCCGACTGGCCGGGCTGCTACGGCACGTCGTCGCCGTTCATTGCGCATGCTGCGATCACCGCCGCGCATCAGGCCATGCCCACCGGCCCGGTCAGCATGACGAAGGCCTGGATCGAAATGATCCACCGCTACTTCGCCATGGCAATCGGGGTGCTGATCATCGCGCAGACACTCATTGCGTGGGTCGCGCGTATCAAGCGTCGCCCGTTGCACGTGTCGCCCTGGTGGCCGACTTCGTTGCTGCTGCTGATTCTCGTGCAAGGCGCATTCGGCGCGTGGACCGTGACCATGAAACTGCAGCCGGTCATCGTGACCACGCATCTGCTGCTCGGTCTCGCGCTGCTCGGCACGCTCGGCTGGCTCGCCGCGCGGCAAACGCCGCTGCCGGCCTACGAGCCGGAGGCCGCCCGCTGGCGCGCCGCGGCTCTCGCGGGTCTTGTGCTGCTGATCGCGCAGATCGCGCTGGGCGGCTGGGTCAGCACGAACTATGCAGTACTCGCGTGTACGGATTTCCCGACCTGCAACGGCCAATGGGTTCCGCCCATGGACTTTACGCACGGCTTCCACCTGTGGCGTGCACTCGGCATGACGGGCGACGGCGACATCATCACGCAGGACGCATTGGTCGCCATCCACTGGACGCATCGTACGTTCGCGTTCGTGGTCATTGCGTACCTGGTGTGGTTCGCGCTGAAACTGCGTCGGTTCGAGTCGCTGCGTCGTCCCGCGGACGGCGTATTGCTGGTGGTGCTGCTTCAGTTCGTCACCGGCTTGTCGAACATCGTCCTGCAATGGCCGTTGCCTATTGCGGTAGCTCATAACGGAGGCGCGGCGGTCCTGTTGCTGCTACTCGTTATGTTAAACTTTCGAATCGCTTATAGCCGTCCCGGCCGCGCCGTGTTGCCCGCGCGCGATGCCGCGCCAGCGTGACTCCACATGGACAGCACAACACTCTCCCAAACGCCCGGCAGCCGGATGTCCCAGTACATCGCACTGACCAAGCCGCGCGTCACGCAACTCGCGGTGTTCTGCGCGGTGATCGGCATGTTTCTGTCGACGCCGGGCATGGTGCCGTGGACCGTTCTGATCGGCGGCACCGTCGGCATCTGGCTGCTGGCCGGCGCCGCGTTTGCCATCAACTGCCTCGTTGAACAGAAGATCGACGCGAAGATGCGGCGCACGTCGTGGCGTCCGTCGGCGCGCGGCGAAATCACCACTGCGCAGATTCTGCTGTTCTCGGCCGTGCTCGGCGGCCTCGGCATGTGGACGCTCTACACGTTCGCAAATCCGCTCACCATGTGGCTCACGTTGGCCACCTTCGTCGGCTACGCGGTCATCTACACGCTGCTGCTCAAACCAGCCACGCCGCAGAACATCGTGATCGGCGGTGCGTCGGGCGCCATGCCGCCGGCGCTCGGCTGGGCCGCCGTGACCGGCCACGTGCCGGGCGACGCGTGGATTCTGGTGCTGATCATTTTCGTGTGGACCCCGCCGCACTTCTGGGCGCTA
This sequence comes from Burkholderia sp. WSM2232, assembly GCF_000472545.1. Classification (GTDB taxonomy): domain Bacteria; phylum Pseudomonadota; class Gammaproteobacteria; order Burkholderiales; family Burkholderiaceae; genus Paraburkholderia. The sequence goes on along the minus strand of NZ_AWZV01000011.1, from coordinate 73,689 downwards.
GCGCTGTATCGCCGCAAGGATTACGAAGACGCCGGCCTGCCCATGCTGCCGAACACGCACGGCGAAAAGTACACGCGTCTGCATATCCTGCTTTACACGGTGATCCTGTTTGCCGTCACGATGATGCCGTTCATCTCCGGCATGAGCGGCGTGGTGTACCTTGCCGCGGCCGTCCTGCTCGGTGCGGTGTTTCTCGCCTATGCGTGGAAGATCTACCTCGAGTATTCGGACGATCTGGCGCGCCGCACCTTCCGTTATTCGATCGTGTATCTGTCGCTGCTGTTCGCGGCGCTACTGGTCGACCACTATGTGCGCGTTCTGATCGGCGCGTGATTCCCTATGCTCCATACCCGCTTCGCGCGCGCGGCGCGTGCTGCTGTGATTGCTTGCGCGCTCGGCGGCGCGTTATTCGTCGCTGGTTGCGGCAAAGAGCAGCCGGCATTCCAGAATCTCGACATTACCGGTAACACGCAGTTCGGCAGCAATTTCTCGCTGCCGGATACGTCGGGCAAGATTCGCACAATGGCGGACTACAAGGGCAAGGTGGTCGTGCTGTTCTTCGGCTATACGCATTGCCCGGACGTGTGTCCGACCACCATGGCGGAGCTCTCGCAAGCGCTGCAGCAACTGGGCCCTGAAGATGCGAAGCGCGTGCAGGTGCTGTTCGTCACCGTCGATCCCGAACGCGATACCGCCGCACTGCTTGCGCAATATGTGCCGGCGTTCAATCCGACCTTTGTCGGACTGCGGCCCGCAGACGATGCACAGGTCAAGAAGGTGACGAAAGACTTCCGCATCTACTACGCAAAGGTGCCGGGCAAGACGCCTGACAGCTACACGATGGACCACACCGCAGCGAGCTATGTGTTCGACCCCGAAGGCAAGCTGCGCCTCTTCGCGCGCGACGGCCAGGGCGCCGCGCCCTGGGTGCACGACATCAAGCTGCTGCTAGACTGACGCGCGTTCAATCGCAGCCGGCAGGGCTACATTCACGCCGCACGACTGCTGCATTGGCGCGCAATAAAAGCGGTGCGAAAACTGCACAGCGGCCGAGTTCGAATCGCACCTCAGCCTCTTCTAAATCACATGCCCGGGCAAAACCTCAAGCCGGTATCGGCAGATTCAAGCCCGGCGCGAGCCGCGTGGTCTTGAACTCCGTCACTTCGTAGCGCGCGAGCTTCTGCACGGCGAACGGATCGGTCGCGAGAATCGCGTCGAGTCTGTCGCGCTCGATGCGCACTGCGAGAATGATGCCGCCGTCGCGCGGCACTTTCGGGCCGGCGGCGACGAACACACCGTCCTCGAACTGCTTTGCGACGAACGCGCGATGCGCTTCGAGCGCGTCGTCGATCCGCTCGAGCGGCGCGGTGTAGATCAGGTTGATGACATACATGGATGGGCGTCCTCGCACGCAAATGAACATGCCGCGGAACTCGCGGCAACGTCTGCGATTATCGGCCACGGCGCGGCGCTTTCGCCAGCGCGCATCGCATACTCATATGCGATTGCGGTATTTCCCATCTTGCGCAGCATGTGAGACGATTTATGGTCCAGCCGGCGCACGCCTTCATTTGTGCCGCACATGTGTGTGCTCAGTAGCGGCGTCCGGCTATCACCTGCATCCGTCTTCCGATGGATCCGTTTAGAAACAGCGAGAATTACATGCAGCGCAGAAACATCCTCAAAGCTCTCTCCGCAGTGATCGCCAGCGCGGCGATCGTCACCAGCTTCGGCGCTCATGCCGACGAGAAAGCCATCAAGGTCGGCACCATCAGCGGCCCGGATGCGCAGATCTGGGAAGTGGTCACGAAAGTGGCAAAGCGCGAAGGCTTGAACGTGAAGGTCGTGGAATTTAACGACTATGTGCAGCCGAACGCCGCGCTCGACGCAGGCGATCTCGACGCCAACAGCTTCCAGCACCAGCCGTATCTCGACAGCCAGATCAAGCAGCGCGGCTACAAGATTGTCAGCGCAGGGCTCACGTACATTTCGCCGCTTGGCATCTATTCGAAGAAGCTGAAGTCGGTGAAGGACTTGCCGCAAGGCGGGAAGGTCGCGGTGCCTAACGACCCGTCGAACGAGAACCGCGCGCTGCTGCTTTTGCAAGCGCAGGGCGTCATCAAGCTCAAGGCCGGTGCTGGCACGAACGGCAATAACGCGACGGCGCTCGATGTGGCCGAGAATCCGAAGAAGATCAAGCTGGTCGAACTGGATGCCGCACAATTGCCGCGCTCGCTCGCTGATGTGGACGCAGCCGCAATCAACACCAACTTCGCGCTGGCTGCCGGCCTGCAGCCCACCAAAGACGCGATTGCACTCGAGGACATTCACAGCCCCTACGCGAATCTGATCGCGGTGCGCACGCAGGACAAGGACAAGCCGTGGGTGAAGAAGCTGGTTGCCGCGTATCAGTCGGAGGACGTGCGCCAGTTCATCAAGACGCAGTTCAAGGGTTCGGTGGTACCGTCGTTCTGAGGCCACGGCCTACAAGCCGAGCTCCCAGCGTTCGATCATCAGGTCCTTGCCGAAACGGCGCTCGGGCGCCGCGTTGACGAGCTCGAAACCGGCGCGCTTGCACAGGCGCCGCGCTTCTACCAACGTGCTGGCCGTGGTCAGCGTCAACTTCGTATAACCCGCGCGCTGGGCAAAGCGCGTCGCTTCCGCCACTATCCGCATGCCGATGCCACGGCGCTGCAGATCCGGCTCGACCCACAAGAGCCGCAAGCCTGCCACTGTGGTCGATACCGCGACCACGCACACCGCCCCAACCACCGCGCCGTGCTGATCCGCGACGACGCAGAACTCGCGCACCGTATCATTGCGCTGCGTGTAGTCGGCGACCACGCGCGCCAGCAGCCCTTCGAACGACTTGTCCCACCCGTATTGCCCGGCAAACCACTGCGCCTGCCGATGCACGAGCCAGCCGCATTCGCCTGGGCGCGGCGCGCGCAGTTCCACGGCGTCCGCTCGCGGCTTGTCGCCGAGCAGCCTTTCGACCAGGTTCATCGCGCCAATCAACTGCTCCTGCGATGCTTCGCTGAGTTTGTCGAGCAACGCCAGCACTTCCTGATTGGCGGCGGCGTCCAGCGGGGCGTAAGCCGCGTGGCCGTTGTGCGTGAGTGCGATCAGCGATTGGCGCGCGTCCGTCTCGGACGGCCGGCGCGTGATCAGATCGCGTCGCTCGAAGTTGGTCAGCAAGCGGCTCAGATAGCCGCTGTCCAGTCCCAGTGCGCGGCCGAGCACCGACGCCGTCTGCGCCCGCCCGCGCGACAGCTCGTGCAGCACACGCACCTCGGTCAACGAGAAGGAACTCTGTGCGAGGTGCTCGTGCAGAGCGCCGATAAGCCGCGTGTAAAAGCGATTGAAGCGGCGGACTGCCTGTGCCCGCTGCAGCGCCTCATAATCGGTCAAAGGCTGATCTCCGGTGTTTTTATGTATTCGCCTATCACTATATTGGAACGCGCACTTATAAACAAAAGACGCGCCGGGCCCAGTCCGGATTAACCGCTAACACCGTTGAGCGCGCGCATCGCAACAGGCGTCTGAAACTGGTCTGCAATTGGCGACATGTCTCCCGCTTTCTGTCTCGAATACGGGTAAGTCCTGGGCCCCCAGGTCGTGCTGCTATAGTCCTTCGCCGCGCCAAAACGCAGACGCGGCAAGGCTTTGCGCGGCTCAAGGCGGCGTATGACCTGTTGGTTGACTGGTATTATTGTGGTTATATAATGGGCTCTCATTTTTGCAGGCCGAATCTTTTCGGCGTCGCCCGGAGCGCCATGGAAACTCGCTGGTCCGCACTCATGCCTGACGCTCGCAACGTCACGCCGCTATATCTGCAGCTTGCGCGCAATCTGGCGACGGCAATTCATTGCGGCGTGTGGTCGGCGGGCGAGGCGCTGCCTTCGGAGCGCACGCTGTCCGATGCGATCGGCGTGTCGCGCATCACCGCGCGCAAGGCGATCGAACTGCTGGTCGAGCAAGGCTTGATCCGGCGCGCGCGCGGCGCTGGCAGCTTCATCACGCCGCGCGTTGAAGATCCGCTGTCGCGGCTTACCGGCTTCACCAAGAAGATGCAGCAACGCGGCTTCCGGCCCGACTCGGTATGGCTCGAGCGCGACATACGCGCCGCGAGGCGCGATGAACTCGTGCATCTCGGCCTGTCACCCGGCGCGGCGGTGGCAAGCCTGCGCAGGCTGCGTCGCGCGGACGGCATCGTGATGGCGGTCGAACATTCGGCACTGCCCGTCGCCGTCGTTCCCGATCCGCTTGCCATCGGCGTCTCGCTCTACAGCTATCTGGAACAGCGCGGCGCGGCCGTCGTGCGCGCATTGCAGCACTTTCGCGCGGTCAACGCATCGAGCGAGATCGCTTCACTAATGGATATCGAACCCCGTTCAGCGCTACTGGTCATCACTCGTATCGGCTACAGCGCCGACCAGCGCGCCATCGAGTTGACGGACACCTATTGCCGCGACGACTACTACGACTTCGTCGCTGAATTGCGCACCTGAGCCGCGTCCCGCTGCTCCGCGCGGGTTGCGCTGTGCACCCGGCTTTGTCGAGCGCAATTCAGCTTCGCCCTGTATCACGCCTTGCAAGAGAGACTCATGCTGACCGGAAACATACTCACCACCGACGGGTGGATTCACGGCACGCTCGAATTCGAAAACGGCCGCATTACGGCGCTCACCGGCGAGCGCGTCGATCCCGCGACGAACGACGCGCCATACATCCTGCCGGGCTTCATCGACCTGCACGTGCACGGCGGCGGCGGCTCCGACGTCATGGAGGCCGGCGACGCGATAGAGACCATCACCCGCACCCATGCGCGCTACGGGACGACGAGCCTGCTCGCCACCACCATGACCGCGCCGCGCGACGAGCTGATGAGCGTGGTGGCCGGTCTCGGCGACGTCGCGCGCGTGCGCACGCCGGGCTGCTCGCGCGTGCTCGGCGTGCATCTTGAGGGGCCGTACATCAACCCCGGCAAGCTCGGCGCGCAGCCCGACGCGGCCGTTTCCGCGGTGATGGACGAGGTGCTCAAATATCTGTCCATCGCGCCGATTCGCGTGGTGACGCTCGCGCCCGAGATCGCGGGCCACATGGACATCATTTCGGAAATGGCGGCGCGCGGCGTGCGCGTGCAGCTCGGCCACTCGCTCGGCACGTACGACGACGCCGTCGCCGCGCTCAAGCACGGCGCGTGCGGCTTTACGCATCTGTTCAACGCCATGTCGCCGCTGCATCACCGCAATCCCGGCCTCGTGGGCGCTGCGCTTGCGCACGCGGAGTTCGCCGAAATCATTCCCGATTTGCTGCACGTCCATCCGGGCGCGATCCGCGCCGCCTTGCGCGCGATTCCGCGCCTGTATGTGGTGACGGACAGCACGTCGGCGACCGGCATGCCCGATGGCGAATACCGCCTCGGCAGCCAACACGTGACGAAGTGTCTCGGCGGCGTGCGTCTTGCCGACGGCACGCTCGCCGGCAGCACCCTGACGATGGATCAGGCGCTGCGCAATCTGGTGTCGATCGGTCTGCCGATCGCCGATGTATCAAACCGTTTGTCGCGCTATGCCGCCGACTACCTCGGCATCGAAGACCGCGGCCGTATTGCGCGTGGCGCGTGGGCCGACGTCGTCGTGTTCGATCGTGAGCTGGCGCTCTGCGCGACCTACGTCGAAGGAGAAGCAATTGTCGAACATGCTTAAAGAGGCGCTCGCGTCCGCTGAAACGGTCGCCGCGCAACTCAAGGACACCTCGCGCGTCGAGGCGCTGGCCGCCCGGCTTGCCGAGAAGCCGCGCCACGTCGCGCTGACAGTCGCGCGCGGCAGCTCGGACCACGCGGCGAGTTACTTCGCATCCCTGACGATGAGCCGCCTCGGCGTGCCCGTCGCCTCTTTGCCGATGTCGGTGGCGACGCTGCAGCAGGCGCCGCTGCAGGTGCGCGAGCAACTCGCGCTGGCCTTCTCGCAGTCGGGCAAGAGTCCCGACCTGGTCGGCACGATGCAGGCGCTGCGGGCCGCAGGCGCGCTGACCGTGGCCGCGGTCAATGCACCGGCCTCGCCGCTTGCGGACGCGTGCGAATGGCATCTGCCGCTCGTCGCCGGCCCCGAGCTGAGCGTCGCGGCGACCAAGAGCTATATCGCGATGCTTTCCATTTCCGCGCAACTGGTCGCACACTGGCAGCATGACGCGGCGCTGCTCGGCGCGTTGAACACGCTGCCCGACGCGCTGCAGGCAGCGGGCACACTCGACTGGTCGCAGGCCGTGGAGCAACTGCGCGGTGTCGAACGCATGATCGTGATCGGACGCGGTCTCGGTCTTGCCATTGCGCAGGAAGCTGCGTTGAAGCTGAAGGAAACCTCCGGCATTCAGGCCGAAGCGTTTTCGAGCGCGGAAGTGCGCCACGGTCCGATGGAACTGATCGATCGCGACTATCCGCTCTTCGTTTTCGCGCCGCGCGGACCGGAGCAGGCGAGCCTGCTGCAACTCGCGCGCGACATGCAGGCGCGCGGTGCCCGCGTGCTGCTCGCGGCTCCGGCGGATATCGGCGAGGCCACGCTGCCGCTTGCCACCACAGCTCATGCGGCGCTCGATCCGATCGCCGCCATTCTGTCCTTTTACGTGATGGCCGCGGGCCTCGCGGCCGCGCGCGGGCGCAATCCCGACGCGCCGCGCCATCTCAACAAAGTCACCGAAACTCACTGACGAGAAATCAGATGCGACGTGTCGAGGAGTCCCGCTTGATGAGCCATTCTGAAGGCCATATTGTTTTGCTCGCGCCGCTGACCGGTCCGGTCGTGCCGCTTGCGAACGTGCCCGATCCGGTGTTTTCGGGCGGCATGTTCGGCGACGGCATCGGCGTCGATCCGCTTGAGGGGCGGCTCGTCGCACCATGCGACGCCACCGTCACCCATCTCGCGCGCACCGGCCACGCGGTGACGCTCGCCACCGCGGAAGGCGCGGAGATTCTGCTGCACATCGGTATCGACACGGTGGAGCTGAACGGCAAAGGCTTTGCGCCGATGGTCGAGCAGGGCGCGCAGGTGCGTGCCGGCGACGTGCTGATCGAGTTCGACCAGGATCAGGTGGCGCTGCGTGCGCCGAGCCTCGTTTCGGTGATCGCGATTGCCAATTCCGAGGCGTTCGAGATTGTCGAGCGCGCGCAGGGCGGCATGGTGAAAGCGGGCGAAACCCCGTTGTTGCAGCTGCGTGCCCGCGACGGCGCGGCGGCCGCGGCATCGCGCGAGTTGAGCGCGACGAGCGTCACTGAAGAAGCGCGCACCCAGGTCACCCTGGTGCACGCGGGCGGCTTGCATGCGCGGCCGGCGGCGCGCGCTCGCGAAGCGGCGCGGGGCTTCAACGCGCGTGTCGAAGTGCGTTACGACGGACGCAAGGCGCCCATCGAAAGCGTGGTCGGCCTGCTCGGGCTTGGCGCGGGCCAGGGCGCGACGGTCGAGTTGCTCGGCGTCGGTCCGCAAGCCAAAGCCGCGGTCGACGCAATCGCGCACGAACTGACGCGCGAAGCGCTCGGCGAAGTCGAAGAAAAGCCGGCGCGGCAAAGTTCTCCCGCGCCGCAAACCACTGCCCCGGCCGCCGACGGCGGCGCGGCGCTTGCGTCGCACACGCTCGCGGGTGTGTGCGCAGCGCCTGGCGTCGCGGTGGGCAAGCTGGTGCGCTGGGACGACGCGGACCTCGATCCGCCCGAACAGGCGAGCGGCACCTCGGCGGCGGAAAGCCGCTTGCTCGACAACGCGATTGCCAGCGTGGACGCCGATCTCGGCACCACGGTGCGCGACGCGTCGCAACGCGGCGCGGTTGGCGAGGCGGGCATTTTCGCCGTGCATCGCGTGTTGCTCGAAGATCCGACGCTGCTAGACGCGGCGCGCGACCTGATCAGCCTCGGCAAGAGCGCGGGCTTCGCGTGGCGCGAAGCGATCCGCGCACAGACAGGCATCCTGAGCAAGATGGAAGACGCGTTGCTCGCCGAACGTGCCGCCGATCTACGCGACATCGAAAAGCGCGTGTTGCGCGCGTTGGGTTACACCAACGCGGCCGGGCGCACGCTGCCGGACGAGGCGGTGCTCGCCGCGGACGAATTCACGCCGTCCGATCTGTCGACGCTCGACCGTTCGCGCGTCACCGCGCTTGTCATGGCGCGCGGCGGCGCGACCTCGCATGCGGCGATCCTCGCGCGCCAGGCGGGCATTCCGGCGCTGGTCGCGGTCGGCGACGCGCTGCATGCGATTCCCGAGGGCACCCAGGTGGTCGTGAACGCGACCACAGGCCGCCTCGAGTTTGCACCCACCGAACTGGACGTCGAGCGTGCGCGCCTCGAGCGCAGCCGCCTTGCCGGCGTGCGCGAGGCGAACCGCCGCATGTCGCAGCAAGCGGCCGTTACCGCCGATGGCCGCGCGATCGAAGTGGCCGCCAACATCGCGACGCTGGAGGACGCCAACATCGCCGTGGAAAACGGCGCCGATTCCGTCGGCCTGTTGCGCACGGAGTTACTGTTCATTCATCGCGCGGCTGCGCCGAACGCGCAAGAGCATCAGCAAAGCTATCAGGCCATTGTCGACGCATTGAGCGGGCGCACGGCGATCATCCGCACGCTCGATGTGGGCGCGGACAAGGAAGTGGATTATCTGACGCTCCCGCCGGAGCCGAACCCCGCGCTCGGCTTGCGCGGCATTCGTCTCGCGCAGGTCCGCCCGGATCTGCTCGACGATCAACTGCGCGGTCTGCTTGCCGTCAAGCCCTTCGGCGCCGTGCGCATTCTGCTGCCGATGGTGACCGACGTAGGCGAACTGATCCGCATCCGCAAGCGCATCGACGAATTCGCTCGCGAGCTGGGGCGCGCCGAGCCGATCGAAGTGGGCGTGATGATCGAGGTGCCTTCGGCGGCGTTGCTGGCCGATCAACTGGCGCAACACGCGGACTTCCTCTCCATCGGCACCAACGATCTCACGCAATACACGCTCGCCATGGACCGCTGTCAGGCCGATCTCGCCGCGCAGGCCGACGGTCTGCATCCGGCCGTGCTGCGGCTGATCGCCACGACCGTGCAAGGTGCGAACCGGCACGGCAAATGGGTCGGCGTGTGTGGCGCGCTGGCGGGCGATCCGCTCGCCATGCCGCTCCTCGTCGGCCTTGGCGTAACCGAGCTTTCGGTCGATCCGGTGTCCGTGCCGGGCATCAAGGCGCGCGTGCGCAACCTCGATTATCAACTGTGCCGCCAACGTGCCGAAGACGCGCTGGCGCTGGAATCGGCACAGGCGGTAAGAGCAGTCAGCCGGGAAACCTGGCCGTTGGACTGAACCCCTCGGTCCAGTCAGGCCGGCCACATAACTCAACGACGTCCGTCGACAACGAGACAAGGATTGGAGGTAATCAATGGATGGGAATCCGTTTCTGAAAATACAGCGGCTGGGACGCGCGCTGATGCTGCCTATCGCGGTGCTGCCGGTTGCCGGCCTGCTACTTCGGCTCGGGCAACCCGATGTGTTCAACATCAAGATGATCGCCGATGCGGGCGGCGCGATCTTCGACAACCTGCCGCTGCTGTTTGCGATCGGCGTGGCGGTCGGCTTTGCGAAGGACAACAACGGCGTGGCCGGTCTTGCGGGCGCGATCGGCTATCTGATCGAAGTCGCGGTGATGAAGGACATCAACGACAAGCTCAACATGGGCGTGCTGTCCGGCATCGTGGCGGGCATTGTCGCGGGCTTGCTGTACAACCGCTACAAGGACATCAAGCTGCCGGATTACCTCGCGTTCTTCGGCGGCAAGCGTTTCGTGCCGATTGTCACGGGGGTGGTGTGTCTCGTGCTCGGCATTGTGTTCGGCTACGTGTGGCAGCCGGTGCAGGCCGTGATCGATACGGCCGGCCATTGGCTGACCACGGCGGGCGCGTTCGGCGCGTTCGTGTTCGGTGTGCTGAACCGGCTGCTGCTAGTGACCGGTCTGCATCACATCCTCAACTCGCTCACGTGGTTCGTGTTCGGCACCTTCACGCCGCCGGGCGGCGCAGCGGTGACGGGCGACCTGCATCGCTTCTTTGCCGGCGATCCGACTGCCGGAACGTTCATGACCGGCTTCTTCCCGATCATGATGTTCGGCCTGCCCGCCGCATGCCTCGCGATGTTCCATGAAGCACCGAAGGAGCGCCGCGCAGTGGTGGGCGGCCTGCTGTTTTCGATGGCGCTCACGTCGTTCCTGACGGGCGTGACGGAGCCTATCGAGTTCAGCTTCATGTTTCTTGCGCCGGTGCTGTACGCGATCCACGCGCTGTTGACCGGGCTCTCGCTCGCGATCTGCTCCGCGCTTGGCATTCACCTCGGCTTTACGTTCTCCGCAGGCGCTATCGACTACGTGCTGAACTACGGTCTCTCGACGAAGGGCTGGCTGGCGATCCCGCTCGGCCTCGCGTATTCGGTGGTGTACTACGGGCTGTTCCGCTTCTTCATCCGCAAATTCAACATGGCGACGCCGGGCCGTGAGCCTGCGGCTGCCGACGAGCAGGCCGAATCGTTCACCGCGGGCGGCTTCGTTTCGCCGGCCGCCGGTGCGGCCCTGCCGCGTGCGCAGCGCTATATCGCGGCGCTGGGCGGCGCGTCGAATCTCTCGGTGGTGGATGCGTGCACGACGCGTCTGCGTCTGTCGGTCGTCGATTCGAACAAGGTTTCCGAGAACGAGCTCAAGACGATTGGCGCGCGCGGCGTACTCAAGCGCGGCGCGACCAACGTGCAGGTGATCATTGGACCTGAGGCGGACATCATCGCCGACGAGATTCGCACAGCGATTGGGCAGGGCAGCAACGGCGCGGGTCTGGCTGGTACTGCAGTGGCTGCTTCGGCACCGACGGCTTCAGCAGCGGCAGGCGCGGGCGCGCCGACGCTCGCAGCCAACGTGGCCAACGTGGCCAATGGTCCGCTCGATCCCGATCCGTTGCGCTGGCTCGCCGTGTTTGGCGGCGCGGGCAATGTGCTGTCGCTCGACGCCGTCGCGGCCACGCGCCTGCGTATTGTGGTGCGCGATCCGTCTGCGGTGGATCGGCAGCGACTCGCCACGCTCGACACCGCGTGGGTCTCGGCAGACACGTTCCACATCGTCGTCGGCGATGCCGCGCGGCGTTACGCCGAAACGCTCGCAACGCGCATGCCGACAGGCGGGGCGGCGCCTGTGCCGGCCTGAGGTTCTGACGGAGGGCGGAGCGCCGGCTGGTTTGCGCTCTGCGGGCTGCGCTGCGGGTGTGGCTTAGGCTTCTGGCTCTGGCTCTGGCTCTGGCTCTGGCTCTGGCTGCGGCCTCGGCCTCGGCTCAGGCTCAGGCTGCGGCCTCGGCTCTGGCTCTGGCTCTGGCTCCGGCTCCGGCTGCCGCTGAAGCCGCAGCGCGGGAAAGCCCGCGCCGCACAGCCGCGGCAAACAAAAAAGCCCTGCCGTCGCAAGACGGCAGGGCTTTGCTACTTACGGCGCTCATTCAGGCCAAGCCGCGGGAACCTCCCTATGGCACAGCCGATAAAACTGCCGCGAGCGTTACGCGTACTCGCTCAGCGCACCGCGCATCTTCTTCATGGCGCTGGCTTCGATCTGGCGGATACGTTCGGCCGACACGCCGAACTCGTCGGCCAGCTCGTGCAGCGTCGAGCCGCCCGAACCGTCGTCCTGCACCTTCAGCCAGCGAGCTTCGATGATGCGGCGGCTGCGGGCGTCCAACGCCTCCAGTGCCGTCGCAATACCGTCGCTCTGCAGTTTGTCGCGCTGGCGCGAAGCCAGCACGGCGGTCGGCTCGCTGTGCGAATCCGCGAGATACGCGATCGGCGCGTACGACTCTTCGCCATCTTCGACCTGGCCTTCTAGCGCAATATCGCCGCCCGACAGGCGCGTTTCCATTTCCGCGACTTCTTCGCGCTTGACGTTCAGTTCCTTGGCGAGACCTTCGATCTCGTCCGGCGTGAAAGCGCCCAGACCTTGCTTGTGACTGCGCAGGTTGAAGAACAGCTTGCGCTGCGCCTTGGTCGTGGCGACCTTCACCATGCGCCAGTTGCGCAGAATGTATTCGTGAATTTCAGCCTTGATCCAGTGCATGGCGTACGAGACGAGGCGCACGTTCTGTTCGGGATCGAAGCGCTTCACGGCCTTCATCAGGCCGATATTGCCTTCCTGGATCAGGTCGGCGTGCGGCAGACCATAGCCCAGGTAGTTGCGTGCGATCGAAACGACCAGCCGCAGGTGCGACAGCACCAGGCGGCGCGCCGCCTCGAGGTTGTCGTGCTCGCGGAATTCGGTGGCGAACTGGCGTTCTTCCGCGGGCGTCAGCATCGGAATCCGGTTTACGGCCTGGATGTAGGCGTCGATATTGCCCAGTTGGCCGGGCAGCAGGGAGGAATGCGAGAGCGCCAGCGCACCTGCCGGAGCGGCCTTAGCCGACGACGGGCTCAGAGTACTCGGAAGGGTCAATGCATGGCTCACGTGGAAAACTCCTTTGGAATCAGGCAAAAGCTTGTTCAGGTAACGACTCCAGCGTTGGATGTTAGCACTCTCGTTTTCCGAGTGCTAATACTTAGAGGCCGTAAGGACATCAAAGTTCCATAAATTCCTATCAAACTGCGCGTTTCAATAGTAATCATACGCCCCTATGCGGCGGCTTGCAGACGGCGTACAAATTACCTGACAAAGCGCCTTCAATCTCACTTTCGACCGATTTTTTCAGTTTTTAGCGTGAGTAATTGCAAAAATTTAAGTTTCTTAAGATGATCCACCGAGTTCCGAATGTCTTTAGAATAAGCAAGAGTGTTACAGAATGTTCAACCTTTGCTGAGCTCGGGTGTCAGATGAACAACAAAAAGAAACGCTTGCGTGGTCTGGCTCTAAAAAGCAGCTGCGCGGCCTTGCTGCTTGGCCTGTCTGCCGCTGCCGCGGCTGATCAATTCGGAATTCAGGTCACCGGCGGCCTCGGCGATCACCATGTCAAGAAGCTGGACCTTGGCATCGTGTGGGACCCGAATCTGACTTGGTGGCAGATCGGCGACTGGCACTTCGCGCTGATCGGCGAGGCGCACGTGGCCTGGTGGCATACAAACGAAGGCAATGTGCACGAGAACATCGGCGAGTTCGGTGTGACGCCTATCATTCGCTTCATCAAAGGCTCGGGATCGATCAGGCCGTTCGTCGAGGCCGGAGCCGGCGTGCGTCTGCTGTCGAGTCCCAGAATTTCTTCGACCTTTACGCTGTCCACAGCGTTCCAGTTTGCCGATATGGCGGGCGTCGGCGTGCAGTTCGGCGGCCATCAGCAGTATCAGGCGGGCTACCGCTTCCAGCATGTGTCGAATGGCGGTATCAAAGAGCCGAATCCTGGTATAAATTTCCACCAGCTATATCTGCAATATAACTTCTGACCGTGGCCGCCTTCGGCTCACCGGTACAAGGGGCTGAGCAATGGCGGCAAAGACAATCGAGGCGATTCGCGGGCTGGAGAGGGAACGCTTCCGCGCGATGGTCGACGGCGACGGGCAGTCGCTCGACGCGCTGCTCGCAGACAACGTGAGCTACGTGCATACCAACGGCAAGCGCGAAACGAAGCGGCAGTTCATCGACGGTATTACCGCGGGGCGCCGCCGCTACCGGCAGATCGAAGTGCAGTCGCAAGACGTGCTGCCGGTTGGGCGGGAAACCTGCGTCGTGACCGGCCGCGCGCTGATCGAGATGGAAGCGAACAACGGCGCGCTGCTTTTCCCCATTGCCTACACGGCGATCCACACGCAGGAAGACGGTCAGTGGCGCCTCATTGCGTGGCAGGCGACGCGTTGCGCCATCGAGTGAGCTTACGCCGACGCTCTGGCTACATCCACGATCACCTCGACCTGGCGCGCGATAGCGCCTGGCACGGGTGCCTCGCCGCGCAGCACTGCGCCGATCCAGGCCGCAGTGGTCGCGGCGTCGCGCGCTTCGGGTAACTCGACTTCGGGTGCGTCGCGGGAAGAACGCTCATGCGGCACGCGCGTCTCGCAAATGCCGTCGTGCAGCCAGTCGATCTGCACCTGGCGCCGTGTGTCCGCCACGGCTTCCCCTTCCGTGCCGCGCGCGAGCAGGGCGCCGCCCACCGCGGCATCCGGATGCGTGCTGAAGAGCTGCGTGAGGCTGTCCCGATACGGTGGATGCGTGTAGTTGACGAGCCGCAGTCCGGCGGGCGCGAACGGCTGGAGGATTTTCACGAGCGTATGCGTCGAATTGCGCACCCCCATGCGCCGGCGCAGCGCGAGCAGGCGCGCGAGCCTGGGCGCAAGGACGTCGATCGACGCGAACGCCACGCGGCGCTCGGCGAGTCCGTCTTCAATGTCGTCATGCGAGCCCGCGTGCGGAATCCGCAGATGCGTGAAAATTTCGGCGCTCGTCACGCGGCCGGGATCCTCCGTCACGCCGTGCACGAGAACCGGCACGCCTTCGCGCGCGAGCAGCAGCGCGAGCAGCGGCACGAGATTCGGCTGCTTGCGCGCGCCGTTATAGCTCGGGATCGATACCGGCCGGAACTCGCCCGGCGGCTGATGAACCGGTTCGAACGACGCGTGAGCGCCCGCCAGCATCGCGGCAAGCTCCTCGGCGGTTTCGCCTTTCACGCGATACGCAAGAAGGATCGCCCCCAGCTCGAGGTCGCCGACGCGGCCGTCGAGCATGGCGGTGTATAGCTCGCGCGTGTCGTCGGCGGTGAGCGCGCGGGCGCCGTGGGGCCCACGGCCGATTTCCTTGATGAAGCGGGCGCAGGGGAACGGATTGGCGGTGTCGGCGGAGTCTGTCATGAGTGCAATTGACTTGCTGGCGTGCCGCTGTCGAGCCGGCCGCCGCGGTATTCAAGGGACGTTGTCTGGTGTGAGTATCGCATCTATGGCCGTCGGGCGAGACGCCGGCGGCGCCGCGCCGCTGACTCGAAGCCCTGCTGGACTGGCGCGCACCGCCTTGTGCCGCGCGTTACACTCGCTGTTTAGCGCCGCGCCGCGGCTCATTTCCAACCAGGAACGGAGAATCGGATGAGTTACGTATTTGCGCCCGCACCAGTCGTTGCGGTGCCGGTGGTGGGGTCGAGCGAACAATTCCCTGTGCGCCGCATTTACTGCGTCGGCCGCAATTACGAGGCGCACGCCCGTGAGATGGGACACGATCCGGACCGCGAGCCGCCGTTTTTCTTCAGCAAGCCCGCCGATGCCGTTCTGTACGTGGCGCCGGGCGAGACTGGCGAATTCCCGTATCCGTCGTTGTCGAAAAACGTCCACTTCGAAATGGAGCTGGTCGCGGCGATCGGCAAGGGCGGCAAGAATATCCCGGCTGAGCGCGCACTCGACCACGTTTATGGCTACGCACTGGGCCTCGATATGACGCGTCGCGACCTGCAGGCGGAGGCGAAGAAACTGGGGCGTCCGTGGGATACCGCGAAAGGTTTCGATCACTCGGCGCCGCTCGGGCCGATTCATCCGGTTTCGACAGTCGGCCACGTGGGACAAGGCGCGATCTGGCTGTCCGTCAACGGTGAGGACAAGCAGCGTTCCGACGTGTCGCAGCTCATCTGGTCGGTGGCCGAGACCATTGCCTACCTGTCTACGCTTTTCGAGCTGCAACCCGGCGATCTGATTTTTACCGGCACGCCTGAAGGCGTCGGCGCGGTGGTGCAAGGCGATCTGATGAAGGGCGGCGTGGACGCGCTCGGCGAGTTGAGCGTGCGCGTCGTGTGACACGCTTTTGGGGGAGGAGACAAACAAATGAAGCTCTACAGCTATTTCCGCAGCTCGGCGTCGTATCGGGTGCGCATCGCGCTGAATGTGAAGAAGCTGCCGTACGACTACGTGCCTGTGCACCTCGTGCGCGATGGCGGCGAGCAACTGAAGCCGGAATACCGCAAGATCAATCCGGACGGCGTCGTGCCGACTCTGGTCGACGGCCACGACCTGGTGCCGCAGTCGCTTGCGATCATCGAGTATCTGGAGGAAACGCACCCCGAGCCGCCGCTTTTGCCCGAGGCACCCGCCGACCGCGCTTACGTGCGTTCGGTGGCTTTACAGGTGGCGTGCGAGATTCATCCGCTGAACAATCTGCGCGTGCTGAAATATCTGAAACACACGCTGCGCGTGGACGACGATGCGAAAGACGCGTGGTATCGGCATTGGGTGGAAGCCGGATTTGCGGCGCTGGAGGCGCACCTCGCAGGCGAGCCGCGAACAGGCAAGCTGTGTTTTGGCGACACGCCTACGCTCGCCGACGCGTGTCTGATTCCGCAGGTGTTCAACGCGCAACGCTTCAAGGTCGACACCGCGCGGTTTCCGACGATTCAGCGCATCTACGACCACGCCATGCAGATCGACGCGTTCGCGCGCGCGGCGCCGGGTGCGCAGCCGGACGCGGAATGAAGCCGCAGCAGTGGTTGTGGTGAAGGAAAAAAGGGCACTCCGCGGAGTGCCCTTTTTGCTCGCCTGAATGCTCGCCCGAGGGCAGCGCTGTGATGAGTGTCCGTTGAACGAGCGCTCAGCCGCCGAGCAACGCGTCCGAAAACTCTTCGGCGCTGAAGGGCTGCAAATCTTCCACTTTTTCGCCGACGCCGATGAAGTACACCGGAATCGGCCGTTGTCGCGCGATAGCCGCGAGAATACCGCCCTTCGCCGTGCCGTCGAGCTTGGTGACGATGAGGCCGGTGAGTCCCAGCGCGTCGTCGAACGCCTTGACCTGCGCGAGCGCGTTCTGCCCGGTATTGGCGTCGATCACGAGCAGCACTTCGTGCGGCGCGCCGTCCTGCGCTTTGCCGATCACACGCTTGACCTTGCGCAACTCTTCCATCAGATGCAACTGGGTGGGCAGGCGGCCGGCGGTGTCCGCCATCATCACGTCGATCTTGCGCGCGCGCGCAGCGCCGACCGCGTCGAAAATCACCGCGGCCGGGTCGCCGCTTTCCTGCGCCACTACCGTCACGTTGTTGCGCTGACCCCAGATGGCCAGTTGCTCGCGTGCGGCCGCGCGGAACGTGTCGCCGGCGGCCAGCAGCACAGACTGGTTGAAACTCTGCAGATGCTTGGCGAGCTTGCCGATGCTGGTGGTCTTGCCTGCGCCGTTGACGCCCGCGATCATCATGACGAGCGGCTTCGCGCGTCCGAGCATCAGCGATTTTTCGAGCGGTTTCAGCAGATCGACCAGCAGCGCGCGCAGCGCGGCCTTGACCTGTTGCGGCTCGGTGAGACGCTCGGTGCGCACTTTCTCGCGCAACGCCTCGAGCAGGAATTCCGTTGCGTCGACGCCCGCGTCCGACATGAGCAGCGCGGTTTCGAGCTCTTCATACAGCTCTTCGTCGATCTTCGTGCCGATGAAAATGCCGGTGAGGCTCGAACTGGTCTTCGACAAGCCGGTTTTCAGGCGAGTCAGCCACGAGCGCTTGGCGCTCGCGTCCTGAACCGGCGGCGGCACGATTTCTACGGTTTCGAGCGACGATTCCTCGAATACCGCTTCGGGCTGCGCAGCAGGCTGCGTTTCTGTTCGTGGTTGGCTGTCGGGCTGCGTTTCTGGCGCAAACGGGGTTGTAAACGGCGGTGCAGCGTCAGCCGGGGGCGCGGCCAAGGCTTGCCTCGTGAGGTCGTCTACTAGCGCGTCAGGAACGTCGGGCGCGTCTTGCGATTCGTCTGGCGTGTTTTCGGACTCTTTCGAACCCTTGAATCGTTTGAAAAAGCTGAACATGATCTGGCGTGGTGAGAGTGCGCGTCAATGCGCGCAGCCGGCACGGCGCCGGCGGGAGCGGCAGGCAGCGCTGCAATGGGGAATGCAGGACGCTGGAAGCCGCACATTTTATCAGGCGCGCCGTCGCGCGTCGTATCGGCCGAACGGCCAGGCTGGACGCGCGGCGCCCCTGTGGTAACGTTGGCGCTCCAGTGTGCTCGCTTTGCCTTTGTGTGAATGCGGCGGGCACCTCCACCAACGTAATCGATTCTGCATGCCCCGTTCAGCACCTTCCCGCGCCCACGGCGCTTCGCCCAAAGGCGGTAAACCGCACGCCATCCGCATTATCGGCGGCGACTGGAAACGCACGCCCTTGCCCGTGCTCGACCTGGAGGGGCTGCGTCCCACGCCGGACAGGGTCCGCGAAACGCTGTTCAACTGGCTGGGGCAGCGTCTGGACGGCGAGCGTTGCCTCGACCTGTTTGCTGGCAGCGGCGCGCTGGGTTTCGAGGCGGCCTCGCGTGGCGCTGCGCGCGTGCTGATGGTCGAGCGCAACGCGCGCGCGGCCGCCCAATTGCGGGCGAACCAGCAACGCCTTTCCGCACGCGTGATTGAGATTGCCGAGGCCGACGCTTTGCGGCTCGCGGCGAGCCTGCCGCCCGCTTCGTTCGACGTGGTGTTCCTCGACCCGCCTTTTGGCGACGATCTGCTCGACAAGGCGCTTGCGCTCGCCGCGCCGCTCGTCAGTGAAAACGGCTTTCTTTACGTGGAGGCCGGCGCGACCCTTGAACTCGATGGGAACGAAGCGCTCACTGGGTGGAAAATCGTGCGGGAAGGGAAAGCCGGCGCTGTCCACTTCCATTTGCTGCAGCGCGAAAATGAGGAATAATGCGCCTTCCATAACAAGCGCCGGACGGTTTGACGTCACGCGCGCGGCCGGTGCCAAATGCGTCGAGTGGACGCTTTGACGTGCCCATCTGTCTGAAGAGAGGAGAAATCTCATGGTAGTCGCCGTGTACCCGGGCACGTTCGATCCGCTGACACGCGGTCACGAAGACCTCGTTCGGCGCGCGTCGAGCATCTTCGACACGCTGGTGGTCGGCGTTGCCGACAGCCGCAACAAGAAGCCGTTTTTCACGCTGAAAGAGCGTCTGGACATCGCCCATGAAGTGCTGGGCCATTACCCGAACGTGCAGGTCATGAGCTTCAAGGGGCTGCTGAAAGATTTCGTGCGCACCAACAACGCGCGCGTGATCGTGCGCGGCCTGCGGGCGGTGTCCGACTTCGAGTATGAGTTCCAGATGGCCGGTATGAACCGCTATTTGCTGCCGGACGTGGAAACCATGTTCATGACGCCGTCCGACCAGTATCAGTTCATCTCTGGCACGAT
This sequence comes from Burkholderia sp. WSM2232, assembly GCF_000472545.1. Classification (GTDB taxonomy): domain Bacteria; phylum Pseudomonadota; class Gammaproteobacteria; order Burkholderiales; family Burkholderiaceae; genus Paraburkholderia. The sequence goes on along the minus strand of NZ_AWZV01000011.1, from coordinate 54,614 downwards.
TGTCCGCGAGATCGCGCAACTGGGCGGCGACGTGAGCAAGTTCGTGTTCCCGTCGGTCGAAAAATGGCTGAAGGAAAAGGTCGCAGCATTGGACTCCAGTAACGGCGCTCCGGCGGGGCAGCCGTAACCGGCGTAAACTGTCGGTTTGACGGAACGAAGCCGGCCGCAGCCGGTACGAAGTGAGAGAAGTATGGCTTTGATGATTACCGACGAGTGCATCAATTGCGACGTGTGCGAGCCCGAGTGCCCGAACGACGCCATTTCGATGGGCCCGGAAATCTATGTGATCGACCCGAAGAAGTGCACCGAGTGCGTCGGGCATTTCGACGAACCGCAGTGCATCCAGGTGTGCCCGGTCGAATGCATTCCGCGTGATCCCGAGCATCTGGAAACGCCGGAAGGCTTGATGGCGAAGTATCACGCACTGCAGGCAGCAAAGAGCGCGTGAGCTCCGGCTCGACGCACAATGAAGTACGGAAAAGGAAACGGCGAGGCGTGGGCCTCGCCGTTTTTTTTGCCGGTTAGTCCGGCGATTAACCGGCTAGGCGTTCAGGATCGCGCGCAATGCGTCGAGCAGAACGTCGCACTCTGCGTCGGTTCCCACCGAGATGCGCAAGTGCTGGTCGATTCTCGGCGCGTTGAAGTGGCGCACAAAAATCTCTCTTTCGCGCAGCCGCGATAGCAGCGTTGTTGCGTCGTGCCCCTTGTGGCGCGCAAACAGTAGATTCGCCGCCGACGGCACGACGTCGAAGCCCAGTTCAGTCAGGCCGCCAGCCAGCCGTTCGCGGCTCGCAATGACTTTCGCGCAGATGTCGCGAAACCACTCGTCGTCTTCGTATGCTGCACACGCCGCAACTTGCGCGAGGCGGTCCAGCGGATATGAATTGAAGCTGTCTTTTACCCGATTGAGCGCGTCGATCAATTCTGCATTGCCGAACGCGAAGCCGACGCGCATGCCCGCGAGCGAGCGTGACTTGGACACTGTCTGCACGACGAGCAGGTTCGGGTAGCGGTCGATCAGCGTGACGGCCGACTGCGCGCCGAAATCCACATACGCCTCGTCGATCACGACGGCCGAATCGGGGTTCTTCTGCAGCAGGCGCTCGATATCCGCAAGCGGCAGCGGGCGTCCGGTCGGAGCGTTCGGGTTCGGAAACAGGATGCCGCCGTTGGCCACGGCGTAGTCGTCGACATTGATCGCGAAGGCGTCGTCGAGCGGAATGGTCTGATACTCGACGTCGAAAAGTCGCGCGTAAGTAGGGTAGAAGCTGTACGTGATGTCGGGGAACAACAAGGGCTTGTCGTGCTTCAGCAAGGCCTGGAAGGTGAGCGCGAGGACCTCGTCAGAGCCGTTGCCGGCGAAAACCTGCTCGGCGCGGATGCCGTGATACGCGGCCACGGTTTCGCGCAGTTTCCGTGCGGTCGGGTCGGGGTAACGACGCAACGATTCGCCGCCCGAGCCTAGCTCTTCGCGAATCGCCTCCAGTACGCGCGGCGATGGCGGGTATGGATTCTCGTTGGTGTTCAGCTTCACCGGATGCGCGAGCGCGGGCTGCTCGCCCGGCACATACGGCGTCAGGCGGTGAACGATGTCACTCCAATATCGGCTCAAAGGCTTCTCCCATGCGACGCGGTCGACTTGGCGTCTGGTCGCGGATCAATGTGCTCAGATGCTGCCGGGGGCGGTGGCGGGTGGCCGGTGCTGCCTTGGCGCAATGCGGCCGAACTTCGCCCGCTAACGTCGCCAACGTGCGTTACGAATTGCGATGCAGCTGCATCATCGCGCGTTCCAGCTCGCCCTTGATGATCTGCGGCATGACGGCGAGCGCCCGCTCGATGGAGGCGTCAATCACCTCCTGCTCTTCGCGGCGCGGTGGCTTGAGCACGTAGTTGGCGACGTCGGGCTTCGCGCCTGCACGTGCGCTCTCCGGAATCAGGTCGCGTGGGTGCCCGATGCCGATGCGCAGCCGCCAATACTGTTGCGACGACAGATGCGCGGTGATGTCCTTCAAGCCATTATGACCGCCGCTGCCGCCGCCAAGCTTGAGCTTCACACTGCCGGGCGGCATGTCCAGTTCGTCGTGCGCGACGAGAATCTCGTCGGGCAGAATCTTGAAGAATTGCGCAAGCGCGACAACCGACTGGCCTGAGCGGTTCATATAAGTCTGCGGCTCGAGTAGATGCACTTCCTCCCCGTGCAGTCGTGCTTTCGCGTAAAAGCCGTGGAAGCGCCGCTCGTCGCGCAGCGTCGTGCCTGCTTCGCGCGCCAGCTGGTCCACCAGCCAGAAGCCGGCGTTATGGCGCGTCGCGGTGTATTCGGCGCCCGGATTGCCGAGTCCGACGATCAGCTTGATCATGATTGCGTGGGTCCATCTGGCCCGGGAACCGGCGACGGCCGAGCCGAAAAAAACCGAAAAAAAACCCGCCGGGGCGAACCTCGGCGGGTCACGTCGACCGTCTCATGCAGACGGATCGCGAGAATTGCTTGCTCAGTGCGCGAAGGGCGCTCAAGCAGCCGGCGTTTCGCCTTCTGCGGCAGCAGCGTCGCTTTCCGACACGGCGCCAGCCGGGATCGTTGCCGAAGCGACGACCGGGTTTTCAGCTTCGACGTGAGCAACCAGCGACACGCCTGCGGGCAGCGGGATGTCCTTGGCGTGAACCGATTGACCGGCTTCGATCTTGGCCAGATCGACTTCGATGAATTCCGGCAGTGCCGACGGCAGGCACTCGACTTCCAGTTCGTTCACGACGTGCGAGATCACCGCGCTCGACAGCTTCACTGCCGGGTTGGTTTCCTGGTTCATGAAGTGCAGCGGCACCTTGGTGTGCAGCTTCTTCGTTGCGTCGACGCGCTGAAAGTCCACGTGCAGCACGAGCTGACGGAACGGATGGTATTGCACGTCGCGCAGCAGAACCTGTTGCGACTTGCCGCCGACTTCCAGATCGAGAATCGACGAGTGGAAAACTTCTTTCTTCAGCGCGTGCCACAGCGCGTTGTGGTCCAGTTCGACCAATTGCGTTTCAGCACCAGCGCCATATACGATGCCCGGGGTCTTGCCCGAGTTACGCAGGCGGCGGCTCGCACCCGTACCTTGCAAAGAACGCTCGAAAGCGACAACTTTCATTTTGAATCTCCAATGCACTGCCCGCGACCAGGCAGTAAAAACGGGGCCCGCAAGCCGTTATGGCTGAGGCCCCAGAGCTGCGGCACGAACCTTCGTTCGTTCATGCCGATTGTGCAAAAGCGCGCCACGCCGCATGAAGCGGCAACCGCGCTTTCACAAATACTTAACTTTCAGCGAACAGCGACATCACCGAATCGCCCCGGCGAATGCGCGAGAACGTTTCGGCCAGCAGGCCGGCGCTGGTCAGCGAACGGATCTTGGCGCACGAGCGGGCTTCTTCGCCGAGCGGGATCGTGTCCGTGACGACCAGTTCGTCCAGAGCGGATGCAGCGATGCGCTCGCCTGCGCCGCCCGACAGAACCGGGTGAGTGGCGTAAGCGAAAACCTGTTTCGCGCCACGTTCCTTCAGAACCTGTGCTGCCTTGCAAAGCGTGCCGGCGGTGTCGACCATGTCGTCCATGATCACGCAGGTACGGCCTTCAACCTCACCGATGATGTTCATCACTTCGGCAACGTTCGCCTTGGGGCGGCGTTTGTCGATGATCGCGAGGTCGCAGTTCAGCTGCTTCGCCAATGCACGGGCACGCACCACACCGCCGACGTCCGGCGACACGACCAGCAGATTCTCATAGTTCTGCTTGCGCAGATCGCCGAGGAGCACCGGCGTAGCGTAGATATTGTCGACCGGGATGTCGAAGAAGCCCTGAATCTGGTCGGCGTGCAGATCCATCGTAATGATCCGCTCGACACCCGCGATTTCCAGCATGTTCGCCACGATCTTTGCCGAGATGGCGACGCGCGCCGAACGGGGGCGGCGATCCTGGCGGGCATAACCGAAGTAGGGGATGGCTGCGGTGATCCGGCCGGCAGATGCGCGCTTGAGCGCGTCGACCATGATCATCAGTTCCATCAGGTTGTCGTTCGCCGGTGCACACGTAGACTGCAGAACAAACACGTCTTTGCCGCGCACGTTTTCCTGAATCTCGACCTGGATTTCACCGTCCGAGAAACGGCTCACCATTGCTTTGCCGAGGGGAATACCGAGGATTTTGACGACTTCCTGTGCAAGCGCGGGATTTGCGTTGCCAGTAAAAACCATCAGGCCGTCATGGCTGCTCATCGTGCACCTGCTTCAGGCTGGGGGCGAGGGGAAATGCGAGAAATTTTGGCAGGGGAGAAAGGATTCGAACCTTTGCATGCCGGAATCAAAATCCGGTGCCTTAACCAGCTTGGCGACTCCCCTACACTAACTTTGAGCTCCGCCGAACGTGGAGTTTCGTTCGACGATGCAAAACCTATGACGCGAAAGCAAAGAGTGGATGCACTTCCAGACTGGCGGCCACTGCGCTGTTCCATTCGGCTGGCAGTTTGGCTTGCGCCGCTTCTGCTTCAGCTTTGCTACGGAACGCTGCAAAGACACTTGCACCAGATCCGGACATCCGCGCCGGCGCGATATTTTCAAACCATCGCAGCACTTGCGCTACTTCCGCGTACTTTCCGACGACAACCTGCTGCATGTCATTGCGGCCAAAACTTTCAGGCCATTCAGTGTTGCAGCTAAGTTCTGCAGGAAAGTCCGTAATTGTGAGGGCTTTTGAATCTCTTGTCAACGCTTTTTCGGAAAAAATCGCTGCAGTCGGAACATGAACCCTCGGCGTCACTACCAGGAAATGACGCGGCGGCAATTGTACAACGTCTAATGCTTCTCCGACACCCTGCGCGAACGCATTTTTTCCGAAAACGAAGAACGGGACGTCGGCGCCGAGCTTCAGTGCCAGCTCCTGCAATTCCAGCCGCGGCAAGTGAAGGTTCCACAGCCGGTTCAACGCGAGCAGCGTGGTGGCCGCGTCGGAACTGCCGCCGCCGAGCCCTGCGCCCATCGGCAGGCGCTTTTCGATCTCTATATCGACGCCTTGCGGGCAGCCTGTATGTGCTTTAAGCAGGTTGGCAGCGCGTACGGTGAGGTCGTGTTCGGGCGGCACGTCGGCGATTTCGGTGCTGCGCGTGATCAGCCCGTCGTCGCGCCGCGTGAAGTGCAGCGTGTCGCCCCAGTCGAGTAGCTGGAAGACCGTTTGCAGCGTGTGATAGCCATCCGGCCGGCGCCCGGTGATGTGCAGGAAGAGGTTGAGTTTCGCTGGCGCGAGGCAATCGCGCAGCGAGTTGGTTGTTTCGATCATGAGTCGAGGCTACATGCGCCGACAAGGCGCCGAATAAGCGGCAGGAGCGCGCGATTTACTGGTCCAGCACGAGCTTGATGTCGAGCGGCGGCTCGTCACGCGTCAGGTTCACGCGCTTCACGCCGGTGGCGGGCGCCTCGGCGTAGGCCAGATAGTCGATCGTCCAGCCATCCTGGGTAATCTCCTTCAGGCGCGACGGCTGCTGCGGGTCCTTTTCCGTTTTCGCGCGCGAAGTAGGCGCGGGCGAAGGCTGCAGCCAGTAGCGCAAACCTTCGACAGGCAGCGCGAAGCCCAGCGCGTTCTGCATCAGCGTAGACACGTTGTCCGCGGTGAGCGGCTGACGGTTGGGCAACTCGAGCGTAGCTGAGGCTGGCGACGAGGTCACGATGGCGAGCGTCTGCCCAAGCGGATTGCGCAATTGCAGGGTGACGGTGTCACCCGTTTCCTGCCACGAGAAATTACCGTACGCATTGCGCTGCTGGCCGTTCTGATCGTTGTACTGAACGGCAAAACGGCCCTGGTAAGCGCGGCTTGTTTGCGCGGTTACCGCGGTGGCGGCATTCGACGTGGACGGCCCTTGCGGTTTTACCGAAGCACAGCCGGACAGTACGAGGGCGGCGGCTGCGGCGAGCCCGAGCGCCGCACGACGCGGCGCCCGCAAAAAAGTATCAAGACTGGAAAGACGCATTAAAGATCATTCACCTGAAGACGTTGCAGCGTTTTGACGAGCGTTTCGTTGTCCGGTTCGAGCTTGCGCGCCTCACGAAAGGCGGCGCGAGCCTGGTCCTGGTCGCCGGCTTTCCACAGCACTTCGCCGAGGTGCGCGCCGATTTCGGCGTTCGGCTGAATGGTGTAGGCCTTGCGCAGCACCCGGATAGCGTCCGTCGTATCGCCCATGCGGTACTTGACCCAGCCCACGCTGTCCATGATGAATGCGTCGTTCGGCGCTAGTGACGAGGCCTTTTCGACCAGCTTGTCGGCTTCTGCGAGACGCTGGTTGCGATCGGCAAGCGAATAGCCGAGCGCGTTGTACGCCTGGGGATTGTCCGGCTGCGTCTGGATTAGCTTGCGCAATTGCGCTTCCATGGTGTCGAAATGGCCGTTCTTTTCGGCGGCCATCGCGTAATCGTAGGTCAGGTCGGGGTCGTCCGGGAACGCAGCCGTGGCTTGTTGCAGGCGCGTTTCAGCTTCCGGATAGCGCTTCGCGTCGAACAGGATCGCCGCGTCGGTGCGCGCGACAAGCGCCTGGTCGCGCGGATCGGCGGGCCGCAGGCTGGCGAGCTGGCGGCGCGCGTCGTCCGGCTTGCCCTGCTTTGCGAGCAGCTGCGCACGCGTTATCTGCGCGGAGAGATACTGCTGGCTCGACGGCGAGATTCTGTTGAGCCAGTCGGCGGCGGCCGCCTCGTTCTTCTGTTCCAGCGACATCTGCGCAAGATAGATATACGCCTGGCCCGGATCGGCGCCCGGAGTCTTCTCTGCCTGTTGCGCGTATTGCGTCAGATAGCCCTGCGCGTCGTTGAGATTCTTCTGCTGGATCTTGATGAGCCCGAGCGCCATGAGCGGCGTGAGGTCGCTTGCGTTCGCCTTATGCATTACCTCGAACTGCTTTTGCGCGTCGTCCAGACGGTCGCTCGCCAGATACATTTGCGCGAGCGCGAGGCGCGCATCATGCGATTTCGGATTCTGCTGCACGTATTTTTCGAGGGACGCAATGCCTTCCTTGCGCTCCTCCGGGCCCATTTGCGACAGCATCAGCGCTGCCGGCAGATAGTCGGGCTTCAGCGCGAGCGCCTGCTGCAGCGACTTGTGGGCGCCCGGCGCGTCGTCTGCGACCAGTTGCTGACGCGCGATGGCCAGTTGCGCTTCCGGCCGGTTCATGTCGTTCTTCAGCATGTCCTGCAACACATGCAGGCCACCGACCCGGTTCGGTCCGCGCGACAGCAGCAATTGCAGCGCGAGAATGGCGTTACCGCGATTGTCGGCCGGCACGCGGGCAAGCTCGCGCGCGAGCAGCGGCTCGGCGTCATCAGGCTTGCCCGACAGCACCAGCAGCGACGCGTCCAACTGGGCGGCGCGCTCGGAGTTCGGCGCATACTGCTGCCAGAGTTGTGCTGCGGCCAGTGCGTCCGACGGGCTTTGCGCGGCCAGCGCGATTTCGGTGGCGCGCTGCGCCATGCGCGGATCGTGCGTGTCGCGCGCGAGCGCAAGATACGTCTGGTAAGCGGGCGCTGGCTGATTGCGTTGCAGTGCCACTTCGGCGGCGAGCACCTGGAATACGATCTGGCTCGTCAGCTGCACGTTGGGCAGCGCCTTTTGTTCGTCCGCCGACGGCGGGCCGAGCGGATCGCTCAGCGTGACCGACGTGTCGTCCGCGTCCGGCGACGGGTCCTGCGCGTGCGCGGGCACCGCGGCGAACGCCCACAGGGCGAGCGCGGCGGCACCGAGCGAGCGCCGTGCGGACACTGCGTGCGGCACGCGGAATGCGCTGGCCGGGCGCTTCAAAAACAGCTTCACGAAGGACAAGTTCATGGAAATCCGTTCAATGTTTCGGACGATTGTAACGCGCTCGCTACAATACGCGCACAACCACTCACGCAAGTTGCAGACCAGTTAGACATGCCAGAGTTGCCAGAAGTTGAGGTTACCCGACGGGGAATCGAACCGTATGTGGCCGGCCGCAAGGTCGAGCGCGTCGAGGTGCGCACGCCTGCGCTGCGCTGGCCGATTCCGGCGGACCTTGCGAAGACCTTGCGCGGCCACGTGGTACGCAACGTCGAGCGGCGCGGCAAGTATCTGCTGTTCGAAACCGACTCCGGTTGGTTCATCGTGCATCTTGGCATGACAGGGACGCTGCGCGTGTTGCGCCATGTGCCGCATGCGCCGGCCGCTGCGAAACACGACCACGTCGACTGGATTTTCGACGACTTCATTTTGCGCTTTCGCGATCCGCGGCGCTTCGGCGCCGTGCTCTGGCATCCGCGCGAGGCGGGCGACGTGCTCGGGCATCCGTTGCTTGCCAGTCTGGGCGTCGAGCCGTTTTCACCGGCGTTCTCCGGCGCGCTGATGCATCGGCTTACGCGCGGGCGCAAGGTGTCGGTGAAGCAGGCGCTGCTCGCCGGAGAAATCGTAGTCGGCGTGGGAAATATCTATGCGTCAGAAAGCCTCTTTCGCGCGGGCATCCGGCCGACTACCGCAGCGGGCCGCGTCTCGCTCGTGCGCTACGGCCTGCTGGCCGACGCCGTGCGCGTGACGCTGGCCGCGGCAATCGAAAAGGGCGGCAGCACGCTGCGCGATTTCGTCGGCAGCAATGGCGAGAGCGGTTACTTCCAGCTGGATTATTTCGTCTATGATCGCGCGGGCCAGCCGTGCCGTGTGTGCGCCACACCGATCAGACAGATCGTGCAAGGTCAGCGCTCTACTTACTTTTGTCCCACCTGCCAGCGCTAATTTTCGATGCCTTCCCGCCTGACTCCGCGCTCCGCGCAGCAGTTGTCGCCCGCCGCTGCGCCTGCTTTGCCCGTGTCCCCGCTCACGTCGCCGCTCGCGCCGCATTTCGCTCCACGGCTGATCGCCTGGCAGCGCGAGCACGGCCGCCATGACCTGCCGTGGCAGAACACGCGCGATCCCTATCGGATCTGGCTGTCGGAAATCATGTTGCAGCAGACCCAGGTGTCGACGGTTATTCCGTACTACGCGAAGTTTCTCGCACGTTTTCCGGATGTCGCCGCGCTGGCCGCCGCACCCGTCGACGATGTGATGGCGCTATGGGCCGGGCTCGGCTACTACACGCGCGCGCGCAACCTGCATCGCTGCGCGCAGACAGTCGTCGAGCAGCACGGCGGCGCGTTTCCGGCTTCGGTGGAAGAGCTTGCCGAACTGCCGGGAATCGGCCGGTCGACGGCAGCGGCGATCGCCTCGTTTGCGTTCGGCGCGCGCGCGACGATTCTCGACGGCAACGTGAAGCGCGTGCTCGCGCGGGTGTTCGGCGTGGAAGGTTTTCCCGGCGAGAAGAAGGTCGAGAACGCGATGTGGACACTGGCGGAATCGCTATTGCCCTCGAATGCATCGGACGACGAAGTCAGCGCATACACGCAAGGCTTGATGGACTTCGGCGCGACCTTGTGCGTGCGCGGCAAGCCGGACTGCCTGCGCTGTCCGTTTGCCGCTGACTGCGTCGCCAACGTGACGGGCCGTCAGCGCGAACTGCCCGCGGCCCGCCCGAAGAAAGCCGTGCCGACCCGCCGCACGTGGATGCTGGTGCTGCGTGACGGCGACGCGGTCATGCTTGAGAAGCGACCGCCTTCGGGTATCTGGGGCGGACTGTGGAGCTTGCCCGAAGCCGCCGACGAAGCCGCGCTGGCGGCCCGCGCTGCGGAGTTCGGCAACGCCGGCGGCGTGTACAGACTGGCGCCGCTCACGCACGTGTTCACGCATTTCAAGCTGGACATCGAGCCGCGCCTCGCGGAACTCGAGAGGGGCGTCGGCGCGCTCGCCGCGCTCGGCGATGCGCAGACCGCGTGGGTCGCGCTCCGCGATCTCGACTCATTCGGGGTGCCGGCGCCCGTGCGCAAACTGCTGGACAGCCTGCAAGGTTCGCTGATCTGAAAAACCGCGTGCGTGCGCGGTCGTTTGGGCGTCGTCGCTACAGCCTAAAGCAGTTGATGCTGCTGCATATAACGATGAACCACTTCGATGCGCGCGCCGGCGTCTTGCATTTCCATGAGTTTCTGACGCGCGCGCAGTGCGATCGGTAGCACTTCGGCAAGGCGGTTCGACACCCACGAAGGGTCTTCAAGCCTGAATGGCTCGGCAAACGGCAGGCTATCCGGATCGCGCTCGCGGATCGTCGCGATGATCCGCTCGAGCACTTCCGCGCATGCGCCGAACTTGGCCAACTGCTGATTGTCTTCGAGCGGCCGGTCTTCTCCGAGCGGCTCTGCCATGCCCACCAGCAAGCCGCTGCTTTCCACGCGGTGCGACAGCAAGCGGAAGCGCCGCGTGCCGCGGGCGCGAATCAGCAACATGCCGAAAGTCTCAACGTCGCATTGGTCGATTTCCGCCAGGCAGCCGATCGATTCGGGCACCGAAGATTCGTTCTCCCGCGCGACTTCCGCACCGCTTTTCAGCAGGCACACGCCGAATGGCGTCTTTTCGCGCAGGCAGTCGCGCGCCATGTCCAGATAGCGCGCTTCGAAAATCTTCAGCGGCAGGATTCCGTCAGGAAACAGAACCGTGTGGAGCGGGAACAGCGGCACATCGGCGAGCACAGTAGAAGTAGATGACATGGCGCAACGCTTCGAGTTGAGGCCGCGCGATGCGGCCGGTTAAGCCACTAACTTCGATGACGCGCCGGCCTCGACCGGTGCGTCGCGGTGCCGCACGATTACATTCGCTACATTGGCGAGACGCGCGGCGAGCGTCTCCGCAATAAACACCGAGCGGTGCTGACCACCCGTGCAACCAATCGCGACCGTCAGGTAACTACGATTGTCGTCGCGGAAATGCGGCAGCCATTTCGCGAGAAACTTCTGAATGTCGTCGATCATTTCATGCACGACCGGCAGGGCGCCGAGAAAATCGATTACCGGTTTGTCGAGGCCCGTAAGAGGGCGCAATTCATGATCGTAGTATGGGTTCGGCAGCGTGCGTACGTCGAACACAAAATCGGCGTCGAGCGGCACGCCGCGTTTGAAGCCGAACGACTCGAACATCAGCACGAGCCCTGCGTGCTCCTGCTCGATAAAGCGCTTGACCCATTGACGCAGCACGTTCGCACGCAGATTGCTCGTGTCGATCTGGTGGCCGAACTCGGCCAGGCCCGCGACGAGCTCGCGTTCCCGTTCGATCGCCTCGGCAAGCGACGTGAGCAGGCCGACATCGGCATCGTGAGCAGTGGAGCCCGACAGCGGATGGCGGCGGCGCGTTTCGGAAAAGCGTTGAATCAGCGACTGCGTGCTCGCGTTGAGGAACAGCACGCGCACGTCATGCGCGCGCGACAGGTCGCGGATCATGGCCGGCATGTCGTCGAGCGACGCGCTCGAACGGGCGTCGATCGCCACTGCAAGGCGGTCGTGTCCGTCTTCGGCAAGATACGACGCGAGCTCGGGCAGGAAGCGCGGCGGCAGATTGTCGACGCAGTAATAGCCCGCGTCCTCGAGCGCGTTCAGCGCGACGGACTTGCCTGAGCCGGATATGCCAGTGATGAGGATTATGCGCATGGAGTCGTGAAATCGGTCCGTTTCATCATAGCATCTGAGCCTCTCGCGCGTGCCCGCGGCAGGCCGCGGGCGAGGGCTTCGGGTACCGCATGAAAACGCATGAACGCCGTGCTCGGCTCAGATCAATTTGCCGGGAAACTGGCTATCCGGATCCTGCATGGCAAGACGCTGGCGATCCATGAAATCGCGCAATGTGTCGATGCCGCGCAATTGCAGGATCGTGTTGCGCACAGCCGCTTCGACCAGCACTGCGAGGTTGCGGCCCGCGGCCACCTGAATCGTTACCTTGCTGATGGGCAGCCCCAGAACGTCGACGGTCTGGCTCTCCAGCGGCAGCCGCTGGAACTCGCCGTCAGGGCGGCGCACCAGTTGCACGATCAGCTTCAGCTTCATTTTGCGGCGCACGGCGGTTTCGCCGAAAATCGTCTTGATGTCGAGCAGGCCCAGGCCGCGCACTTCCAGCAGATTCTGCAGAAGCGGCGGGCAGCGTCCTTCGACGAAGTCCGGGCCGAGGCGCACGAAGTCCACGGCGTCGTCGGCGACGAGTCCGTGGCCGCGGCTGATCAGTTCGAGACCGAGCTCGCTTTTGCCGAGGCCCGAGTCGCCGGTCAGCAGCACGCCCATGCCGAGGATGTCCATGAACACGCCGTGTAGCGTGGCGCGCGGCGCGAGAATGCGCGACATGTAAAGGCGCAGGCTGTCGATCACCGCCGCCGCCGACATGGGCGTGGTGAAGAGCGGTGTTGACGAGCGCGTGCAACGCAGCACCAGTTCGGGCGGCGCGGCAACGCCCCCTGCCACCACCAGGAACGGCGGTTCCAACGCGATCAGCTCGGCCATGTGGCGCGAGCGGTCTTCGTCGGTCTGGCGTTTGTAGTAGTCGATTTCGGCGTCGCCGAGCACCTGGATCCGGTTGGGGTGGATCAGGTTCAAGTGGCCGACGAGGTCGGCGCTCGACGTGGCATTGGCGACCGATTCCGAAGAAAAGCCGCGTTCCCAGCCTTCATGCCCTGTCAGCCAGCTTAGTTTCAGCGTGGCGGCGTTATCGTCGAAAATGCTCTGGGCGTTGATGCTGGACGTATCCATGAGTCAGTGACTCCAGTGTTGGCCGCTTGCCGGACACAGCGCCGGCCGCACTAATGCGGGCCGTGAGCCGGACCTGGCTGTACCCGCACGCGCCCGGTTGGCCGTGCAGGCAGGCGGCGTGCGGATAACCGCCGCTGCATCAAGGTTGCCACTGAGTGAGCAGGCGATGCAATGATTCGCGGTCTTCTTCCGTATGCAGGCGCTCGCGTGCCTCGCGATCGGACAGCAACTGCGCGATTTCCGAAAGAATTTCGAGGTGCTGCTGCGTGGCCTGTTCGGGCACGAGCAGGAAGATGAGCAGCGAGACCGGCTGACCGTCGGGCGATTCGAAGGGAATGGGTTCAGCGAGACGGACAAACGCGGCGAGCGGCTGCTTGAGCCCTTTGATCCGGCCGTGCGGAATCGCGACGCCTTCGCCCAGCCCCGTGGATCCGAGGCGCTCGCGCGCAAACAGATTGTCTGTGACCGTGCTGCGGGCGATGCCGTTCTGGTTCTCGAAGATGAGGCCCGCTTGCTCGAACACGCGCTTTTTGCTGGTGACCGATAGTCCGACGACGACGTTCTCGAGGGGAAGAAATTTGGCTAAACGATTCATGTTGACAGGCGAAAACGTGGCCTGGGTTCTCCTCGCTGGGGCGTTTGATTGGCGTTCCATTCGTTTGATGCTCACGGCGACGTACGTCGGAGTCCGAAAGCACAGGACTCCGGCAGACCGCCTTGGTGCGAGCTAGACCCCGATGGTAACCGGAACATTATAGAACAGGGCGACGGCGTATGGTGCGGCGCGCCATCAATGCGCAATAGGTTCTTTCTTCAGGTTTCGCAAACGTGGATCGGCAATCAAAGCCGCAACGAAAAACCGCCCGTCAGGGCGGTTTCAGGCGAGCAGTTTGAAGCAGTGCTTCTGAATTTGCTTACTGCGGCGGCACGTCCAGTTGCGGCGCCGGTTGATACTTGATCGCTTCGTGCTGATGGCCTTGCAGGCGATCCTTGTGGCGTATCACTTGCCGGTCGAGCTTGTCGATCATCAGATCGATCGCAGCGTAGAGGTCGCTGTCACAGCTCTCGACAAAAATGTCCTTGCCCTTCAGATGCAGGTTGATTTCAACCTTTTGCCGCTTTTCCTTTTCCTTGTGGTTGTCGACCGAGAGGACCACACTGCCGTCGATGACCTGATCGAAATGTCTTAGCACCCTATCCAATTTGGAGATCACGTATTCGCGCAACGCAGGCGTAACTTCGAGGTGGTGTCCACTGATCTGCAGATTCATAGTGCTTCTCCAAGCTAGTGGCCGCTTGGTCCGCACGATGACGAAGGTCCGGTCGATCTGTCGGCTTGCCTGAGTCGCCCCCCGGTGACTGACTTCTGGCAGGTCGCATCGGCCGGCCTGTCCGCCAACTTGCGGAGCGGCCGGTAAATGCCCGCCACGGAAGGCGACGGGCTACAGAGACTTGCGCAGGTTGACTGCCGGGATTCTGAGCGCTTCGCGATATTTCGCCACGGTGCGCCGTGCGACCACGAAGCCCTGTTCCGCCAGCAGTTCGGCTATGCGGCTGTCTGAGAGAGGCGTTTTTGCGTTTTCCGCTCCTATCAGTTGCTTGATGAGCGCGCGAATGGCCGTTGAAGACGCCGCGCCGCCCGTATCCGTCGAAACATGCGAACCGAAGAAGTATTTGAACTCAAGCGTCCCGAACGGGGTGAGCATGTACTTACCGGTTGTCACACGCGAGACAGTTGACTCGTGTAGGCCCAGCGTATCAGCAATTTCCCGCAAAACCAAGGGGCGCATGGCAATTTCGCCGTGCACAAAAAAGCTCTTTTGACGCTCGACAATGGCTTGCGCGACCCGCAGGATTGTTTCAAAACGCTGCTGGATATTCTTGATCAGCCAGCGCGCCTCTTGCAGTTGCTGGCGCAACGAACCGCTGCCCGGATCGCCCCGGTTATTGCGCAGAATGTTGGCGTAAAGGTGGTTGATGCGCAGCTTCGGCACGACCTCGGGATTCAGTTCCGCCTGCCAGCCCTGGGCGGTTTTGCGCACCATGATGTCCGGCACGACGTAGTCCGCCTCGGCCTTGCCGTATGCGGCGCCCGGAAACGGCTCGAGTGAGCGGATCAGCGCGTGCGCGGCGCGCAGGTCGTCGTCGTTGGCTTTCAAATGCTTGCGCAGACGCGTGAAATCGCGCGCGGCCAGCAGTTCCAGATAATGGGCAACGATGTCGAGCGCCAACGCCCGCGTAGGCGACGGCTCGAGCCGCAACAATTGCAGCTTCAGGCATTCGGACGCGGAGCGCGCGCCGACGCCCGCGGGGTCGAAGCTGTGCAGCAGCGCGAGTGCTGCGTTCAGCTCGTCGAGATCGACTTCAAGCTCTTGCGGCAGGTCCGCAAGCACTTCTTCGAGCGTGGCGGCAAGGTAGCCGTCGTCGTCGAGGGATTCGATCAGGAACGTGACGAGCGCGCGATCGCGCTGACCGGCCTGAGTCACGCGCAATTGCGCCATCAGGTGATCGCGCAGCGAAGTACTCGATTCGTGAATTTGCAGCGGCGGCAGGTCGTCGTCGTCGGAGGCATTGCCGGAGCGGCCGTAGTCGTCGAGGTTCCACTGCGACGAGTCGCCGTTGCCGTCGCCCGCGAGGCCGTTGTACTCGTCCACGCTTTGCGGCTCGCCGCTCTCCGAGCGCTCGCTGCTGCTGGAGGACGACGAGCCGTTGCCGCCCATCTGGTCGGGCGGCGCGGCCGAGCTGGGCGCCTGCGCGATCAGCGAGCCGTCGGCAGCCACGCGCAGCGGGCTCGCGATCCAGTCGTCCTCGTTTTCAAGCAGCGGATTCTGCGAGATCGCCGTTGCCACTTCCTGCTGCAGTTCGAGCGTGGACAGCTGAAGCAGCCGGATGGACTGCTGCAGTTGCGGGGTCAACGCAAGATGCTGCGATAGGCGGAGTTGGAGGCTGGCTTTCATGGCAAGTTCAGATTCATTGTAGAGAGTTTGCCACGACCGCGATACCTTGCGAATTCGCAATTACACATGCGTCCGCTTTCGGTGGCGCCGGGGCGCGAGCCCGCCCGGCAGGAGAACGCCCAGCAGGACGCCCAGAACAACGCCGAGGATAACGACCGCAAAACGGAGGCGGCGCGTGATGCGCCGCCGTTTCCCGACTGCGCTTACATGCGGAAATGCTCGCCTAGATAGACGCGCCGCACGCTTTCGTTTTCGATGATTTCGCTCGGCGCGCCGGCCGCGAGCACGCTGCCGTCGCTGATGATGTACGCGTGATCGCAGATGCCGAGGGTTTCGCGCACGTTGTGATCGGTGATTAGCACGCCAATATTGCGCTGCTTCAGAAATTTGACGATTTTCTGGATTTCGAGCACCGCGATCGGGTCGACGCCCGCGAACGGTTCGTCGAGCAGAATGAAGCTCGGGTTGGTGGCGAGCGCCCGCGCGATTTCCACCCGGCGGCGCTCGCCGCCCGACAGCGAAAGCGCCGGATTTTCACGCAAATGCGCGATTTGCAGTTCGTCGAGCAGCGCTTCCGTACGGCTCGTGATGGCGTCTTTGGACAGGCGCTTGCCATTTTCCTCGTGCTGTAGTTGCAGCACGGCGCGAATGTTTTCCTCGACGGAAAGCTTGCGGAACACCGACGCTTCCTGCGGCAGATACGAAAGCCCGAGCGAAGCGCGCTTGTGGATGGGCAGCAGGCTGATGGACTTGCCGTCCAGGTCGATGTCGCCGGCATCGAGCGGCACGAGTCCGACGATCATATAGAACGACGTGGTCTTGCCCGCACCGTTCGGGCCGAGCAGACCCACCACTTCGCCGCTTTTCACATCGAGGGAAACGTCTTTGACGACCGTGCGCGAACCGTAGCGCTTCTTCAGATTACGTACCACCAGCGAACTGCTCGTGCCCGCCGGCTTGCGATTGGGAAGGGACGCTGAGGTGCTCACTGATTCGGCGCTCCCTGAATGGTGGTGGACGGCGCGAGCGTGGCCGACGCGCCGTTCAGCGGCGCGGCGCCGCCGTTGCGCGGCGACAGCATGGCGCGCACGCGGCCGCTGGGATTGCCCGGGCCGGCGACGTCCTTGCCTGCCTTCGCGGTATAGAAGTCTTTCTGGCCGTCATAAGTGATGACGCTGCCGTGCACCTGATCCATTACCGTCGAAAGGCCTTGCAGGCGCTTGACGGTAGCGTTCGTGGTGAGCGTGGTCAGGTCCTGTTTGCCGTCGTAGTCGATACGAACGGCCGTGCCTTCGATGTATTCGTCGAGGCCCTCGCGCTTCTGGCGGAAATACGACAGATTGGCGCCGCTCGAGGTGCCGGTCGCGTACTGATAGCCCTGCGGGTCTTGCGTGACTTCGACACGGTCGGCCTTGATCACGATCGTACCCTTGGTGGCGACCACATGGCCGGTGAAAATGTTGACCTGTTTGAGGTCGTCGTAAGTCATGTTGTCCGCTTCGATATTGAGCGGCTTGTCCTTGTCGGCGCGGTCCGCGTGCGCGAGCGGCGCGAAGCCGGCAAGCGGCAACGCGACCAGCAGCGCAGCGAGTGCGGCGCGGCACGCGGACAGGGTGCGCGAGCGGCCGGTATCAAAACGGGGGAACGATTCGTTCATGCAGTCACGCCTGGAATGGGATTACCCGGGTTGTCTGGGCGAGCTGCCGCCGGCGTCGGACGCGGCGATCGCGCCTTTCACATTGCCGAAGAGCCGCATGACCCGGGTGACGTTGTTGTAATTCATGCCGCTGGCTGTCATCACGGACATGCCGCGCTGAAGTTTAACCGGCTTTTCCGTCTCGATCACATCGTCGTTCACGAGCACGCGGAAATGCTCGGAATCGGCCTGCATCTGCGGGTCGCCGTTGCCCGCGGAGCGCAGGATGCGGGCGTTGCCGTACAGGTCGACGATGGACGCGTCGCCGTTCACCTTGCCGGTGTCGCCGGTCGCCGTGACTACCGGCTTGCCTGGCTGGAACGCGCGCATGGCGGGTTTCACGAGGTCGCTGAGTTCGTCGTCTTCGTAATGAATCAGCGACTGCGCGGTCAGGCGGTACTGCGTCGAGCCCGACTGATCGAGTTCGGAAACCGAGAAGTTGTCGGCAAAGTAGTCCGGCGTGTGCTCTTTGGCACGCACCACGCCTTCGTTTTGCCGCGGCAGCGTGGCTTGCAGCAGCCACCACGTGACGCCCGCGAGAGCGGCCATTGCGACAAGCGGAATCAGCGAGGTGAGGCGAAACTGGTTATTCATCCGACGAGGCCCCGCTGTTCGCCGCTACAGGCGGCCGCGAGCAGCGCCTCGTACTTGTGCTGGGCGCGCAGCAGGGTGTCGCACAGTTCCCGCGCTGCGCCGTGGCCGCCGCGCGCCTCGCTGACCCAGTGAGCGCGCGCGATCACTTCAGGATGCGAATTGGCCGGAGCGGCCGCAAAGCCCACCTTCAGCATCACGCCGAGGTCGACCCAGTCGTCGCCCATATAGCCGCATTGTTCGGCGCTCATGCCGGTGGCTTTGAGCAGATCCGCGAACGCTTGCGGCTTGTTTTCGATGCCCTGATACACATGCGTGATGTGCATTTCCTTCGCGCGAGCCGCGACGATGCCCGATTTGCGGCCGGTGATGATGGCGGTTTCAATGCCGGCCTGGCGCAACAGCTTCATGCCGTGGCCGTCCATTGAATTGAAGCCTTTCATCGTGTCGCCTTCCGCCGTGAAGAGCAGGCCGCCGTCGGTCAGCACGCCGTCGACGTCGAAAATCATCAGCTTCACGCGGCTTGCGCGTTCGGTAGCGGTAGGGGGCGCGACGGCCATCAGATCACCTTCTTCGAAAACAGGTCGTGCATGTTGAGCGCGCCGATCAGCTTGCCCGCTTCGTCGACGACCAGCATCTGATTGATACGGTGGCGCTCCATCAGTTCCACGGCTTCGACCGCGAGATGATCCGGACCAATGGTGCGCGGGTCGGCGGTCATGACGGCGGCGATGGGCAGCGCGCGGAAATCGCCATCGCGCTCCAGCACGCGGCGCAAGTCGCCGTCGGTGAAAATGCCTTTCACGCGCTCTTCGCTATCGACAATCGCGGTCATGCCCATGCGCTTGGCCGTCAACTGGAAGAGCGCATCGCGCACGGTGGCCTCAGGCATGACCTTTGGCACCTGGTCGCCAGTGCGCATGACGTCGCTGACATAGGTGAGCAGACGCCGGCCGAGCGCCCCGCCCGGATGCGAGCGCGCGAAATCGTCGCGGCCAAAACCGCGCGCGTCGAGCACCGCGACCGCGAGCGCGTCGCCGAGCGCAAGTGCCGCAGTGGTGCTCGCGGTGGGCGCAAGATTCATCGGACAGGCTTCTTTGGCGACGCCTGAATTCAGATGTACGTCCGCAAGTTTGGCGAGACTCGACGACGGGCGTCCGGTCATTGCAATCAGCTTCGCGCCAAGCCGTTTGATGAGCGGCAGGATGGCCACGAGTTCCTCGGTTTCGCCGGAATTGGACAGCGCGAGGAAGACGTCGTCGGCGGTCACCATGCCGAGGTCGCCGTGGCTTGCTTCTGCGGGATGCACGAAGAACGCCGGTGTGCCCGTGCTCGCGAGCGTGGCCGCGAGCTTGCGCGCCACATGCCCCGATTTGCCGATGCCGGAGACGACCACGCGCCCACGGCAACCCAGGATGAAGTCAACCGCCCCGACGAAGGCGCCGTCGAGCTGGTCGCGAAGCGCGCGCACGGCGTCCGCTTCGATGTCGAGCACGTCGCGAGCGAGCGCAAGTGCCCGGTCGCCATTGATTTTCGCTATCATTCGCGAAGTATAGCAAAGGCGCCTGTTCGCCGCGCCGGGCCTGCTGTGCATCGCGGCTGCCTTCATCGCCTTCTTAATCGCCCCCCTGTAACGGCCCCTCAACCTTGTCGCACGGCCTCTTGCGTGCACGGTTCCGCTGACGAACGAGGACGCTTCACCCATGCGTTTTTGCCGATGATTTCCCCGCTGGAAATGACGCTCTTCCTGCTGCTGGCATCAGTAGCGGGCGTGGTGATTTTTCGCTTTCTGAATCTTCCGCCGATGCTCGGCTATCTGAGCGTCGGCATTGTTGTCGGCCCGAATGCGCTCGGGCTCGTGCCCGATTCCGTCGGCGCGCAGAACCTCGCGGAATTCGGCGTCGTGTTTCTGATGTTTTCCATCGGCCTGGAGTTTTCGCTCGCGAAGCTACGCTCCATGCGCCGCCTCGTGTTCGGCATGGGCCTCCTGCAAGTGCTCGGCACGATAGTGGTCGCGGTGTCGCTTGGCTTCATGTTCGAGCGCTGGGTGCACATCAAGTGGCAGGCGAGCATTGCGCTTGGCGGCGCGCTGGCCATGTCGTCCACGGCGATTGTGAGCAAGATGCTCGCGGAGCGCCTCGAGATCGAGACCGAGCACGGCCGCAATATCTTCGGCGTGCTGCTGTTCCAGGACCTCGCAGTGGTGCCGCTTCTGATCATCATTTCGGCGCTGGGCGGTGATTCGAAGGACCTCGTGAGCTCGCTCGGCGTCGCGGCCATCAAGATCGTCGTCGCGTTGTCGCTGCTGCTGATCGTCGGGCAGCGTTTCATGACGCGCTGGTTCAACGTGGTCGCGCGGCGCCGTTCGCAGGAACTGTTCATTCTCAATCTGCTACTCGTCACGCTCGGCGCAGCGTTCATTACGGACAAGTTCGGTCTTTCGCTCGCACTGGGCGCGTTCATCGCCGGCATGCTGATCGCGGAAACGCCGTATCGCCATCAGGTGGAAGAAGACATCAAGCCGTTTCGCGACGTGCTGCTCGGCCTCTTCTTCATCACCACCGGCATGTTGCTGAACCCGCTCGTGATCTGGCAGCATCCGTTCGTCGTGCTTGGCTTCCTGATCGGGCCGACCTTGCTGAAAGTGGTCATGATCACCGGGCTGTCGCGTCTGTTCGGCGCGTCGCCGGGCGTCGCGATGCGCACCGGCATTGGCCTTGCACAAGCCGGCGAGTTCGGTTTCGTGCTCCTGAATCTGATTCTCGACAAACATCTCGTCGATGCCACGCTGTTGCAGGCGATTCTCGCGGCGATGCTGCTGTCGATGCTCGCCGCGCCGTTCCTGATCCAGAACGCCGACCGCATCGTGCTGCGCCTGTCGTCGACAGAATGGATGATGCAGTCCCTGCAGATGACGCGCATCGCCACCCAGAGCCTGAAGCAAAGCGGCCACGTGATCATTTGCGGCTATGGCCGCTCGGGTCAGAACCTTGCCCGCATGCTGGAGCACGAAGGTCTGTCGTATGTCGCGCTCGACCTCGACCCGGACCGTGTACAGGCGGCGGCTGCTGCGGGCGAATCCGTGGTGTTCGGCGACGCGGGGCGGCGCGAGTCGCTGCTCGCAGCCGGCATTCACCGCGCCGCGGCGATCGCCATCACCTATGCGAATACGCCGTCGGCGCTGCGCGTGTTGCACAACATTCACGAACTCGAGCCTACTTTGCCGGTCATCGTTCGTACCGTCGACGACGCGGATCTCGAGAAACTGCTCGCCGCGGGCGCGACCGAGGTGATTCCGGAGATCGTCGAAGGCAGCCTGATGCTCGCGTCGCACACGCTCGTGGTAATGGGCGTGCCGATGCGGCGCGTGGTGCGCCGGGTGGAGGAAATGCGCGACGAACGCTATGCGCTGCTGCGCGGCTATTTCCACGGCGCGGACGACATGGACGACGACGACGGCCACGAACAGGTGCGGCTACAATCGGTTCCGGTCGACGAGAGTGCCGACGCGGTCGGCCGCACGCTCGCGGATCTGGGCCTTTACGAACTCGGCGTGGAAGTGACGGCGATTCGCCGGCACGGCATTCGCGGCGTGGAGCCGGACCCGTCGACCAAGCTGCGCGCGAGCGACATTGTCGTGCTGCGCGGCTTGCCGGAGCAACTGGCGCAAGCCGAGGAGCGCCTCTCGAAACATCGTCGCGCGGGTGCCGCCGCGGCCTAGCCAAAGTGCGGCCCGATTCGTCCGGCGCCGCTGATTCAGCTTTTCATGGGACCTCGCGGGGTCCATCCGGAGACATCATGTCAAACGCGCTGGCGAGCGCGCCGCTCGACGCGGCCGACTACATCAAGAGTCACATTCGCACCGTTCCCGACTGGCCGCAGCCGGGCGTGCAGTTTCGCGACATCACGCCGTTGTTGCGCGAGCCGAAGTCGCTGCGCGTGCTGATCGACCTGTTCGTGCAGCGGTATATCGACGCGAAGCTCGACTATGTTGCCGGACTCGACGCGCGCGGCTTCATCATCGGGCCGATTCTCGCGTATGAACTGAACCTCGGTTTCATTCCGATCCGCAAGCAGGGCAAACTGCCGTACAAGCGCGCGTCGCAGTCGTATGAACTCGAGTACGGCACGGCCACCGTCGAGATTCACGAGGACGCGTGCGAGCCGGGCGACCGCGTGGTGATCATGGACGACCTGATCGCGACCGGCGGCACGATGATGGCCGGCAAGATTTTGCTGGAGCGGCTCGGCGCGGTCGTCGTGGAAGGCGCGGCGATTATCGACCTGCCCGAACTCGGCGGTTCCAAGCTGCTCGCGGGCGGCGGTTTGCCGCTGTACACGGTGACGAGTTTCGCGGGCCACTGAGCGCATGACGTTGCGGCCCATGCAGTGGTGGCCAATCCGCTTGGGTTCGCTTGGGGTTCGCTTCGGGTCCACCGTGGCGTGCAGAGCTTCTGGCATAAAGAAAGGTAGATAGCAATCGTGCCCAACTTCGCGTTGTTTCTCGCTACATCAATTGCCATCACGATGGCGCCCGGTCCGGACAATCTACAGGTGCTGGCGCGCGGCATCTCGCAGGGCCGCGCCGCGGGCCTCGTCGCGGCGCTTGGCTTCGCGGCGGGCATCACGTTTCACACGACACTCGCTGCGCTCGGCGTGGCCGCGCTGCTGCGCTCCTCGCCGCTTGCGTTTCACGGCATCAAGCTGGCCGGCGCCGCCTATCTGGTCTGGATCGGCATCAAGGCGCTGCGCAGCGAGGGGCTCGCGACCGCTCACGAACGCGCGCCCCAACCATTGCTCAGCGTGTTTCGCCAGAGCGTTCTTGGCAATCTGCTCAATCCGAAGGTGACGCTGTTCTTCGTCGTGTTTCTGCCGCAATTCGTGCAGACCGATGGCGCACAAAGCGTCACGGTGCAGATGCTCGAGCTCGGTGCGCTCTTCATGTTGCAGACGCTGGTGGTGTTCTCGCTGTTCGGCGTCTGTGCGGGAATGATCGGCGCATGGTTGAGGCGTCGTCCGCGCGTGGGCGTGTGGCTTGACCGTCTCGCCGGCGCCACTTTCATCGCGCTTGGCATTCGTGTCGCGTTGCGCGATTGAACGGCGAATGGTTGTCCGTGCGCTGAGTGCCGCGCGTTTGCCGAAAGTCTGGAGTATTGAATGAGTTTGCCTTGCCTCACTGCCGCGCGCCGCTTCGATGTTCGCGCGCATCTGCCGTTCCGGATCGACGCCGAACAGGTCGGCTGGATCCGCTCGGACGACGTGCATCTGCTCGCGCGCTGGCCAGACGTGTTCGAAATCGACGGCACGCGCGTCACACTCGCGCCGGCCTTCAATACCGTCGATCTTCGCAGCGCGGCGCTCGCTTCGGTGATCGGCGCGCTCGCGGCCGAGGGGCGCATTCCCGGCTGGCGTAACGAGACCTACGCGATCCGCAACGCCTTCGACGCGCGGCCGCTCGCGTACATCGAGCGCGCGGCGTCGCGCTTCTTCGGCACGATGACCTACGCGGTGCATCTGAACGGCGTCGTAGAATATACAAACGGGGGCGCGCCCTCCGGCGGAGCGCCGCGCTTATGGATCGCGCGCCGCAGCGAAACCAAGGCGACCGATCCGGGCATGCTCGACAATGTGGTGGCGGGCGGGATCGGCTGGGGCTTCAGCGTGGAGACGACGATCGTCAAGGAGTGCTGGGAAGAAGCCGGCATTCCCGAAGAGATCGCCGTGCGCGCCGTCGCGGGCCGCACCGCGCATGTGCTGCAATCGTTGCCGGAGGGCACGCAGGCCGAGCAGATTTTCATTTACGACCTGGTGTTGCCGGCCGACTTCGTGCCGCGCAATCAGGACGGCGAAGTGGGCGAGCAT
Source organism: Burkholderia sp. WSM2232 (assembly GCF_000472545.1). Classification (GTDB taxonomy): domain Bacteria; phylum Pseudomonadota; class Gammaproteobacteria; order Burkholderiales; family Burkholderiaceae; genus Paraburkholderia. The sequence goes on along the minus strand of NZ_AWZV01000011.1, from coordinate 30,902 downwards.
CGCCTTGCGCGCATCGACGAAGTGGCGCGCTGGATCGAAGAAGGGGCGATGACTGTGGACGCGAGTCTCGCTACGCTCGACTGCCTGCTGCGCCGCCGCTGGATAGACGAAGAAGCGTGCGCGGGCATAGAAACCCTGTTCGCGCCGCCGCTGCAGACGGTACGCGCGCCGTAACGCCGAAGCCACGCACCATCCAGCAACACGAACAAACCACGCATTGAAGAAGGGAGTCACTCAGGTCATGTCGACCGATCACAGCTTTATTCTCAAACTGTCGTGCGCCGACCGGCCCGGCATTGTCCACGCCGTGTCGGGCTTTCTGTTCGAGCGCGGCAGCAATATTCTCGACTCTGCGCAGTTCGGCGACAGCCGCACCGGCGAATTCTTCATGCGCGTGCATTTCCAGCAGGTGGGCGGCGATCCGGGGCTCGAGGCGCTGCGCGCGTCCTTCGCGACGCTCGCCGAGCAGTTCGCCATGAGCTGGGAGTTGCACGATGCATCCGTGAAGCCGCGCGTCGTGATCATGGTCTCGAAGATCGGCCATTGTCTGAATGACCTGCTGTTTCGCTACCGCACGGGTCAGCTGAACATCGAGATTCCGGCGATCATCTCGAACCACAAGGAGTTCTATCAGCTCGCGGCGAGCTACGACATTCCGTTCCATCATTTTCCGCTGCTGGGCGGCACGCCGGAGGCGAAGGCCGCGCAGGAAGCGCGCGTGCTGGAAGTGATCGACGAACACCAGGCCGACCTCGTCGTGCTCGCGCGCTATATGCAGATTCTGTCGCCGAAGCTGTGCGAAGCGCTTGCAGGCCGCGCAATCAATATTCACCACTCGTTCCTGCCGAGCTTCAAGGGCGCGAAGCCGTATTACCAGGCGTTCGACCGCGGCGTGAAGCTGATTGGCGCAACGGCGCACTATGTGACGACCGATCTGGACGAAGGTCCGATCATCGAGCAGGAAGTGGAGCGGGTGGACCACAGCATGACGCCGGAGCAGTTGACGGCAATTGGCCGCGACGTCGAGTGTGTAACGCTCGCGCGTGCGGTGAAGTGGCACGTCGAGCATCGCGTGGTACTGAACGGCAGCAAGACGGTGGTGTTCCGCTAGAAGCCGACGGTGGTTTTTGCGGTGGTTGCGCGGCGGCGCTGCCGCCGCGCATGTTCATTCAGCCGCGATCTTTCCTGCTGCCGCCGCGTTGACTCATTCCGCGCGATCTCGCCCGCTGCCGACGCGTTAGCTCGTTCCGCGCGTTTTCTCCCGCTACCGCCGCTTTAGTTCATCCCGACGTAGCTCTCCCGTTGCCGCCGTATTGGCTCATTCCGCCGCTATCTCTTCCCGTGGCCGCGCCGGCGTTCTGCCGGGCTCGCGAGTCACCGGCGCCTTCTGCGCTTCGTCTGGCTTGTGCGCCGCTCGGCGCCGCGCATTCAACTTCTTCAGCCAGATCAGCAGGCCCGTCGCGCTCAGCACGGCGACTGCAATGCCTACCGCGCTGATCAGGATTCGCCCACCGATACCGAGGATGCGTCCAGAGTGCAGCGGATACTGAACCTGCATGAAGATGTCGCCGGCCGTGCCCTTGCCTGGAATCTGCCTGCCGAGGAGTTTGCCGGTGGCCGTGTCCCAGTACATCCACGGGTTGCCCAGGCCCATGTCGCCGTGGTCGTTGCCAGTCTGGAAGAAGCCGACGCCATACGCATGCACGAACTCCGCGTAATAGATACCGCCCGGCGGCGCGGCGATGTGCTGCGCCTTGCCCGCTTCTTCGGCGATCTGCAGGATGCGCTCGCGACTGAGCACACCGTCGCCCGGTTGCGGTGCACGGGCGATTTCCGGGTTGTTGATCGGGTCCGGCGTGAGCGTTGAAAACATCGAGACGATGGGACGCACGACCGGTGCGGCTAGGTTCATCGACACCGAGGTCAGCGCCACCATCAGCAGCAGGCCCCAGATCCATACGCCGCCGGAGCGGTGCAGGTCGAAGGTGAGCGCATAGCCGCCGCGCCCGAAGCGGAACGCAAACGACTTGCGCCACGACTTCACGCTCGGAAACGACAGCCACAACGCAATCACGCTGTCGAACAGCCAGATGATGCCGACCACGCCCATCAGCCACACGCCCAGGTCGACGCCGCCCGTAAAAGGCAAATGCAGCGTGTAGTGCAGCTTGTAGACGAACGGGAGAAGGTTGATTCGCGAAAGGGAGAAGGCGCCCCATTCGCGGCGTCCTTGCACCTCGCCAGTGGCCGGGTCGACCGCGATCTGATTGAAGTCGAGTTTGTAGGGTTCGCGCGTCGCCGGATTCGTGCGCGGCAGCACCATCATCTGAAGCGTGTGGCCCGGCTCCGCGGCGAGCGGCAAGTAGGTTACTTGCACACGCGGATCGGCGGCTTCGACTCGCCGTGCCAGTTCCAGCCCCGACAACGCCGGCCCTGCCGTGCGCGCTTTGAAGAATGACGGGTTGAGCGCGGCGTCGAGTTCGTGATCCCACGCGATGATCGCGCCGGTGAGCCCAGCGACGAACAGGAACAACGCCGTGGCCACGCCGAGCCAGCGATGCAGGCGAACGAGCTGACCCCTCATGAGCGGGCCGGCAGGAGGAAACGGGACTTCGGACGATGTATCACTGCGAGCGGTCTAATGGAAATAGGAATTGTTCGCATCTTATGCGAAGCGCGTTGCAAGCAGCAAGTTCTTCGAAAGCTTTGCGCGACACACCAGCGGCCGAGTGCCGCGGCCTTTCAAGCCTCACCGTTCCGGGCACATGCGCCGGACGACCACGGACGATGCGACAAAATGTCGCATAGCGAAGCTTACAATTCGCATAGTTTTTTGGCATCATCGCGTCCCGTAGAAATGGGAATGATTCTCATTTGGTAGGTGAATCAGCGAGATGAAACAACAATGAACAAGCACAGCGGGGTAACGCATCCGCGTAAAACACGCAGGATCCACCGATTGAACTGGGCGGCGTGTCTCGCGCTGACCGCCACTCAGGCCGCGTTGGCGCAGCAGGTGCCGGCGGCGCCGGCCGCGGCCTCGACCCCGGCGGACGGCGACGACAAGGCGCTGCCCACAGTGAAGGTCACCGCCGCGCAGGACACGGCGCAGCATCTGAAAGAGGACGTCGGTAGCGGCGCACTTGGCAGCCGCTCGCAACTCGATACGCCGTTCTCGACCACAGTCGTGACGAGCGAGGAGTTGCAGGATCGCCAGCCGTCCAAACTCGGCGACGTGTTCGCCACCGACGCCTCGGTGTCCGACAACGGCAACGCATACAACGCGTGGGCCACGTATCTCACCGTGCGCGGCATGCAGCTCGACTGGCAGTCGGGCTTCAAGATCGACGGCATGCCGTTCAACAGCTACGGCGTGACGATGCCCTACGAGCAGCTCGAAAAAGTGGAGTTGCTCAAGGGGCTGACTGGCTTCATGTACGGCTTCGGCGCGCCCGGCGGCGTGGTCAACTACGTCACGAAAAAGCCGCCGGTGTCGACAACCCCTGTGCGCAGTGTCGATGTCGGCTATTACACGGACGGCGTATGGACCGAGCACGCGGACCTCGGTGGCCGCGTTGGGCCCAATGGCATGTTCGGCTACCGTCTGAATGCGACGCATGAGGAAGGCAAGACGTATAACGACGGCAACGTGCGGCGCGATTCGGTATCGGTCGCGCTCGACGCGCGCCTCACGCGCGACCTGAAAGCGACGTTCGGTGCGTTGTACCAGGAGCGCCACTCCACCGGCATTACCGGCGCGATTTCGACGGCCCAATACACCGGCACCAGCCTGCCGCATACCCTGAGCGGCGGAACGGGCGACCTTTCCGGCCCGGACCAGCACCTGAACACGAACCTCCAGTTGTACACGGCGGGGCTTCAGTACAACCTCGGCGAGGACTGGACGCTCAACGCCAGCTACAGCTACAGCAAGAGCTCGCGCGATCGCAACGAGAGCACCTATTACCTGCTGAACGGCGCGGGCGATTACACCGACAGCCGTTTTGCCGGCAAGGAAGGGCATCAACTGAGCTTGTGGCAGGTGTCGGCGGAAGGGCACGTAAAGACCGGGCCGCTGGTGCACCAACTCGTGCTGGGCGCGGCCTATCAGCGCCAGACCAACGACTACGGGGCGAACAGCTTCTTCGGCCAGATCGGCACGGGCAACATCTACCAGCCCAACACCAATACGTTCTACAGCGCGTCGAACTACTACACGTACCGCGACAGCGACATCACGCAAAAGGCGCTGTTCGCGAGCGATACGATCCAGTTGACCCAGCGCTGGTCGGTGCTCGGCGGCGTGCGCTACACGAACTACGAGCAGCACGGCTACTCGACCACGGGCGCAACCTCGTCGACGTATAGCCAGAACGGCGTGGTCACGCCGACCGTCGCAGTCATGTTCAAGCTCGCGCCGACCACGACCTTGTACACGAGCTACGTGGAGTCGCTGGAGGCTGGCACGGTGGTCGGCGACACGTATGCGAATCGCGGCGAACTGCTCAAGCCGTTGCGCAGCAAGCAGTACGAAGTGGGCATCAAGACCGAACATTCCCGCTGGAGCGCGACGGCCGCGCTGTTCCGGATCGAGCGCGGCGCGGCATATGCCAACAGTGCGAACGTCTATACGCAGGACGGCGAGTCGATATTCCAGGGTATCGAAATGGGCGGCGACGTGCGTCTCGGCAGCCACTGGAACGTGGGCGGCGACCTCATGTGGATCAATACAAAGTACGAACGAGGCGCGGCCAATAACGGCAATCGCGTGGCGGGTGCGCCGCAGTTCGTGGTGGCCGGTCATGCGACTTACTCGGTGCCGTACGTGCCGGGGCTGCGCATTGGCGCGGACGCCAAGTTCACCGGCAATACCAACGTGCGGCCTTCTGCGAACCTGAACGCGCCGGGCTATATGCTGGTGAATCTGGGCGCGAGCTACGCGACTCGCATCGCCGGCTACGACGTGACCTTCCGCGCTGCGATCGACAACCTGCTCAACCGCCGTTACTGGGAATACCAGTACGCGGACTACGTGACGCCGGGCGATCCGCGCACCCTGTCGCTGAACGCTCGCATCGACTTCTGAGCGAAAAAAAACGGCACTGCGGTGCCGTTTTTTTTGCCGGGCAAGCCTGCGTCTATCGCAGGCTCAGACCAGCCGAAGGTAAATCAGCTCGCGTTTGATATACGCATAGAAGATGGGCGCGGCGACCACGCCAGGCAAACCGAATGCGGCTTCCATAACGAGCATGGCCACGAGCAACTCCCACGCGCGCGCCTCGATCTGCCCGCCCACAATGCGCGCATTGAGGAAATACTCAAGCTTGTGAATCAGAATCAGGAACGCGAGCGACATGACCGCGGCCGGAAAGCTCACCGATAGCGCCACCGCCACGATAATTGTGTTCGAAATCAGATTGCCGATGACCGGCAGCAAGCCGACGATGAACGTGACCAGCACCAGCGTTTTGGACAGTGGCAACTGGTCGTGAAAGATCGGCAGCACGACAAGCAGGAAAATGCCGGTAAACACTGCGTTGATCGCGGAAATTTTCACCTGCGCGAACACGATGCGGCGGAACGCGTCGGCGAACCGGGTCACGCGCGTGACGAACGCAGTGGAGAGCGGCAGCCGCTGCATCTGCTTTTGCGCGCTGACGGCGATAATCGCGCCGATGATCATGCCGATCAGAATATGCGTGAACGCGCGCGCCGCCGTCTTGCCGCTTTGCTGAAGCATGTTCGCATGCGTCTGCATCAGTTCGGCGGCCTTGGTTTTCATCTGCTCGGTGTCCACCGGCAGCGTGCTCGCGATGAACTGCGGAATCCGGCCACGCGCCTGGTCGATCAGCTGCATGGCCTGGTCGAGCAGCTTCTGCACGCTCGGCACGTCGTTCTCGAAGTGCTCGATAATGCCGAGCGTGAGACCCGTGAGGGAGCCTACGATCACCGTGGCGAGAAACACCACCGCCAGCCAGCGTGCCCGCCCGCTTGACATATGGCGCTCGATGCGCGGCGCGATGGTATGCACGAGCTGGAACACCAGCAGCCCGGCGAGCAGCGCGCCCAGCAACCGCAGCTGGATCACCGCCCACATGCCGAACAGCATCAGCACATAACTGCCGATCTCGACCGCCGACAGTTTCGGCAGGCTCATGTTGCTGGTCAGCCTGACCGGGCGTGGGCGCAAGTCCTGCACTTGCCCGTTTTCGCTCGCCTGATTCCGCTTGGCCATGGCTTATCCGTCTCCAACCCGTGTTATGCAGCGTTACTTTTTGCTGGCCGCGCGTTTCAGCAGAGGCGCCAGGTATCTACCGGTAAAACTTGCTTTGGACTTCGCGATCTGCTCCGGCGTGCCTTGGGCGATGATCTGGCCGCCGCCCGCGCCGCCCTCCGGACCCATGTCGATGACCCAGTCGGCAGTTTTGATTACATCGAGATTATGCTCGATGATCACGACGGTATTACCCTGGTCGCGTAACCGATGAATAACTTCGAGCAGCAGCGCAATGTCATGAAAGTGCAACCCGGTGGTGGGCTCGTCGAGAATGTATAGCGTGCGACCCGTATCGCGCTTGCTCAGTTCCAAAGATAGTTTGACGCGCTGCGCCTCGCCGCCCGACAGGGTGGTCGCCGACTGGCCGAGCCGGATATAGCCGAGGCCGACGTCGAGCAAGGTTTTCAGCTTGCGCGCGACGACCGGCACCGGCTTGAAGAACTCGTACGCGTGCTCGACCGTCATGTCGAGCACCTCGCTGATGTTCTTGCCTTTGTATTGCACGTCCAGTGTTTCGCGGTTGTAGCGCTTGCCGTGGCAGACGTCGCACGGCACGTACACATCGGGCAGAAAGTGCATCTCGACCTTCAGCACGCCGTCGCCCTGGCAGGACTCGCAGCGTCCGCCCTTCACGTTGAACGAGAAACGCCCTGGATCGTAACCGCGCTCCTTGGCGGCGGGCACGCCCGCGAACAGCTCGCGGATCGGCGTGAAGAGCCCCGTGTAGGTGGCGGGATTGGAGCGCGGCGTGCGGCCAATCGGCGACTGGTCGACGTTGATGACCTTGTCAAAATGCTCGAGCCCCTCGATCGACTCGTACGGCGCCGGCTCCGTGGACGACCCGTAAAGATGATGCGCGACCGCCTGGTAAAGCGTGTCGTTGATGAGCGTGGACTTGCCCGAACCGGACACGCCGGTCACGCAGGTGAGCAGGCCAACCGGCAGATCGAGCGTGACATGGCGCAGATTGTTGCCGTGCGCCTCGACGATGCGCAGCCGCCGCTCGTCCGGGTCCCTGCGCTCGTCCGGATACTCGATGGTGCGCGCGCCCGACATGTACTGCCCGGTCATGGACGCCGCATTGCGTTCCACCTCTTTCGGCGTGCCCTCGGCGATCACCATGCCGCCGTGCTCGCCGGCGCCCGGACCCATGTCGACCACGTAGTCGGCCATGCGGATCATGTCTTCGTCGTGTTCGACGACGATCACCGAGTTGCCCAGGTCGCGCAGGTGCTTGAGCGTGGCGATCAGCCGGTCATTGTCGCGCTGATGCAGTCCGATGGACGGCTCATCGAGCACGTACATCACGCCGGTAAGGCCTGAGCCGATCTGCGACGCGAGGCGGATGCGCTGCGCCTCGCCGCCCGACAGCGTTTCGGCGCTGCGCTCGAGCGACAGATAATCGAGCCCGACGTTGTTCAGGAACATCAGCCGCGCGACGATTTCCTTCACCACCTTGTCGGCGATTTCGCGCTTCGAGCCTTCGAGGCGCAGTGTCTGGAAATAGCCGAGCGCGTCGCGCAACGGCCAGCCGCTGATTTCGTAGATGCCGCGCGCGTCGCCGTCCGCGCCGATGCGCACGAAGCGCGCCTCGCGGCGCAGCCGCGTGCCCGCGCAAGCCGGGCACGGTTGGTTGTTCTGGTATTTGGCGAGCTCCTCGCGCACCGCGGCCGAATCCGTCTCGCGATAACGCCGCTCCAGGTTGGGAATGATGCCTTCGAACACATGCTCGCGGACCGACGCGCGCCCGCGCTCGTTGATGTACGAGAAGGGAATCTCCTGCTTGCCCGAGCCGAACAGCAGGATCTTGCGGACTTTCTCCGGCAGGTCTTCGACAGCCGTGTCGATGTCGAAATCGTAGAAGGCCGCGAGGCTTTGCAGCATCTGGAAGTAGAACTGGTTGCGCCGGTCCCAGCCCTTCACGGCGCCCGCCGCCAACGACAGTGACGGATGCGCGACCACCCGCTTCGGATCGAAGAAGGTGATCTGGCCAAGGCCGTCGCATTCCGGGCAGGCGCCCATCGGATTGTTAAACGAGAAGAGCCGCGGCTCGAGTTCCTGCAGCGAATACGAACAGATCGGACAGGCAAACTTCGAGCTGAATAGATGCTCCTTGTCGGTGTCCATTTCAAGCGCGATGGCGCGGCCGTCCGCAAGACGCAACGCGGTTTCGAACGATTCCGCGAGACGCTGCTTCATGTCGGGCCGTACCTTCAGGCGGTCCACCACGACGTCGATGGTGTGCTTGTCGTTTTTCTTCAGCTTCGGCAGCGAGTCCACTTCATGAATCTTCGCGGCGCCTTCGTTGGCCGTGCCGCCGCCCGAGCGCACCCGGAAACGGATGAAGCCCTGCGCCTGCATTTCCTCGAACAACTCGACGTGCTCGCCCTTGCGGTCCGCGACCACGGGCGCGAGGATCATCAGTCTCGTTTCTTCCGGCAGCGCGAGCGCCGCGTCGACCATTTGCGACACGCTTTGCGCCTCCAGCGGGATCTCATGGTCCGGGCAGTAGGGCGTGCCGACGCGTGCGAACAATAGCCTCAGGTAGTCGTGAATTTCGGTGACTGTGCCCACCGTGGAGCGCGGATTGTGCGAGGTGGCCTTCTGCTCGATCGAGATGGCCGGCGAAAGGCCTTCGATCAGATCCACGTCGGGCTTTTCCATTAGCTGCAGGAATTGCCGTGCGTAAGCCGAGAGGCTTTCTACGTAGCGCCGCTGTCCTTCCGCATACAGCGTGTCGAACGCGAGCGACGATTTCCCCGAGCCGGAAAGACCGGTAATAACGACGAGCTGATGGCGTGGTAGGTCGAGATTGACGTTCTTCAGGTTGTGGGTGCGAGCCCCACGAATACGGATTTGTTCCACGGATTTATTCCATGAACTGCGGAAAGAGGAAGAGGCTAAACCTGCTACTATAACGACTTTTCAAGGCCGCCGTTACGGCTTCCTGACGGCCCGGACAGGACCTCAGGCATGCTGTAAGTCCGCGGTTCAGCGCTGCGGCAAAAGACCTAACTGGGGCCGTTTTCCGTCGGTACAAGGCGCCGCGCACGAGGCGAGGGCAATTGCTCCCGCCGCGAGGCACTAGCAACGCACGAACAGCAGCGCCGGGTTGGTGTCCGGCTGCCGGCGAGGCCTCGCCGCGTGCCGCGCGGCCTTCACGTGCAAAGCCGTCCGGTCGTGGCGTGCGCGCTGCGTCACCAGCTCATTCAAAGAACGCTTCCGATGTCCAATCCGTCCGCCACATCTTCACGCATGAGCGCGCCTGAACTGCGCGCGACCGTGTCGCTTGCCGCCATCTTCGCGCTGCGCATGCTCGGTCTTTTCATGATCATGCCGGTGTTCTCGATCTACGCGAAGACGATTCCCGGCGGCGAGAACGTATTGCTGGTCGGCATTGCGCTCGGCGCATACGGTGTCACGCAGTCGATGCTTTACATTTTTTACGGCTGGGTTTCCGACAAGGTGGGCCGCAAGCCGGTCATCGCGACGGGGCTGCTGATTTTCGCGCTCGGCAGCTTTGTTGCGGCGGGCGCGCACGACATGACATGGATTATCGTGGGCCGGGTGATCCAGGGGATGGGCGCGGTGTCCTCGGCGGTCATCGCATTCATTGCCGACCTGACCGCCGAGGAGCACCGCACCAAGGCAATGGCGATGGTCGGCGGCAGCATCGGCATTTCGTTCGCGGTTGCTATTGTCGGCGCACCGATCGTTTTTCATTGGGTCGGCATGAGCGGCCTGTTCACGCTCGTCGGCGTGTTTTCGATTCTGGCGGTGGGCGTCGTACTATGGGTCGTGCCGGATGCGCCGACGCCCGTGCACGTGCGCGCGCCGTTCGCCGAAGTGCTGCACAACGTCGAGTTGCTGCGCCTGAACTTCGGCGTGCTCGTGCTGCATGCCACTCAAACGGCGCTGTTCCTCGTCGTGCCGCGCATTCTGGAGGCCGGCGGCCTGCCGGTGGCGTCGCACTGGAAGGTATATCTGCCCGTCATGGGGCTTTCGTTCGTGATGATGGTGCCCGCTATCATCGCCGCCGAAAAGCGCGGACAGATGAAGACGGTGCTGCTTTCGGCCATTGCTCTTATCCTGTTCGGACAGTTGTTATTGGGCGTCGCTCCGCATACGATTCTGAGTGTGGCCGCCATCCTTTTTGTGTACTTTCTCGGCTTCAATATTCTCGAGGCGTCGCAGCCTTCGCTGGTGTCGAAGCTGGCACCGGGCAATCGCAAGGGAGCGGCGGCCGGCGTGTACAACACCACGCAATCCATCGGTCTGGCGCTCGGCGGCATGATCGGCGGCTGGCTGCTGAAAGTAGATGGGCAAAGCGCGGTATTTTTCACCTGCTCGGGGCTCGTCTTATGCTGGCTTATAATCGCCGCAAAGATGAAACAGCCGCCGCGCAAGGCATAAGAGGATTTTTCGCGGTGCGACCGGCGTCTCCGCATCGCGAATCGCGCTCGGGGCATATCCCGGCATCACCCAGAACTCACCCGGCGGCGGGCAGAGGCGCACTTTCAGTCTCGGGCCCTTTGGCCACGAGACGGGAACCGCGAATCGCCGTGCCGCCCGCAATGGAATCAACAGGAGAAACTCATGGCATCCGTGAACAAGGTCATTCTCGTCGGCAATCTCGGAGCCGATCCGGAAGTCCGTTATCTTCCGAGCGGCGACGCAGTGGCGAACATCCGCCTTGCCACGACGGATCGGTACAAGGACAAGGCTTCCGGCGAGATGAAGGAGGCCACCGAATGGCACCGCGTGTCGTTCTTCGGCCGCCTCGCGGAGATCGTGTCCGAATATCTGAAGAAAGGCTCGTCGGTCTATCTGGAAGGGCGCATCCGCACCCGTAAGTGGCAAGCGCAGGACGGCACGGACCGTTATTCGACGGAAATCGTTGCTGAACAGATGCAGATGCTCGGTGGCCGCGGCGGCTCGATGGGCGGCGGCGACGAAGGCGGCTACAGCCGCGGCGAGCCGTCCGAACGTAGCGGTGGCGGTGGCGGTGGCGGCGGCGGCCGCGCGATGTCGGGCGGTGGGTCGCGTGGCGGCAGTGGTGGTGGCGGCGGCGGTTCCAGCCGTCCGAGCGCGCCGGCAGGCGGCGGGTTTGATGAGATGGACGACGATATTCCGTTTTAAGCTCACGCTCGCGACATCTCCCAGAAAAACCCCGCGTATTCCGCGGGGTTTTTTCATGCCGCCCCGCGCGCGCTACCGCTCCAGATGCACCAACGCATCCCGCATCGGCGAACTGGAAATCATGATCGGCCCGGTCAGCGGCGTATCCAGATCCACGATCACGTAAATCGCGGACGCGATCGACACTGCGCCAAGCGAAATGGTCACCAGCGCCAGCGCATTGCGCGGAGCGATCAGCCCGAAGCTCAGGAAAATCACGCAGAGCCAGAACGTCAGCGTCTTGAAGAAGGGCTGCGAAATCGAGCTGTGCGCTTCCTCGATGATCTTCCAGCGCGCGTCCACCACGCGGCGAAACTGCGTCAGACCGTCGTCGAGCGCGCGCTGCTGCAGCGGGTCATGCGCGCGCAACTGTCGCAATTGCTGGCCCACGGCCGTCAGCAGTTCGCCAAGCCGCGCGTTTTCCAGCTTCTGCGAGTTGACGGTCGTGCCGATGTTTTTCGGATAGTCGCCGGCCGGAGCCGGCTCTTGCGGCCATGTCGATGCAATTGCCGCCGCCGTGTAGACGCGCAACAGTTTGCGCGCCGTGTCCGTATCGCTGCCGTACTCCCGCAACGTCATATCGAGTTCGATGATGTCGGCGGCATACGTGCGCAGATCGTTGGCCGCCGTGTCGAAGCTCGATTTTGCCGACGCCGTCATCAGACCGAGCACCAGCGCCGCGAACGTCACCAGCATGCCGATTACCAGTTGCACGAGTTGCACGGTTTCGTGCGCCTTGTGTTCTTCGGGCAACAAAGGCCGCACCCAGACGCCGAAACCCGTGGCCGCGAGCAGCAGAACGAAGACCAGTAGAGCCGAGCCAATTTCCGACATAGAAATGCTCCTATTGATGCTCGCGTCGTTTGCTGCCACGCTCGCGCGAGGGCACGAGGCAAACACGCCGTCGCCGCGCTCGAGGCGCGGCTCGCTGCCGTCGTCATTTGATGTGACGCAAACGCTTGCGGCCCCACCATAAAGTTTTCAGGTAATCAGCCGTAGTCCCTATGTGTGGCATTCGCTTAAATTCTGACAAAAGTTGCGAACCATGCCGGAAGGGGCTTGGGCGCAGCATGCGTGGCCGGGGCACATTCACACTGAGTATTCGGTCAGGCAGCCCATATGGAGACTAGCCCGATGCTGAAAAACCTGTCGATTCGCAGTTGCCTTACCTTGATGATCGCGTTCTTTGCCGTTGCGCTGCTGCTAGGCGCAGCGGCCGGGCTTCTGTCGCTGCGCTCGAGCAATGCGTCGCTGCAGCAGATGTACACCGTCGATACCCCCGCCGTCGCGGATCTCGAGGGCAGCGCCGGCCAGTTGTTGCGGCTGCGCCTCGCGCTGGCCACCTACGCGTCGCTCGTCGACCTGAACGATCAGGACGGCGCTGATGCGGTGCTCAAGCGTTTCGCTCAATATCAGAAGGGCTCCGACGAGCGGCTTGCCCACTATGTGAGCCGCGCGAGTGCCGACGACGACGAGCAGCGTCTCATCAAAGACATGCAGACGAAGCGTGACACGTTCCTGCACGAGGGCGTCGAGCCGGCGTTAGCCGCGCTGAAGGCGGGCGACCGCCCCACGTTCCAGCAACTGCAGGCGCACAAGCTGCCCTCGCTGTACAGCGCGTACGAAAAGGCGATGCTCGCGCTCGAACAGTTGCAGCTCGACCACGGCGCGCAGCGCTATCAGAGCGCGCAAGACCTGTTTTACGCGATCTGCGTGACGGTCGCGATCGGCATCGTCGTTTCGCTGGTGGGCTCGCTGATCGGCCGTGCCGTGCTGGTTCGTGCAATCGTGAGTCCGGTCGATGCCACCATCGCGCAATTCCAGCGGATCGCCAACGGCGACCTGACGGGCCGCATCGTCGTGACGAGCAATAACGAAATGGGACGTCTCGCCGCGGCGCTGCGCAAGATGCAGGAGTCGCTGATCGCGACAGTCAGCTCGGTGCGTCAAGGCACGGAATCTATCGATAGCGGCGTGAGCGAAATCGCCGCCGGCAATACGGATCTGTCGCAGCGTACCGAGGAACAGGCCGCGTCGCTCGAACAGACGGCCGCGAGCATCGAGGAGCTCACGTCGACAGTCAAGCAGACTGCCGACAATGCCAAAGAAGCGAGCTCGCTTGCGCAGGGCGCGTCGACCCTGGCCGCACAGGGCGGCGAGCTAACGGAGAAAGTGGTGGGGACGATGCACGAGATAGTCGACGACTCGCGGCGCATCGCCGACATTGTCGGCGTGATCGAAGGGATCGCTTTTCAGACCAACATTCTGGCGCTGAACGCGGCCGTCGAAGCAGCGCGCGCCGGAGAGCAGGGCCGCGGTTTTGCGGTCGTCGCGAGCGAGGTGCGTTCGTTGGCACAGCGAAGCGCTGCGGCCGCCAAGGAGATCAAGGCGCTGATCGAGGCATCGACGGCGCGGGTCGAAAACGGCTCGCAACTGGTCGAACGCTCCGGCTCGACGATGAGCGAGATCGTGCAGGCCATTTCGCGCGTCAGTTCGATCATGGGCGAGATCGCAGCGGCGGCAAACGAGCAGAGCACCGGCATCGACCAGGTGAATCTCGCCGTCGCGCAAATGGACGAAGTCACGCAGCAGAACGCTGCGCTCGTCGAGCAAGCGGCGGCGGCCGCGAGTTCACTGGAGGAACAGGCGCGAAGGCTGAGCGCGGCGGTGGCGGTGTTCAGGACGGATGGCGGTTCGTCGGCGCCGCATGGTCTCGGGGGCTTGCGCGATCGCAGCGGCGAGGGTGTCAGGGAGCCGTCGGTGCCGAAGCCGGCAGATGAGTGGGCCGCGGCTTGAGGTTCGGGGGCCCGGGGTGCTTTGGCTGCGAGGGTGGGGCGCGTAGGGCAGGTCGCGTAGGCCGGGGCGTTAGGTCACGGCCGGTAGGTCGCGGCTCGTGGCTCGTGGCTCGTAGGTCCCCGCACAAAAGTCACGGCACAAAGGCCACGGCGCAAAGGTCACGGCACAAAGGTACGGCAAGGAGGTGACGGCACGTAGGTCGTGGCTCGTAGGTCCCCGCACAAAAGTGCCCGCACAGAGGTCACGGCACAAAGGTCACGGCACAAAGGTCACGGCACAAAGGTCACAACCGGCGCCTAGCTCACGACGCGGGGGTCGTATAGGCGTGGTGCCGTCAACTCCTGTCATGTCACACCTCGCCGCGCTGCTCCCATCGCTTGAAGGCGCCCTCATCAGCGAATGCGCGCCGAACGCGCTGCCCCGGCCATGACGGCCAGACGCGCCGCTCGGCTCTCTACTGCATGGTCGCGTAATACTTCGCGAGGCTGTCGATCTCCGCGGACGTCATCTTCCGCGTGACATTGCGCATCTGTTCATTGATGTCGTTGTGACGTGCGCCTGAAGCAAACGCCCGCATTTGCGCAGCAAGATAAATGGATGACTGCCCGCCGAGCCACGGTGCAGAGCCCTTGCGGTCGAGTTGTCCGTGACACGCGGCGCACGGCGCGATATTGCGCTGCGGGTCGCCCTGCATCGCGAGGCGCACGGCAGTCGCATCGGGCGTGCTGCCGGTAGGCGCGACTTCCGCCGCCGGACTTCGCGGCAGCGACGCGTAGTACGCCGCGAGATCGTGCAGGTCCTGGTCGCTGCGCGCGGCAACAATGGGCTGCATGATTGCGTTCTGCCGCACGCCTTGCTGGTAATCGCGCAACTCCTTGTAGACCACGTCCGCGTATTGGCCGGCCAATGCCGGCGCGGTGATCTGCACGTTGCCGACGACGCCGTGGCACATCGAGCAATTCTGCGTGGCGATGGTCGCGCCACGGCCGATAGAAATCGCATCGGCTCGCACGCGACGCAGCGGCGGCAGCACGACCACGTCGCTCGGTGCCGGGCCGCTGATATTCGCGCCGCTATACCAGCTCGACGGCACGCCCGCCGCGCCGCAGATGGTTGCCCACAAGCCACGGTTCGCGAAGGCACTGTTAGCGGAAGGCAGCCAGACAAAGCCGATCAGGATAGAAACGGCGGCAATGGCGACCGTGCCGCCGACGCTCACCGTGAACCAAGGGTTGCGCAAGCTGAAGACGCGTTCCTGACTCATCGCTGTGCTCCAACGACGACCGCTGGCACCGAAGTCTGCGGTAGTGTCAGCAATTGAAAGATCGGCACGCTGTAGTTGACGACAGTGAGGCCGATCATCAACGCCACCCACAAGCCGAAAGTGTTGAGTGCCGCCGGCACGCGTTCCACCGGATGCACGGGGCTTGCAAACCGGAACCCCTGTTGCGCAACCGCGGGTCCGAATTGCGACTTCGCCAGAATATAGATGAAGAGCGCGCCCGATACGGCGAGCACAAGGCCGCCCACCGCCGACATGCCGACCCAGAACGCCTGCGCTTCGAGGCCCGGCATCTGGTAGTCGTAGTAGGCCATGCGACGCGGCGCGCCGAGCAGGCCGACGTAATGCCACGGCAGCGTCACCACGAGCATGCCGATGAACCACAGCCACAACTGGGTGCGCACGAGTCTCAGAGAGACGATGGCGCGGCCCGTCAGTTGCGGCCACAGTTCATAGGCAATCGCGAAGTACATGATCACGATTGCGCCGCCGAAGATCAGGTGAAAGTGCCCCGTGACCCACTGCGTGTTGTGCACCGTGGTGTTCAGTTGATAGCTCATGTTGATCAGGCCGCCAGCGCCGCCGAGCCCGAGCATGACAAACGAGAACGCGACTACGAGCATCATCGGGTTTTGCCAGGGCAAGGCCGTGAGCCAGCCGAACGCACCCTTGCCGCCGCGCAGCCGTCCAGCAATCTCGACCGACGCGCAGATCGTGAACACGGTCAGCAGCGTGGGCACTGAGACCATGCCGGTGAAAACCGCGTGCAGGAATTTGAAGCCCGAGCCGACCTGCGGGTCTGCGAACAGATGGTGAATGCCGATCGGCATCGCGAAAACGAGAAACAGAATGAACGAGACGCGCGCCATCGAATCGCTGTAAAGCCGTCCGCCGATTGCGCGCGGCACGAGCGTGTAGTACGCGATATAGGCGGGAATCAGCCAGAAGTAGACGATGGCGTGCAGCGTCCACGAGAACAGGACGCGTGACAGGCCAGCGTCGATCGTATTCTTGAGGCCGAACGCAACCGGCAGGATCTGGAACAGAATTTCGAGCGCCGCACCGACGGCGGTCCACGCCCACAGATAGGCGCCGGCGACGTTGGCGAACATGGCGAGCGGCACGGGCTTGCCGGGGTTCGCGCGCCTCCAGATCCGCAGATTCACGTGCATCAGCGCGACCCAGATCCAGGAGCCGACCACGACCAGCACGACGCCGAGATAATAGAACGGACTGCCGATCATCGGCGGATAGAAGGTGTAGAGCACCGAGGCCTTGCCGAGCGCGACGGGCACCATTGCCATCACCGCGCCGACCGTCAGCATGATGAACGCGGCCCACGCCCATTTGAGGCCGGCGAGGCGCTGACCGAGTGCGAGCTCGACAATTGCGTAGCCGAAGCCCATCGACACCAGAGTCGGCAGCACGTAGGCCATGACCGAACCGTGCGCGGTCACGGAGCGGTAGTAGAGCTCGGGGTCGCCGATCCACGGGGCGAGGGGGCTGCGCACCAGCATCTGCCACGCGCCGAGAAAGAGCGCAATGAGAAACGCGATGAAGGCGAGCCAGAAATGTGCGAGAACGAGTCGCTTAGCGTGAAACACAGCTCAGCCTCCGTGATTGTCGTGCCTGTTCGAAGAAGGCCGCCTTGTCGATCACCTTCACGTGCGCCCACATGGCCTGATGACCGAAGCCGCAGAACTCGTGACAGGGCATGGTGTGGTCGCCGGGCGCGTCGAAGCGGGTGTCGAGTGTGGCGACGTAGCCGGGTACGACCATCGTGTTGATGTTGGTGTCCGTAATGAGCAGGCCGTGCACGACGTCCGCGCTCGTCGCGCGAATCGTGATGGGCGTGTCTGCCGGCACGAGCAGGCACTGTGGCGTGAACGAATACTGCTGCGCGATGAAGCGCACCACCACCGAGCCGTCCGGCTCGACCGCGCTGCCGAGATTGTCTTCGACGAATTCGCCCGAGAGTTGCAGCCGCGACGGGTCGATCGTTTCCACACGTGATGGCGGCATCATCGCCCAGTGCAGCCCGGAGAAAACGATCACGGCGAGCATCAGCAGGATCAGCGCGCTCACAAAGATGGCCCAGCGGCGTTCAGCGCGGGCGGCGACTGCGTGGCCGCTGCCTGGCGGGTGTTGGGAGTCGGGGGAATGAGTGGACATGATCAGTGCACGACGCCGCGCGGCAGGAACACGAGGAAATAGAAGGCAAACCAGATCGCCATGACGATCAGCGTGGCGACGCCCGCCACGGCAACCGCGCCGTGCGGACCGGCGGCCACCACGCGTTCGAGCTCTTCTTCCGTGGGCGGGCGCGCGCTGCGCGTTTCGTTCGCTTCCATTTTCAAGGCTTCTCCAGGTTCCGATGCAGGGGCGGTAGCGGCCGCCGTGTCGTTAATGCAGCGGCGCGTTGCGCAGTTCGTTGATCTCGTGCGCGGTCACGGGCTTGCCGTGATTGCCCCACGCGGTGCGGATATAGGTCACGACGGCTGCGGCCTCGGTGTCGTTCAGTTCCTGCGCGAAAGGCGGCATGCCGTAGGGCTCCGGATTGCGCTTCGTGCCGGGCGGGAAGCCGCCGTTCAGCACGATGCGGATCGGGTTGACCGCGGAGTCCATTTCTATCGACTGGTTGCCTGCGAGCGGCGGGTAGTGCTGCAACTGGCCCTCGCCCTTCGCGCCGTGACACAGCGCGCACTTGTCGCCGTAGATTTTTTCGCCGAGCGCGAACAGGTTCGTGTCCGTGGCTGCACTCGGGCCGGTCTTGCGGCCGCTGTTGTCAGGCAGCGTTTTCAGATACACGGCCATTGCCCTGACGTCTTCGTCGGTCATGTATTGCAGGCTGTGATACGTGACCTCGGCCATCGGGCCATAGACCGCACCACGGTCAGAGATCCCCGCTTGCAGCAGATCGACGATGTCCTTGATGCTCCAGTCGCCGAGACCGCCGTCCTTGTCGGACGTGAGCGAGGGCGCGTACCAGTTTTGCACCGGAATCAGCCCGCCGGCGAACTGCTCGCTTTGCGACGAGCCGCCCAACATGTTGATCTTGGTATGGCACATCGTGCAGTGCCCGAGCCCTTCGACGAGATACGCGCCGCGGTTCCATTCGACCGAACGGCTCGGGTCGGGCTTGAATTCGCCCTCGCGGAAATACAGCGTGCGCCAGCCGTACAGCAATTTGCGCTGGTTATACGGAAAGCGCAGCGTGTGCTTGCGATTCGCCTCCCGCACCGGTTCGACGGATTTCAGGTAGGCGAAGATCGCGTCCGAGTCCTCGCGCGTGACCTTGGTGTACTGCGCGATCGGCATCGCGGGGTACAGCAGGTTGCCTTCGGGTGTGATGCCTGTGCGCATCATGCGGAAGAAGGCCTCCTCGCTCCATGTGCCGATGCCGTATTGCGCGTCCGGCGTGATGTTGGGCGAATAGAGCGTGCCGAACGGCGTTTCCATCGCGAGGCCGCCCGCGAACAGCTTGCCGCGCGGCGCAGTGTGGCATGCCACGCAGTCGCCGGCGCGCGCAAGATACTCGCCGCGTTTGACGATGTCCGGGCGGGTGTCGGTGGAAGTGCTGGCTTTGGCTGGCTGCGCTTTTTCCGCTGCACGTGCTTCGGCGACCAGAAGCGGCGCTGGAGCATACATGCGGCCGAGCAGCGCGCTGCCGGTCACGAGCGCGACCGCGACCAGCAGAGAGAAGCGGCGACGCGTCAGCAGGCGAGGAGAACGAAGTAGCGATTTCATTGCGGTTGGCTCCCGCATGCGAGAGGCAAGCGCTTCGCCGATGCCGGCGCGGGTCGCGGGTCGGATGGACGCGGTTGCCGCGCAAGCCACGTGGAGACGGCGGTGATGTCCTTGTCGGTTAGTTTCACGGCAATCGAGCGCATGCAGTCCGGCGCGAGCGCATGGCGGGTGCCCGAGCGCCATGTGCCCATCTGCCCAGCGATATAACTGGCATGCAGACCGAGCAGACCAGGAATGCCCGGCTGCTGACCGGTCATGCGCTCGCCGTGGCACGCGATACACGCGGGAATCTTGCGCGCCGGGTCGCCTTGCTGCACGAGCCGCTGACCCGCGGCAAGCACGGCCGGCGTGACGTCGGACTGATCGGCATTCGGATAGGGCGGCTGAAGGTCGGCGAAATATTGGCTGATCTTGCGCAGGTACTCGTCCGGCAGAAACGCGACCAGATAACCCATTGGCGGATAGGTGCGGCCGCCGTCGCGAAATGCGGTTAGCTGATTGAACAGATACTCGGCGGGCTTGCCCGCGATGCGTGGAAAATAATCGTTGTTCAGGCCTTGACCTTGCACGCCGTGGCACGAGGTACAGGCGCGCACGCGTTCGTCCATGGCCGAAGGCATGGCCCCGGCCACTGCACCGGCCGCGAGCGCGGTGCCGCTCCACAACAGGTGAAACACGAACACAACGGCAAATCCCAAAGCTCTACGATGCACGTCGGGCCTCGCTGGGGAACGTTCTTTTATAGGTTCTGCTTCAGCTGCATATCAGGCTGGATCGTGTTCCAGCCGTGATATGCCACGCACAAGCCGCTTTACCGCTTTCTCGACTTTCTCTATTACGGCAGCTTCAGACTGACAGTGTCGGACAGCAAAAGGAAGCTTATTCTGGATGGCAGAAGCTGATTCGCCATGGCAAAGCAATTGCTTGATCGAAATCAATCACGCTCGTGAATGCGCCCCGACGCGGCGGCTGATGCACGGCCTGATTGACGCCTGATTGCACAATGTTCGTGGCCCAGATTGCATGGGTTCGTTGATTCGTCTCTGACCATCATAGATGCGGTTCAGCGCGCTTTCAACACATCTATTAGCGAGGCATGGCAACAAGCATTGGCTTGCGAATGTGATCTTTTGATGTACTCAACTGAATAGCCGCATCAACGCTGTGCGCGCATTGCTCACCTGTTCACTCTCGCCAATGCGGCCAGGCAATAGATGAAATTCGACGGCTGGCAATGCGGGCAAGCCGATGCCGGGTGGGCACGCGACCACGCCCGCACCAATCGACGACTCATTCAGACACGAAATGCCGAGCCCGGCCTTCAGCGCCAGTTGCAACCCGGCCACGCCCGAGGCGGAGTGCGATACCACATAGGGCACCTTGTTTTCGTCGAGCAGCTTGACCACAAAGCGCTGCAACTGGCAGCTCGTGGGCAACAGCACAAGCTGATAGGGCACGGCCGGCCGCGGACTCGCGTCGGCGGCGCTCACCCACAAGAGCTTCTCGCGCCGCACGACGGTGCCCCGCACGCCGCCGCGCGGGGCCGGCGCATTCGGCTTGCCGGCGACGAGCCGTAACGACAGGCCGATGTCGAACGACGCGTCGTCGCCGGCCTGGCTGTCGATCACGGCGCTAGGCAGCACGGTGACATGAAGCTTGAGCCGCGGATGCTGCTCTGAAAACGTCTTGAGGATGCGGGCCACGTCGTGGGGGCGGTAGTAGTCCGTGACTGCAATGCGCAACTCGCCGTCGAGCAGGCGGCCTTGCAGGTCTTCGAACGCCGCTTCGTTCATTGCGATAATGCGTCGCGCGTGTTCGAGCAGACGGCTGCCGGCGGGCGTCGCGCTCACGCCCTGCTTGCTGCGCACGAAGAGCGGCTGGCCGACGCGCTCTTCGAGCTTCTTCAACTGTTCACTCACCGACGATTGCGATAGAAAGACGCGTTCCGCCCCTGCCGAAACGCTTCCCGAGTCGGCGACGGCGACGAAGGTGCGCAACTGCGCGAGCTCGAAACCGCGTTGGCTCATATTTCGGTCGCTCCGATGGATGACATCTGAATTTCCGGCTTTTCCGATGTTGCTGGTCGCCGTAGCATACCCTCGAACTCATCGTGGAGGGAAGCATGGCAAATGGATTGACGGCAAGCCGCCTGATAGCAGGCAGCCGCCCGGCGAGCCACAGGTGGAAGGTGCTGGGCGTGGGCTTCGCGGCGAACGCGAGCTTTTCGGCGGCGTTCTCGGGTATTCCCATGACAGCCGTCTATCTGCGCTCCGGTTATCACCTTGGTAACGACGGCTTGGGATTCGTGCTCGGCATGCTTGGTCTGGGCATCGCGGTGAGCGAACTGCCGTGGGGGCTGCTGACGGACCGTTGGGGCGACCGCCGCGTGTTGCTGTTGGGGCTTCTTTCGACGGCAGCGGCGCTCGCCGGCCTCGCGGTGTTTGTCGCGCCGTTCGGCTCGCATGTGCCTCACATCGCGACGCTTGCGCTCGGTTTGTTGCTGGTGCGGCTGCTCGGGGGCAGCGTCAACGGCTCGAGCGGTCGCGCCGTAATGGCATGGTTTCAGGAAGGAGAGCGCGGGCTGGCGATGAGCATTCGTCAAACGGCGGTGCCCGCGGGCGGCGGACTGGGTGCGCTGCTGTTGCCAGTGCTGGCGGCCAGGTTTGGCTTCGTGAGTGTATATGCGGTGCTGGCGCTGGCTTGCGCGATAACGGCGGCGTTTGCATGGCAATGGCTGCATGAGCCTGTGCAAAGTGAGGCTGGCGAGGCGCACGTGCACGATGAAGAGGAGGGGGCTCGCGTGCCGCGGAGGATGAGTGCTGACAATGTGCTGAGCGGCGCGCCTGCTTTGCGCGTTCCTGACGCCACACGCGAACTCCGTGCGCCTGCCCGCTCGCCGTTGCGCGAGATCGGCATCTGGCGTGTCGCGCTCGCAGCCGGCGCCCTGTGCGTGCCGCAGCTTGCGGTCGTGACCTTTGGAACCGTGTTCCTGCATGACTTCGGCCACGCCGACGTGTTGCTGATCAGCATTGCAATGGCCGCTGTGCAGGTGGGCGCCGGCATCGCGCGGGTCTGGAGCGGCAGGTGGACCGACCGGCGCGGCAATCGGCGCGCCTACATGCGCGGCTGCAGTCTGCTGACGGCGGTGCTGTTCGCCGCGCTGGCGCTTGCGACCGCAGGCGCCGGAATGCAGCACGCCGCGGTCACGACAATCACGTGGCTGCTCGCGTCGATGACCGTGCTTGGCGGCGTTAGCGCGTCCGCATGGCACGGCGTGGCATTCACCGAACTCGCGACGCTCGCCGGCACGAAGCGCGCGGGGACCGCGCTGGCAATCGGCAATACCTGCGTTTTCCTCACGCTTTTCCTGACGCCGCTCGCCATCCCGCTGTTGCTATCGCTCGGGTCATGGCCGATGGTGTGGGCGGTGGCCAGCGTCAGCGCGCTGATCGCACTGCCGGTTTTCCCTCGCCCGCAGCGGACCGAGCGCCCGCTCGTGGGTCAAACCTGCGATGCTGGATGACGGACGTCAACCGGGCTGGCGGCGTCGGCGCGTTGCCGGCCTGCGCGGCGCTTATCTGCATGTTGCGCATGTTGAACATGTGGCGAATGTCGGCATTAATGGCAGGCAAGTTTCCTGCGCTAATCTCATTGCGCGGATTCTCTCGAATTATTCATTCTGAATATTTAGCTTTTTTCTCGTCGACGCGCCGCACTTCAGAATCCTGAACGTTCCCATTTCTGTTCTGTGCCCGATGGTGATTTATTGGGCGCACCTCGTGCTCGCATCGACAATCGTTCGCGCCGAATGTGCGTCGAACGTCTCAATCTTTCGACGTACGTAACAACTATTCCTACACTGCGCGAGAGTATTCCGAGCGCGCGTTCGAATCATCCTCACCCGTCGTCGGGATGCCGGTCTCAGGCAAACTGCCACCGCTACATGCGCCCGCATCGCGGCGCGCCACCCGCTTGCCGAGCAGGACGGAGTCGACGCGCGAATTGCCGCATATGATCGGCGAGGCTACCAGCATCGTCCAGTGCATCGGTGGCGCGCTTTTGCGGATGCCCGGAAGACCATGCGAAGTCGAGCTTGATCGACCGCTTGCACTGCCTCTGTCGGGACCGCAGGAGGCGATCGTCAGAATGTTCGTCGAAGGTGAGTTCATTGCGGAAATTGCCACTGCTTCGGGGTGTCATCGCCGCACTGTTATTCGGCAAATTCACGATGCACCCAAAACACTTGGCGTTACTAACGATCATGGTTTATTCTCACCCGTCTCGATTCACTGCGATTCTTATATATGTATCGTATATCTAAGGAATAATCGGCTGAATGACGCAGGCTGTTTCGGATCGCTCTTATGTTTAATCCCGCCGGAATGTTCAAAGATCAAGCAGGGCCAGTCGCCCGCCGGATGGTGAGGGGTAGTCAGGATATGGAGAAGAGGCAGACGATGGGCGACACCGCTGAAATAAGCACGCCGGTCCGGGCGATCATCGCAGACGATCATCCGCTCGTGCTGTTGGCAATAGAAAATTTGATGAGCGGCTACCCGAACGTGGAGGTAGTCGGTCGCGCAGGCGACGCGACCGAACTGCTTGCCGAGGTCGAGCGCACAGGTTGCGACCTGGTAGTCATGGACCTTTACATGCCCGGCGGCGCCGATGGCAATGGAATCGAAGCTGTGCGGCAGTTCCGGAAACGTTATCCGGACGTGGCTCTCGTCGTCCTCACCATGGAAACCGAAGCCACAGCGCTGCAAAGCGTGATCTCCCTCGGCGTGCACGCGCTTATCAGCAAGCGCGACCGCATCGACCTGATCCACGTGGCGGTCGTGACGGCGCTCGCGGGCGAGTGCTATCTCGGCCCCGCCGTGCGTGCGGTGATTGCCGAGGCAACCGCTATGCAGCGGCTCGATTTTGTGCGCTCCGTCTTGTCGCGGCGCGAGCTCGAAGTGTTTACTCAATATGCGTCAGGGCTTGGCGTTACCGAAATCGCGAGCAGGCTGGGACGCAGCGTAAAGACGATTAGCGCTCAGAAGTGCACTGCCATGCGCAAGCTTGCACTTCATAGCGACGCTGAACTGTTCCGTTTCGCCGTGGAGCACGGTGTGGTATCCGAGACGCGTACTGAAGGCCGTTAGCGTACCGGTAGGTGTGAGAGAGGTCGCCCGCGGGCCGCGTGGCGAACATAAAAATGCATTGGCGTTGTCCGGGGAAGTACTTCTGTACTGGGCGGGCCAGTCGATAACACAACAAAACAATGGCAAACAAAATCCGCGTGATCGTGGCGGACGACCACGACTGCGTCCGTGTCAGCGTGACAAGGCTGTTGCGTGCCCGACCGGACATCGAGGTCGTCGGGGAAGCCTGCGACACCCACGGCCTTGCCGAATTGCTCGAGGTCTGCGAGTGCGATGTGATCGTCACCGATATCGGCATGCCGGGGCTCGACGGCGGTGACAACGCAGTTTCGTTTCTGCGCCGCGTGTTGCGCGGTCGCGCACATCCGCCTGTCGTCGTGCTAACCATGATTGGCCGGGCGCACATGCTCTCGGGCCTGCTGCGTCTAGGCGTGAGTGCCATAGTCGACAAACGCGACACGACAGCCGCGCTGATCGACGCGATTCAGGCGGCAATGGCGGCAGACGTCTATCTGTCAGAGAACGTGCGCATTGCGATGAAAGACACGCAGGGAGTGCCGCAATTGCGCGATGGCATTCTGAGCGCGCGCGAATGGGAAATTTTCCAGCTGTACGCGCGGGGTCTGGCGGTACATGAAATTGCTGATCGCCTGCAGCGCAGCGGCAAAACGATCAGCACTCAGAAACGTACCGCCATGCGGAAGCTCGGCCTCGACACCGACGACGATCTTATCGAGTACGCGCGCCGGATCGGTCTGACATAGTGACATTCGTCGTGCCGCCCCCCTTATACCGACAACTTGCGGTCCCAAAATTAGGAGTCTTCTGATTGGTCGACAAGCCTTGTCGCTCCATAGTTGCGAATTAGCTTGGGCTTTTGCGAAGGTTGACCTCATAGAAGCAGTGTTTTCTTGAGGCCGAACCGTCCAAAGCCGGGAACCTGAGGCGGTGTCCTGCGGAATCACGCGGTGTCGTTTGCCTCGCATAGCGACAGGAGGGCGGCATGGCCGTGCTAGGGAAGCGGTTGTTGGTCGAAGGCGTGGGTACCGCATGGCTTGTGTTTATCGGCTGCGGCAGCATCGTGTTGAACACCGGTTCGGCTCAGCAGGGATACGGCGTACTGGAGGTCTCGCTTGCATTCGGTCTTGCGCTCGCCACGGCCAGCTACTGGTTCGGCGAAACGTCAGGCGCGCATTTCAATCCGGCCGTCACAGTCGGTTTCACAGCCGCGCAACGGTTTCCGGTCAAAGATCTTCTGCCCTACATCGCCGCGCAGATTCTCGGCGCCGTCGCGGCTGCGGCGCTGCTCGTCTATGTGGCGAACGGCCGCCCCGGCTTTGAACTGGGCGCAAGCGAATTCGCAGCTAACGGTTTTGGCGACCATTCTCCTTCGGACTACAAACTTCACTCGGCGCTCGTAATCGAATTCGTTCTGTCGTTTGCGTTCGTCATGGTGAGTCTCGTGGTGGCCTCGCGATACAAGACGGAGCCGGGTGGGCCGGTGGTCGTCGGCGGATGCCTGGCGCTCATTTATCTGGTGTCTATTCCAGTTACCAACGGTTCCGTCAATCCGGCGCGCTCCACGGCGCAGGCGCTCTTCGTCGGCGATTGGGCGCTCGACCAGCTGTGGCTCTTCTGGGCTGCGCCCATGTCCGGCGGCGTGGTCGCGGGCTTTCTGTTTTCGTTCCTCGGCGGCAGGTCGGATCAGTCCGCCGCCGCGCTTGCCGATGGGCACAGCGAAGCCGTCTAACCCGCACCATGTCGCTTCATCTCATTTTCATGCGCTTCAAAAGCGCCGCGGCGGCGCGTGCGCTTCGGCGCGTGTCGATTTGGCTCGTTGGGCTATCTTTATTCGCCGCCGCGCAGTTGACGGCCGTCGCGGAGCCGCTCGGAGGATCTGCATCGGGGCGGACCCCAACGGCATTCCCGCAAAAGATTGTTGTCGGCGTACTCGTGGACAACTGGCTGCCGTTCGACGCGCTGCAGGACGGCCAGCTCAGAGGACTGAGCGTCGACTATCTGCGCGCGCTCGTCGGCCCCGGCGTCGTGCTCGAGGCCAAGGCGTTTCCGGACATGCCGCAACTGCTCGCCGCCGCGTGCGCGGGAGAAGTCGATCTGCTGCTGAGCGTCGCGCGCACACCGGAGCGTGAGCGCTGCATTAGTTTCACGGTGCCATATTTCCGCGCGTCGACCTCGGCGGTGGTTCGCAGAGACGGTGAATCGTACGAAGGCCCCGCGCAGGTTGCGGCGGCATCCATATCGATCGAGAAGGGTTTTGCGCTCGAGCGCTCGTTGCGCGAGCGCTTTCCGCGCGCCGAGATCAGTGCCTTCACGTCGACACATGCGGCACTCGCCGCGGTGGCCCACGGCGATTCGGACGTCTACATGGGATTTACGCCGGCCGTCCAATATGCGCTCGCGACTGAAGAATTTCGCGGTCTGCGCGTGGCCTTCGAGGAAAGGAGCCGTAGCGCGGAACTGCGCTTCGGCGTGCCACGCAGTCGGGTAGCGTTGCGCGACAGCCTCGATCGCGCGCTGGCATCCATGACGCAGGCCGAGGAGACGGCAATCCGCGTTCACTGGCTTTCCGGCAGTTTCGGCGCAAAGCCCGAGCCAGTCACGCCGCGTCTGGAGTTGACGGAACAGGAGCAGCTCTGGCTACGTTCGCTGCCGCCGTTGGAGGTCGGCTTCGACAGTAGCTGGCCGCCTTTCAGCTATATCGACAGTTCGGGGCAGCCTGCCGGTATTACCGCCGACTACCTGGCATACCTGAGCCGCACGCTGGGCGTGGTGTTCAATCGTGCGCGGCAACCCGACTGGCCGAGCACGATCGACGCATTCCAGCGCGGCCAACTCGCGATTCTCACCACGGGCTCGAGCGCCGACCCGCGTCTGGCACAGGCCCAGCATACGCGCGCGTACGAGAGCTATCCACTAGTGATGGTCGGCCGCGACGATGAGCCTGCCGCACGTTCGCTCAGCGATTTCGCCGCGCGGCGCGTCGTGGTGTCGTCGCATGTTGCGGGTGTCGATCCGCTCGCGTTCCAGCGCATTCCCGCTGATCATCTGGCCGTCGCCCCAAGCCTCGACGAGGCGCTCCGCATGGTCGCTTCTGGCGAAGCGGACGTAGTGGTGGAAAACGTCGCAGCGGTGGACGTCGTGCTCAAGCGGCAATACGCGGGTGTGCTCAAGATTCTCGGCACCGTGGGCGAGTCGGATGCGCTCGACTTTGCCGTGCGCGCCGACCTGGCTCCGCTCGCCGGGCTGATCGACCGTGCGTTGCTGGCCATGCCGCCGGCCGAGAAGCAGCGTATCCGGCGGAATTGGGTGACCGGCAATGCGGTGGGAACGGGTACGTGGAGCGTTTCAGCCGTGCGGCTGTTGCCTGTGCTCATCGGCATCGGCGTGGCGCTGCTTGTCACGTTGCGCGCATATCTGCTTCTGCAGCGCGAAGTCAGGCGTCGCAAGAAAACCGAACGCGAATTGGCGCTACAACTGAACTTCCAGGAAACCATGATGAAGATGGTTCCCTATCCGCTCGTCGCGCAAGATCTACAAGGCCGCTATATCGCCGTCAACGGAGCCTATGAGCAAGCGTGCGGGCATGGCCGCGAGGCGGTACTCGGACGCACCACGATGGAAGTGCAGACGTGGGGCGAGACCAATAGCAAGGTGCTCGACAAGATGCGGCGCGACTTGCTGGAAGGCGGCGACATGGCCCAAGTCGAGCTTCAGTTCGAGCGTGCCCCGGGGGACCTGCGGCACGGCCTGTTCTGGACGAGCATCTGCCGCGGTAATGACGGTCAGCCGGTCTGTTCGCTCGGCACCATGGTGGACATTACCGACATCCGGCGCGCCGAGATGCGCGCGCGCGACACGGAACGGCGACTGTTCGATGTCACGCGTTCGTTGCCGGCCGTGGTGTTCCAGCTGCGCCGAACGCCTGAGGGCGCCTACTCGTTCCCCTACATCGGCGGCGCGCCGCAGTTGCTGCTTGGCGCGGGACAGATCAGACGTGCCTGCCGCGATCACGCCGACTTCGAACGCATCTGCAGTGAAGACCGCTCGTTCGTGATCGCCGAACTCGAGCGTTCGGCGCGTCTCGAAACCCCGGTGCTCATCGAGTTTCGTATGGGCCCCGAGCAGGGGTTCAAGTGGACCCGTGCGGAACTGGTCCCGCGCCGCGAAGCAGACGGAAGCGTCGTGTGGAGCGGCTATTGGGTGGACGCGAGCATCGAACATGCACGTGCTGAAGAGCTTGCTCGCGCGCGCGACGTAGCAGAGGCGGCTTCGCGCGCTAAAGACGACTTCTTTGCCATGATGAGCCACGAAATCCGCACGCCGATGAACGGCGTACTCGGGCTCGTCGAAGTACTGGAGCGCACGCCGCTCAATGCAGACCAGGGCGAAATGCTTGGCATGATCCACGAGTCGGCCGGCGCGCTTCTGCAAATCCTGGACGACCTGCTCGATTACTCGAAGATCGAGGCGGGGCGGTTGACCATCGAAGCCGAGCCTATCGACCTGCGCGAACTCGTCGACAACGCCGTGGGCCTGCTCGCCGGGCGCGCGCACGAGAAGGGGCTGAAAGTTCGCGTGGACATTGCGCCTGATGTGGCCGCCACCCTGCGCGGCGACAGTGTCCGGTTGCGGCAAGTGCTCTTCAACCTGCTTGGCAACGCGATAAAGTTCACGCCTGAAGGCAAGGTGGAAGTAAGCGTATTGGTCGCCGAGCAGACGGAGGGGCAACAGACCATCGAGATCGTCGTTGAAGACACCGGTATCGGCATCGCGGCCGACGTTCAGGCCAAGCTGTTCGAGCCATTCGTGCAGGCGGAGTCGTCCACTACCCGCCGCTTCGGCGGTACAGGGCTCGGTTTAACCATTTGCCGCAAGCTGATCGAATTGATGAACGGCTCGCTGACGCTCGACAGTGAATTGGGCCGCGGCACTCGCATGACAGTGCGGCTTGCCCTGCCAGTCGAGACGCCGGGTTATTCGGTGAGCGGTCTGCGCGACAAGCGCTGTCTCGTTGCAACCAACGACGCGCGAGTCAGCCAGGCGCTGGTCCACTTCGGCCAGGCGCTCGGGCTGGATCTGCGCCGTGTTCCCGCCGACGCTGCCGAATTGCGCTGCAGCGCTGCCTTGGGTAAAGTGGATTTGCTGTTTGTAAGCGAGGACATAGCATTGCCAGCGAACGTCAAGCGCAAGCTGCGCGTGATATCGCTGACGGAAAAGGTGAAGCCGACTGGCTATCGCGTTCTCGAAGACAACGTGCGCCTGAGCGTCAACCCGATATCGTGGCGCGGCCTGGGCGCGGCTTGCGCGGCGGCCATGACGGGGCTTCAGTCGACGCCGCCGTCTTCGGCTGGTGCGGCCCGCGTGCCTGAAGGCATTACCACGCCACCCGACCGCGAGCGGGCAATGGCGAGCGGTCGTCTGATTCTCGTCGCGGAAGATCATCCGGTGAATCAGGAGCTGATTCGCCATCAGCTGGCGCTGCTTGGCTTCGCGTGCGATGTCGCAAACGACGGCGCGCAAGCGCTGGCGGCGCTCGAGCACACCAGTTACGGATGCCTGATCACCGACTGCCACATGCCGAACCTGTCCGGCTATGAATTGACGCGTCGCATTCGCGAAAAAGAGCGCAAGCAGGGCGGTTCACATCGTCTGCCGATTCTCGGCATTACTGCGAACACTGCGCCGGAAGACCTCCGCCAGTGCCGCGAAGCAGGCATGGACGAGAGCCTTGTCAAGCCGACCCGGCTCGCCACGCTACGGGAGTATCTGAGCCGCTGGTTCGGCACTGACAGCGGCTGGCAGTCCGCATCGGCCGATATCGCCGACGTGTCGGAAACTGCCGGATCGTCGACGGCGGCGGAGCCGTTTGTCCCTGTGGACCTGGGTCATATGACGCAATTGTGGGGCAGCGAATCGACGGTCAAGGCTTTGCTCGATTCGTTCGTTTCCTCCGTGCGCGAAGACATTCAGTCGCTGGCGCCGTTGCTCGAAAACGCAGACATGGTCCGGGTGCGCGAATGGCTTCATCGAGTGGTGGGCGCGGCGAGCGTGCTGCAATACCCACCTCTCATCAGCGCGCTCGAGGAGTATCGCCGCGGCATACTCAGGGCGCCGGAGCGCGCGCGCCGCGATGGACTGGAACTGATCGACAGATGCAATGCGATGCTCGACGGCATCGAGCAGCAAGCCGCGTTGCTTGCGTGAGCGCAGCGGTGCTGGCGGGCGAGCGCATTCGCGGAACAGCGCTGCCCGCGACCACGCGTCAACCACGCGGCGAAACAACGCAGGCGAAAAACGCAGGCGAAACAACGCAGACGAAAACACAGGCGAAAACACAGGCGAAAACACAGGCGAAAACACAGGCGAAAAAACGCAGGCGAAAAAACGCAGGCGAAAAAACGCAGGCGAAAAAACGCAGGCGAAAAAACGCAGGCGAAAAAACGCAGGCGAAAAA
>NZ_AWZV01000010.1 GCF_000472545.1 Burkholderia sp. WSM2232 | reverse complement strand
TTGCCCTTGCCCTTGCCCTTGCCCTTGCCCTTGCCCTTGCCCTTGCCCTTGCCCTTGCCCTTGCCCTTGCCCTTGCCCTTGCCCTTGCCCTTGCCTCTGCGCTTGCGTCCGCCACTGCGGCGGGCCTTCTTGTGCCGGCTCTCGCGCCTGCCCCTCCCGCTGCCCTTGTGCCAGCGCCCGCGCCTGCTCCCGCGCCAGCCCCCGCATCCGCTTCTCCGCTTCCGCGCCTGCGCCTGCCCGTGCGTCGCGTGCCGTCAAGAGCGGCTTCCCAGCAGACGGTCGACGTAATCGCGCGCGGCCTGTTCGACAAACGCGAGCGCCTCCTCCTCGTTGCTGAAGCGCTGCTCTGCCCCGAGGTCGAGCAAGGTTTCCATCCGGTGTGGATCGTCGGGGCCGAGCTCGGCGAGACTCACGGAACCGACGTAATTGCCAGGCGCGCCGTGCGCGTCACTTGCCGGTACGAGGCGCGCTGCGGCGCTGATGTAATAGCCGCGATAAGGGCCGCTGACCCGCTCAGCCATGATCGTTCTCCTCGTTGCAATGGTTCAGGTAAGGCGCACGACAAGGCAATTAGTTCTGTGCGTCTGCACTTGACCCGCGCCTGTCGTGCACTTGCCCGGCTTTTCCCACGGTCTTGCCGCGCCTTTCACCTCGCCCGCACTTCTGCGTTCAGCGTCGGTCGAACAGGTTCGTCCGGCATACTCCGTGCTCCCGCACTGGCGCCGTTCCATGTCCAGCGAGCGCAATATGGGAAAATATTTTCTGCATGACCACGAACTGCCCGAGCCCGATGCGGCCAACCGATGGTTCGAGTACGCCGAAAGTCACGGCATCGACATTGCCAAAGCCATCAGCATCTGGGAAGACGCGGCCACCGAAAGCGGCACGGAAAGCCGCCGGGCGGTCAGCGCGGCAGGCATCACTATCGAAACACCTTGAGCTTGCGCGCGGCGCAAGCGCCGATCATCAAAGGAAACAAACACGATGCATTTCATGACGCAATTGCTGCGCACCAGCCATGGTCACCGTGGCTTCGCGCGGACGCTGCTGCGCCACACGCCGCTGTGGGCCGCGCTCCTCGTGGGTGCGGGCGTCGCCGGCTGCGCGTCGTCCAACACCACGTCGTTGATCAATCTGCCTAACGGCCAGACAGGCTTTGCGGTGAACTGCAGCGGAGCCGGCGCCGATTCGAGCTGGGCCTCGTGCTATGTGCAGGCGGGCAAGGCGTGCGGCGCGACGGGCTACGACATCGTGTCGAAAGACAATGACGAGGGCGGCACCGCCGGCGGCAGCGTGACGAACGTCGTGTCGGCCAACGTAAAGAACCGCTCGATGATCGTGCGTTGCAAGTAAGCGCAGTTAAAGCGCTGAGCGCGGGCCACGCCGTGCAGCCTTGATAACCCGCGCCTCGCGGAACGCGCCTCGTGCGCGTTCTAATGCGCCTGCATCTTCGAAAAGACGTTCAGCACGGTGACGCCAGCGATGATCAGGCCGAGGCCGACGACGGCCGGCACGTCGGGCACCTGCCCGTACAGCAGCAACGCGACCAGCGTGATCAGCACGATGCCGGCGCCCGACCACACCGCGTACACGATGCCGACCGGAAGAGTCCGCAAGGTCAGCGACAGGCAGTAAAAGGCGACGGCGTAGCCGAACACCACCACCGCCGAAGGCACGAGCCGCGAGAAACCGTCCGACGCCCGCATCGCCGAAGTCGCAATCACTTCGGCCACAATCGCAACGCCAAGCAATGCATAAGGCGGCACCCGCATGGGCTCAGGCCTTTGCAAGCGCAAGCTTGCTGTAGTCGTGACCGAGGTGCGCGCACAAGGCCTCCACCACGAACTCATGATCGGCGCGCTGCGGCAGGCCGGACACCGTGATGGAGCCGATCACGCCCGCGCCGGTCACCGTCAATGGAAACGCGCCGCCGTGCGACGCATACTCGGTGGCGGGCAGACCGTGCTTGTCGGCGAGCGTGCTGCCGGACTGCTGCATCTTCAGGCCGATCGCGTAAGAACTGCGCCGGAAATGCGCGACCGTGTTGCCCTTGCGGCGCGCCCAATCGACGTTGTCCGGCGTTGCGCCAGCGAGCAGACTGAAGAACAGAGGTTGACCGAAGGTACGCACGTCGATAGCGGCCGCGATGCCGCGCGCCTTCGCGACCTCATGCAGATAGGCGCCGATTTGCCAGGCGCGGTCGGCATCGAATTGAGGGAACACAAGCGCATGTTCCTGAGCGGCAATGACCTGCAGATCGTGAGCGATATCCATGAAATTCCGGGGGCGAGTGAAAGTGCGGGCGCGTCGACGTCATGCATCGCGGCCGGCAGTTGGCCTGCGGTGAGTTGGGCGTTTCGCGGTGAAGCTGCGCAACTCGCGGGACAGAGCATGACGGCGCGCCGGGAGATTCCGATTCTAACGCAGCGCGTTTCGCGGGCCTTGCGTGATGCGACGCCGGCCGCGCATCGCGCGACCTTGCCGCAAATGGAGTGCCTTACGGCGCGCCAACAAGCAAGCGACGAGGCAAATTCTCAGACGGCTATTGCATCGGCGCCTTCGTTGTTCTATAATCTTTTCTTCGACGGACGCGGGGTGGAGCAGTCTGGCAGCTCGTCGGGCTCATAACCCGAAGGTCGTAGGTTCAAATCCTACCCCCGCAACCATAACCAGTACGTGACTTATCGGCATTTTCAGCAGATAACTCAACCGTCAACTGGTCCCAATGTGGAAACAGCATGCAAGGCTTGCCAAACTGGTAAGCCTTTTTTGTTTGTGCGTCCGTTATGAGTCGGCTTTGTCTGCCCGAGGCGCCGTCCGCTTCTTTGCGCCACACTTCCGTCCGCACTGTTCCTGTTGCCCCGGCGTCGCCATCGTCACAGCCCGGCCCTCACCGCGTCGCCAATCCGCGGAGCGCGACGACGCCCTATCGCACTTCCTCCCGCCGATCGACGCCCGCCAACCTCACCCAGCGCCCGCCTTCCCACACGCCACGAAAACCACGCCGCCCCAGTGATAAACTCCTAGCACTCTTTCTCGTCCCCTTCCTATGAAATTCTGTTCTGTCTGCGGCCACGGCGTCAGCCTGAGCATTCCGCCGGGCGACAACCGCGAGCGCTTCGTATGCGGCAGTTGCGGCACGGTGCACTATCAGAATCCGCGCAACGTGGTCGGCACCGTTCCGGTCTGGGACGACAAGGTGCTGCTGTGCCGCCGCGCAATCGAACCGCGCTATGGCTACTGGACGCTGCCCGCGGGCTTCATGGAAATGGGCGAAACCACCGCCGAGGCCGCGTCGCGCGAAACGCTCGAGGAAGCGGGCGCGCGCGTCGAGGTGCAAAGCCTCTTCTCGCTGCTGAACGTGCCGCACGTGCACCAGGTGCATCTCTTCTACATGGCGCGCCTGCTCGATCTGGACATTGCCGCGGGCGAGGAAAGTCTCGAAGTGAAGCTCTTCGAGGAACGCGACATTCCGTGGGACGAGATTGCGTTTCCCACCGTCGGGCAAACGCTGCGTTTCTTTTTCGCCGACCGCGCGGCCGGCAGTTTCGGTCTGCACACCGGCGACATCTTCCGCTCGCTGCGCGAAGGCTGAGCGCCCTGCATGGTTCCCTGGCTCGGACCCGACGATCCGTTTCCTCCCGTCGAGCGCGCGCTCGGCGCGGCAAGCGGCGCTCCCGGACTGCTCGCCGCGAGCGGCGACCTGCTGCCGTCACGGCTCATAGACGCCTATCGGCACGGCATTTTTCCCTGGTACTCGGACGGCCAGCCCGTGCTGTGGTGGAGCCCCGATCCGCGCATGATCCTGCGTCCCGCGGAGTTCAAGGTCTCGCCGTCGCTGCGCAAGACGCTCAAGCGCGTGTTGCGCGAAGACGCGTGGGAGATCCGTGTCGATCAGGATTTTCCCGCCGTGATGCGCGCCTGCGCAGAGGCGCCGCGGCGCGGCCAACGCGGCACGTGGATCACCGCCGACGTGGTCGACGCGTACACGTCGCTGCATCGCATGGGCGATGCGCACAGCATCGAAACATGGTTCGAGGGCGAACGCGTGGGCGGCTTGTATGGCGTCTCGTTCGGCAAGATGTTCTTCGGCGAATCCATGTTCGCGAACGTGACGGATGCCTCCAAAATGGCGCTGGCCGCGCTTGTCGGGCACTTGCGCCGTCATGAAATAGAAATGATAGACTGCCAGCAGAACACGTCGCATCTGGCGTCGCTCGGCGGTCGCGAGATAGCGCGCAAGACGTTCATCGCGCATGTTCGCGCGTCGGTCGACGCACCGCGCATTCCATGGCGCTTCGACAAGACCGTGTTGCTCGATGTGCTCGCGCAAGCGGCGTAGGAAGAATCAGGCCGAATCCGGATCCGTTCATCGCCACGCGCGGATCGACGAGCTAGCCGCAACGCGCACCGGGTTTGCATTACCAGAGACGCTTTGAGAGCTGCCAACGTGACTCATCCCAACGAGCTGCCTCTTTCTCCACTTTCGGCGCTGCAATTTTATGCAACGGCGCCCTACCCCTGCAGTTATCTGGACGGGCGCATCGCGCGTTCGCAGGTCGCCACGCCCAGTCACCTGATCAACTCGGACGTCTATACGGATCTCGTCAAGGCCGGCTTCCGGCGTTCCGGCGTGTTCACCTACCGGCCGTATTGCGACGGCTGCCGTGCCTGTGTGCCGGTGCGCGTGCCGGTGGACCGCTTTGAACCCAACCGCACCCAGCGTCGCGTGTGGAAAAAACACGGCGACATGATCGCAACGGTCGCGCCGCTTCACTACGACGAAGAGCACTACGCGCTCTACATGCGCTATCAGTCCGCGCGGCATGCGGGCGGCGGCATGGACCGCGACAGCCGCGATCAATACGAGCAGTTCCTGCTGCAAAGCCGGATCAATTCGCGGCTGGTCGAATTCCGCGAGCCGCTGCCGGAGCGTCCCGATTCTCCCGGCGTGCTGCGCATGATCAGCATGATCGACATACTCGGCGATGGGCTTTCGTCCGTGTACACCTTCTTCGAGCCGGGGCTGCCCCATACGAGCTTCGGCACCTACAACATCTACTGGCAGATCGAGCAGGCAAGGAGCCTGAAGCTGCCGTACGTGTATCTCGGCTACTGGATCCGCGAAAGTCCGAAGATGGCCTACAAGGCCAATTTCCGGCCGCTCGAAGGCCTGATCGACGCCGCGTGGCGCGTGCTCGACCCCACCGGCGTCGACCTCGCGCTTCATGGCGCGGGTTCGCAGGGCAAGCGCGGCGGGCCGCTGCGACCTTGAGCGCCTACCACGTCGCTCTTCTGCCCCATCTCATTGAAAGCGCAAAGCCGGTAAAATAGCGGGTTCCCATTTTTCGGCCGCCCGGCTTCGTCCCGTGTTCAGTTCCCTCTACCCGCTCATACGCGCCCAACTCTTTCGCATGGACGCGGAAGACGCTCATCACCTTACCTTGCGCGCGCTCGGCGCCGCCGGGCGCACCGGCCTCGCGGGCACGCTCGCCGCGCGGGTGCCGGACGCCCCCCGCACGGTCATGGGGCTGGCCTTCCGCAATCCGGTGGGGCTCGCCGCGGGCCTCGACAAGGACGGCGCAGCAATCGACGGCCTTGCCGCGCTCGGCTTCGGCTTTATCGAAGTGGGCACGGTCACGCCGCGCGCGCAGCCGGGCAACCCGCGTCCCCGCATGTTCCGGCTGCCGCAGGCGCAAGCCGTGATCAACCGCATGGGTTTCAACAATGCGGGCGTCGACCAGTTCGTGAAGAACGTGCAGGCCGCGCGCTATCGCGGCATTCTCGGCCTGAACATCGGCAAGAACGCCGACACGCCGATCGAGCGGGCCGCCGACGACTACCTCTACTGCCTCGAACGGGTCTATCCGTTCGCGAGCTACGTGACGGTCAACATCTCGTCGCCGAATACGAAAAACCTGCGCCAGTTGCAAGGCGCCGACGAACTCGACGCACTGCTCGCGGCCCTCAAGGACAAGCAGCAGCGCCTCGCCGACATGCACGGCAAGCTCGTGCCGCTCGCGTTGAAGATCGCCCCCGACCTCGACGACGAGCAGATCAAGTCGATCGCCGACACGCTGCTGCGTCACCGCTTCGAAGGCGTGATCGCGACCAACACCACGCTCTCGCGCACCGCCGTCGCGGGCATGCAATACGGCGACGAAGCCGGCGGCCTGTCGGGCAAGCCGGTGTTCGACGCGTCGAACGAAGTGATCCGCAAGCTGCGCGCGGAAGTCGGCGAGACGGTGCCCATTATCGGCGTGGGCGGCATCTTTTCCGGTGACGACGCGCGCGCCAAGCTCGCCGCGGGCGCTTCGCTCGTGCAGCTTTATACCGGCTTCATCTACCGCGGACCGGCGCTTATCGGCGAATGCGTTCAGGCGCTGCGCTAGCCGGGCGCCGGGCCGCATGGCGCGCGCACGCGGCGCTCGGGCGGGCTGGCCGCAGAGCGCGCGAGGTGGGGGCTAGGTGCGAACCGCATGCAGGCTCGGTACGGGCTTCGTGACGACCGCGTGCGGCCACGTGCGACTTCAGAGCAAGACAGGTGCGAGCCGCATGCTGGCCTGACTCCGTACTCACGATGGCCTCATGCTGATCTCGCTCCGGCCTTATGCCGCTCACGACCAGCAACGTGCCGCCCTCGTCATACAGACATGAGCAATCGGTATTTAGCGTCGGACAGTCTGCTTTGTTAAGCTTTCGTCCGCTATAACGCACGCCAACAAAAAAAGGACCACGATGCAACTTCGCTTGTTGAAAAAACTTTTCGCCGCCGCTCTGATCGGCGCTTCGTTCACCGCGGTCGCGGCTCACGCCGAAGACCTGCTGGACCAGGTCAAGCAGCGCGGCACACTGCGCGTCGGCCTGGAAGGCACCTTTCCTCCGTTCAACTCCAAAGCGCCGTCGGGCGAACTGGTCGGCTACGACGTGGACATCGCCAAGGCGGTCGCCGCCAGGCTCGGCGTGAAGCCCGAATTCATCACGACCGAATGGAGCGGCATCATCGCCGGCCTGCAGGCCGGCAAGTTCGACGTGATCGTCAACCAGGTGGGCATAACGGACGCGCGCAAGCAGGCGCTCGACTTTTCGCCGGCCTACACGTATTCCGCTGCGCAGCTGATCCAGCGTAAGGACGACACGCGCCAGTTCAAGTCGCTCGACGATCTGAAGGGCAAGAAGCTCGGCGTCGGCCTCGGCACCAACTACATGGACATGGCGAAGTCCGTGCCGGGCATCGACGTGAAGACCTATCCGGGCGCACCCGAATATCTGCGCGATCTGGCGGCCGGCCGTCTCGACGCGGCGCTCAACGACCGCCTGATGCTCGCCTATCTGCTGAAGAACTCGCAGTTGCCGCTGCGCACCGGCGCGAACGTCGGTGCGGGCAACCCGTCGGGCATTCCGTTCAAAAAGAACAACCCGAAATTCGCCAAGGCAATCGACGACGCGATGACGCAGCTCGAAGCCGACGGCACGTTCGCGAAGATTTCCGACAAGTGGTTCGGCATAGACGTGAGCAAGCCGCTCAAATAAGCGGCTCACGGTGCAACGAAGGGCGGCATGCCTCAAACGCCGCCCTTCGCACTGCTGCAGCACGCGCTCTCACTGACACAGTGCGCCTTGCGCGCCAACCCGAGCACCGCTCATGTCCACCACTTCCCTGCTCGTCGAATCGCTGCCCGTGCTCGCGCAGGGCGCCGTCCTGACGGTCAAGTTCGCCGTTCTGTCGATGTTCTTCGGCCTGATCGCGGGCGCCGTGCTCGCGCTGATGGGCGTCAGCCACAGCCGCACCCTGAACCGGCTCGCGCGCATCTACGTGAGCGTGATGCGCGGCACGCCGCTGCTCGTGCAGATCTTCGTGATCTACTACGGGCTGCCGAGCTTCGGCATTTCGCTGGAGCCGACGCCAGCCGGCGTGATCGCGTTGTCGGCGAACGTGGCTGCGTATCTGTCGGAGAGCATGCGCGGCGCGATTCTCGGCATACACCAGGGACAATGGCTCGCCGCCTACAGCCTCGGACTTTCGCGGCGCCAGACGCTGCGTTACGTAATCGCGCCGCAGGCGCTGCGCATCGCCGTGCCGAGCCTGTCGAACAGCCTCATCAGCCTCATCAAGGACACGTCACTCGTGTCGGTCATTACCGTGACGGAACTGCTGCGCAGCGCGCAGGAGATCATCGCGTCGACGTATCAGCCGTTGCCTCTTTATCTGGCAGCCGCGGCCGTCTACTGGGTGCTTTGCCAGATACTCGAGATGCTGCAACGCTGGTACGAACGGCGCCTCGCGTTGCCCTCGCGGCACTGAACACGCGGGCGGCAGAGCCGGCTCGGCCGCACAGGTAAAACGCTAGCCATGCCACGCGCGCCGCGCAACCGCTTACCCGCTCGCCACTGAACGCGGCGCGGCTCACGCTCATTGAACGCGGCGGCGCTCAATCTGATCGAACGCGGCCGCGCTCATTCGCCCGCTCATTCGCCCGCTCATTCGCCCGAGAACCTAAGCCCTAGCGCCGCGCGCGCAGCGTCGGCCATCGCGATCATCTGCAACGACTTGCTGTGCGGCATCAGTGGGCT
Source organism: Burkholderia sp. WSM2232 (assembly GCF_000472545.1). Classification (GTDB taxonomy): domain Bacteria; phylum Pseudomonadota; class Gammaproteobacteria; order Burkholderiales; family Burkholderiaceae; genus Paraburkholderia. Next base: position 236,969 of record NZ_AWZV01000010.1, on the reverse strand, counting down.
TTCGAGTTGTCCAGCGCGAATCAGCTCGCAGAAATGCGCGGTCTCGTAGTTCAGGCCACCTCCTTCGAACGGCGCGTCCAACTCCGCCACGCGGCCGTCCGCATAACGGATGGTCGCGCGCGACGGGTTCCACCAGGGCTCGTGAATCGTCACATGGCCGCCTTTTGCCATCAGCAGCGCGTCGCCCTTGCCGTGCAGGTCCAGGCCGCAGAAGAGCTGCGCGATGCCGCGCTCGTGCCGGCTATTGAGGCTTGCAAACGTATCGACGCCAGTCGGCCCGAGACGTCCCAGCGTTTGCACGTCGAGCGGTGCGCCGAGCCAGTCCACGGCGAGAAACATTTCGTAGATGCCGATATCGAGCAACGCACCGCCCGCATGCTCGAACGACAGCGACGGGTGGTCGTCGGGGACGCCGGGAACCGAGCAACCGGCCCGCACCAGCCCCATTTCGCCGATCGGATGGGCATCTAGATGCGCGCGCAACTTTCTGTACAACGGATAGAACGGCGGCTTCATCGCCTCCATGAAGAGCCGCTGCGCGCCGCGCGCGGCGTCGAGCACGCGCTCGAGTTGCTGCCTGTTGATGGTCGCCGGCTTTTCGCATAGCACGTGCAGGCCGGCTTGCAGACCGGCAACCGCGTAATCGGCGTGGCTGTCCTGCACGGTGGCGATGTATAGCGCGTCGATGCCGCTTTCCAGCAGCGCGTCGAAGCTCTCGGCACGCTGCGCGCCGAACTCGTCGGCAAACGCCTGGGTGGGCTCGGGCCGCCGCGACCATAGCGCGGCGAGCCGCGCGTCGGGCACATAGGCGAGGCCCTGCGCGAAGCGGCGCGCAATGCGACCGGCGCCGACAATGCCCCAGCGGATCGGGCCTTCGGGCACGGCTTGCTGGGTGGACGATGTGGCGGCGGGTGTGGTGGCTGATGAGCTTGCCGGTGCGGCCGCTGTGGCCGGTGTGGCAGTTGCGCCGGTGGTCTCTCCGGCAGTTGCGCCGGCGATCCGTTCGGCGGTTGTGCCGGCTGTTGCGCTAGAAGTTGTGCTGGCAGTCGGGTTGGCGGTTGTCACGATCACACGGCGTCCATGCGGTTAACGAAAGCCGCCATTGTCGCGCATGTGAGGGTCATGCGGGCCGCGTGCACCGTTCGCGCCGAGCGCGTCGCGTGTAGCGGCAATTGCGCCGTTCGCGTCAACGCGCCGCGTGACGTGTCAGACTACCGCGACACTACAGCGACACAGCCGCACAACCCGCACGCTGAAACAGGAACACGCGGCGGCGCAAAGCCGCCGCGCCGCTGCGCCCCTTGGCTCCCCGCAGCAGCTGAGCTACACCTCAGCTGCGCGCGGGCGGAATCGGCGGCGCGCCGGCGAAGGTGCCGGCGATCTCTTCTGTCGTAGAGTCGATCATCGCCATCGAAGCGAGTTCGGCTTCTTTCGGGTCGCGCCGTTCGATTGCCTCGACCACGCGCCGATGTGAGTTCACCGCCGATTCCCACATGCCCTCGCGCGCACTGGCGATCGGATTGCCCGTCGACAGCGCGCCGCGAATGATCGCCGCCATCTGCTTGAAAAACTGGTTGCCGCTCGCGACGACGATGCGCGTATGGAACAGTTCGTCGGCCTCCTGATAGCCTGGCTCCTCCGGACGGATCACGCGGAACGCCTCGAACGCATCGCGCACGGCCGCAATGTCGGCCGCGCTGCCGCGCAAAGCGGCCTGTGCCGACGCACGCGGTTCGATCAGAATGCGAAACTCGATCACGTCGCGCAGGAACAGCGGATCGGGCTTGGCGCGAAAACGCCAGTTCACGACGTCCTCGTCGATCATGCGCCAGTCGCTCATGGGCCGGATGCGGGTGCCGATCTTGGGGCGCACGTCGAGCATGTCGCGCGCGAGCAGCATCGAAAGCGCCTCGCGCATGACGGTGCGGCTCACGTCGAACTCTTTCGACAGCACGTCCTGCGGCGGCAATATCGCGCCGTATTTCTCCTCGACGATCCCTGTGACGAGCCCGTCCATCACTTTGCTCACCAGCGATCGATCCTTGTTTGCCTGTTCCATGACCCTCTCCCCGAAGCGGTGTTCGCCCCCGCGTAGCCTGTTGATAAACCGCCGTTTTGTGTGTTTTATCTTCTCGTAGTGCTCATTCACGATACGTTGCTAGCTTCAAAAGCGTTGCGCCAGTTGGGACACTTCCTGACAGGGTTATCCCTCTGAAGAATTGTTTCGTTCGTGTAACGTGTCGAGTCTTCACGGGCCATAAGCTTGCGTCTCAAGCATGCCTTTCGCGCTGACTTTGCATCGTGCGAAGACGCACGTAGCAAGTGAAATTGTCTGAACGGAACATGGGGCCGGTTAATCATTTCGTGCCGCAAGAGCCGGGCCTGCACTTGGGGACGCAGCACCGCGCGCTGCCTCGAGCGACGCATAGTGCCCGCCGAAGAACACTAGCGGCGGGTGCTCGTCGAGCGAGAACACCAGTACCTCGCCGACGAACAACGTGTGGTCGCCGCAAGGATGCCGATCCACCACACGGGCGGCGAAACGCGCGGCCGCATGTTCGAGCAGCACCACGTCCGCGAGTCCGTCGACAGGCGCGAAATGCGCTGTGAAGAGCGGCGCGAAGTTCGACGCGAGCCCGCTCTGCGACTCGCCCGCAAAGTGGCGGCTGTACGCTTCCTGCGCGTCCGACAGGACGCTAACGCCGAAGAGCGCGCTCGCCATCAGCCGCTCGTGCATGCGCGCGCGCTGCCCGACCGACACGACGATGAGCGGCGGCCTGAGCGAGCCCGACATGAACGCGTTGGCGGTCATCGCATGCAGGCGCTCGCCGCTGCCCGTCGAGAGCACGACCACGCCGGTCGCGAACCGGCCGAGCGCATGGCGAAAGCGCCGCTCGTCGAAGCCCGCTGCATTGGGCTCGTCAATCCGCCGTGCCTGAGCGTGCATGGCCGCTCTCCTCGTCAAAACGACACGCGGCAAGCGGCTTGTGCGCGATGAAGTGGAACCACCACGCGTCGCTCTCGCGGATGTCGTCGGCAATACGGTTGCCCGTGCAACTATCGAACACCGCATCGCATTGCAGCCCGACCTGCGCCAGTTGCCGGCGCTGTTCGCCAAGCGTCGTGTAGACAATCACAATGCCGAAGTTGTGAGCCGCCGCTGTCTTGACCGCGTAGCCGCCGTAGTCGCGGTTGAGCTTGACGTTGCGCACGTAATTCAGCGCGCCGAGCTGAAAGCGGCGCATTGAACGCAGCGTGCGCCAGCCGAGCTTGAGCGGATTGAACGTGAACTGCGGCAACAATTGCCAGATGTTCTCCCGATAGCCGGGGCCGCCGCGGTTGTGCGACGAGAAAAACACATAGCCGCCCGGGCGCACCACGCGATACATCTCCTCGAGAATCTTCACGCGGTCGCCGTAGTCGACGCAGTCAATGCCGTTCCAGCTGAACGCGGCGAGCCCGTAGTGATCGGAGGGCAGCTCCGACATGTCGCGCGCATCCATATGCCGCAAGTCGCGGCCCGGATAGCGCGATTTCGCCAACTGCAGCAGCTTCGGCGTGTAGTCCACGCCGGTGTAGTCGTTCGAGATGGCGAGCATGAGCGCAACCGTGCGGCCCGTGCCTATGCCGATATCGAGCAGCGGCGCTTGCGAACAGCGCGGCGCGAGCCACTCGAAAGCGGCCTCTTCCCCTGCATCGGAGAACGTCTTGTCCGCCGTGAAAACGCGCGCCGCGTCGCGCGAATTCCACGCCACGCGATTAATGCGGTCAAGCTCAGATTGACTGTTCACAGCACGCCTCCGACGCAAAGAAAGCGCGCCGCGCATGGACGACGATCGGCTCGCTGGCGGCGCGCTGGCAGGCGGAGCGCAACGGCACGCAGATTCGCGCGATGCGTAATATGCCGGGCCGCGAAGTCATCACCCTTCACCAGATAAATGAAACGCGCGCGCGTGCCTCGCCAACCACTGCGCGGCACGCGCCCGGCGGCCGCCCCGGTCTTGCGCTGCTGGGCCGCCCGCATCGCCTGCCGCAGCGCCGAGCCGTCCGCCGAACTGACTGCGATAGAAGCCCTCGACATACGACATCACGTTTTCCTGCGCGCCGGCGGACAGAATCGCATGATCGGTGTGCTTGCGAAACGCGACGCGCACGCAGCGCAAACGTCGCAAGCGAGCGCCACGGACTCCGAAATATTTTTCGAGCTCCTCGACGCCGTCGTCGAGCACGCCGTACAGCAGGCGTGTCTGCACGCCGCGCGCATCGAGCGCGGCGAACGGGCGCCGCTCTTCGCTCGCGCCCAGCTCGAGTCCGCTGATGCGCTCGATGCGATCGGCAAGCGTTGCGCTCATACGCAACGCAAAACGGGCCGCCAGTTCCCGTGCGACTGGCCAGCCGCCCGTCTGCCCTTTCACTACGCGTAGCCATTTGCGCGGCTCGCAGATGGAGCGCAGATAGCTGCGGGTCGAACCGATCGCCGCCACGCGCACGGTCGGCTTGCCCTGTTCGTCGCAGATATTGCGCCACGTGAATTTCTGCAGGTTGACGAGCACCGCACCGGTCACCGCGGATTCGCGCGACGCCGCGTACAGACCGACGTAAGCGCCCGCGCAGATGCCGAGCAGCACCACACCCGCATGGCCGCGCGCCGCGAGCCAGCGGGCCGCGCACGCGGCGTCGTCGGCGCCGTCCTGAGCGTAGAGCGCATCAAGCGTGACTGCGTCGAGCGAAGGCTGGCTGTCGCCCAATCCGCGGAGATCGACGCGCAAGGAGGCCACGCCTTGCCGCGCGAGGCGCCGCGCGAAGCGCACGCCAAGCCGAGCGTTGCCGATTCTCGATACGGCACCCGTGTTGACCATCAGCACCGCGGGCGCAAGCGCGCCGCTTGCCGCCTCGCCCTGTGCACGAGGCGCGCAGTAGATGCCGAACATCCTGCCGCCGTCGAGCCACACTGGCGTTTCGGTCACGCCTGCTTCGACGTTATGGGTGAGCGGTTCGTCAGAGTTAGTGACGGCGGCGGTGCAATGCAGCGCAAGCGCCGCAACATCGTCGGATCGCGCTGCAAGCCAGTTCACGACCAAGTCGAACGCCGCGCGCGGAATCTCGCTGTCGAGCGATTCCATCATGAACTTGCTGTACTCGTCGAAGCCGCGGCGCTCTGTTTCGATGCCCTGCTCGCGATAATGCGCCGCAAGCGCATCGACGCGTGACGTGTCGAGCGAATCGAGTATCAGCACGCGCTTCGCGGGCGCGGGTGCATCGCGGCGCAGATCGACGGCGCGTAGACTGTCGAGCGTGTCGCGATAGAGGCGAAAGCCGTATGCCTCGACGAATTCGCCGGTGTCTGGCTCGGGCAGGCAATCCATCGCGGCGGGCATGGAAAGCCACTGACGGTACCCCGCGCGCAGCTCACGCTGGTAGTTCTTGCCCGATAGCACGGGCGAGAGCAACACGAGTCCGTCCACATCGGCCAATTCCTGAGCCGCGAGCGCAGCAAGCGTGGCGCCGAGCCGCAGACCGCACAAGCTCACGCGCTCGACGCCTGTTGACTGCCGCAGCAGCGCCACGGCCTGCCTGATGCTGTCGATCCATGCGCGCCAGCGGCCCGGCTCGCTCGCGTCGCCCGCCGAGTCGCCGGTGCCAGGATAGTCGAAGCGCAGTACCGCAATGCCGCGTTCAGCGAGGCTCTCGGCGAGCCGCCGCATGCCGCGATAGGTGCAAAGCGCGTCGTAGCCGAACGCATGGCACAGCACCACGCCATGCGGCCCGGCTGCCGGATGCAACCAGCCGAACTGGCCATCGAAGACTACTGGCCTCACGCTACGCTCCTCACAAGTCTTCTTTGGGGCATTAGAGCAAAGCGCGCCCCTCGCCTCTGTACGCCCTGCCACATTGTCTTCGGCTCCTGCGCGCGCATCCGCCGCGCGCAGCGCTGCCCGGCGGCGCCGCGCTCAGCCGCCAGGCGGAGTGCGCGGTGCAAGCGTCGAGCGTGTGGCAAGCAATACGTGATAAAGAAAGCGCGCGCGCAGCCGGTCGCGCAACGAGTAATGCCTCGACAACAGCACGCTCCACGCGGCGCGCGCCTCCCCAGCGCGCGCATAGGCAGATGCGGCGCGCGGCGCGACGCGGCGCAGCGCATCGTCGCGCGCAGCCCCCGCGGCGGCCGGCACGTCGCTCGCGCACAGTTGGGCGAACGCGTGCATCGCCGGCAACGCATGCGTCGAAATCGACAAGGCGGTTTCGCGCGAAACCGAAACGAACTCGTCGACGAAGCACACGCCCGCCGCCGCCACGCACAGCCGCAGGCCGAAATCGAAGTCGCACGCCTCGCCCACTTGCGCGGCGAGCCGATAACCGATGCGTCGCGCCGCCAGCGTATCCACGAGGTAGCCGTTGTTCGGGAACATCTGATCGATGCCCGCGAGTGCGGGCACCGCAAGCCTTCCCGCGCGCTCTGGCACGCGGCGGTAGTCGTGATTGAGCCGGGCGGTGGCGTCCGCCCGCGGCGTGCCGTCGTCGGCGATCACGCGCTGCTTGCCGAATGCGGCGGTCAGGTCCGGATGAACCTGCCAGCAGGCAGCGAGCGTGGCGAGCGCATGCGGCTCCAGCAGATCGTCGTCGTGCAGCAGCACGAGCCGCGCGCCGCGCGCACGCGCAAACAGCCGGTTGACGTTGCTCGCCTGGCCGAGCCGGGGCAGATTGCGCTCGTAGCGAACCGGGTGTTTCGCACCCACGCGACAGCGTTTGACGACCTGCTCGGTGCGCTCGTCGCTCGAATCGTCGCCGATCACGATTTCGAGCTCACCGTAAGTCTGCACCTCGCAGCTGCGCATCGCCTCTTCGATCAGATGCGGCCGGTTACAGGTTGGAATGCAGATCGAAATGAGCTGCGCGTTCAGTCCGTTCGATTCAGTCACGCTGTCCTCGCGATGCGCGTTGCGCGGCCGCCATGCGGTCGAGGTTCATTTAACCGCGGCGGATAACGCCTATCTGTACGGCCACCCACACAGGCGAACGGCGCATGCGCGCACTATCGAGTGCCTGCGACGAGCGCCCGCCAGCGCGGCGGGCACGCTCGTGGGTGCGGCCGCGCACCGACAGCGCCCTGCACGAACCACACCATTGCACGACACTCCCGCCGGACAGCGCCACCATGGAAAGAAGTATCGTCAGGAACATCGTCATCAACTTTGCGGGAGCGATTGCACCGACCTTCATTTCCCTCGTCACCGTGCCGGCCTATATTCATCTGATGGGTGTCGAGCGCTATGGCGTGATCAATCTGGTCTGGACGCTGATCGGCTACTTCAGCGTGCTCGATCTCGGTACGAGCCTCGCCACCGAGAACCAGATCTCGCGTGCCCGCGCCGCCGACGACGACTCGCTCGAACGCATTTTCTGGAGCGCGTGGTTCATGAATCTCGGCACCGGTATAGCCGGCGGGCTCATCATTTATGCGGGCACCGTCGTCTATATCACGCACGGTGTGAAGATCGAGCCCGAGTTCCAGCGCGAGGTGATGGCGAGCCTGCCGTGGATCGCGGTGGCCGTGCCCATTGCCAACGTGTCGTGGGTTTTTGCGGGCGCCATCAACGGAGTAGAACGCTTTGCGAGCTTCAATATCAATCAGACGCTCGGCACGGCACTTTTCCAGTTGTTGCCTCTCGCCGCCATTTTCTGCTTCTCGCCCTCGCTCGCCGTGGTCATTCCGGCCGCCGTGCTCGCGCGGCTTCTCGCCGGCCTGATGCTCGGCGCGGCGGCATTTCGCGCAATCGGCATTCGCCGCGTGCGCATGCCGCAATGGCGCATGATGATCGAACTGTTCCGTTACGGCCGCTGGCTGCTGCTCTTTTCCGGCGCCGGCATGATTGCGTCGACACTCGACCGCGTGCTGGTCGGGGCGCTGCTCGGCGCGCGCTTCGTGACTTACTATGCGACGCCGCAGAATCTCATTACGCGCCTGAACCTGCTGCCTGTCGCGATGGTGCGCACGCTGTTCCCGCGTCTTTCCGCGGTATCGCGCGCGGACGCAGACGCGATTGCGCGCAGCGCGCTCGCCTTCCTGAACGGCGCCTTCACGCCGTGTCTGATCGTCGCGATGTTTGCGCTAAAGCCCTTTCTGCTGCTGTGGCTCGGGCCGACCGTGGCGGCCGCGGCGCCCGTTGCGTGCGTGCTGATACTCGCCGTCTGGCTGGGCGGGCAGGCGGGCATTCTCGGCATTCTGATCCAGGCGCAGACGAGGCCCGCGTCGATTGCCGTGGTGAGCTGGGTGCAGTTGCCGGTATTTGCGGGCGCGCTGTGGTGCGGCATTCACTGGTTCGGCATCATGGGCGCCGCGGTCGTGGTTGTGCTGAAGGGCCTGTTCGACTACGGCATGCTGCTTTACTTTGCGCGGCTGCATGTCGGGTCTATTGTGCGCAACATGCTCGTGCACCTCGGCTTCCTGCTGGTCGCGCTCGCGCTTGCCGAATCGGTGAACACGCTCACCTCGCAGATTACCGCCGCCCTGGTGCTGGCCTGTGCGAATCTCGGGCTCTCGCTGCATGGCTCCAGCGAGTTGCGCGGTATCGTCTACAAGCTGTGGGCGCGGGTCACTTTGTCGACCGGTTGAGGTTCGCGGGAAAACTCACGGCGCAATGCCTTGGCATCCGAATCATCCATCTCGGTTCGGCGTCCGCTGCGAACACCCGTCACGACGTTGCCGAATGGCTCGCCGTGTCGACCAGGCCCGCATGCGCGGCACCCGCATCGCGCGCGGCAATGCTGGCAAACCGGCGCGGCTGGCAACTCGCCAGCGCACGCTCATAGATCGCAATGTAGCCGTCGCTCACGCGTTGCACGCTGAATTTCTGTAGGTCTTCCAACGCGCGCGCGGCCAGCGTTGTGCGCGCGTTGCGATCACTCAGAAGCTGTTCGAGCGCTCGTGCAAGACTCGCCGGATCATGCGGCGGCACCAGCACACCGGCCGCACCGCCATCGAGCATCTCCGGAATGCCGCCCACGCGCGTCGCCACAATCGCGCAGCCCTGCTCGCGCGCTTCACACAGAACGAGACCCGCCGGCTCATTATGCGAAGCCAGAACGAACACATCGGCTTGCTGCAAATAAGCGCGCGGATCCGCGATAAAACCCACGAAGCGCGCCTCGCGTGCTATGCCCAGTTGTGCCGCGAGCTGTTCCATTGCCGCGCGGTCCGGGCCTTCGCCGACGAGGTACAGCACCGCGTCAGGCACACGTTCGCGCAATGAGGCGAACGCATGCAGCAGATCGCGTATGCCCTTGCGTTCGTACATACCGGCAAGCGTCACAATGCTCGGACGGACGAGCGTGACCGGAGCGGGCGTGCTCGAGTGCGCAAACCGGGGCGTGCCGAGCGCGCCGTTGCGCACGACGCACAGGCGCGCCTTCGGTATGCCGCGCCGCTCCATCGCCTCGCAGACTGCCTCGCTTACCGCGACCACGCGGTCGCCGACGCGCATCATCGTCGCGCTTTTCTGGAACTCGTTGTGCACGGTGGTGACGAGCACGAAGCGCCGCCGCGGCACGCCAAAGCGGGCGATCAACGCGCCGGTCATCATGTGGGCATGAACGACATCCGGATCGATTCGCCTGATCAGCCGGTTGAAGCCCACGATCATCGCCGGCACGCGCGCGGGACGCGGCGATTGCGGCAACAGCACATGGCGCACGCCATGCCGCGCGAGCAGATCCTCGAAACCGCCGCCGCCCGACGCAACCGTCACGTCGTGTCCCGCGCGCGCCTGCAGGCAAGCCAGATCGACCATCACATTGACGATGCCGTTGCCGACATTCAGCGCATGGTTGGCAAGATGGACGATTTTCATGGTTGACCTGCAACGTCGGTGGAATTGCGACGGACGGCCGCGACGGCGGTCGAAGGCGGTGTGAATCGGTACATCAGCGCTTTGCCGCGCGCGTCTTCCTCGACGAACACGAGGTATTCGCCCGACGCAAGACGCTGCGCGGTGACGGGCATCGGCACGTCGGCCCAACCGCTCGTCGAGCCGACTTCCCTGCCCGGTGTCAGCCGTCCGATATCCCGTCCGCTCGCGCGGTCGTACACCCGCACCGCGGCGCTGCGCGTTTCCACCGCAAAGATGTAGTCGCCGGCCACCGCAAAGCCGTTGATCGAAAGCCACTCGGGCGGCCCCTGGTCCGGCAGATCGATTACGTAGCGCAGCACCGGCTGGCCGGTTTTCCAGTGGTCGTAGCGTGCAAGTTGCGATCCCGCACTATTCCAGTTGTCCTGATTGAATGGCCGTGCGCGTGTCGAGCCGGATACGAACAACGTATCGTCGTCGGGAAAATAGTTGAGCCGCGCAATGCGGTAGAACGGCGCGGGAACCGGATACTGCCGCATCGCGGCGTAGCGGTAGACCGGGTTGCCGACGCGGTCGAAGCCCTGCAATGGAAAGGACCGGATGCCCGCCGCCTCGGTGCCCTGCCAGATATCGCCGCGGCTATCCACCCACCACGCCCGCAACGTGGGCGCATCCGTGGACGTGCTGTTCTGATCGAACGAGGCCGGCGAGAAGTCACCCGCGCCTGTCAGGTCGCGCCAGATCCATTCGCCGCGCGCGGGTTGATTGCGCGGCCAGGCTCGGTCGATATGCGCTTGGGAGAACAGGCCCGAGGCGATCGCCGTCTCCCGGTCGTCGGCGAAACGGTAGATGCGCAGGTAGGAGGAGTACATGTCCGTGGTGTACAACAGCCGGTGCCCGTCGATGTCGCGCACCATCGGCATGCCGCGCTGGCCGCCCAGATACAGATGAAAGTATGGGTCGTATGGATAGCGAAACCGGTCGGCGGTATAGCCCGCATAGGACCACTCTTCTCCGGGCGCTCGCGAAAGATCCAGCGTAAAGCGCTTGCTGCCGCTATACACAGAGGGCGGATTACCGTCGACGAACTGCACACCGTCGACGAACAGCAGCCCCTGCAAGCTGAAGCGCTGCCGCCCATCGGGCATGTAGCTTTCGAGCAGCGCCCCGTCGTAGGTGCTCGCGCCGGTGCCGAAAGGTCGTGGGCCCGCGCCGTTCATCGACACATACACGTTGCCCGCGCGATCCACGCCCACGCCCGTCAAACCGTTAAAGCGTCGCGGCCCCGGTGTGCCCGCGCGCCCAGAGTAGATGCCGCCTTCCTGCCCGAAGCTCGCCGTCCATTTCATTGCCGTTGCCTGCTGCGAATTGCCGCCGGACGTGCCCGTATCCGCGGAAAAAATCAGGATCTGCTGGCGCGCGCCGTTGTCCGCGACGAACAGACGCCCTCGCGCATCCACAGCGAGGTCCACCGGCACGACGCCCTGCGGCAACTGCAGCTCGCCGATCACGGTCCCATTGCGCGCATGGTGCACCACGCGCTCCGCACCGTCTGTGCGGCTGTTCTCAATGATCCATAGTGAACCGTCGGGCGCAAGCGCGAGCCGCCCCGGCTCGCGCGCGGAAAATGCGCCGATGCCCTGCATGGTCTGGGCGTCGACGATTTGCACGCGATTGTCGAGCGCGTTCGAGACGAAGAGCCGCGTATCGTCCGCCGCCAAGCCGCGAATCGCATAATCGCTTTTCGCGGAGTAGCTCGAAACAAGCAGGAAAGCGAGCCGGCTGCCGGCGGGGAATTTCACCTGCCCGGCGAAGGGCACGCCGTCGCGAATGTCGGCGCGGCTGCGGCGCGACACGCCGGTCCACACCTCGCCCTCGCGCGGCGACGGCCTGTGCTTCGCGGTCTCGTTGCCGAGGCTCACCATGGTTTGCGCGACAAACACGTACTCGTCGTTGACGGCAATCGCGTCGCCGCCCATCATGCCCCAGCCATGCGTTTCGCCGCCGTGGCGCAGCAGCTCGCCGTTGCGATACTGGCCGAGCTCGCCGCCGCTTTCGTCCCACGGCGCATTGGTGAAGACGTCGCCTTGCGGCGTGACCGCGATCGCCTGCACATCGATCTGCATCCAGCGCCCGTCGCCGTAACCCCACGTATTGCCGATCCACGATGTCCGATAGGATAGCGAAGCAAATGCGCCGGCGGCCTGCGCCTCGGCAGCGGGATTGCTTGCGGCCGCCTGCGCCAGTTGCGGGGACGACGCTTCGCTCGCCGGCTGGCTGGGCGGACCGGCACTACCGGCTGCGCGATGGCCGTACGCGCTGTACTCAGACTCGCCTGCCGCGAGCAGCACAACCAACGGCAAGGCGAGAGCACAGCCGCATACGAGCCGTTCGAACGTTTTGCGCGTGACGCGTCGCATGATCACGGGCGCGTCAGAATACGTCGATCGCTTCGCGGTAAATGCGCGCAACCTGCGCGGCTACCACCGGCTGGTCGAAGTTCCTGCGCGCATAGTTCCGGCATGCCGTTGCGTCCGGCAACCTGCGCCGGCCTAGCAACGCGTCGGCCATGCCTTCGCCTATCGCACGAAAACCGCCCGAAGGCAGCACCAGATCACTGGAGAGCGGTGCCACGGCTTCGGGCAAACCGCCGACCGGCGTCACCAGAACCGGCGTTCCGGCGGCAAGCGATTCGATGGTAGTGAGACCAAAGCCTTCGAGCGACACGGTCGGCACGACCGAAAGATCAGCCGCGCGATACCACAGCGGCACGGTGTCATCCGGCACGAAGCCGGCGAGCCGGACGTTGCCCTCAAGGCCGCGCGCGACGATACGGGCCTGCAATTGCGCGGCGAGCGGTCCTTTACCCGCGATCACCAGCAACACGTCGGGCACCAGCGGCTTGACGATCGCCATGGCGTCGATCAGATCTTCGAGTCCCATGCGCGAGACGAGGCGGCGAATGCAGAATATCAACGGCCGGTCCTCGACAAGACCAAGTAGCCGGCGCGCCTCGGCTCGGGTCGCACGGCTGTCGAAATGCGCGACGTCGACACAGCCTGGCACGATGCGGATGCTCTCCTCCGCCACGCCGTAGGTTTCGTGAAGCAGACGGGCGAACGCATGGGACAGCACGATATGACGCGTCGCGCCGCGATAGACGAAGCGCTCGAGAGCCATGCGCAGCGCACGCGAAAGTCCGCCCCCGCCTCCCGGATACGATTCCGCCGCCCAGGGCCCGTGAAAATGCACCACCTTCGGCACGCCGCGAAACACGCCGGCGGTCGGCGCCGCGTACAGCGCGAAGTGCGCCGCAACCACATCCGGCATGCGCGCAGCACGCAGCACGCGCGAATACCTGCGCGAACCGAGAAGCCGCGCGCCGAGCTGCATGTCAGCGCCCGCGAACGATTGCACGCGGCCACCCGACGCCCTCAGCACACTCGCGCTGCCTGCCACCATGCCGCGCACGTTCACACCCTGCGCCGGCAGCGTATCGACGAGCGCCTTGAACATGCGGTCGAGGCCGCCCGGCCGCTCGTTGAACCAGTGCATGCCGATTTGCAACGAATCGATTGAAGTCGCGCTCATAGTTTTACCGGCTCGGTTGCGCATGCGGGCGGCAGCGTCCGTTCGAGATGACCTGCGTGCACCTGCTCATAGACCGTCAGATAGCGCTCGGCCATCGCCTGCCAGCTGAGGCCCCGCGCCACCTCGCGCGCACGTTGGCCGAGGCGTCGTGCGTAATCCGGATCGCCCGCCACCCGCATGATCGCGGCAGCAAGCGCGACGGCGTCGTCGGGATCATCGAGCACGATGCCGCTGTCGTGCCCAATGACCTCGGCGCCGCCCGCCGTGCGCACGGTAATCACGGGCAAGCCAACAGAAAGTGCCTCCAGCAGCACGAGCCCCATTGGTTCGTAGCGCGAAGGAAAAACGAAGGCGTCCACCGAGCGCATCAACGCGGGCATGTCCATCACCATATCCGTGAAATGCACGCGTCCCGCGAGGCCAAGCTTCTCGACAAGCGCAGGATAGGGACTGTTATGCAGAATGCCCGCCACCGCGAGATGCACCTGGGCGGACGTATGCACGAGCGCGTGCAGAACGGTGTCGAGATTCTTGCGCGACATGCGCAGGTCGCCCGCGAAAAGCAGCATGAACGGCGCCTGCGGCAAGCCAAAGCGCGCGCGCTCGGCGCCGCCAGGGCCAAACTCGTCGGGATCCACGCCGTTGTGAATGACCTGCACTCGCGCGGCGCCGACATTAAGTGCGTGCACCTCTCGCGCCACTTTCTGCGAGACCGGCACGATCACTTCGCTGTGACGAAACGACCATTTCTCGCAAGCGATGTTCAGCCGCGTGTAAAGGACCTGATAGGCGTGATAAAAGCTTCGCAGAAAGCGAAACGGATAGAAGCCGCAGCGATACCAGCCGTCGTGTACGAAGTGAACTGCGTTGACGTCCGCGCGGGCCCATGCAATGAAGCCGTTCACATGCACCACGTCGAATTCGTTGCGATGCGCGCGAATCCACGCGCTGCAGCGCAGTGCGAACATCTGGTACTGCACGAGCCTGGTCGGCAAACGGCTGCGCGCCACGCGCACCAACCGCACACGCGGATGTTCGACGAGTTCCGGCGCCGCTTCGGCGGCAAGCAGCGTGACCGAATGGCCCGCCGCCAGCGCCGCCAGCACGATTTCGTAGTTCACGCGTCCTTGCCCGTCGTTCTTACGCACGACATGGGTGACGATGAGAATCCGCATCCTGGTGTCCTTCGTCTGTAATGCGTCAGGCCGGCGAGAAAGCCGCACCGCCCAGGGCACGGCGTCTGCGCGCGTAACGCAGCGAAATCACGGGCAACGTCACGCCGAGAAAGAAGAACATGCCGGAGACCGACGTGAGCGTGTTGACGAAGACCATCATCGAAAAGATAGCGACGGCCACGCCGACGCTGGAAGTGGCGAGCAGATCCTTGGGATGCAGCCGGCTCGCGCGATACGCTCGCCACAAGAGCATCAGCACGCCGGTGGTGTACAACACAGTGCCGGGCCAGCCCATCACGAAGGGCACTTCCATCAGGCCGCTGTCGAAGTCGACCCTCGCGGCCGCGGCTTTGTCGTCGGACAGCTTGGTGCCGAGACCCGTGGAGCCGAGACCCTGGCCCGCAATATCGGTGAGCGCCGAAGCAAGGAACGTCTTATAGAACTCCGCGCGGGCCTGATAGCTGTTGTCCTCGCCAATGTCCTGGATCGTGCTGAAGCGCCGCATCACCGGTTCGGCCACCTGGTCGATGATCATGAGCGGCGCAGCCATCATGGCGAGGCCCAGCACCGCGGCCAGCAGACGCATGCGGCTCTTGCCGTCGAGCATGGCGAATGAATAGATCAGCGCAATGACAAAGCCGCCCCACGTGCTGCGCACGCTCGTCAGCAGCAGCGCCGGAATGCCGACACAGCCCAGCACGATGCGCGACTTGCCACGCGCCGCGAGCGACATCTGCAGAATGGTCATGAGCGTGACCGCGAATGGGCCGCATGAATTCATCGTGCTGCTGACACGCATGCCGAACGGCACAGGCTGCCCTTCGGAGGCCATCTTCGACGAGATCAGCCAGAAAGCGTCCCACGGCATCGGCGAGACGAATTCCAGCAGGCCATACAAACTCATCAGCAGTCCGCCATAAACGAATGTCTTGAGCAGCACGCGGTGATAGTCCGGATAATGGCGCCACGTCACGGTCATATAGAAGGCGACCATCACCGGGTAAAGCCAGTTGATCAACGTGAAGGTAGCGGCAGCCGGCCCGGCCTGCAGAAAGCCCACCGCGTACGCGTACAGCAGCGCGATCACGATCAGCAGAAGCGGCGCCGCGCGCCGCTGGCCGAACGCACCCACCTGCTTGACGAGCGTGAAGCCCATTAGCGCAACCGCAGCGAGCGGCGCGATCATGATCGGGCTTTGTGGATTGAACGCACCGCTCACGAAGTCCGCAAGACGCCTGACCTCCGGCGTCAGAAAGAACAGCCAGCAGACGAACCCGAGGTAATGCGCAGGCGAGCGCCGATACAGCAGCAGCGCAACCGCGAAGGCGCCAGCCGGAAAGAACAGCTCGACCACTCTGCCCTGATGCAGCACGATCAGAGCGAGCGTCGCGCCGAACAGCAACAGCGGCAAACGCAGCGGATGGCGCACACGTGTCGAACGGCGGCGTATGGGCGTGACCGTTCGCGCGGCGCCCGGGGACGCCGCGCCGTGCCTGCCGTCAGCCGTCGAGCGCAGCGCGAGGCGTGCGCTCGACGGCGTGATCAGCACCGGCTCCATCAAAGCATCTCGAACGTATTGACGAGCGCGGCGCGATCGCGCTCGCGTTCGCGGCGCCGCCAGGCGGTGAGCGGCGGCGAGCCGCGCACCTGCCGCGTGAGGCCGATAAACGGCACGCCATGTTCGAGGTACGGACCTTCCGTCTTACGAAAGCCGAACTGCTCATAGAACTCGCGCAAGCCCACCGGTGCGCTCACACGAGCCGCGTGTCCCGGCCAACGCTCGGCAATGGCCTGCAATACGCGCTCCACCAGCATTTCCGCCGTGCCGTCGCCACGCCGCAACGGACTTGTCAGCACCTTGTCGATCACGATCTCGGGATCTTCGGCATCGCCGGGCTGTACGCGAGCGTACGCAAGAATCGGCATGGGCCGCGCCATGTCCTCTACCGCGAACACGTGCAGCGAAGCTTCGTCGCGACCGTCCGCATCGAGGCACACATGCGACTGCTCGACCACGAAGACGGCGCTGCGCGCCCGCAAGATCAGATATAGCTCGCGCGCCGAAAGCTGCTCGAATTCCAGCGTTTTCCAGTTCATTACGTTCCCCAGCGGATTCTCTTATGTTCGACGCGACCGGCGCACGGCGCCGCCCTCGTGTGCCCGCTCGACCTGCAGGCCCGTTTCGATGGCTACACGTTAAGGCCGCGATACGGCTGTTTTCCGTGCGCCATCGCACTGACGCTGGACTTTGACGATTCTTAAATACGAGGCACCGGCAACACGTCGCGTCGCGCGCCTAACGTGCCCATGCATTCGCCTCATCGGCGAATTTCACGAGACCATTGCACAACAGAGGGACAATCATCATGAAGACCGCCTTGCGACGCATTCTTTCGGAATCCGCCCGCCTCGATGTCGCGCCGGAAAGCCTCGCCGACGACGCGGACCTGTATGCCGCCGGTCTCTCGTCGCTCGCCACCGTGCATCTGATGCTCGCCATAGAAGACGAATTCGGCGTCGAAATTCCGGATCGCATGCTCACGCGGCGGCTCTTCTCTAGCATCGATTCGATGGCGGCCGCGGTTACCGAACTGCAACAGGCGAGAGCAGCATGAACGCCCCGCTAGTCGATCCGGCCGCAGCGGCGGCATTACCGGCATCCGCGGCATTGACCGCCATAGAGCCCGAGCCGGGTTGGCGCGCGGCAGCGCAACGTTGTGCCGCGATTGCCGCGCAGTTTGCCGACGCCGTGGACAGCGACGCGCGCTTTCCCACCGAAGCGTTCGAAGCGCTCAAGCGCGAGCGCCTGCTCTCGGCGATGGTTCCCACCGCATTCGGCGGCGCGGGGCTTTCTCTCGCGGAGGTCGGCGCGATTTGCGAAACGCTTGCGCAAGGTTGCGCGTCCACGGCGATGATTTATGCAATGCACCAGATCCAGGTTGCCTGTATCGACGAGCATGGCAGTAGCTCGCCGTGGCACCGGCAGTTGCTCGCGCAACTATCGGAGCATCAGTGGCTCTTCGCGTCGGCAACGTCTGAAGAAACGATTGGCGGCAACCTGCGCACGAGCGCCTGCGCAGTCGAACTCGACGGCGAGCGTTTTCGCATCGAAAAACTTGCCCCGACTATTTCGTATGGCGCACACGCGGACGTGATTCTGGTGACTGCACGCCGCACCGCGCAGTCGGCCGCCGCCGACCAGGTGCTGATCGTCGCGTTACGCGAAGCAACGCTGCTCGAAAAACGCGGCGCATGGGATGCGATGGGCATGCGCGGCACCTGCAGCGAGGGCTTCAGGCTCGTGGCAACAGGTCTTGCCGCGCAGATCCTGCCCACGCCCTTCGCGCAGATTGCCGACCAGACCATGCTGCCGGTATCGCACACACTGTGGGCCTCCGTATGGACGGGCGTCGCGGCCGACGCGGTGAATCGCGCGAAGGCGTTTTTCCGTGCCCAGGCGCGCGCGAAGCCTGGCTCCGTTCCGCCGGCCGGCATGCGCCTCGCGCAAGCCGTCGGTCTGCTGCAAATGATGCAGGCTCGGCTTCAGGTTGCGCTCGACGCGGCACGCGCTGCGCATGCCGCGCGCCTGAGCGAATCGCAGGCCGACGCACCGCTTGCTGCCATGCTCGGCTTCGCGTCCGACATGAATACGCTCAAGACCAGTATCTCCACGACTGCGCTCGAAGTCGTTCATGAAGTGCTGATGATCTGCGGCATGGCCGGCTACAAGAACGCCACACCGTACAGCGTGGGCCGACATTTGCGCGACCTGTATTCCGCACCGCTCATGATCAACAACGACCGCATCGCACAGAACACTGCGAGCCTGCTGCTCGCGCAGCGTCCGGCAGCGCCGGGGAGAGCCTGATGAATACGATGACCGATACCGCCGCGCTCAAGCCCGCCTCTGCCGATCAACCGCCCGCACCAGGCTTTCGCGACGAGCTGCTTGCAGCGGGCCTGCTTATCGACACCGGTGAGAACGGCCTGTACGGCCGCAGCCAGATCTTTGAAGAGGTGGTGGAACGGCTCAACGCGGCCCTCACGCATCTCGGCGCCGATCAGGAACCCGAAGTATTGCGCTTTCCGCCGGCCATGCGCCGCACAGACTTCGAAGACAGCGAGTATCTGAAAAGCTTCCCCGACCTCGCGGGCACTATTCACGCGTTTTGCGGCAATGAGCTTGGCCACCAGCGCCTCTTGCGAGCGCTCGACGACGCCATCAGCGAGAGCGACGACGAGCGCAGCGACGCATGGATGGCGCAGCAGAAACCGACGCGCGTCGTGCTCACACCCGCGGCGTGCTATCCGGTTTATCCGGTGATGGCGCGGCGCGGTGCGTTGCCGGTCAACGGACGCACCATCGACGTGCTGTCGTATTGCTATCGCCACGAACCGTCGCTCGACCCCGCGCGCATGCAGATGTTCCGCCAGCGCGAATATGTGCGGCTCGGCAATCCGCAACAGGTAATGGCCTTCCGCCAGATGTGGATCGACCGCGGCTCGCTGCTCGTTTCGCTATTGCAATTGCCCGTCGAAGTGGATCTCGCCAACGATCCGTTCTTCGGCCGCGGCGGCAAGATCATCGCCGACAGCCAGCGCTCGCAGGCTCTCAAGTTCGAACTGCTGATTCCGGTCGCCAATCCCGGCAGCAAGACCGCGTGCCTGTCGTTCAACTATCACATGGATCACTTCGGCGGCATCTGGAAGATTGTCTGCGACGACGGCAGCGTGGCTCATACCGGCTGTGTCGGCTTTGGCATGGAGCGCCTCACGCTCGCGCTGTTTCGCCACCACGGCCTCGACGTGCACGCATGGCCCGACGAAGTACGCGCTTTGCTATGGGGAGAAACGCAAGCGCGCGTAGCACAGGGCCTCGCGCAGATGCACGCGCGCGCAGCGGCAGCAGGAGACGGCGCATGAATTCGTCGCGGGAGCCGCTGGCCAAGGGTACGTTGCACTCGTTGGACATCTCGGGCGCATTGCAGTTGCCGCGCCGCGATGCGTTAGCGACTGGAAGCGGGACCGCGTCCTCGCGGACCGCGGCGTTTCGCACCACACAGTCGCAAGCACAGCCACAAACACAGCCACAAACATGGCCACGTCAGCACGAACCGCATCTGCTGCATCAGGGCGAGCGCGTCTGGCAGGAAACCAATTGCTATGTCGACCTGTG
The DNA here is from genome assembly GCF_000472545.1 of Burkholderia sp. WSM2232. Classification (GTDB taxonomy): domain Bacteria; phylum Pseudomonadota; class Gammaproteobacteria; order Burkholderiales; family Burkholderiaceae; genus Paraburkholderia. Next base: position 217,185 of record NZ_AWZV01000010.1, on the reverse strand, counting down.
GATCGAATTGCTGCACGGCTTCGGTCTCGATCCGCGCGCCGCGCTTGGCTTTACTGTTACTCAGGACTTCGAGGGCGATCAGTTCACGTTCTTCAAGTTTCCGCTCGAGGACCTCGAACGGCTCTACGGCACGCAGGTCCAGGAACTGGCTATCTACGACTCGCTCGAGGAACGCGTGCTCGCGCAGACGTTGCGCGGCCACACCGTGCTCGTCGAGGTAGACGGCTACTACCTGCCGAATACGCGCGCCACATCGTATCGGCGCGAGCATCCGAAGACCACGGTGGGCATCGACTTTATCGATCCGCAGACGCGCCGTCTCGGCTACTTCCACAACACCGGCTATCACACGCTAGAGGGCGAGGACTACGACGGCGTCTTTCGCAAGCTGCCGCAATTCGCGCAGCAACCGGACTTGCTGTTCCCCTACGTGGAATTCGCCAAGCAGGCGCGGCCCGCGCTAGAGGGCATGGCGCTCGCCGAAGCATCGGCCGAATTGTTGTGCGCACATCTAGGCCGCCGCCCTTTGACCAACCCCATCGCGCAATGGCGTGCCGCGTTTCCCGGGCATCTCGACACATTGATCGAGCGCGGCGAAGCGTTTTTCCATCCATACTCGTTCAACCTGATGCGGCAGCTTGGCGCTAATTTCGAGTTTCTCTCGAAGTATCTGCTGTGGCTCGGCGAACAAGGCTTCGCAATTCCAGCGACGATTCCCGCCGCTGCGCAACGTATCGCGTCTGAATCGATGGTGATGCAGTTCCGGCTCGTGCGGGCCATCGCACGCGGGCGCCGCGATCTTTGCGACGACTGTTTCGACGTGCTCGAAAGCGCTTACGAAGAAACACTGCCGCCACTCGCCGCGCTCGTGTCATGACGCAGGCACCCCGAGTTGCGGGGGCTCTTCAGGAACTCGCCGTGGATGCACTGACCAGAGCACCGGCGCCTGCCCCCGATGAGCAGGGAGCCGCGCTCGTCGCCGCGGCCGACGCCCCGTCAGCAAATGACGAGGCGCACGCACTCGCGTTCGAAAACATCTGGCCGCAACGCCTCGACACCGGCTGGGAATGCGTGAGCACACCGGGCGGCGCATGCGCGTCGCCGGATGACTTGCCGGCGGACGGCTGGCTCGCCGCGCAGGTGCCCGGTACTGTCGCAAGCGCGCGCCGCGCGGCGGGTCTCTTCGACGTCACGCATCCTACGCCGCTCGCCTTCGACGATCACTGGTATCGTCTGACGTTGCACGGCACTGGCAGGCGCCGCTTGCGCATGCATGGGCTGGCAACCCTAGCCGAGGTGTGGGTGGACGGCATCCAGCGGCTGAACTCCGACTCGATGTTCGTCGCGCACAGCCTCGATATCGAGTTGAACGGCAGTGCGTCGCTCGTCATCTGTTTTCGCTCTCTCGCGCCGGCATTGGCGGCAAAACGCTCACGCGCACGCTGGCGGCCACGCCTGGTTACGCCGCCGACACTGCGCAATGTGCGCACCACCCTGCTCGGGCACATGCCGGGCTGGTGTCCCGCAGTGCACGCCGTCGGACCGTGGCGGCCCGTGGAGCTGCTGAGCGACGCGCGTTGCGCTATCGACAGCGTGGACCTCACGAGCACCTTGGAGCGCGACGACGGCATTGTTTCGCTCACGCTACATTTCGTTCATCCACAGGATGTCGCCACAGTTGACGCCTCGCTTGGCTGCGGCAGCCATGTTTCAGCTCTGCAATGGATCGATGCATACACACTGACCGGCACCGTCCGCGTACCGCAGGTGCAGCGCTGGTGGCCTCATACGCATGGAACACCGACTCTATACCCGCTCACGTTGCACCTCGATGACAGCGGCGCAAACGCATGGCCGCTCGGCTCGATCGGCTTTCGTCAGATCGAAGTGGAACGCGGCGCGCAAGGCACGGACTTCGTGCTGCGTGTCAACGGCGTGCCGGTGTTCTGCCGCGGCGCATGCTGGACTAGTGCCGATCTCGTCACGCTCGCCGGCAGCGAAGCGCAACTGCGGCACACGTTCGAACTCGCCCGCGATGCAGGCATGAACATGCTGCGGGTGGGCGGCACCATGGTGTACGAGTCGCAGACGTTCTACGAGTTAGCCGACGAATATGGACTGCTCATCTGGCAGGACTTCGCACTGGCGAATTTCGACTATCCGGACGACGCGGCCTTCCGTGCGTCGATAGAGGCCGAAGCCACGCAGTTCCTTCGCCGCACGCGCCGGCACGTTTCGCTTGCCGTGCTGTGCGGTGGCAGCGAGGCCACGCAGCAAGCCGCGATGTACGGTCTGCCGCCCTCGATGCGCGCGCAACCAGTATTCGACGAACAATTGCCCGCCCTCGTCGCGCGCGAACGACCGGACGTGCCGTATGTCGGCAACTCGCCGTCTGTCGGCGCGTGGCCGTTTTCCACTAATGAGGGCATCACTCACTACTATGGCGTAGGCGCCTACCAGCGTCCGCTCGACGACGCGCGCCGCTCGCAGGTGCGCTTTGCCGCCGAGTGCCTCGCCTTTGCGAACGTGCCTGACGACGCAACGTTGCACGAGGCGTTGGGTACGATCCATCCGCACGATCCGCGCTGGAAAGCCGCCGTGCCGCGCGATCCCGGCGCCGGCTGGGATTTCGACGACGTGCGCGACCACTATCTTCGGACGCTCTATGATGTCGACCCGGCACGCCTGCGATACGAAGATCCCGAGCGCTACCTGACCTTGTCCCGTGCGCTCGTCGCGGAAGTGATGGCCGAAGTGTTCGCCGAATGGCGCAGCGCCGGATCGGGTTGCGGCGGCGGACTCATCTGGCAGTTGCAGGATTTGCGGCCCGGAGCAGGCTGGGGGCTGATAGACGCCACAGGAAGGCCTAAAAGCGCCCTGCACGGCCTCGCACGCACACTGCAACCCATTCAGGTGCTCTTCACCGACGAAGGCCTCAACGGGCTCGATATCCACCTGATCAATGAGCGTGCCGACACCGTGCATGCGCAACTGGAACTCGTGTGCCTGCGCGAGGGCTGCGTGAAGGTTGCGTCGGCTACCCGTGCAGTGCAGCTCGCACCGCGTTCGGCCCAGCGCATTGCTGCCGCCGCGTGCCTCGACCAGTTCTTCGATTTCACCTACGCCTACCGTTTCGGCCCGCGCGCGCACGACGTGTCGATCGCGACGCTGCGCGACGCGGCGAGCGGGCGGATCGTTTCCGAAACGTTTCATCTGCCGGACAGGCGCATCAGCGCGCCCGGCGATCCCGGCCTGACGGTCGCCGTGCAACGCGCCGGCGACGGCTGGCAACTGGTCGTCGAGGCGAAACGCTTTGCGCGCTTCGTTCATATCATTGACCGGCACTATCGCGCGGCGCACGACTGGTTCCACCTCGCGCCCAACCGTCCCTGCATCGTGCCGCTAGTGCCGCTCGTTCCGCGCGCGCCCCTGGCATCCCAAAGCGTGAACGTTGCGCATGCATCCAAAGCGGCATTTAAAGCTGATGCAACATATGGCGCGCCCGCCGGCGAAATCCGCGCGCTCAATGCGGCGGCCCCCACGTTCTACGGATAAACCTCGGTTCGGCGAGCCGCGCCTTCGCAACCCGCGTGAAACCTCGCGCTGCGCGAACGGATCTGTCGGGAAAGCTCCACCACTGTCGTTTCTTTTGCGACTCCCAAAACCCGTCAATGGCCCAACGTACGGCAACCCACGCAGCGAGGTGAACACATCTGAATCAATTCCGGCACATCCCGGACACCACGTGTCAACGTGCCTTTGAAGAGCGGGACAACCCTGGCGGCGACTTCGCAAAACGGTTGCCAGTCGTTGCGAAGTCAATAGCATCAAGCACTTGGCTCGAACAAAAACATCTCTACCGGCCTCACCCCAGCGAATGGCCGATGTACAGAATTGAAACAAAAAGGCCTCTACGGACCGGTGAATCGACTCTGGCGTCGTCGCTGCGTCGCACCAGTCAGGCGTTTGCCCCGGGTTGGCATAGTCCTCGCTAATAGGAGAAGGCAACATCGCGGCGCCGTGAGGAGCAACCAGAACGGCGGCGACGCATCAGGCCAATACGGGGCCGATTCTGTTCACCCTCTGCTGTGTGCCACGCAGCGCACGCGTCAATCGAAGGGTGTGCGGATCGGATCAAAAACAGGAAGACGCGCGCCGCGCGGCTTCACGCGAGGACCGATCATGTTGACACTTCAATCAGACCTGCACGGTAACCATTTGCTCGGTGCATTGCCGTCTCACGAATGGCAGGCGCTGGCTCCCCACCTGGAACTGGTTCATCTGCGCACGGAGCAGTTGCTCTGCGACTCAGGCCAACGCATCCATCATGTGTACTTCCCGACCACCGCGATCATCTCGATGCTGTCGACAATGGAAGACGGCAGCTCCGTCGAAATCGCCGCCGTTGGCCGCGAAGGCATGACCGGCGTGCCCGTTCTCACGGGCGGCGAGACCATGCCGAATCGCGTACAGGTGCAATGCGCCGGGTTCGCCTACCGGATGAGCGCGCAGGCGCTGAAGCAGCAATTCGCCCGCTCCGATTTTCTGCGCCGTCTGATGCTGCTCTACATGCACGCCCTTCTCACACAAGTCGCGCAAACGGCTGCATGCAACCGCCATCACGCACTGAACAAGCAACTGTGCCGGTGGCTTCTGATCGAGGTGGACCGCGTCGCGTCCAACGACCTGACCGTGACGCAACAACTGATCGCCGACATGCTCGGCGTGCGCCGCGAGGGTATTACCGAGGCAGCCGGCAAGCTGCACGACGAAGGCCTGATTCACCATAGCCGCGGACACATCAAGGTGCTCGACCGCAAGGGGCTCGAAGCGCGCGCATGCGAATGCTACGGCCTCGTGAAGCGCGAATTCGACCGCCTTCTGCCACGTCTGCGCCAGGCCGAGACCGTCGAATAAAACACGGCACGATTGGACCACCTCGCAGAGTCAAAAATGTTCAGGAATACTGCGCGATGCCTCGACGCACTCTTCGTGATTGCGGGAGGCCTGCTCGCCCACTGGATGCGCTTTTCGACGCTCGCGGCGTTGCCGGACACGGAACGCCTGCTGATCGCGTTTAACTGCGTGCTGGTGCTGCTGATGTTTCCCGGCTTCGGCGTATACGAAACCTGGCGCGGCAAGGCCCTGAGCGCAATGCTTGCGCGAGTCGGCGCGGCGTGGCTCGCGGTGGCTGCGGCCGCCTTGCTGCTCGCGTTCACGCTGCATCGCATGGACGCGGTGTCACGCCTGTGGTTCGCCTACTCGACGCTGATTTCGGGAACACTCATCGTGGCAACCAAGTGCGCGGTGCACGTCGCATTGCGCAGCGTGCGTCGGCGCGGCCTGAATTTGCGCACCGTCGCGATTGTCGGCGCACCCGGTTTTGCACGCACGCTGCTCGCGCATCTCCAGCATGCGCCGCAGGCCGGTTTCAAGCCGGTGTGCGTACTGGATACGAGCGTGGACAGCAGTGGCGAGCGGGTTGCCGGATACGGCGCGCGGCTTAACCGCCTGCCTGTGCTGACCGATCCGGATGCCTTCGCCGCGAAGGTGCGCGACGAGCGTGTGAACGAGGTCTGGCTCGCGCTGCCGCTTTCCGAAGAACGTACGATCTATCGCTTCCAGCGCATGTTCCGGCATGACTTCGTGAATCTGCGTTTTATTCCCGACGTACGCAGCCTTTCGCTGTTTGACCATTCGCTCGTCGACGTGGTCGGTTTGCCCACGCTGAACCTGAGCACGCCGTCGCTATCGCCGCCGCAGATGTGGCCAAAGCTGATGTTCGACCGGCTCTTCGCTGCGGCTGCGTTGATTGCGCTCGCGCCGGTGTTCGTCGCGCTCGCGGCGGGCATCAAGCTCACCTCGCCGGGTCCGGTGTTCTTTCGCCAGATCCGCAAGGGTGTAGACGGTGCCCCCTTTTCCATCTACAAGTTCCGCTCGATGACCGTGCATCACGAAGCGCACGGCCAACTCACGCAGGCCTCGCGAAACGACGCGCGCGTGACGAAGCTCGGCGCCTTCATGCGCCGCACGAGTCTCGACGAACTGCCGCAGTTTCTGAACGTGCTGCTCGGGCAGATGTCGGTGGTGGGTCCGCGTCCGCATGCGCTCGAGCATGACGACCTGTACAAGGATCAGGTGTACGGCTACATGCACCGCTACCGCATCAAGCCCGGCATTACCGGCTGGGCCCAGGTGAACGGCTATCGTGGCGCGACCGCCAAGGTCGAAAAAATGGAAACGCGCGTGAAGTTCGATCTCTTCTACATTCACAACTGGTCGTTCTGGTTCGACATGAAGATCGTGTTCGTCACGATCTTCAAGGGCTTTGTCGGCCGCAACGCATTCTGATCATGCCGCTACGGACACCGCTCGTGAAAGTCTCCGTGATCGTGCCGACGTACCGCCGGACCGCCGATCTCGCGCGTTGTCTGGCGGCGCTCGACGCGCAGGAGCGCCGGCCCGACGAGGTGATCGTGGTCGCGCGTCACGACGATTACGCGACGCTCGACTGGCTGCGCACGCGCGAGGCCACGCGCCCCGATCCGCGGCGTGCCGTCGTGCTGGTGCATAAGCCAGGCGTCGTGGCCGCGTACAACCTCGGCATAGAAAGCGCATGCGGCGACGTGCTCTGCTTCACCGACGACGACGCCGCGCCGCATCCGGACTGGGTCGCGCGCATCGCACGCGCATTCCAGAGCGATGCGTGCCTCGGCGGTCTCGGCGGGCGCGACATCGTGCATGAACGCAACGGCATTCTGCAAGGACAGAAGCCGTGCGTCGGCATCGTGCGGTGGTATGGCCGCACGATCGGCAATCATCATATCGGCCATGGGCAGGCACGCGAGGTCCACGTGCTCAAGGGTGTGAACATGGCGTTCCGTCGCGAAGCAATCGGCCCGCTGCGTTTCGACGCGCGCCTGCGTGGCAGCGGCGCGCAGGTTCACTGCGAAATGGGCTTCAGTCTCGACGTGCACCGACGCGGCTGGACGCTGATCTACGATCCGGCCCTGCTCGTCGAGCACTTTCCCTCGCAGCGGGGCGACGAAGATCAGCGCTTTACATTCAACGACACGGCGTTTTACAACGCGTCGTTCAATCTCCGACTCATCATGTGCGAACACCTGAGCCCACCGGGCCGATGGGCGTTCGTCGCTTACTCGACGCTGATCGGCGATCGCGCGGACCCGGGGTTTCTGCGCGCATTGTCGCTGGCATTCGAGCGCGGCGGACTGGCGCTTGCGCTTCGCAAATGGCGAGTGGGTTTACGCGCAATGCGCGGGGCATGGCAGGAAGCGGCGCGCTGACCAACGACGCACCGGCTACACGCGAAGGGACCACAAAATGACTATCAGAACAATCGCTGCGGGGTTCGCGGCTGCATCGCTATGCGCGTGCACGCTCGCGCCCGGACCTTACCTTGACACAAAACGGCTCGAGCCGGCTGCGCCGCCCGAGCAGACCGCCGAAAAGTTTCCGGTGCACGCGATCGACGTGGGTTATTTCCGCCAGCAACGCGCGGCCGCCGTGCCCGCCGTCTGTCCGCTCACTTGCCTCACGCCGCAAACCCGCGGCCTCTATGAATACCGGCTCGGCATCGGCGATCAGTTGAGCATCATCGTCTGGGACCATCCGGAACTGACGGGCGGCATGGGCATGGCCGGCAGCACGCCGCCGCTGCCTGCCACGGCCGGTGCGAGCGGGGTGACACCCTCGCCCGGCCCCACGCAGACCCAGGGCGCAACGCCGATTGGACCAACCGCGATGGGTAGCGGCGAAGGCGGCCTGACGGTGCGCGTTGCGAACAACGGCACGATCTTCTTTCCGCGCGTGGGCCGCATCAAGGTGCAAGGCATGACCGCGCAGGAAGTGCAGGCCGCATTGACTAAGGGCCTTTCCCGCACGATTCGCGACCCGCAGCTCGACGTGCGGGTGTCGGGCTTCAATAGTCAGTCCGTGCAGGTCACGGGCAATCTGCGCACGCCCGCTTCCGAGGCGATCACCGATGCGCCGCTGACCGTGCTGGATGCGATCAATCGCGCGGGCGGCGCATTGCCCGATGCGGACCTGCAGAACGTGGGGGTGACGCGCGACGGCAAACGCTACACCGTGGACGTGGCCGCGCTCCTCGAAACCGGCGACCCGCAACAGAACGTGTTGCTGAAGGACGGCGACATTATCGACGTGCCGGACCGGTCGAACAGCCGCGTCTTCGTGCTGGGCGAAGTGAACAAGCCGACCTCGCTGCCGATGAACCGCGGCCGTCTCACGCTCGCCGACGCGCTCACCGGCGCGGGCAGCCTCGACGTCAAAACCGGCGATCCGCGCTACGTGTATGTGGTGCGCGGCGCCGACAAGACGCTCACCCCCGACGTGTATCAACTCGACATGACCCAGGTGGACGCGTTGATGCTGATGACCAAGTTCGATCTGCAACCGAAGGACGTGGTGTACGTGCAGGTGTCGAATGCGGCACGCTTTAATCGCGCACTCGAACAGATCACGCCGACTCTGCAGTCGCTCTTTTACACCGTCCAGTTGTCCAGATAAATCGCCCGCCACGGAGTATCGACATGAGTACGTATGACATGCTGGACCATGGTCCGGCGCCGGACGGCGACGAGGATGCGGTCATGCGCGACCTTCTGCGCATGGTGACGGAGCAGATCTGGTGGGTGATCGGCATTGCCGGCAGTGTGATTCTCACCGCCGTGATCTACACGAAAATCGCCACGCCGGTCTATTCCGCCGACGCGCTGTTGCAAGTCGACGCGCAGAGCAACGGCAACAGCGCGCAAGGCCAGAAACTGCTGTCGTTGATGCCAAGCGTAGGCCCCATGCGCACCGAAGCCGAGATCGAAATCATCAAGAGCCGCGCCGTGGTGGAGCCGGTTGTCGAGCAATTCAAGCTGAATTTCAGCGCGTCGGCGAACACGGTGCCGGTGCTCGGCAAGATTTCCGCATTGTTCGCGCGCCCCGGCCACCCGTTTGGCGCACCGTTCGGTCTGAACGAATACGCTTGGGGCGGCGAGCAGTTCGAAGTGGGATCGATCAGCGTGCCTAAGGCGCTGGAAGGCGCACAACTGACGCTGCGCGCGCTGGATAACGGACATTACGTACTGACGGATGCACTCGGCGCCCCGCTGCTTGACGGCGTGGCTGGGCAAGAAGCGAAAGGCCATGACATCACGCTACTGGTGAAAAAACTGGTGGCCCGCCCCGGCACCGAATTCCATGTCACGCGTTTCAATCAGCTGGATGCCGTGTCGGCCCTCTCCACTTCGTTGCAGGTCAGCGAAAAGGGCCGCGATACCGGTGTCGTGCAATTGTCGTATTCGGGTACGGACGCCCACGCAATCACCGCCATCACCAATGCGGTGGCCGCGTCGTACCTGAAGCAGCGCACGGAACGCGCACAGGAAGAAGCGAGCCACATGCTCGACTTCCTCAATAGCGAAGTGCCCCGCTTGCGCGCAGAAGTAAAGAAGACGGAGACCGCGCTCTCCGAGTATCAATCGAAAGTCGGCTCGTTCCAGCCGACTCAGGAGGCAGGCGTGTACCTCGCGGGCGGCCTCGATTACGAAAAGCAGATTGCGGCGCTGCGCATTCAGCGCGCGCAACTGCTGCGCCGCTTCACCGAGGAAAGCCCTGAAGTACAGCAGGTCGATTCGCAACTGGCCGCCATGGCGCGCGAAAAGGCCCGTTTCGAAGATCACTTCACGACGTTGCCGAGTTCGGAGCGCAACGCACTGGCATTGCAACGCGATGCGAAAGTCGCCGAGGAAATTTACGTTGCGTTGCTCAATAAGATTCAGGAGCTGTCTATTTCGCGGGCGGGCACGATCGGCAACGTGCACATCATCGACGAAGCGCTGCTGCCCTCGCGACCGGTGCGGCCGAAATCCGCGCTGATCATTTCGGCAGGCACGCTGCTCGGCGTGATTGCCGGCATTCTGTTCGCGTTTTGCAGACGCAGGTTCTTTACCGGCGTGGCCGATCCGGAATTCGTCGAACGACGCTTTCAGTTGCCGATTTTCGGCGCGATCACGTTCAGTGCGGAACAGGCGCGCAACGACCGGCAATTGAGCGCCACGCGTAGCGCCGCATTGCGCGCGCCCCGCTCACGGCCGAGCGAGATTCATGACACGGCGGCCTCGCCGGGTCACCTTGCGCGGCTACTGCCTTTTCGGGAACGTGGCGGCGCAAGCGCGGATCATGCCGACAGCGAGCCCGTCGGCACGCAGACCGTGATTGCATCGGACAAGGCACCTGTGCGTCCGCTGCTCGTGAAAACCCATCCGTACGATAGGACCGTCGAAGGTTTGCGCGGTTTGCGCGCCACGTTGCAATTCGGCCTGATCGATGCGCCGAACCGCATTGTTGCGATAACGAGCCCCGCACCGTCGGACGGCAAGAGCTTTCTGAGCGCGAACCTCGCGGCGTTGATCGCGGAATCTGGCAAGCGCGTGCTGCTGATCGACGCGGATTTGCGGCGCGGGCGGCTTGCGCAATATCTGGGCCGTTCGCCTGAAGGCGGCCTGACTGAGCTGCTAACCGGTCAGGTCGATCTGCAAACGGCGGCTCGCGCGACGGGCGTAGCGGGCCTGCACTTCATCGCGGCGGGCACGTATCCGCCGAATCCGTCGGAGATTCTCACGTCGTCGCGCTTCAGCGAAATCCTCGCGCGCTTCGAACAGCAATTCGATCTGATCATTGTCGATACCCCGCCGCTGCTCGCGGTCGCGGACGCGGCGGTGGTGGCGAATCTCGCTGGCTCGACCGTGCTGGTGATGCGTGCGGGGGCGCACACCGAAGGCCATCTCGCGGAAGCGCTGAAGAAGTTGCGCCGCGCCCGCGCGCGCGTGGTGGGCGGCGTCATGAACGCGGTGCCGGTGAAAAGCCACAATAAAAACGGTACTTACGACTACGCCTATGCGTACACGTACACGACCGGGGGCTCCGACGAGACGTCGAGGCGAGGCTGACGCCAATTACAGGCGGCAGACAATCAGGGGTTGCGCCCAGATAGGCGCAGCCCCTTTTTTATTGATGTGCGGCTTCGTTGTAGTCCGGATAAAGTTGAAGACGCAACGAACGCGGCGCCAGCGGCACGAAAGCCGCCGGCGCCGCAAGCAGAACCGGTACTGTTCTACAGAAACGCGCTGACGTCGGTCTGGAAACGCTGGGCCAGGGCTTTTGCCACCTTCTTGCTGATCGAGCGGCGGCCCGCGAGAATATCGCTCACCACCGTGGGCGATGCGATGCCCATCAGGTCCTTCTGCTTGAGCCCGTGCGTTTCAAGCAGATGCCGCAAGACTTCGCGCGGCTCTGCCTTGGGCAACGTCACGTTCTGCGCTTTCCAGCTGCGAATCAGGTCGGACACGATCGCATGAAGATCGGCGAGCGGATCGTCCTGCTTGCCGTTCAGATGGTCGGCCAGAGCACTGGCCACCTCCATCATCGTCTGGTAGTCCTGCTCGCTGCGGATAGGCGTAATGGGCAACAGGGCCTGTAGCGCGGCCCAGCTTTGAGCGACGTCGGGAAACGATCCCGGAAAGCGATCTGCATTCATGAGTTTAGATTCTTCCTCGTCCAAAGGTCGTGTTTTCTGTGCGCCATTGCATGGCGAACGGATCAACGACTGCCTGTTTTAATGAATCGCTGCGGCGCTCCGTCACCGTTATCGTTACTGTGCTGGTTACGGTGCTGGTTACGGTTTACCGCCTGCGTCGAATACGTATTGCGAAGCGGCGCGTGAGGCACGCTGCCGCCGTCCCCCGGCGGCCGATCGGGCTGCGATGCCCGAACGGCTTGTTGATGGTGCTGCCCTGCTGAAACGAAAGGACCGCCGAGCCGCGAAGCGCCCATACGCTTCGGCTCAGCGTCCCCAACTGCTTTGCGACGCTGGCTCGGTCGGCCATCCGACCGGTTCGGTCGCGGGGTCGGCGTCGAGCCGTGCAGTGGCCGCCGACTCGCCGCGCGCGCCGACCGCGGCGATGGTGCGTGTGACCTCGGCCATGAAAGCCCGACGGAACACCGCCGCCGAAAACCGCTCGGCGTTTGCACGGCACGCGGCCGGCGTAATCTGCTCACGCTGGCGCTCGAACCGGTCGATGGCATCCAGCATCGACACAACAGTTTGCCGTCCGAAATAAACGCCCGTTGGGTGCACTTCGCCGACCGGCACTACGGTTTCGAGCGCGCCGCCCTTGCCGAACGCGATAACCGGCGTACCGCACGCCTGGGCTTCGAGCGCGACAATGCCGAAGTCTTCTTCGGCAGCGAAGACGAACGCTCTTGCGCGCTGCAAATAGTCCTTGAGAACGCCGACCGGCTGATAGCCGAGTATCGTCACATTAGGCCCCGCCTTCTCACGGATCGCGGCCATCTCCGGTCCATCGCCGATCACGATCAGCCTGCGGTGCGGCGTCGCGCTAAACGTCTCGACAATCAGATCAATGCGCTTATACGGCACCATTCGCGACGCGGTCAGATAGAAGTCCTCCTTGCGCGTGCAGAGTTCGAACTCGTGTACGTCCACTGGCGGCGGAATCACAGCCGCTTCGCGCCGGTACGTTTTCATCATGCGCCGCGCGACAAATTGCGAGTTCGCGATCAGCCGGTCGACGCTGTTCGCCGAATGCGAATCCCAGCCGCGCAGGTAATGCAGCAGCAGGCGCACGAGCCAGGATCTGGGCCCCCGCGTCAGACCCGCTTCACGCAGATATTGATGCTGGAGGTCCCACGCGTAACGCATCGGCGAATGCACGTAGCTCACATGCGTTTGATCAGGACCGACCAGCACGCCCTTGGCGACCGCATATGAACTGGTGATGATCAGATCGTAGCCAGCCAGATCGAATTGTTCGACCGCGAGTGGCATCAAGGGCAAGTACGCACGATAGCGGCGCCGCGCGAGGGGCAGGTGTTGAATGAAAGAGGTGGTGACGGGCTTGCCATGCAACGGCCGGCGGTCTTCGAGAAAGTCCACGAGGCTGAACAGGTCCGCGTCGGGGAAGCATTCGATCATCTGCTCGAGTACCTTCTCCGCGCCGCCAGGTGCGACCAGCCAGTCGTGCACGATCGCAACTTTCATGATCTCCCTGTCCTCGGTCAACGCCTCCTGGGCTTAGCAACGAGTGTATGTGGCGCATCGTTTGCTGTGCGTGCGCGTGCCCACATTCGACGCGCGACAGGGCGCGAATAATTGATTCATTGCGCATTCGCCCCTTTGCGAATGCTTAAAACCAATTACTTCGCCTTCCTATGCGCTCCTCGCTCGACGCTTCGCCACTCGCTAACTCGTTGCCGCTCGTTGCACCGGCGCTTCTTGACTCGCCTGCCACGCCACCTGGCGCGAGCATAGGCGCACCCGCTGCCACGCATGCGCGCGCATTGCCGCGCGTGCTGTTCGTCGATCAGAGCGGCCAGCTCGGCGGGGCCGAATTTGCGCTGCTGCAATTGGCAGAACATTACCCATTGCAGATGGAAGTGGTGTTGCTGGCCGATGGCCCGTTTCGCCCGCGTTTAGAAGCGCTCGGCGCGCGCGTGCAGATCGTCAACGACGCAAGCGTGTCGGGCATTGCGCGGCAAGCTTCGGCGACGAACTGCCTGCGCGTGCTGCCGGGCATCGTCAGGCAGGTTCGTGCAATTGCGGCGCGTGCGCGAGCCTTCGACATACTCTTCGTCAACACGCAGAAAGCGCTCGTGCTCGGTGCGCTCGGCAAGCTGCTGCATCGCAAGCCCGTGGTCTGGTATCAGCATGACATTCTCACGCGCGAACACTTCGGACGTGTGCAACTGACTGTCGTCAAATGGGCGGTGCGCCTCGCAGTGGATCAGGTGATCGTCAATTCGCGCGCGTCGGCGAGATCGCTGACGGCGCTAACGGGTCTCGCGGCCGACACGGTGCCGGTGGTCTACAACGGCATCGACGCGAGCGCGTTCAAGCGCGTGGACGGCACCAACATCGGCTCGCTCAGACAGCGTCTCGGCTTGCCCGAGCACGCGTGGCTCGCCGGTCTCTTCGGCCGCCTCGCGCCCTGGAAAGGTCAGCACATTGCGCTCGATGCATTGACGCGTCTGCCCGACGCGCACCTTGTCCTCGTGGGCGCGCCGCTATTCGGCGAAGAGGCGTATGCGCAGCGCCTGCGCGACGAGGCAAGCGCGCGGGGCATTGCGGAACGCGTGCATTTCGCGGGCTTTCAGGACGACATACCCGCGTGGATGAAGGCAATGGATGTGATATTGCACACGTCGACGGAACCCGAGCCATTCGGACGCGTGATAGTCGAAGGCATGGCGGCGGGCCGCCCGGTGATCGCCGCGGCTGCGGGCGGCGTACCGGAGATCGTGCGCCATGGACGCAACGGCTGGCTCGTCGAGCCCGGCGACGCGGCAGCGCTTGCCGCCGCGATCGGCGTCTTGCGCCGCGACCCGGCGCTTGCGCAACGTCTCGCGCAACAGGCGCTGCTCGACGCGCAAGCGGAGTTCTCGGTCGAGCAATACTTGCAACGGATGATGGATGCGCTCAGCACGGCGATGCAGCAGCGCGATGGTGAGCCTGATCCGCGCTCGAGCGTTTGATACGATTTGCCGCGCTCGCAGACAATGCGAACGCGATGCGAACGCGGTGTGAACAGAAAAAGACCAGCGAGCCGCCCAGGGCGCGGCTCGCAATTGATCGTTCAGTCCTTGCGAAACTCGATGGTCTGCACGCCGGTATCCGTGCCAAGCAGGCACAGGTCCGCGCCGCGGCCCGCGAAGAGGCCCACCGTCACGACGCCCGGCCACGCATTGATATGCGTTTCGAGCGTGCGCGGCTCGCTGATGCGCAGCCCTTTGACGTCGATGATTTCGTTGCCGTTATCGGTAATGAACGGCACGCCTTCTTTCGTGACGCGCACCACCGGCACACCACCGAGTGCGGTCACGCGGCGGCCAATCGCGGTACGCGCCATCGGCACCACTTCTATCGGCAGCGGGAAGTTGCCGAGCGTCTGTACGAGCTTGCTCGCATCCGCGATACAGACGAACACGTCCGATACTGAGGCGACAATTTTCTCGCGCGTGAGCGCACCGCCGCCGCCCTTGATCATCGCGCCGCCGTGGTCGATCTCGTCCGCGCCGTCCACATAGACGGGTAGCGAATCGATCTCGTTCAGGTCGAGCACCTTGAAGCCGTGCGACTGCAGGCGCG
Source organism: Burkholderia sp. WSM2232 (assembly GCF_000472545.1). Classification (GTDB taxonomy): domain Bacteria; phylum Pseudomonadota; class Gammaproteobacteria; order Burkholderiales; family Burkholderiaceae; genus Paraburkholderia. The sequence continues at coordinate 201,986 of NZ_AWZV01000010.1, read as the reverse complement.
CAGTGGTGGCGAGCGAACTCGACACCGCGCCGCGATAGCGCGCCTTGTTCGCGGCCAGCGCGTCGATGAAACAGTTGGCGGTGGAGCCCGTGCCGACGCCGATAATCGAGCCTTCGGGCACGTTGGCGTGGACATAGTCGGCGGCAGCCTGGCCGACCAGTTGCTTGAGTTCGTCTTGAGTCATGGGATGCTGGCGAGCAGTAAAAAGCGCTAGTTTACCGGAGTAAGCGTCGGAAACTTTTGCGGGACCGGCCGGAATTACTTCTTCACCGACCGCTGCCGCACGGCTTCGAACAGACACACACCCGAAGCCACGGAAACGTTCAGGCTTTCCACCGTGCCCGCCATCGGAATCTGCATGACAATGTCGCAGGTATCGCGCGTGAGGCGGCGCATGCCCTCGCCTTCGGCGCCCATCACAATCGCCACGGGGCCGTCGAGTTCCGTTTCGTAGAGGCTTTTTGTCGCCTCGCCCGACGTGCCGACGATCCACACGCCCGCCTCCTTCAGTTCGCGCAGCGCCCGTGCGAGGTTCGTCACGGTGATGTACGGCACGGTGTCGGCGGCGCCGCTTGCGACCTTCGCCGCGGTCGCGTTCAGACCCACCGCGCGATCGCGCGGCGCGATCACCGCGTGCGCGCCGGCGGCATCGGCAACCCGCAGGCAGGCGCCGAGGTTGTGCGGATCGGTGACGCCGTCTAGCACCAGCAGCAGCGGCGAGCCGTTGATTCCATCGAGTAGCTCAGCCAAGTTCTGGGCAAGCGGCAAGTCGCCCGCGCGAGCCACCACGCCCTGATGACGTTCGGTGCGGGCAAGCCCCCACAGACGTGTTTCATCAGCGGCGATCAGGCGCACGCCTGCTTCTTTCGCCGTGTGCAGAAACTCCGTCATGCGGCGGTCCTTGCGCGTGGCGTCGTAATAGACATCTTCGACGCTCGACGCATCGTGCCGGATGCGCGCGGTAACTGCATGAAAACCGTATAGAACCTTGTGACGTGCCATGACTGATACAACCTTTGATTGCGCGCGGCACCAGAAGCCGCGCTGCTGTGATGAATACCGATGCGTGTGCGTGCCGGATTCGACATGGCGAGTTGGCCGGCGCGAGCGGCCCGCGAGCCCCACCCCGCACGTCTGAAACGGACACCGCGCGCAACCGTCACGTCCCTGCGTGAGCGTTTGCGCGCGGTTCAAGCGCTCCAAGCGCGCTTAGCGCTTCTTGCGTGCCGTCTGCTTCGAAGCGGCCTTGGCCGCCGCGCCACCGTGTTTCTTCGCGGCGCCGCGCGAGGCGCGGGCTTCCTTGACGGCGGCGCTTTGCGTGGGCGCCGCCTTCTTGCGGCGTGCACCAGGCGCAGCGCTGCCGCCTTCGGCCGGTAGCAACGCCCGCACGCGCGCGCCGCCGTTTTCCGCAGATGACGGCTTGTCGCTCGCCGCCACGCCGCGGGCCGGGTGCGGTTTGATCGGTGTATCCCGCACGAGGCGGAAGTCGATCTTGCGCGCGTCCAGGTCGACGCGGCTCACCTGCACGCGCACGCGATCCGACAAACGGTAGCGAATGCCCGTGCGCTCGCCTCGCAACTCGTTCTTGATCTCGTCGTACTGGAAGTAGTCGGAGCCGAGCTCGGTGACGTGCACGAGCCCCTCGATAAAGAGCGAATCGAGCTGCACGAAGATGCCGAACGACGTGACGCCGTTCACCATGCCGCCATACTCTTCGCCGAGTTTGTCGCGCATGAAGTAGCACTTGAGCCACGCTTCCACGTCGCGCGAGGCTTCGTCGGCGCGGCGCTCGTTGGCTGAGCAATGCAGACCGAGCTCTTCCCAGATCGCGACATTGTTCGCACGCGAGCGGCCGCTTTTTTCCTCGTCGGCCTGCTGCATCGCGCGGGCGCGCGGCGAGAGCGCCGTGTTCAACGCGACGCCCTGCGCCGCCTCCGGCTGATACTTGCGGCCCTGCAAAATCGCGTAGATCGCGCGGTGCGTAAGCAGATCGGGATAGCGGCGAATCGGGCTCGTGAAGTGCGCATACGCTTCGTACGCGAGACCGAAGTGGCCGATGTTGTCCGGGCTGTAGACCGCCTGCTGCATGGAGCGCAGCAGCATGGTCTGCAGCATCTGCGCGTCGGGCCGGTCGCGAATCTGCGCCATCAGCGCGGCGTAGTCGCTTGCGTGCGGCTTGTCGTTGCCGCCGAGCGTGAGGCCCATGCCGCGCAGGAAGGTGCGTAGGTTCTCGAGCTTTTCCGCAGTCGGGCCGGCATGCACGCGGAACAGGCCAGGGTGCTTGTTGCGCTTCAAGAAGTCGGCGGCGCACACGTTCGCGGCCAGCATGCACTCCTCGATCAGCTTGTGTGCGTCGTTGCGCGTGCGCGGCACGATCTGTTCGATCTTGCCCTGCGCGTTGCAGACGATGTACGTCTCCGTCGTGTCGAAATCAATTGCGCCGCGTTTCTGACGCGCGGCGAAAAGCGCCTTGTAGACGCCGTACAGATTCTGCAATTGCGGCAGCAGCGCGGCCCGGCGCGCGGCTTCGGGACCCTTGGTGTTTGTGAGCACCGCGGCGACTTCCGTGTACGTGAGACGCGCAGCCGAATGCATCACGCCGGGATAGAACTGATACGCCTTCACTTCGCCGCGCGCCGTGACGATCATGTCGCACACGAGCACGCAACGGTCGACGTTGGGGTTCAGCGAACACAGACCGTTCGAGAGCTTTTCCGGCAGCATGGGAATCACGCGGCGCGGGAAATAGACCGAGGTGCTGCGCTCGATCGCGTCGGCGTCCAGCCCGCTTTTCGGATGCACGTAATGCGACACGTCCGCGATCGCGACGATCAAACGGAAGCCCTCGCCGCGGCCGACCTTGACCGGCTCGCAATACACCGCGTCGTCGAAATCGCGCGCGTCTTCGCCGTCGATCGTGACGAGCGGCACGTCGCGCAAATCGATGCGGTGACGCACATCAGCGGGACGGACCTCGTCGGGCAGCTGCGCCGCTTCGTCGAGCGCGCTCTGACTGAATTCGTGCGGCACGCCGTATTTGCGCACCGCAATTTCGATTTCCATGCCGGGATCGTCGATATCGCCCAGCACCTCCACCACCCGGCCAAGCGGCTGCGAATGGCGGCTTGGAAAATCGGTCAGCTCGACCACCACCACCTGGCCGACCTTGGCCTTCTTGGTGTTTTGCGTGATCAGAATGTCATGGCCGATGCGCTTGTCTTCGGGCGCGACGATGAGCGCGCCGTTTTCGTTCAGCAGGCGGCCGATCACGCGCTTGTTGGCACGGTCCGTGACTTCGACGATGTGCCCTTCCGGCCGCCCGCGCCGGTCATAGCCGACGATGCGCGCAAGCACGCGGTCGTTGTGCATGACTTTCTGCATTTCGGCGTTGGGCAGGAACAGATCGTCCTGGCCGTCGTCGCGAATCAGGAAGCCGTAACCGTCGCGATGACCCTGAACGCGGCCGGCGACGAAGTTCGACGGATGAGTCAACTGATAGAGATTGCGCTGATCGAGCCGGATCTGGCCATCGCGCTCCATCGCGCCCAGCCGCTTGAAAAATCCTTCGCGCTCCTGGCGTTTGATCGACAGGGCTTCGGCGATCTCGTTGGCGGCGAGCGGCGTTTCGCTCGTACGCAGGACGCCGAGGATTTCCTCGCGGCTCGGAATCGGATACGGAAATTTGCTCAAGGGCTTGTCGATGATTTTTTCTCGTTGCATGGACGTCGGTCGGCGATCTGGCTCGGCTTAAGAAGCGTTTGCATGGCGCCTGCATGGCACTTTGCTGCTGCACTGGAAAGACCTGCCCCGGTCCGGCTCGTTCAAGGCTGGGTCCGACGGGCTCGTGCACCGTGCCAACGAACTACTGCGAGGCATTCTAACACCCGTCTTGCGCGCCACGCGGGCCGCCGATAGTCGCCAGGAGGCGCGCGCAGCCTGGCTCGCCGCCTGTTTGGGCAAGTTTTGAGAAACGCTTGACAGCCGCCATTCTGTCGCTATAATGGCGGTCTTTGCTGTTCATCACCTGCCCAGGTGGCGAAATTGGTAGACGCACTAGGTTCAGGTCCTAGCGGTGGCAACACTGTGGAGGTTCGAGTCCTCTCTTGGGCACCAGATTCAAGACTGAAGCCGCCGGGTTGTATAGGCGGCTTCAGTTTTTATGTAGAGCGGTTGTCCGCAGTATGTTTCTGTTTCAAGGCGGTCGTTGCGGTGGGGATTGACACACTGCATCAGCTCGCTAAAATAGCTGTCTAGCTTCAAGACGTGCCCAGGTGGCGGAATTGGTAGACGCACTAGGTTCAGGTCCTAGCGGTGGCAACACCGTGGAGGTTCGAGTCCTCTCCTGGGCACCAACGGTTGTTCCCGCGCAAGCCGCAGTAGTTCGAGAAACCCCGTAAGATCAACGTCTTACGGGGTTTTTTGTTTCCGCAGAGGACCGTCATGTACCCGTGGCATCGACGATTTTTGCGTATACACTTGCGTATACGCGAAATCGAGGTGTCAGGCCATGCCTAAGCGCGTCGAACCCAAGTCCGAAGTGGTGTTTCGTGTCGCCAAACCGCGCGAGCGTCCCTACCTGCTCGCCGATGGGAATGGGCTAGCCCTGCGCGTCTGGCCGGATGGAAGCAAAACGTGGCTGCTCCGCTACCGCCGACCCAGTACTGGCAAGGAGAACTTCATCAGCCTCGGCCCCTACCCTGACGTCTCGCTCGTTGATGCACGTAAAGGGGCCGCTACCGCGCGCAACCTCGTACGCGAAGGCACCGATCCGGTCGAACACCGGCGAACCGAGTCAGCGGCGCGCAAACGCGCAGCCGAAGGGGCGTTTCAGCTGGTAGCTCAACAGTGGCTCGCGTTTAAGCGTAAGGAGTGGGCTGATGAGACGTACCGGAAGGCCGAATTCGTCGTGCGCGAGTATTTGAGTCCGGCACTGCGCGACAAGCCAATCTCTACGCTTGCGACGCCCGAAGTGAAGCCTGCCTTGGAAAGGATTGCCGTGCACGCACCGAACCTTGCCACGAAAGCGCGTCAGTACGTCGGCGGCATCGTGACCTACGCAATTCAGCATGGTCTACGAGAAGACGGCGTTCCCCTCTCGCTGCGCGGCGTCATCCCCCGGCACAAGAAAGGTCACATCCCGGCAATCACGAAGCCGGCCGAGATCACGCCACTCGTTCAGGCCATTAACATGTACAAGTCGCCGCTCACTCGGGGCGCCCTGAAATTGACCATGTTGACCGGGCTGCGCCCGGGCGTTGTAGCGGCCGCGCCTTGGGGCGAAATCGATCTCGACAGGGCCGAATGGCACGTCCAGGCCAGCAGGATGAAGATGCAACACGACCATATCGTTCCACTACCGAAGCAAGCGGTTGCCTTGCTCAAGGAACTGGAGTCGCTGACCGGCCGCGTTCACTATGTTTTTCCCTCGCCCGCGCGCCGAAAGACGCCGCACTTGCACCGAGACGCCTTGAGCAAGGCGCTGCGCGAAATGGGCTTCCAGGGAAAGCATGCAACGCATGGATTCCGCGGCATGCTGCGCACGGTGGGGAGAGAACGGCTGGGCGTCGACATTGATGTGCTAGAGGCGCAGCTCGCCCATGCGAAGCGAGGGGACGTGCAGAAGGCGTATGACAGAACAACTTTCGACGACGACCGTCGGCGCGTCATGCAAGAGTGGGCTGACTACATTGATCGGCTCGGTAACGCGAAACCATAATTGGTGTTGACGCCGCCGTCGCTACTTATATCGCCCGCTCGCTACCCCAACAAGTTCTCAACCGCCGAATTCACCACCCCCACTCGATTGTCAATCTAACGGCCGCAACCTTATGTGGACAAGGATGCAGCTAGCCCATATATCGACGATACCGCCAATGATACCGAGAAATGCTACCGGCACTTTCCGCCGCTCCACGGATCACAATGGAGATTCAGTACCAACACTGTTCAAACAACCTCGAAGATGAAGTACCGCGAGACCATTGGTCTTGGCAGCACCGTCATCGATACCGTTAAGCATTTGCCAACACGGCCTGGCCGAAGCCGACCAGTGCCAGGAGCCTCAACTCACAGAGCCTGATCCTCCGGACGGAGTGCGGGGTTCACATTGCGGCCGCTCAGGGGCGCCCCGGATCTACCCCCACACAACAGTGGAACAAGCCGGACGAGAACGCACGGTCAAATACGGAGCGCCCCCGTCTGGCGCCCTTGGCCACTAGCCACGCTGTCTCAATTGCGCAACGTCTGACTGATGCGCCTGCTTTCCAAGCTGTTCCGCGTCTCCTGCCTTCTAACGCCGAGCATAGTGACCGACTAGTACTCACTGCCGGCTCGGACGCCCAAAACCGACCAAGAACCGCCGATGTTTGTTGTGTAGATGCCGGTTGCAGTCATTTTCCGGACGCGGACAGATCAGACCACAGCGAGCGTCGCGGCATCGTCGTCGAATGGGTTGCGCCAGTCGTTGCCGCCGAAATCGTGGACGTACCCTTCGAACTTACCCGGTTGCCGGCGGCTGACGAGCGAAAACACGGCGCCGCGGGCGGCAATCGGAAGGGCAAAGGTCACGTAACAGCGGTCGACGATCGGCAGATCGAGGCCGGCGAGCCGCGCCGGCGTCATCACCAGGACGGCAGGCGAGCCGGAATGAAGAAATTGACGAAGCAAGTCGGCGGCCGCTGGCGGCGGGGATGCAGAAGTCAGCATGGCGGCGTAAGTGTCTGCCGGATTGATGGCGCTCCTGATTCGTTCACGCCAGAGTCGCTCGATGACGTGGACCATCCGCGTACCGGTGGCGAGATCCGGCACAAGGATCACGGCTTTTCCCGCGCACGGCTGGATATGATCGTTCGCGTCAACAAGCGCCGCGCGCGCGACCCATTCGAGCATGCTTTCGGTGAGCGGGGCTCGTCCACGATTCCTCTCGCCACCATCGCCTGACGCACCACCCCTCGCGTATTGCCTCACCTGCACCGGCACTAGGAGCTGCTGCCGCACCGCGTCCTGAAACGCCAGGTCGCGGATCGATTCGCCGAACACCTCACGAACTTCTTCACGAAGCTTGATCGATCCAAGGGGCCCAGAGCTGAACAGGATATAAATGCCGCGCGGGAAGTGGGAGACGACGGCTAGTGCTCTTGAACGAAGGTTGTAGCCGATCACGACGCAATCGTCCGCAAATGAGCCGGGCAGTGCATCGAGTTGCTGCACAGTCGTCACGACGACGTCGGATGACGCGGTTCGGAGTACCTGTTCGAGTTCTGCTCCGCTCGCTGGCACGACCAGTTTTCTCCGCGTGTCTGGTTCGAGCATGTCTTTGTACAGTTGGGCAAACTGCATCACGAACCCACGCATGTCGGTCAACACGACGTAGCGCAACGAATTGAGCTGAGGGTGCTGCATGCAAAGCGCGAGATAGGCTAGCAGCGAACCGGAGATGCCTGAGCCGCTCGTCTGCGTGACCACGCCGGCGCGGCGATTGCCCGCCTGTGCGGCAAGCGTCGCATCCAGGGCGCCAAGCGCAATCTCCTGCTGGTGCGACCTGAGCGTGGACTTCAGACGAAGCCCGAACTTGTCCAGCGCGTGCGCGAGTGAATCGAGCGGCGGCGTATCCCCGCCCGGTGGTGTATCGCCTCGCAGGATCAGATCTTTCGCCTGCTCCGCCCTGGCAAGATTCTCGACGAGTTCCGCAGGCACCGGGTCAGTCTGCGAGCCGGTCATTTCGCTGGTCGCACGCGCCTCGGCCAGCAAGCTGCTGAAATCGGCGGTCTTGCCGCGCAGTTCGAGCAGTTCGTCCGCCAGTTGTTTAACCGATAGGTAGGCCTGGAGAAAAGTCGTGGCGTCGGACATGGCGACGGCGGTACGTTCCGTCGGCTCCGGTGGGCTCGCAGGCGCTTCGGCTTCGCTCAGATATGCATCGAGCAGGGCCTCGCCGTCGCACTCGAAGAGCAATGAGAACGCCCAGATCGCGCCGCGTCTAATGCCGCGCAGGTGTTCTTCGGCAGGCACGAGTCCGTTGCCGGCGTGATAAAGATCGTTGCGCAGTTCGTGATAGAAGACGAGCCACGCACGCTCGACTTCCATCGGCACACCGAGATCCTGCGCATGGGCTTCGAGAAATTCCAGTTTGGTGTGGAAGTTTCTGTTCCAGTTGGCGACAGCTTCTCGTGCGAACGGGCGATTGCCGCGCTGGATCGGGTTCAGCGACAGATAGGTAATGACGGAAACTTCGATGCTGTTGTCGAAACCGACCATTGCAATGCGCCGATCGAAGTCGGTGCCGCTTCTCAAGTGCTCCTCGGCATGCCGCAGCAGTTCGAAGGGCGTTTGCGCCCACGGCTTGAGTGTTTCGATCGGCGGCATCTTCCAGTCCCCGGCGTATTTCGTGAGAGTAAAAACGGCAGTATTTTTCCGCCTTGTATCGATCGTCCGCATGGCGTCGTGCTCGTCGTTTACGCGGATCGCATCGCTTGCACCACGTCGGTTGCGGACCATGGCGCGCACGTATTGTACGGGACGCGAGGCGAGCGACGCATTCATCCGTACCGCGTTACTATCGCCGGCAGACGCGTCGCGTGGACTTGCACTGCGCGTTTAGTCGCGGTGACTGTTTACAGGGTACAACAGCCTTTCCTGTAACTAGGTCGTAGCGTGAACCATCGTTCGCCGTCTGAATGCTGCGCCTATACATCTGATAACCGCAGCTATCCGATGTTGCGCTTAACCGTTTTGGGGAACAGGGAGTTGAAATGGTCGTGCGGTTGGTCAATCCTCGCTGACTCACTGAACAAAACATTTGGATCCAAGGATACTGGGGCGCCCCCTTGGGGCAAGCCAGCGCATTGGGGGAGCCCCAAACCCATCCACCGGCGCCCTCAACGCTGCCAAACAGCATAGGCGCATACCCCAATACCCTCCTCCGGGCCGACATTCAAAGCTGTGTGGAAGACCGTCACATTTGACGCTAACGAACACGGGCCGTTGACTACCCACCGGCTGGGTCGTTATCGTGGATCGAGCTTGGATGCATGCAGACTGCCAAGGTCAAAAAAAATCGTTGACTGGAATGCAAGACCCGCTTTGTACCGTGGAAGTTATACTCCTTATAGACAAGGTGCGGGTACTGGAATCCCCTGTGCCGAATAGTTTCCACAGGCCATCGCGAATTCGACCATAGATCGCCCGACTTCTCGGCGTTTTCAATGAACCAGATTCCTGGCTGAGATCGCCGGGTAGACAAAGCAACCGCATGCACCCGACAGCCGGCCCCGAAGATTCAATCCTGCAGCCGCCATACTACGATGGGCAACGACTTCCACTCAGCTCGCTCAGCCCTCCGCAATTCGAGAGCTTTGTCTTCGCCTGTTTTCTAAAAATTCAGCGTGAGACAGGCATAAGGATCACGGGCAAACCATCCGGCTCCGGCGATGCGGGATTCGATGTCGAGGGAGAATCCGTAGCAACCCAACGGGGCGTTTGCCTTCAGTGCAAACGACTGCAAAGTCCACTAGGTACTGCCCAGGTCGCTGAAGAACTGGCCAAGGTTGCAGCAACGTCGACGCTGGATGGTTCCAACATCGGGCTTCACCAATTTCTCTGCTCGTCCAGCATAAGCCAGACCCTGCGCAGACAAATTCGCGAACATTCCCGCCAGCAGCTCATCGACGCGGCTTCGGCAAAGCTGATGGACGACGGACTCGGTTCGCTCGCGCGCTTGCGTGGGCGTCTTGAAGCAGTAGGTCGAGATCCCAGAGAGGTAGTCGAACAGTACGTGCGACAACTCGACCAACTTGTCGTATGGGGCGCAGACGAATTCGACGCTGCGCTTTCGTCAAACTGGATCGAGCTGCAGGATGTCGTCGAGCAACATTTCAAAGTGGCGACCGTCGTTCGAGAGCATCCAAGGGCGACCTTTAACCGGTCAGGGTATCTGGCGACTCATCGCAATTTCACGGTGGTTGTAGAGCCCCGGATTCGCAACACGGCCTTGCCGGAAGGCCTCGCCACGTCCTCTGCAGCCGATCCCCGGCAATACGGCACTATGTCAACGCACACGCTGAAGTCACTGGACGACATACGCCAGCTGGACGACGGCGAGTTGGCCATCATTCTCGGCGACGGCGGCATCGGAAAAACTGCTGCACTCTCCCTTCTCCGCGCCAATACGGCACGAGAGTCATCCGACTCGATGCTTGCCGTGGTGATCAGCTTGGCGAACTATCTGCCGGGAAGTATCAACGCCACCATTCATCAGGAACTCGGCGTAGTTCATGGAAACTGGCAAACGCTTCCGGACAGGATATTGCTGCTTTGTGACGGACTGAATGAATGCCCCGCCCCTCACATGCAGGCCTTCCTGAATGAGCTGAAGCCCTTGCTCGATCGCAATCGCGTCGTCTGCGTCATCGCAACCCGCGATTCCAGCCGGCGCAGCCGGCTGGTGTTGCCGAAGAAGCCGTCTGCCTACGTACAGCTTGAGGACCTAACCCCGATGGGAGTTCGTCGCCTCGCCCAGGCGGAGCTCCCCAATGATGAAGCCAGCGCATTTGTTCGCGCATACAGAGGTTTGTCGGACCGGTCTGGATCCCCACATTTCTGGACGCCGTTTGCCGTCCTGGCTGCGATCGGACTGTGGCGCGAGGCGGCAGAACTGCCTGCAACTCTGGGCGAGATATTGCAGGCACTGCTCCTGGGCCGCTGCAGGCGAAACAACGAGCTAGGGGACGAACTGGCCCCCGACGTTATCCTGCAACTAGCCGGCGCGTTAGCTTTTCACGGGATCTTTCACGACGGACGACTGGAGTGCCCGGCGACTCAGGCCGGCAAATGGATCGGGCAGGCGAGACAGTTGTGCTCTGACGCACTCGGCGTTTCGGGCATGAAGGATACCGAGGTCGTTAATTTGCTCATCCAGCACGAACTTCTCCGCAAAACAGAGAATGGCCACCTCCATTTCGGACATCAGTTGATCGCTGGCGCACTCTCAGCCCGGTTCCTCGCTCGTAACTGGAGACAACATGGGCAAACTCTCGGAGAATCCGTTGCCGATGATGCGTGGGTTTTCGCAGCACAGCTGGTCCCGGATGGAGAACGGATTGATTTTCTGAAAGCCATTTTCGAGGCTGACGTAGTACTTGGATCACAAGCTGCCCTAGAAATGCCGCGGGAAATTCAGGCCAGCGCAGAACAATGGCTCCTCTACTCCGTTGCTCCGCAACATCCTGAGGTCGCGCGAGCCCGTGCGCTGCATGGGCTCTCGAATCTCAAATCAGAGAATGCGATTGGAAAGCTTCGCCAGCTCGCCGTCGACAAACGCGATCCCGTCCACTATGCTGCGCGCAGGGCACTTTCAGCGAGTGGCGATGTTGCTTTCCTTCGCGCCTTGCTGGTTGAAATGGACCGTATCAAGTCAACGCCGATCACAATGACCGGAGGTAACGTAGCAGTATGGGAATGCGCCCCGCTTCCGGTCCGGCTCGACCTGGCAAGACAACGGCTGATCGAATCGTCACCCGGTGACCTGGTGGCGGAATCCCTGTTCCACGTCGCCTACGAACGCGATGCCGATGACGAAGAAATCGTGGTACGCCATCTCGATGCGGCATCCGATCTGGGGACGTGGCAGGTTGCCCTGTTCGCGCTCCAGCAAATCGCCCCACAGCGCGCAACCAAGAAGGCCAACGCGGCAATATCAGCCGAATTATCGATCATCGGAAAAGCCAACCTGATCCGGTCGGCCACATCGGCAGGAATTGAGATCGACGTATCTCTGGCATTTGCGTGTGCGACCGCAGACCTTTCCGATGTGGAAGCTTCCACGGAGTCCAATTTTCATCTCGGCCAGTTGATCGACGACGTACTTCGAAAAAAGATGCTCCCACCGGAGCTCGTCGAACAGGTGGAGAAAAAACTCCCCCCGAGCCTCGGTGAGCGCCGACTACGTTTATGGCAATTGGCTGCGCAATGCCCCAGTCTCATGCTCGCGAAATACTCGCTTGAATGTATCAGACAGTGGGGCGACGACGCAGGCTCGGCATGTGCGTTCTTCCTCGAACAACACAAGCTGCGCAATGAGTACGCCGACGAACTGTTGACTGCGTGCGAAACCGGTTTACGCTCGGAGCTTGACTGGCATTGCTGGCGAACAGAACGGGCACTTAAGTTGGTTGCAGAACTTGGATTCAGCGCAGATGTGGTCGAGCTGCTTTCTTCCGCAATCAGGCGTCTCTCTCGAGTGAGAGAAGTCGTCGAAAGTGACAGCGTTCACGAGCTTGACTTGGTTGAGCAAGATATCGCCAGCAAGATTTCGGCTAGCACTCCCCGGCATGGTTTCGAGTATCTTGTGTCGTCGCTCATACCCGCCGCAGCACTCGCGCGGACGCTTCTCCCAAAGGAGCTCCTGCTCTCGTTTCTGTACTACGACACGCATTCGATCGCCTACGTGCGGGATGATTTCCGGGCGATATTTTCCGACCTAGATGACGAAGAAATTGACACTATCCTAGTAGCGATCACGGATGAGTGGACATTGTTGTCGGGCCTGCTCGCATTGAGTATCCGCCCGGCAACCCCTGTTCGCATCAATCTCTTACGGCGTTGTTTGGAATCGGGCTACATGCACCCCGCCAAACGCCATCTTATCGAGCAAGCAATAGACGCATGTTGGAATGACGGGATCCTATTCATGGTGACCGACGTCATTGCTCGAATCGAGGACTGGCCCGAAGCAGCGGCAGATTTGTTCTGGTCATTTGTACGGATGGTAGCTCGCCACTTAGTCACTGGTGATGTCGCGATACTTCAGCAGGCGCTCGCCCGAGCTGTTACGCCCTTTGCGCGTCGGATCCTGACAATCTGGCGCGATGGTGTTTCCAGAGGCGAATTTAAGCTGCCCGTTACACAATTCGAAGCAGAGAAAAATTTACAGCATACAGATCTGAGTCCACCACGCTTGCCACAGTGATTGATGGCTATTTCGCCAAGCAGGTTTTGCCAAATTCGATGCCACGAGCGACAACAGCCTCCGCTGAGATCTTGACTACACCATACCGATGTAATTCGAAATGCGAAGAGGTGTTTGATGCTCAATGCCCCGATCCCAAATCGCGACCAGCTATTTCGGGAGGTATGGACTACCCCTATGGTGCACGTCGGCAGTAAATACGGCATTTCGGGAACAGATGTGCGGCGAGTATGTGACGCATTCCGGATACCCGTCCCACTGCCCGGACATTGGACACGCGTCGACCTCGGACATACGATTCAACGGCCTCAGCTGCCTGCGATGTCAGAACAAGAAGTCCTAGCTGCCATATCGGCAGTCAAAGCAATAATCGACCGGCCCAAACGGCTCGTCGAGGTGCGTGCCGACAAGCGAATTCAGAAGGATAACGAAGTCGCCGCGGACGCTGCCCCCAAGCAAAAAGATTGGCATCGCGCCATCAAACAGTTACGCGAGCAAATGGACAAAGGCGTCACTCGCGCTGAGCATTTAAAAAAACGATATGAGTGGGAACAGAGCCATCCCGGAAAGCAATACCAGCACAAAGGCGAAGTGGTCTACGGAAACTGGGAATCCTTTTGTGATACGGGGCAGTTGCTGGTGACCTCGCATCGCAAGCTCGCCGCGCGTTTATCCGTGGACACCTACCAGCGAGGACTGTTGATTCTCAACATCATCTGCCACGGAGCAGAGCTTGAGGGATACACGGTTCAGATGGCAAAGGACAATGAACGCCTGGAACTGTCAAAGGGTGGAGCTCACGTCGAAGTTCGCATTACCGAAAAATTAACTCAAGGTACCCGGTATCGTATCAATACAGGCAAGCCTTTCACTGGGTCTCACGCATCTGCAGATGATGCGCTATGTGGTCGTCCCGCAGGCGTTCCGGCGCATGCTGCCAGCGCTCGGCAACAACATGATTGCGCTCCTGAAAGACACTTCGCTAGTCTCCGCGATTGGACTCGCCGAACTGGCTTATGCGGCGCGCACAGTAGCGGGAGCGTATGGCCGGTATTGGGAGCCCTACCTGGCGATTGCGGCAGCATATTGGCTGATGACATTCGTGCTGTCGATTGGCTTGCACAGACTTGAGGTCCATCTCGCGCGGACAGATCGCGGGTAGTGAAGATTCGGTTTGTTTAATCCGCTTCCATCCGGGCCATCGATGGTTTGATGGCCCGGATGTCTTCCTGACGCGTGGGGCGGCCCAGATCTCTCGAAGCTCCAACGGATGCTTCCGGCCGGTCAGCCTACCGCTGTTCCACGGCACCCGATGAGCGCCGGAAGAAGCAAGCGCTTCCATGACAATCTCCTCTTCGGAGAAGTGGGATCGATAGTCAGCGGGCGCGCCGCGTTACATCGACGCATTCGGCACGATCATTCGATGAACGCGGGAAAGCGCCTGCTGCCATTCAGCGCTATTGCGCGCGGCGTCGCCCTTGCCAATGAGCGGTTCGAGCAACGAGAGCATCTCGGTTGAATAGGATGTCTCGTCCGGGGTGGTGAGGTCAGAAGTCAGCACGCCTCGTTCGTACTTCGAATGATGTGTGCTCTGGTCCGAAGTCTGACGCTGCGAGGCGCGTACCAGCGCGCCACGTTCCGTCGCAAGTTGGACGGTGCTTTCTCCGGAGTCGTCTATCCGCACATAATCGTAGTTCTGCGAGGACCTCGATGAGGTAAGGGCCGGTTTGGCGCCGCCCGTAAGCGCCTGATGGTAGCTGGCGACAAGATGTGATTGCTGGCTTTGCGAGATCTTGCCTTCGAAGCGCGAGCCTTCGAGCTGCGTCGTTTGCGAGACCTGATACGAGAATGCGTCGACTTCGCCCGGGCGCATCGGATTAGGCGACGCCGACGCGTCCGTGATCGATGCGCTGAAGTCAGCGAGTCCGGTCAACATCGCCTGGGCCGACTGCTGCAGCCCCGGGGTGTAGCCCGTTCCCGGCAGCGCCTCGGCCGAAGGCGTCCCGTAGTCCTCGTTCATCCGCGCGAATCCGTCCTTGAACATCGACATCAGCGTTGCATCGCCGTGCCCACGTGAATTGGCGTGGTCGAACTGCTGAAGATAGCTCGCCACAGAAGCAGCGCGTTGTGCGCTCGTTCCCCAAAGTGCCGAATGGCTCGTATTGATCTTCACGCTCATGGTGCCCGCCGCGCTCGTGACGCTCAGGCTTCGCGCCGCGCTGTCCTGCGAATAGCTCGCCGAGATGTCCGCATTGCCGGCGCCCCTTATGCTGTATCGAAAGGTCGCGGAAGCAAGCACCGAGGTGTCGGACTGCGTCAGGCCGCTCAGGTCGAGTGTCGGTGGCACGGCGCCCAGACCATCGATGGCTTGCTGGAAACCCTCTGAAAGCTTTGCCAGCGCATTGCGTTCGCTCTCGCTGAGCGCGCCGCTGCTCTTGATGCTGACCGAAAGGCTCCCGTCCTCGCTGGCGAGCGCGATCTCGACCGTCGCGCCGCTCGCCGTTCGCACCGTCAGGCCGGCCTGGCCGGCGGATCGTTGAGAAGACGGTCCAACGCCGCCCACACCTCCGGAGCCGACGCTGACCGATTGCGAATAATCACTGCCCGTGGTCTTGAAGCGATCGAGCAGCGCGCTGCCGAGCCCGGCGAAACGTCCCGCCATCGTCTGCACGGCGTAGTCCCCCGCCATCCTGAGCGTTACCGCGTCGCGGTTGTCGCTGGCCCAGGTCACCGTCGGCATGGCGGCGCTCGGCGTGCCTGCCGGCGTATAGGTTTCGAGCACCGTAATGTTGCTCGCGGAAGGGATCGTGACGATGGCCGACGGCGAGAGCGCCACCATGCGTTTCGCATCGCCGTTAACCGCCGTCGCGGGATTCGCGGAATCCGTGAGGGGCGTGGGGGCGGGAGTCGTAGCAAGGTTCACGGATGAAAGCGTGGTCATGGCTCCATGTGTTCTTGTCGTTCGCGAAGAAGCGTGGCGCGCAGCTGTGGACGGCGCGATCATCTGCTTATCGTCAACGCTTTCGAATTCTTTAGTAAGAACCGGACAGACACGAGTAACCCGCAAGCGTCCAGATAGCCGACATTCATTCTCAACCGTCCAGAACGGCAGATCAGTCGTAGTCAGACCTCTGCCGGCGCGAGTCCGATTTGCGTGGAAGCGCGCTTTAGGCAGTTCACCAGATGATCGACCGCGGGCAGCGACATCGCGCTCTTGCGCCATACGACCGCCACCGTGATCGATGGCAGCCGTTCTTCGATATCCAATGCGACGAGCCCGTGCGCGGGCGCAAGCACGTCGAAGAGCGGTCGCGTCATCACGCATAGCGTGTCGGTACTTCTGGCGAGTCCCAGTACGGCGGCGAAGGCTTCGCATGACATTATGCGCGCGGGCCGGGCGAGGCCATTCTGGTCAAAGATCGACTGGACGAGCGCCGACCCTCGATCTCCGTAGGACTGGATGCACCAACGCTCACCGAGCAGTTCAGCCAAGCGGGAACAAAGTCGCGAGAGCGAACTCATCGCTCCGGCCGTAGGTCTCGTCATCTAGCAGGTGCGTGACGAACAGATCGAGCTGGCCGCTGCGGAGATCGTTCAGTCCCGGCGTGGGACTGCTCTCGAACAGATTGACTGTCGCGGCGGGCAGATCGGCGCTGAAACGGTCCAGTGCGGCTGGAAACACGGTCAAGGCGACCGTGGGGCTGATGGCCAGTACGAGCGACACTTCTTTGCCGCTCTTCAGCCGGTCGAGTTCCTCTCTCGTTCTACGCATTTCCTGCAACAGCAGCCGCGCACGAGATTCGAACAGCTGACCGTACTGGGTCAGTTCGATGCCACGCGCGCTACGCGCAATGAGTGGAACCCCGAACTCACCTTCGAGTTCGCGCATCACGCGAGTGATGGCCGGCTGCGTGAGCTGCAAGGCGCGCGCCGCGCCGCGGATGCTGCGATGTTCGACCACGGCGAGGAAGGCCTTCAACTGATGCGTCTTCATGTGCCCTCCAGCAAGCTGCCCTCATCTAGGAATGTTATCTATTCTCGCGGTGAATGATCAATGGCACGAAGCATCAGCGTGTCTGACCGAAATTGCACTATTAGCGCGGCGTTTCCAATGGCGCTCCGACGCGTCTTCCGTGACAACTTTCTATATTTACCCGCTAGCAAATCTTGTCTTTCCTGCGGAAATTGGTTTGGCTAGGCTCTGCTCAACATCGCTAGACAGGAGACCTCATGGAGACCGCCGTTATCACGCCAAGCATCGTCCTTGGAACTGGCCCCTTAGCAGACCATCGCCCCGGTCAAAAACTGCCGCTCGCCGCCATGACACTGGATTGGCAAATGTACGCCGCAACACAGAGCTTGCTCTGTTCCCGTTCGCCTTCGACTAATGTTTGATCCGCGCTAGTTCACGCATCCGCTAGCGCGAGACCGTTGGACGCTTTCCTCAACCTGCTGACCCTTGTCGAACGTCCCTGCCGTATTGTTTCGGCGTCCGCCGTTCGCCTGATAGCCACAACCGGTATCGCGTCTTCCGCCATTGCCCCACGTTATGCGATCGCAGCGTTGGATTGATGCAGGTTGGTGTGCCGCAATTGACACAACGCGCGCCGGGAATGTGAACCGAGACTGCGCGCACGACCTGTGCAGAGGCAGATAGTGTGGAGAGTTAAAAGCAACTCCTGCGTTGCCATGTTTGCAACGCCGCCGCTCGCGTATTTCCAGCGCAACTATTGGGAATAGATTTACAATTTACTTTCGCCACGGAAAATGCGGTCTTCTCATGTGTTCCTGTTTCATTCGTATTATTACTTTGTAATCTTATTCATAAGGCATACCTATTTCCATTTAATAAGCACACTAAAAATTTTGTTGACGAATTCCGTGCTGTCGGACATCATTTGCATGGGCTCACGGAGAACAGTTTCATAATCCTGTTATTCATCCTGTCCGGCTAGCGGTTGAGCCAGAACGACGCGGATGCGCGCCCGCTTTGGTATTGGCGGTCACAACCGGCGCGTCGAGCGCAGTTGCTTTCGACCGCGAGTTAGATAGAAAAACATCAATTAATATTCTGTGGACACCCTGGTGTCCAAAAGGGGATTGCTGCATGTCTCAAAATCTCATGACGCGCATTGCGGATCTGATCCTTGCGGATAACGACGCCATCTACAGTGAAAAGTTGAATAGTGACGGAAAATATCAGAACGCAGAATTGACGCTCCAGCAGTTCACTGATCAGTGCATCGCGACCTTATCTAAAGGCTTTGCCAAAATGCGCGAATCAGATTTCCCGGAAGCGTTTATTGCGTGGGGCAAGTGCAGGGTTGGCTCAACCGCACTCACCAATTTGTTTGGTATGGCGGGACTTGACGCCTATTATCAACCCGTAAAAACGGTTCTCCGACATATTGCCTATGGGAGCGTTGGGGAACCTTGGTCGCTTCCTAATCCCGTTTCGCCGGTATTTGCAAAAGAGATGGCTGGGCCGTATCTATTGGCTGAATGTCTGTATAACCCGATTGAGATACTACTCAAGTCCGGTTATCCCGCAAAAAAGCTGAAACTTATTATAGTCGATCGCGAGCCGGTGCGCTCCCTAGATTCTTGGATTAATAAATGGTCTAGCAAGTTGGATATCGAGCGCTTGGCACTCAACTATTCATCGTCCGCGCTGAACGCGGTCCGCGTTGAGAGCTACGCGGTTCGCAACGGAGTGGATACTCTTTACTACGTCTATGAAGCGTCGAAACAGCCCGACGTCGCCATTCCTGCGCTCTTCCAAGCGCTAGGCATTGGTCAACGATTCACAAATGATGTTATAGATAATTGGGGTGCGCGGGGAGCACTCAACTCCGAACATGCGAAAGTCAGGTTCCCGGTTGAACCGCCGCCGTTCGTTGTCCCCGGTCTTCATGGAACTGAAGAGCGCTACGTATATAAGGAGCGGGAGCTACTGCGGGCGTCGGCCGATTTGGCCGCCTTGATTCCGCAAATGGTAACTGATGTATATGAGCGGCACTTTGCACTATGTTGCCAGACGCTTGGTCTGGACGAGCAAAGCGTCCGTGTCGGAGAACTGGCGTAACGAGCGTAGAAATATCTACAACCGCCAGTCGGGCATTCACTGGTACGCTGGCGGTTCACTGTCTCATTACCTCGACAACTGACGATGATTCCTTTCCGTACTTTAAAGCAGCTTATCGATATGTGGTTCCCTGCACAACGCACGGCAACCGCCATAATCGTGCCCGGAGAGATTGTCCTGTCGTATGAGGGACTTGCAGCGCTTGTAGCACGCCTCCGCCAACTGCTATTGGAAGAAGCCATATCCCCAAGAAGTCGTGTTGGCCTTGTCGCGCCGCGCGGATGGCAGGGATTGGCTGGTTTTCTTGCCATTAGTTCTCTTGGTGCGTGCGCCCCTTTAAATCCAAGTGCGCGCCCCGCGGAAATTGAGAGCGACATCACGCAAATGGGACTTGATGTGATCGTAGGAATGGACTGCGATGCGTCGATCGCAGCGGCGGCTGTCGACCTCGGAATCCAATTCATCCAGATGTCGTCTGAATCGATAGTTTCAAAGATTGACTCGCCGCACATGTACGCGTTGCCCAGTTTCACCGATGCGTACGAACCAGAGCCTCTCGATACCGCCTTGCTAATGAAAACGTCAGGGTCCACCGGGAAGCCCAAGGTCGTCGAGTTAACTCACTCTAATATTCTTGCGAGCACGCAAGCGATCGCGACGATGTTCTCGTTGGGGCCGAAAGATCGATGTCTCAATCTGATGCCGATGTTTCATGTGCACGGTCTGCTAAGCGCGAGCGTCGCGTCATTGATTGGTGGCTCGTCTGTAGTTTGTGTGAGATCGTTTGACGCCAATGCAACCATCGACTATGTGGGGCGGCTCTCGCCGACGTGGATCACTGCAGCTCCGACAATGCATCTGGCAATTTTACGGCAACTTGACGCGCGGGGAAGCAAAATGCCAGCTTCGTCAAACGCTCTCCGATTTGTGCGTTCTTCTTCCGCGCCGATGCCCTTCGATGTTATCCAACGTCTCGAGGATGCCTACGGAGCGCCT
This sequence comes from Burkholderia sp. WSM2232, assembly GCF_000472545.1. Classification (GTDB taxonomy): domain Bacteria; phylum Pseudomonadota; class Gammaproteobacteria; order Burkholderiales; family Burkholderiaceae; genus Paraburkholderia. The sequence continues at coordinate 181,944 of NZ_AWZV01000010.1, read as the reverse complement.
TTGATTGAGACGTACGGTTTGACAGAGTCGTCGTCGCTGATCGCTTCGAATCCCCTGCCACCCGGCAAACGCAAGGTCGGTTCCGTAGGACAGCCCGTTGGCGCGGAGATACGTGTGCTCGATGCGAAGATGGTCGATGCCCGCGCGGGCGAAGTCGGCGAAGTCGTCGTTCGTGGCCCCAGCGTCATCACGCAGTACTCAACCGCCGGTGATCAGTCGAACGCCTTCCACGATGGTTGGTTGCGTACTGGAGACGGTGGCTACCTGGACTCTGACGGATATCTTTACATCACCCACCGGCTGAAAGAGGTAATCAAACGAGGGGGCAATCAGGTAGTACCGACCGAAGTTGACGCTCACCTGAGAAAACACGTCGGCGTTTTAGAGGCAGTGACATTTGCGATCGCCCACCCTACTCTCGGGGAGGACGTGGCTGCAGCGCTCGTAGTGGAAACCGCTGCGACGTTTGACGTGACGCAAGTGAGGAGAAGGCTTGCTGAACAAGTCAGCCTTTACAAGGTGCCATCACATCTCTACTTAGTCGCCGAGCTTCCCAAAAATCATATGGGAAAGATCGTCCGTAAGGACGTGGCTAAATTTTGTTCGTGCATTCCCGATGAGGGCGCACGATCACCCAGTGGTCCGACCGAGCAGCTGCTGCACGATATATGGTGCGACTGGCTGCGTGTCGGTTCGCTTCATGTAACGGCGAACCTATTCTTGGCGGGCGCCGATGTGATATTGGCGAGAGGCGTTAGTGACGAGATTCACAGGAATATTAATGTGCGTCTTTCTCCTCGTGAGCTATTTCTCGCGCCGACGATTGAACAACAAGCTCTGATTATTGGCGAGCGCAGTATTTATCCGACGGCTTTGAACATGGAGTCGTAATGGAACTTACGGTCGATGCGCTTCAGAACGATAGCCTTCCAATGCTGCGGCTCTTCATTGGCGCAATAGCCAGCAACGAGAAGACAAACTTCGTAGGCGATCTTGACAGTGTTGTCTCACTGCAAGTTGCCAATCAGTCGGCCGTGGGCATCTTTGATAGCTCCGGTCAAATACATGCGTTCAGCGGCTTTGAGGTCTTGCTTGATGGCGAACTCGCGGAGACGCGCAGCTGTTTCGTGGCTCCGACGTTAAGGGGTTTAGGGATTCAGCGGCTCATGCACTATGCGCGCGCGCTGATGATTATCTCCACCTGTGGGCAAAACTGCTCTGTTGTTTCGGCTACTAAGGCAACGAGCTCATTCGCAAGAAGGAACCTTGAGCTTTTGGGCTTCTCGGACTGGCCTCGGCCACACGATGCTGTGAAAGCGACGTGTCGTGACTGCGCCATGAGCGTCATTGATGAGCAGTGCTGTTGTCGGTTCTACGTTAGCCGTCCGGCCAACGTTGCCACGCTTGCTGCCCGCGTTGGTTGTGGATCGCCGGAAATTGAGGAAGCCCGAAAACGAGGCATAAACATATCGTGGGGCCCGGTTCTGTCACAACTCCGTCAACGTGTCACGAGCGGAAAGAGTGGCGATAGGTCATGATTATTTCTTTGCGGCAAATAGCCTCGTTATACGCCATCGGCGTCTTCCTGTTCGCCGTGATGGACGCCCTCGCAAAGTTTCTCAGCTCGGGCTACCCCACTACTCAAATCGTCTTCTTCCGCTCTCTCTTTGGTTGTTTATTTCTACTAGCGATTGTACTTACCCATCGCGGAGAGGTCGCGCGGCACGCAAGTCTCTCACCCGGCTTATTCGTGCGTGGACTTACTGTTGTTGCCTCGCTTTATCTATTTTTCCTAAGTCTTCGATTTTTGCCGTTAGCGACCGCTACGTCCCTGTCGCTAGCGGCGCCACTTTTTATGGTGGTTATTGGAAAAGTTGCCATTGGCGAGCAGGTGGACAATAGCCGCGTAGCATCGACGGCGGTTGGGTTCGGGGGCGTCTTGCTGATCGTTGGGGTACCCGGTTCTAGTGTCTTCAACCCATACAGCTTGATCGGGATCGCCGCTGCATTCTTGTACGCATTGTCTGCCGCTCAGTCTCGCAAGCTATCGTCCCGCCATGCCCCGCTTACAATCGCATTCTCGACAAATGTAGTGATGCTAGTGGCCTCGGGAATTTCGACCGTCGCCAGTTGGCGCTCTCCTCCCGTGGGTGATCTAGTCATATTCCTGTGCATGGGAGTGTGTGGCGCGACTGCCAACTGGATCTTTTCCATCGCCTATCAGCGCAGTCGAATATCCACCTTCGCGGTTCTCGAATATACGATTCTTATTTGGTCTGGCTTATTCGGCTACATCTTTTTTGACAGTGTGCCACGCGGTTTGGCAATCGTCGGCATGGCGCTTATCGCATTGAGCGGCATCTATTCGGCGATGCATAGGGCGGCAGAGTCGAAGGCGGACAATCCCACCGCAGTCGGGTAAAACGCCGATACATATTGGCGTAGCATTGCTTGCATCAGTTCGATGCTTGTACACGCAAACATATTGGACCAATCGTTATGCACTTCAACTGTGTGGGTGTGGGTTGCGGGCCTTCCAACTTGAGCGTCGCATCCTTGCTTTACAAGTCGCCAGTCACTAATGTCTTCTTTGACAGTAAGCCAGAGTTTAATTGGCATGATGGCATGATGCTAGAAGATGTGACGCTGCAAGTCTCGCTATTCAAGGATTTGGTGACACTAGCAGATCCAACGAACCGCTTCTCGTTCATTTCGTACCTTCACGAGCATGGGCGCCTCTACCAGTTCTTGAATGCACGTTTCGAGAGCTTACTAAGGAGGGAGTTCGCAACGTACCTCCGGTGGGCCGCCCAGACAAACGAAAATGTCGTATTTGGTGAGGCTGTTATAGACATCTCGTTTGTCGACAACAAATTCGTCGTTAACACAACGCGGAATCGCGTAACATCGGAACACGTTGTCATCGGAGTCGGTACAACACCCAAGCTCCCATCGTTCGCCAGTAATTCTCCCGGGCAGTTTCATGTTAGCGAGATCGCGGATAACATTCGTACCGTTTCGGGGAAACGCGTGATAGTTGTCGGTGGCGGTCAATCTGGCGCGGAAGCGCTTCTTGCATTGTTACGCATGAATCAAGACGATGCGCCTGCAAGTGTCAAGTGGGTGTCGCGGCGGGAAAATTTCTACCCTATTGATGACTCACCTTTCACCAACGAATATTATACCCCTTCACATTCAGAGTTCTTCTATCAACAATCGCCTGACTTCAGACGGTCGTTTCTCAATAGAAATGTTTTGTCCAGTGACGGTATATCGGAACAAACACTGCGCAACATCTATCAACGCATTTATTCGCTACGTCATATTGAGCAGTCCGAACTGAATGTGGAGCTGCTACCGTACCGTGAGGCGCAGAACATCGAGCCTGCTTCACGGGGGTGGACATTGTGGACAGTGCGGCTTCACGACGGCGCGCCCGAGCGTTATTCGGCCGATGTAGTGATATGGGCAACAGGTTTCAAACCTGCCGACATGTCGTTCTTGGGGGCCTTGGCGCACCGACTGGAACGTAGTGGGGACGAGATCAAGATCGATCGGTATTTCGGTGCGCAGTGGGATGGTCCCACTAATCGCCATATCTTTCTGCTAAACGGAGCCCGCAGCCAGCGGGGACTTGCAGATCCGAATCTAAGTTTGAACGCATGGCGTGGGCAGACGGTGATCAACAGAATGATGAATACCGCCGACCGACTTCCCATCGGCACACATTCGCTCATTGATTGGCATAAGCCAAGTGATCTGCATCAATGTCATCGAGACCTGCAAGGAGCTTGAAAATGTCGCAGAACCGTATAGCCGTTATTGGCGGGGGGATCGTGGGATGTATGACCGCGCACCGTCTCCTAGAAGCCGACCCGACATGCCATGTCACGCTGGTCGATAGGTCCCTCGTTGGGTCAGGAGCGTCGAGGTTCTCAGCAGGAGTGCACTTCCCGGTCGGACGTAGTTCACATGTGCGGAAGATGAGTGTCGAAAGTGCCGACTACTACTCCGCCCTAGTCAGGAGCGATAGCGAACTCCCAATCTACGCGGTAAATTTTTTTGTTGCTGCAGCATCCAAGGATGCCTTAGAGGTGATGCAGCGATGTATTGGGCTTGAGGAACATTCGGTGAGACAGGATGTCGACGTGAAAGTGGTTAGTATTCCTGATGGCTTTAAGGTTTGGCGTATGCCCGGTTGTCAAGTAGCGAATGTCTCTGCGCTGGTTCAAATGCTAGCGCAAAGGCTGAGGAGGCGCATATCCATTCTGGAGAGTGTCAATGTTGACGCTATCCACGAGCGACGCGACGGCGTTCAGATTCAACTATCAACGGGCAAGAATCTCCAGGCGGATAAAGCTGTTCTATGTCCTGGTCCATGGGCAAATGCCGGTGTGTTCCGTGATTACACGAAACCCCTTGAAATTCGTAGCAAAAAGGTTGTCGCACTACATCTTGATGGATCGCCAGACATGGCAGTCCCGATTCTTTTTCCCATCGACGATGTATTTATGGTGCCTTTCCCGTACCGCGGTCACTGGCTGTTCAGCTATACGTGCAACCAATGGAACGTCTCGCCAGATGATAGCCGTAGTTGCGTCCTGACAAACGCCGAGATGGCGGAGGCGCAGCAGTGGCTGGACCGTTATGCAGGGCCATTGGGTCGCAACGTGTGCGCGGGCCGGGTGTTCGTCGACGCCTACAGCCCGAGCGGGGAACCCATCATCGCACCTGTCGGTGTCACGGGAAATCTCGTCTTCGCAGGGGCGGCGAATGGGTCAGGGTACCGGTTAGCGCCGGCGATAGCGATGGAAGCGGTACGTGCTGTTTTCGAATAACTATGCTCGTGGAGTCAATCGTATGTGGATTACGCAAATGGAAACAACCGAACTCCGCGACGCGTTCGGTATTCAACTTGGGTCGGTTGGCGAACGCCGGCTTGCCAGCGGCGCTTCGGTTTTTCCGTCGTATGGGGTGGTAAAAGCTGGAACGCAATCCTCTCATCACCGGCATGATGAAAGCGAAGCTTTCGTCATCATATCGGGCAGCGGTGAAATTGTTTCGGAAGGAAAAACGCATCCGATATGCGGGGGCTCGGTGGTTTTTATCCGTCCGTTTGAGGAGCATGTCATTCGAAACACCGGGACGTCAGATCTGCAGTTCGTGGACCTCTATTGGCGTGATTCCGCGGCCCGGGCCGAGGCAGCTGAGAGCAACGCCGCGGCCCGCATGGCCGACCGACCCGTTTTCGTCTTTTCAACGCCTCCAACGCCGAACGGTGACCTCCACCTCGGCCATCTCTCTGGACCGTACTTCGCCGCAGACGTGTACGTCCGGTATCTCCGGGCAAAAGGCATCCGAGCGTATCACCTGAGCGGCAGTGACGACTACCAGAGCTATGTTGTGGGCCGCGCACGGGATGAAGGGTCAACACCGCGTGCCGTGGCGGCTCATTACTCGAGCGAAATATTAGCGACGCTCGGGATGATGGGAATCCATCTCGACCAGTACACGGTTACCGATCAGGATGAGCTTTACGCTAGCGGCTTGCAGGCTTTTTTCTCAGCAATAGTCGCGAGTGGGGCTGAGGAAATGTCGACGCCAGCGCTGGTTGATGGCGAGACTGGGGCCTACCTCTATGAGGTCGACGTAAGCGGAGAGTGTCCGACTTGCGGTGAACCTTCAGGAGGAAATATTTGCGAGCAGTGTGGCGAGCCAAACACCTGTGTGGAATTTGCCTCACCTCGGTCAAAGCTATCTGATAAAGCGCCCCTACGGAAGAACGTGCGGCGTTATTGCCTGACCCTCAACGAGTTCAAGTCTGTAGTGGCGGAACATCACCAACGCTCGAAAGTGTCGCCCCGACTGCAGGAGCTCGCGGCGAAAGTGATGAAGCGCGATCAATTTGTGATCCCCATCACTCACCCGGCCGCCTGGGGCATCCCTCCGCTCGAGCGCACTGAGGGCCATCAGGTGATCTGGGTCTGGCCAGAAATGGCGTACGGATTCCTGCACGGTATAGAGATGCTTGGGAAACGGTTAGGCATGGGATGGCATGCGAACGACCCACAGGCAGACTGGAAAATCGTTCACTTTTTTGGGTATGACAACAGCTTTTATCACTCCATCCTGTACCCGGTGCTCTATCATCTGGCGTTCCCGCACTGGCATTGCGACATTGATTACAACGAAAACGAATTCTACCTGCTGGATGGGCTGAAATTCTCCACGAGTCGCCGGCATGCAATCTGGGGTAAAGAGATTCTTCGGCCCGAAACGGTCGACGCCGTTCGCTTTTACCTAGGCTGGACTCGCGGCGAACAGGAAAGAACAAACTTCACGATGACTGAGTTTCGCCATGCGGTTGACACAGTGCTTGTAAAGCAGTGGCAAGGCTGGTTGTCGTCCCTTGGCGCGCGGTTGAACGACTTCGGGAATCTAGCGCCCGAGGCAGGAAGATGGACGGCCGGTCATATTGGCTACCAGAAAGCCTTGCAGGCGCGTTTGGGTGCCATTTCTGCGTTCTACGATGGGAACCAGTTTTCTTTGAACAATGTCGTCAACGAACTGAATGCCCTAATAAACGACGCGTATCGTTTTGGCACATCAAGCGAACGCATTCGGCACGATACAGCGTTACACGACGAGTATCGGACGGCCGTCACGCTCGAGTTAGCAACCGCGCGACTGCTGGCCCACGTTTCAGCGCCCCTCATGCCAATGTTTGCATCTCGGCTTGCAGAGGCGCTCGGTGGCATAGATTTGGAAGGTTGGCCAAACGCCGTCGAAATGGTGGATTCGGGAGCACATATAACGCTTGCGTCGTGCACATTTTTCGAAAGTATTGCGCCGGATGTCGCCGTCGACAGCCCTGCTGCGGCGCTCGCGTAGCGACAGCCTCTACACCGTCCATCCATGTGCTTAACTTGCTGCCAACTTTGACTATGACAAGTCTTGACTCTGCAACCAAAGACGAAAGTGACGCTGCGATACAGCGCTCTATTCATTGGCATCCCTTTCGGCTGGACATGGCGGCTAGAGCGGCACAAAAGCGGCAACGCCCTATATGTATCTGGTTGACGGGGCTTTCGGGCGCCGGCAAGTCGACCATCGCCAATTTGCTGGATCAGCGCCTGCATGCCGAAGGCAAGCATACTTATGTGCTCGACGGCGACAACGTTCGACATGGCCTAAGTTGTGACCTCGGCTTTTCTGATGCTGACCGAGATGAGAACATCCGGCGCGTCGCCGAGGTGGCGAAGCTCATGGTCGATGCGGGTTTAATAGTACTAGCGGGATTCATCTCGCCCCTTGCACGACAACGCCAGCTCGCGAGGCAATTGTTCGACGAAGGGCACTTCTTGGAAGTGTTCGTGGACGCATCTCAGCGGGAGTGTGAACGGCGCGATGTCAAGGGGCTATACGCTAAAGCGCGCCGTGGCGAGTTAGCTAACTTTACCAGTATCGACAGCGAGTACGAAAGGCCGGAACGTCCGGAATTGCATCTGCTCACCGAACGCCATCCGGCACACGCGTGCGTTGAGGAAGTTGTGCAATATATAAAGGCGCTAGAATCATGAATTCGTTGAAACGTGGCGAACTGGACGCATTATGTATGGCCGCCGAGACGGCCGGTGATGAAATCATGAAGTTTTACAATCGTCACCTACCGCCGACACTCAAGCAAGATAACTCGCCTGTCACAGAAGCGGATGTTCGCGCTGACACGATTATCCGAGAGCGACTAGGCGCGGCGTTCCCCGATGTCTTTGTTGTCTCGGAAGAGTCGGCAGCTAGGCCTGTACTCGGTAACCAGCGTCTGTTCCTAGTAGATCCGCTAGACGGTACCAAAGAATTCTTGAATGGCAACGCAGAATTTACAGTGAATATTGCTTTGCTGGATGGTGGAGTGCTAGTTGCTGGCGTGGTTGTGGCGCCGGCCCTAGGCGAGGTCTTCTATGCGGCGACATCGCTTGGAGCTTGGAAAATTAAAGACGGTGTGGAGACTGCACTCGGCATCTCTCATGGCAGAACTGTACTTCCTTTGCGGATCATTGGTAGCCGCTCCCATAACGTGAACGAGGTCACAGATTGGTTGGCGCGCCTGCACTTGAGTCATACGTTTAATGCCGTGGGGAGCTCGCTGAAGTTCTGCCGGATCGCGGAGGGCAGCGCGGACGTATATCCTCGCTTTGGACCTACTTGTCAATGGGATACGGCGGCGGGCCAATGCATACTTGAGTCAGCTGGCGGAACCGTCGCCGACCTATCTGGTCGAGCCTTGCTTTACGGCTTAGACAGGCCGATTGTCAACCCGGCATTTATCGCGTTTGGCGATTCTCGGTTGCGACCAATATTCACATCGTCCGCGCTGGCCGGTAACAAGCGTGGCGCAATGTCGACCGACGCCCATGCATGTGCGCCGTCCTCGGATTTGCCTTTTGCACACTAGCTTCCAATGCCGATGGTCGGAGAAAGAGTTAATGAGGCAGGCCGTGTGACCGCCATTCTACGGCGCAAGCTGACGAAAGCATCGACGCGTCCTTCGTTTGCGCCGCCGGACCGGTGTGGGAAAGGACCGGAGTCCGCAGTGGTACGGAGGCCCCCTAACCGCGATCGGCGCTTCGCGACCCACTGCGGCCGATCAACTCGACATGACAAATCGGGCGGCTTCCGAGGTACAACTGAGTTCCGCGGAGTGGCATTGAAATACGGCAGTTCGGCCATTACTGACGTTCAGCTGCAGGGGGCGCTGCGTCGGCAGCAAGTCGGTTAGTGGCCGAGGTTGTGTAAAAACATATGGGCCGGCAGGCGGGTAGGACCCTGCTTCGCAGCACCGGCCGCTTGCGCATGCCGCGAAGGAGCTTGGGACGACATCCGAAATAGTAAAAGCTTGGGTCAGGCGATTCCGCGAGTGGTTGCTCGTACTGGATGCGACGGGGAATTTTGAGCGGCGAGTGCGGCTTGGTCTTAAAGCTCCGCGACCGTTGATGGATTGCCCGCACTGCAGGAAGCAGACGGCGGCTGAACTAAAGTGGCCTCTGTTCCGCTGTACGCGATGCAATGGCTTCCTCGACGTCGGCATCGACGCGCTGCAAGCCTACAGAGCGCACGTCCGGCAGGCACAACCGCCGCCCTCCTGTTGGGCGCAACAGAAAGAGCATGCTCACGGGAACATCGCGGAGCGCTTACCGCGCTGCCTGGCGCTGTCTTTGCCTCTGAATCACCACCGATGCAATGCAGACGAGGAACGCCGCAGTGATGAAGCTGACGACGAGCAGCACGCAGAGCACTATGCTTTCTTCGCCCTCGGTGCCAACTGCGCCGAATGTACGAAATAACGGTGTCAGGGCAGTCCACACGGCGTCGCTGCCAACCCAGCGAGCAAGCGGGTCAATTCGCGAAAGGCCGATGAAGACAAGTGGAGTGAGCAGGGCCGCAAGGCCCACGCGCAGGAGACCTTTCATCGCACGTCCACCGTTCCATAGTAAGGGATATCCGTGCCGGGAATCATTGCTGGCGGCTGAGACAGGAGGTAGGCGCTCAGACGGTCGAACTGCGCCTGAGACGGGAGTGTTATGCAGCCATCGCTGATACCCCAGCGGCCGTTCGGATGCAACCTGAAATTGCCGCGCTTTATGCCGTTCACGAAAGTCCAGTCATCAATCTTGCCGTCTGCGCTGTACAGCGCGAACCAACTCCCACGGTTGCTGTTTGACCACATATCCAGGGCGAGGTCGCGCACTCGCCCAAGCCGCCCACCTGTCTCGCGCTTGACGATGTAGTAGCGACCCTTCGGGATCGGACCGGCACCCACTGCAGCCGTATCTGCTGGGTTATCGACGTGATCCTTATTGCCGGAGAACGCCGCTACTCCACCAAAACCACTGCATAGGAGCGTCGAGACCTTTTGTCCATTAAGTGCAAACGTGCATTGCGCTGGCATACCTGTCCTTTGAATCCGTGATTGCTGTAAGGTATGACAAATGGCCGTGCTTGCGCAATCGCCCCGACGTAGTCGTTCGCAGAATATGCGGTCCGCATCGATCACTTGCCCTAGTATGCGACGAGGTAATTCTCCGGCTCGACTTTGGCGAGATCGTAACTGCTCTTCCGGTGTTTATGTCGTCTGGCGACCCTGAACGGACGCTCCGAGCCCCGTGAGCGCGCTGGCCGCTTCCGAGGCAAACGGACGCTCAAGCTGCAATTTGCATAGACGCAAACCGTTGAACCTTGTCGGGGAAGATACTCAAGCGACTTGCAACACGGCCTCTCCATCGGATCCCTGCTACTGAAATGGGGATAGGCTTCCGGAGAATCTCAACTCCGCTCGTCTGTTGAAGTGCCGCGCACTTGTGCGCTCGGATCTTGGATCAAGAGTCCAGCGCCTCAGCATGATTATGCCCAGCACTGCGGCAGCGAAGCCCAAGAGCGCTCCAATGACCAACGCCCATCGGGGACTATAGTGATTTGCCACCCACCCAACGATGGGCGCGCCTATCGGCGTGCCTCCCAACGCAATGCCCAAACGCAGAGCCATCACCCGGCCGCGCATCGCGGGCTCGGTCGATATCTGCATCAAGCTCGTGCTTGTATTGGTAAATGTCAGCGCGGCCACCTCGATGACCACGAGCGCCCCTGCGAACATCCAGTAACCTGGCGCGAGTGCCGCAAGCGCACAGCCCAACCCGAAGATTGCGGCACCGACTACCAAGGCACTGAAGCGGGGTTTTTCGCGGCCTGCTGCCAGTAACGCGCCAGACATCGTGCCGATGGCCAATATCGAAGTCAGCAGGCCGTGACCGCGCGCATCAGCGTGAAACACGCCGACCGCCATTGTAGAAATGAAGATGGGAAAGTTCGCCCGAAAGTGCCGATCAGAAACAGCCGGGCCGAACATTCTTCCAGCATTGAAGGATGTCGAGCTGAGCGCCACGGCATTGTGCAGATCAGCGTCTCCGACGAGTGCGCCAACGAATGTCTGCCGCACCGGGCCGTCGAACGCAGACGCGCATCCGAACAAGAAAGCAAATCCATACACCTCCCACAACTGGACGACACCTGCGACCGTGAGAACGCCGAGCGCCGTCGCGAGCGCGCCCATCGTCGCCTGCGTAATCATGAGAAGCTTGCGCTGGTCAAAGTGATCCGCGGCAAAGCCTGTCCATGGCAGGAGCATTAACTGTGGCCCGAACTGGAGCGCCATTACCGTGCCGATTGCCGATGCATTGTGATGCGTCATCAATTGCGTCAGGACAAGCCAGTCCTGCGCGGTGCGCTGCATCCATGTGCCGACGCTGGATACGAACGCACGCATCGCCCATATCCGGTAATTGAATATTCGCAGTGAACTGAAAGAACGAAGCACACGTGCGTTCATGGCCGCTCTGTCATCCAGCCACCGTGAAAAGCCGGGCACGAACTTACTCGCATCGTTAGAAAATCCATTGAGTGGACATCCCGCGCATTTGCTTTTGGATAAGAGCTTTCCCTTATCGGGTATTCCCCTACACTGATCTTGTCGCTGCACAGGGCAGCTTAATTTTCAGATCAAGGTCAACCATGCGTTCATTGCCCAAATTCCTCGTTCCGCTTTTCTTCGCACTTCCGGCACTCGGGCACGCTCAATCGAACGAAACGCTCAGCCGCAGCCAGGCGCATGAGCATCTCTTGCAATTGGAGAAAGCTGGCTATAGTCCCCTGGTGAACGATCCGCTGTATCCGCATCGTCTGCAGGCAGCTGAAGCAACGTTGTCCAAGCAAAAAGCCGCAGACGCGGCATATGGACCCGAAATGGAAGGTACGGTGCGTTCGGGTCGATGATCGTTCATTGCTCACATCGAGAGCGCGCCGCGACGCGCGCATAACCGATTTAGACGACTGCTTCGTCGCGCACCTTCGGCGCCCATTCGCGTCGCATGAGAATCACCGCGCTCGCTGCGCCAATGAAGAGAAAGACACAGACCGACAGCATCGGCAAGGTGTAGCTGCCACCACCGATATGCAGCAGCCAACCGCATAGACTCGCAGACACCCCACCCGCAAGGCTCGTTGCGATCGTTAGCAAACCGGTGTTCAAGCCGACCGCGGGCTTTGGGATCAACGTCAGCTTTGAGAGCGCCAGATTGTTCGCAGTGGCAATTCCCGCAAGCGATAGCGATGCGACATTCCAGAACAATGCCATCTGCTGCGACTCCACATACGCGCCAAATATCACGGTCATGCCGCCCAATGCGCCCGTCACCACGAAAGCCTTGCGCACGATCAGTGGATCTTTTCCCCGTGCGATGATGCGATCCGCAGCCCAACCTGCCACCACAGCCACAATGGCGACGGAAATAAAGCTGACGAAGGTCAGAAGGCCGGACCTCATGAGGCTGAGGCCGCGCTGCTCGACCAGATAGGACGGCATCCAGGTCGCGCAGTAAAACACAAAATAGGTGTAAGAGAAGGTCATGAGGAATCCGCCCCAGACCACCGGACTCACGAGCAGATTTTTCAGCGGAACACTCGTCGCACGACGCCTCGCCAGCGCGAGTTGCTCCTTCGAGGGGAAATCATTTTTGGCCATCGCGAGCCACGGCATCAACCAGATCAGGCCCAGCAATCCGGTGATAACAAACATCGCTTTCCACGAGTAGGCCACGATTAGCCACGCCGCCACTGCCGCACCGATGGCCGGCCCGATCTTGCCGCCCAGCGAAAACACCCCGGTCGCCGTTCCCTTGTGCGACTCCTTGAAGTTGTTCGCAATGAATCGGTAGCTGGCAGGGAGCACCACCGCTTCACTTGCACCGATTAGCAGACGCACGACGATAAGCGAAGAAAGCGAATGCGTCAGACTGGTGGCGGCGGCTGCAAGACACCACAGGGCGAAGCAGATCGTGTAAGGCCACTTAACGCCAAATCGATCGACGACCCAGCCCATGGGCAACTGCAATATCGCATACGACCAAAATATCGCCGATCCGAGCCATCCGCGCTGCACAGTAGTCAACGCGAACTCATGGATAAATGCCTTGTCTGCCATCGCGGAGGACAGGCTCGTGCGATCGATGAACGAGATCATCCATCCGACCGTGAGCAACAAGAGGATGGTCCAGGGTCTGTCGGTCGACGTTTGTACTCTTTCGCTTGTTGCCGTCATTTCTAAGTTCCTATTCATGCTTTCTCCCGTCGCCATGCAAGCCCCCTTCCCAGACCATCCTTAGAAAGCGTGATTCAGACCAACTGTCGCGCCGATCTGATGCGGGATCTTCTGTGCATTCAGCGATGCGTTCGTGATGTAGCTTCCACCGTATTTCGTGTAATCCACTTCCCCGTACAGCAGGGTCCGCTTCGACAACGCATACGTGACACTCCCGACGCCGAGGCTTCGCTTGCCACTTTGATTCGGCAAGTCCGTAACGTAGTACGCGGCGCCTAAGCGGATGCACGGACTAAGGTCGTAAGTCGCACCACCCCAATAGTTCAGCGTTCGAACGTCGGACACCGGAGCGGCCTGCACCTGATTTTCGTTCATATAGCCGCCTGCAAAACGCACGGGGCCGAAGGTCAATTCGGCGCCGATTGTGTAGTAATTGTTTGGCCGATAAACCGTCGAGGTGCCCTGCTGAATGTCGCGATACTCGTAGGCACCGCCCACTTTGAGCCAGTTCCACTTGTACTGGACGCCTACACCACGCATCGCGGCGGCATTAAAATTGCCCGCCATGCCGCCGAACGAGTTCTCGGCCCGAACGTCGAGCCCGCCGACCTTCGCAATGTATTTGACGTCGTTGCTCACGCGAAAGCCCGCTGACGCTCCCGACACAGGAATCAGGGTTGGATAAAGAAGATTGAACGGGTCGTAATCATATGCGACATCGTGCGCGATGGTGAACTGACGACCCGCAATCAGCGTCCCGTACGGACCGCGCACGCCAAGATACGACGCGCGATTGAATAGTACATCGTTCGTGTTGTCCAACTGCCCGGTCGCCAGGAAGAATCCCGTCTCCAGCCGGAAGAACGTCGCCCAACCCGCGCCCAGATCCTCACTGCCTGAAAATATGACGCGATTCGAGCTGTACCAACCACGGTTGTTCGTCGAATAAGTGCTACCCGCTTTGGAATCCGTGTAGCGGATCCCGCCGTCGAGCACGCCCGAGAGCGTCACGCTCGATTGCGCGCATGCAATACCGGTGAACGATCCCAAGGCAAGGATCATTGAAATTTGCTTGATCATCTGTCTGTCTCCGAAATCATTATATTTTTTGTACCACTAATCGATATCTAACCGTAGCGGCTCTCACAGCCGCGTGACGATTCAGCCGAGCGCTCCCGTGACGTCATCGAACAGATCGTCAACGTTCAGTCGGCGTGGGATGATTTTCTGCTCAGACGCCCATTCGATGGCGAGTTCCAGGTTCTTTCTATTCGCTTCTAGTCCGATAGGCGGAAAAATCGGCGGAAGTCCTTCCGCGAGCTCACGGCTCTCGACGATCATGCGATAAATGTCCCGCACGATGTCGGGTCGTTGCCTCGACAGTTCCTCATGCACGACAAACATGTGATTGATGGGCACAACGCCCTCGCGTGCAAACCAATCTTTCGCGGCAGCGTGCGCGTCGGGAATCAGCGTGCGCACGGCTGCATTCTTCGGCATGTCCGGTGCTCCCAGCAAGGCTGCGGCCAGATCGCCGTCGAGCATGCGCTGCGCGATGGACGTTCCGTGCGGCAAGCGCTCGCAATCGGCGGGATCAACATATTCGGCAACGTGACCGTCTTCGAGCGTCATCCAGTGAACCTTGCCGAGATCGACGTTGTATTCGTGCTGCAAGATGCCTCGAACCCACAGGCCCGTGGTCTGTGCGTAAGAACGCACGCCTACCCGCTTTCCTTCGATATCCTTCGGCTCGAGCTCGCCGAACGTCGAGTTGTAGACCGCGCAATGATGTTGTAGCCGCCCGAGAATCGGCGCGGGCAACAGCACGAAAGGCTTGCCGTAGGCCTTTGCCTGAAGGAACGTGACGATGGCGAGTTCGCCGGCATCGAAACCGTTCTCTTGCAGCATCGACTTGAAGCCGTTGTGCGCGGGCGATGGTCCGCAATACTCCAGATTGACAAGGTCCGACTTCACGCGGCCGTCTCGCATCGCCTTCGAGATAGGATGCACGTCCAGATTGACGCGCAAGGTCGGCACTTCCTGACTTGTTGACATAGCTACTATCCGTTGATGAGTGAGAGCGAGTCGCCTCAATAGCCAGCGAGTTCTCGCGTCTCGCTGACAATGCCGTAGCTCCTGGAAGGCGCTGACATGAGAAAGCGAAAGCCCTCGCTCAGCACGCGCTGATGATTTTTCGACGTCACGTGGGGATGTCCGACGACCACGCCATGCTTCTTGCACGTTTCGACGATTTTGGCCATCGCGCCGAGCACTTCCGGATGTTCGTATTGACGCGGATAGCCGAGTTGCTGGCTCAGATCGCCTTCACCGATAAGGACGAGTCCGATCCCCGGAACGTTTGCCAGAATGTCGTCGAGGTTTTCGATCGCCTCGACGCTTTCGCACATCAGCCCTACGAGAATCTCTCCGTGCGGAGCCAGCGGCCACACGTCCGCTTTCGCGTAGTAGTCGGCGACATTGAGTCCCCAATAGCGTGCCGCCGTTCCAGGACCATCGCCGCGAACGCCTTTCGGCTCGTACAGCGGCGCGTTTTTCGGTCGGGCATAACGGCAGGAGGCCACGGCGTTATACGCCTGTTCGACCGTGGACACGTGCGGCCACACCACGCCATAGCAGCCCCGATCGAGCACTTGCTTCGCGAAGGCCTGATTCATTTCCACGCCATTCGACGGAATGCGGGCAATCGGCGTGACGCGCGGCGAAATAGAGCCCGAGATCGCGATCTCCTTGCGGTTCAACATGTATTGCAAGGCATCGCCGAGCGCCGCCACATCATACGGGTTATGCTCCATTTCGAAGACAATGCCGTCATAGGGCGCATCGCTCATCTCGATGGCCGTTTGTTTGTCGAGTTTCGAAAACGCCGTCAGTGCCGCCTTGCCGGATTCGAATGCACGGATAATGCTGTTGAGTCGCGCGCCGCTCATGATTGACGTCCTTGCGTGAAAGCTGTCGATTTCAAAGTTGGCAAAGCGCCGGATAGAGTCGCTGCGCTGTCTTGCCTAGAATCCATTCCCGGTCTTCCTCACTGACGCAGGCGAGGCTTTCCTGCATGCTTCGAAGAATCTCGCCGAGCGTGCCCGGAGAAGTCGGGTAGTTCGACCCCCAAGCCAGCCGACGCGCGCCGAATGCGTCGATTAATTTCGGAAAGAAGGTTTCAGGTGTCGCCAGTTCCGATCGCGCGTCCTCGCAGTTCTTCGGCGTGATCTTCAGGAACACGTTTTCAAACGAAGCCAATTCGAAGAAACCTTGTGCCTGACGATACGGCGCCCCGTCCTTGAGATTAGGGCGCGCCATGTGATCGATGACGACGGCGACATCGGGAAAGCGTTTCGCAAGCGCCTTGACCTCAGGCAGTCCAGCCGAGCTAGTCGTGATGCACATCGGCAGATTGAGTTCCGCGCACAGCTCCCAAGCCGGATAAGCGCGCGGATCTTCGAGCACACTCGCATCGAATGCCTGCGTACGGCCGCCCGTGAAGAGACGCAGACCGACCAGACCGCGGTCGACCCAGCTGCGGATCGCGTCTGGCGCGTTCGGATCAAGCACATCCACTGAGCCGACTGCCACGAGCCGGTCCGGATAACGCGCGCATCCGTCGACCACGTAGCTGTTATCGAAACCGTATGTGGTCGATGAATGTACAACGGCCGCCTTCGCGACGCCCGCACGATCCATCTGCTCCATTAGCGTTTCGACCGTTGTCGGCCGTTCCTTCGACCACTCGGAGCGTTTGCCGAACAGGGGCGCGGGCGGATAGCGGCCTTCGTCGTCGGAAATGATGTGCGGATGAATGTCGATGATCTGTGACATAGTCGGTGTCCTTACTTGCCGCGCGCGTTCAGACGCTTGTCGAGGCGCGGATAGACGCGCCGCACGTTACCTTCGAAAATCTTGAAGCGGTCTTCGTCGGTCAATGCCGGGCACGCGTCGATATACCGCTTCGTGTCGTCGAAATACTGGCCGGTGGACGGATCGCGGCCACGCACCGCGCCGATCATCTCGGAGCCGAAGAGCACGTTGTCGGACGGAATGACCTTCGTCAGCAACTCCACTCCGGGCTGGTGATAGACACACGAGTCGAAGAAAATATTGTCGAGCAGACCTTCCAGCGGCCGCTCGCGCATCTCCAGCGACATGCCTCGATAGCGCCCCCAGTGATAGGGCACCGCGCCTCCGCCGTGCGGAATCACGAAGCGCAGCGTCGGGAAATCCTTGAAAAGGTCGGATTGGAGAACCTGCATGAAAACGGACGTATCCGCGTTCAGATAATGCGCGCCTGTGCTGTGAAAACAAGCATTACACGACGATGCAACGTGAATCATCGCGGGCACGTCCAGATCCACGAGCGCTTCATAGAGCGGATACCACTCGCGATCCGTCATCGGCTTGCCGGTCCAGTATCCGCCGCTCGGATCGGGATTGAGATTGACGCCGACGAAACCCAGTTGCTCCACGCAGCGTCGCAACTCAGGAACCGAATGAGCGGGTGCCGCGCCCGGCGACTGAGGCAACTGGCAAACCGGCGCGAAGTTGTCCGGAAACAGCTCGGTCACGCGATGCACCAGGTCATTCGACAACTCGGCCCATTCGAGGCTGGTTCGCTCGTTACCGAGATGATGGCTCATCAGGCCGGCGATGGGGGAAAACAGCGTGAGATCGCTGCCGCGCTCGCGTTGCAGCTTGAGTTGACCGTTGATGATGGCGTCGCGTATTTCGTCGTCGCTGACGCGAGCCTCATCGCGCGATGGCGCGTTCGCCGGATCGCTTGCATGTTCGACTTGTTTCGCACGCCAGTTTTTGAAGGACGCCGGCACCGTCGTGAAGTGACCGTGGCAATCGATGATCATCTTGTCTTCCTTGACTCAGAATCCGAAGAGTTCGGCGGGGTTATCCACCAAAACCCGCTTGAGCGTTGCCTCGTCCGGAACGTAGCGATAGAGCAGTTCCAGCAGATCGGCATCGTTGGGCGGCTGCCTCGGGGACACTGGATGAGGCCAGTCCGTTCCGTATATGCAACGGTTCGGCGCCGCCTCGACGAGCTTGTGCGCGATCGGGAGCACGTCATCCCAAGGGCGGCCTTGCTTCGTAATTTTCTCGCCGAGAGAGAGCATCGTCCAAGTATTGCCTTCGGAGAGCATCTCCAGCACGACCTTCAGCGACGGATCGGCGGCGCCCGCGTCGGGATTCGGCCGGCCCATGTGATCGATCACGAGCGGCACGCTCAGCTTTCGGAAAGGCATAATCGTGGATGCGATGCCGCCCGGCTCCGGCTGCACTTTCACATACCAGCCGCGTTCCTTCACACGAGCCAGCGCTCGCTCGATGTCTTTCTCGTCCATCGATGGCCCGAGCCCTGCTCGCGAGAAGCGCGCACCACGCACGCCAGCATTGTGCAGTTTCTCGATGTAGGCGTCGTCACGCTCCTTGAGCACGACCGCATTCGCGCAGCCACGATAGTTCGGGCCGGCGGCAGCGAGCCCATCGAGCACGATCTGATGATCCGCGCCATAAGTGGTGGCCTGCACGATCACGCCGCGCGTAAAACCCAGCACCGAATGCAGATGCAACGCGCGTTCGATCGTCGCGCCAGGCATCTCATACGCTGCGCCTGGCAATACCGGATAACGCTCGGCGGGACCGAACACGTGGAACTGACTGTCGCAGGCAAGCGGCGGCGGCATCTTCGACGGCGTGCGCGGATTCGGGTCGAACGGCAAATAGTCTGACATGGATGTAGGTCCAGAGATCCGTTGATTTATCGCGGCAAGACCGCCATCACGTCGCATTGCACGAGTGATGGACCGTCAGCGGTCAAAGGAAGCGCATGACGCGCGGGTCGGTCGTCGTGATCCGGGAACAACTTGATCCACTCATCGTTGATAGGCTGTCGCTGAGAAGGATCACGTAGCCAAACGGTCATCTTGACGATGTCATCCGGCGTGCCGCCGGCGGCCTCGACGATTGACAGAACATGACCGAACATATTGGCGCACTGAGCCTGAATTTCGGGTGGCATCTCGCCGGTTCGCGGATCGACGCCGAGGATGATTCCCGACGTCAGCACGCCGTCGATCACGCATGCGTTCGGAATGGGGTTTTTGTGTTTGAAGCCGGGAATGTAGATGCTTTTGCGGCGAGACATGTCGTTCTTCCTCGTCAAATGAAGCGGCATGAAATCGAGCCGCATGGACCGTAGTCCGCGTGAATCACATCGCCTGCCGCGACATCGATCATTCGTGTGAACGATCCGGCAAGCACGATCTCGCCCTTCCCGAGAGATTGGCCATGTTGTGCAAGCCGATTTGCGAGCCATGCGACGCCCAAGGCCGGATGTCCGAGCACGCCAGCCGCGACACCGGTCTCGCTGATGGCTCCGTTGTGGTACAGCAGCGCGGAAATCCAGCGCAGATCGAAGTCGTGCACTTTGAAGGGCCGTGCGCCGAGCACGAGCGCGGCATTCGCCGCGTTGTCTGCGATGGTGTCCATGACCTTGCGTCCTCGTTTGGTCACCGGATCGACTCGATGCAGACGTGCGTCGAGAATTTCCAATGCGGGCACGACATAGCGCGTGGCATCCAGCACGTCGAACAACGTGCAGCCGGGGCCGGACAACGGTTTGTCAAGAATGAACGCCAGTTCCACTTCGATGCGCGGTGCACGAAAGCGCGACGCATCGATGCTGGCGCCGTCGTACTCCAGCATGTCGTCGAGCAACACGCCGAAGTCGGGTTCGTCGATTCCCACGGCATCCTGCATCGCCTTCGAGGTCAGACCGATCTTGTGACCAATCACCGAGCGGCCGTTTTCACACTTGATGCGCATCCATTCCGCCTGGATGGCGTAGGCATCTTCGATCGTGATGTCCGGATGAGCGTGCGAGAAGATGTCGATGGGTTTGCGGCTGCGCTCCGACTCTTCGAGCGATTGCGCCAGGCGGCTAATGATTTCGGGTGCGAGCATGGCGGTCACGCCTCCTGAGCCACGGTGTTTCGGAGAGTGCCAATGCCAGGCGACGAAATTTCAACTACGTCACCAGGCTTGAGCCAGCTCGGCGGATCCTGGCGCCACCCCGTTCCGGTCGGCGTGCCAGTGAGGATCAGGTCGCCCGGCTGTAGCGTGGCGAAGGTGCTCAGGTAGGCGATCAGCATATCGAACGGAAACATGAGGCGCGCGGTCGTATCGTTCTGGCGAAGTTCGCCATTCACGCGTGTCTGAATCGCGTGTTCGGCCGAAGGATCGCACTCGTCGGCGGTCACGATCCACGGGCCAAGGCTCCCCGATCCATCGAAATTTTTGCCTTGCGTGACGTTGAACTTGCCGTGTTTGAGCCAGTCACGCACGGAGCCTTCGTTGGCGAGCATCATGCCGGCGATATGCTCGAAAGCGTGTTCGCGCGGGATATGGCGCCCTGGCTTGCCAATCACCAAGACGAGTTCCCCTTCATAGTCGAGTTGCTCGGAGACGCGCGGGCGGATCAGCGCATCGTCGTGACCGACGAAGGAGCCCACGTTGCGCACGAAAAGGCTCGGATAGCGCGGAAGGTCCGAATTGTCCTGGTACTCCTCGTTGCGCTCCTTATAGTTCACCCCGATGCACCAGATCTTTTGCGGCGCGCTCAGCGGCGGAAGCAACTGCGCGTTAACAAGCGGGATGCGTGATGCGCCCGCCGCATCGATTGCACGATGCACGACTGCGTCCAGGTCGTTGGATGCGAGCAGGTCGTCCAGCGTCGCGACCTCGTTGATTTCGACGATGCCGTCGTCGAGCAAGACGCCGGTACGCGCGAGTGCGTCGCCATCGCGCAAAATAAAGCGTAGAAGTTTCATAACCTGTTCCTGATGGTCGTTGAATGAGGAGCCGTGTCTAACGACGCTGGCCGTTCTCGAGCTGAGGGATAGGGTGCGTGGCGAGCTCGGCTTCAGCCGCGCCCGCTGTCAGTCGGCGGCCGCGCGTCTCCGGCAACACGAAGGACACGACGATGAAAACGATGGCAGCCGGCAGCGCGATCAACATGCCGCGCTGTAGCCCATGGCTGAATGCTGCGGCGGCAAGGGGCACGAGCAGTGGCGCAAGACTTCCGGCCGCACGCCCGAACATGTAGATCGTCGAGACCGCAGTCGCCCGCACTTCGATCGGATATAGCTCCGAAAGCCATGCGCCAACCACACCGAGCGCGCTGCTGCCGATGGCGAAGACAATCGGCAGCCAGAAAATCGGCCAGGTCAAATACGATCCGGCGTAGCGGGCATCGGGCGCCACCAGCAAAAGGCTTAGTGCGAGGAGCCAACACACGCTCGGCGCGAGCGCCCCAAAACGGCGACCCAAGCGATCGTTGAGCCAGCCCATCACGATGTAGCTGACGCCGCCCACGATGGCCGCCGCCACGGTCGAAATGCGCACGACATCTCGCGGTGTCTTCAGCACGTTAAGCATGAGGCTCGGCACAAACACGACTACGGCGTAATAGCAGAACATGTAAGCGGTCAGCCACACGGCCGATGCGATTGAGATCGCCTTGAGGCGACCGCTGAACATTGAGGCGAAAGTGTTGGATTGGCTCGGCTTCAGACCCGCGCGGCGCGCCCGGTCGTATTGTTCCCATGCCTGTGATTCTGGCATCAAGAACCGAATGAAGACGACGAGGATGACGGGTGCGCCACCCGTCAGCAAACCTACGCGCCAGCCCCAATCGACGCTGAACGTCTGAACCGCCCACAAGCCGACGATCGACGCGCTCGCGCCCGCAAGCGTCGCCGAACCCTGGATGAGCGCAGTGCCGAGTCCCCGCCGTTGCGGGTTCCATACCTCGTTGAACAGCACCATGCCGGCGCCCCACTCACCGCCCAATCCGACACCGACGATGAAGCGCAGCACGGCAAGCGTCTCAAAGTTCCATGCAAAGGCGGAGCCGACCGATGCCGCTGCGAACACCGCAAGCGTCCATTGCAGCGCCGCTTTGCGCCCGACGCGATCACCGAGCCAGCCAAAGAATCCGCCGCCGACCACCGAACCAACGAGGGTAATGGTGGTGATACTGGCCGCCTCGCCGAGCGTCACATACATGGAGCGCTGAATCGACGGCATCAGGTACGGCATGATCAGCACGTCGTAGAGATCCAGCGCGAAACCGAGCATGCACGACACGATGATGCCCAGTCGTTGCGCGGGGGCATAAGGTGTGGCGGCGGTGTCGTTCATGCGCGTCTCCTACGGCGCAATCATCGTTGCGCTGTCGTTTCGTGTGGCTTGATGATTCCATTTCGAGGAATCGGGGGCCATCGCAAAACCGCACTAATTTCCGCAGGGTGGATTTTTTTCGAAGCGCGCCTGGTTGCAGATCAGCGTGACCGTGCGCGCCCGGCTCGCTGCATTTCCGTCAGTCTTTTGGTAATGAGAGCGGCCTTGTTTCGCATTGCTTTGACGATGCGCGGTAACTCTGGCTCTGCGAGGCGCTCCGCCATGGCGGCGACCGCGATGACGGCGACGGTCTTGCCCTCTTCGTCGAAAACGGGAATAGAAAGCGCCCGAGTGCCGTGCAGAACACCTTCTTCGGAATAGGCATAACCATCGCGCCGCGCCGCTTCGACCCGGGCACGGATGATTTCCATTGACGGCCCGTCCGGCGGCAGACGCGTGGCATTCATGTCGCAAATGTGATCCGCTTCCTCGCGCGGCATCGAAGCGAGCAACATGACGCCCGCGATGCTTACACCCAGCGGACGACGGGTGCCGACATCGATGGCGAGCACCTTAATCGGATACGAACCGGTCTTTCGTTCGATCGCGACCGAGTCCCATCCGGCGCGGATGGTCAGAAAAGTAGTGTCGCCAATTTCGTTCGCCAGTCCCGCGAGGTAGGGCTCAGCGGCGGTGCGCACCGGGAAATTCGCTGGCCGACTGAGCCCCAGAAGGCCGATTTCCGGCCCAACGCGATAACGCCGTGTGGCGATATCCTGCTCTCCGACGCCCTCGGAAATCAGCGTCTGCAAGATGCGATGCACGGTGGGATGACTCAGGCCGGAATAGGTCACGACGTCAGTCAACCTCACGCCGCGCTCGCCGCCCAGCGCCAGAATGCGGAGCACCTGAAACGCGCGGCCTATCACGCGTACGCTGGACGATTCCTCGTCTTCCTTCTTGATTTCCCGTGCGCCTTTCTTCTCTGCCATAGCTCTCGTCATCGCGTGTGATTGA
Organism: Burkholderia sp. WSM2232; assembly: GCF_000472545.1. Classification (GTDB taxonomy): domain Bacteria; phylum Pseudomonadota; class Gammaproteobacteria; order Burkholderiales; family Burkholderiaceae; genus Paraburkholderia. The sequence continues at coordinate 158,579 of NZ_AWZV01000010.1, read as the reverse complement.
TCTCTCAAGATGAAACATTGCCCGTTGTCGGCGTTTGAGGCATGCGGAGATATCCTACATTTTTCCGCCTAGTGGACAATTTTGGTAGAGAGGACGCCGCCCCTGCGAGTTAGCCCACTAATCTGTGGGGCGTCGCGGTCGCTACTTCACGAGGACAAACATGGAGCTTCCATTCAACAGTTTCAAAAGAAGCCTTTCCGAAGGCATTCCGCAATTCGGGTTATGGGCCGCATTCGCGGACGGTTATGTGACCGAGGCCTTGGCATCGTCAGGCTTCGACTGGCTGTTGATTGACAACGAGCACGCGCCGAATGATCTGCGTAGCACACTTGCGCAGTTGCAAGCCATGGCAGCTTATCGCTCGCACGCGGTGGTACGGCCCGTTCGCAGTGATACCGCATTGATCAAGCAACTGCTTGATATCGGCGCACAAACACTCCTCTTGCCGATGATCGACACGCCCGAGCAGGCGCGTGAGGCCGTTGCCGCAACGCGCTATCCGCCGCATGGCGTACGAGGCGTGGGCGCAGCGTTGGGAAGGGCGTCGCGGTGGAATCGCGTTCCTGATTATTTGAGCCGAGCCGCCGATGAGATCTGCGTGCTGCTCCAGGTTGAAACAACGACGGGGCTGAGCAATCTCGCGCCTATTGCAGAGGTCGAAGGTGTAGACGGTGTGTTCTTCGGACCGGCCGATCTCAGCGCTTCGATGGGTTTGCTCGGCAAGGCTGGCGCAGAGCCGGTACGTGAGGCAATTCGAAACGGTATCGCGCTGGTTCGACAGGCGGGGAAAGCAGCAGGCGTGCTTGCGCCGAACGAGGCGCACGCGCGCGAGTATTTGGCTGCTGGCGCAACATTTGTGGCTATCGGGACTGACGTGAGCCTACTGACTGCAGCAGCCAGCAAACTGATCGCGGTCTATAAAGACATAAAAGATGCGAGTGCCGTGAGCGCAAGCAAAGGTGGGTATTGACTGCCGATCAAAGTTTTAGCGGCGCGAAAAGCGTGGCGACGATCGTGGCGGGTACAGTCTATCCAGAAGTACAGAACCGGAATCGCGCGTCGTGCTTGTCGCGTGTCACGCGACTGTTCATCACGGATGTCGGCTCAGCGTACGATAGCCGACATCGTGACGTCCAGATGCTTTCGCGTGCGGACGACTCTTCATGGCCGCATCCGGCCGACGGCGTGCGCACCAACCGCGCCCCCTCTCATAAAAGAGCGAACATCAGATCGTCCGCGAAACGCCCACCAGTCTCGCAATTTCGTGACCGTTTGTCGATCTGACAATATGCCGTTGCCGTCCGACATTTTTGCGTATACGGGTAAGTATACGCAGTCACCGCGAATCACAAAAATAATTTGCATTCAATTACTTGCACAGAATATTCGAGTCCTCTCCTGGCACCATCAGTAGTTCCGGCGTAAGCCGAAGAAGTTCGAGAAACCCCGTAAGATTAAGGTCTTACGGGGTTTTTTATTTCCACCGACGACTGTCAGGTACCGAGGGTATCAACGATTTTTGCGTAACACTTGCGCATACGCGAAAGCGAGGTGTTAGGCCATGCCCCAACGCGTCGAACCTATGTCTGAAGTGGTCTTTCGTGGCCCCAAGCCGCGCGGGCGTCCCTATTTGCTCGCGGATGGGAACGGGATCGGTTACAGCGATGCGCCCGTTGAACTGTCAAAGCTGCGCGGTGCGTCGCAGAGCTCACGCTGATGGGGGCTCACGAACGCGTGAGATTAATGGCTTGGTCCCTGAACGCCGAGTCGCTCTCCACGTTCACAAAGATTCCCACGCTTCACGACGCCCAGTAGCGGAGCGCCCCGCTGCATCAGCGCGAGAACGCCGAGCGTCGCCTACTCGCTTTTCTGCACGTCCCCGCCCGCGTGGTGATTCCCGCCCCCGCGGACTGAAGCAAAAGTCGCAATGTCGCTCAATTGACGCGCACAGTGGGCATCGCGGCCCACGGACCGGCGCGTCGAAACGTGCGCGCTAGCAGTCCACAAGGATCTCGGAGGTCGCGCTGCCCCCCCCCCGGAAATCTATCCGTGTGCTGACGGGCAGAAACCGACCCTGAGCAGCCCTTCGCTCGCCCCCAAAACGGTCAGTCAAGAATTTGCGCCGTATGTGCCATTGTTGACTACGCGTTTGCGTTTCCGCAGACGCGGAAGGCTTCAATGGATTCGACAACGGGTCTAAGGTAGCTGATGAAGGCGGAATACTCCCCCACGCGACTAACAAAGATGGGAGCGTTTCCGACCAGCGAGAAACCAGATTCTCCCGTTTCGAGAAAACGAGCTGACTGATAGTAGAAGACCCAGCCGACATCGAACTCCCGGGTGTATTCGTCGACGACAACCGCGTCGCAGCCTTCCCAACCTGCCTTGGTGATAGCACGTTGGGCAACTTCCTTTGCTCGCTCGGCTGTTAGTTCCATCAGACGTTAGTGTGGATGTATGTACGAACCGATTGTCACCAATCCAGATACTGAAGTCGAGCGGCCGATTGCGGCCGTTACAGGCTATCAATGTCGTTCTTTGAGGAGTTCACCGTCGAACCAGACATCCTCATAGTCCGGCGCCAGCAATACACGCCATCCCGGCGGCAGTGCCAAGTAAGGAACGATGTTTGGACAACGCTCGGTCAAGTGAGCGACATGAAGCGGCTGGTAGAAGTCAGCATCTGGTGAGTACTCGCCACCGTAGATATACCAACCGCTCGTACCGTTCCCGGGAGACAGCCTAACCGCGTGAAGCGGTAAATGCTCGAGGGATGCGAGCGAGATCCCTACCTTTTGGTTCGCCTCGGGCGGCATGTAGCCTGCGCCGAATCTTTGACAAACGTGTCTTTGTTTGTCGCACATGGTAGCGCGGAATATTTTCATCTAGACCGGATTGTCGCCGATCCTGCCGGCTTTGTTCGATGTCTCATGTTGGCCGGTTTCGTGAGTTCGCCATCGGCCGCTTTGTGGCGCTCCGTTCGAAAACCCATGGTTCGACTGACCGTCCGCTTTGGAGATGTTCGTCTGGCCGTAACGGGTCGAAGACTGACCGCTCCACAAGAGCAAAATCGATCTCCCTTTTGCTGAAGAGGAGATCGTCATGGAAACGCTTAAATCTTCCGGCGCTCGTCGGGTGCCGTGGAACAAGGGCAGGCTGACCGGCCAGAAGCCCCCGTTGAAGCTTCGAGAAATATGGGCGATCCGAACAAGACTGCAGATGTCGTCGAACGCCCGGGAGCTGGCGATGTTCAACCTTGCAATCGACAGCAAGCTTCGGGCGTGCGATTTGACCCGTTTGCAGGTTCAGGACGTTTGCATGGGAGGTCACGTGGTCTCGCGAGCGATCTTCATGCAGCAGAAGACGCAGCGACCAGTCCAGTTCGAAATCACGAAGCAAACCCGGCAGACGGTCGCGGCCTGGATCTCCGCACGGGGGCTGAAGCCCGGCGACTATCTGTTTCCCAGTCGCCTGCACGCGTCAGCCCACGTGTCGACGCGCCAGTATGTACGCATCGTCCATCGTTGGGTCGCATCAATCGGACTGGATGACGCCGCGTACGGCACTCACACGATGCGCCGCACGAAGGCAGCCCTGATATATCGACGCACTAAGAACCTGCGCGCGGTTCAGTTGCTCTTGGGGCATACGAAGCTCGAGAGCACAGTGCGAGACCGTTCGTTATTCGTTGTGTTTGTCGTTACTGGCCGAACTCCACCCAGTGAATTACCGCCTCCTCGAAGCGAGCGGGTGCTCATGGCGACTCTGCAGTCCCAGGTGCCGGCCCGCTACGCGAATGTCATAAGGCGACGGTCGGCCACGAGCGGTCGTTCGACATATCGCGGTCCGCGCTGGAAGTGCAGCCAGAAATAATCGATGCCGCGTGGATCGACCTTCGGCGCAATTTCGATGCCCTCCACCAGCCCGATGCCTCGCCGTGTCACGGTCAGTGGTCCGGCGGCCGAGGCATCGCAATCTGGAAGGTTCGCGTTGAGACATGTGGGCGTGTCATGCGAGATGGCGAGCACCCGGCGGATCACACACCGGGCGCGATTCACGCGCGGTGTCCCAGCGCACGCTATGGCGGCCGCTAAACGTCTTACAGAGCGCGATAGAAGGCAGGCTGAGCAGAAGGCCCGTCATCGCTGCACCGACGGTGCCGGAGAACATTGTCTCCACGCCCAAGTTCGTGCCGCGATTGATGCCCGACAAAACGAGCGTAGGTGGTGCGGCCTTCATCGGATGACGCACCGCGATTACGACGCAATCGCCGGGCGCGTCTTGCCGAAGCGCCGCTGCCCCTGACGCGAAATGCGCAGCGGCGAATTCAGGCTTATGGAATGCGACGTTCCGTTCTGGTCGTGTACGGGTGCAACGACCCAGACTTCGTGCGCAGTCTAGCTCCACGATGCTTCTGCCTGTGACCGTCACTCATAGGATCACAAGACGCCTTCTTCCCTCGTTTTCGTTTGCTTAAAGTGACACCACTGCAGCAGCTTTCCTTCTGTCCCGCTGCTGCAAGCACAGTTACTTCGCCACTTTATTCAACGACAACCTTTGGGAGAAATCATGAAATCGCTCATCAATGCTGCTGCAGTCGCCGCCGCCCTTGCCATCCCCGCAGCATCGTTCGCTCAGTCGAATGATCAGGTCACCCGTGCGCAGGTTCGCCATGAACTGGTGCAACTCCAGAAGGCTGGATACCGTGCTGGCCAAGGCGATCAAGCGTTCTATCCGGCTCAAATCGAGGCCGCCACTGCACGTGTGGCTGCGGAGGAAAAGTCCGCGAGCGGCTTCGGCGGTGTAAGCAGCGGTTCGTCCGCCAGTGGCGCACCGGCGACCAACAGCGTCCGGTCTCTGTATTCCGGCCGTTGATTCAACGCCGCGCATGATGTCACGACGAAATGAACGGACCTTGCTGCGCCCTAACCGATTGCAGAGGCGAAGCACTGACTGCATAGCCGTGTCGTCATGACAGCGTTGCCGGCAATTCGCAACTCAAATTCGCAACTGACCTATCACGCATTGGAGAACGACATGAAAGTACTGATGGTTTTGACCTCGCACGATCAATTGGGCAACACGGGCCGCAAGACCGGCTTCTGGCTGGAAGAACTCGCGGCGCCTTACTACACGTTCAAGGACGCGGGCGCCGAGATCGTGCTGGCCTCGCCGCAGGGCGGCCAGCCGCCGCTCGATCCGAAGAGCAACGAGCCGGCCAATCAGACCGACCAGACACACCGCTTTGAAAACGACGCGGCGGCCAAAGCGCAACTCGCGGCAACCGTGCGGCTCGACAGCGTCTCCCAGGTGGACTTCGACACGGTGTTCTATCCTGGCGGCCACGGCCCGTTGTGGGATCTGGCCGAAGACCCGCATTCGATCGCGCTGATCCAGTCGTTCATCGCCGCCGGCAAACCCGTTGCACTCGTGTGTCATGCACCGGGCGTACTGCGCCACGTCACCACCGCGGATGGCAAGCCGCTGGTCGAAGGCAAGAAGGTGACGGGCTTCACGAATTCGGAAGAAGCCGCGGTGGGGCTCACCGAGATCGTTCCGTTCCTCGTTGAAAACGAACTCAAGGCCAAGGGCGGCATTTATTCGAAGACCGTCGATTGGGCTCCGTATGTAGTCACCGACGGCCTGCTCATTACCGGACAAAACCCGGCTTCGTCGTCCTCGGCTGCCGCCATTCTGATGCAGCACCCGGTGCTCGCCGCGCAATAAAAGCCGCCTGTCTGCCGACGCGCGTTGCCTTCGGGCAAGCGCGCGGCGTTTTCACCAGAGAGCCAGTTAGCTGATCGCGCAGATCGCCATGATCGCGCAGCCGGCTCGATCGAGCCCGTCGCAATGCGCGACCTGGGTCCATTCGGGAGCGAAAAGAACATGGAATATCCTTCACTCTTCACGCCGCTTAAGCTCGGGCGGCACATCTTGCGCAACCGTATCGTGCTGCCGCCACTGACGCGCCAGAGAGCCGCCCAGCCCGGCGACATACCGACCGCATCGAGCGCGCTCTATTACGGCCAGCGCGCCGGCGCGGGCTTCATGATCAGCGAGGGCACGCAGATCGAACCGCGCGGTCAGGGCTACGCGTGGACGCCCGGCATCTACAGCGACGAACAGGTCGAAGGCTGGGCTCGCGTGACCGACGCGGTGCACGCCGAAGGCGGCGTGATCTTCGCGCAGTTGTGGCATGTGGGCCGCGTCTCGCATACCGCGTTGCAGCCCCACGGCGCAGCGCCGATTGCGCCTTCGCCGATCGCGGCACAGAAGGTCAAGGCGTTCATCGAAACCGGTCCCGGCACCGGCACGCTGGTCGAGCCTTCGGTGCCACGCGAGTTGAGCGTCGCCGAGATCGGCGAGTTGGTCGGCCTCTACGCAAAGGCAGCGCAGAACGCGCTGCGTGCGGGCTTCGATGGTGTCGAGATTCACGCGGCCAATGGCTACCTCGTGAATCAGTTCATCTCGGCACACTCGAACAAACGTGAGGACGAGTACGGCGGCTCGCTGCACAACCGCTTGCGCTTTCTGCGCGAAATCGTCGGAGCGGTCGCCGCGGTGGTCGGGCCTGAACGGCTGGGCGTGCGCTTCACGCCGTTGTTCACGAGCACCGACCAGGATCGCGTGTACATCGGCCTCGTCGAAGACGATCCTCATTACACGTATATCGAGGCAATCAAGGTGCTGGAAGCTGCCCGTGCGGCCTATGTGTCAATAGCGGAAGCCGACTGGGATAGCGCCCCCGATCTGCCCGCGGCGTTTCGCGAGGAAGTCCGCCGTGTGTTCAGCGGCCGCATCATCTATGCGGGCCGCTACACGGCCGAGCGCGGCGCACGCCTGATCAAAGCGAACCTTGCGGACCTGATTGCATTCGGCCGCCCGTACATCGCAAACCCGGATCTGCCTGAGCGCATGGCGAACGGCTGGCCGCTCAATGCCGTGAATCCGGCAACGTTGTATGGCGGCGGAAACGAAGGACTCACGGACTATCCGGCATACGCAGAATCGTTATCCGTTCAGGCAGACGAGGGGACCGCATGAGCAAGGAGGCGAAGCGGGCCATCGCCTATGCGATCGAGCAGCCCGACGACGTCGACATCAACGATGATCGTGCTTCGGCCCACACGCGAGGAGTTCTGAGCGAACGCTGACTCACACTTTCCAGCGACAGGGCCACGCGCAACACATTGTGCGCGGCCATCAAGCAAATGCGGCGCTTCATACGAGAGCGGTTTCGACGCGTTCGTATGAAGCGCCGCTAGTCGTCGTGGCACAGCCTGGACATTTTGCTGTGATAGTGTTCGCATTCCCGGTCGAGCCAGGCATGCCCGGGCCGTCAGTTGGCTGGTCGCAAGCTGCCTCGCGACGATGCCCGGCACGTCCGCCCGCCTGCCCATTCGCCGTTAACCGAGACACTATGTCCAGAAGACCCTCTGCCGAGCAGCGACGCGAACTTGGCACGTTTCTTTCAAGCCGCCGCGGCCGACTGCAACCTGCCGAATTCGGCCTGCCCGACGGCCCCCGCCGTACCCCCGGCCTGCGCCGCGAAGAGGTCGCTGTACTCGCGGGTGTCAGCGTCAGCTGGTACACCTGGCTCGAACAGGGCCGCGACATTCAACCGTCCGCCGATGCGCTGCGCAGAATCTCGCGCGTGCTCAAGCTCAACACCGTGGAATCGGCGCATCTGTTCGCGCTTTCATCGCGCGAGCTTTCGCAGGTAGCAACCGGCAGCGGCGTCACCGAAGGCCTCGAACGACTGGTTCGCTCGATCAACTTTCCGGCCTATGTCCGCAACACGCGGCTCGACATTCTCGCGTGGAACGATGCCATTGCCGACCTTTTCGTCGACTATGGATCGCTGGAGCCGCACGAGCGCAATACCTTGCGCCTGCTGTTTCTTTACAAACCCTATCGCACGCTGATTCTCGACTGGGAGCAGATGACGCGCGGCATGATCTCCGCGTTCCGCGCCGCGCGCGCGCAGGCACCGGACAAGGCGCCGTTCGATAGCCTCATCGACGAGCTCACCGAACTGAGCCCCGAGTTCAGCGACTGGTGGCAGGACACCGAGGTCAAAGGTTTCGATGAAGGCGACAAACGGCTTCGTCATCCAGCCGGCGGCCACATCGAATTCACTTACGTTGCGTTGACGCCCACCGGCAGACCGGACCTGTCGCTCGTGACTTACATTCCCCGGCACTCTGCCAGTGAGTCCGACTCATAGGATCACAAGACGCCTTCTTGACCCGCCCCGGTTTGCATAAAGTGACACCACTGCAGCGACTTTTCACCGCTCGTCACTTCACTCAATCGAGGCAAACATGTCGAACCTGAACCTTCCCACCGCCATCGGCGCAACGTCGCGCAATCCCGCAACCGGCGAGTTCATCGCGCACTATCCGTTTCAGACCGCCGACGAGGTCGAGCGCATGCTGGAGGACAACGCCGCGGCCTACCGGCTGTGGCGCGCGACGCCCATGGCTGTGCGCGTGGCAACTTACCGCCGCCTGGCCGCGACATTGCGCGAGCGTTCGGAAGCGCTGGCCGCGTTGATTACTCAGGAGATGGGCAAGACGCTCGCCGCCGCACGAGCCGAAATTGCCAAGTGCGCCAGCGCGATCGACTGGATCGCAGGGCATGGTCCCGCTTTCCTCGCCGACGAACCGGCGCCCGTCGAAGGCGACGATCAGGTGCATGTCTCCTATCTGCCGATCGGTTCCATCCTCGCCGTGATGCCGTGGAACTTCCCGTTGTGGCAGGTGATTCGCGCATCGGGTCCGATCATGCTCTCGGGCAACGGCTTCATCCTCAAGCATGCAGCCAATGTGATGGGCTCGGCGTACGCGTTGCAGGACGCTTATGAAGCCGCCGGCTTTCCAGTCGGACTCTTCGCCAACCTGAATGCCGATAACGAAACCGTGGCCCACGTGATCGAAGATCCGCGCGTTGCCGCCGTCACGCTGACCGGCAGCATGCGGGCCGGGTCCGCCGTCGCATCCACGGCGGGCCACGCGTTGAAGAAGACGCTGCTGGAACTCGGCGGCGCCGACGCCTTCATCGTCTTGGCCGATGCGAACATCGACCTGGCCGTGAAAGCGGCCATCGAGGCTCGCTTTCAAAACGCCGGCCAGGTTTGTCTCGCGGCCAAGCGGTTCATTGTCGAGAGGCCCGTTGCAGAAGAGTTCACGCGCAAGTTCGTGGCCGCCGCGCGTCAGGTCGTGGCGGGCGATCCGCACGATCCCGCAAGCACCATCGGGCCGATGGCGCGCGCCGACTTGCGCGACGAGCTGCACCGGCAGGTGCAACGCACCATCGAAGCAGGCGCGACGCTGCTGCTCGGAGGCAGCAAAGTGGAAGGCGCCGGGAATTACTACGAGCCGACTGTGCTCGCGGATGTCGCCCCCGGCATGGCTGCTTTCGACGAAGAAACGTTTGGCCCGGTCGCCGCAATCACGGTTGCCGACGACGCCGAGCACGCTATCGAACTTGCCAACACGAGCGACTACGGTCTCGGCGGCAGCCTATGGACGTGCGACGTCGCTCGTGCGCAGCGAATCGCGCGCCGGCTCGAAACGGGGGGCGTCTTTATCAACGGCTTCTCCGCTTCCAATCCGCGCATTCCGGTGGGCGGGGTTAAGAAGAGCGGATACGGCCGTGAACTGTCGCACTTCGGTCTGCGCGAGTTCACCAACGCTCAGGCGGTGTGGGCCAAGACCGTCGAGTGATCCGACGGTCCCCGATTCGCCCGATCACCCCGCGTATCGTTAAGGCATCCAAAACATTCGCGCAGGCTTTCGCATGGACCGTACTCTAGTGGGTCATCAGCGGCAATCTGAAAGCCGAACCATTGCAACCAATTTTTCAATCATCGTTAGCTTCTGGGGTCGAAAATGAAAACTATCAACGACATTCGCCGTTTTGCCGCAGCTTTGACCATTGGCGCCAGCGCATTCGCCACGCAGTTCGCCGAAGCCGCACCTGTCAAAAACATCGTCCTGGTTCACGGCTATTTCGCCGACGGCTCAGGCTGGCAAGCCGTGTCGAAGATCCTCGCGCGGGACGGCTATAAAGTCTCGGTGGTTCAGGAGCCGGAGACGTCGTTCAAGGAAGACGTCGCCGCGACTACGCGTATCGTCGATGCGCAGGACGGCCCGGCAATCCTCGTCGGCCATAGTTATGGCGGAGCGGTGATTACCGAGGCGGGCAACAATGCGCGCGTGGCGGGCCTCGTCTACATCGCCGCGTTCGAACCGGATGCGGGCGAAAGCCTCAAGGACCTGACGACGAAAATGCCGGCCGCGACAAAAGCCATCAAGGCAACCGACGATGGCCACCTCTACTTCGACGCAGGGCACTTCAGAGCCGACTTCGCTGCCGATGTACCCGCCGCGGAGGCCGCATTCATGGCGAGTTCGCAGGTCATGCCGGCGCATGAGTCGTTCACCGCGCCGGTGAGCCAGCCGGCCTGGAAAACGAAGCCGAGCTGGGCCGTCGTGGCGACTCAGGACCGAACCGTGAATCCCGATCTCGAACGTTGGATGGCGAGCCGCGCGAAGAGCACGGTCGTGGAGGTTCCGTCGAGCCATGTCGCCTATCTGTCGCATCCGGCAGAAGTCGCCCGGGTGATCGAGCGGGCGGCCACTGCAACGGGCAGCCGCTGAGAGGATCGGACCGGCTACTGGTGCGTAGGTACGCTGGACGAGCCGCGTGGCAGGACGCAGCGACCGACCGGCGACCGCTTCTTCCCTATCAAAAGACGCCGCCGTCGGGCGTCGAATGGCCGATAGAAGTCGGGGCCGAAAGTTAGAACCGGAGTCACCAGCGATGCGTGCGCGTCACGAGCGATCTTCGGCAACCGGCCACTATCACGGAGCCCTGTATAGCCTTCAGTAAAAGCTTCACAAGATGCGGTGCATACATTTCACGGTTTTTGTAATATTCGTGCTCAAGCTAATCCGTTGCTGTTTGTGACTCGACTCATTGCACGATCATGTGTGCACCCGCTCTACCCCATCCAACGCCTCCCGATATGACCGACACCGCATCCGTTTGCCGCTCTCTTGCAGAGGCCTTCGTCGACGATCCGTTTTATCGTGCGGTGACGGTCGAGTCTGCAACCGACGAGGCCCGGCGACAGCAGGTTCTCACTCGATACTTCGAGTTGGCCATTGAGGAAGGGAGCGCCATCGGCGAGATTCAATGCGCGGGAACTGACGGCGCGTCCGTCTGGATTACCAACGAGGCCAGCAATGCCGAAATCGCCAGGCATGGCGCTGCGAGGAGTCGGGCTCTTGCGACACTCCTCGGGGCTAAAGGCTACGCAAACTACTCGCGGATCTGCGCAGCGATGGCCGAGCGCGTGCCTGCCAATCTGGCTCAGGCTTGGTATTTGTCGATCTTAGGTGTGCGGCCTGCAGCGAGGGGCCAGCGGTTCGCGCATGCCATTCTCGAATCAACGTTACGACGTGCCGATCGACTTGGGGGTACCTGCTTTCTGGAGACGTTCAATCCATTGAGTATCCCGTTTTATGAGCGACTCGGCTTCGAACAAAAGATGAGTTTCTTTGAAGAGGTGACCGCTCGACCCTACTGGATACTGGCTCGGCGCGTCGTTTGACATGGCTGCAATCTTCGCTGCCCAACTTGAGAACCTAACCGAATAGCCGCTATTGCAAGACGCGAATGTCGCCTCCGGGCCGGGCCGCGTCAGTCCGCTCTTCCAATTCATCGCCGGAAACCGGCCAGTGGCATTTCGCTGCCGGAAACGGACAGTCGCCAGTGCGTACTTCCGACCCGTTACGGCCAGACGAACATCTCCAAAGCGGACGGTCAGTCGAACCATGGGTCTTCGAACTGGAGCGCCACAAAGCGGTCGTTGGCGAACTCACGAAACCGGCCAAGAGCGGTCCTTCGCGCGCCTCCCGAAATTCGTCGACAATCGTGACCTGCATTCACAAACAGAGGAGTCAAATGAGTGACATTTGCGACTGCGGAAGGATTCAAAATGTTCTCTGACTTTTGGACTGGATGGAAATGGGCATAGCGAACATCGATCATTGTCGCGTGTACGATTCATCGGATGACTTCTTTTCGCTCGGTGGCACTGTTGTTATGAAGCTCTCAACCGACGCGGCAATCGCAGTTTGTTTAAGGGCGGCTCAGCAAGGCTTCGTTGTCGCTCGAATTGAAGGCGGCATATGGCATTTTCCTGGTTTCGAAGCGACGCTCGATTGCATTTGGGATGGTGTCGCACCTCCCGTCGATCTAAATGCTGCAGAGCGAAACAATCAAGCTGCGGCCGAGTTCGTTCGGGCGGAGAGTCCCCCGCATGATGTTTTCTTGGTAACGGCTCCGCCGATTACGGGCTGAAAAAACAAATGGGAGCGGACTCTGATCCCGCATGATGCATTTCGATTAGGCGGAGCTACCCCGGAGTGAAAGTCCGATCACTTCTACGGCGCGCGTCCCCTATGCCAAGATGTGAAGGTCCAGTATAGGTAGCATGCTCCAACTATCCGAAGCCGACTGCATATGCGGGCTGAATGAGGCGCTGATCGGCCCATGAGCAGACGCTCAAGCTTCCCGAAAGAACAACCTCTCACATCGCAAGGTGCTCCAGAGGCTGTGGACCCGATAATCGTGGTTCCGCATTGCTTGATGGAGTCAAGCCCCAGCTCGTCGGGCATCCTCTGCGATGAAGGCCAGTCGACGCTGCGACGAAGTCGGCGACAATGTCCGCGTCAATCAATGTCAAGCATCGGAATAACCGCCTTTACTGACCGCGAACAGCGGAGCGACCACGAGGCGCTACCGGCAACGTCTCTAGACATACACTCTCCGGTTCCGCTGAATGGCAGGTCCCTAACGACGCTGGAGCGAAAATGACATTCCGCCCTTTGTCACAACGCGCAAAGCACAGACTAGAGATCGCGGCCGGGCTGCTGCGGGGTATGGGGCAAAAGGTCGACTTTCCGCCAGACCAATTCTACGACGGGGTGCAGCAGATTCTCTCGACGCTGACCGATCAACAGCGGGTGACGCTGAAGGAATTGACTGACTGGGTGGAGGACTACGATCGCGGAAGTGGTGCTCCATCGGGCCGAACAGATTCTGCCTAGCCATGTCCGACATTCTTTTCTGACGGTGGCTGATGACCTCCAGGCCACTGGAAGCCTCTGACGCGAGATCGCAGCTTCGGTGGGTGTGAAGGTAGCCACCGTCCAGCAATGGACCTCCAGATCCGGCCATTTTAAGACGGTCGACATGTCATCCACGTCGTCGACAAAGCGCCCCTTTGGGTTGCACCGGACCGAAGACCAGCTTGATGGAAGGAGTCCGGAATCCAAATTAACAGACGTCGACGCGTTAGCCGCCGCCCATGCCGGCCCATGCGAGCCTCTGCGAGCGCATCTTGACGTATGCCGGATCGGAGGACAACGCCGGAGAAACTTGACTCCAAGTCAACGCGGAAGGCGGTCCTAGATAAAGGATGGCGTCGAACTGCTCCTGCATCACAGGAGAGCGCACGGGATCGACATTAATTTCTACGATGACGTCGTCACGCCTAGTGAACATGGCGTGCGGGTAATAGGAGCGAAAGCTTGCTTCCCCGAGCGGGGTCCCGCGAATGTGCGCGAGGCTGGGAGTCGGCCAAGAGCTGACGTCGGCCTGTAGGCTTGCCGGATCAACAAATACTGGAACCCAGACAGAAAAGACTTCCACGTCCTGGCTTTCCAGCAACGAAACGATGCCAGCGGGCAGTGGGTTGAATTGCTGGTCCACCAGCTCTTGGTTTGTCGCGTGCCAGTAGACGTTCTTTCTTATCAAATGCATGCCGCCGTAGATGACCAAGGCGCGACGCTGTTTGGCCAGCACTTCACGTTGGATAATTTCTGCCGGGCAGCTGTCACGGTCGCCAACGGCATTCCAGGCTTGAGCGAGTTCTTCGGCGCTGCTGATTTTCGACCAATCGATCGGCGGATCGCCCAACAAGATTCGAATCTGACGGTCTTTAGGGAGCGACGTATTCACCTCGCGGACTTCACGGAAAAGCCCCTCAAAGACAGGGCGATCCCACACGTTGTGGGGTTGTGTCGTGTTTTGCCATGCCTGTCGGAGTTTCTCTTCGGGAACGTCTTCCCCTGCAACGAACCGGTCCATCATCTCCTGATAAAGAGAATTGCCACTTTCAACCACGATGTCGTTCACCACATGAGCAAATCGAGGGTCCCGGATCAACGAAATCCGAAACGCATACGCTTGTTCACATCCGTGGCCGCCGTCGCAAATCGCGACAACATCGTGGGATGCAAAAGCGTCAAGGACACCGGTAACTGGATCGATAGGACTTGCAGCTGTTGTCATCGTGCGAGCTCCATTGTTTGGTGACCAATATACGATTTTTGACGAGCAGATTGATTTGCGCAGATCAGACAGACGGCAGTCATTGAGGTCGTTCCCCTCTCTCGAAAGCAGTCGTTCAAACTGCCCCTCGGAATTCTTAAACTGCTCTCACACCGAGCGTATGAATCGACCAATGCCCTCGACGGAATGCTGAACTCGTAAGCGACCAACTGTAACCCGAAGGGCGAGACGGCATTGTGTTTGACAGCGACGCGACCGATCATTTAGGATATGATCGTTTCCTAAATAGAACGATCACCATGATCCAAGCCGTTACAACTCGCTCTCGCGGACGACCCAGAGCATTCGACGAAGACCAGGTGCTGAACCGCGCGATTGATCTCTTTAGCGCTTCCGGGTATTCGGCCGCCGGGATCAGCGATCTCTCGCAGGCCACCGGGCTGACTGCCGGCAGCCTCTACAAGGCCTATCACGACAAGGAAGGCATCTTCGCAAAAGCGCTCGACCGCTATATCACGCGGCGAGAAGCCGAGATCGCCGCAATGCTCGAGGGCGCGGAGAATGGACGCGCCGGCATTGCGGCGCTACTGAGTCTCTATGCTCGGCTGAGCCAGGGCAAGGAAGGCAAGCTCGGCTGCCTGATGGTGGCGGGGATCGCCGAACTCCCGCAGTTCTCTCATGCGGGCGATGTGTTGCGTGGCCAACTTTCCCGGCGACAAAGCGCTTTGATCAATCTGGTCGTCCGAGGCCAGGCCGATGGCTCGATCACCACGACGAGCGCGCCGGCAACGGTGGCCGATCTGCTTCTGGCTCTTCTGTATGGCATGCGCGTTCTTGGCAAAGCCGGATCATTTAACGGCAACGCGGACGCATTCGTCGCGGTGGCGCTCAACATCCTGGAATGAACGTGAACAGCTCGATTTTCATTGCGCTGCTGGCCGGAACAATGTTGCCGATGCAAGCAGTCATCAATGCCCGCCTCGCCCGTCCACTGGGATCGCCGCTTTGGGCGGCCGCCATCTCCGGCGCGGTCACGACAATCGCTCTTGTCATCATCGGCTTGGCGGCAAGCCGCGGCCTGCCGCGCAGCGAAGGCGCCGCCGATGTGCCGCTTTGGTCGTGGACCGGCGGACTCTGCGGTGCCATAGCACTGACCGCCATGACCGCCACGGCACCGCGCCTCGGAGCCGCGACGATGATCGCCATGGTCGTCACAGGACAAGTCATGTTTTCCTTGTTGGTCGACCGGTACGCCTTGTTCGGCTCGGCGCCCTATCCCCTCACTCCACGGCGCGTACTGGCAGCTTGTCTGCTCCTGGTTGGCGCGCTGCTTTTTTCAAAGAGGACAAATCCGTGATTCATAGCGCACTCCCGGCGGCCCCCGAAGGCTTTGACCATAAATTCGCAACCGTGAAGGGTCTGCGGTTCCATTATGTCGAGGGTGGCGCGGACGGAGAGCACACCATCGTGCTCATCGCAGGGTTCCCCGAGAGCTGGTATGCATGGCGCAAGGTCATGCCGCTGCTTGGCAGCCGCTCTCGCATCATTGCCATCGACCTGCCGGGTCAGGGCGATAGCGATCGGCCGCTCGATGGATATGACACACAAACCGTCGCTCAACGCGTGCATGACCTATTGGCACATCTGGGGCTCAAGCGATATTGTCTCGCCGCTCATGACGTCGGCGCATGGGTCGCATTTCCTTACGCCCACCTGTTCGGTGAGGAAATCCAGGCGCTGACGCTGATGGATGCCGGCATTCCCGGCATCACCCTTCCGGACATGCTGCCATCTTCGTCCAGTTCGTCCTGGAAGACCTGGCATTTTTCCTTTCATGCCGTCCCCGACCTTCCGGAGATGCTCCTCGCGGGTCGGGAGAGAGCGTATCTCGAATGGTTCTTCTGGACCAAGACGGCCAATCCCGCGTGCTACGGCGAAGAAGACATTGCCGAGTACCTCAGGACCTATTGCGCCCCTGGTGGAATGCGGTCCGGCCTTGCGTTCTATCGTGCCGCGGCGCTTTCGGCCGAACAGAACCGTGCCATGTCGCGCGATCGAAACCTGACGATGCCCGTGCTCGGCCTCAGCGCGGACCAAGGATCCATTCCGGACATCTCGGCCGCGCTTCGTCCATTCGCAACGGATGTGAGGGGCGCGACCATCGCGAACTGCGGGCACTTCCAACCAGAAGAGCAGCCGGAGGCCGTGGCGAATGCATTGGCACGGTTTTTCGCTTCATGCCTGGATTGACGGGCTCTCCGACAGCGCCGCCCGATACGACACAAGATGCGTCCATCGACAAGGGGTTCATGAGCCAGCCGCTACGTCGGAATTTGAGTTCGTACGTTTCAGAGAGCAATGATTGACGGTTCACGCATGTGAGTCGAATGTCTCTTCCTGGGCCGATAACGGCAAGGCCAGCTCGTTGAAAAAGACCGTCGCTCTACGGCCAGCGGTAGTCGAGTACGCGATCAAGAGGATATGCTAGTTCCCCGACCTCTCCCAGTTGGTTGCCTCCGAACAGGTAGACGTTGTGGGCGTCGAGTCGAAGAAAAAATCCAACGTGCCCCTTCCAATCGACTGCGTCATCGGCAGTGAGAACTGCAACGCATCCAAAACGGGGCTCTGTAAGCGATTGCCCCCATGTCAGCCACGACCTGGCCAGAGCAGAGCCAGTTCCGCGAATGCCCGATTGTTTCATGCACCAGTTCATGAACGACGAGCACCATGCGATTTTGTCGTCGTAACCGGCAAGTTGTGTGCAGTCGTTGTATTCGGAGATTCGGGGATTAGTCTTTCCCGCAGGGTAGCGCTTGACGCCTCGTTCATTGAGCGCGACGCTCATCCACAAAGGCGTGTCAGGGTTCGCTGCCAGTGCAGCATGGCTCATGGGTACGGCTCCTCAGAGATCGTCTTCCTCAACCGGTCCGTAAAGCGCACGTTGTGCTCCACAAATCACCGCGCAATACCTATCCCCGTACGACCAATGCCACCACTCCGACGAATAGTTGATGAAGCCGGCACCTTGCATCGCCTCCTTCAACACCTGCCGGTTATCTCGTGCGTAGCAGCTGATGAACTGACATTCGGTGTAGCACGCACCGGAAGATTCCTCATCGGTTGCATTCAAAACGCTTCCCATGTCCAGTTCGACGCCTTCAACGGTCGCGAGTGTTAGATCCACGGCCGCGCCGGTAGGATGCGCAGCGACCTCCGGCGGTGCGGCGTAGCGACTTGCTAGCTCGAACAAACGATCTTCCCATGCCGACGGATATTCGTCCCGCAGCTTCACGAGGCGACGGTCAAAGTATGCGCGTTGAAGGGAAAGCGGTCGGTATCCCTCTTTGACGAGCAAACGCAATCCTCGATTCGCGAGCGTCTCAGACGCGGCAGCCAGGCGAGCAGCAACGCCCTTCCTAACTTTCAGGAAATGCCTGCTCTGGTTAGATACGACCTTGCGGGTGCGATCCACTAGGAGAAGATCGCCGAAGTCACCGAGATCGACGAAATCTTCGGCCGTATCTACGAGTCTGGCGGCTCTAACGCGCGGATCGGAAAGTGAAATCACGAGAAGAACGCAAATTAGCGAAAAGGTGACCGTCAAGAACCGAAAGTGTCAACGATCCTTCCGCTACTGTCGAGTGGCCGGTTTTGGCCGGGTTGAGGCGGTGCTCCCGGCAATTCGCTCGGCGGAAAACCTGCCGTTGACCGAGGGCAAACGAGACCGTGGCTGACCAAACTGGATGTCGCCCTCGACCGGCGGCTCCTGGCCGACTCTCGCCTGATGCGGCTTGCATAGAGAGGCTGGCGTCTTGACGCCGAGGTCGGTGCTTGGATTCCGCATACAAGCTCGTTATGAGCTCTTATTCGACGCAGGAGACCATGACTCACTCTGTCGGAGCTTCGCCACCAACCACCAAGACGACAAACAACGAACAACGAACAACGAACAGTCTGGCAAGGGACGCAAAAAATCGCGAGCGACAATAACCACTCCATGCGGCACCGTAAAGGCTCACCGTTTTCGTCGTTGTCACAGCATCCTACCAACTCGCACGGCGATAGAGGCCGAGACGGTCTACGCGGAAAAGTCGCGCCGGGCGCTGTGCACCGCCCTGAAATTCGTCCGTGGCTATGATGACGCCTGCTTCGTCGGCCGCCTCGCCCGCTTGCACATCCCCCACCCTCAAGCCCAGCCTCGTGCGGAATGTTCCGCGCGAAACGGCTTCGCCAAAAATCTGCTCGTAGGTGCGCTGCAATTGGGTAAGGGTGAACTTTTCTGGTAAGAGCCAGCACGGTAGCGTCGAGTAACTCGACTTGTTGCGAACGCGTGTCACGGCCTCAGCGACCTGCTCGTTGTGATCGAAGGCGAGTTCGGGCAGCGCGTCGACGTCATAGAACGACAGGACCTGCGCACACTCGGCGACCAGTTCCTCGTACGGGACGAGCGCGACGTGCGAAATGGCGACCGTGAATCCGCGCGTCGGATCGCGCCGCCGCCCGGAGAAGGTCTTGACCTGCTCGAGGTAGCGTGGGCGCAACCCGGCCTTTTCCTGCAACACGCGATATGCGGTGTCCTCGACGTCCTTCTCGTTGGGGTCATCGACGTGCACGTAGCCGCCGATAAGTGCGGTCTTTCCTGCTTCGGGTGCCCTTGCCCGCACGTGCGTTGCGACGTGCAGGCCGCCGTCGATCAGGGTCAACAGCACCACGTCCACGCTCACGTCGGGCTTTTCAAACTGCTTGCCCATTATTGGGCCCCTTCGATATCCGTCATGCCAAAAATTTTACCATAGATAGTTGCGTTTTACGACTAAGTAGCTGTACACTAGCGTCATCTTAGTCGCAAACGACGACTAACTCACCACGAGCCTGTCACATGATCGAGATCACAGCGTTATCCCGCGACGGCGCCAGCCGGGCGATCCAATTACAGTGCCTGAAGTTCCCTGGTGGCGAAATGCATGTCACGGTGGACACGAGCGTGCCCGCTGACGAACTGCTTATCACCGCTCATCTGCCGGACTCGGCGGCCGTCATGACACTGCTGATGGCCACGGACGCACTGCGCCGCGCCTACATGGGTGCTCCGGTCGCGCTCAGGATGCCGTACGTGCCGTATGCGCGTCAGGATCGCGTGGCGAACGTTGGCGAAGCACTCAGTGCCAAAGTTTTCTGCGACCTCATCAACGCCCAGCGCTATGCACGCGTGACGATCGAGGACCCGCACAGCGACGTTGTCGCCGCCCTTCTGGAGCGCGTCGTCATAGACGATCCCGTGCCGTCACTCCGGCGCGCCGTCGCGCATATCGAGCGCCCGACATTGGTCGCCCCGGACGCTGGCGCCCGTAAGCGCGTATCCAGGCTTGCAAAAGCGCTCGAGCTCGACGTCGTGTTCGCAGACAAGATGCGCGACACGCGCACCGGCAAGATCACTGGCACGCAGGTTCAGGGCGAATTGCCCGACACCCCGCTGCTGGTCGTGGACGATATCTGCGACGGTGGCCGCACTTTCACTGAACTCGCCGATGCGCTGCGTGCCCAGCAGGCCGTCCAGGGAATCCACCGTGAGTTGTATCTCTACGTGACTCACGGCATTTTCAGCAAGGGCCTTGACCCGTTGCTCACCCGTTACGCCACTGTCTTTAGCCGAAACAACTGGACCAGCGACAGCCGCTGCGTGCTGGTCTGAAAACCAATCGCGCCCGGAGAACCACCATCATGAATGCACCTACGACATCCGCCCTGACCGAGAAGAACGGCCTTGTTCCCTTTAACCTCGCAGACTTCTACAAGACAGGCCACCCGTCGATGTACCCGCAATCGACGACGAAGCTGGTAGCAAACCTGACGCCGCGCTCGGCAAAGTACGCGCCAGTGTTGCCCGAACTGTTCGACGGGAAGGTGGTCGTGTTCGGCCTCCAGGGCTTCATCAAGGAGTTCTTTCTGGACGTATTCCAACGGGAATTCTTTGGCGCGAAGACAAAGGCGGCGGCGGTGCGCAAATACAAGCGCCGCATGGACAACTCGCTGGGCAAGGACGCTGTGTCGACGGGCAACCTCGAAGCGCTCTACGAGCTCGGCTACCTCCCGCTCGAAATACGTGCTCTGCCGGAAGGCTCGCGCGTGAACGTCAAAGTGCCGCCCTACATTTTCATCAATACCCACAGCGACTTCCCGTGGGTCGCGACCTACTTTGAGACGATCGTCAGTTGTGAAAACTGGAAGCCATCGACGGTTGCCACCATCGCATTCGAATTCCGCAAGCTGCTCACCTATTTCGCGAAGGTGACGGGCTCGCCCGAAGAATTCATCGACGTACAGGGCCACGACTTCTCGATGCGCGGCATGAGCGGCGTGCACGACGCCATGCGCTGCGGCGCTGGCCACGACCTGTCGTTCGTGGGCACAGATACGATCCCTTCCATCGACTATCTGGAAGATTACTACTGCGCCGATTCCGACCGCGAGCTCGTCGGCTGCTCGATTCCCGCGACCGAGCACAGCGTCATGACGCTTCGCATCCTGCTGACCCTGAAGCACATCGCTGCTGATCCGGCGAACGCCGGCAAGAGCGAGAAAGCACTTCGCCGCATAGCGGAGCGCGAAGTGATCCGCGAGCTAATAACGAAGGACTATCCGGCGGGCATGATCTCGATTGTCGCGGACAGCTTTGACTACTGGAACACGGTCACGGCAGTGGCCCGCGAACTGAGAGACGTCATCCTCGCACGCGAGCCCAACGAACTCGGCCTTTGCAAGGTAGTATTCCGCCCCGACTCGGGAAACCCGGTGCTGATCCTGACTGGCTATTTCCCTGAGGAGCTTGTCTGCGACGCGACCGGGGAACCGATCGTCGGCGAGGACGGCATGTACACGGTGAACGACAGCAGCGGCACGCGCATCACAGAGGCCGAGCGCAAAGGCTCAGTCGAATGTCTGTGGGATATTTTCGGCGGCACCACCACTGCCAGGGGTTTCAGGGTGCTGGATAGCCACGTGGGCCTGATCTACGGCGACAGCATCAGCCTGCCGCGCGCACGCGATATCATGCTGCGACTCGCGCGCAAAGGATTTGCGTCGTGCAACGTTGTATTGGGCATCGGCTCCTACACGTATAACATGCTCTCTCGTGACACATTCGGCTGGGCAATGAAGGCGATCTATGCCGAAGTGGGCAACGAGTCGATTGCGATCTACAAGGACCCCGCCACGGACGACGGCACCAAGAAGTCGGCCAAGGGCCTGCTGCGCGTGGAGAAGCAAGGCAACAACTATGTGTTGCACGAAGAGCAGACGCTCGAGCAGTTTGAAGGCGGCGAGCTGTTGCCGGTGTTCCGGAACGGCGAGCTCCTCGTCGAAACCACGCTCGCTGAAATGCGCGCACGGATCCGCGCTTCGTGGACGTGTCCGGAACCCGGATCGATCGAGTGGACTGCCTGATGCTCGTACCTGCTCGGGGTGGCCGCCATGAAAAGAGATTCCGCCGCTAGCCTACGTCCTTCGTTGCGGACATCGCCGACATGAAAGCCGCCGGCCAGTTAATGCATTAGTATTCGTCGACAACCGCCTCTCATCACTCGAACAATGGCAGTCCGACACCAGAAACATGGCGCACGCCCGTCCAAGGCGCAATCTGAGTCACCTAAGGTGGACGAGCAACGGCCGCTCCCCGACGACGTTGTGAACCACTTGAGAAGCGCCCAGATTGTCCGAATAGAAGGACGGGTCGCGGGCCTCGAGTGCACGAGAACTGGCGTCAAGACAGAGGTAACGCAATACGGGGCGACCGGAGGAATGATGCGTGCCTTCCGGTTCCGGGTGAATGAAACGCCTGTTGTGTTATACACGCCCGACAGCGCCATCCCGTACTACAGCAAGGTGGAGTTTCCGCTCGCCGACGGAGACGAGGTATGTCTCGCCATCGCCTCCGAGGCATCATTCGGAACGCACATTGTCTATGGCCTTCGGCATCCCGCAGATCTGCGCCTGTTCGTCGCCTTCGCGGTGGGATCTCTTGAACTCAAGCCGGAGCAGCAAATGTACTATCTGCCGCGGCTGCCACGCTTCTGGGGAGTGGCACGATGGAGACGGGTCGGCCGGCTTGGCTTCGGTGCCGCGCTGGCGGTCGGGGTTCTCGGCTACCTGGCCCACGGCGAACCGCCCGGAAAGGCCACCGGGGCGCTCGTTCTGTTCGGCTCTATCCTCGCGGCGGGCATAGGGGTCGCGCTCCTACCGATCGTTCATGAGACCCTGCGATGGCAGTTGAAACTACCAACGCGCCGCCAGCGCCAGCTTCTCGCCGTACTACGCGCCCTTGATGTCGCCAGCAACGCCGCGACGGAGGCGACCATATGCGCGATTTAGGCTGCGCTCGACGGCCCGCCCATCCGGTGGCGCCCGTCCTCTCGGATAAGCCGTGTCGCAACGCCCTGATGGCGACTTACCAGAGTGCTTCCTGCCGCTCGCAGACTTCCGCTTCATTCCACGCCGCGCCTCGCTAAACCGATAGCGGGTTCGGACAATACAAAGCTTTGGGCCGTATCCTTGCCGGATTGCCGCTCTCTGCGTCCAGCCGGCGGCTCGTGAGCGCAGCACCTCAGATGTGCTGATGTACCACTTTCGCCCGGCCCAGCCTCGGGGGTTCACTCCAAATTACTGCGTAGGGTGGGTCAGGATTCAGTGCAAATCAACAGCAGGGAAGCTCTGCGCCCTCACGGCCTGTCCGCCAATCTGCTGCAGTTGTGACTGTCACAGTACGACGGTGGTGAGCTGACTGAAGAGGTCGCGGCAGCAAGCGTGGTGGCGGAATACGAGGCGAAGATTGCTGCGCTGGAGAAGAAGGTGGGGCAGCTGACAATGGAAAACGACCTTCTTAAAAAACTCCGCGACTCTGTCTCGTGAGCAACAGCGAAAGCTCATCGATTGTTACCGGCCCACGTCCTCTCCATCAGGGGAGGATGCAAAGTGATTGACCTTCCACGTTGCACCTACTATTACCATCCGCACTCGTCGCAACCCGGGTCGACTCATCAGCGTCTGGCCGCATTGATTGACGATGTTCATGACGTGTTTCCTGGCTACGGATATCGACGCGTGACACGAGAACTCGCTGCCATGGGCATTGCGGTCTACCACAAGAGAATCGCCCGGTTATGCGCCATATGACCTCGTCGCCATACGTCGTCGCCAGTTCGTACGAACAACTGACAGCCGACACGATTGCCCCATCTTCCCGAATCTGTATGGAAACAGCATCCAAAGTTCCCCGGCAAGGTTCGAGTCGCGGACATCACCTACGTCGCGCTAGCATCCGGTTTTGCGTTTCTCGCGGCCATACTTGATGCCTGCAGCCGCACAGTCGTCGGCTATGCTATCGGACGACATATCGATACGAGCTAACGCTTGCGGCGCTGGAAGCAGCTGTGCGAACGCGCAAACCGGCGCCGGGGGAACTGCATTCATCATAGCGACAGGGACCGTCGGTATTTGAGCGCTGCTTACCGCGATGCCCTGTCGCGCTACGGGCTTGTCGGCTCGATGAGCGCCGTCGGCAATCCCTACGACAACGCTCAAGCCGAAGGCTTCATGAAGACCCCCTGAAGTTCGAGGAGGTCTACCTGTCTGGCGATGAGACGTTCTCGGATGCAGCATCGAGGCTGCCAGTATTCATCGAAGACGTCTACAACGCCCGGCGCATGCATTCCGCTCATGGATATCTATCCCCAACCGATTTGTGGCGTTACTTAGTCAGCAGGCGGCTTAGTTTGCGGATCTGAAACGGTCCAGCTTCAGAGGTTCACTCCGTTAGTGGGTCAGTTCTGCGCGGACATCAACAGCCAGCGCCCAGTCAGACGGTTAACCGCCATTGCTCGATTGCATCACGATGCTGCCGGCGCCATTAGGGCTGTGCCAGTTCCACGCGCTGATTTTCACGGGCCCCGCGGCCGTTCGAACAATGCGGGTCTCGTCTCTGGCAGGCACGACGCGACCATCGACGTTGACGAAAAGCGGCTGCCCTACAAAGGTGACGGCCGGTGCAATCGCCAGCGCGGCTGCCGCAATAGCAGTGCACAAGCGCATTTCATCCTCCGTTGATCGGGCCTTTCGCGAAGGCGTCGATGAATATGTCGCGCGAGGCTTAAAACGTCCTGAAAAAAGGCTCCGCACCACGGCGCACAAGCGCCGGGCTGAGTGCCGAACCGATGCCCGGACGCACGGCTGCGGCGAGCACATCCGCTCGCTTTTTTTCAGTCCTCATCTGTGCCGCACATATTGATCCTTTAACTTTTCGCGCTCTATGTTTATCTAATCCGCATTGATGCCAATTGGATTCTTCCGCTAAGTAAAGTACCAATACCACCGCACGTGACGTGTCCGCCTGGCAATTTGGGCAAAATCATGCGGTAAATAATGTGCCTGAAGACGTCACAAATATTTTATAGGGTAGGGATTAAGACCTGGTTTTTGCCGACCGATATCCACGTTTATAGACAGGACTGACCTCAAATCCGGTGACGCAGTTGCTCGCGATTTATCCGTCCGCGCGTAGCGACTGGACGCGAATCCTGTCGGATCCCCTTTTCAAGGACACTTTCATTATGCTCGGCAATATCAAGATCGGCATTCGCCTCGTCACCGCATTTCTCCTTGTCGCATCGGCCAGCGGTATCGTGGGCATGGTCGGCATCAGCAACGCCAGCAAGCTCAACGAGCTGGCCGATCGCATGTACAGCACCGAGTTGCTGGGCATGTCCTATATCAAGGAGGCGAACATCGACCTCATTTATATCGGGCGCGCCCGCTCCAATGCGCTGCTGGCCTCCACGGCGGAAGAACGCGCGAAGTTCGTCGACATGATGAACAAGTCTTTCGACTTGTTGAAAAGCAACATGGACAAAGCGCGTCCGCTCGTGACATCGGAAAAGGGCAAACAGCTGTTGGACAACTTTTCGCGAACCTGGGAGGCGTACATGCGCGATCAGGCAACGCTGGTCCCGCTCATCAGTGCCAGCAAACTAAGCGACCACGATCCCGCGTTGACGACTGCGCTCGCAGCGGTGCGCGACAAAGCGAACGTGCTCGACGACACGATGACGCAGCTTGCTCAACTGAAGGACGCCGGCGCGAAGGAGGCATCGCTGGAGACCGCCGCGCTGTACGAGCAAAGCCGCTCGCTGATGATCGGCACGATTGCGGCGGCTCTCGTATTGGGCGTGCTGCTCGGCTTCGTCATCAGTCGCGGTGTGAGCAAGCCTCTGGGGCTGGCGCTGGACGCTGCCAACCGGCTTGCTGAGGGCGATCTCACGGTGCGCGTCGAATCGAAGAACAAGGACGAGGTGGGCCAACTGCTGCGGGCGATGCAAAACATGATCGCGCGGCTCTCGGACGTCGTGGGCGAGGTCAATAGCGGCGCCGAAGCGCTGGCGGGCGCGGCCGAGGAAGTTAGCGCCACCGCGCAATCGTTAAGCCAGGCGTCCAGCGAACAGGCGGCCGGCGTGGAGGAGACGAGCGCGTCGATCGAACAGATGACGGCGTCGATTTCGCAGAACAACGAAAACGCGCAAGTGACCGACGGCATGGCGCAGCAGGCCGCGAAAGAAGCCATCCACAGCGGCGAAGCGGTCAAGTCGACCGTCAGCGCGATGAAACAGATCGCGCAGAAGATTGGCATCATCGACGACATCGCGTACCAGACCAATCTGCTGGCGCTGAACGCTGCGATCGAGGCGGCGCGAGCCGGCGAGCACGGCAAAGGCTTCGCCGTGGTGGCGGCCGAGGTGCGCAAGCTCGCGGAGCGCAGCCAGGTGGCGGCGCAGGAGATCGGCACCGTCGCGGGCTCCAGCGTGGAATTGGCGGAGAAGGCCGGCGCGCTGCTCGATTCGATGGTGCCAAACATCAAGAAGACATCGGAACTGGTGCAGGAAATTACCGCCGCATCCGAAGAGCAGTCTTCCGGCGTCGGGCAGATCAACGTCGCGGTCAGTCAGTTGAGCCAGACGACGCAACAGAATGCGTCAAGCTCGGAGGAACTCGCGGCGACCGCCGAAGAAATGAGCAGCCAGTCAGAACAATTGCGGCAAGCGATGACCTTCTTCCGCCTGGCCTCCGGCAGTAACACGGTGCGCGCGAACGACGCCGGCAACGTCCGCGCTTCGGCTACACGCACACGTGGGCGCACGGCCGTGAAACCAGCTGGCGGTCTCGCATTGGCACCAAGCCACGTGTTTGCCAGCGCCGAGTTGCCCGACGAATCCCAGTTCGCGAAATTCTGATCGGAGGGTCGAGCGATGAACCAGATTCCCGTTTCTGCAGGACCGCGGGGGCAGAACGACGCGCCCGAGGCCACGAACGTTACCGGGCCGGCGCAGGTGCTGACGTTCATGTTGGCTAACGAAGCGTTCGGCATCGGCATTCTGTCGATCAAGGAAATCATCAGCTACACCGCGATGACGACGGTGCCGATGATGCCGTCGCTCGCGCGCGGCGTCATCAATTTGCGCGGCGCGGTAGTGCCAGTGATGGATCTGCTCGCTCGCTTCGGCAGGCCCTCGTCCGAGGTGACGAAGCGCACGTGCATCGTGATCGTCGAAGTGCAACTGGCAGGCGAGCGGCAAGATATCGGCATCGTGGTGGATGCCGTGAACGAGGTGCTCGAAATTCCCGCTTCGGATATCGAACCGCCGCCGTCGTTCGGCTCGTCGATCCGTACCGAGTTCATTCAAGGCATGGGCAAGGTACGCGGCAAGTTCGTGATCCTGCTCGCGCTGCAACACATGATGTCGGCAAGCGACATGGCGGCGCTCCAGACCGCCGCCGAAACAGCGCATTGAAACCACAAACGCCATCGCGCCGCAATGGGTTACGCCTTTGCGGCGCGATGGCGTTTACACGTGGAAAAAGTTGGATGCAGCGGGAAAGAGTTCGAAGCGCCGCGCGGCAATCAGCTGCGTTGCGCCTGAACCAGCGCGATCTCCTTGCTGATCGCGGAGAGCGGCACCACCTTGTCGACGCCGCCGCGTTTGATCGCTTCCCGCGGCATGCCGAATACGACGCAGCTCTCCTCGTCCTGCGCGACTGTACGCGCGCCGGCGGCGTGCATTTCGGCGAGCCCGGCCGCGCCGTCGTCGCCCATGCCGGTCATGATGATGCCCAGCGCGTTCCGGCCCGCGCTGCGCGCTACTGAGCGAAACAGTACGTCGACCGAGGGACGATGGCGATTGACGAGCGGTCCGTCGATGACCTCGACGACATGTTGCGCGCCGCTGCGACGCACAGCCAGATGCTTGCCGCCCGGCGCGATCAGCGCACGGCCCTGCGTTACCCGGTCGTTGGACTGAGCCTCCTTGACCTCGATTTCGCAAAGGCGATTGAGCCGCTCGGCAAACGCCGCCGTAAACTTTTCGGGCATGTGCTGCACGACGACGATGCCAGGTGAAACACGCGGTAGCGCCGTCAATACGACTTCGAGCGCTTGCGTGCCACCCGTCGACGTGCCGATCGCCACAATGCGCTCGGTCATTTGCGAGAGCGCGCCCGATGTGCCGGGCACGCCCGGCGGCAACACCGCATCCGCCGTATGTTTGGGCACAGGAGCGGCTATGGGATGTCTGCGCGCTAGCCGCGCGGCATTCACACGCGTTGCAGCACGAATCGTCGTGGTCAATTCTTCGGCGCTCTCCAGCAGAAACTGCTTGAGACCAAGCCGAGGCTTGGCGACAACCGACACAGCGCCTGCCGCCATCGCGTCGATGGTCGTGCGGGCGCCTTTCTCGGTGAGCGTGGAGCAGATCACGACGGGCGTGGGCCGCTCCGCCATGATTTTTTTGAGAAACGTAATGCCGTCCATACGCGGCATCTCGACGTCAAGCAGGATCACGTCGGGCCAGCCGTGCACGAGACGGCTCATCGCTGCGATGGGGTCCGCGACCGCATCCATCACTTCGATACCAGCCTCCGTGAGCATGCCGGACACCACCTGCCTGACGACAGCGGAGTCGTCTACGATCAATACACGGATTCGAGCCATCGATATCGCCTCAATGACCGGCGCGGCCGGGCTTACGGAAAATCGAAGGGGCAACCGGAATCAGGTCGATGCCGAGATCATGCAGGCTCTCCGAGTGTCCGATGCAAAGATAGCCGTCGGGACGCACCATCGACACGACGCGCTGAACAACTTCGCGTTTTGTCGGCGGGTCGAAATAAATCATGACGTTGCGCAGGAACGCTACGTCGAAGCGCCCCAAGTCAGGCAACGGCGCGACGAGATTCGCCTGCGCGAAATGCACGTGCTGGCGTAGCGAGCGCTCGACGAGCAGCGTGCCCTCCTGCACACCCGTCCCGCGCAAGCAGAACCGTTTTCGGTAATCGGCCGGCATCTGGCGCGCGCGAATGTCGGGGTAATGGGCGCGCTGCGCGGCCTGCAGCATGCGCGTGCTGATGTCTGTGCCGATGACCTCGAACGGCCGGATGCCAAGGCGGTCAGCCAGGACCATCGCCATGCTGTATGCCTCTTCGCCGCTCGAGCATGCCGCGCTCCATGTGCGGAAGACCGTTGCCCGTGATTCGGACGCGACCGTGCCTAGAAAGTCGAAGTGCTTGGGTTCCCTGAAGAAGTACGTTTCGTTGGTGGTCAACAGATCGATGGCAATCTGTCGTTCGGCGCCATGCGCCTTGCTCGAAACTAGCGCGAAGTACGCACCGTAGGTGTCGAGCTGGCACGCGCGCAAGCGCTTGGCCAGCCGGCCGCTGACGAGCGCCTTCTTCGCGGGCGCGAGACTGATTCCGGCCGCGTCCAGAATGAAGGCTTGGAATTGCCTGAACTCGGTATCGGTAATTGCTTCCATCGGTCTGTGCTCGCTATTGCGCGGTGGCGAATGTCGCGCTGCCAACGTTCGGACTCGCGGGTCCGGCCATGGCCACCAGGTCGGCGATGTCGAGAATCAGTGCAACATCGCCGCTGCCGAGGATGGTCGAGCCGCTTACGCCGCGCACTTTGCCGAATACCTTCGACAGCGGTTTGATGACGGTCTGCGCTTCACCCAGGAGACGATCGACAACCAGGCCAAAACGTTGGCCCGCATGCTTCACGACGACGATGTTCGGGCGCGCGCTTACAGGCCCATCCAGTTCGAAACGTTCGCGTAGTCGAATGAAGGGCAGCACTTGTCCTCGCAGGTCGGTGAAGTCGTGCGCGCCGCTCACGGAAAATTCGACGCACTCTTCGACCGCATCGAGCGGCAGGATGAAGATGGAATCGCCGACGCAGACCTGGAAGCCCTCGATGATGGCGAGCGTCAGCGGCAATCTCACCGAAATCGTGGTGCCGATGCCCGCACGACTTTGAACGCCGATACTGCCGCGCAGCGCCGTGATGTTGCGCTTTACCACGTCCATACCGACACCGCGGCCCGACAGGTTCGTGACGCGTTCCGCCGTCGAAAAACCGGGCTCGAAGATGAGCGCATAGACTTCGTCGTCCGAAAGCGTTGCGTCCTGCGGCACCAGCCCGCGCTCCACGGCCTTTGCCAGGATGCGGTTGCGGTCGAGCCCGCCGCCGTCGTCGCTCACTTCGATCACGATCGAGCCCGAATCATGGAAGGCGTTCAGCGTGACCGTGCCCTGTCCGGGCTTGCCGCGCGCACGACGCACGTCGGCGGTCTCTATGCCATGGTCCATCGAATTGCGTACAAGGTGCGTCAACGGATCACCGATTTTCTCGACGACCGTCTTGTCGAGTTCCGTGTCCTCGCCCTGGACCACGAGGTCGATGTGCTTGCCAAGCTCTTGCGCGACGTCGTGGACCACACGACGAAAGCGATTGAACGTTCCGCCGATTTTAACCATGCGCAGTTGCAGCGCGCTGTCCCGCACTTTCTGTATCAGGCCGTTCAGCGTTGCCGCGGATTCGCGCAACTCGGTGTTCTGCGCCTTGCTCGCTGCTAGCTCCGTGCTGGCCGAGGCCGTGATGAGTTCCCCGACGAGATCAATCAGGTGGTCGAGCTTGTCTGCGTCGATGCGAATGGAGTGTGAGTCGGCAGACTTGTTTTCGCGCGTCGCGCCGCCGCTGCGCGTCGGCGTTGCGGTGGCAGTCGTTGCACCGTGGTCTTGGGGGCGGTGCTCCGTAACCGGAGCAATATCGTCCGGCGCTTCGGTAATGGGCGGTAACGGCGACGGCGCGGTTTCGTCGCTGTCGGTCGATATCTTGAGCTCGCAGTCGTCGCGAATGAACTCGAATGCGCCTTCGATGGCCTGTCTGCCCGCGTCGCTGAGCAGTTCGATCTGGAAGTCGAGAAAACAGGCTTCGGGATCGAGCGTGTCGAGCGACGGTACGCGGTCGCTATTTGCGCATACGCGTGCGATGTCGCCTAGCCGTGCAAGATAGAGAACGATCGAAAGGGGGTCCATCCCGTTGCGCAACACCGGCTCGCCACATTGCAGCGAGATCGACCAGCGTTGCATACCTGGCGCGGCACTGGCTGTGGCAGCATCGTCCGGCGTGACATCGCAGGCGGTTTGCGACGCGGGTTGCGGCACAGCCAGATAACGGCTCAGGGCGTCCACGAGCGGCTGTGCCTGCGCGAGCAGCGCCTCGTCCAGGCAATTGCCTGTTTCGGCCGTCAGCTCCACGAGCTGACCGATGTGATCCCCACACGCGAGCAGCAGCGAGGTCAGCGATTCGTCGATGCCGATCTCGTTGTCGCGCACACGGTCGAGTACGCTCTCGACTACATGCGTGAACTCCACAATGCCGTCGATACCGAAGAGTCCCGACGACCCCTTGATCGTATGCGCCGCACGAAAAACGGCGTTGATCTCATCGCTTGGGTCGGCGCTCTCGCGCATGCTCAACAGACCGTTCTCCATCTGCGCGAGCAGCTCGCGGCTTTCGGCGACAAAAGTTTGCAGTGCGTCGTCGAGATTCATCACGCGTGCTCCTGAAGAACCGATAGCGTTTCCGTCGACGGCTGCGCTTGCGCCAATGTCGATGGCACACCTAATAGCGCGAGTGTCGCGAGTAAAGCGTCGCTCGCGCCGAAGAACTCGCATACCTGCTGGCGCTCGGCCGCAAGGCGTCGCGCGGCGACGAGCAGTTGCACGCCGGCGCAGTCGATCTCTGGTACGGCGCACAGGTCGAAGTGAACGGAGACGCCGCGCTTGAGCGCCTCCAGCATGAACTCCTTGAGTTCAGCGGCGTGATAGATCGTCATCGGCACTTCGATCGGCGCGGTATAGGCGGCATTCATCGCACGTGTTCCGTCGTCAAGATTCAAGGCAACACCAGCTTTTCGACGGCGGCGAGCAGTTGCGGCGGCTGGAACGGTTTGACGACCCACGCCTTGGCGCCCGCCTGTTGGCCTTCGCGTTTCTTCGCGTCCTGGCTCTCAGTGGTCAGCATGACGATCGGCGTGAACCTGTAGGCGGGCATCTGCTTGACCGCCTTGATGAACGCAATGCCGTCCATGTTCGGCATGTTGAGGTCGCTGATCATCAGGTGAACCTTCTGGCCTTGCAGTTTCGCGAGCGCGTCTTTGCCGTCGCAGCCTTCGATGACCTGGTAGCCCGCGCCGCGCAGCGCAATTCCAACGACCTGGCGTACCGACGCAGAATCGTCAACGATCATGATGGTTTTGGCCATGCTGGTCCTCAAAAGAAAGTAATGTCGGAATTAGTGTTGGTCGATTGCGCCTGCACTTGCGCAGGGAGCTGCGCTTTGTCCCGATGCAGCGCGCGCTCCTCGTCCATCGCATAGGTGCGCTCAAGCTCGTCGAGCAATGCCGTGGCATCGAGCATCGGCACCGCGACGCCGGCTTCGTATTGCCCGCAGTGCTGATCGACAACGGCGGGAAGGCGCTCAATGTTGGCCTTCACGTGCTGCATGATCTGGCTCACGCGGTCCTGAAACTGCAATTGCACCAGTGCCTCGTAGACTTCGGCCTTGATGCTGCGGCTTTCGCCGCGCAGCAGTTCGGTAGCCGATTCGAGCGAGGACGTGAACTCGCGAAAGCGGATCAGGACCTGCTCGATGGCGCGTTGCGAGTCAGACATCGACACGGTGTCCTGCTCGGCGGTCTCTTCTGCTGCGTGACATGCGGAGACGATAGCGTTGCGGATCGTCTCGATCTTGGCGGCAATGCTCACGCCCGTTTCGCTCGACCGGCGCGATAGCGCGCGCACTTCCTGTGCGACGGTCGCGAATCCGCGACCCACGTCGCCGGCATGCGCGGCCTCAATGGCCGCATTGATCGCAAGCAGGTTAGTCTGTTGCGTAACGAGCTTGATCGCTTCGACCATCTCGCTCAGTTCATCGATAACGCCGTGCAGGCCCTGCACCTTGGCGAGCATTTCGGCCTTGCTATCCATGGCGGCGCGCAGCCGTTGCACGACGGCCTGCAATTCGAGTTCGCTGGAGACATAGACGTTGTTGCCACCGGACGCGCCTTCGCCGCTGGTCGAAACGCCCAGCACCGTGTCGAGCCGCGAAGCAATGTCGCCGAACCGCCCGCTCAACGCGGTGACGGCATCTTCCATTTGTGTGCGCGACGATTCGATATGGCGAGCCCAGACGGGCGCCAGTGTGTCGCTGAACGCGCGCTGGCTGTCGAGGTAACGGGACAATTGCCGCAAGAAGCGCGCGTCGACGTTGCGCTGCCGTACGCCGGCCAAGATGCCTGCGATTGCAAGCCCTGCGCCGATGGCGCCGCCGCTGGTGCTGAACGACGAAACGGCGAAGCAGGCGAGCGCACCGCCGCATCCCAGGAGCGGGGCCGCGAGCCACATCAATCTATTTTGCGTATGCTTCATCGCCTTATCGATTTTTAGATGCTCGGTAAATAATGCGGCTCAATATTCGGGAATACGAGAACGGCAGTTATGAGCGCGTTTACGTTCGCTAGTGTTTTTTCTTGATGGTAATAAATGGGGTGCGCGGGGTATGGCTCGCGAAAGATTGCCCGGTCGGCTCTCGTGAGCCGCGTGGATTTTTTCTTTCCATCTCCGAAGTGGAAGGCAGTGCTCCCTCGCCGCGCCCCAAAGACGCGGGTTCTTTGCTTATCGAGCGTCGCCGCTTTTTTTATTATCGTAAGCGCGCATTAAACGGCGTTCCTTCCGCATTGCCATGCTAAATGCATCAGGCCATGTTTGGATTCAGTCGCCAAGGCAGCAAAGCCTCGTAGTCAGGCAGCCGATATCGCAGCGTTCAAGGCGACTCATCTGCCAGTGGGCGATGATCAGCTACCGATGATTGAACAAACCAACGAGCTGGTGCGCCGATTAATAACACTGTCGACCTACCCGTTCTGGACGAGTGTGAGACGGTGCTGTCACCGGTCGCACGGCTACCCAGCATCGATGCAGCCAAGACAAGCAAATCCCTCGGAAACGCCATTACAGCAGGTGCCCCCTTGACGGTGACATCCGGCATGGACGTGCTGCACTGCCGGATGCCGCCGCCACAAGGCGCCCGGTGCGCGCGCTCACTGACTAGATGGCCCATGCTCGATCCAAAGCCCTGCTCTGCGCCTGGCTTCGGCGGAAAAAGACCGGATCGGACGACGCTTTTGAGGCCAGCCCCCCAAGGCCCGTGCATTCCTTGTCATTTCAACGAAAAGGCCCCTATTCCCCAAGCTGATCGCAACGTTGGGACCTGTCACTTTCGCCTAACCTGCACGTATCGATGCATGTCTTTGCAATCAGTACCGACCAATCGCGCGCTGTTGAATAACAGCCTAAGCCCGCTTTCTGCAAGGTTATGGTGAAACCAGTCCAACTTACCGCCGCGACAAGCGCGGCACTTGCCCTCTTCCTGTCCGCTTGCGGCGGAAGCACCTCGACGTCCACTTCGGGCGCCGTGTACATGGGGCCCATTGCCAATGCTTCCGTGAGCGCCTATGCAATCGCACCGGACGGTTCCGTGGCCGACACGCCGCTTGCGACGGGCAGCACCAGCAGCGACGGCACGTTTTCTCTTCTCGGTAATCTGCGCTACCCCGTGCTCATCCGGGCCACGGGCGGCGCCTATGAAGAAGAATCGACGGGTGAAACGACCGCGATGCCGGGCGAGATCGACGCCGTGTATCTCAGCGCGCCGTCACAGATGATTGTGTCCGTCTACTCGAACGCCGTGGTCGCGGATGCGCGGGCGGCGGGTGGCCTCACTACCGGCAACGTCGCTGTCGCCATGTCGCGCGTGAACGCCTTCGCTGGCGACATCGACGTGCAGCAGACGGCTCCTGCCTTCGTCACGTCGAATACGGCGAGCGGATCGGCTGACGTATCGAACGGCGCGAAAATGGCGCTCGCGCTCGGCGCGGAATCGCAAAGCCGGACGTCGACGGGTGTTTCCATCGCCGACAGCACGCAAAACATCGTGAGCCAGTCCGCGAACGGCGACACGCTCGCCGAATGCAACGTGGGCGCGGGCAACCCGTCGGACGACGGCACAATCGCCGCGCCCGCCGGCGCCAACTGTGCGGTCAGCACGGGCACGGTGGACTTCATGGGCAATCCGCGCAACCGTTCGGGCATCACATCGCTCGCCGCGCTCAAGCAGATTATTCCGGGCAAGACCGCCAACATTACGGTGAGCAGCCAGGCCTGCCACGATCGCATCGCGCTTTACAGCGAACAGCGCTCCCTCTTCATGGCCCGCCGAGACGATGTACAGGCGCGGTTGGGTGACACCCTAACGTCGGACAACTGGTCGAGCTTCCCCCACGCAGGTTCGTGGGGACCACGCGCCGCGCAGTACGGCGCCATTGCGACCAGCTCATGCGCCGCCGACGGCCCCACCTTCCAGCGTGAACTGCTGATGGCCGTCGAGAACTACTGGATCGACCAGAACCTCAACTATTGCCACCATCACATTCCTGGCTGGGTGCCGCCCGCCTCCCGGCCCTCGTTCTTCAACTCAGATGTGAAATCGACCAAGATGACCTGCGCGCCGCATCGTGCGAGCAACGGCGCGCAGACACTCGCGACGCTCACGAATGCCGATATCAAATGGCAAGGTGTCGATTGCTCGGACTTCACCTCGTGGGCCTACAACTTCGCGGGTGTCACGCACGCGAGCGGAAATCTGCAGACCGGCATCGGTACGCAGGCATGTTCGATCGGCACAGACCCGCTGGTGTCCGTGACCGATCAGGCTGGCGTCCTGCTCGACATCAATCAGGACAATGTCGAGCAACTGGTCGATCGCTTGCGGCCGGGCGACCTGTTGTACATCACGGAATCCGCGCTGCCGAAAATTGCCCCTGCGAACGTGGCGTCGGGGTTCGTGGTGTCGCACGTGGTGACATGGACGGGGATGCGTTTCAGCGACCTGCGCAACGGACCCGAAGGCCAGTACTACGATCCCGCGACGGCCGGTCAACCAGGCTCCCGTCTTGGCGTCGACTTCGCGAAGTACTTCAAGCGCGCTGACGGTTTGAAGACGAAGGTCGATCTGTCGCAACTGGGTACGACGGACATGGACCCGTGGATGATCATCGACAGTCACTACGCGGGTCCCGCGTATCGTCCGTTCATTCTGAAGACGTCGAAGCTGGGCGCGGACTGGTATGTAACGAGTTTGTCGAATGTGCGTCGCGTTATCGACGCCGACTCTGCCCGCAGCGACCCCGACCTTGCACCGCTCATTATCACCAAAGAAGCGACGAAGCAGGGGCAGTTCAGCAAGATGGTCACTTTGAGCTCGCAGCAGTCGCGCGATTCGTCGGCGGGACACAAGCTCGTCTATCAGGTCTCGGGCGCCACGGGTACGCCGACGTGTTACCGCGTCGCGACAAAGACGCTTGACGCCGCGAGCGCTTCCACAACGGCCGCCAGGTAACACGCCCAGCAGCGGAGCTTCACAGATATCTCACGTGCGGGCACACAGCAACGCGTTCGTTCTGAACGTCCTGTGTCTGCACGTGATGCATTGACGCCTCAAGTTCCGAGGGCTGAAGCCGTGATGCAAACGCAAGCACGGTGCAATCCCGCTCCTCCGAAGTGCCAGGCGGGTGCCCAGGGACACGCGCATCGGATGTCGAATAGCGGGAAAGTACTGGAATCGCGGCACACATCAGTTCAAGAATATAGCCGCCCCCGTGGGTCGCAATTCCGTGCATCAACAGCCCAGCGGAAGAAACACGCAATCAACGGCAGTTTCACGCTTTTGTTCGGTGCATCGCCAGGGTGACCGGTGCCTTAAGCTGTGGCGATTAACATGTCATGCCAGACGGCCGCCTCATGGACGAGCGAAACGCTGTCGCGGTGACCGCTCCCCGGAATTGATCCTGACGCCATGAGTATCCTCATCCTTACCGAACCGATACGATCCGTTTCCTCTCCCAAGTCCGACCGCGGCAAGAAGTGATGCGTGCTCTTTGCAGGTGGCGTTCCCCGAGCAGGATGGCACGCGGCCTTCTGGCCAGGATCGCGCTTGTCGTTCTGTCGGCAATCCTGACGACCATGCTCGTCCTCTGGTTGTTAAGGCCGGCGGTCCCGCGCAGCATCACCATCAGTACCGGTCAACCCGACAGCTCGCTCAACTGGATGGGCAGGCAATATGCCAAGGTCCTTGCGCGCTATGGCATCACGCTCAAGGTTGTGACCTCCGATGGCTCCCGGCAGAACCTCGAGCGTCTGCTCGATCCGGCTCAGGAAGTCGACGTGGCGCTGGTTCAGGGTGGTGTCGCCGCAGAGCAGCAAGCCGCCGAACTCATGTCGCTTGGCAGCGTGACTTATGTGCCGTTGCTGGTCTTCCATCGCGGCAATGTCTTGACGTCCTTGTCGCAACTCAGCGGCAAGCGCATCGCAATCGGCCGTGAAGGCAGCGGCACGCGCGAGCTGTCGCTCAAACTGCTGGCGGTGAACGGTGTGACGCCCGACGCAGACACGACTCTGCTCTCGACAGACGGCCTCGAAGCAGCCACTCAGCTCGTCAACGGCGACGCCGATGCCGTCATCCTGAGTGGAGATTCGGCCACGCGCGCGCTCATGTTGCGTCTGTACAAAGTACCGGGCATCTCCCTGATGGATTTTGCCGATGCTCCCGCCTACACGCGGCGCTTTTCGTATCTCGACGAGATCGACCTGCCGCCCGGCATACTCGATCTCGGCCGGCGTATTCCGCCGCAGACCGTGCACCTGATCGCGCCCACTGTCGAGCTCGTGGCGCGCAAGGGCCTGCATCCCGCACTTTCCGATCTGCTCATCGAGGCGGCACAGGAGGTCCATGGAAAGTCGACGATTATGCAGAGGGCAGGACAGTTTCCGAATTCGATCGCACGTGATTTTCCGATCAGCGAGGAGGCGACTCGTTACTACCGTTCCGGAAAGAGCTATCTGTACCGCAAGCTGCCCTTCTGGCTCGCGTGTGCGACGGATCGGGCGCTCCTGCTGCTCGTGCCGCTCATGGTGCTGATTGTCCCGGCGCTTCGACTCATTCCCGCGTTATATCGCTGGCGAATCCGATCGCGAATCTACTGGTTCTATGGCCGTCTGCTGGCGGTCGAGCGCAAGGCGCTCGCACTCGGCGACGACGACGACCGTTACCCGCTGCTTGCCGAACTGGTTTCCGTTGAACAGTCGCTGGACGGCATACGGCTTCCGCTTGCGTATGCGGACGCTCTTTACATCTTGCGCGAGCATATCGTCCTCGTGCGGACACGTCTTGGCGTCATGATAGAAGGCTCTCTCCAGGGATGAGCGCCTGGGCCCCAGCAAATCTATAACGCTTAAATATACAGAAATGCGACGATTTATCGGCACTCTCATTGTTTTCGCGCTTCCTTTGATGTCGTACGGAGGAAGCGCCAATACGCCTTCGAATCGAGCCGACGCGACGTCATCGACGGAGGGGACGTCTGCTGCCGCTCGAACTCATCCAACGACGACGGGTGCCAACAACGTATTGCCAGTGAGCGTTCGGACACCGAATTACGACATCAACCGGGCTCTCGTCAGCGTCACAGTCTGCGTGCCTGGCACGTCGTTGTGCGAGACAGTCGATAACGTCATGGTGGACACTGGCTCTGTCGGCTTGCGATTGCAGCGTTCTGCCCTCAAGCATCCCGAACGCTTCGCGGCAATGGCAGGACCAGACGCCCACGCGCTGGCCGAGTGCTATAGGTTCGTCTCCTCGGCGGCCTGGGGAATCGTCACTCGCGTGGATCTCCGGTTGGCGGCCATCCAGGCATCGAGCATTCCGGTTCAGATCGTCGATGAATCAAACGCGTCGTATGATGATCATCCTCGTCCCGACTCCTGCTTGAAGGGCAGTAAGCCCACATCGAACGGAACCCTCGGCATCGCTGCGGTGTCGCTGAACGACTGCAAGGATCCGTGCTTCATTTCGCTCAAGACACCGCGTTACTACCAGTGTACTGTGGATGGCTGCACACCCGTCGCCAGGGCCGTGGCGGCGAATTTCCGGGTCGTGCATCCAATCGCGGCGCTGCCCTCGGACAATAACGGGTATGTGCTCGACGTGCAGCCGGTTCCAGAGTCAGGCGCGACGTCCGCTCGGGGAACGCTTACGCTTGGTATCGGAACGCAACAGAACAATGTGCTCGACGTGACGAACGTGGTCGATCTCGCGCCGAATGGAACGTTCACCACGGTGTGGAACGGGCAGTCCTACCCCGCGAGCTACTTTGACACAGGCACCGAAGAATATTATCTCGCCACAGCGCCAGTTGGAGCGCAAGAGTGCGGCTCCCATTGGTGCGCAACGCCCGAAGCAGAGTTCTCCGCAACGCTGAAGGGCCAAACGACGGATGCGACCGCAAAACTCCGCGTCGGCGATTCGGCCACGTTGGTGCGCAGCGGCAAGGGCGCGTTCAGAAACGTGGCCATCGTCGCTCACAGGGACTCGCGCGCCGTCGTGTGGGGCATGCCCTTCTTCATCGGACGCAAAGTCTTCGTCAGATTGACTGACGGGTCCAGCGGATCCGGCAATGCATATTACGCGTTCTCCAATGCGGTTTTTCCCTAGCGCCCGTCGAGCACCCTGGGCCAGGCCTGGTAACCTGGGGGCGTGATGCCCCGCAAGCCGTATTCACGGATGTATCCGACGAAGGATTCTCGCCGCCGTGTATCTCACGTGAATGATTGGAGGCGCACGATAGCTTCTGTAACGCATGGTCCGTTCAACTTTATAGTTGCTGTCAATGTGTGACCCGTCAACGTCCGTGGGAACGACTGGTTAGCGGGCGCGACGACAGTCGCGCCATCCACCTTGCCGATTTGTTCTTGGGCCGTCGCAAGCAGCGGCGCAAGGAGGCAGACAGCCAGTATCGCGAGCTTCTTCATGTTCACTGTTTTCCGGCTACCGGCCAGAGTGCGGAGGGCTCACGCGCTGGTTGATTTCCCGCGGTTCAATATCTGTTTATGCTGATGCGGCCCTAACCCTGTTATGCGCTTTCACTCGCTTTCCGCTGGCATCAACCCTGTGCTGGATCGGCCGGCAACATGGTAGGTTTGATGGTATAGCCGGCCGGTTCCAGTAGGTGAATCAGGCCAGCGCGGCCGGCGAAGTGTGCGGCACCGACCAGCACGAGTGCGTTCCCTTGGTCAGCGGTGCTATCCACGCCCGGTTTCCAGTTTCCACCATGATCCGGTAGAAGGTTGCAGCGTCGGCCGGATCGGAGTAGCCCTTATTCTGCTCATCGAGCACCGCATCATAGTCACCGCGGTTCACCTCGCTGACCGTTGCAAGGTACCCACGTTCAGCGTCGGGATCCAGTGCCATGTGCAACTGCTTTTCGTAGATGCGATCCGGTACGGTCTTGCTTTGTGTATCGACGGCAACCTGCGTTTCCAGCGTCTCGACCGGCACGCCGTACCGGTTGGCTGCTTGCACAAAAATACCGTCGCGGGAGAGTTGGCCGGAAGCGGCGCAACGCCGGGCTGCTAGGGACAGCGCGCCGGCTGCGCTCTTCATCG
The DNA here is from genome assembly GCF_000472545.1 of Burkholderia sp. WSM2232. Taxonomy (GTDB): domain Bacteria; phylum Pseudomonadota; class Gammaproteobacteria; order Burkholderiales; family Burkholderiaceae; genus Paraburkholderia. The sequence goes on along the minus strand of NZ_AWZV01000010.1, from coordinate 118,277 downwards.
CGAGCATCACGTCGATCCCTGCGCTATTGACTGCGGGCCGAGTGCACTTCCCAGGATGCCTGAGCCGCGCAAGGTTGTCGTCGGATAATGCATTCGCCCATGGCGCTCGCTCCAGTTGTCCCTGCTTCAAGAGGCTCGTGTAGGAATTCCGAGCCAAAACCACCCGCAGACTCGCCTGCGGGGGCTGTGGGCCCTGTGTGACCGAACTCTCGATGACTAGCCGCGCCCTGCCGTGGAGCACGGCCGGCAGCGGCTGGCGCATGTGTGTTGTACTGGGACGCTGGGCGGCTCAATGGTGCCTCTCTTTCGGCCGACGAGTCGGGGGAGATTGAAGACCCTTTCGAGGTAGACGACGTCTTGCCAGAGATTCGACACGCCGTATCGCTCTGGCTGATGCGCCCCACTTTTACTTTCCGACCTTCCCTTCTCGAGTGGCTCCGCGGCGCGTCTGCGCAACAGCCGCCCCCCCGCACACCCGGCCGGGGCGCTTAGCGATCCAGAACGACCACGGGCCTTCCGGCCGACAGCGGCCAGCGCATTGTCGCCCGATAGCCGCCCGCAATATCGGCTGCGCGAATGAAGACGAGCGAAACGTGTACTGGCGGGAAGGTGTGGGGAAACCGCTTGTGGTTGGCGCGACGACACAGGGACGTAGCGACGGGCGTCTGTTTACGACCCCGAAGGGACCTTCGATTCGCCCGATAGCGGCCGTTAAAAAGCTGTCGTATGGTCGCTTATACTTTGTCGTCCACTACAAACAAAAGCCGCCTGCATGAAGCCGGTTCCACAAGATTTGCAAGCAGACTTTATAAGGCACTTGCAGTCTCGCTACGACCAGACGGGTCCAGCGTCGTTGCTTTCGGTACACGACCTCGAACATTGGACCGAGATTGTCGGATCGACGAGGCGTGAAGCATACAACGCGGTAGCTCGGCAGCTGGCAGTCGGGTTTCACGAGGGCCGACTTCCCTTCTGGTTTTGTGACGCGGTAGCGATCGCTGTTGTCGGTTTCGTGTATGACGATTTTGCCTCGCACGGAGAAGAGGCTTGGCCCAGGCTCTTCAACGAAGTCTATCTAGCCTTCGACGCCGGCGAAGTTGGTCGAACCGGAGAGGACCCGGTCGAGAAATACACGCGGCCGATGATAGAGAAAACTGCCCACGAATTAGAAAACGGCACCGGTTGACTATTCCTGGCCGCATACGGCCTGATGCGTTTTGCACGGCCGTTGGTGGCCGTGTAGGCGTTTGGTTTCTTAACTGTAAACCGACCACCGAAACATTCCCCCGCGTCAGCGGCGGTTTAGTGACGTCATGGCTCAGCGGGTGCGACTGCGCGACAAGGAGCCATTCACAAAAGTCTTGAACGTCGTTTTCGGCGCGGAAAGCGCCACCGGGAGCTTGTCCCATCGCTTCACTCATACTGCGATCAAGGGCATCTACGCCCCGGTTTTTGCATGTGGCCGAGCGGCTAGTGATAAGTCACGCCACTCTATCGACCCACAATGCAAGGCTACCGGGGCCCGTTACGTCGGCACTGGCTCTCGGTATGCCGTCGGCGACTGTTCGTCTCAATTGGTCGCTTGAATGATCACCTTCCCTCGGACATGACCTGCCATACTTTTCGCCAGTGCTTCGCCTGCACGTACAAGTGGGTACACCGAATCGATCTCGGTGCGTAGCTGCCCTGACTCATACAGCGACGCGAGTACGGACAACTGTTCGCCGTCCGGGCGTGTGGCGAATCTCTTGCCGATGGCGCCGACATCCGCCCCGCGGCTTGCATCCGGCAGGCTAACCGTCGAAACAAGTGTGCCGCCACGCCTGAGCACAGACCACGAACGCGTTTGCGTATCGCCTCCAACGAGATCGAGCACGATATCGACGTCGGACGCATTCCGCTCGAAGTCATTTGCCGCATAGTCGATAACCGTCGATGCACCGAGGCTTTTGACGTATTCGAGGTTGCGTGCGGATGCAGTAGCGATGACCTCTGCCCCGGCAATCCTGGCGAGTTGCACGGCAACGCTGCCGACGCCGCCCGCCGCGCCGTGAATCAGGACTCTTTGGCCGGCACGCAAACCGCCGTGCTCATGCAGCGCCTGCCACGCGGTCAGCGCAGTGGCGGGAATACCACCCGCTTCAAGAAAACCGACGTTCTTGGGTTTCAGCGCAAGGCGGTCGGCGCTTGACACCGCACGCGTTGCATAACCGCCGGTGATACCGATAAAGCCGAAAACCTCAGCGCCCACCGCTAGCCCGGTGACATTGCGTCCAAGCGCGGCCACCGTCCCTGCCACATCCACGCCAGGGGTAAAAGGCAATGGCAGCGGAATGAAGCCTTTCATCATGCCCGTGACGATCTTCCAGTCGACCGGATTAACCGACGTACTGGCTACGTCGATCAGCACCTCTTCGTCGCCGACAGGCGGTTCTTCAATGTCTTGCAGTTCGAGTGATTCAGGGCCGCCGTAGGCGGCAACACGGATAGCTTTCATGAACTTCTCCACAAATGTCTGAATACCGCTGGTCAGTCGAGGCCGACGATGGCCGCGTCGAGCGCTTTCGCGGCCTGTACCGGATCGAAATACTCGCGCAGATGCGCGATCTTGCCTTCCCGCGCGCCGAGAAACACTACGTACTCCTGCTGGTAGATCCGGCCGGTTGGTTTGATCAAGCCCTCGGCGCGCACCTGCGCAACCGCCTGCTCAGGGTTCGCCCCGGGCAGCAGGCGCAGATCAAAGAACCGGAAATCCGCGACCGCGCCAACGAACCAGGAGGCGTGGCGAAAAACCTCTTCCCTGCCGGTAAGCCGGGCGGGATGTCCGATACCCGCTGCGTAGGGCAGCTCCCACACTACGTCGTCGGCAATCAGCTTCTGCCACGCTGCATTGTCGTCAACGAGCAATTGAAGGTGTTGCTGTAGCAATTCTGATGCGGTGCTCATTGTGTTCCCTGTGTCGAATGTTGATCAGATTTCGAAGCCAACAATGGTCATGCCCCCGTTCACACTCATGCCGCCGGGTCCTGTCGATGCCGCGACAGAGGCGGTGTTTGGTAAGCGCACTGCCGCCGCTGCGCTTCATCAAGGGAAGCTCGTATTTCATCGCAAGGAAACATCATTGCGCCGACGCGATCCGGGCGGCGGTTGCCTTGCCGCGATTGTCAAAGCTGTACGCGCCGGCCCCGAACGCGACCACCTGAAGAAGGCCGCCGGACATTGCAAGGTTCTTGAGGAAGTGGAACATCTGGTTCTGGTCGCCCAGCGCATGGTGAAAGATCAACGCCGTGACGATCGAGTACACGGCCAGCAATGCCGCGATGAGTCGGGTGCGATAGCCGACGATCAGCAGCACGCTCGCTGCGAGTTCCAGTGTCATTGAGCCGATGTAGCCGAGTAGTGGGACGGGCAAGCCAAGTGAGGCGATATAGCCGATGGTCGGACCAGGGGCCATCAGCTTGCTGAAGCCGCTTACGAGAAAAATGGCGGCGAGAAGAACGCGCCCAATCAAAGGGAAGGCCTGATATGAATTTGCCGATGTCGAGTTGAAGTTCATGATGTGCTCCGAGTTTGCGTAAAAAAGAGAATGGGAAAAGCAGATACGTCAATTGTTGCCATTTAGCGCAGGCGGCCGTTCTTCCGCAGCTGTTGGCCAATACTCGCGATCCCGGCTTCTCCCCTGGCGAGCGCCTCCTTCGAGGTGTGGACCGAGTAGTGGCCAAGCACGAGGTCGTGCGGGTGCGGGACGGCGGATGCGACGATGAAATCCGCGTCCGCCTGAGCCGTAAATTCCAGGGCATCTTCGGACGGAACAAAGACAGCCAGCTCGTCTTGCAGCAGCTCGCGGGAGACTTCGACGCAACCCGTGTTGATATGGGCCCACGCTACAGTGTGCCCAGCCGGCGGTTCCCAACGCCACGATTGCCCGGCTTGCAAACGTACATGCAGCAGGTTCATCCCCACTGGTGCAGCAATCGGGCTCTCCAGCCCATCCAGGCTACCAAGCACGACACGCACCGGCGACTTGCGCGGCACGGCCTCTGGCGGAAGATATTGACTATGAGGCGTGCCGTTTTCCAGGCTGCGCGGCAACGCCACCCAAAGCTGATAGCCCTGAAACCGGCCCGGACCTGCGGGGCTGGCGTCGTGCCAGATGCCGTTTCCCGCGCGCATCCATTCGAGGCTGCCCGCCGGCAACACCCCTGCGGCGCCGGTCGTGTCTTCGTAACGCAGTTCGCCCCTGAGCAATACAGTGAGCGTCGCGATGCCGGAGTGCGGGTGCATCGGAAACAATGCGTTGCCCGACGACGTGAAGTCGAAGTAATCGAGAAAGACAAACGGCTTGATGAGTTCACCGATATCGGCGGGGCTCACGACCCGTGTGACGGGCCCGTGCGCCCGCCCTCGGGTGCGCACGGCGATTGGGCGGCCGACCAGGTGGTGAACGCTTTCTGTGGCGAGTTCCATGAAAATCTCTCTCGGGGTTGGGATGAGTGAAGGTTAAGTGCTTGACATCTCCCGGAGAAGCCTATATTTCTCGATGAATCCCATCTAGGAAACCGATACATGCTCGACGGCGTATCCATGGATCAATTGCGCACCTTCATTGCGGCCGCGGACGAAGGCAGCTTCTCTGCCGCCGGCCGAAGACTGCGCAGGGCACAATCTGTCGTGAGCCAGACGCTCGCCAATCTCGAAGGGCAGATCAACGTGCAGTTGTTCGATCGAAGCAGCCGCTATCCGCGCCTGACCGAGCAAGGCACTGCGCTGCTTGCGCAAGCGCGCCTCGTCGTCAGCGGGATGGACGGGTTCAAGTCGAAAGCGCGCGCGATTGCCGAGGGACTCGAGCCTGAGCTTTCGGTCGTGGTCGACGTCATGTATCCGATGGCCTCACTGACAGCGGCCGTTGGAGAGTTTCGTGATGCGTTTCCCCACACACCTTTGCGGCTCTATGTCGAGGCGTTGGGCGCGGTCGTGCGGCCGGTATTCGATCGCGAGTGCCGGCTTGGTATCAGCGGTTCAATGCCGGCCGTGCCCGAAACAGTCGATACAGAGAAACTGCTGGATGTCCCGATGGTCACTGTCGCGGCGCCGACACATCCCTTGGCATCGATCAGGCGGGTGATCCGGCAGCGCGAGCTGGAAGAACACGTGCAGCTCGTGCTGACTGACCGCACGACGTTGACCGAGGGCAAGACGTTCGGGGTGCTGTCGCCTTTGATCTGGCGACTCGCCGATCTCGGCGCAAAGCACGCGTTTCTCCGTGCAGGTTTCGGATGGGGGCACATGCCGGCGGCAATGGTGCATGGCCATATCGTTTCGGGCGAGCTGGTCCCCCTGCGGATCGAAAACTTTCAGCCGCAAACGCCGCCAATCGCGATGTTCGCGATCTATCGCAAGGACACACCGCCCGGTCCGGCCGGCCGGTGGTTTCTTGATCGGCTGAGGCAGCCTTCCGAAGCACCAGCCGGCTAGTAGCCGGCTAGTGCCCATCCATAGCCAGGCGGGCCTCTGGCGGGGCGCATCGCCTGCCGACCACGTCACTGCGCGAAGTCCGTCGCTTCAGAGGAGTCTTACCACGTGTCAATGCCGCGTTGGACCGCCGTGGCCTTCGGCGCTGCAAGCTCGTTCGCTGCTGTCCCGGCGAACAGGTGCAACGGTGTTGACGTCGAAAACGGAGCGCGACGTTACTTCAGTGCCACGCTCATGCCGCCGTCGGCCATCACCACCGCGCCGACGATGTAGCTGGCTTTTTCGGACGCCAGGAAGGCGATCACTTCAGCAATCTCCCGGGGATCGGCTGCGCGTTTGATGGGAGCGTTCTTACCGTGCTCGGCGAGAAAGGCCGGGCCGTCTTCGTGAAGATGGTTGGTGATGTTCGTCACGGCATCGCCCGAGCCCACGGCATTGACCCGGATGCCATGATCGATGGCTTCGAGGGACATTGCGCGAGTCAGCTGCGCAAGCGCACCCTTTGATGCCGCGTACGCCGCGATCAACGGAAACGCCTGATAGCACGCATACGACCCGACGTTCACTATCGCGCCGCTTTTCGCCGGCATCATCGCCCGCATTGCCTCGCGCGAAAACAGGAACGCGCCGGTGGAATTGACGGCCTGGATGCCGTTCCAGTCATCGAGCGTCATGTCGACGACCGGCTTGTTGATGATGATTCCCGCGTTGTTCACCAGAATGTCCAGCTTGCCGAAGCGTTGCATCGCGGTGGACACGGCACGCACGGCGCTCTCCTCTTGCGCGACGTCGGCGACGAGAGGGACGATACCGGGGCGAGTCAACGCTTCAACGTTCGTGCCGCGGTCCACGGCGATCACCGTCGCACCCTGTGCGTGCAGCAGTTCTGTGGTGGCATGTCCGATGCCGCTCGCTGCGCCCGTCACAATGGCGACCTTGCCGGCAAACGGCTGCTGTGCTGTTGCATGTGAAGTCATGGGGAAATCCTCCTTCAGGTTATGGGATCAGAAAGGGCTCGCTGTCGGACGCACGACAATCTCGCTGACATCGACGTCGGCGGGCTGATCGATTGCATATGCAACCGAGCGCGCGATGGCATCCGAAGTCAGCGCGACCCGGCGGAAATCGCGCATCGCCGCGCGCGCCGTCTCATCCGAGATCGACTCGGCGAGTTCGGACTCCACGACACCCGGACAGATGACGGTCACGCGGATCCTGTCCGTCTCCTGCCGCAGTCCGTCGGAGATTGCACGCACCGCGAACTTGGTTGCGCAGTACACTGCCGCCGTCGGCGACACGGACAGGCCGCCGATAGAGGACATGTTGATGACGTGGCCAGAGCCTTGTCGCTCCATGGTCGGCAGCACGGCCGCGATGCCGTGCAGGACGCCACGAACGTTCACGTCGATCATCCAGTTCCATTCTTCGACCTTCAGCGCGCTCAAGGGCGAGAGTGGCATCACACCGGCGTTGTTCACGATAACGTCGATGCGGCCGAACGCGTCGAGTGCGAACTGGGCGAAAGCGTTGACGTCGGCGGCCGATGTGACGTCGAGCGCCCGGTAGCGGACCGTGCCGCCGCCTGCTTGCAGTTCCTCTGCCAGCGCGGCGAGCCGATCCGCGCGCCGGGCGCCGATCACGAGCCGGTGTCCCTGGGCCGCGAGCAGCCGGACAGTGGCTTCGCCGATGCCGCTGCTTGCGCCAGTGACGAGGATGACCTTGCTAGTGTTGGCTTGCGTCGTCATGTTGCGTTCTCTCTTTGTTAGCCGTAGAAGTTGAGGGCAAGAGAGCGACCTCCCGCTTGCGGCACGAGGCCTCAATGCGGCGTTGCTCTCTGGCCCACTCGGCTTTGCGTCTGGCCGATGACCCATCTTATGAGCGGAAGGCGCGCGCGCGAATACACGCGACGATTGGGTTATTGCCTATTTCTATCGCGCTGGCTTGGCGCTGGCTTCGCGCTGAGCCATTCGAGCAACGCGTCGTAGATATCGAAGCGGATCAAGATCCGCTCGGCGCCGACGCAACTCTGCCCGGACTGGTGGAACGCACCAGGCGCCGTCCGGTCTACGACGTAAAAGCGATGGCACCGATTAATGCACTGATCGCTGAAACACGTGTGCATCCTGCGTTCTCCACCCGAAGCGAAGATCTTGACCCACGCCTGGCAATGCCCGGTAAGCTCCCGAAACCTTCGCGACGAATGAGTCCCCCGAGCCAGCCACCAATCGAACCCGCAGGTGGTCTCCCAAGTACGTCAGACCAGAAACTCGTCCTTGCAGCCATTGCCACTGACCGTCGGCAGGCCGCTGTTCGATCGACACGCGCTCAGGTCTGACTACAATTTCAACCGCTCGGTCAACCTGTCGAACCGGAGTCGTCGATGACACCTCGAGCATGAGGCCGGAAGCCAGACGAACGATGTCAACCATATTGCCCACGCTTACGACAGTACCTGTAAGCCGATTGCTCTCGCCGATAAAGCTCGCAACGTCGAGATTTGCCGGTCTTTCATAGAGTTCGTCCGGTGAGCCAATTTGGGAAATTGCTCCTTGCTGAAACACGGCAACCCGGTCCGACATCGTCAGCGCTTCGGCCTGATCGTGGGTCACATAGACTACCGTCACGCCCAACTCGCGATGCAACTGCTTGATTTCATACTGCATGTGCTCACGAAGATTCTTGTCAAGGGCACCGAGCGGTTCATCCATCAGAATCAATTCAGGTTCGAAAACCATCGCGCGCGCCAATGCCACACGCTGCTGCTGACCGCCGGACAGCTCCGCAGGCCGGCGCCTTTCCATGCCATGAAGCCGCACCATGTCAACGGCGCGTTTGACCTTTGCCAACGTCTCGTTGCGCGATACATTCCGCATCCGCAGTGGATAGGCGAGATTTTGCTCAATGGTCATGTGCGGGAATAGCGCGTAGTTTTGAAACACCATGCCAATCCCGCGCTTGTGCGCCGGAACAGTCTCAATCGGTTTACCGTTCATCCATATCCCGCCTCGCGTCGGCATCTCGAAACCCGCGAGCATCATCAGTGTCGTTGTTTTGCCCGATCCCGATGCCCCCAGCAAGGTCAGAAACTCGCCACGGCGAATAGACAAGTTGAGATCCTTTACGACCAGATTTTCGCCGTCGTAGGACTTCTGTACGCCGACGAAATCAATAATTGATTTGCTTTCCACCTTAACCCCTCTTAGCTCCGGTCGACCTGCGGGCTCCGCCCGGCTTCGTCAAGCGCACGCGCAAGCTTCTGGACAATCAAATCTATTTCGCCTGGCGTGACAATGAATGGCGGGCTCAGGGCAATCACGTCGCCCATATTCCGCACGATTAACCCGTGCGCCCTCGCCCGCGCTTCGACTGCGGCACCGACATGGGCTTTGGACGGAAAGCACGCTCGCGTCTCCTTGTCGCTGACAAGTTCGATTCCTGCTATCAAACCGCGCCCCCGGATCTCGCCAACGAGAGGATGCCCGGCTAGCGACGCGAGTCGGTCGTGCAGGTAAGCACCCAGCTCCCGTGTCCGCGCTGGCGCATTCATTTCCTGATAGATCGTGACTGCTTCCAGCGCGACGGCAGCCGCTACCGGATGGCCCGAGTAAGTGAAGCCGTGCCCGAATGGGCCGCTGTGCGCGCTTTCACTTTCGAGCGCGGAATAGATATCTCCGCTGACGACCACTGCGGAAATAGGTACATAGCCAGATGAAAACGTCTTCGCGCACGACATCATGTCCGGCACGAAGCCGGCTCCCTGGGCACCGAACCAGTCACCGGTGCGTCCGAATCCACAAATGATTTCATCGGACAACATCAAGATGCCATGTTTGCGGAGCACATTTTGAACAGCCGGGAAGTAACCGGCTGGCGGCACGATGACACCGCCCGCCCCCAGAATCGGCTCAGAAATAAACGCTGCGATCGTGCCCGCACCTTCGCGAGCGATCAGTGCTTCCAGATCGCCCACTAATCGAGCAACAAAGTCTGCTTCAGTCTCGTTCGCGCGGCCGTTCCTGTAGAAATGCGGGCACTCGACGTGCAGGATTCCTTCAACCGGCAATCCAAATGCCCCGTGCATATGCGGTAGACCCGACAGGCTTGCGCCCATGACCGTCGCACCATGAAAGCCTTTCGTGTGCGCGATCATCTTCCGGCGTTCCGGCTTGCCGCGCGCGCGATGATACGACCAGGCTATTTTGGTCATCGTGTCATTGGCTTCTGAACCAGACGATGCGAAGAAAATCTTCGGATCCACCACCGGCACGAGCGCCGCAACCCGTTCGGCAAGGCGCGCGACGACGTCGGGAACACGGTGGTTGAAGGTGTGATAGTAAGGCAGCGTTTCCAGCTGCCGTGTCGCAGCGGCGGCCAGACGCCGATCAGAAAATCCCAGCGCCGCGCACCAAAGTCCGGACATCGATTCGATATATTCGTTTCCGGCTTCGTCGTAGACGCGGATTCCGTCGCCCCGACACATCACAAGCGGCCCGCGATGCCGATGTGCCGGCAGGTTGGTCTGCGAATGCAGATGGAACTGCACGTCCTGTCTCGCCAGATCGCTCAGATTTGCGGTCTCAACACTCATTTTTGCCCCTTAGATGAATATAGAATATATCCTATATTCGACGGCAACAAATGGCAACCCGTTTCGTTGCCACAGCGGCGTTCAATCAAAGCCGCATCCGCTATAATTGGCCGCAATATACGATATAGAATCCCGTGAACGACCATCTTCAACCCATCGAACGCGCGAACATGTCTGCGCGCGTGTACAGCGAAGTCCGTGAAGCGCTGATCGCCGGTAGCTTCATGCCAAACGAGCGAATTCGCATCCACGAACTGGCCGAACGGTTTGGCACCAGTGCAACCCCGGTTCGTGAAGCGCTCATGCGGCTGGTCAGCGAGAGAGCGCTGGATATGCAAGCCGCCAAAATGATCAGCGTGCCGCCGCTCGATACGGCCCGTTATGTCGAGCTCCGAACCATTCGGCTCTCGCTCGAACCGCTCGCGACCGAGCTGGCCACTCCCCGGTTATCCAAACGCGACCTGGCCGAGCTGAACTCCATTAACAAGCGCTACATCCAGGCCGGGTTGAAGCATGACCCCGTCGAGCGGATGCGCCATAACCGTGAATTCCATTTCGGTATCTACAGTCGATGCGGACTTCCCACTCTGCTGGCGATCATCGAAACCTTGTGGGCTTCGACCGGCCCCATACTTCGCGCCTACTACAACGATGCCTATTCCGGGTCGAAGAACGATCCCGACAGTCATCGAGAAATTCTGGATGCCTTGGGGAAAGCGGACGCCCAGGCTGCCGGTGAAGCAATCCGCACCGACCTGCTCGGCGCGGGCTCCACCATCAGTGCATTCCTCGATCGGGTTACCGGTAATTGAAGCTTCGTGATGGCGCCTTATGTGATGGCGCCTTATGAGACGTCATCGACTCGGGTAGCCTGTCCTCGACGCAGCGCTACCCGCTCCCGCACTTCTAGTTGCTGCTCCAGCGTGCAAAACGTTGCTGCAATTCGTCGAGGTGATCCGCCCAGAAAGCGGTGTTTTGAAGAACCGGGCCCTGCAGGTTCTGCGGCGCGTTGGGCAGGTTAGCCAGAGCCGCCGCCGGCAAGGATGCCAACGCTTGCCGATTCGCCGGTCCGTATGGAACCAACTGAGAAAAGCGCACCTGCTGCTGCGGGCCGGACATGTAGTCAATCAACCTGACAGCCGCTGCCTTATTCGGCGAGCCCTTGAGCACGACCCAGAACGTGGGGCCGTAGATCTCATTCTTCCAGACGATCCTTAATTGCCTGCCTTCCTTATTGGCCGCGTCGATCCGGCCGTTGTACGCGCTGGTCATGGCGACCGCGCCCGAGGCAAGCCATTCGACCGGCTGCGCGCCCGCATCCCACCATTGGATATATGGCTTCAGTTGATCGAGCTTCGCGAATGCCCGGTCTTGCCCGGCGGGTGTGGCGAGCACCTTATAGACATCGGCAGGTGCGACGCCGTCGGCGAGCAACGCGATTTCCAGCGTTTGTTTGGCCTGCTTGCGCAGGCCCCGTTTGCCCGGCCATCGTTTGACGTCCCAGAAATCGGCCCATGACTTTGGGCCGTCCTTGATCCGACCGCCGTCATAGGCGAGAACATTGGCCCATATCATCGACGCAACCCCGCAGCGCGTGATCTCGCTGCGTGGGATGCCGGCGGTCGCCGGCGCGGCACGGGCCCAGTCGACCTGCTCCAGCAAGCCCTGATCGCAGCCATTGACCACGTCCTCTTCATCCATCTGCACGAGGTCCCACGTGACGTTGTTCCCTTCGACCATCGCCTTGGCCTTCGACAAACCTACGAGGTTGATATCCTCGATCAGGTGTTGCCCTGCCTGCTGTTGGTAGGGCTTCCAATAGGCCGCCCGATAAGCGTCCTGCAAGGTGCCGCCGACACTCACGACCGTAAGATCGCGAGCATAGGCAGTGGAGAATGCGCAACACAACAATGCCGCAGCGAGGGGCACTATTTTTAGTGGCTTCATTTGGGTTCCTAAGAAATCAGATCGGCAAAAGCGGCGCGGGGTTTTGAACCCGTCTAGCCGGCGAAACCGCGAAAAAAACTCAACAGGTTCGCCCCGATATTCGCGCGATCATAGCCACCTTCCTGAACCAGAACGGAAGGCAACTTGAGCGCCGCAAGCCTGGCCGCGATACGGGCAAAGCCGTCGGTCGTGATGCGTAATCCCTGAAACGGGTCGTGTTCGTGGGCATCCAGACCGAGTGAAACCACCAGCGCGTCCGCCGCAAATTTCTCGACCCGGCGCAACCCGAAATCCAGCGCATCGAGGTATTGATCGTCGCCAGTGCCAGCAGGCAGTGGCAAGTTGAGGTTGTAGCCAAGTCCAGCGCCTTCGCCGCGCTCCTGGGCGTAGCCGCAAAAATACGGGTGATAGTCGACCGGGTCGCGATGCAGGGAGACGAAGAATACGTCTGATCGCTGATAGAAGACCCCTTGGGTTCCATTGCCGTGATGGACGTCAATATCGACGATGGCGACCCGACGGGCTGTGCGCAGCAAATACTGAGCAGCAATTGCGGCGTTGTTGAGGTAGCACACGCCGCCTGCGCGATCCGCATAGGCATGGTGACCCGGCGGGCGGCACAATGCGTAAGCGGCGTGCTCGCCTGCGGCAACCCGCCTCGCGGCATCTGCGGCAAGGTTGGCTGCGGCCATTGCAGCCACGTATGTTCCCTCCCCCATCGGCGAGGCGAGATCCTGCATGTGATATCCCGCTCGCCCGACTATCCGCGTTGGATACCCGTGAGTCATGCCAGGTACCGCGAACACGTTCGGAACCACTTCGGGACCGGCGGCGGGAATCTGCCGCCATATCTCGTAGGCCTCTTCGAGAAAGCACAGATAGTCCGGCGTATGAATCGCGGCGATAGGCGCAATTCCAAGCTGCTCGGGCACAGGCGTCGGATATCCTGCGGCCTTGACCGCCGCAAGCAATTCGTCCGCGCGTTCGCGCTTTTCCTGCGCTTCGCCCATCGCACCTGCTTTGAAGAAAAAGCCAGGCTCGTGCAGGCGATGCGCTTCCGTGTATAGAACGGGAATCATAAAGTTCTCGCTATCAGACGAGGGTGTCGTTCCGGGCCGGACGAGGTGGTGTCTTCAGCCCCGCAGTCTCGCCACCGTCTACGGTCAAACTCGTGCCATTGACATAGCTGGAAGCCGGCGACAACAGCCAGTACACGGCCTCGGCTACCTCGGACGGGTCAGCCAGCCGTCCCGCCGGAATCCTGTGAGTCAGCGCAGTCAGACGTGCAGTATCAGCGAGTACGGTCTCCATCATCCGCGTTGCGATCTGCCCTGGACACACAGCGTTGAAGCGCACATGCTGGCCATATTCCAGCGCAAGAGCCTGGGTCAGGCCCAGCAATGCGGCTTTCGACGCACAGTAGACCGCGAGCCCTTCTTCGCCGACCTTGCCTGCAATCGACGACATATTGACTACCGCGCCGCGTGCCGCAATCAATGCCGGAAGTGCATGCCGGATAAACAGGAATGCGGAACGCGCGTTGACCGCCATCACACGATCCCAATCTGCCGCACTGGCCTCGGAAAATGCATTGCGGGCCGAGGTGCCGGCGTTGTTCACCAGCCCCGAAAGCTTGCCATGTCCGAGCGCCACAGTCGCTTGAACAATGCGCTGACAATCCGCTTCGCTAGCGACATCGCCCTGCATGAAGGTAGCGCCGGGAAGCTCCGCCTCGAGTGCCCGGCCGCTTGCCTCATCGCGTCCGGTGAAAACGACCTTTTCGTTATCGCGCACGAGGCGTCTCACGATCGCTTCGCCGATTCCATGTGTGCCGCCGGTGATCAGAAACATGGTACGGGTTCTCCATTTTGCAGTCTGTAGTCGATCGGTGTGCAGAGCCAGCCCGTTTCCTGGCGCCCCCAGTATTCACTTGCGAACTGCCTCGTGATGCCGCCGACGCGGCCGCCGCCCACCGGTTCGCCGTCCAGAACGGTGACCGGCATGATGCCGCCAGCCGTACTGGACAGGAAAATTTCGTCTGCCTGGCGTAGCTCCTCCACGCTGACAGGCCGAACCTCGCAACGCCGATCGAGCAAGGCGGCTAATTCAATAACGGTGCGACGTGTCATTCCTTCGAACACCCCGCTGTCCGGCGTGGCAAGGACACCATCCTTAACGAGAAAGACGTTGAACCCGGCACCTTCGGTGACATGTCCGTTGCCATCGCCCAGTACAGCTACGATCGCGCCACGGTCGTAGGCTTCGAAAATACCCATAGTCAGATCGAGCCAATGAAAATTCTTGACGCGCGGGTCTACCGCTGCGGGCGGAATGCGCTGGACGCTGCTGACGATCATGGAAAGGCCGCACTCGCGCTGTTCTTCGTTGGCGATCCAGACGAACGGCTGCGCAAAGGCATAGAAGCGATTGATACATTCTCGCGGATCGCGAGAACCGCGAGCGGGCACGCCACGCGTACAGGTCATCTGCACATACGCGTCCCGCAAGCCGCTTTTCCGAACACACTCGGTGAGTATTTGCTCAATCTGCTCCTTTGAGTACCGCAAGCTCATCCGCAAGCTGCGCATCGATTCGAAAAACCGGTCGATATGATCGCCCAGCCGGAAAAAGCTGCCCTTCCAGACATGGGCGACATCGTAAGTCGCGTCGGAGCGCACGAAGCCCCGGTCGAGAATGGGAATCGCGGCTTCTGATACCGGCATATATACGCCTTCGATGAAGGCAACGCCATTGCTAAAATCGGACATGGTCGGGACTCTACGGTCAGGTGGGCAGTTGCAACTGGCGGCGCGAACGATGCGTCATCCATGCGGCACAAAGCAAAGTGAGAAACGCGACCACCAGAAGAAAAGTGGACATCGCAACGGTGGACGGGTTGATGCTGTCGCGCATTCCGTCGAACATCTGGCGCGGCAACGTGCGTTGAGCCGGTCCACCGATAAACAGCGCGACCACGATGTCATCGAACGACGTCATGAAAGCGAACAGTCCTCCGGACACGATACCAGGCGCAATCAATGGCAGGGCGATACCAAAGAAGCTTCGCATCGGCGCCGCGCCGAGCGTCGACGCGGCTCGCAGGAGGTTCATGTCAAAGCCCTGCAGAGTCGCCGTCACGGTGACGACCACAAAAGGCGTCGCCAGCACGGTATGAGCAAGCACAAGCCCAGTCAGCGTGCTTGTGAGCCCAATCTGACCGAAGAAGAAATACATGCCGAGCCCACTAATGACGGGCGGCACGATCATCGGGGAGATCAGGAATCCGAGCATCGAACGCGCCGCAGGCAAATCGCGACGCGCGAAAGCAAACGCTGCAAGGGTCCCCATCACCGTCGCAAAGACCGTCGCGCTGGCACCGACGATCAGGCTGTTCAACAGCGCGTCCATCCACGGTCCGCCGGTAAAGACCTGCCTGTACCACTGCAGTGAAAACCCCGGCAGCGGATAGGACAAAAAGCTGCCCGAGCTGAACGAGATAGGCACAACGGCCAGCAATGGCGCGATGAGAAACACGATCATGATGCCGCCAAACGCATGATGGATCGTGCTGGCAAGCCGGCTTAATAATTGATGGGTCATTCCTTCCTCCCTAGCGCAAGCCGGCGATCTGACGAATGCCCACTGTTCGCGCCGCAATCGCGTAGATAAGTGCGACGCTGGCCAGCAAGATGATTCCGAGTGCTGAGGACATGCCCCAGTTCACCGTGGTGTTTGCATAGAAAGCGATGAAGTAGCCGAGCATCTGTTCTCGAGCGCTGGCAACGAGAGACGGCGTGATGTAGTACCCGATCGTGATGATGAAAGTGAGCAGTGCGCCCGCGCCGACGCCCGGCATGGTCATCGGCAGATATACGTGTAAAAAGCCGCGTACTGGATGCCCGCCGAGCGATGCCGAAGCGCGCATGAAATGCTTCGGTATCGCCTTCATGGATGTGTAGACCGGCAATACCGTGAACGGCAGCATGATATGGACCATGACGATATATAAGCCAGTCGAGTTGAATATCAACGTCAGCGGCTTTTCGACGACATGGAGTGCGATCAACGCATTGTTCACGAGACCATTCTCCTGAAGCACGACGATCCATGCCGTTGTCCTTGCCAGCAGCGACGTCCAGAACGGCAACATGACGGCGAGGAGCATCGCGAACGCAAACACCTTGTTTGCCTTCACCATCAACGCCGCGAGCAGATATCCCAGCACGAGGCATAGGGCCGTCACGACCGCGGCGATCCTGAAGGTGCGTGCGAGTATCTCCATGTAGATCCGCTGATCGCCCGATACACGGGCAATATGCCCGTTGTCGTCCACGTGCAGATCGAGCGCCGCCAGCAGGTAATACGGCGTGTAGGACGGTGCTGCGCGACGCAACGCTCGCCACGTCGACGCGGAAGCCCACTCGTGATCGATCGCGGTAAGCCTTTGCCTCGCGCTTATGTGATTCCCGCTCGTCCCGCTTGCCACACCCGCAGTTCCTGCCGCGGTCTCTGGCGTATCCGTCCCGCCAGGCTGTGCCGCCCAGCCGCCTACGTGCTTTGTGTCCTGGCCATTGGCAAGCGTGCGTGCCGTCTTTAGAAACAGCGTCCGCAAGCCGCTATGCTCATAGTTCATCCGGCGCGCTAGTTCGCCGAGTTCCCGCGAGCCATAGGACGCCTGGAGTTCGTTGGCAAGCGTTTGGTAAATCGCCTCAGGCGGCAACGCAATCGCGCTCTCCGGTTGCCATGCAAGGACCGCGTCCGCAGTATGGGGAAGCGCTGCCCGGACCTCGGGATTGGCGACCGCGCGATAAAACATGACACCAATCGGTAAGACGAAAAAGGCGGCGATGTACACGCTTAACGGCGCAATCAAAAAGAGCGACACCAGCCGCCGGCTACGCTTCGACTTGTGCAAGGCACGGCGCAATGGCGTCGGTATCGAGAGTGTGGTCACAGAAGTTTCCATTTGGAGCCTGGCCGTTTGATGCGTGCAAAGTTTATTGAGCAACCCACTTGTTGAATCGGGCCACGAGTTCTTCTTCATGGTCGAGCCAGAAATTCGTGTCGAGCAGCAAGGCGTTTTGCAGGTGATCCGGCGCCGTCGGAAGTTGCGACAGCAAGCTCGCGGGAATCATGGATGCGACCTGACGGTTGGCGACCCCGTACGGAATCGTCTCGACGAATTTCTTCTGATTGACGGAGTCCATCGTAAAGTTCAACAGATCGTAGGCACCGGCTTTGTTTGGCGTGCCTTTGATAATCGTCCAGTAGTCCATGCTGAAAAGCTGGTTTCGCCAGACGATGGGAAACTGCCGCCCTTCCTTCTGTGCGGCACTGACCCGTCCGTTATACGCGGCTGTGATTGAAACCGCACCTGAGGCCAGCCATTCGAGCGGTTGAGCACCCGTGTCCCACCACTGGATTTGTGGCTTGATCTCGGCGAGTTTCCTGAACGCGCGATCCTGGCCCGCGCGCGTGGCGAGCACCTTGTACACATCCGGCGGAGCGACGCCGTCCGCCATCAGCGCAATTTCGAGTGTCATGCGAGGTTGCTTGCGCAACCCGCGCTTGCCCGGATATTTCTGCAAGTTCCAGAAGTCCGCCCAGGATTGAGGCGGATTCGACGCGAACTTCTTCGGGTCATAACTCATCACCTCGGACCAGACGAACGCCCCGACTCCGCATTTGGAAATCGCCTGAGGCACATACTCGTTCGCATTCGGCAACTTCTTGCGGTCGAGAACCTCCAGTACGCCCTGGTCGCATGCAGCGGCCATCTCGTTCTCATCCATCTGCACCAGATCCCAGGTGATCGCGGACGATTCGACCATCGACTTCTGTTTGGCGATGCCGCCGTCATAGCTGTCCTGAACCAGATGCTGGCCGCGTGCCGCAGCAAAAGGCTTGAAGTACGCGGTATCGAACGCCTGCTGCAAGGAACCGCCAAAACCGACCACGGTAAGGTCGCGCGCCTGTGCGGCGCCCGAACAACCGCATGTTCCGAGCATCAACACGAGGCTGGCTTTTGTTAATAGATTCATTATCTGATCGTCCGCGAATAGGTGAACGAAAACCTGGAAACGTGCGCTCGAGCTGGAAGCACGCTCCTGTGCTCAAGCCCTTCCCAAGACAGAGGAATATCAGGCGGATCTGCCCGTTCGATATTTCGTCCCAGCCTCCGGACGTTGCAGTTGTTCCAGCGCCACCGCGCGGATCCCGTCTGCATCGAGCCGATAATGGCGGTACAAATGGGTGGGAGGTGCAATCAAGCTATATTCGTCATTGAGCCCGTGACGCTTCAAACGTACGGCCGCGCCCTCCTCGGTTAGCGCCTCGGCTACCGCACCTCCAAGTCCGCCAAGCACGTTGTGCTCTTCGACCGTCATCAGCGCTGCGCTCTCGTTGGCCACGGCGAGAATCGCATCACGATCCAGCGGCTTGATGGTCGGCATGTCGATGAGTCCCACCGACCACCCTTCCTGATTCAGCTGTTCCACTGCGGCGAGCGCCGCATGCACCATCGTTCCACACGCGATGATCGTCAGGTCGCTGCCGCGCCGATGAGTGATCGCACGCCCGAATTCAAATTCGACGTCCGACGCATAGACATCCGGCTCCTGGCCACGGCCGATGCGAAAATAGATCGGTTGCTGGTGCGTGACTGAAGCCCGAATTGCTGCAGCGAGTTGCGGGCCGTCAGCGGGCGCCACAACCGTGAGATCGGCGATGCTGCGCATGATTGCGAGATCTTCAGTGGCATGGTGCGAAGTGCCGTAAAACCCGAGCGTTATACCGGCATGGTGACCGATCAGGCGCACCGGCAAGGCCGAATAGGCGATGTCCGTGCGGATCTGCTCGCAGCACAGCAGCGCAAGGAAGGACGCGAATGTCGCGACAAACGGCATAGCACCCGTGCTTGCCATACCGGCAGCGGCCGACACCATGTTCTGCTCCGAAATCCCGAACTGCGTGAAACGCTCCGGATATTTTTCGGCAAACCGCACGAGGCCATTCGAGTATTGCAAGTCGGCCGTGCCGACCATGACAGGGTGCCCCTGATCCACCAGTTCGCAAAGAGCCCCAGACAGATAGCCGAGTCCCACAGCGCGCTCGTTGATCTGCCGATATTGCCAGGATGCAGGATTGAGCGGCTCCGCATTGTTCCGTTTCGCTGTGTAAGCCGTTGTCATAGCACCGCTCCATTGATCTCGTCGATTGCTCTGGCGGCGTCATCGTCGGCGAGATAGCCGAGATGCCAGCCAGGCTCTGTTTCCATATAACCGACCCCTTTGCCTTTCGATGTTTGCGCGATGAGGCAAGCGGGTCTGGTGCGCGAAGCGTCATCGGCCAGTTCGCGCAGTTTCAAGGTCAACGCGCCGGCATCGTGCCCGTCGACTGTGTGCACCTCCCAACCGAATGCGCGCCATTTTTCGTCGAGCGGTTCTATACCGATAATGTCGTCGACTTTGCCGTCGAGCTGGTAGCCATTGCGGTCCACAATCGCTATCAGCCGATTCGCCTTGTGGTGAGCAGCGGATAGGGCCGCCTCCCACACCTGGCCCTCCTGCATTTCACCGTCGCCGAGAAGCACGAATACGTTGAAATCGCGACCTGCGGCTCGCTGTCCAAGCACCATGCCGAGCCCGCCCGACAACGCATGGCCTATCGATCCGGAGCTGAAATCGATGCCCGGCACCTTACGCATGTCCGGGTGATCTCCCAACGGACTGCCAAGCCGCGTGTAGCTATCGAGCCATTCCGCGGGAAAGAAACCCAAGTTCGCGAGAATTGGATAGAGCCCCACAGCGGCGTGGCCCTTCCCCATCAAAAATCGATCACGCCCGGTCCATGCCGGCGTTCCAGGACGCAGATTCATCACGTCGTAGTACAACGAAGCGAATATCTCCGCGCACGAGAAAACAGACGTGTAATGGCCAACCTTGGCAATCGAAATCAGCCGCACCGTCTCAAGTCGTACAAAGCGCGCTCTTTCCTCTATCCGGGCGATGGCGGCACGGTCCAACGCAGCCCGCGCCGGTCGCCGGCCGTCAGGTGGCGATTCATTTTGTAGGTGTCGCATATGACCACTCGTTCAGTGAATATAGGATATATCCTATTCGGAAACAAAAAAGCGCACAACTACGGGTTTGCCCGCGCAACGCCTGGATGACTTTGCCTCCGCCCTCTCCCCGTTCAGAAGTGTGTCGGACCGAGGAAACCGTCCCCAAAAGGATATATGTCGGCGCGACGGAATACGTCGAATCTCGTATAAGCTGCTGGAAAGATATCCGCTGGGCAGCACGCCGAATAGGTGTTCGTCGCCGTGCCGACTCTGACCTTCCTGAAAACCACGGGACCGATGTGCGACACCAGGCAGCGGAAGCGGGACGCGATCGCGACAAGCTGCTGATCTACAACCTTGTCACCGTGATCGTCGATGAGACCGATGCGCAGGCGAAGTTCGAAGAATACAAGCGCTACGTGTCGTATGACGGCTCGCTCGTGATAGCGGGCTCGACGATACTCAGATGTCCGATCTAAGCCACGCGATTAGATCTTCGCGCGGGCAAACCGGCTGACGCCAAGCTTGGGCGAGCCGGTGTTTCACGCCTGAAGCGCGTTTCGCATTGCTTCGACGCCGCAGCGGGGGCTGCACTTCACCGCACTGCGGCGGCCAGCGCGTACGGATATGCCAATCGCCTCGTTGTCGCGCGATGTGATGGCGACCGGGCCCGCGCTGGCGGTTCGCTATACCGCAAGAGCACTGACAGACTCGGCCGGCAACAATGCTAAACCTGGTGCAGCCAGATATGCAATCTCGTAGCCGACCCCGCGCTCGACCGTTCGTAAAGGCGCGGAACTCAGCGTGAACCGCGTAATCCGCCAATTCAGCACGTCCAGCCCGACTATGGCCGCCACGGTATCCTCATGGGCGGCAACCTCAGCGTTGAGTTTCGTTTCAGTCTTACGCAACTCGCCCAAACTGGCTCCTTCCGGCACAACGACATCCTCGCGGTATATCGACAAAGCCGGGCCCGAGTGACCCGCGCGGGCGTCAACGGGCAGCCATGTCTGTATGGGTGGACGCCCGAACGACTCGATCACCGGCTCAAAGCGCGGCCCAGTTACGAACTGCGCGGCAGCGTCTTCGCGCAACCACAAGTAAATTGACGTATAGGCATTGTGGTGCGCACCATATTTTCCGCGTTCGCGCAGCGCGAACGCTTTGAACGCGAGCCCGTGTGCATCGTTCCAGACTAGCCCGCGAGTGCGCCCCCGCTCCCGAATCCGCTCCATGTCGTAGTCCGACGGCAACCGGTGCTCGTATTGTTTGATCAGCATGATGGCCTCTCGCGATGTAAAGCTTCACCGTGCCAGAGCGCATTGATGGATTCAATGCTCAGGCTCATATAACTGTGATGACAGAGGCGAATCGCCGAATTCAATCTCACGGGCTAGGTGCGCGTAAACCGGCCGGGCACCTTCGAACACGTGCGCATCCCAGCCGCGTTGGCGTAACCAGTAGGCGGTGGTGAGCGCGCGCGTTCCATCGTCGTCGACCAACACTACCCGGGCGCCGCGCGTTGCAAGCGTGCGATGCGTGACGCCAAGCAACTGCCCGCCGGGGGCGGAGATCGAACTGGCCAGATGGCCTGCTTCGAATTCCTGCGTTGATCGCACATCGAGCAGATATGTGGTGCGTGTATCGCTTTCCGCCAGCCACGCAGCTACGGTATCCTGGCTGACGACAGGAGTGCCCGCTCTTGCGTTGAGTTCACTGACGCGCTCGGTGCCGCAACAGGACCAGCAGCGAATGTGATAAGACGTGGAGCGACATGGGCAGGCAAAGAGTGCGAATCATGACATCAGTAAACGCGCGCCCACAACAGCCCCAACGGCTGGCGTCTGCTCACGCGACGCACCGCGGGCTCAAAGCAAACGCATCACCGTGCACACCACGACGGTCGTGCCGAAAATAATGAATGCGCCCGAACACAAACCTGTCACATAAGCGAACAATACCTCCCGTGCATCGAGTGGACCGTCGTCGCCGTCACGCCGAGGTGACGCATACGTAGGGTGGTCGTGATCAAACTGCGCAGTGTCGGACATGGCGTTCCTTCGGGACAAATCTGGCGCGGCAATGAAGGGCAAGCGCAAGGCAAGCGGCACGCCTGCTTGCTCAATGCCGCAGATAGCGCTAGCGTGTCACGGAACCTACCGCTCTCAAACCCGTTGCCGCGTATTTCTGTGATGACACATTCGAATGAACCGTCATGAAAACACTTGATCTGGAAGCGATACAGGCTTTCATACTGGTGGCCGATCTACGCAGTTTCACTCGCGCTGCGGACGCGCTCGACAGCACTCAATCGGCCATCAGTCTGAAGCTCAAACGGCTCGAGGAACGGCTGGGCCACCGGCTCATCGAGCGCACACCTCGCATGGTGCGTCTGTCGCCGAAAGGAGAAATCTTTCTGCAAGCCGCGCGCAATCTGCTGGGCGCGCACGATGACGCCCTTGCCGTGCTTGCACGCAAGCGCGCAACCCTCAAGGTGGGTATCAGCCATCACATTGTCGGCAGCGATCTGCCTGTTCTTCTCAGGCACGTGCATAGTGCCGATCCGGGTCTGCTGGTGGAGATGCGCGTCTCCAGTTCACGCGATATCGAAGCGCAATTCGATGGTGGTGCGCTGGACGCCGCGCTCGTGCTTCGTCACGACGACAGCCGCCGCGACGGCGAAACGCTGCTCAATGAGCCATTTGGCTGGATGGCGACACCCGACTGGCCGCATCGTGAAGGCGAGCCACTGAGGCTCGCGACCCAGGCTTACCCCTGCCGCGTGCGCGCAATGGCCGTCAGCGTGCTGGAGGAAGCGCGCGTGCCGTGGGTGGAGGTGTTCGTTGGCGGAGGCATTGCGACGATCGGCGCCGCCGCTCAGGCAGGACTCGCGGTGGCTGCACTTGCATTACGCGTGGCGCCGCCCGGCACGGTCGATGTCGGCCCGCGCCTTGGTTTGCCGCCGCTGCCCTCGCGCGAAGTAGTGCTGTATTCGTCGACCTCCGACCCGCAGCTACGCGCGGCGCTGCGCACGCTGGCCAGCGCCTTTCGCACGGCGCCCGCCGCAGTCCCGGTGCACGCGGCACAGCCTGCGTAAATCTGTAGCTGGGGGCGGCTGGTGCCCGGCCCCGCGGGGCCTACTTCTGCACGCCAGCTTCGAGTGGCACCGGCGTACGCGGCAGGTTCGGAGCCGGCTTCGTTTTTTCGAACACGGAGGCCAGCATGCCGAGGATCGTCTGGCTCGCCGAATCGTCACGCCCATGGGCGTCGTCAGGCCGTCGGGGACTTCTTGCAGCGTGCCGAATAACCGGTCCCACAAAACCAGGATCACACCAAACTGTCTGGATTGCGCGCTCGCCTTCATTGCCGGGGGGACGACCAGTGAAGCAGGCCTGTGAAGTTCCCGGCGTAGCGCGCTCAAATGTGTCGGCAAAGCTGGCTGGACCGGCTGACCGGTGCGACGGGCGCACGGCCAGGCAAACCAACGATGCTGCGTTGGTCGAAGAAATCCGGCGCATCGTCGCGCACCTGCCAAGCTGGGGCTATCGGCGAGTCCGGGCAGCTTCGAAAGGAGCGGGACCAACAAGGCTCGGCTCCGGTAAACGTTAAGCAAGTCTATGGGGTCATGCGCGTGCATGGTTTGTTGCTTGCGCCCAGGCGCACACATTGCCGCTCATAACCGAGGCTGCTTTCAATCAGCCGCGCAATCGCAACGCTTCGAGCACTATCGAGAAGGCCGGCGACGGCTGCCGCCTGCTCGGATAGTAAAGATGATATCCGCCGAACCTTGGGCACCACTCCTCCAGCACACGAACCAGTTTGCCTGAATCGATATGCGGCATCAGTTCATCTTCGGGCAGCAGTGCGAGGCCCAAACCGGCGAGAGCCGCGTCAATCTGAGGCTGAGTCGTATTGAAAACCAACTGACCGTCGACGCGCACGTTCAACTTTCGCCCGCGACGCTCGAAGTCCCAAACGTAGAGCCCGCCAGAGGTCGGCATGCGTTGATTGATACAGTTATGGTGCATCAGATCCTGCGGTGTCCTCGGCATAGGTCGATTCGCAAAATAGGCTGGAGAGCCGACGACTGCCATGCGCAAGGCAGGACCGATAGGCACAGCAATCATGTCCTTATCGATCGTGCTACCTAGACGTACGCCCGCATCGAACCGGTCGGCCACTATGTCACGAAAGCCATAATTGACGTCAAACTCCAGCTTGATGTCCGGATACTCGTGCAACAGCGAAGCGAGCTTTGGCAGGAGAACGCTGTGCAGCATGTAATCTCCGCAGGTGATGCGAACAGTGCCCGCAGGCTTCTCGCGCAGTTCCGTAAGCGCGTCGAGTTCTGCATCAATCTCGTCCAGGCGATGACCGATTGTTTGCAGTAGCCGCTCGCCTGCCGGCGTCGGCGAGACGCTGCGCGTGGTTCGCGTGAGAAGCCGGATCTGCAAACTCTCTTCCAATGCGCGAATGGTCTGGCTCAGCGCCGACTGCGTCACGCCCAAAGTTGCGGCGGCACGCGTAAAGCTGCCCTCCCGGGCTATGGTCACGAATGCAAAAAGGTCATTCAGATTGCGTCTTGTCACGCCTCCGCCCTCGCTGATTGATTAGCTGATCTTATAAGGCTAATCAGTCGCGATTAGCTAGTCAAATATACACCGGCGCAACAGAATGACGACTTGGGGCCCGGACATTCTTTTATGCCATGGCAGTTTTGCCGGCTGGGCCATTTCATCGTCGCGCCGGCGTAGCCGGGCTGCCGCACGCTTTCCCCTTTGTCCCATGTCAATAGAGCTATCCGATACTCCTGCGGGCCACGTCCATGCGCGGCAGACGTCTCCAACGCAGCCCGCTTACTGGAACGGCGTGTTTGCCATGACGCTTTGCGTCTTCGCTTTGATCGCGTCCGAGTTCATGCCGGTGAGCCTGCTCACACCGATGGCGACAGACTTCAACGTCACCGAGGGCCTCGCTGGGCGCGGTATCGCCATTTCCGGCGCACTCGCCGTCTTGACGAGCCTTTCTGTCTACCGCCTCTCCGGCAGTATGGATCGCAAGACGCTACTGCTTGCGCTGACCATCGTGATGGCCATTTCAGGTGCGGTCATCGCCATCGCGCCCAACTATGCAAGTTATATGGTGGGGCGCGCTTTGATCGGGGTAGTGGTCGGCGGCTTCTGGTCAATGTCGGCCGCAACCGCGATGCGGCTCGTACCCAGCGCCGACGTCCCCCGCGCCCTCGCGGTTTTCAATGGCGGCAACGCGTTGGCCACGGTCGTCGCTGCGCCGCTCGGCAGCTATCTGGGCTCGGTCATCGGTTGGCGTGGAGCGTTTCTCTGTCTCGTGCCGGTCGCGCTGGTCGCGCTCGCCTGGCAATGGAAAAGCTTGCCCCCGATGCCTGTTCGAGCGCAACCATCACGGACGGCCGGAACCTTCTCGCTCTTTCGGCGCCGCATCGTGACGCTCGGCATGATTGCCGCAGGCTTCTTCTTCATGGGGCAGTTTGCACTTCTTACCTATGTACGACCCTTCCTCGAAACGGTGACGCGTGTCGATGTCTCCACGCTTAGTCTGATCCTGTTGATCATCGGCGTCATGGGTTTCCTGGGCACCGCGGTCATCGGTGCCGTTCTCAGGCGCAGCTTCTACCCGACGCTCGTCGCGATCCCTCTGCTCATGGCAGCGATTGCGGCCGCACTGACGATCGCAGGCGGCCGCACCGCGGTGGTGGGCATGCTGCTCGGATCGTGGGGCTTGCTTGCGACCGCTGCACCGGTCGGCTGGTGGGGTTGGATTGCCAGAACGTTTCCTGATAACTCCGAAGCCGGTGGCGGGCTGCTAGTCGCCATCGTGCAACTGGCTATTGCGTCGGGTTCGACGGGAGGAGGCCTGCTTTTCGACAGCCTCGGTTACCGCGGGACCTTTCTCGCGAGTGCAGTGCTGTTGGCGATTGCGGCCGTCGTGACCTACCTGACGTCTTGCTGCGACACTCCGATGCCTGTCCGCGACAGAAGCGGCAGTAGCCGTAGCTGCCAATGACGCCGCGCTTGGTCGGCGTACTTCATTCTCAAGGGGATTCATGATGACCCACGCGTCTTCTGATGGGAAAGCTGCTGGTGAGAAATTTGCCGAGGCATTCGAAGGACCGCGCATGAGTCGGCGCGAGGTCCTGAAGCTGGCAGGCTCCGGCGCCGCGCTGGGCGTATTGCCGCTTGCGGGCCACGCCGCGACAGCCGGGAACGCCTCGGACAGCACCGGCGGTATGACTGCGACGGTCCGGCTCAAGGTGAATGGAACCGCGCATGCGCTGTCACTCGACACCCGCACGACACTGCTCGATGGATTGCGTGAGCATCTGCATCTCACCGGGACGAAGAAGGGATGCGATCACGGGCAATGTGGCGCCTGCACGGTCATCGTCGATGGCCGGCGAATCAACTCATGTCTGTCGCTGTGCGTGATGCACGAAGGCAGTGACGTGAGGACGATCGAAGGCCTCGGCACACGAGCGCGCCTCCATCCGGTCCAGGCCGCATTCATCAGGCACGACGGCTTTCAGTGCGGATATTGCACGCCGGGACAAATCTGCTCGGCCGTCGCGGTATTCGACGAAATCAAGGCAGGCATACCGAGTCATGTGACGGACGATCTCACGGCTGCCCCACGCGCGACCCGTCTGGAAATGCGAGAGCGCATGAGCGGTAACATCTGCCGCTGCGGCGCCTATTCGAACATCGTGGAAGCAATGGCGGAAGTCGCCGGGAGTCAAACATGAAACCGTTCACCTACGAACGCGCGACTTCAATCGCTGCCGCGGCTGCCGCCGCGGCCCGCTCGCCCAACGCGAAGTTCATCGCAGGCGGAACGAATCTGCTCGATCTGATGAAACTGCAGATCGAGACGCCTGCGCATCTCATCGATATCAACGGCCTCGGGCTCGACGCTATCGAACGCACTCCCGATGGCGGGCTTGCCATTGGCGCACTGGTTCGAAACACCGACCTCGCCGCCGATGTCACTGTGCGGCGCGATTATCCGTTGCTGTCGCGCGCGCTGCTGGCTGGCGCGTCGGGCCAGCTGCGCAACAAGGCGACGACGGCCGGCAACCTGCTTCAGCGCACGCGCTGCCCCTACTTCTACGATACGAATCTGCCGTGCAACAAGCGCAATCCCGGCAGCGGGTGCGCAGCGATGCAAGGGTATAGCCGATCGCTCGCGGTGATCGGCGGCAGCGATGCATGCATCGCGACGCATCCGAGCGATATGGCCGTCGCGATGCGCGTGCTCGACGCGACGATCTCGACCGTCAAGCCCGACGGCCAGACGCGCACTATCCGGATCGCAGACTTCCATCGCTTGCCCGGCAACACGCCGCACCTCGAGAACGCGCTAGGTGCCGGCGAACTCATCACGCAGGTGGCGTTGCCTCCGCCCGTCGGCGGCGTTCAGAGTTATCACAAGGTACGCGACCGTGCGTCGTACGCCTTCGCGCTGGTTTCAGTTGCAGCGATTGTCCAGAGCGATGGCAGCGGACGTGTGGGCCTGGGCGGTGTCGCGCCGAAGCCCTGGCGCCTCGAAGCGGCCGACGCTGTCATGCCGCAAGGCGCAAAAGCCGTTACATCGCGTCTGCTCGACGGTGCCAAGCCGACGGCCGACAACGCATTCAAGCAGACGCTTGTCGAGCGGACGCTAAACGCCGTCATCACCGAAGCGAGGAGCCAGGCATGAAATTCGACACACCGGCGACAACCAATCCAATCGACCGGATGACGACAGTAGGCCAGCCGGCCGATCGCATCGACGGGCGCCACAAAGTGACCGGAACCGCGACATACGCGTACGAGTGGCACGATGACTCCCGCGAACCCGCGTATGGCTTCGTCGTCGGTTCGGCTATTGCGCGCGGCCGGATAAGGGCGATGGACGTGCGCGCCGCCAGACGCTCGCCGGGAGTTCTCGCAGTCGTCACCGCGGATAACGCCGGACCGCTCGACAAGGGTGACTTCAACACGGTGAAGCTGTTGGGAGGACCGCAAATCGACCACTACCATCAGGCGATAGCCGTGGTAGTCGCTGACACTTTCGAGCAGGCGCGCGATGCGGCACAAAAGCTAAAGATCGATTATGTGCGGGAAGACGGACGCTTCGATCTGGCCGCCGCCAAAGAGTCTGCGCAGATGGCGAAGAGCGGTTACTGGGGCAAGCCGGCCACCGCGGTGGGCGACTTCGATGCCGCGTTCGCAGCCGCGCCCGTGTGCCTGGACGCGACGTACACCACGCCCGACCAGAGTCACGCGATGATGGAACCGCACGCGTCGATGGCCGTTTGGAGCGGCGACAAGCTCACGGTGTGGACGTCCAATCAGATGATCGCCTGGGGTGCAGGCGATGTAGCGAAGACCTTGAAGATCAAGCGCGAGAACGTCCGCGTCATCTCGCCTTTCGTCGGCGGCGGCTTTGGCGGCAAGCTGTTCGTGCGTGCCGATGCGATCCTGGCCGCCCTCGGAGCCCGCGCCGCCCAGCGCCCGGTCAAGGTGTCGCTAGCGCGCCCGCTTATGTTCAATAACACGACGCATCGTCCGGCGACCATCCAGCGCATCCGCATCGGCGCGACGCACAACGGCAGGATTACCGCGCTAGGCCATGAAAGCTGGTCGGGCGATCAGCCGAACGGACAACCGGAGACCGCCGTCGGGCAGACGCGGCTCCTCTACGCGGGGGCGAATCGCATGACAGCGATGCGCCTGGCGACGCTCGACTTGCCCGAGGGTAACGCCATGCGCGCGCCAGGTGAAGCGCCGGGCCTGATGGCGCTCGAAGTTGCCATCGACGAAATGGCCGAGAGGCTGCAGATGGACCCTATCGAATTTCGTGCCGTCAACGACACACAGGTCGATCCCGAACAGCCGAATCGTCCGTTCTCTCAACGGCAACTTGTCCAGTGTTTCCGGACCGGTGCGACGCGCTTTGGCTGGGAGAAGCGCAACACGCGGCCCGCACAGCATCGCGATGGACGCTGGCTGATCGGAATGGGCACCGCGGCGGCCTTTCGCAACAACATCGTCATGCCATCGGGCGCTCGCGTGCGGCTCGACAAACACGGGTTCCTCACGATCGAAACAGACATGACTGACATAGGCACGGGAAGCTACACGGTCATTGCGCAGACAGCGGCCGAAATGCTTGGCCTGCCACTGGACAAGATTGCCGTGCGTCTTGGCGACTCGACGTTTCCGGTCTCGTCGGGATCCGGCGGCCAATGGGGTGCGAATAGCTCGACCGCCGGCGTATATGCGGCCTGCGTTGCACTGCGAAAAGCGGCAGCGAGCAAACTCGGCATGGCGCCCGACGATGCCGTCTTCGCGGACGGACATGTGCGCGTGGGCGGTCGAAGCGTCCCCCTATCCGACGCGGCGGCAAGCGAGGACCTGATGGCTGAAGACAAGATGGAGTACGGAGACCTCGACAAGCGCTTCCAGCAGTCCACCTTCGGCGCACATTTCGTTGAAGTCGGCGTCGATGCTGCGACATACGAGATCCGCGTGCGACGGATGCTTGCCGTGTGCGCGGCTGGACGAATCCTGAATCCGAAAACAGCACGCAGCCAGGTGATCGGGGCAATGACGATGGGCGTGGGGGCCGCACTGATGGAGGAGCTTGTCGTCGACAATCGTTACGGTCTCTTTGTGAACCATGACCTCGCAAGCTACGAGGTTCCGGTTCACGCAGATATTCCTCAGCAGGAGGTAATTTTCCTCGACGAGACCGATCCCACTTCGTCGCCCATGAAAGCGAAGGGCGTCGGCGAACTCGGGCTCTGCGGCGTCGGCGCGGCCATCGCCAATGCACTCTATAACGCCACGGGCGTGCGGGTGCGAGACTATCCGATCACTCTCGACAAACTGCTGGCGGGCGTGGCATGAGTCAATCACGCAACCCTTCGGGACTCAGCTCGGCAATTGCCGGTGGGCTGTTGTCCGCTCTTGCAGCGGCAGCGGCAAATCACGCAGCCGCTGACGGTTTGTCCTCAACTTCGAACCCTGCGCTCAACGGACATACGATGAACATAGCCATCAAGTTCGCAGACAAGACCGTCATTGCGAAACTCGACGACAATCCGACCAGCCGCGACCTGATGGCTCAACTGCCCCTGAAACTGAGCTTCGAGGATTACCACGCCACGGAGAAGATCGCTTACCTGCCGCGAAAGCTTTCGGTGACCAATGCACCGGACGGATTTGATCCGTCAGTGGGAACGATTGCTTATTACGCGCCGTGGGGCAACATCGCGGTGTTCTATCGGGACTTCGGTTATTCGAAGTCGCTCATCAACCTGGGAACCGTTGTTGCTGGAGTCGACGCGCTTCGCGAAGCGTCTGCGTTTGAGGCCACCATCGAGCGGGCCAGTGAATGACCGCCGATGTCCACGGCGCGATAGCATAGCGAAGCGGCCCTTCACCTGCGAAACGACCGGTCCAGAGCCGGTCATTACAGCCAGCGCTCAAGAAACCATGTCTTGTTCAATCTCCAATGCTAAATTTGATAACCCGCCTTTAGCGCGTCGACTACAAGCTGGACCGCACGCGAAGACTTTCGCCCGGTCGAATAGTAGACGTGATGTCCAACGAAGGTCGGGTACCAATCTTCGAGTACCCAGTCAAGCTTTCCAGCGCGGACGTACTGCTCGACCAGGTCCTTCGGCACGTACGCAAGGCCAAAACCGGCAAGGGCCGCATCAACTATCTGATAGACGTTGTTGAACGTGAGCTGACCCTCGACTCTGACTTGTAATTCGCGCCGGCCTTTGGATAGCTCCCAAGGCAGTAACGATTCTCGCGTTGGCAAGCGCAGATTGATGCAGCTATGCAGCGTGAGGTCTTGCGGCCTCCTGGCCTGAGGCCTCGACTTGAGGTAGCCTGGCGAACCCACGATCGACATCGTCATGTCGTGCGCAATGCGCACAGCGATCATGTCTTTAGCGACCTGGTCGCCAAGCCTCACGCCGACGTCGAAGCGATCGGCCACTATGTCGGTCAGGCCGTAGTCGTTCACCAACTCGATCTTGAGTTCAGGATACTGGCGAAGCAAAGCCTGCAACCGCGGCCAGACATACGTGTTTGCGGCGTAATCCGTGGTGGTAATACGCACCGTGCCGCTCGGCCGATCTGTCATTCCTCGTAAAGCAGCGACTTCTGCCTCGATTTCGTCGAACCGGGGCCGGATTGCAGAGAGCAATTTTTCGCCCGCTTCAGTTAGCGAGACGCTGCGTGTTGTTCGAGTTAGGAGTTGCAGACCAATGCTTCGCTCCAAGCCTGCCACGGTTCGGCTTAGCGCCGACTGCGAAACACCCAGTTGCGCCGCCGCGCGGGTGAAATTGCGCTCGCGAGCAACGGTGATGAAACCGACGAGGTCGTTGAAGTCTTCCTTCATTAATGCTCCTGTGCATAAGGGCATCCCGATTTTGCCACCTAGTCGATGGCTCGACCAAGGCTTACATTATGGTCAGTGCATCTTTGACATCAGCGAGGAACTCATGCAACTGAAACGCGCTGGCTCACAGCCATCAATGAAAGGCCCCGAGGAATGGTTCACCGGTACCGTCCGAATCGATCCGCTCAACGCTCCTCCGCCGCCGGCGCGAGTGTCATGCGCTGCCGTTACGTTCGAGCCGGGCGCGCGCACGGCGTGGCACACCCATCCGCTCGGGCAGACGCTTCTCGTCACGGCGGGATGCGGCTGGACTCAATGTGAAGGCGAAGCACGGGTTGAGATTCGTGCGGGCGACGTGATCTGGTGCCCGCCGGGCCATAAACACTGGCATGGCGCGACATCCACCACGGCGATGACTCACATCGCCATTCAGGAAGCACTCGAGGGCAAGAATGTCGAGTGGCTACAGAAGGTGACAGAACAGCAGTATCTCGCGAGCGGTGAGCAGCAGTGAGCAAGCGCGCATCGACGACCGTCGCCATTGCGGTGCTGCTATCCGCGTCCTTCTCGGCCTTTGCTGCAGACACCGGGAGCAAATCAATCACAGTGGCTCACAGCGGCGCGCAGCCTTCCGTATCAGGCGACACGCAACGCTTTGCAGGTCAAGTGCGCATCGACCCGCTGTTCCAGTCCAACGCGCCATCTCGTTTGTCCGGTGGATTGGTGACGTTCGAGCCCGGTGCCCGTACCGCCTGGCATACGCATCCGCTCGGGCAAACGTTGCTCATTACGTCGGGCAGAGGATGGGTACAGCAGTGGGGCCACGAAAAGCACGAGGTGCTCGCCGGTGATGTGGTGTCAATTCCGCCGGGCGTGAGGCACTGGCATGGGGCAACGTCCACCACCGGCATGACACATGTGGCTCTACAGGAAGCCCTGGATGGAAAGAACGTCAACTGGCTCGAACAGGTAACTGATGAGCAATATCGTCAACCGTGACTCGCAGGCGCGCCGTATCGTGCACGTCGTTGTTGTAGCTGGCATGGCGGCATTTATGAGCGCCTGCGCTGATTCGCAAAGGATGAGAACGATGCAAGAACCGATTACATCTGCCTATTCGAAGTCGGGTTCTCCGGCGTTCGAGCGGTACACAAAGCAGACCGTGTTCGGCGGTTTGTGGAAGCGGCCCCAACTCTCCGCACGCGACCGGAGTGTGGTGACGCTGTCCGTGCTCATCGCCCGCAATCAAACCACCGGGATGCCGTTTTACTTCGGTCTTGCGCTCGATAACGGAGTGAAGCCCGCAGAGATTTCCGAAATGATTGCACACCTGGCTTTCTATTCCGGGTGGGCGAATGCAACGGCTGCTTCGCAGATCGCCCAGCAGGTTTTCGACGAACGTGCCATTAGTTCCGGCGAACTCGCCCCCGCCGATGTTGAGCTTCTGCCGTTGAACGAAGCGGCCGAGAAGCAGCGAGCCGAGATGGTTCAGGAAAATTTCGGCGCAGTTGCGCCCGGCGTCGTTGAATACACGACGGATGCACTGTTTCGCGACCTTTGGCTGCGTCCCGGACTCGCACCGCGCGACCGGAGCCTCGTTACCGTAAGCGCTCTGGTTGCCAATGGTCAGGTTGCGCAAATTCCGTATCACCTGAATCGTGCGATGGACAACGGGCTCACCAAAGCCGAGGCGTCTGAAGTGCTGACACAGCTCGCGTTCTACGCGGGCTGGCCGAACGTCTTCTCAGCGATGCCTGTGTTCAAAGATGTTTTGTCAAAGCGGCCGGGCTAGTCGTCGAGCCGCACGAACACCATCAGGCACAAACTCCGATCTCAACCGGCGCATTTGCCCGAGCCTCCGCTCGCTGGCACCGACGTGCAGGCATGAACAACATGGAGGTAAGTCATGAGCGAGAACATGAACGGCAAGCGGCCATTGGACCGACGCCTGGAACCGCCAAACGAGTGGCCGGAAATAGCCGAGTCCCGCCCCACGACGAACAATGTCGCGTCGCCCCCCGTGCGCACGGCATGGGCGACACGCTAGCCAGCGCACGGGTAAAAATTCGAAGGCTATCGGAAACCCAAGGATTCCCTGCGGGTGGAATCAAACGTCGATTATCGGACGAAGCAAAGCCTGGCCTTCATACAAGAATCGGAGGTACCGTTCGCGAATTTCCGCCTGGGTCATCGTCGACACCTGCATCGTGATGGTCAAGCTCGCGCGCATCTCGCCGTTACGGTTCGTAAGAGGCACGCCGAGAATGCGCATGCCGACTTCGTACTCCTGGTCGAGTTCGACGTATCCCTGCGTTCGAACCCGCTCGACCTCGTGCTTGATATCGCGCACCGACGTGCGCGTGAACGGCGTCAAACGTTGCAGCGCTACACGTCCGAGATACTCGTCCACCTCTTCGATGGATTCGGAGGCGAGCCATAAGCGGCCGCTGCCCGTGCAGTACATTGGCAGCCGATATCCCTGTCGTATCGAAAGCGAAGAGACGTTGGCGACACGGCTTCGGACGATATGAACGACCTCATCGCCATCGCGCACCGCCACGGAAACGTGTTCACGTGTTTCGCTGGCGACCTTCTCGACGATCGGCCTGAGCATGCGCGGCAAGCGCGCCGAATCCACATAGGCCTGTCCGAGCCGCAGGGTCTTGGCCGCAAGCCAGTAATGGCGACCATCGGTTTGAGCGTAACCGTCATGAACGAGAGTGAGAAGAAAACGCCGCGCGGCACTCGTCGTCATGCCTGCCAGCCGCGCCGCTTCGGGCACGCTCAGCCTGGGACTCTCATCTGTGAACAACTGGATGAGCGCGAGGCCTTTCTGAAGCCCGACGATCAAATCCCGCTCGCGAATTCGCGGAGTGTGCATGGTCTCCCTCTATCGATGCGTTGCCAGAGTGCGATTATCGCATCGCAAAGGCGATTGCCGGGCTACTCGTTCGTTTGTGGCGTTGCCCGTAGCCACCGGGTGGTTGCATCATCGCCGTTCATCAACGTCATCGAGGGCGCAACATGATCAGCGGTACGACCGAACTCCTGGCCATCGTCGGGTCCCCAGTCGCGCAGGTGAAGTCGCCGCATAACTTCAATTCGTGGTTCGAGCGTCACGGCAAGGACGCGTCGATGATTCCGGTCGATCTGGACCGAGGCTCCGTCGATCATTTCATCGACGCCATGCGCGCGTGGCGCAATCTGCGCGGATGTGTCGTTACCGTGCCGTACAAGCAGGACATGGCCAGACGCATGGACCGTTTGAGCGAACGGGCGGCGGCGCTCGGGTGCGTCAACGTGATTCGCCGGGAATCCGACGGCACGCTAATTGGCGACATGGTCGACGGCGACGGGTTCATGAATGCGGCACGCGGCCACGGCTTCGAGCCCCGCGGGGCGCGGGCGCTCGTCATCGGCGCCGGGGGCGTGGGCAGCGCCATAGCCTGGGCGCTATGCGAGCATGGGATAGCGGCCATCACGCTAATCGACCCGGACCACGCCCGCCTCGATCGACTCACCGCGCTGTTGGCAACTCACTTTCCGCACGTGACGACTGGTGCCGCGCATGCATCGCTGGACCTGTTCGATCTGGTCGTCAATGCGTCGCCGGTTGGAATGACGGGCAACGAAAGCCTGCCCCTCCCCGATCCGCTGCTGGCCACCCTTAACCCCCGCAGCCTCGTGGCGGACGTCGTGACCTCGCCGGACGTCACCCTTTTCCTCGAGACGGCCCGCGCAGCGGGATGCCGCATACAGACCGGCGGTGAAATGGCGCTGGCGCAACTCGGGCATCTCGGTGCGTTCATGAACATGACGCCGCTGCACATCTGAGCGGATCACGAGCCTTCGCGCCGCATCTGCGAATGCGCGCGGGTTCAGATGCAACACAGCAAGAACCATAGAGGAGACACACATGCAGGTCACAAGCAGGACAGCAAGTCCAACCACGCAGCAAACCCGGCGCGCGACTGCCAGCGGCTGGATCGGCTCCGCACTCGAGTACTACGATTTCTTCATCTACGCGCAGGCCGCGGCGATGGTGTTCCCGCAACTATTCTTTCCGGCCGGAAATCCAAAGCTGGCGATCGTCGCTTCACTCGCGACCTACGGTGTCGGCTACGTGGCGCGTCCTATCGGCGGCTTCATCCTTGGACGGCGGGGAGACACGCACGGACGCAAGCATCTGCTGCTGCTGTGCATGTTCCTGATGGGCGCGTCGACCTTTCTCGTCGGCCTTCTGCCGACCTATCACCAGGTCGGCGTTCTGGCACCGATCGCACTGGTGCTGCTGCGGCTCGTCCAGGGCTTCGCGGTGGCCGGCGAGATTTCCGGCGCCAGTTCGATGATCCTCGAGCAGGCGCCCTTCGGCCAGCGGGGGTTCTATGCGAGCTTCGCCTTGCAGGGCACGCAGGCGGGGCAGATTTTCGCCGCGGCTATCTTCATCCCTCTGGCGTATTACATGCCGGCGGAGGACTTCGCGTCGTGGGGCTGGCGCATTCCGTTTCTTCTCAGTGCACTGGTGCTGGTGGCGGGCTTCGTTATCCGGCGTAAGGTAGCGGAATCGCCGGCGTTCGTGCAGGAGGGTGCACAGGGCGGCGTCCCGTCATCACCTGTCACCATTGCACTGCGCGAGAACTGGCGCGATATCGTGCGCATCGCGATAATGGCGCTTGCCGCGGTCATTGCGATGGTCGCCACCATCTTCGGCGCAGCCTACGCAGTGCAGCCATCCTACGGAATCGGCTTTCACGCCAACACGTATCTAGTGATTCCGTTCGTCGGCAACATCGTCGCGGTAATCGTGATCCCATTCGTCGGAAAGCTGTCAGATAGGATCGGGCGACGCATTCCCGTGGTCGTCGGTTCTGTGGGCGCGGGCTTGCTTTCCTACGCTTATCTGTACGCGATCAGCGCGAAGAATGCGCCTCTGGCGATCGTCACGTCGGTGCTCATGTGGGGCGTGATTTACCAGGGCTTCAACGCTGTGTTTCCGAGCTTCATGCCTGAGCTATTCCCGACCCGCACTCGCGTTTCGGCGATGTCGATCGGGCAAAACATCGGCATGGCGCTGACGGCCCTCCTGCCTTCGATGTTCGCGGCGATTGCACCGCCTGGCACGAACGACATTCCGTTGGTGATCGGTACCGCGACGCTCGTCATCTCAACCCTCGCGGCGCTCGCCGCATGGACGGCGCGGGAGACGTATCGCACACCGCTCGATGAACTGGGCTCCCGTCCATCATCTGCGGGTCTCTATGCGAAGACCGCCGTGCAGAGCAGCAAGCGGACAGCGGCTGTCACTCGTGCCCGTTGAACGCCCGCGATTCTCGCGCTAAACGATAGGTCCATCGTAGCGGCCACGACGTGGTTGCACGCTGTCTCAGTTCTGGCACGGCCCTCGGATGGCCAGAACTTTCAGCCGGCTCGCCTGAGCCGGCTTTTTTTTGAAAAGCGCAGCGGCCGCTCCTGGCCGTCACTGTTGGCTGCCTTGAGCTGGAACATGGATCGACGAGGTCGCATGTACCCGGCCTCACCTTCGCATCTTCCGATAGCTGTTCATAACGCGGCGATCACAAGATCACCGCTGCAGATCGTCTCCAGTTACACGAGTGGGATATAAATGTCGGTTTGCCACTGCTCCTGCGGCGTTTCCGGAAAGACGCTCAGGTAGTGAAAGAACAGTGGATGGTCGCGAAGTTCTTCTCCACTTGTGGGAAGCCAGTCGCGATAGATCGGATAGACTGTCTCGCCGACGTGGTCGGTCGATCCGGCGTGTCGAACCACCGCACATCGCCCTCCGGGAATGACAAGTTCGCGAATACCGTAGCTGTTCGACGCAATCGGCTCGTCGATTTCTCCGCAAATGTCAAAGCGGAATGCATCTGCCGGCGCGGTGTCAGGGTTATTGCGCGGGATACCAAAAGTTCTGCTCCATGCAATCGGGGATTGCCCACTTTGCTTGCGCCAGTCAACGAACTTGCGCACGCTCTCGTTGACGAGCCCAACAGGTCCGCAGTGTTCAAGCGCGGCGACGCGCGTTTCTGAGAAATCGACAATTTGTACTTGCATGGTGAGTTTCCTCGAAAGATAGGGGATGACAAAAGCCGCACTCCAGATCTGCCAGTTCGGATGCTGTCGAAACGAACTCGGTGCCGTGCCGAATGCGCGCTTGAAAGCACGACTGAACGCTTCGGGGCTGTCGAAGCCCGCGTCGAACGCGGCATCGAGCACTGAACAGAACTCACGTGAAGCCAAACGGTGTGCAGCTTTGCGCAATCGCATCAGTTGCACAAAGCGTGCGACTGGCACTCCCACATAAGCGGCAAACTGTCGATGAAAATGAAACTTCGAGAAGTTCGCGACGCGACTTAGCGCTTCCACCGACAGGTCGCCATCGAGGTTCATTTCAATGTACGCGAGTACGGCATCGAAGCGCTTCGTGTAAGCGCGCGTGGTGTCAACTTGAGCTTGCATGGTCTGGATATTGAATCGTGCGACTGGCGTTATGGTCGCTCATGGTCGAGACATCGCACCTAGCCGCTCTTGCTCATCTTCAGACGGTGGTTCGATCAGGCCCCTGCTCACCAGGCCGGTCTTGCAGGAGTCGAGTAGCCAGGACTGGCTCCCGTTTTGTCAAGGCTGGCGCGACAGTCGGATGGATTGTCAACGATCTGGCGCATTCGTGTGTCCGTTCCGGCGACGTTGCCAGGGATGCGGTGGATCGCGGAAGGACACCTTGATGCCGGTTGCCACGCACCGGTACGACGGAATACGGCCGCATCACTTCAATGAAGGACTGGCGCCGGCCGTGGCGGAAAAAACTTCACGCAGTGTCCTGGATGGGCTGACCGCTACGCTTCGACAATCAGTCATCGGCGCTGCGATGGCAAACACTCAAGCCTCACCACGTCAAACTGGCATCTGCGGGCTCGTCCGGCTCGAACCAGTCCGGGTTGAGCTTCGCGACCGGCGTCAGCGACACCAGAATCTCGCGCAAATGCGCGCGCATCGCACTCTCCGCAGCGTCGGGATCATGCGCCTTCAGCCCGTTCACGATCAGCGCATGCTGCTTTATCAGAAGATCGAGCGGCGAAACTTCATGCAGGCTCAGATAGCGCACCCGATCCATCTGGGCCTTGATGTCCTGAATCGTCTCCCATGCCGCGACACAATCGATGGACTGTGCGATAAGAAAGTGAAACTGCTCATCGCAGGCGAGAAACGCGGCAGTGTCGTTCAGCCTGGACGCGGCCTTCTGCTCACGCAGATTCGCGGCAAGCTCGGCAAGTTGCTTGTCCGTGATCACGTCGGCCGCCTTGCGTACCACTGCAGCCTCGATTGCCTCGCGAATGAAACGCCCTTCGCGCACCCTTCGCGGCGAAATCCGCTTTACGAACGTTCCGCGTTGCGGCAACACCTGCAGCACGCCCGCCTCGACAAGCTTGATGAATGCCTCCCGAACCGGCTGCCGCGAAACCTGGAACAGTTCCGACACCTCCTTTTCCGAAAGCGGAGCGCCGGGCGCAAGCAAGCCGGTGAAGATCGCCTCGCGCAACGAGCGGAAAATCTGCTTGCCGATCGGCTCGTGCGATTCGAGCGACAAACCCGTCAGCGCGCCGCGCAGCGACGTCTTCGCGTCGCCAGGCGCCGTGCGTGCGCGGCTCGCGGCGGGCGACACCACAGTGAGCGCGGCGGTTCCTTTTGCGCGCCGCGATGCGGCCTTCGGGCTTGCTGTCTTCGTGTCCATACCGGGTCTATCAGAAATGATCGTGCGAACCTACCATACTAGCTTACGCTCTCGCGGTTCTTTTTGCGACCTGGGCTCACGGATGAACGCAAACGCAACGGCCGCGCCGATCACGGCGATCGCTCCTGCGAGGATGAACGCGCTCCCGTAAGCGCCGCGCGTCGCCTGAACGATGAAACCGGTCACGGCCGGTCCGATCACGCCCGCAAGATTGGCGATCAGATGCACGAATCCCCCGACGCCGCCCACGTTTTCGCGGCGCACTGTATCCTGAATCACCGCCCAGTAGACAGAACCGGTGACGTACAGGAAGAAGATCGACACCGACATCAGTGCGACTGCGCCCTGCATGCTCTGCACACGTCCCGCGAAGCCGACACACACGGCAGCAACGCCGAGACAAACCGTCAGTACTATGCGCCGCGACAGCAACGGCTTGCCGGTCAGCCGCAAGACGTAATCGGTGATGAAGCCGCCTGCTGCGAGGCCAATGCTGCCGAGCAACCAGGGAATCACCGTCGCGATACTCATGTCGTGCAGCGACATGTGGTGCGCTTCCGTCAGGTAGGTCGGAAACCACGACAGAAAAAAGAACAGCACGTAGTTATAGGAGAAGAATGCGAGAGCGGTCGCCAGAATGACCGGCTGCTTCAGATAGAAGCCGAGTCCCGGCTGCTTGCCACTGGGCGCGTGCTCCATCGACGGCGCCTGCTGCTGGCCCGCCACGATCAGTTCGAGTTCGGCTGGTGTCACACGCCGGTTTTGCTGCGGCTGCTCCGTTGTCGTCATCGACCAGAGCACGAGCCACGCAAGGCCGAACATCATGATCGCGACGAATGCCCAGCGCCAGCCGAACTGGATCGCCATGTAGCCGACGACGGGCCCCGCGAGCGCGCCGCCGAGCGGCGTCCCCGCACTGATCACGCCGATCGCGCTCGCAACCTCGCGACGCGGAAACCAGTTGTTCACCATCTTGCTGTTCGACGAACTGAAGGGCCCCTCGCCCATGCCGAACAGCACGCGCAGCACGATCAATGAGACGATGCCGCTCGCGAGCGCCGTCGCGCCGCAAAAGATCGACCAGACGCCCATTGCGCCGCCGAACACCTTCTTTGCGCCGAACCTGTCGGACGCCACGCCGCCGATAAAGTTAAACAACGCGTAGCCGATGAAAAAGCTGCTGAAGACGATGCCCATTTCCGCATGCGAGAAATTCAGGTCTTTCTGGATCAGCGGCGCGGCAATAGAAAGCGCCGCGCGATCGAGATAATTGATGACGCCCGCTAGAAACAGCAGGCCGACGACGAACCATCGCTGGCTCTTGATCATGGTGTGTGTCTCCAGTTGATCCGCCTCTTCTCTGTGCGGGCGGTTCATGGGAAAAAGTGAACGTAATGCGGTTAGTCGAAATGCAAATGCACCTTCATGGACTGCGTGCGGTCACGCGCGACTTCGAACGCGCGGTTCGCGTCTTCTAGCGGGAAAGAATGCGTCATTAGCGGGCGCAGATCGATCTTGTGCGCACCCAGTTCTTCGGCGGCAACGGCGTATTCGTCGGTGAAGCGGAACGAACCTTGATAGCGCAGTTCCTTCGACATCACCAGATTCGCGGCCACCGGCGACTGTCCCGCCGGCAGATTGCCAACCTGAATGACGGTGCCGCCCGCACGCGCGGCCCGCAGTGCAGTGTCGAGGCCCGCCGTGCTGCCCGAGGCTTCAAGCACGACATCGAACGTGCCGCGCTGCTGCGCCCACTGATCGATGCGAGCCTGATCCGTCGCGAGCACGGTTTCGTCGGCACCGAGCGTCTGCGCCATTTGCAACGCCTTTCGCGCGAGATCGAGCGCCACGATGCGATGTGCTCCCGCGCGTTTGGCCACCGCGAGCAGGATGCAGCCGATGGGTCCGCAGCCGACTAGCAGCACCTTGGCGCCGACCAGCGAACCCGCGAGCCGCAGCGCATGCAGAGCCACCGCCAGTGGCTCCGCCATCGACGCCTGCGCGAAATCGAGCGCGTCCGGGACGGGCACACACTGACGAGCACTCACCGCGATGAACTGTCGGAACATGCCCTGCATGTGCGGAAACGTCGATGCACTGCCCATGAAGCGCATGTTCAGGCAATGGTTCGGCATGCCCTTCACGCAGTATCGGCAGAGGCCGCAGTTGAGCCCGGGATTCACCGCGACGCGCTGACCGACAGTGAAGCCGCTCACGCCCTCACCAAGCGCCGCGATTTCGCCCGCCACTTCATGCCCAAGCACGAACGGCTCGCGTACCGCGAAATCACCGCTCCTGCCTTTGAAGTAGTACGACAGATCGGAGCCGCAAATGCCGCCGGCCCGCACGCGTATCTGCACCTGGTCAGCTTGTGGCTGCGGCGCATCGAGTTCGTCGATGAGAAGTTTTTTCGGTTCGTGGAGAACGGCTGCAAACATGGTCGTGATCCCGTATCAAGGTGCTGCGTGCGTACTCGCACGCGTGTTGGCGCAGTGCGGCTTGCCTAATGGCGCGCAGCGAAAGCGGTAGAGGCTCGTGCTTCGTGTGATGCCGGCTCGTGCCGCGTCGTGCCCCAGTCGTGAAGATCACCGCCGCGCCGCGCAGGGGCCGTCTCGGGGAGAAGAAACATGCACACGGCAGAAATGACGCCGAGCAAGACGACATAGATGATCAAACCGATCGGGTTTCCGTGCGTCGCCTGGATCAGCTTGACCGCGACGAGCCCCAGCACGCCGCTGCCGATCAGCGATCCGATCTGCCAGATGAGCGCTATGCCGCTGCACCGAACGCGTGCAGGGAAGAGTTCGGGGAACAGCGACGCCTGCGGTGCATAGCAGAGGCCGTGGCCCACGGAAATGGCAAGAATCATCGCCGCATGAATTGCAATGCGGTTGCCGCTGTCGATAGCATGAAAGAGCGGCACGACGAGCAGCACTTGCAGCACTGCGCCCGCGATGAAAGTCGTGCGCCGGCCAATGCGGTCCGATAACGCGCCTGCCAGCGGAATCGCGATTAACTCGAGCAGGACTGCCACGATGATCGTCTGCAGAAGCAAACTCTCGCTGATGTTATGCGCGCGGCCATAGGCGAGAACGATCATCGTGTACATCGCGAACGTGCACGCCTCGATCAACTTCGCGCCGACGCCTTTCACAATGGTCGGGCCAAATTGCCTGACCACTTCGACCACTGGCCGCGACTCGACGGCCTTCGTCTCGCGGATGGAGGCGAAGATCGGCGATTCTTCCGTGCGAAGCCGGATATACAGGCCGACCACCACCAGTACGATGCTGCCGAGAAACGGCAGGCGCCAGCCCCAGTCAAGCAGTTGCTCATGCGTGAGAGTCGCGCTCAGCAGCGCGAAGAGGCCCGATGGAATCAGGAATCCAGCCGGCGCGCCAAGTTGCACGAGACTTGCAAAGAAACCGCGT
Organism: Burkholderia sp. WSM2232; assembly: GCF_000472545.1. Taxonomy (GTDB): domain Bacteria; phylum Pseudomonadota; class Gammaproteobacteria; order Burkholderiales; family Burkholderiaceae; genus Paraburkholderia. Next base: position 75,594 of record NZ_AWZV01000010.1, on the reverse strand, counting down.
TCGCGAGGCGGCGCATATTCCGCCGTCAGCAGCACCGCGCCCGCCTGCTCGCCGCCCACGCCAAAGCCTTGTAGCACGCGAATCAGAATGAGCGACGCAGGCGCCCAGATGCCGATCTGCGAATAGTCCGGCAACAGACCGATGGCGAACGTCCCCAGCCCCACAATCAGAATCGTAACGATCAGTGCCTTCTTGCGTCCGATACGATCGCCGAAATGCCCGAACACGATGCCGCCGAGCGGTCGCGCCACGAAGCCCACCGCATAGGTCGCGAATGCCGCGAGCGTGCCGATCAGCGGATCGCCCGACGGAAAGAACTTTGCGCCGAACACGAGCACGGCGGCCGTGCCGTACACGAAGAAGTCGTAGTACTCGGCGGCGGTGCCGATTGTCGATGCCGCGGCGACGCGCCGCAACATCGCACTGGTTTGCCTGTCTGCCATGCCTGTCTCCTGGCCGTCGTTTTATCTGTCGATGCAGCTTGGGAATTGCCTCACCAGTTCCACAGCGTGCCGTCTTCGAGCCGCGCGACGGGCAGATACGCCGGATCGTACGGATAGCGAGCGGCCGCTTCTTCGTCGATATCGACACCGTGCCCCGGCGCCTCGCCGGGGTGCATCATGCCGCGCTCGAAAGTCCACGCGTGCGGGAACACGTCGAGCGCTTCCTTCGGGAAACCCATGTATTCCTGCACGCCGAAGTTCGGCACCCACAGATCGAAATGCAGCGCCGCGCCCATGCAGACCGGCGACAGATCCGACGGTCCGTGACAACCCGTGCGCACCTGATAGAGCGAAGCAAAGTCAGCGATGCGCTTGAGGTGCGTGATGCCGCCCGCGTGCGTCAACGTCGCGCGGATGTAGTCGATCAACTGCTCTTCGATCAGCTGCTTGCAGTCCCAGATGCTGTTGAACACCTCCCCTACCGCGATTGGCGTCACCGTGTGTTCGCGAATGAGACGAAAGCCCGCCTGGTTTTCCGCAGGCGTCGGGTCCTCCATCCAGAAGAGTCGATACGGTTCGACCGATTTGCCGAGGCGTGCCGCTTCGATCGGCGTAAGGCGGTGATGCACGTCATGCAGCAAATGCGTGTCAAAGCCAAACTTGCCTCGCACTGCTTCAAACAGCTTCGGCACGAAGTCCAGATACTTTTCCGACGACCAGCTTTGTTCTTCGACAGCGCCTTTCGTGGCCGGCTCATAGGTGCCGTTGCCCTTCGAAACGCCGTAGACCGATCGCATGTTCGGCACGCCGCACTGGATGCGGATCGCCTTGTAGCCCTGCTCGATGTGTTCTGCGTAACGATCCAGCGCTTCGGGAATGTCGCGGCCTGTTGCGTGTCCATAGACCATCACGCCTTCTCGCGACGCGCCGCCGAGCAACCTGTATAGCGGCAGATTCGCTACCTTGCCGAGGATGTCCCACAAGGCCATGTCGACCGCTGCGATCGCCGTCATCGTGACCGGCCCGCGGCGCCAGTACGCGCCTTTGTAGAGGAATTGCCAGATATCTTCGATGCGACCCGGATCGCGCCCAATCAGCAGCGGACACACGTGGTCCTTCAGATACGACGCTACCGCGAGTTCGCGGCCGTTCAGCGTGGCGTCGCCGATACCGTGAACACCCTCGTCCGTCACCACTTTCAGCGTGACGAAGTTGCGGCCCGGACACGTGACGATCACATCGGCACGGACAATTTTCATGGGGGAATTCCTTGAGTCGCATTCAATGTGACCGATGCTACCATACAAGTATATTCCACCGTCAACGACGGGTTTCCCCGCACTCAGGACCTGAAACATGACCAGCCGCCCTTTGCTCCGCCGCAGTGCCCTCGCCTCCTTGAGCCACCATGTATTGCAGCCGGCGTGGCACGATCCGCGCATTGGTATTGTTCATCTTGGGATCGGTAACTTTCATCGCGCACATGAGGCGGTCTACACGGAAGAAGCGATGCTCAGCGCGGGCGGCAACTGGGGCATCTGCGGCGTGACGTTGCAGGGCGACGTCGGCAAGCGCGATGCGTTGATGGCGCAGGACGGCTTGTATAGCGTCGTCGAACGCGGTCCCGACGGCCTGCGTGTCACCGTCATTCGCGCGCTGAAGGAAGTGCTCGCGATGCCGCACGACCGCGCGCGCCTGTTCGAACTGTTCGCCGACGCGAACGTACGGATCGTCTCGCTCACCGTCACAGAAAAGGGCTACTGCCGCGATACGCGAACGGGCGACGTGGATATGAATCACGCCGGTGTCGCTTACGACCTGGCAAATCCAGACGATGCGTCGACGGTGCCGGGCATTCTCACCGCCGCGTTGAAACAGCGGCGCGACGCCGGCACGCCGCCGTTCACCGTCCTGTCGTGCGATAACCTCTCGCACAACGGCGCGGCGTTGAAGCAGGCAGTCGTGTCGTTCGCGCGCGCACTCGATGCTGAGCTCGCCGCGTGGATCGACACCCATGTCGCTTTCCCTTCAACGATGGTGGACCGCATCGTGCCGTCCACGACCGATGCCGATCGCGAAGCGGCACACGCCGCGTTGAACGCCGACGATGCGGTGCCTGTGCCATGCGAGCCGTTCCGCCAATGGGTGATCGAGGACCGCTTTCCCACAGGACGTCCGGCATGGGAGCGAGTGGGCGCACAACTTGTCGGCGACGTCATGCCGTTCGAGCTCGCCAAGCTGCGCATGCTGAACGGAACACACTCGACCATTGCCTATCTTTCGATGCTGGCGGGATTCTCAACGATCGATGAGGCCATCGCTTATCCGCCTCTGAAAGCATTTGTTCACGCGATGATGACTGACGAGATCGCGCCGACGCTCGATATGCCGCCCTCCTTTGACGTGCTCGCTTACCGCGACGCGTTGCTCGAACGCTATGCGAACGCCGCGCTGAAGCATCGCACGGCGCAGATCGCGATGGACGGCAGCCAGAAGATTCCGCCTCGTTTGCTCGCAACTATCGAGGGGCGACTGAACGCGGGACGATCGATCAGGATGCTAACGCTGGCCGTAGCGGCGTGGCTGGTGTTTCTGCGCGGCCACGCCGATGACGGCACGCCTTACGACATCATCGATCCGTTGGCTGCGCGGCTGACTTCAGATGTTCCTGCCGACCCGGCGCAACTTGTCCAGACAATGCTTGCCATCGAGGAAGTGTTCCCGCCGAAGCTGGCGAACCATGAGTCGTTAAGGCGGCAACTGGTTGAGGCCGTCGGACTCGTTCAGCAAGGCGCATTGCGAGCGATCGAACTCCAGCGCGGCTAACGGCGACTCACATGGCCGCGATTTCCGCGTGAAGTGCTGGATGAGAGAGGTACGAGTCCTTGGTCCGGAAAGGCCATCGTAGCGTCAATCTTCGCCGGGGTAGACAACCCGTATCGGACGAGTCCCGATCTTCGCTCCCGTGACCTCATCGACCGCCACCGCTCTGATCTCTGTTCCTGTTTCGGCATCGAGGAAGCGAACCAGCTTGCCGTCGCCGCGATATCGCCGCCCCCATGCACCGATCATGAAGAGCACCGGCAGGAAATCTCGCCCGGCAGCAGTCAGTTGGTACTCCTCACGCGGCGGTCGCTCAGAATAGCGGCGTTTTTCCAATAGTCCCTCCTCTGTCAGCGTTGCCAGTCGCCGGGTCAGCATGGTCGGTGCAATGCCCAAACTTTTGCGGAACTGGTCAAAGCGCGTGAGACCGGCATGGGCGTCGCGCAGAATGAGGATGCTCCACGCGTCGCCCGCCACACCCAGGCTGCGCGCGATGGGACACGGTTCATCGCAGAAATTTTTGTCGTCCATACTGTTTTGATAGTGACATGTTCCTGATTTGCCAGTATAGTCGATTTCAATTTGATAGTGACTGAAATCCTCTTACATGGAGCTTCGCATGGTCGACAGAAGGAATTTGGGTGTGGCCCTTGTTACGGGGGCATCTTCAGGCATTGGGCAGGCCACCGCGCAGCGGCTCGCCGACGCGGGCTATACGGTGTTCGGCACCAGCAGACGGGCAGCCACCACCGGCGAGCGATCCTTCGAGATGCTGACCCTCGATGTCACGAGCGAAGAATCCGCCGCCGCCGTGGTCACAGAAGTCATACGACGGGCGGGTCGCATCGACGTGCTGGTGAATAACGCTGGCTTTGGTGTCGCTCCGGCCGGAGCAGAAGAAAGCTCGATCGAGCAGGCCCGCTCGATTTTCGACACGAACTTCTTTGGCGTGGTCCGGATGATTCGCGCCGTCGTGCCCCACATGCGGCACCAGCGCAGTGGTCGCATCGTCAACATCGGCTCGGTGCTCGGTTTCGTGCCGATGCCGTTCGGAGCGCTCTATGCCGCAACGAAGCATGCAATCGAGGGGTATTCCGAATCGCTCGACCATGAGCTTCGCACCTGGGGCATCCGCGTCTCGGTCGTTGAGCCCGCTTACACAAAGACGCCGTTCGACGCGAATTTCCTGGAACCCGACGCCAAGCTCGATGCATATCGCGAGGCTCGTACGGTCGTCAGCAACCGTGTCAGTGAGGTAATGGCAACCGCCACCGAGCCCAGCGTCGTGGCCGACGTCGTGCTGAAGGCTGCAGTTGCGGCTCGGCCGAAACTCCGGTATCCAGCCGGCGCACTCGCGAGTCGTCTGCAACTGCTGCGCAGATTCGCGCCGGCCGGCATGGTGGATGCCGCGCTTCGGAAGGACCTGCGGCTCGACACAATAGCGGCGTCACGATCTGGCAGTCCGGTCCCGCAAGAATAAGATGGCCTTGGGGTCTTCGAGCTCTTCACCCGCCATGCCAGGCCCAGCACCCTGGCTGCCACCCTGATAGAAGCTGCGCTTGCTTCGCGTTCGTGTGCGTCGCACGTATCGGGGACGCGAGCCACCAAACAGGAACATTGAGTTCGTAGCCGCGCAGCGAACTGCGGGCTGCTGGCTCAGGTCTCGATCGCTGCCGGGAAAAGAACGCATGGACCGACGAATCAAATCTGGGAAACAAAACACTATGCGAGCGTTTATTCTCGAACGTTATGGACGCAAGAATGGCGCGCGGATTGGCGAAATGCCAGAACCCGACCTACGCGACGATGACGTATTGGTCCAGGTCCACGCCGCAGGCGTGAACGCTCTCGATTCCAAAATCCGCGACGGCGAATTCAAGCTTGTTTTGCCCTATCGCTTGCCGCTCGTTCTGGGCAACGATGTGCCGGGGTGGTCGTGCGGGTTGGATCGCGTGTGCAGCGCTTCAAGGCCGGCGACGAAGTCTATGCGCGGCCCGATAAAGACCGGATCGGCGCGTTTGCGGACTTGATTGCAGTGAACGAGGCGGACCTCTCCATCAAACCGAAGGCGCTCACCATGGAACAGGCCGCCTCCCTTCCGCTGGTTGGCCTGACTGCCTGGCAGGCCTTGATCGAAAAAGCGCACCTCGCAAAAGGACAGAAGGTTCTCATTCACGCGGGCTCCGGCGGTGTCGGGACGGTTGCCATCCAGTTGGCGAAGCATGTCGGCGCGTTCGTCGCGACGACAACAGGCACGGCGAACGTGGACTGGGTCAAGGGCCTTGGTGTAGATGTTGTCATCGATTACAGGAAGGACGACTTCGAAAAAATCCTTGCCGACTATGACGTGGTTATAAATAGCCTCGACGCGCACACGCTCAGCAAATCGCTGCGCGTGCTCAAACCCGGCGGACAGCTCATCTCGATCTCTGGTCCACCGGACCCGGATTTTGCAAAGCAGCTTGGTTTGTCCTGGTTCCTCAGACTAGTGACACGCCTCTTGAGTTATCGGATCAGGAAGCAGGCAAAACGTCTTAAGGTCAGCTATTCTTTTCTGTTCATGAGGGCAAGCGGAGACCAGTTGCGCCAGATCACAGCCCTGGTCGATTCCGGTGTCATACGCCCGGTTGTGGATCGGATCTTTCCCTTCGAATCGATCAGAGAAGCGATGGCCTACGTCGATACCGGGCGAGCCAAAGGCAAGGTCGTTGTCAAGATGAGATGATGGGTGTGCCCGCCACAAGGGCGGACATTGCGGGGAAGCAACGGTGGCCCGCCGCTTTTGATCGAATTTCCCGGCCGGCAGGCCGTTATACCTTGAGAGCTGCCGCCCGCGCAGCGGAGGTTGAAACGGCAGATGTGGGTCGTGAGAACCTTGACCGCAACGCGAGCGGACATTCGTGATCGCGCAGTTGAGCCCCTATCGGTCTGAGGACTCGTGAGTCCGGTGGAATGGCCACGTAGCCAGAGCCCCCAGATTTTCAGCGTCCGTGATTCGAGCGGCTTGATGAGTCGTGCATCGCGCCGCATCGAGCCGCTGATCAATCAGCCATAGAACTGCACCTTGCCTCCCACGAGGTGGTACATGGACCCGACGATCCTGATTTTGCCGTCCTTTTCCAGCCCGGCCAGCACGTCGCTGCGGCGGCGGATTTCGTCGATGGTCTGCCGCACGTTGGTAGCGGCCACCGCATCCACGAACGCGTCGTTCTTGCTGCTGCGCTCACCGTCGAACTTCGTGGCATCAATGGCCGGCTTTATCTTGTCCAACAGGCCTGTGAGATTGCCGAGTTTGGCGCCGTCGATGGCGCCTTTGATCGCGCCGCACGAAGTGTGGCCCATCACTAGCACCACCTTCGAGCCGGCTACCGCGCAGGCATACTCGAGACTGCCCAGCAGATCGTCGTTGACGATATTGCCCGCCACTCGCGCATTGAAAGTGTCGCCAATACCCGCGTCCAGGATAATTTCGGCGGGAGCGCGCGAATCCATGCAACTCAGGATGACGGCTGCCGGATACTGGCCGTTCGCGCTGCTACGCTTCTGCGCCAGAAAATCATGCGTCTGAAATTTGCCCGCGCGAAAACGCTCATTGCCGCGCTTCATCATGGCGATCACGTCGTCGGGCGTCATGGCATCGCGCTGTGCCTTGCTGAGGGCAGCGGCGTGCGCGAGGCCAGGCAGGAGTTCGGCGGCCATGCCGAACGCCATGAGACCCAACGCGGTTTTGAACGAAGCGCGGCGAACCGCGTTCGGCGCGGCACAACAGGTTTGAGGCTGGCGATCCATTGGCATATCCCCGTGAATAATGGCCTGAATGACTCGAAGAAGAGCTTGAATTTATCTGTCCCGTTTTTAGGACTTTGGCAATTTAGTCTGAAATTTGCAATTAAGCAAAAGGTTCACTGAAACGTGCGGAATGAATATTTTTAAGTCATGTGTGCACGAGGCACAAAGCCTGGCCATGCACTGTGGGCAATCGCGGTCGAGCGCCCCGACTACGAACGCCGCGAGGCGCTCGGCGTGATCGAGCTCACGCATGTCGCGGTCGCAACTTCGGGGGACTATCGTCGCTGGAGCACATGCGAGGACAAGCGCATCTCGCATGTCGTGGATCCGCGCGCAGGCGAGCCTTTATGCAACGGTCGCGTCGGTCACCGTGCTGGCGAGGTTCTGCATGGACGCGGATGCTTATGCAGCCGCCCTCACGGTGTTGGGGCCTCAGAAAGGCTTGGATTTTGCACGCCGCAAGCACATGGACGCACTTTTTCTCCCGCGCGATGGCGGACAAATATGGGCGATAGGAACGGGTCTGTTTGATGTTCCGTAAGGGACTCGGATCGCCTCGACGCACCCCAGCCAGGCATTCGACTTCCTGTCCCGGTGGCATCGCTGAGTCCCGCCGCAACGGGTGCCATCATTAAGTGTCAGCGTTAACCTCCACGGGAGGTTGTTATTCACATACACGCTGATGCAGCATCTTCGCCAACCATGATGCCAGAGAGACCGAGCGCAATACCTTTCGCTGCAATCGTTGCTGCCTCAACACTCCCATTTACCGGGCGAGACACAGGCTCCCATAGACATTCTAGTGTGGAGGATCAGCGGACTGATCTGTGTCAAGCCTTTTGACACGAGCGTGTTCAGATCGGGCGGCCATCTGTCGATAAGTTGATGTACAGGAGGAAGCTGATGTCGGGAACCAATGTCTGAATGCGTGTGGCTCGCTGCCAACTGCCGCTTTAGTTGCCGGGCCCGAGGTCGCGAGATCCTGATTCAGGTCAAGGGACCGGAGAGATTTCTTCTTAGGATACGCGGCAGGAAATGCAGAAGCAGCGAAGAAGATTGAGGAGAAGCCTCAGGAAACCGCTCTTGTGTGGACTTGCGGTGCGCGAGGCGACGTAGAAAGCAGACATACGTGAGCGGACCAGTTGCCGGTTACACACAGGTCATTGTGCTGAAACGATACGAGCGAACAAAGCGCTGAATCTTGACGAAATCGATCCGGCACCCGCAAATCCGGATCACGTAGTTGGGCGATTTTTATGTCGAATAAGCGTGTCAATTTGATTAACCACAATGTTTTCGATGGAAATTCGCGCTTACGCTGGGCCAATCGCTACCGGCCGGGCTCTAATGAATTCAAGGCAACCGATTGCACCTTTACCGGAAGGAGCCTGGCTTTGAGTATGGCTCTGATGTCAAGTGAGCGGAATGAATAACAAAGCCCGCAGTGTCCATCGACATCATGTCTATCTGCCAGTACTCCGCAAATTCTTGCTAGCGCTGTGCGTAGCAATAAGCTGGACTGCGTTTTCCATCTGGGCCGCCCGACCATGGATGGCAGACCTGTCTGATTGGATAGGCAGTATTCCGGCTGTGCTTGCGGTCGGCGGCATTGCCATTATGCCGGGCTTCATGAACGCTTTTCTCATCATCAGCCTGTTGCTTGACCGACGCCCGACTCATGCGCCATTGGCGAGCTACCCGCCCGTGACAATTCTGATCGCGGCCTACAACGAGGAGGCTTCGATACACGATACGCTGGCCGCGATTGATCAGCAGCGGTATCCGGCAGAGCTGCAGGTGATCGTCATCAATGATGGTTCACGCGATCGCACCGCTCAGATAGTGCGCGCCGCACAGACTGAGTACGCGTGGCTAGAGATCGTCGACATCTCAACCAATGGTGGAAAAGCCAATGCGCTCAATGAAGGATTGCGTCGCGCCCGGCACGGCTTGGTCCTGACGGTCGACGGAGATTCCCAGCTACATGGCCGAGCGCTGGTGAACATCGTCGAAAGGTATGTGAACGATCCACCGAACACGCGAGCCGTTGCAGGGGCGATTCTGGTGAGAAATTCCCGTCACAACTGGCTGACCCGTTGCCAGGAATGGGACTATTTCGTCGGCATTGCGGCAATCAAACGCATGCAGTCGTTGTATCAGGGAACCTTGGTCGCACAAGGGGCATTTTCTTTATATGACCGACAGGCGCTGAGGGAGGTGGGCGGATGGCCCCCGTGCGTCGGCGAAGACATCGTGCTGACCTGGGCCCTTCTGCGAGCCGGCTATCGGGTCGGCCATTGCGAGGACGCTTTGTGCTTCACGAATGTGCCAACGACGGTACGGCAGTTTGTCCGGCAGCGTCAACGCTGGGCCCGAGGCATGCTAGAAGCGTTCCGTCAGCATCCCCGGATCTTGTGGACACCGCGTTTGTCGACGTTCTTTGTTTATTGGAACCTGTTGTTCCCCTGGTTGGATGTAGCGTTCTCATTTGCGTTCATTCCGGGCTTGGTGTGTGCCCTCTTCGGAAACTACTGGATCGTCGGCCCGATGACGGTCACGCTGATCCCGCTGGCGGGACTGATGAGTACCGTAATGTTTTCGGTGGAAAAAAAGACATTCAGGCAACTGCATCTGACCGTGCGGCGCAATAGCGCCGGGTTCGTCATCTATCTGCTGTTTTATAGCTTCTTGCTACAGCCCGCTAGCGTACTGGGTTACCTTGACGAGTTGCTGAAAACCCGAAAAACCTGGGGGACAAAATGAGACTCAGTCTTCGCTATGTGTCTTCCATGTCGAGATTAAGCGCAGCCGGTGATCTGATCGTAGGGTTATGAGCGAGTGATTTGAAGGCGCGCCGCCAACATGCTCACTTTCGTCGTATGCAGTCATGGCTGAAGGCGAGCATGTGCAGGAATTCATCGCGTGCGGCAAACGCCGACTTGCGGATAGCTAGCCAGCGCAAAAGAGAAAAGGATTAATCATTCATGTATGCATGCCGCCCCTATGTCGCGTGTGCGCTCCTGCGTGCGCTGACCGTCGCCGGCGTGCTGGCAACATACACGCCAGTGTTAACGTACGCCCAGTCGCGCGACGGGCCCGCAAAACAAGGTTGGCTGACCGCAGATGCACTGTTCAGCAACGACAGCGCCCGCTTCAACGAAGACAGGGCCAGCCTGGGCTATCTTTTCCCGAATGGCTGGGGGTTGGGCGCGAGCGCCACGCATTACGACGCACCGGACTGGTCAGCCTACGGGCGTGGTCTGTACGGGCAGTACCGACAGCGTGGCACACAGCACACCGTGGACGCGCGCGCTGGCATCATGGACACACGCGGCCACACCACGCTAACGGGCATGCTCGACTATATGCGGCGCACCAGCAGTGACACGTCGCTCGGTGTAAGCGCCGAGCGCGATGTCGTCGATTCGATCAGCGGAATTGAGCAGGGTCTGACGTATAACAGCCTCATGCTGGTGCTGGATCATCAGTTCACTCCGCGCTTTACCGTCGGCGCCGTGGCGGGCGCGATGTGGTTCTCGGATCACAACACGCGGCCAATGGCGCGCACCCGATGGAATTACGAACTACTGGCAAACATTGGGCTGAGCGCCTACATCAAAACCAGGAACTTCTACGACAGCAGCCCCAATCAGGGCAACTATTATTCGCCACGCTGGCTGGCCCAGTATCTCGGTGGACTCTCCTGGCGAACTGCGCTCGGCGGCAAGGCGGCATTTTTCGTGAGCGCAGACCTTGGGCGACAAAACACCGAGGATGGGGGAATCAACATCTGGGGCGCGCGCATGGGCCTGCAGAATCATCGCAGCCGGACCATACAGTGGCAGGTGGCCCTGGAGACGACCAACAATCACGCGGCTGGCTTCATGGGTGGGAGGCCCGACTACCGTTATACGAGCGTAACGGGCCGATTACTGTTCCCCATAAACTAAGGTTGCAGATCGTTGTCGAGAACGTTTCGCAGGCATCTGTGCTGGACTTGCTCACCTGCTCGCTAAACTGCCAGATTGTTCGCACTCCCTTATTTCCAGGAATGCGGCTGGTTCGCAGGTAGGGACGTCGCACTTCAGAATGCGCAGGTCCGTGCCGCAGATCGTAGGGTGCATAGACTTGGCGATGGCGTCGGTAGCGGACGGGGGCCGCTGTAAGCCAGTACTTGAAAGAGACGACTGCCAACAAATTTGACAGAACGGCGGCCAGCCATTCTCAGAGTGGCGCCTGAGGCTGTATCTCGGCTCACTGTGCGGCGTCGCCGGCCGTCGCCGTGATCGCGGGCGACGCCGTCAAGGGCTGAGACCCGAGGGATTGCGACGGATCGAAGCGCTAACTACTCGTCGCGACGCATCAGGCAGGAAGAGACATCTACCGCGCCCACGACGCCTTCCATGGCATCTATGCAGTGCGCGCGGGCTCGCAGATTGCTAGGCGCCATTCACACTCGTCAACGAACGGGCTGTACGGTTTCAGCGCCGCCAAGCATATTCGCGCCTGGGCCAGCAACTCGTGGCTCCGCGAATCAATGCCACCTGCCACACCTCACTTCTTTCACAGTCATGCTTATCGCTTTGTCGAGCAACTCCCTACGATGTCGTCCCGGCCCGAGGTGATCAACATGCGGAAAGCACATCAAACGGTAGCGGAGTTTTGCCAGAAGGGCGGCATTCGATGCGCATGGGTTTCGTGTCCAACGGCGACTGGTCTCGACCAATTGTATCGAGCGCTCGGACGCACTCCGCCTCGAGACCGTCAGTGCGATGAGTTGAACAAGGGCTACCAGCCGCGCATTGCCCGGCACGCGATATACCGTTTCGCAGCTCTTATTGGATTGACGTAGTTGCCATGCGACATTCCATCACAGCGGTAATGGAAACGGTACCCATGGGCTCACTGACGCCTTAAGATTCACTATCGGCATATATCTATCTGGGGAAGCAGGATGAAGATCAGCCAGCCTGTTGCAAGCAGTTCGATACAAGAGGTGGTCGGCTTGCCCGTCCTGCGGCTCGGATTGCGCCCTTTCTATCTTGGGGGCGCATGTTTTGGTGTTGTTGCCGTCGCGCTCTGGCTGATCGCTCTTCATGGCCACCCTGTCAGCGGTCGCGCGCCGACGATGAGCGGTGTGATCTGGCATGCGCATGAAATGGTATTTGGATTTGTCGCTGCAATCGTCGTGGGATTCCTGCTTACGGCTGTTCGCGCCTGGACATCACTCGATACCCTACGAGGTACCGCGCTCGCGGCGCTGTGGTTATTGTGGGTAGCGGGACGCGTGCTCGTGTGGTCCGGACCGGAACCTCTGGCCGCGGTCGTCGACTCCGCTTTCTTGCCAGTAGCCGCCCTCGTCCTGTTGCGCGTGCTGATCACCGCGCGCAATCGCCACAACATTTTTCTGGCGATGGCATTGGGATTGTTCGGTGGGCTAAATGCGCTTTTTCACTGGTGGGCATGGCACGGACGCGTCGACTTGTCATTGCGCACGGCTTATGCGGCAACTGGGCTAGTGATTATGTTCGTCACGGTCATTGCCGGACGCGTAGTGCCAATGTTCACCATGAACGCTATCCCCGGTTTTTCCGTAAAGCGCTGGAAGATCATCGAAAGGCTCGCGGCGCCAGCTGTCGTCCTCACGTTCATTGCGGACGCGGCAAAAGCTCCGTCAACGTTGGTCGTGGCGTGTGCGTTCGGCGCAGCGATGGTTCACGGAATCAGAATTGCTGGGTGGCATTCATGGCGCGTAGGTCCCCGCCCTCTTCTCTGGATCCTGCATGTCGCCTATGCCTGGATTCCGGTCGGCTTAATAATGCTTGCGTTGGCGTCCGTCGATGTCGTGCCCCATTCTCTTGCCATTCACGCATTGACGGTCGGAGCGATCGGGTGTGCAATCATTGCGATGATTACCCGCACGGCGCTTGGACATACTGGGCGCGCGCTGGTCGCGGGCCGCTCGGAGATAGCGAGTTACTGGCTGATGATCGGTGCCGCCTTCGTGCGCGTAATCGGACCTTGGCTCACCGGTGGCGCTCCCGACGTCTGGATGGACGCCGCGGGAGCCTGCTGGTGTGCGGCATTGATCCTTTATCTCATCAAATACGTCCCATATCTGACCGCGCCCCGTGCCGATGGCAAGGCCGGTTAGCGGTGTCCAGGCGGCTGTTCCCGGGCTTTGAGCGACGACGCAACTAGAGCCCTCGCGCGCCTTGGTCACGCATTAGTCTGCGGATCTGCTGCGTCGTCAGCCCAAGGTGCTCGGCGGCACGCCACGGCCTGAGCACGCCATCGGCTGCCTCCTATATCACCTCGCATCGTCATCGTGATCGTCCCATTCTTATTCACCGTCGACTCCTGGTGAGTCACCCTACGGACAAAGAGAGAGCAACGAATGAGCACATCAATCGGTTCGACAAGTTCAAAGGTGGCAACATTGACCCAGCTCGTGCGGGGTTCTCCCGGCTTGATGCATTCTGTGCCAACCGCGAAAGCGTCGCTGGCGCAAGCCACGGTGAGCGCCGTCGACCCGTCTGCGACGGCGGCTTGCTTCGCAAAGCATCTGGATGTCCCAGGTGCACCGTTGAAGATGTAGAACGCCCTCTCCTGTTGATTGACCCGATCGGTGCAGTGTCAGCGTGATGGGGTAACGCGCTAATGCCGCGCCTGGGGTGCCGGACAAGAAGCACCGACAACATGCGCATACAAACTGAATGGGAATCCAAACGATGTCACAACACCGTTGGCGAACTCGGCAGTTCATCCGCCTGGAAACGGGTGACAGGAAAATGCCGCACCAGCAGCTCGGTCACTGTCCGTACACCTCCGACAGCACCGGCTTCGTATCGGCCACGCCTGAACTCGCTTTCCATCTCGCGGCAGATTGCCTCCCACTCGCACGCACTGACTCTCGCATTAATGCCGCGGTCAGCCACAATTTCTACGTCCCGGTCGGCCAGCAGTAGATAAATGAGGACACCGTTGTTGTGCTCCGTGTCCCAGACTCGAAGGTCCGAAAACACCTCTATCGCTCGTTCTCTCGCGGACTTCCCTTTCAGCAAGGCTGCGCTGTGCAACGCGCCCTCGACGGCGAACCGGACCTGGCCGACGTGGCTCTGATGGCTCTCATGAACCGCCTGGGCGATTGCAAGAAGAGACCGACGAGAGAAAGCGGAATTCAGACGCCAGCGGGTCATGAAAAGGTGTCTGACAAATCGTCTTAGGTCCATGACTACCACCTGCCTGACGCGCCACCGCCACCGAAACCGCCACCGCCGCCCCGGAAGATGTCCCGATTCGACCCGCCGCCGGATCCGCCCGAGCGGCCACCGATAAACCGCCCGCCCGCGTGCGCGCCCATTCCACTACCCAGCAGCGTGAAGACCAGCGCTACTGCGCCGGCAACAGCGGCGACCAGAATCGCACCAGACAGCATCCACGCCAATACTCCGATCGCGCCCCCCGTCACGACCGCTCCAGGGAGTCTTCCAAGTATCGAGCGCAGTACACCGCCGGCTACCACGGTCAGCACGAATAGCACGGGCAGCAGTTGCCCGACGCCGCGATGTTCGTCGCGCCGCTGCCGGGGAGCAGGCAAAGGCTCGCCGCTGACCACGCGCATGATGCTGTCCACCCCGGCTGTAATGCCGCCATAGAAGTCGCCCTGCCTGAACCTGGGAACAATCGTCTCATTGACGATGCGGTTGCTCGTTGCGTCGTTGAGGGCGCCCTCGAGGCCATATCCAACTTCGATGCGAAGTGAGCGGTCGTTTTTGGCGACAATCAGCAGCACACCATCGTCGACGTTCTTGCGCCCGAGTTTCCATTGTTCGACAACGCGCATCGAGTATTGCTCGATGGTTTCGGGCTGGGTCGTTGGAACGATAAGAACCGAAATCTGACTGCCTTTTTGCGCCTCGAAGGCTTTCAGACGCTGTTCGAGATCGGCGCGCTGTTCTGCAGTGAGCGTGCCCGTTTCGTCGGTGACGCGAGCAGTCAGATCCGGCACCAGTGCATCGGCGGCAGCGCCCGTCCCGACCAACGTCAGCACTGCAGCTAACAGCACGATCGCAGCGCGGAGCATGTTCAATTGGCGACTCCACTCGCTGCTACCGAAGGCGCGGCAAAATCAACGCGCGGCGGTTTCGCCAGTTCGGCTTCGTTAGTAACGGAGAAGTTCGGTTTCTCCTGGTAGCCGAAGACCTTCGCGGTCAGATTGTTCGGAAACGACCTCACCGAGACGTTGTAATCCTGCACGGCCTTGATATAGCGATTTCGGGCAACGGCAATCCGGTTTTCCGTTCCTTCAAGCTGCGCTTGCAGATCCCTGAAGTTCGCGTCGGATTTCAGTTGCGGATAGTTTTCGGAGACCACCAGCAGCCTCGACAACGACGAGCTGAGTTGTCCCTGAGCCGCCTCGAACCTGGCAAACGCCTGCGGGTCCGCCAGCAGCTCCGGCGTTGCACGAATGGAGCCGACCTGAGCACGGGCTTCAGTGACGCGCGTCAGGACGTCCTGCTCCTGTTTTGCGTAGGCCTTCACCGTGGCGACAAGGTTGGGCACAAGGTCGGCACGCCGCTGATACTGATTCAGCACCTCCGACCAGCTTGCCTTGACCTGCTCGTCCCGTGCCTGGATGCTGTTGTAGCCACATCCGGACAGGACGGCCACGAGGGCCATCATCATGGAAACCAGTAACGCCCGCATTCCTATTCTCCGCGTCAGAAGCACAACTGATACGTCCAGAGTCGTCGCTGACCTGAAGGGAGAGTCAGCATCCGGGTAGACCACAAGGATTCCTGATAAACGGTACGCCAGGTTGGGCCCGCCTGTTTGACTCAGGTCAATCGCGCGCCGTGATGTCGTAGCCCACGACTCAGATCAGCGGTTTTGAAGGGGCGCAACACCTTGAGTTAAGTCAAAACTATCGGTCGTTATGAAAATAGACTGGTATTGCACTCGTTGCAGAAACACACGCTCAGGGGAAAAAGTATGACTTTTATGAAGCGATCGGCATGGGTGGTCTTGCTGGCCGTATCAATGGCCGGTTCGTCAGCGTTTTCGGCGGAATCGTCCCAGCATGCCGCCCATGGACATGCTGCCAGTAGCCCGGCCGCCAAGAAAAACAAGCCGTCAGCGTTCGAGGGGCAGATGCGCGACATGCAGGCCATGCACGAAAAGATGATGATGGCAAAGACACCGGAAGAACGTGCTGCGCTCATGGACGAGCAGATGAAAACCATGCAGAACGCAATGGCGGTGATGGACATGATGAAGCAGGATTCGGCCGGTCGCCCTATGTCTGCGCAGACGCACGAGATGATGGAAAGGCGCCTCGACATGATGCAGATGATGATGAAGTCGATGATGGACCGTCAGGCGGCTGAGGGCCAATCCACGCACCACTGAGTACAGGCGCAAGGAGCACTGCGATGAACGATATGCCACAAGGCTCACGCCCTTTCTGGAAATCGCGCTCGGCCATCGTGCTCGCTGCGTCTGGCAGCATTGCCGTTTTCCTGCTTTTCTCCGAACATCGCGCGCACTTTCTCGGGGTCCTGCCTTATCTGCTGCTGCTTTCGTGCCCATTGATGCACGTCTTCATGCATCGGCGCCATCACAGCCATCACGGCCACGGCAGCCACGTGCAAGCACAGCGCGCTGGGCGCAAGGAATCAGGAGACAGCCATGAACGGGACAGGTAGCGGGTACGGGTCGCGGGGCCTTGTAATCGTCAACTCACTGGTCTTCATGATCTGTGCGTTCAGCTTTTTCAAGCCGGCGACAAAGCGGAACTCGCGGACCTTTGGGGGATTTTCTGCGTTCGTTGTCGCGCTGTTCGCCGAGATGTATGGCCCTACGCGAAGATCCGGCACCCCCAGTACGTCGCATTCGTCGTTATCATGTTCGGGTTTCTGCTTCAATGGCCCACCCTCGTTACACTGGCGATGTTCCCTATACTTGCCTTCATGTACGTAAAGCTCGCGAAGCAGGAAGAGCGCGAATCGGAACAACGTTTCGGTCAAAGGTGGCTCGATTACACGGCGCGCACGCCTCGGTTCATACCGAAGCTTTCGGGCGATCACGCACGGTGCGCCCACTGATAACCGGCAGGCAATGCAATGTCAGAGTCTCAGGCCCACCTTCGCAATGCCGGCGGCGATGCACACCGGCACGATGCCGCTCGCCGCGACGCGACCGAGGTCGTCGACCCCGTGTGCGGGATGACCATCACGACGGACTCCAGGCATCGGTACTCTCATCGAAACGAGACGTTCTACTTCTGCAGCAGCAAATGTCTGGAATCTTTCCGCAGTACACCGGATAAGTACGTGGGCAAGGTTGCCAACACCGCTACTGCGCCGGCTCCGACAAGAGTCGTCTATACGTGCCCGATGCATCCGCAGATACGGGCTTCCGCTCCCGGCGCCTGCCCTATCTGCGGTATGGCTCTGGAGCCTCTCGCGCCGCTCGCGGAAGAAGGCCCCAACGTCGAGTTGGAGTCGATGACGCGACGCTTCTGGGTCGCGCTCGTGCTGTGCGTTCCACTACTTTTCATGACAATGGGGCGCATGGTGTTGCCGTTCGACCTCGACGCGCAACTGGAGCGCCTGTTCGCCGCGTGGCCGCTGCCTCACTGGATGCGCGCGTCGTGGTCGGAATGCGTGCAGTTAGTGCTTGCATCGCCCGTTGTGCTGTGGGCGGGATGGCCGTTTCTCGAGCGCGGGTGGAAATCCTTCGTGACCTGGCAGTTGAACATGTTCAGCCTGATTGCCCTGGGTGTGGCTGCCGCCTACGGCTTCAGCGTGTTCGCGCTGTTCTTTCCCGGGGCGCTGCCCCAGGCCTTCGGGCGCGGTCACGAGTTGCCTCTGTATTTCGAGGCTGCATCTGTGATCGTGGCGCTGGTGCTGCTGGGTCAGGTACTGGAGCTTCGCGCGCGCACGCGCACGTCCAGCGCCATTCGCGATCTGCTGCATCTTGCTCCTCACACGGCGGTACGCGTCAGATCAGACGGTACGGAAGAGACCGTGCCGCTGGAAGAGGTTGTGGTCGGCGAAACGCTTCGGGTCAAACCGGGTTCGAAGGTACCGGTCGACGGTGTTGTCCTTGAGGGCGCTTCGAGCGTCGACGAATCGATGATTACGGGCGAATCGATCCCAGCCGAAAAAATCGCGGGCAGCAAGGTAACTGGCGCGACGGTCAATCAGACAGGCACGTTCCTGATGCGGGCCGAGAAAATCGGCTCAGACACGCTGCTCGCGAGAATCGTACAGATGGTGGCAGAGGCTGGGCGTACGCGCGCGCCTATCCAGAAGCTGGCTGACCAGGTCGCGGGCTGGTTCGTGCTTGCCGTCATCGGTATTGCGGCTGCTTCCTTCGTCATATGGGCACTGGTGGGTCCGGCGCCTGCTCTCGCGAATGCGCTGGTGGTTGCGATCAGCGTTCTCATCATCGCCTGCCCGTGCGCGCTCGGCCTTGCCACACCGGTCTCCATCATTGTCGGCGTTGGCCGGGGCGCCAAGGAGGGCGTGCTCATCAAGAACGCGGAAGCGCTAGAACTGATGGAAAAAGTCGATACGGTGGTTGTCGACAAGACCGGCACGCTCACCGAAGGCAAGCCGCGCGTGCAGACGGTTGTTGCGCTACGCGGTGAACCGGAATCCGTCGTGCTCGGCCACGCGGCCAGTCTGGAGGGCGCGAGCGAACATCCTCTCGCCCAGGCCATTATCACGCGTGCCAAAGAATTGGCCGTCACGACGAGCCGGGTCGATTCGTTCGATTCGATTCCTGGCAAAGGCGTGAAAGGAAAAATCGATGGTCACGTCGTGGCACTCGGTAATGCACGGCTGATGAACGACGCGGCTGTCGACTGTTCGTCGGTCGCGGTCGATTCGGACAAACTGCGCGAGGCCGGGCAGACGGTCATGTATCTCGCGATAGACGGCGAACTGGCCGGCTATGTGGGTGTCGCGGACCCGGTGAAGGAAACAACGCCCGACGCGGTCCATCAGTTGAGAGCGTCCGGCATCAAAATCGTAATGCTGACCGGAGACAACACGGTCACGGCGAACGCGGTCGCGAAGGCATTGACGCTCGACGGCGTCAAAGCCGGCGTTCTCCCCGAGGACAAGTACAAACATGTGCAGGAACTTCAGCAACGGGGACACGTGGTTGCGATGGCTGGGGACGGAGTCAACGATGCACCGGCGCTCGCGCAGGCCAACGTCGGCATCGCGATGGGAACGGGAACTGACGTGGCCATGAACAGCGCGCGCGTGGTGCTGGTGAAAGGCGACTTGCGCGGCATTGCCCGGGCACAAGCATTGAGCGTCGCCACGATGAAGAACATCCGGCAGAACCTTTTCTTCGCGTTCGCGTACAACGCCGTGGGAATCCCGGTCGCGGCCGGTGTGCTCTACCCGTGGCTCGGCATTGTCCTAAGCCCGATCATCGCGAGTGCTGCGATGGCATTGAGTTCGGTTTCCGTCATTGGAAATGCACTTCGCCTGCGAACTGTGCGCACGTGAGACGCAGTCATGCATTCGAATTCTTTCGGGCGCATGGCGGCGCTCGCGGCGAGCCAGAAGCCTTAACCGATCCGGCATTCGTTGTCGCGCAACTGAAAACAGCGAATCAGATAGCCGCCTCGTGCTGACGCCAGAGTGAGCGTCAAGCCGCGGCGGTTTCTCGCTGATAGCGCGAAACCGGCCGCCGCAAGCCGAGATTCTCGCGCAGCGTGCGCCCCTCGTATCCGGTTCGAAAGAGCCCTCTGCGTTGCAACTCGGGCAGCACGAGCCTGATGAAGTCGTCGAGACCGTCCGGCAGTAACGCCGGCATCACGTTGTAGCCGTCCGCGCCGTAGTTGACGAAGCGTTCCTCCAGCGCATCGGCAATCTGCGCGGGCGTACCGATCAGTTGCCAATGCCCGCGCGCGCCTGCGACGCGCAGATACAGTTCGCGGATGGTCAGATTCTCGCGCCGCGCGAGTTCCAGCGTCAGCGACTGCCGGCTCCTGCTCGCGTTAGTCTCGGGCAACTCGGGAATCGGACCGTCCAGTGGATAGCTGGACAGATCGAAGCCGCCCGTGAGCCCGGAGACGAGCGAAAGCCCGACTGCCGGATCGATCAGCGCCTGCAACGCGCCGAACTTGTCGTGCGCCTCCTGCTCCGTGCTGCCGACAATCGGCATGACGCCCGGCATGATTTTCAGATCGTCGAAATCGCGTCCGTACTGCGCGAGGCGGCCCTTCACGTCCGCATAGAACGCGACCGCGTCTTCCAGCCTCTGCTGCGCGGTAAAAACGACTTCAGCGGTGCGCGCGGCGAGCGCCTTGCCCGCCTCCGACGATCCCGCCTGCACGACGACGGGTCTGCCTTGCGGCGAGCGCTCCACATTCAGAGGACCGCGCACGTTGAAAAACTCGCCGCGATGATCGAGCACATGGCGCTTTGCCGGATCGAAGTAGCGCCCGCCTGCCTTGTCGCGCACGAAGGCGCCTTCGTCCCAGCTGTCCCACAGGCCCTCGACCACCTCCGCGAATTCAACCGCGCGCTCGTAGCGCCGCGCATGCGCAAGGTGTTCGTCGAAGCCGAAGTTTTTAGCCTCGTGGGCGTTCGACGAAGTGACGAGATTCCAGCCGGCTCGCCCGCCACTGATGTGATCGAGCGACGCGAATTTGCGCGCGATGTGATACGGCTCGTTAAACGTCGTCGACGCCGTGCCGACGAGACCGATATGTTCGGTGACGGCGGCCAGCGCCGACAGCAAGGTGAGCGGCTCGAACTGCGCCACGTAGCTATGCGCGGTGCGGCTTAGAAAGTCCACGTTGTCGCCCCGTGTGCCGGAGCCGTCCGCGAGAAAGACCAGGTCGAACTTCGCGGCCTCGGCGCTCTGCGCAAGCCTCACGTAGTGGCGGAAGTCGCGCCCCGCCTCTGCGTGGGCGGCCGGATGACGCCATGCGGCGATGTGGTGCCCGGTTGGGTAGAGAAACGCGCCGAGGTGAAGATGTCCTGTACGTTGGCTCATGATGGGTGAAATATCGTTGCGGTTTCAACGAATGCGCGCCGCGCTCACGCGCGCGCTCGCCAACGCTGCGGATTGACCGGACGCGCGAGGCCGAGGTGTTCGCGCAGGGTCGTGCCCTCGTAGTCGGCACGGAAAATGCCGCGCTTTTGCAGTATCGGCACCACGCCTTCGACGAAATCGCGCAGGCCGTGAGGCAGTGCGTCGGGCATCAGGTTGAAGCCGTCGGCCGCTTCGCCGTCGAACCAGCGCTGGATATCGTCAGCAATCTGCTCCGGTGTGCCCACCACTACGCGGTGCCCTGTGCCGCCCGCCAGCGCGCGTATCAGCTCGCGCACCGTATGGCCGTGACGACGCGCCTGCGCAAGCGTCGCGTGGAAGAACGTATGGTTGCCGTTGCCGCCGCCGGGCAACGCGAGATCGTCAGGCAAACGCGCGTCCAGATGGAGCCGCTCGACCTCGACGCCGAGCGTGCCGGCGAGCCGCCGGAGGCTGTAGTCCCACGGGATCTGTTCGACGAGTTCGTCGCGCCGGCGCAGTGCCTCGCGCTCTGTCGCACCGATGATGGTGGTGAGCCCCGCGAGCACCTTGACGCCCGCGCGGCCGTACGCGGCCGCGCGCTGATTCAGCTCGCGCCGGTAAGCGGCCGATTCCTCGACCGATTGCGACGCCGAAAACACCGCCTCGGCATGGCGCGCTGCAAGCTCGCGGCCGTCAGGCGAGCCGCCCGCCTGCACGACCACGGGATGCCCTTGCGGCGGGCGCGGCAGGTTCAATGCGCCCTGCACGTCGAAATGCCGGCCGCGATGTCCGATGGGATGCACCTTGGCGGCGTCCACGAAACGGCCCTGCGCCTTGTTGCCGACGAACGCATCATCTTCCCAGCTGTCCCACAGCGCCTTGACGACCTCGGTGAATTCGGCGGCGCGCTCATAGCGCTCTGCGTGATCCGGCACCGCGGTGCGACCGAAGTTGCGTGCCGACGGCAGATCGGCGGTCGTCACGACGTTCCAGCCTGCGCGTCCTCTGCTCACGTGATCGAGCGTCGCGAAACGGCGTGCGATGTTGTACGGCTCGTTATAGCTCGTCGACGCGGTGCCGATCACGCCAATATGCTTGGTTGCCGCCGCGATGCTTGCGAGCACAACGGTCGGCTCGAGCGCCGTAATCGGGCGGAAGTCGATCTGATCGACAATCGCGGCGTTGTCGGCGAGAAAGACAGCATCCAGCTTTCCGGCTTCGGCTATGCGCGCGACGTTCACGTAGTGGTCGACGTCGACGAAGGCGAGCGGATCGGCTTCTTCGAGCCGCCATGCGGACGGCACGAACCCCGAGTGCAGGATGTTGACGTTCAGATGCAGACGACGCGCAACGGCGCGTGAAGGCGGGCGATTCATCGGCGGCTCCTGTGGGTCGCTCAATGTACTTTTGGAAAGCCGTGCCGCTCAGCAAGCAGATCGAGAATGCGCCGGGGATTCGTGACGAAGCGCCGCTCGCCGAGCGTTTGCGCATCGGCTGGAGCGGCCTGCGCGTCGCCGAGCACGAGCACAGGCAGGCCCTGATGCGCTTCGTCCAGCACGTCGATCATCGCCTTGCGCGGGCGCTCGAACGGCACGCGCAGCACGTCGAGTCGCGCGACGCGTGCAGGGTCGCTCGCCAGCAAGCCTTCTATCGGCGCGCCGTCGGGGCAGATGAAACGCTCGCCGGGATGTTGCGGGTCGGTGAATGCGGGTTCCAGCAGGATCAGAAGGTCGCGGCTCATTTCGTAGTTTGCTATTCGGTTCAGTGGCGCTCAGAGAGCGTGGGAAAGCGGCGCTCGTGCAGCCCGCAACCGGATGCGGCGAGAACGCAGTCACTGCGCGGCCTCTGCATCGTGCGTTGACGTTCGGGGCCGGTCTCGTGCACTTCAGCGCTCGATATACAGGTCGGCGAAACTGCCGCGTATGCCCTCGCCGCCCGGCGCATAGTTCTTCACCTTCTTCGACGAGATCGTGATGTTCGGATTCGCGCCGAACTCGATCGACGGAATATCGTCGTGCACGATCTGCTGGAACTGCAGGAAGAGCTGGCGGCGTTGCTTGTCGTCGGTCGCGACGGAAGCGGCCTCGAGCAGACGGTCGACCTCGGGGTTCGAGTAGTGTGCCGCGTTCGAGAACGGCAGACCGATCCTGAAGTTCTTGGACCAGAACACCCGCTGCACGCCCACGGTCGGGTCGAACGTGTTGGACAGCGCTTCGAGCGTGATGTCGAACGCGCGGTCCGTATAGGCCTTCTTCACGTAGGTGGCGAAGTCGTAGCTTTCGATCTCGCCGTCGATGCCGATCCGCGCGAGCGACTGGCGCACGAAGTCTGCCGCCCGCGGGTCCTGGAACGGGTTGAAGAGCAGGCGCAGTCTGAAGCGCTTGCCGTCCGCACCGCGCCTGTAGCCTGCTGCGTCCAGCGCGGCGTTCGCCTGTGCGACGTCGTACGGAAAGTAGTGAATGTCGGCGTTGTGATATTTCGCGTTGGCGGTGCCTATCGCGGCCGCCGACACCTGACCGTAGCCGTACCAGACCACCCGGTTCAGCGCGTAGACGTCGAGCGCCTGTGAGATCGCCTTGCGCACCGTTTTGTCTTTCAGTACGGGAGTGTCGAGATTGAATATCAACTGCTGATGGTTGCTGTTGTATGCCCAGTTAGTTGTATCCACATTGAAGTTAGGCAGCGCGCCGAAGCGCTTCACATCCGACAGCGGGATAGCCTGATCGCCCAGATTGGCGGCGCCCGACTCGAGTGCCGCGGCGCGCGCCGCGCCGTCCGGCAGGAAGCGTATGACGATCTTGTCGATGTACGGTTTTGGTTTGTCCCAATAGTCCGGGTTGCGCTCGAGCACGATGTTGCTGCCGTGCACGAACGACCTGAACACGAACGGACCCGTACCGACAGGTGCGCTGTTGTACGCACTCGCCGCGATGTCGGTGCCTTCGTAAAGGTGCTTCGGAATGATCGGCGACTCGGTGCCTGCGAGCGCAGTGAGCAAGAACGGCGCGGGACGCGAAAGCTCGATGATCGCGGTGTACGGGTCCGGCGTTTTCACGTCGGTTACGTTGGCAAACGTGCTGCGCCCACGCGGATGCACCTGCTTGAGCGTCAGGATCGAAAACGCCACGTCGGCGGACGTGAAGGGTTTGCCGTCATGCCACTTCACACCATGACGCAGATTGAAGCGGTATTGCAGACCGTCTGCGCTGACCACCCATGAGGTTGCGAGCAAGGGCTTCGGGTTCAGGTTCGCGTCGTAGGTCAGAAGACCTTCCACTATCTTGGGGCCGATTTCGGCATTGCCCCCGGCGGTCGTGGTGAGCGGAACAATGGAAGCGGGCTCCGGCGTGACCAGCCAGGTGAGCGTTCCGCCGTGCTCGGGCGCCGCGCGAACGCCCGCAGCCGCAATGGCAAGCCATGCGCTCGCCAGCAGCGCGGCAAGCCTCGCTGCGTGTGCCCCATGAGTCGGTTTCATTGTTGTCCTTGATCGTTGCGCGCAGCTTCGCGTTTGGCGAGCCAGGCGGCGCGCTTTTGCACCAGATACTCGTTGAACGTGGTCATGTGTAAGTCGTCGGATTGATCGGCGAGTGGACGAGGCCAATACGCTGCACAGCATAGCCAGCCGCTGCGCGCGAGCGAACCAAGCGATTCTGCTTTGCTTACGCCGCTGCGTCATTTCCCCCGGGGCAGGTGCGGCTCGCAAATAAGGATAGAAATTATTGTTCGTTGTCCGACAGGACGGTATGCCGGTAAGTTTTCCGGGCTTGCGGCGCACTCTCCTGAATGCGACGCCGGACCCTGAACTTTGTCTGTCACAACGTCGGATATGTCCGGCAAAACCGCTTTTTCGGGCCTTCGGTGCGCTTTCCCGAATCGTGGCGGCAGCGCCGCTGCGCTCGTGACTGTGGATCATGTCTCAGCCATGGCCCGCGCGATGCTCGCCCGGCCCGTACGTTAGAACATCAAGCGATCGACCAGAATCCATGACCGAAGCCACTTTTGCCACCCACCGCGAGGCGTCGGCACAGTCGCCCAATGCAACGCCATTCGTGCCGGTGCTCTCGCCTGCCGGGTTCCCCGCCAGTCCGGTCGCGCGCGCGCTCCAGCAGCCACTGATGCTCGGGCTCTTCCTGCCGATCCAGGCCGGCGGTTGGAGCGCGTCCACGCTGCCGCGCACGACCGACTGGAACTTCGACTACAACCTCGCACTCGTGCAGAAAGCGGAAAGCCTCGGCTTCGATCTGGTGTTCGCGCTTTCGCAGTGGCTGCCGAAGGGCGGCTACGGCGGCGTGTTCAACGGCGAGGCGCTCGACTCCTTCATGTCGCTCGCTGCAATGACCGCGTGCACCGAAAGAATCATTCTTGTCGCGACGAGCCATGTGCTCTATGGGCCGTGGCATCCGCTGCACTTCGCGAAGTTCTCCGCCACGCTCGACCACATTTCGAAAGGCCGCTGGGGCATCAATGTCGTGACCGGGCATCGCGCTATCGAACATGAGATGTTCGGCTGGCATCGCATCGAACACGACCGCCGCTATGAGCTGGCGGGCGAGTTTCTCGACGCCGTCCAGCAGTTGTGGGCGCAACCGGAGAACTTCAGCTTCGCGCCGCTGCTCTCGAGCTGGAAGCTCAACCAGGCTTTCGTCACGCCGAAGCCGCAATTCGGCCGCCCGCTGCTGGTCAATGCAACCGGCTCGGAGGCAGGAATCGAATTCGCTGCGCGTTATTCGGACGTGGTGTTCATCACAAGTCCCGCCGGCCCGGAAATAGAAGCCGCGCTGGCCGCGTTGCCCGCGCATACGGCACGTGTGAAGGCAGCCGCGGCAAAGTACGGCCGCAAGATACGCACGCTCATCAACCCCATGGTGATCTGCCGCGAAACGGCGGCCGAAGCACTGGCCTATCGCGAAGCGATCGTCGCGCATGGCGACGAGGGAAGCTTTCATCGCTTCGAAAGCGACGCACATGCGTGGCGAGGCAACGCCGAGCAACGCAATCAGGCAGCCGCGCGCGCGGTGGGCGGCAACATTTCGATTGTCGGCTCGCCCCAGCAGATTGCCGATTACATCGTGCGGCTTCATCGAGCCGGAGTCGACGGCGTGCAGTTGAGCTTTTTCGATTTTCAGCCGGACCTCGAGTTCTTCGGCGCACGCGTGCTGCCCTTATTGCGCGAAGCCGGCCTGCGCGCCTAGCCGCAGCGACGTTCTCGCGCCGTCCGCCTACTCCCATGGAGGTGCCGATGGTGAAACACATGAGCCGACTCTGGCACACCCGCAGCCCTGCAACGTTAAAAAAGCTTCGCACTCCAATCTTGCTGAACCTGAACTCACATGGAATACAGACAACTCGGCCGCAGCGGCATCAAGGCCTCGACTCTGACGCTCGGCGCGATGATGTCCGGCGGCCCGACGACCGGGCATTTGTCCACGCCGGGTTTTGACGACCCGGAGCATCCGTTCTTCAGACGCCTCGTACGCTCGACCCCACCGCGGCATGACGAGACCTTGCCGCAACAGCGCTAGCCTCCTCCACTCTTTCGAACGCCACCGCCATGATGAAACCCCTCTCTCCTACTCCCCTGCTGCTGCGGCTCGCGCGCGCAGCGCTTGTCGCGCTCCTGCTTGCCAGCTTGAGCAGCGCACCCGCTCTCGATGCCGCGGCCGCAGACAACAACGCTGCGGCGCGCGAACTGCGGCTAGGTTTCGTTCCCGGGCCCTACGCCGAAGAGTTCAAAGCCGGGGTCGAGCCGCAATTGCGCAGGAAAGGCTACACCGTCAGATACGTCGAGTTCAGCACCGGTCTCGAAGCGAACCAGGCGGTCTATCGCGGGGACATCGTCGCCGACGTGATGCAGCACGAGGTCTACCTGAAGTCTTACAACGATCGCAACGGCACCGACCTCGTCGGCGTGGTGCAGGTGCCAACGCCGCCCATGGGACTCTACTCGACGCGCCACCGCTCGCTTGCCGAGGTGAAGCCGGGCGCCCGCGTCGCGGTACCTAACGATCCCGTCAATCTCGAACGCGCGCTCAAGATCCTGCAGCGGATCGGCTGGATAAAGATCAGGCCGAACCCCAATCCGGTCGACGTGACCGAGCACGACGTGATCGCCAATCCGGCCGGTATCAAGATCGTTCCGCTCGAATCGGCGCAGGCTCCGCGCGCACTGGAGGACGTCGACTACGCGGCGATCCAGGGCAACTTCGCGATTTTCAGCGGCCACAAGCTGACCGATGCGCTTGCACTCGAACAGATGGCGCCGCCTTACATCAACCAGGTCGTGGTGAAAGCGGCGAACCGCAATGCCAGGCAGACGCGGGACATCGTCGAGGCCTATCAGTCAGCCGAATTTCAGCGGGCGATTCGGGGCAATCACTTCTACGACGGATTCCGCTTGCCGGCGTATTTCGGCAACGAGTAAGGTCTCACCGGAAAACGGCGCGCGTTGCAGCGCTGCGCGCCGCGACACACCGCAACACGCGCCAGGCCGCCACAAACCACGGCAAGCCGGCGCGCGGCGCGGCCGTTTCACGCCGCTTGCGCGTTCTCGAAGCTGCGGCCGGGAATCGCGTCGAGCAACGTGCGTGTGTAGGGATGCTGCGGCGCGCGCCAGATATCGCGGTGATCGCCGCTTTCGACGATGCGTCCGGCCTGCATCACGTGCACGCGGTCGGCGATATAGCGCACCACCGACAGATCGTGCGAGATGAAGAGATAAGCAAGGCCGAGTTCGCGTTTCAGGTCGACGAGAAGGTTCAGGATTTGCGCCTGAATCGACACGTCGAGCGCCGACACCGGTTCGTCGCAGATCAGCAGATCGGGCTCCAGCACGAGTGCGCGCGCAATGCCGATGCGCTGGCGCTGTCCGCCGGAGAACTCGTGCGGATAGCGGCCGAGTGCGCTGGCCGGCAAGCCCACTCGGTCGAGCATCGCGGCAATCCGCGCGCGGCGCTGTTGTGCCGTGCCGATCCGGTTGACCACCAGCACCGTGTCGAGTATTTCGGCCACCGTGCGACGCGGATTGAGCGACGCATACGGGTCCTGAAACACCATTTGCACATGACGCCGCAACGGCCGCAAGTCGCGTTCGCCGAGCGCGACCAGATCGGTGCCGCGCAGACGAATCTCGCCTGCGGCTGCGGGAACGAGCCGCACTATTGCTTTGGACAGTGAGGACTTGCCGCAACCAGACTCGCCGACGAGGCCCACCGTTTCGCCCGGCGCGATCGAAAACGAAACGCCGGCCACCGCCGGCAAAGCGGCGTGGCCGCGCCGCTGCGGGTACTCCACACGGAGGTCGCGCACGTCGAGCAGCGGTGTGTCCAAGCCGCCATCGGAAGGCGCAGCGCGAGGCTCCGTGCGCACAGAGCGCGGCACCACCGCGAACGAGGGCTTGCCGTCCTCGCCGAGACCATGGCGGATTTCCGGCAGTTTCCAGCCCCGATAGTGCAGATCGTCCGCGAGGTTCAGCGACGCACCGAGGAGCCCCCGCGTATAAGCATGCTGCGGTTGCGTGAAGAGCCGGGCGACGGGTGCGTCCTCCACCTTCTCGCCGGCCAGCATGACCGCGACGCGGTCCGCATGCTGCGCGACCACGCCGAGATCATGCGTGATGAGCAGCAAGGACATCGCCAGTTCTCGCCGCAGGCCGTCGAGCAGTTCGAGAATATGCGCCTGGATCGTCAGGTCGAGCGCCGTAGTCGGCTCGTCGGCAATCAGCAGACGCGGACGGCAAGCCACGGCCATCGCGATCATCACGCGCTGGCGCTGGCCGCCCGACAATTCGTGCGGATAGTCGAACACGCGCCGTTGCGGCTCGGGAATCTGCACGAGTTCGAGCAGTTCGACCGCGCGCCGCCATGCCGCCTGTTTCGACAGACGCTCGTGACGACGCAACGTCTCGACAATCTGCGCACCGACCGCAAGCACTGGATTGAGCGATGTCATCGGCTCCTGAAAGATCATCGACATATGCTGCCCGCGCATTTCTCGCACTTCCCGCGGCGTCAGATCGAGCAGCTCCCGCCCGTCGAAGCGCACACTTCCGCTCACCCGTCCCGGCGCGGGGACAAGACGCATGAGGGCGAGCGCCGTCGCGGACTTGCCGCAGCCCGATTCGCCGACGAGCGCAAGCGTCTCGCCTTGCGCGATATCGAAACTCAGGCCGCGCACCGCCTGGTGCGCGCCGAAATTCACGCGCAGATCGCGTACTTCGAGCAGATTGGCCACCGTGGTTTCCTCGCTTGGTTGCTTGCCGCGCAGCTTGCGCGCTTAGGTCAGGCTCGTTCGCGCAGGCGCGGGTTGAGGGCGTCGTTCAGGCCGTCGCCGAGAAGGTTCAGCGCAAGCACGGCCAGCACAATCGCCGCGCCGGGCACCGCGGTCAGATACCAGGCCGTGCGCAGAGAATCGCGCCCTGCCCCGATCATCGCGCCCCAGCTCACCACGTTCGGATCGCCCATGCCGAGGAACGACAGCGACGATTCGATCAGGATCGCGCTCGCCACCATCACCGACGCGGTGACGATGACCGGCGGCAATGCGTTCGGCAGGATCTCGCCGAAAATGATGCGCGCGTTACCGAAGCCCTGGCTGCGCGCTGCCTGCACGAAGTCGGAGCGGCGCAGGCTGCGGAACTCCGCGCGCACGATGCGCGCCACCGTGGGCCACGACGCGATGCCGATGGCCAGCGCGATCGTGGTCACGCTGGGATGACCAATGGCGACGATCACGATGACGAGCAGGAAAGCCGGCACCGTCTGGAATAGTTCGGTGATGCGCACGAGGACATCGTCGACCACGCCGCCGAAATAGCCCCCCACTGCGCCCACCAGCGTGCCGATCACGAGACCGATGCCGGCCGCACTGGCGCCGATCAGCAGGGACACGCGGGCACCGTGCGCGATGCCCGCCGCAACGTCGCGTCCCAACGAATCCGTGCCGAGCCGGTATTGCGCATCGGTGCCGGGCCATTCGAACGGCGCGGCCACCATGTCGAGCGGATCGCCGGGAAACAGGTGCCCTGCGGCAAGCGAAAGCGCGATGAAGGCTGCGAGCAGCACCAGCCCGGCCACCGCAGACGGATTGCGCAGCAACGTGCGCCATGCGCCGCCTCCGGCCCGGCGCGCTGAAGCATCGGCCGCGGCACGCGCGGTACTGCCACGGCGTGCACCGAACAGCGCGCCGCCCAACTGGCGCCGCCATGCCGAGGTGCGCGGCTCACGGGGCGGCGAAATCAGATTCGAAGAGTCGGAAGCCATGTCATTTCTCTTTGAAGAAACCTGCACGAACGCTCATCCAATGCGCGGATCGAGCCATGCCTGCAGCAGGTCGACCAGCAGATTCGCAAGGATCACCAGCATCGACGACAGCAGCAGTACCCCGAGCAGTACGCTGAAGTCGCGCGCCATCACCGCGTCCAGCGCGAGGCGGCCGAGCCCTGGCCAGCTGAACACCGTTTCGGTGACGGCCGCGCCGCCGAGGAGCGTGCCGAAATGAATGCCGACGATGGTCGTAAGCGGAATCAGCGCATTGCGCAGCACGTGACGCACCGTGACCTGCAACGGATGCAGGCCTTTTGCCTGCGCGGTGCGCACGAAGTCCTGGCGCTGCACCTCCAGCATCGCCGCGCGCGTGAGCCGGGCGTAGATCGCCACGAAAAAGGTCGACAGCGTCGCGGCCGGCAGCAGCACGTGCCTGAATGCGTCGGCGAAATACGCGAAGCCGTGTAGTTGCACGCCGAGCGTGACATTGCCGCCGCTTGGCAGCCAGCCGAGGTGCACCGAGAACAGCACGATCGCGAGCAGGCCGATCCAGAAGCCCGGCGTCGAATAGAACAGCAGCGCCAGCACCGAGAGCACGCGGTCCGGCCATTTGCCGGCCCAATGCGCCATCACCGTGCCGAGCACGACACCCAGCGCGATCGCGAACGACAGCGCGGCGCCCATCAGCAGCAACGTATTGGGCAGGCGCGACAGGATCAGTTGCATGACCGGCATGTCGTAACGCGGCGAATAGCCGAGGCTGAAGTGCGACAGATGCACCAGATAGGACCAGAGCTGATGCAGCACCGGCTGATCGAGACCGAACTTCGCGCGCAGCACCTGCATGGTCTCCACCGTGGCGGAACCCGCTTCGCCGGCAAGCACGTCGGCCGCATCGCCGGGCATCAGCTTTAACAGCAGGAAATTCAGTACCACGATGCCGAGCACCGTGGGTAGCGCCTGCCAGGCCGTGCGCCGCGCGATTGCGGCAAATCGCAAACCTCGGCTCATGGTTCTCTCCGTTACGCGCTCAGATAAACATCCGCCAGGTTGCCTTCGAGGCCCTGGGCAGACACCGTATGATTGTTCACCCGCCGGTTCGCGAGCGTGACCATGCGCGGTGCGACGAGATTGAGAATCGGCAGATCGCGATAGACGATCCGCTGGAACTGCTGATACAACGCCACGCGCCTGTTCTCGTCGGTTTCGATAGCGGCGCTCTCGAGCAGCCGATCGACCTCCGCGTTGCTGTAATGCGGCGCGTTGGAAAACGGCACGCCGGGACGAATGTTGCGCGACCAGTAAAGCCGCTGCACGCCGACGCTCGGATCGAACAGCGTATTTACGCCGATGCTCGTGAAGTCGAACTGGCGGTCGGCGTACACACGCTTGAGGAACGCGGGCAAGTCCTGCGAGCGGACCGTCACGTCGATGCCCACGCGTGCCAACGCCGACTTCACATACTCGGCCTGGCGGCGGTACATGTCGCCGTAGGGCAGAAAGTCGTGCGTGAGGTTCAAACGCACGCCGCCCGCTTTGCGCGGATAACCCGCTGCGTCCAGCAGTTGTTCGGCGGCGGCAAGGTCGAACGCGTAGGGTGCGAGCTTCGCGTCGTGGTACGGCGAGGCCGGTGTGATCGGAGTCGGCGACAGCTCCGCGTAGCCATACGCGACCGTGCGCAACACCACCTGAGGGTTGATTGCATGCGCGATAGCCTGACGCACTCGCAGGTCCTTCAGGATCGGATGCTGGAGATTGAAATCGATCTCCGCGAGCGGTTCGAGAAAGCGGTAGCCGCGCGTTTCGACGGCCAGTTGCGGCAATTGCGTGAGGCGCGGGAGATCCGTCAGCGGCACGGGATTTTCCCCGCCCAGATCGAGCGCGCCGGTTTCGAACGCGGCCGAGCGCGCGGCGGCGTCCGGAATCACTTTCAATACCAGAGTGTCGATATACGGCTTGCCGTTGTCCCAGTAGTCCGGATTGCGCTCATAGACAATATTCGCACCGCGCGTCCACGACTTGAAGCGAAACGGGCCAGTGCCGATGGGCGCATTGTTATGCGGATTGCCAAGCGGATCGCCCGACGCGTACAGGTGCTTCGGCACAACGGGCGATTCGCCCGCTGACAGCGCCTTCAGCAGATACGGCGCCGGTTTGGACAACTCGATGACCGCGCTATGCGCGTCGGGCGTCGACACTCGCGTGACGTTGGCGAAGGTGCTGCGCCCGCGCGGGTGAATCGACTTCAGAAGCTCGATCGAGAACGCCACGTCCGCCGATGTGAAGGGCTGCCCGTCGTGCCATCTGACGTTGCGACGCAACGTGAAGCTGTACTTCAGGCCATCGGGACTGACTGTCCACGCGGTCGCCAGTTGCGGCTTCGGCCGCATATCGAAGTCATAGGCAAGGAGCCCTTCGAGCACTTTGGAACTCGCGACCAGTGCGGGGCCCGTGGTCTGAAAGATCGACACCAGTACCGGCGGCTCCGGGTTGATCAACATGTTCAGTGTGCCGCCGCGGCGCGGTACGGAAGCCGCAGCGGCTTGCGCGAAAGTTCGGGCCGGAAGCCCGGCAGCCGCTAACGCGGCAGTCGAAGAAAGCAGAAAGGTGCGGCGGTCGAGCCCGGCCATTGCTTACATCCTTGTATTCGTGCATCGGCCGGTTCGGTCGGCCTGTTAAGAAGAGGTCGAGCGAGCAATGCCGCTCGCGCAGCGCTTACGATAAAGGCGCAGTCCCGCTAAATGAACCAACGGTTCGGCATATGCAAAGTACGGTGCGGACAAAGGCTCTTCACGCGAGCGACGCGCACCGTGCGTGCATGCGCGGGATGTTGCAGGCCCACGACACAACGCTTCGGCGCACACAGCCGGACGTTGTTCGGACTCAGCGCCTCCGTCCTTTCCAATCGATGCAAAAGACGCGCGACGACTCATCGAGCAGCGCACCGTTAAGGGATCAAATGAGGAATGTCAATGTATTGCCGAGGGCCGAGCAGGTCGCGGTATTGGCAGGCATCAAGCATCTGTTCTGATACACATTGCCCGCTCCGGGCAAGGACGCTGCCGCCCTGCCGCGGATAGGGCTCATCTTGCGCGGCCGGCACGGCCGGCGTTGCGATATGCGGATGCGGCGCGTTGCCCGTTCAGAACACGCGTCCTTCTGTGAGATGCGTGGTGACGCCGTTCAACTCGTAGTCACCTACCACCCGCGCTTTGTGCAGCAGCGGATTGTGGCTGAAGATAGTCCGCAGATTGCGCCAGTGCCTGTCGAAGTTATGCACGCGCCCAGTAGCCGATGCGCCACCCACTTCGAACAGACGCTCGCCGGCATGCAGCGCAAGTTTGCTGACCACGAGCTGCGTCTTTGCCGTGGTCAACGCGCCTTCGAGCACGCGCTCCTCGGCGTCTGCAGCGCCGCTGTGGATGGCCTGGGCGGAACGATCGAGCGTGCGCGCATTGTTGGCGATCAGCGCATCAATCGAAAGACTGTGCGCGGCCAGCTCGCCCACCACCTGCTGCACGAATGCGTCTTCCCGAGCGGAAGGCGCCGCGCTGTGCAGCACGGGCCGCCCGTATTGCGTGACGTAGCGCCGCGCATCCGCGACGATATTGCGCACAATTCCCGCGGCCACCGATACGAGATGCAACTGACGCACCGCGCTGCCGTGACGGCCCGCGAGCGTCGTGTAGCCGCGCGGGGCGATCTCGTCGGCGAAAACCTGCACGTTGTCGAGCACCAGACTGCCGCTCGCGGTCATTCTCTGGCCCATTCCGTCCCAGTCGTCGAGCACGCTCAGACCCTTGCGCGAAACCGGAATGACGATGGACACCTTCTCGTCGTTCTCGTCCTGCACGTTGATGCGCGCATAGTCGGAAAACGCCGTGCCGGTCGAGTAGTATTTTTTGCCGCTCACGCGGAAATGCTCGCCGTCGCGAACCAGCTTCGTGACGATCTCGCCTGGGCGCGAGGTTCCCAGTTCGGTCGAAGCACCGCCGAAAATCGCGCCGTTGCGAATTCGTTCGATCTGCCTGTCGTTGAACGCGGAACGCGGCGACAGCAACAATTGCTCAGTCTGGTCGAAGTGAATCCGCAACGCATGGGCCACGTTCGACTCGTGTGCCGCGAGCGTCGCGACGACGTGAAAGAGATCTTCGAGCGATCCGCCGAGGCCGCCCCATTCAACTGGAAATCGAAGCACACCCAGCCCCGATGCGCGGAAAAACGCAAAGCGGTCGAACGGCAATTCACGCCGTAGCTCGCGTTGCGCAGCATCTTCTCCTAGCGCCTCGGCGAGCGCGGGCAATGCGGCGAGCGCGCCTTCCAGCGTTGTCTGAATACGATGTTGCTGAGCTGCGTGCATATGCTGGGTCCTTGTTTTGAAGCGCGCGGTATCAAATGGCCGGGCACGACTTCGCGGCAAACATCTGCACGGCGGCCGTGTCCGTGGATTCGACGCCGCAGTATAGGCACCGCATTTTCACGGCGGAACCAGCGAATCGAGCTTTGAATATGCGCGATTGTGGATTGTCGATTGTGAATCGTGGATGGCGGCGGAAAAGCGACACCGCAGATCGGGGCGCGCCAGGGCGGCGTCGCGAGAGCAGCGGACCGCCGCCCAACGGCTAGCGCGACACGCGGCACCGGGCGGTGCGTGTACCGACCGGCAGAGGCATCATCCAGCCGCTGGAACGCGCTCGGCGCGTTCCAGCGTGTGACGATTCGCAGGCCGCCGCAAGCCGAGGTTCTCGCGCAGCGTGCGCCCCTCGTATTCGGTTCGAAAGAGCCCTCTGCGTTGCAACTCGGGCACTACCTGATCGGCGAATTCGACCAGCCCGCCTGGCAGCCACGGCGACATGATGTTGAAGCCGTCCGCGGCGCCCTCCTCGAACCACTGCTGCAACTGGTCCGCAATGCTCTGCGGTGTGCCGACCACCTGCTGATGTCCGCGCGCGCCCGCTATGCGCAGATACAGATCCCGAATCGTCAGGTTTTCCCGGCGCGCGAGGTCGAGTAGAAGACGTTGACGGCTCCTGCCGCCGTTCGTCTCGGGCAGGTCCGGCACGGGACCGTCGACGGGAAATGACGAGAGATCGACGCCGCCCGTCATCTTGGAGAGTAACGACACGCCCACGACCGG
Source organism: Burkholderia sp. WSM2232 (assembly GCF_000472545.1). Classification (GTDB taxonomy): domain Bacteria; phylum Pseudomonadota; class Gammaproteobacteria; order Burkholderiales; family Burkholderiaceae; genus Paraburkholderia. The sequence continues at coordinate 40,096 of NZ_AWZV01000010.1, read as the reverse complement.
ATGGATCAGCGACTGCAATGCCTCGAACTTCTCGTCGGCCTCTTGCTGCGTGCGACCAATCACCGGGAAGATGCCCGGCATGATCTTCAGGTCGTCGGCATGGCGGCCGTATTTGCCGAGCCGTCCTTTAACGTCGCGGTAGAACGATTGTGCTTCGTCGAGCGTCTGATGCGCGACGAAGATCACCTCCGCGGTCTGCGCGGCCAGCTCGCGCCCCGCCTCGGACGCACCCGCCTGCACCACAACCGGCCAGCCTTGCGGCGCACGCGCGACGTTCAACGGCCCCTTGACCTTGAAGTGCGTGCCCCGATGGTTCAGCGCATGAAGCTTCGCCGGATCGAAGTAGAGGCCGCTCGACTTGTCGCGCACGAATGCGTCGTCTTCCCAGCTATCCCACAGGCCGGTCACGACGTCGTAGAACTCGCGTGCACGCTCGTAGCGCAGCGGGTGATCGAAATGATGATCCAGGCTGAAGTTATGGGCTTCTGCTTCGCTGCTCGACGTGACGAGGTTCCAGCCGGCGCGTCCAGCGCTCAGATGATCGAGCGACGCGAACTTGCGCGCCACGTTGTATGGCTCGTTGAAGCTCGTCGATACGGTCGCCGTGAGTCCGATGTGCCTGGTGACGGCGGAGAGCGCCGAGAGCAGCGTAATGGGTTCGAAGTGATCGGCTCGCGCGGTGCGCGACAGCGAAGCAAGGTCGGTGTCGCGCACACCCACGCTGTCGGCGAAAAAAATGGTGTCGAACTTCGCGCGCTCCGCAATCTGCGCGAGTTCTGCGTAATGCGCGAAGTCGAGTCCGGCTGTGGCGTGCGCCTGCGGATGGCGCCATGCGGCGATGTGGTGGCCCGTCTCCATCAGGAACGCGCCGAGCTTGATCTGACGTTGGCTCATGTTCTCACGGTTGAACTGTAGGTGACTGGCCGAAGCCAGCGAGGAGCTCGTCGCGCAGGGCGACGTAGCGCGGATCGGTGCGCTCGCGCGGCCGCGGCAGATTCACGTCGGCAATGCGCTCGATACGGCCGGGACGCGGCGCCATCGTGACGACGCGGTCGCCGAGGTAAATGGCTTCGTCGACGTCGTGCGTGACGAGCACCATCGTGATCCGTTCGTGTTGCCAGATGCGCTGCAGTTCGTTCTGCAAGCGCCCTCGGGTCTGCGCGTCGAGCGCACCGAACGGCTCGTCAAGCAGGAGCACACGCGGCCTGTTCACCAGTCCGCGCGCAATCGCCACGCGCTGCGCCATGCCGCCAGATAGCTCGTGCGGATACGCATTTTCAAAACCTTCCAGCCCGACCAGCGCAATATGTTCGGCCACCGCGCGGCGCTTCCCGGCGAGCGACAGCGGCGCGTTGCGCAGTGCTGCCATGACGTTCTGCGCGGCGGTGAGCCACGGGAACAGCCGGTGATCCTGGAACACGATGCCGCGTTGCAGCGACGTGTCGCGCACACGTTCGCCGGCTACGCGAATTTCGCCGCTGTAGTCGGTGTCCAGTCCCGCGATCAGGCGCAGCAGCGTCGACTTACCGCAGCCGCTCGCGCCCAGCACGCTCACAAATTCACCTGCGCGAATCCGCAGCGAAACGCTGTCCAGCACCGGCAGCGTTGCATAGTGCTTGCTGACGCGGTCGATCTCCACGCCTTCTGCTATCACACTGGTCATTACACGCTCTCCTTCAGTGACGCGCCGCCACGGCGTTTGAGCACTGCACGTTCGGCTGCACGCGCGAGCCCACTCAGCAGCGAACCGACCACGCCCACCACCACGATGCCGAACAGCACAAGGTCCATGCGGAAATTCTCGCTGCCGTCGATCAGCGTGTTGCCGATGCCGCTGCCGGCAACCAGCAGGTATTCCGCGCCGAGCGTCGCCAGCCACGAATAAATGAGCGCGAGATAAACGCCCGTAAAAATGGACGGCAACGCAGCAGGAAGGACGACGTGCCACACCAGTTGCCAGCGCGTATAGCGGAACACCCGCGCCGCTTCGACGTAGGAACGCGACACCGCGTGGATGCCGTCGCAGGTATGCGCCGCGACCGGCAGCAACGCGGCGAGCGACAGGAACACGACCTTTGCCGCGTCGCCGAGACCGAACCACACGGAGATCAGCGGAATCCACGCAAACAGCGAGATTTGCTTGAACGTGTCGAAGCTCGGGCCGATCATGCGAGTGGCGAGGCGCGACAGACCGAGCGAAATACCCAGTGCAAGGCCGAGAACGGTGCCGATCGCAAAGCCGCTCGCCTCGCGCGCGAGCGATGCGCCGAGCGCCTTCGCGAGTGCTCCGCTCGTTATCTGCTGCCACGTTGTATGCCAGACCTGCTCCGGCGTGACGAGCAGTCCGCCCTTGCCGCCGTTTATCGCGCTCACGGCCCACCAGATTGCGAACGCAAGCGCCGGCAAGACGAAGCCACGCAGGTCGGGCAGGCGGTGCTTTTTCGCTGAACTGCCGTTGACTTTGCCATTGACCTCGCGATTGACGTCGCAATCGCATCGCGGCGGCGCATTGCGCGACAGGAACGTTTGAGCGAATCTGGCCATCGTCTTCGACCTCCTGTCGGTTAGCGGAACGCCGAGGGCAAGCCGCGGCGCAGCCGCCGTTCGAGCGCATCGAGCGCGCGGTTGATCGCGAAGCCGATTGCCCCGACGACGACGACCGCCGCCATCACGAGGTCCAGCTGGAACAACTGGCGGCCATACACGATCAGGTAGCCAAGCCCTTCGGACGAGGCAACCAGTTCGACGACCACAAGCGCAAGCCACGCCTTGGTGAACGCGAGCCGCACGCCGGTTGCGAGCGTAGGCACGGCGCACGGCAACACCACATGCACGATGCGCTGCCAGCGCGTATAACCGAACACGCGCGACGCTTCGACCAGCGTGACGGGCACATTGCGAAAACCCTGCAACGTACTGAGCGTGGCCGGCACGAGCGCCGCGTGTGCGATCAGGATGTACTTCAACGGCTCGCCCACGCCCACGAGCAGCAGTAGAAACGGCAGCCAGCCGAGCACCGGAATCTGCACGATCGCGTTGAAAGACGGCAGCACGTAGGCCTCGAACGTACGCGACAAACCGAGCGCCGTTCCGAGCAGCAAGCCGCCCAGCGTTCCGGCGACGAACCCGCACAACACGCGCTGCAGGCTGATGAGCGTGTTGTGCAGCAGATCGCCGCTTTGCGCGAGATCGACGAAGGTCGCGTACACGCGTGCGGGCGGCGGCAGGATCTGCGGTGCAATCCAGCCGCGCTCGCAGCCTAGCCACCACAGCGCAAAGAGTGCCGCCGGCAGCGCCCACGGCGCGAGTGCCCAGCCGAGCGCTCGCCAGCGCCGCGGTAGCGTCCGGGGCTGTGCCGGAATCTGGCTGTTGGCTGTTTGCAGATGTAGGGTGACGGTATCGCTCATCGGCGCTCTCCGGTTAGCCGAGCGGCTTGCCTGCCGCGTCGTACGGGGTCCATTCGTGCTCGAGCTTCAGCGTGCGAAGCGCGTTGTCGAGATAGCGCGTCTCGAACCAGCCGTCGACCTGCACAGGCTGACGTATCAGCTTGAGTTTCAGCGCGTCCTGTGCAACCGCCTTGTAGCGCGCGACGATGAATGCATCGACAAGCGGCGAATTGCGCGACTTGAGCGAGCCGGGCGGAAACTCCGCATTCCACGACGATTCGCTTACACCGCTGCGCGCCCACGACTTGAATAGTGCCTGCCGGTTGGCTTCGTTCGACGACCATTGCGCGCCCTTCACGAAGCTGGTCACCACGCGTTGCACGATGTCCGGATGCGCATGTTCGAAGTCGTCGGTCACGAGCAGATGAGCCTGACGGGTAAACTGCGGACCATCGTTCTGCGATTCGTAGATGATCCTTGCGAGGCCCTGGTCGCGCAGCTTGTACAGGTGGTAGTCGTTGACGCTCGCGTCGATACCTTTCGATGCGAGCGCGGCAAGCGCGCTTGCGGTATCCAGATTGATCACGCGCAGCTCACGTTCGTCGAGGCCGTTTTTCGCGAGTGCGTTGTCCGCGACAGTCTGCAGGTTCGTGCCGCGAAAGAGCCCGACGCGCTTGCCTTTCAGATCCTTGATCGAGTGCACATCCGAGTCCGGCGGCACGCCGATCTTCACGCCCACCCTCACGCCGGACTCGAGCAGGATGCGTGTTTTCAGGCCGTTAGCGCGGCCGAGAACCGAAGGCAGATCGCCCTGAAACGCGAAGTCTATTGACTTGTCCGCGAGTGCCTCGTTGACCGCGGGACCCGCGCCTTTGAAGAAGAGCCACTCGACCTTGATGCCGTCGGCGGCAAATTCTCTTTCGAGCAGTTGTTGCTGCTGCACGGTTGCCGCCGACGATCCGCCGAATGTCGGCGGGTCGCCGTTGCCCTGCTGCGCGACGCCGATGCGAATGGTGGACGGTTTATCGGCGAAAGCGGTAGTCGCGGCGAGACCGCACGCGCACGCAATCGCGACGCTTCTGATAAGACGCAAAAAGCTCATCGGGCGAAAATCCAGGTAGGGGAAGCAGCGGCGCGAGCGCCGCTCGTGTGCCTTATGCCGGCGTCTTGAGCGCCACGCTGCGCTTACCGTCGATACCGACCGGCACGTCGCCTTTCACCGTGGCACGACGTACGACGCGGCGCGAATCGCCGTAGTCGTTGATCGCATAGTGCTGAGTTGCGCGGTTGTCCCAGATCGCGACGTCGCCTTCTGCCCATTGCCAGCGCACAGTATTCTCGAGACGCGTGATGTGTTCGTGCAGCACCTGCAGCAGGCTCGCAGAATCCTGAGCCGACAGTCCCCTGAAACGCTGCGCGAAATGGCCGAGCACGAGCGTGCGCTCGCCCGTGACCGGATGCACGCTGACCACCGGATGCTCGGTCTCGTAGACCTTCGAGATGAATACCTCGCGGTAACGCTTGAGTTGCGTATCGTCTGCTTCAGCGTGCGACGAAGCGTAATCGTAAGCGTTGGTATGGATAGCGCGGGCGTGGTCGGCGAACGCGCGCAGCGGCTCGGGCAGACGCTCGTAAGCAGCGGCCGTGTTGGCCCAGACCGTGTCGCCGCCGACAGGTGGAATGGTGATCGCACGCAGAATCGACAGTTTCGGATAGGCATCGACGAAAGTAATGTCGGTGTGCCACGAATTGGCGCGTGCGCCATGTGCCGAGTCGAGATCGAGCAGATCTGCACTGCCTGCATGTGAGGGCACGGTCGGATGCGCGACTGTTTCGCCGAAACGACGCGCGAAGCCTTCCTGGCTCGCATCGTCCAGATGCCCCTGGCCGCGGAAGAACAGCACCTTGTGCGTGTAGAGCGCCTTTTCGATTGCTTCGAAGGTCGGCTGATCGAGCGTGGGCGACAGTGTGACGCCTTCAACCTGCGCACCGATCCGACCCGCCAGGCGGCGAATGTTCAGCGACGCACGAGCGGCGGATTCGACGCTGACTGATGCGTCGGGACGTGTGGACTGGACTTCTGACATCGACTCTCTCCCAGACATGGTTGAGGTCTTATTCAAACAGCGCAGACCGAAAAGCTGAACTGACTATTTGTGCGTCGTTAAGTGCGAGGCACGTAATAAGCTAAGAAGGGTTTTGGGTCTGGCTGTGGCGGGGACTAAGCAAAGGGGGGCGGGCGGTGTGCTGGAATGGTCATCGCTTCGACAACGGCTTGCCGATTGGTGCGTTGACGCCCTGCCGTCGGTTCCGAAGGCGCCACCACCCATTACGCCCGAGCTTCAGTACGCCCGATCCACAGTACGCCAAGACCCCGCGAGGCAATCCTCTCCCCCGGCGGTTCACGGCGCAAAGCGCGTGAAGACATAGTCGCGATCCTTCACACGTGCCGCATGACAGGCGAAACATGTCTCATGTTGCGCGGCGTCCACCGGCTGGCCGTTGATGAAGCGCCCGAAACCCCAGCCGCCGGTGGATGCATAGCGCCGCGAATCTTTCACCATCACCTGTACCGTCGTGGGTGCGCCGGGCACCGTAGCCGATGGGAATTCGGGCGACTGCATGCGCTTGTACGCGAGTTTCACCAGGATCGTCCCGTCAGGATAAGGAAGCGTCGAATTCTCGATTGCCTTCATCGCTGCGGGATTGCCGAGCACGACGCGCAATTCGTCGAGCGGCGCCGCTTCTTCTGCCGGGGCGATCATTTGCCATTGGCGGTAGCCCTCGGGAATCGCCACCCCGTAGATCGGCGAGACAGGCCCTTTGCCGGGCTCGGCGAGCGCGTGCCCCGACGCACTCAGCAACAGCGCCACGTTCAACACAACATTCGCAATCCCAACTGATCGCTTACGCCTGTCTGCCCTGTGCACGGCCGTGCGCGGTAGACGGCGGGGCCGCATGTTGTTCTGTTCTGACATGGCTCATTTCCTTTTATCTAGAGAGCTTGGAAAGAAGAACGCGCAGTCGAAGGCCCGCATCATTCACGTCACACAAGGACAGGACTTGCGCTCTTTCGCGGCAACGCCGATTCGACTCGCGGAAAGTTATTAAACGCCCTGGACGTATCTGCTTTATGTCGGGAGCGCCTGCCGAAGCAACATTATGTATCGGCTCCCCTTCCAGATACGTTTCGATACAAAGCAGCGCCAGTCGCCGCGTCTCGATGGCTCCTGCTTGCAGCGCCGAATGCGGGCTTCACGTCTCGCGTGGGGTCGCGAATTCACCGCCTTAACGGCAGATTTGTTTCTCATTGTGTATGCCGCTTTAGCCGATACAGAGCGTTGCAATAAGCCACGCCCACGACACAAGCCAGATACGTCGTCCCGGTTTAATGCATCCAACGACGCGATTCAATCCACGCATTCACGCAGACAGCGACGTTCTGCGCACCGCACGGACCGCCGCGCTCGGATGCATCCAACCCGACCCGCTTCTGGAGAACGACATGAAAGTATCGACCATCGCCCTGACCTTTGCTGCATGCGCTTTGACTGCTTCCGCTTACGCGGCCACTCCGGCCAATTCGGCTGATAAGCACACGCAGACCTACGACGCAACACACACCGTGCAATGGACGCCCGCAGCCAACGCGCCGCACGCGAAGACCCGCGCCGAGGTTCGCCAGGAACTGGTGCGCGCAGAGAAAGATGGCCAGCTCGCCGCAATCAACAAGTTCTACCAAGGCAGCTAACCCACGACTTCACCTGGCATTAGGCTCGCGCGACGTCGTCCACGAGCCACCCAAACCATGCAATAGCGAACAGCTTTTGCCAAATCAACATCTGGAGGTTGTCATGATCAAGCATCTCTTTGTTGCCGCAGTGGTGGCCGCCGGCGCCGCCTTCGTTTCTCCCGTTTTCGCGAGCAGCGGCTACGGCCCCGCGCCTCATTACGACCCGCTCGTCGGTGCGCCGGCTTCGCAACGCGGCCAGAGCGCCCTGACCGTGCAGGCCGATTCAGCCATCGCCATGGCGAGTGCGGACGACGTGACGCAAGCGTATGGCGGCATGCCCGACTCTACTTCGCAAGCCGGTGCTCGCATCGCGCACGCAGCTTCGCCCACGCCCTACTCGCACCACTGATAAGTGCACTTTTCGCACACGCGCCGGCGCGTTGATATCGCGCGCCGGTCTTTTCCAGTGCAAGGACAATAAACATGCCTTCAACACCGTTTTCGCCTCGCCGGCGTCATCTTCTTGCGGCTTCCGCCGCAGTCGCTGCCGCCGGTCTGATTCCGGGATCCGTCTTCGCCGCGTCCGGCGACAACCGGATCCGTCCGTTCAAAGCGAATGTACCGGAAGCCGCGCTAGTCGATTTGCGTCGGCGCCTTGCGGCCACGCGTTGGCCCGGCAAGGAAACCGTCAACGATGATTCACAAGGCGTGCAACTCGCGCGAATGCAGTCGCTCATCCAGTACTGGGCTACGGACTACGACTGGCGCAAAGGCGAGGCGAAACTCAACGCGCTGCCGATGTTCATGACCGAAATCGACGGGCTCGACATTCAGTTCATTCATGTTCGCTCGCGGCACAAGAACGCTTTGCCGTTGATCATGACGCACGGCTGGCCAGGCTCCATTTTCGAACTGATCAAGGTAATTGCACCGCTGACCGATCCCACCGCGCATGGCGGCAGTGCCGACGACGCGTTTCACATCGTCATTCCGTCGCTGCCGGGATTCGGCTTCTCCGGGCAGCCGAAGGCCACCGGCTGGGGCTCCGACCACATCGCACGCGCGTGGGGCGAACTGATGGCACGGCTCGGCTATACGCGCTTCGTTTCGCAGGGTGGCGATTGCGGATCGGTGATCTCACATCGCATGGCAATGCAGAAAGTGAAGGGGCTAATCGGCATTCATGTGAACATGCCCGCGACTGTTCCGCCCGACCTCGCGAAACTGCTATTGCTGGGCGAGCCCGCACCCGCGAATCTGTCTGCGTCGGAAAAGGCGGCCTACGACGCGCTCAATGTGTTTTATCGCGACAATTGCGGCTATTCGGCAATGATGGTGACGCGACCGCAAACCGTGGGCTACGCGCTTGCGGACTCACCGGTAGGACAGGCCGCCTGGATGTACGACAAAATCTCGCAATGGACGTATAGCGGCGGCGTGCCGGAACGCTCGTTGACGCGCGATGAAATGCTCGACGACATCTCGCTCTACTGGCTGACCGATAGCGCGACCTCTGCTGCGCAGATCTATTGGGAGGACCACTCGAACAATTTCAACGCCGTCGACATTTCCCTGCCCGCCGCCGTGACCGTCTTTCCCGGCGAGATCTATCGCGCTCCGCGCAGCTGGACGGAGCGCGCGTATCACAACCTTATTTACTTCAACGAGGTCGACAAGGGCGGACACTTTGCGGCGTGGGAAGAACCGCAGCTCTTTTCGAGCGAGGTGCGTGCCGCGTTCCGGACACTGCGCTGACCTGCCGTGGTGAGTGGCTGAGCCGGGCCGTGTGCCCGCTCGCGCGGCTTGCCCTGAAGTCCCGTCCGCACGTTCAGGCGTGCGGGCGGGACTCGCATTGCGGCGCTGCGGTTGCCATGCGATGTGTACCGACCTCTGATACACATAGCCCAGTTGCGCGCCGACTTCTGGCACTCGACGCGCGAAGCCTTTTCTCACACGCCTTCGACAAGAACGGCGCGATAACGCGCACCCTTGAACCGGTGCTGCGCGACTTCCTGATACGCCGGGCCGTCGTACCACGCACGCGCCGCCTCAGTCGACGGAAACTCCACGATCACGACGCCCTCTGGCGCTTCGCCCTCGAACACCTGTTGCGGTCCGTATGCAGCGAGAATCTTCACAGGATGACCTTTGAAGGTTTCACCCACCTTGCTCTGGTAGATGTCCAGTTCACCCTGATCCTGCGTGCTTTCTTTCGTGAAGACAATGTAAGTTGCCATGGCGTACGCTCCTGCAGTGGTGGGAAGGTCGGGTGATGATGCCATGAAATCCGGTCTGGCTTCGTGCGCGCACCCATGATGACGGATAGGCCAAGTCCCGGCAGCACCGCCGCGCCTGTCGCCCGAGGGGCGGCCGCTTTGAAGGTGCGTGCCGGGCAAGATGTCCGGGCTGCAATGACGCAATGCACGCCGGGATGGCACGCGCATCGCACGTTTCGGGCTGCATTGCTTAACCCCGGCTTGTCGAATGCACTGCGAATGACAGCAGAACCCACTATCATCGGGTAATGGATCTTCTCAAAGCGATGACCGTGTTCGTGCGCGTGGTCGAAACCGGCAGCCTCACTGCGGCCGCGGTAGCCTGCGACCTATCGCCGACGATGGTCGGTAATCACCTGCAGGCACTGGAAGCGCGGCTCGGCACGCGGCTCATTCATCGCACCACGCGCAAGCAGCAGTTGAGCGCATTCGGGCGGACTTACTACGAACGGTGCGTCGACATACTTGGACTGATCGACGACTCGGAGCGGCTCGCGCTCGATCATCTCGCGACGCCTCGTGGCCGCCTGCGCGTCACTGCGCCCGTCGTGTTCAGCAACGAATGTCTGATCCCGGCAATCGGGGACTACTGCGAGCGGTATCCCGAGGTCAAACTCGATATCGTTGCAACAGACGCGCTGTCCGATCTGGTCGACGATGGCTTCGAGGCCGCGATTCGCATCGGTGCGTTGGGCAACCCGGACCTGGTGGCACGGCAGCTTACGCCGTATCGGCTCGTGCTGTGCGCTTCGCGCGCGTATCTGCAAGCGCATGGCACGCCGTCGACGCCCGAGGCACTCTCGACCCATCAGTGCCTGACCTATGCGTATCCGCCGCGTTCGGAATGGCACACGGCACAGCCCGAATGGGTGCTGCGCGGGCCGGACGGTCGAGTGAGCGTACCCGTCAACGGCCGCCTGAAAATCGACAACGCCGAGGCACTGCGCCGGGCGGCGCTGCGAGGCCTTGGTATCGCGATGCTGCCCGCAATACTGGTCGACGACGATCTGCGCGCGCAGCGTTTGACCGAAGTACTGCCTGGCTATGTGGCACCGGAGCGGCAGTTGAGTCTGCTCTATCTGCGCGAGCGGCAAATGTCGAGCAAGCTGCGCAGCTTCATCGACTTCGTGGTTGATCGCTTTGGCGCGGATGCAAGATCGCACCACGTTGATCAAGCGGTAAGCCGCGCGTAAAAGTGTCCTGATCGAACCGCATTAAAGACGCGCCTGGTCACGACGGCGACCAGCATTTCGCCGAGTGGACCGCATCACGTTTGCTTCCGCCTCTCCTGCTTCCAATCCTATGAAGCCAGCCAGTTCTTCTGGTTTTCCCAACGGGAACGCTTCCTTGATGTGATCGAGAAACGCGGAAACGCGAGCGCTCAGCAAGCGCCGCGACGGATAAAGCGCCCATAGTGCAATGTCCGGGCCGTCCACATCGCCCCAATGCGCAAGCCGGCCCGCTGCAATGTCGTGGCTCACCAGCGACAGCGGCAGGCGCGCGGCGCCCACACCAAGGCGCACCGTGTCGCGCACCATGATCAACGACGACAGGCAAGCGACGGGCGTGACCGCAATGCGCGCCTGGCCCCTGGGTCCGGTGACCTGCCACGAGGCAACCCGCTCATGCTCCGCACGAACGACAACAGGAACACTCGACTTGCCCTTCGGCCTCGCCATGTCGGGCCTCGCGACCACCACGAGCCTGTCGCGCATGAACACGCGGCCAATCAGGTTCTCGTCCGGGTCGGGGTTCACGCGGATCACGAGGTCATAACCTTCCTCGACCATGTCCACGGGACGATCTTCCGCCGTGACTTCGAGCCGCACATCCGGATACTTCAGCGCGAAGGTGGCGACCAGCTTGCCCATCGCAATCTGTGAGAAAAGCGCCGGCGCGCTGATGCGCAGCCGGCCGCGCGGCTGTTCGCCGCCCGACGCAATCGCAGCGGCGCTCTCGGTGAGTTCGCTGAGAAGCGCCCCGGTCCGCTCATAAAGGGCTCGCCCTTCCTGCGTGAGTTTCAATCCTCGCGGCCCACGTTCGAAGAGCCGCAAACCCAGGTTGCTTTCGAGTTCCGTGACCCGGCGCGACAGCGTGGCCTTCGGACGCCCCGTTGCACGCGCAGCCTCGCCGAGGCTTTCATAGCGGGCGACCAGGTTGAAATCGGCAAGCGCAAGAAGGTCCATGTGTTCCACCAGTGAGATACCCCGTCTCTTTATAGCATCTTCCGGACCGTCGGTGGATCACTTACCTTAGAGACACCCCAACCGAACTTTCAGGAGTGAACATCATGACTATCCTCGTTACCGGCGCGACTGGCCGAGTCGGCCATCAGGTCGTCAAGCAACTCGTGCAGCGCGGCGCCGATGTGCGCGTGCTCGTGCGCGATCCGTCCAAGGCCGACTTCCCCGCGAGCGTGACGCTCATGCAAGGCGACATGCTCGACATCGACTCGCTGCGCAAGGCATTCGCCGGAGTCCGCACGCTGTTCCTGCTCAACGCCGTGGCAGGCGACGAATTCACCCAGGCGCTCATTTGCCTGAACGTGGCTCGCGAGGCCGGCGTCGAGCGGGTGGTCTACCTGTCGGTCATGCACGCCGAGCGCTTCGCGAACGTGCCGCACTTTGCGGTGAAGTCCGGAGCCGAGCGAATGATCAGGGAGATGGGCGTGAGCGCCGCGATCTTGCGCCCTGCCTACTTCATGGACAATGAGAGCATGATTCGCGATGTGATCGTCGATCACGGCGTCTACCCGATGCCCATTGGCAGCAAGGGACTCGCGATGGTCCACACCGGCGATATCGCGGAAGTCGCGGCCATCGAACTGCTGCGCCGGGACGCGGCCCCAGGCACACTGCCAGTCGACGTCATCAACCTCGTCGGGCCGGACACGTTGACGGGCTCCGGGCTCGCCGCCATCTGGTCGGAGGTGCTGGGCCGCCCGGTCGCCTACGGCGGCGACGATCCCAGCGGGTTCGAGCAGAACCTCGCGAGCTTCATGCCAAAGTGGATGGCCTACGAAATGCGCCTGATGGCCGAGCGCTACGTGAGCGACGGCATGGTGCCGCAAGCCGACGATGCCGCGCGACTGGTCGGCATACTCGGCCGCCCGCTGCACTCGTACCGTGAGTTTGCGCAGCAGCTGGCAGGCTAGGCGCGGGGCCTTGCCGCCCTCGCCGAAGCCTGCCCCGTGCCCACCCCGCTTTAAAAAGCGCTTTTCACCACGCCCCCATCGGCCCGCAACGCAGCGCCCGTCGTCGCCGACGAAAGCGGGCTGGCGATATACGCGACGAGGGACGCAATCTCCTGCGGCGAAGTGAACCGCTTGATGAGCGAGGTGGGACGGACCTTCTCGAAGAACTCCTTTTCGAAGGCTTCAAACGATTTGCCGTCGGCCCGCGCAAGCGTCTCCACGAATTCGCCCACTCCGCGCGATTTCGTCGGTCCGGGCAGGATGCTATTGACCGTAATGCCAGTACCGGCAACGGCTTCGGCGAGCCCCCGCGCGACCGCAAGCTGCGCGGTTTTGGTCATTCCGTAGTGGATCATTTCGGCGGGGATCTGCACTCCGCTTTCGCTCGAAATGAAAATAATGCGCCCCCAGTCGGCACGCCTCATCGCAGGCAGAAAGAGGCGGGCAAGGCGTACCCCGCTCAATACGTTGACGTCGAAAAAACGCTGCCAGTCTGCGTCCGGGATCTCTTCGAACGGCTTGGGCTCGAAAATGCCCAGGTTGTTGACCAGAATTTCCACATTGGGGTAACGCCGCACGAGTTCTTCGGCCGAGGCTGCCGCACTCAGATCGCCCGCAAAGCCAAGCACTTCGTTGCCGGTCTTCTCTTTCAGGCGCGCCACCACCTCGTCGACAGATGACTGCGAGCGCCCGTTCACGATCACGCGCGCGCCCTCCTCGGCCAATGTACTGGCGATAGCGAAGCCAATGCCGGCTGTGCTGCCACTCACCAATGCCAGTTTGCCGGTCAGATTCAGGTCCATGAGTCGTTCCTTGAATGAAATGGAAAAAATGGCGGCATCGCGTCTTCAACGTCAGATGCCGCCGGCAGGTTCACGTACGTGTGATGGAGATGCCGCCATCGACGAGAGATGCCGTCCCTGTCACGAAGGACGAATCGTCCGACGCGAGATACAGCACCGAACGCGCCAGCTCTTCCGGTTTCGCAACACGCTTGAGCGCATGCAGGCCGGTCACGAACGTCTGAGATTCGTCAGAGTCGTTCATGCCGCGGTACATCTCCGTGTCGACAGCGCCCGGCAATACCGCGTTCACGCGCACGCCTTGCGCGCCGTACTCGGCGGCGAGTGCCTGGGTGAGTCCGATCAGCCCGGCCTTGCTCGCGGCGTAGGCCGCCGTGCCCGGAAAGGCGAACGAGTAGCCGACGAACGTGGACGTGAAGATGATCGATCCGCCGCCCTGCTTCAGCATCTCCGGAATCTGGTGCTTCGCTCCGAGAAAGGCGCTCGTCAGGTTGGTGGCAAGCGCAGTGTTCCAGCCCGCTTCCGAAATGCCGGTAGTTGGGCCCATTTCGCCGAGGATACCAGCGTTGTTAAAGGCAATGTCCAGACGGCCGAAACGGCTCACCGCGAGCGCGACCAGCGCCTTCGCGAAGTCTTCCGATTGCACGTCGCCCGCCAGATATGCGGCCTCGCCGCCTTCGCCAGCGATCTCCGCGACGAGCGTTTCGAGTTCCGCCGCGCGGCGCGCCGCCACGACCACTTTGGCCCCCTCCCTGGCGAACAGCTTTGCGGTGGCGCGGCCAATTCCTGCACTGGCGCCGGTGACGATAGCGACTTTGTCGGTCAAACGTTGCATGTTGCTCTCCTGATGCATTCGGCCAGTGCCCGATGCCTTGGCCCGTGCAAGCACTATAGGCTTCAGTCCCGATGGCAGAAAGGCCAAAAACATGGTCCCATCGGTCAGTTTTTGTGAACGATGGGGAGTGACATGGATCGCCTGCGCGCCTTCGAGGTCTTCGTGACGGTGGTCGCCCGCGGCGGCTTTGCGCGGGCGGCGGACGTGCTCGGCACGTCGCCGGCAAACGTAACCCGCTATGTGAACGAACTGGAAGCGCACCTCGGCACCCGCCTGCTTAACCGCACCTCGCGCACGCTGTCCCTCACCGAAGGCGGCGAAACGCTTTACGCCCGCTGCAAGTCGATTCTCGACGACGTCGCGGAGACTGAAGGGCTGGTGTCCTCCGCCTCGGTGGAACCGCGCGGACGACTGCGCATCAATGTGCCGGTGAGCTTTGGCATTCTGCATCTGGCGCCGCTATGGCCCGCGTTCATGCAAAAGTATCCCGGCATCGAACTCGACGTTGGGCTGATCGACCGGGTTGTCGATATCGTGGACGAGGGCTATGACATCGCCATTCGCATCTCCCGCGCCGGCTCGACTAACCACGCGGCCCGCAAACTGGCGACGTCGCAGAACGTGCTCTGTGCGTCACCGGCTTATCTGGCTCGCTACGGAGCGCCCGCAACGCCCGCGGACCTGCTCGGGCATCGCTGCATCGGATACACGTATGCAGCGACTGGCGATGAATGGCAACTCACCGACGGCCGTGGCAAAGCCCACCCGGTGAAGGTTGATTGTCAGATGCACACGAATAACGGCGATACCGCACGCGCAGCCGCGCTCGCCGGGCAAGGCGTGATCTGGCAGCCGACCTTTCTGATCGGCGGCGATCTGCGCGCCGGCACACTCGTTCGCGTATTGCCGGATTACCACCTGCCGGAGATCGACATACTCGCCCTGTACCCGAGCCGCCGGCACGTGAGCGCGCGAGTTCGCGTGATGATCGATTTCCTGGTCGATGCTTTCGCCGGCGTGCCGCCGTGGGATCGCGACGAGCACAGGTGAGCCGGCGCTGCTCTAAAGCGGATTGCAGGTGCGTTGCGGCACTAACGTTGGAGAGGTTCCTATCATCGGTTCTTCAGGCGTGGGCCTTTTCACGCGACCCGCGGCGCAGATCCAGCCGACCCACTTCAAAACCCGGCGCTTGACTCAGATCAATTGCCGATCCGCAGACACACCTATCCTGAGCGGACGGAAGCACCAAGTCCTTGCATCGCGGCATTCGCGTGGCAGTCGTGGCTTCCCCTTCCCATCCGACGGCCCCCACGCCTTGCGCAACCGGACCCGCCCATCTCATGGTGCCCAATAGCCACGCCGAGCGCGAGCTTGCCCACATCGTCTCGATGATCGGACAGCTGGAACGATTGCTGGAACAGGAAGCACGGCTGCCCCCTCTTGCCGTGTTCGAGCTGGCCTACTGGCGAGCCCGCATCCAGTGCGTGGCCGATGCGACGGATGCCACCGACGCGACAGGGCGCCTAACCGCCCGCGCCTGCGCGCTGCTCGCGCGGCTCGACGCGCTCGACGATGCCGCCGCCTCCACTGCGCTCAAGTTACCCCGGAACAGCGGCTGACCTCTGGCGCGATGATCGGGCGCGCCTCTACGCCACCGTCAGATCGTCGACGACCGCATGCACGCCCGGCGCCGACCAGGCCGCGCCGCGCACCGCCGAGCGCTCGGCCGCGGAGCCGACCTTGCCTGTCAGCGTGACCGTTCCCTCGTGCACCTTGACCTCGATGTGCTTCGCCTCGCGTTCGGCATGACGCTGCAATGCCTTGCCGATCTGTTCGCCGATATCCTGCGCGGCTGCCTCGCCGCCGATGCGTATCAGGTTCGATACGCCCGTCACGCCGCGCATGTGCGAAATGGTTCGGGTCGCGACATGGCTCTGATAGGCGCGGTCGACCTCGCCGCTTAACGTCACCCAGCCTTTCTCGACCTGCACCTTGACGGCTTCTTCGCTCAGGCCGACGGTCCAGCGCATCATGGTGCGAACAGCGTTGGCGATTTCTTCGTCGGTGCGCACGTCCGCGTGCGGCAAGCGAATGCTCATCTCGATCACTACGGCCTTGACACCGGCTACGCGTTGCGCCGCCTTTTCCGCCGCGAGCTTCTCTGCGTAGCTGGATGGATGACCCGACAACGTCACGATGCGATCGCGCACTTCGACGCCGATGTCGGTGCTGTCGACCGCCGGATCCCAGGCCAATTCTTCCTCGACCTGACGTTTCAATTCGAAGTCCGACTTCATTGCGTGCTCCTTGTTGGCGTAACAACGTGCGCGTCGCGGCATACGCGAGCTTGCGGCGTGCGCTGCACCCTCGGGCTCAGTTGATCTGCAGGCGCTTGCGCTCGGACGATGCCTTTTTCGGCAGTGTCAGCGAGAGCACGCCGTCCTTGTACTCTGCTGCGGCGGAGCCCTCGTCGACTTCGCTCGCCAGCGAAAAGGCACGGCTGACCGCGCCCGCATAGCGCTCCCGGCGAATCACCCGTTCGCCTTCCTTCATTTCCTGTTTCCGCTCGACTTTTGCGCTGATCGAAACCAGGTTGCCGTCGATCTTCACATCGATGTCCTTTTTCTCGACTCCCGGCAATTCGGCCTTCACGGTGTAGGCGGTGTCGCTCTCCGTTACGTCGAGCTTGATATCGGCAAGCGGCTCGCCGCCCGCGCCGCGCATCGGGCGGAACAGTCCCTGGAACAGTTCGGACATGGGCTCCAGCGCAAAGGGATCGAATCGTGTCAAGTTGCTCATCATCGTGCTCCTGGCCTCGTCATTGACGTTACGAAAGAGAATTGCGTTGCACGCGCAACCAGTCGCGCAAACGCGAACAGGAAACGGCGCGCTGCAGCGTGCCGCGATGCATCACCTACGCTCACGTCTGGCGACAGCACCGGTTCGCTGTATGAATGACTGTAGGCCTCGCTGCCGGGCGCCGATTGACATGTGTCAAGCGGGCCGCATGGCGAGCGATGCGCGCAATGCCGCAGCTCGTGCGCTGCGACACATCGAAGCAATGGACACCGGCATTGCGACCTGCCGATCCAGCTTCAGCCTTCGAGTTACAGCAATGCCGCCGAGGCGCATGTCTGCCGCGAATTCGCCCCTTGCACGCCGGCTGATCCAGATCAATCCCCGCGCGGCTCAGCCTGACACAGTGACAACACGGAATCGTGCAGGAGACCACGACATGAGCCAACTGCCACAGTCGGCCGCCTGGGCCGTCGACGAACATGAACTCGACAGCACCGCGAGCACTCAGGACAAGCTGCGCTTCGCGCTGCGCTATGCGGTGCTGGCGCCGTCCAATCACAACACGCAGCCGTGGCATTTCATCGTGGACGGCGACAGCGCGACTTTGTGCGCCGACCGGCTGCGGGCGCTGCCCGTGGTCGATCCGTTCGATCGCGAGCTGATGATCAGCTGCGGCGCGGCGCTCCTCAATCTGCGCGTGGCGCTCAGCCACTTCGGGCTCGCCTACGCGATCACGCTGCTTCCATCTCGCTTCGATCCGGACGTGCTGGCGCAACTGCGGATCGTGCCCGACGGCCATTGCGATGCCGCACTGGCAGCGCTCTTTCCTGCGATTGGCCAGCGCGTCACGACGCGCGAAATCTTCAGGGACGAGCCGCTGCCCGTGGGCGTGCTGCAACAACTCGTCGACGCGGCCGAGGCCGAGGGCGCGGACGCCGTGTGCATCTCGAGCGCCACGGTGCGCGAGAAAGTGGCCGAACTGGTCGCCGAGGCGGACCGCATCCAGTTCGACGACCCGCGCTTTCGTCGCGAGCTGGCGAGCTGGATTCACCCGCGCCGCCGCGATGACGGCATGCCCGCAATGTCGCCGCGCATGAGCGCGCTGCTGGATCTCGCGGCGCCGCTGCTTGCCTCGGTGGTACGCACCTTCGATCTGGGCGGGGGGCTTGCGGCCGCGCATCATGCGCTTGCGGAAGGCTCGCCGCTGCTCGTCTGCCTCGCGACGCCGAGCGACGACGCGCCGGCATGGCTCGCCGCCGGTCAGGCGCTCGAACGGCTGCTGCTGGTTGCGGCCAATGCGGGCGTCACGGCCTCGTATCTGAACCAGCCGATCGAGGTGAGCGCGCTGCGCGAGCGGCTACGCACGCTGCTCGTCATGGAGGCGATTCCGCAACTCATGTTGCGCCTCGGCCGCGGCGCGCGGACAGCGGCTCATTCGCCGCGCCGCCCGCTCGCCGAGGTTGTGTCGTGAAGCACCCACGTTTGTCCGGTGAAACTGCTATGAAGCACTATTTCAGACTTGGCACGACAAGACCCGACGCGACGTGTGCGCGTCCTGTGCATGGCGAGGCCGCGCCGCGCATTGCGTTGCCGCCGCCGGTGTCGAGCGGCGGCATGCCGATCCTCGACGCCTTCGCGAAACGACGCACCACGCGCCGCTTCGCGTCGACCGAACTTAACGACGCCACGCTCGGGCAACTGCTATGGGCTGCCAACGGCGTGAACCGCACAGATCCGGAAGGCAACGACAGACGCACGGCGCCGTCCGTGCTCGCCTTGCATGAAATCGACGTGTATGCGGCGCTCGCGCGCGGCATGTATCGCTACGATGCGCGGCAACATTGCCTTGATCTGGTGATTGCGGCCGATCTGCGCGCGCTGACCGGCTATCAGGACTTCGTCGGCGAAGCGCCGCTCGAACTGGTGTACGTGGCCGACCTCGCGCGCATGCAGGACATCGCTCCGTCTCAACGCGAGCTGTTCGCTTATGCGAGCGCTGGCGCCATCGTGCAGAACGTCTATCTGTTCTGTGCCGCGGCCGGACTTGCCGTGACCGCGCGAAGCTGGCTGAACCGCAGCACGCTGGGCGCCGAGATGCGTCTGTCGCGCGACAGCGTGCCGGTGCTTGCGCAAACCGTCGGGCATTTCGAGGGCGGCGGGTCGTCGGCGGCGTGAATTGCGCTCGAAGGGTTGGGCTTGGACGTTGCGCTTCAAGGTTGCGGTCGAACGTTGCGCTTGAACGTTGGGCTTCGAAGCTTGCGCTCGAACGCGCAAAGGCAAGCGCGCTGTTCCGGCCAAGCGAGACGGCCGCCGCCCGAGTGCTTCACGCGCTCCGCCTGCGGCGTCCCACCCGCGGGCGACTTGCAGCCCCGAGTTCAGGCAGAGCGCAGATGGCCCGTCCCGTCTTCGCGATCCTCGCGAGGAGCCATCAACGCCGCCAGCGCACACGAGGCGATGCGCGCAGACACACTGTCCGCCCGGCTCGTCAGCACGATAGGCACCTTCGCGCCGATGACAATGCCCGCGCTCGCCGCCCCGCTCAGAAACTCGAGCTGCTTGACGAGCATGTTGCCGGCTTCGAGATCGGGGACCACCAGAATATCGGCGCGCCCCGCGACCGGCGAGGCGATTCCCTTCAGACGCGCGGCTCGCACCGAGATGGCATTGTCGAATGCAAGCGGCCCGTCGACCAGCGCGCCGCTCAACTGCCCGCGGTCGGCCATCTTCGAGAGCGCTGCCGCATCGAGCGTCGAACGCATCTGCGGATTGACGGTTTCGACCGCGCTGAGAATCGCGACTCGCGGCAGCGCAAGGCCGAGTGCGTGCGCCAGGTCGATTGCGTTCTGAACGATGCCTCGCTTCTGTTCGAGGTCCGGCGCGACGTTGATCGCGGCGTCGGTCATGATGAACGGACGCGCATACGAAGGCAGTTGCACGAGGAAGCAGTGGGAGATGCGCTTGCCGGTCCGTATGCCGGACTGCGCGTCGACGACGGCGCCCATCAGTTCGTCTGTATGCAGGCTGCCTTTCATCAGCGCCCGCACTTCGGCACGAGCCGCCAGTTGTACGGCGCGCGCCGCGGCCGCGTGACTGTGCGGCACATCGTCTATTTCGATGCCGGACAGATCGATATGTGCCGCTGACGCAAGCGCCTTGATGCGCTCGCGCGGACCCACGATCAGCGCATCGATCAGGCCGGCCCCGCGGGCCGCACTGAGCGCGGCAAGGCTTGGGCTGTCGCACGGATGCACCACGGCGACCCGCAGCGGCGCGCGCGCCAGCGCCAGTTGCAGCAGGAGCGACGGCTCGCCGTGCGGCCCCTGCATGAGTCCAGGTAACGCGTTGGCGGCCGGCACGGCGGTTGGCTGATATGCGTTCGTCTGCGATGGGTCGTTTTGCACCTTGGGAGTCACTCGTCAGGAGCTACGCGGGGGCGCTGCTTGCAGCATGGCGTCGACCGTCAGGAAGACGGAGAAGACCGGCGCGAGCAGCGCCCGCAGCGCTTTAAGCCCGCGCCTCACGCCCGGCGTCCTCGGGCTCGCGAATCAGCAGCACAGGACACGTCGCGAAGCGGACAACGCGCTCCGCCACGCTGCCAATGACCATGCGCCGCAATCCCCGCCTTCCATGCGTGCCCATCACGACGAGGTCCGCGCCGCGCCGCTCGACACAGCGCAGCAACGCGGTCGCGATGTCATCCGAAATGCCTTGCGTTTGCACGATTTCGGTTTCGCCCGCCAGGTTCAGTTCGCGCATCTGCTCGAGCGCCCCATGCAACAGCGTGACGCCGACCTGGCGCGCGGCGTCCGTCAGAAGATGCGGATCGCAGGCGCCCGCGTACGTGAATGCCGCCGACTGGTCTACCACGTAGACAGCCGTCACCTTGCCGCGCGAGAGCTTCGCAAGCTGAATCGCTTCTGCCAGCGCGCGTTTGGCCGCATCGCTGCCGTCGAGCGCCACCACAATGTTCGAATACATAACCGGCTCCAGAAAAAGGTAAGCGGCAGCGCTGCCTTCAGCGCCGTGCGGTCTCACGCTCGAGCAAGCGCTCGGCCGCGTCGAAAGCCTCATGCACTGCCCGGTCGGCGTCCGCACTCTGCCGATGTTCGACCGGCACCAGTTCCCCGCTGCGGAGCACGAGATCGAGGCGCGCGTCGAAAAAGCGCTCCTGCGGCCCGCGAATCGCGCTGGCCGCATCTTTCGGTGCATGCTCGCGGATCGCTTCGAGCGCAAGATGGCATCCGGAAATGGCGCGACTGAAACGCTCCAGGCGCACCAGTTGCACCGCGGCCTCGGACTCGATTTGCGCAGACCCGGCAAACCCGAGGTACACGATCTGCATATCGATTCCCATACTGCCTCCACGCGTGCTGTGCCTGATCCCGACCGTCGGTGCAGCGAAAGCCGCGTGCATCGGCGGGTCGATGACAGGATCATGGGCGTGTATCCATTTCTGTCGATTGACCTGCATCAACGGCATCACAGTGCTGCGACCGGCGTGCAACCGTCCTGCCGGAGGCCGCCTCCGATTGATCCAGCGCAACGAGCGTCCCCGCTGCGCAGGTAAGGTCTCTACGTTCACGGCCATTACCCGCGGGGAACCCCAAATGAATCACAATGAACACGCCGGCATGCATCCGCTCACGGCTGCGGCCCGCGCAAAAGCAGGCGAATCAGGCCATTTCTATCTGGTCGGCGGCGGCATTGCGTCGCTCGCTGCGGCCGCGTTTCTGATTCGCGACGCCGACGTGCCCGGCTGCCGCATCACGATTCTGGAATCGCTCGGCAAGGCGGGCGGCAGTCTGGACGGCGCGGGCACGCCCGAGCATGGTTACGTCGTGCGCGGCGGCCGCATGCTGGAAAGCAAGTACCTGTGCACCTACGACCTGTTCGACTCGATTCCGACGCTGGACGGCAGAAGCAGCGTGACGAAGGAAATCTTCGACTGGAACGAGACGCTGCGCACCTCGTCCAAAGCGCGGCTCGTGCGCGACGGCAAACGCGAGGATGCGCCGGCCTACGGCCTCACCGAAGCGCATCTGCTCACCCTCGGCCGTCTTTCGTTCGAACCGGAAGCCCTGCTCGGCAACAGCCGCATCTCGGATCATTTCGAGCCCGACTTCTTCGAGACGAACTTCTGGATCATGTGGTGCACGACCTTCGCCTTCCAGCCCTGGCATAGCGCCGCCGAGTTCCGCCGCTACCTGTTGCGCTTCGCGCACATGACGCCGGGCTTCAACCAGTTGCACGGCATCATGCGCACGGTCTACAACCAGTACGATTCGATGGTGCGGCCGCTGCGCAAGTGGCTCGACGAACACGGCGTGGTGTTTCTCAACAACACGCGGGTGGTCGATCTGCGATATGACGAAAGCGGCGAATTGAACCGCGTCGCGGGCATTCTCTGCGAACACGACCGGCGTCGCGACGAAATCGTGCTCGGCGCTCACGACCATGTCATGGTCACGCTCGGCTCCATGACGGCGGGCTCGAGCCTGGGCGCCACGGACCGCGCGCCTGTTTTCAATAGCGAAGACTGCAGCGGCGCGTGGGCGTTGTGGAAGACCCTCGCCGCGGGCCGCGAAGAGTTTGGCCATCCGTCTGTTTTCGCTGATCACGTCGACGAATCGCGGTGGCTCTCATTCACCGCGACACTGCACGACCCGACGCTCTTTCGCCTGATCCGCGATCTCACCGGCAATGTGCCGGGCGAAGGCGGTCTGATCACCTTTGCCAAGTCGAACTGGCTGGCTTCGATCGTGCTGCCGCATCAGCCGCATTTCATCGGGCAGCCGAAGGACGTGCAGGTGTTATGGGGCTATGGGCTCTTCATCGACCGGCCCGGCAACTTCGTCGCCAAACCAATGGCCGAATGCACAGGCCGCGAGATCATGACGGAACTGCTTGGACATTTGCATATCGACGCACAGGCTCAGCGCATTCTCGACGACGCGATCTGCATTCCCTGCCTGATGCCCTTCATCACGAGCCAGTTCCTGCGGCGCAAGCACGGCGACCGGCCGCAAGTGGTGCCCGAGGGCTGGGCGAATCTCGCATTCATCGGACAGTTCTGCGAGTTGCCGAACGACGTGGTTTTCACCGTCGAATATTCGGTGCGCTCGGCGCAGACCGCGGTGTACCGACTACTCGGGCTCGACAGATCCGCTCCCGCTGTGTACAAGGGCCAACACGATCCGCGCGTGGTGTACGGCGCGGCCTCGGCTTTGTCCGGCCACTGAGCGTAGGCCGCGGAGCACGCGAACAAGCACGCAAACGAGCACGTCAGCAATCACGCCGCACAGCGCGGTAGCAATGTGCGGCAACACGCACGCCTCCTGAGGGACATGCCGTGGAGCCCGATGCAAGCCAGCCGAAACAGCCGCGCGCCGAATCCGTCCTCAACGGGCTGCGCGCGCCGCTTGCGCGCTTGCGGGAACTCCCGCTCGCGCGCGTCGGGCCGGGCCTCATCACCGGCGTCGCCGACGACGACCCGAGCGGCATCGCCACCTATTCGCAGGCCGGCGCGCAATTCGGCTTCGGCATGCTGTGGACAATGCCGCTCGCCTTCCCGCTGATGGCGGCCATGCAGTTGATGTGCGCGAAGCTCGGCCGCGTGACCGGCAAGGGCCTCGCCGCCAACATCAAGGACGCCTTCCCCCCTGCCGTGCTCTATGGTGTGGTGGCGCTCCTGCTCGTCGCCAACACGCTCAACATTGCCGCCGACATCGCCGCAATGGGCGAGGCGGCGCAACTTGTGAGCGGCATCGACCGGCACCTGAGCACCGTCTTTTTCGCGCTCGCCACGCTGGTATTGCAGATCTTCGTGCCCTACCACCGCTACGTCTCCTTTCTCAAGTGGCTGACCGTTTCGCTGCTCGCCTATGCCGCGGTGCTGTTCGTCGTGCATGTGCCGTGGCACGAGGTAGCCTTGCGCACCGTGTGGCCGCACCTGGAGTTGGACGCGAACGCGGCGGCCATGGTGGTTGCAGTATTCGGCACCACGATCAGCCCGTATCTGTTCTTCTGGCAGGCATCGGAAGAAGTCGAGGACATGCATGCCCACGCGGGCAGCGCACCGCTTGTCGACGACGCGCGCGAAGCGCCCGCCGAATTGCTGCGCATCGGCTGGGATACGTGGAGCGGCATGCTGTATTCGGACCTGACCGCCTGGTTCATCATGCTCGCGACCGCTGTCACGCTGCACGCGGCGGGCGTCACCGACATCGCCACGGCCGCCCAGGCCGCAAGCGCACTGCGCCCGCTTGCCGGCGACTTCGCTTACCTGCTGTTCTCGCTCGGCATACTCGGCGTGGGGTTGATCGGCGTGCCGGTGCTGGCCGGTTCGGGCGCGTATGCGTTGACCGAGGTTCTCGGCTGGCCCGAAGGACTCGAGCGCAAACCACGCGATGCGCGCGGCTTCTACGGGATCATCGCGGTAAGCGTGCTCGCTGCGCTGGCGATCCAGTTTTCGTCGATCAGTCCGATGAAAGCGCTGCTGTTTAGCGCCGTGGTCAATGGCGTGGTGGCCGTACCGTTGATGGTGGTGATCCTGCTGCTGGTGTCCAGACGCGCGGTGATGGGAGCATTCACCGCGAGCCGGCCGGTGCTTGCGCTCGGCTGGATCGCCACCGCGGTGATGGGCGCCGCGGCGTTGCTGCTGCTTCTGCTCTAGGCAGGCCGCGAGTTAGCGAAGGGCGCAGTCAGCAGACCCATTCGAGCGCCCGGTCATGCGCGAGATGCTGCTTCAGTGTCGCTGCAAACGCTTCGAGCGAAGCCGCGGCCGTACCGCCCTGAATCTCTGCTGCGCGCACCTTGCATTGCGCGACGGGCGCCTTGCCGGCCAGCGCGCGCATTTCGTCGAAGACACCTTCGGCGCCGAGCCCACCCAACGTGCAAAAGAAGGCGACGTGGCGCAGCTTCGCGCGGTTTTGCAGCAGGTACGCGCGCACCGGCGCCGACACCGCGCCGGCCCATATCGGCGTGCCGAGCACCACGAGGTCGTACTGCGACGGATCAAGCCCCGTCGGCACGATCTCCGCGGGCCGCTTGCGCCACGAGTCGAACACACAGTGCAGATAGCCGGACGCTCCGCGGCGCTCGGTGTAGTCGCAGATCTCCTCGACGTCGGCGGACAACAGGCCGGCGAGCGCGATGGCGAGCGTGCGCGTCGTGCCTGTACGCGAGAAAAAGACAATCAGGACACGGGGGTCGGACATGGCTCGCTCCTTCGATGTGGAAAACACGCACGGGCGCATACGCAAGCGCCCTGCATGTGCGCAGCTTAGGCGCGAGCGCGCGCCGGTTCATGACACAGGTCAAACATCGCCGCGACGCGGGCCGCCTTGGCCGCCGTTGATCTGCGTCAACGCCGCAGACGGCATGGTTCCTAGACTCGAACTCATCCGCCGCTGCGTCGCCCTCTTTGTGGAGCATTCGCCATGAGTTTCAAGACCATCGTCGTTCACCTCGACACCAGCCCGAGCGCCCATCCGCGGCTCGAAACCGCGCTGTCTCTCGCCAAGCAGTTCGGCGCGCATCTCACGGCCGTGTTCGCCGTGTTTTCGCCAGACCCGCGCTCGCTCTACGTGATGGCCGGCACGGCCGAGTACTACCGCGAGCACGAAGAGCGACGCGCAGAACGGCGCGCCGCGCTCGAGCGGCTCTTCCACGCGGAGCTGCGGCGCGCGGAAGTCCAGGGCGAATGGATCGCCACGGAGGAGTCCGCCGGCTTTGCCGTGCCGCGTCTTGGCCGCTGCGCCGATCTGATCGTGGCTGGCCAGGACAATCCAGGCGACGCCGAATCCTATGTCGGCGATCTCTTCCCCGAGAACCTGATCCTGACCAGCGGACGTCCGGTCTTGCTGGTGCCCTATGCGCGCAGCGAACGGTCGACAGGCAGCCGCATTCTCGTGGCGTGGGACGGCAGCCGCGAGGCCGCACGCGCCGTGCACGACGCCTTGCCCTTCATGCGCCACGCGAAGAAGACCACGGTGCTGACCATCAACGGCATGTATCACGGCGGCCGTGCCTGCGTACGCGGTGCGGACATCGCGGCGCTGATCGCCCGGCACGGCGTGCCGGTCGAAGTCGCGGACCTCGAAACGGCGAACGACGATCCGGTCGGCGAGGTGCTGCTTTCAGCGGCCGCGGACAGCAGCGCCGATCTGCTGGTGATGGGCGGTTACGGCCACGCACGCTGGCGCGAGCTCGTGCTGGGCGGTGCCACGCGCACCATTCTCAAGTCGATGACCGTGCCCGTATTGATGTCGCATTGAGTGCGGCTTTTTTTGACGTTCAGGAGTGTTCGCCATGTACAAAAAGATTCTGGTTGCCGTGGACGGCAGTGCAACGTCGTCGCGGGCGCTCGCCGCCGCCGTGGACCTCGCGCGCGAATCCGGCGCGCGGCTGCAGCCGGTCTTCGTCGTGGATGTGCCGCTCATGGCCTACGACGTGCCTGGCTACGATCCCTCGTCGATACGCAATGCGCTCGTCGACGAAGGCAAGCAGGTGCTCGCCGACGCCACCGCGCTGATGGCCGCGTCGGGCGTCAAAGGGCCGCCGCGCATGCTCGAAACGGAGCTCACCGGCGACGACGTCGCGCACCGCGTCCAGCTCGCCGCGCAGGAGTTCGGCGCCGACCTGGTCGTGATGGGTACGCACGGGCGACGCGGCGTGCAGCGGCTGATGCTTGGCAGTGTCGCGGAACGGTTTGTACGCATGGCCACCTGTCCGGTGCTGCTGGTTTCGGCTCACTGTGAGGCGTCGCCGGCCGCCGCCAAGATTTCGGACGACGCCGTCAAGGAACCGTCGTAAGCCGGGCTACCGGCGCGCAGCGCTGCAGGGCCCGCTTGTGTGCCCGATTCCTGTCGCAGCACCAGTGTTGCCGGCTTCGCGCGGCACCGCACTGGCATGATTGCGCCGTTTCGCGGACAATGAGCGCAAACATCAGCTTTGCGCGCGGCAGGTTCGGGGCTCACCGCCGGTCGGACCGTGCACCTGCCGGCAACTGAAGGTCTCGCCTGCACGCGCCGCGGCGGCGGTCTCAGGCAGCGCAAGCTGAACTGGTCCGCACTCATTGCCAGGAAGCGCACATGTCCGCGAGCGGTAAGACGCCCCCACCGCGCCGTGCCGTAACGCACGAACAGTCGAATGGATTCGCCACGCGGCCCGCGTTTGCCGCGGCGGCCGCGTTCGTCGTGACGCTGGCGCTCGCGCTGGCTGCCCGGCGCTGGTTCGATCCGGTGCTGCTCATCTGCGTCGCCGGGGCCCTGCTTGTCGCCACCAGTGCGTTCGTGCTCGTGCGCGCGCGGCGCGAGGCTTCTTCCGCCTACAGCGAAGCGAGCGCCGCGATCAGCCAGTCGGGCGTGAACGAAGCGCGCATGATGGCGATCATCCGTTCGTCTATGG
The DNA here is from genome assembly GCF_000472545.1 of Burkholderia sp. WSM2232. Classification (GTDB taxonomy): domain Bacteria; phylum Pseudomonadota; class Gammaproteobacteria; order Burkholderiales; family Burkholderiaceae; genus Paraburkholderia. The sequence continues at coordinate 12,664 of NZ_AWZV01000010.1, read as the reverse complement.
AAGCCATCATCACCATTGACGAACAGCAGCGCGTCGTGCTCTTCAACCCCATGGCCGAACAGGTTTTCGGCTGCTCGGCAATGGACGCAATCGGCGCGCCGCTCGCGCGCTTCATCCCCGAGCGGTTTCGCGCGGCGCACGCGCGGCATGTCGAACAGTTCGGCGTGACGGGCGTGTCCGACCGGCAAATGGGCCGGCAACGCGTGCTGTCCGGCCTGCGTGCAAACGGCGAGGAATTCCCCATCGAGGCCTCCATCTCGCAGATCCGCGACGGCGACGCACGTCTTTATACCGTGATGCTGCGCGACGTGACCGAACGGGTCAGAGCCGAACAGGCGCAGCAGCGCGCGCGCGAAGAACTGCGCGAACTGTCCGCCAACCTGCAGAAGATTCGCGAGGACGAGAAGACGCGCATCGCCCGCGAACTGCACGACGACCTCGGCCAGCAACTGACCGCGTTGAAAATGGACATCTCGACCGTTGAAGAAGCGCTGGACACGTCCGCGAGCGCGCAAGTGCGCGAACATTTGCAGGGCATGCGCCGTTTGATCGACGTGACGGTGGCGTCGGTTCGCCGCATTGCCGCCGACCTGCGCCCGGTGATGCTGGACGACCTCGGCCTGATTCCCGCCGTGGAATGGCTCGCGAACGACTTCACGAACCGTTACGGCATAGACGTGGAGCGCGACATCGAAACCGGCGACGCGCGCTTTAGCCCCACCGGCGCCACCGCGCTGTTCCGCATCGTGCAGGAGGCGCTGACCAACGTCGCGCGCCATGCCGACGCCACGCTCGTCACGCTCAGCCTGCGCGCGGCACACGACGGCTTCGTGCTGCGCATCGCCGACAACGGTCTTGGCTCGCCTCACGCGGGCGAGCCGGCCGGCAAGTCGTTTGGCCTGCTCGGCATTCGGGAGCGCGCGCATATGCTGGGCGGCACCGTCGACATTCACACTGCGCAAGGCAAAGGCTTTGTGTTGAGCGTCACCATTCCAGCCGAGGCTGTGCAAATGCAGGAGTTGCAATCATGACCCGGGTCCTGCTGGCCGACGACCATGCGCTCGTGCGCGACGGGCTGCGTCACATTCTCAAAAGCGCGAGCGGCTTCCAGGTGGTCGGCGAAGCAAGCGACAGCGCGAGCACCGTCGCGCTGATCCGCGCCTGCGCGGCAGACGTGCTGGTGCTCGACCTGTCGATGCCGGGCCGCAACGGCGTTGAACTGATCAGGCAGATCAAGGACGAAAAGCCGGCGCTGCGCATTCTCGTGCTGACCATGCACGCGGAGCAGCAGTACGCGGTACGCGCGTTCAAGGCCGGCGCGTCCGGCTATCTGACCAAGGAAAGCGCGAGCGCGGAGCTCGTCTCGGCGGTGACGAAGGTCGCAGCGGGCGGCGTCTATGTGAGCCTCGCGATGGCCGAGCGGTTCGCGCAGAGCCTGAACGAGCCCACCGACCTGCTGCCGCATCAGCGCCTGTCGGATCGTGAATTCGACGTGCTCAAGCGCATTGCCGCGGGTCAGACGATCACCGAGATCGCGACCGAGCTGTGTGTCAGCGCGAAGACCGTCAGCACTTACAAGACGCGCATCCTCGAAAAAATGCAGATGCCGCACGAAGCCGCGCTGGTGCGCTACGCAATGCGCCACAAACTGGTCAACGACGAAGAAGACGACATCTGACCGCCGGCGAGCGCCCCGCTCGCTACTCCGACGCTTGCTGTAGGAAATTCCCTACAGCCTTTCCCGCTTACCTACCCGAAGTTCGCTGCGCGCCGATTTTATTTTGAGACAGCGCGCCCGATACTTCGAGCCATGAACTCAAGCCTCACTCACCCCGCACTGCGTGTGTTTCTGGTCGACGAAGCATCGCCCGTGCGGCGCCGCATCGCCGCGTTGTTCGGCGCACTGGACGGCGTGCAGATCGTCGGCGAAGCCGAGGAGCCCGGCGCCGCGTTGGCCGGCATAGAGGCCGGCGCCGCCGATCTGGTGGTGACGGAGTTGCGTCTGAACGGTGGTAGCGGTCTCGAATTGCTCGCGTTGCTCGCGCAACGTATGCCGCACGTGATCGCGATGGTGCTAACCAACCGTTCCGGCGCGTGGTTCCGGCGAGCATGCCTGACGGGCGGCGCTCACTATTTTTTCGACAAGACCCGCGAATTCGAACTTGCGCGAGCCACGGTCCAGCGGATCGCCGGCCAGCATCATGCACGCGCCGTTCTTCAATCTGGAGCTCATCATGTCTGACGTCGCCGCGCATCCGCTTAGCTCGCGCACTTTCATTCCGCTTCACGCGGCGTCCACGCCTGCGCAACGGTCCGCCACCGAGCGCGCGCCGCGTAACGACGCGCTGCGCTGCACGTCGTGCTCGATGCGCCCCATCTGCATGCCGCAAGGTCTCAGGCCCGAGGAATTGCAACGGATCGAAGCACTGATCTGCCCGTCGCGAACCATCAGGCAGGGCGAGACGATCTACCGCGCCGACGACGCGTTCCAGAGCATCTACGCGGTGCGGGCGGGCTCGTTCAAGACGGTCGTCATGCACCGCGACGGTCGCGAGCACGTCACCGGCTTCCATCTGGCCGGCGATTCTCTGGGGCTCGACGGCGTCTGCTTCGGCCGCCACAGCTGCGACGCCGTCGCGCTGGAAGACAGCAAGGTCTGCATCATTCCTTTCCATCCGCTCGAGACCATGTGCCGCGAAGTGAAGGTGCTCCAGCAGCACGTGCACCGCATGATGGGCGGCGAGATCGTGCGCGAATCGTCGCAGATGATGCTGCTCGGCACGATGTCGGCCGAACAGCGCGTGGCCACGTTCCTGCTGAATCTGTCGGATCGCCTGAGAAAGCGCGGCTATTCGCCGGCCGAATTCCACCTGCGCATGACACGCGAGGAAATCGGCAGCTATCTCGGGATCAAGCTCGAAACAGTGAGCCGGATGCTGTCCCGATTCCAGCGCGACGGTTTGCTCGACGCGCAGGGCAAGAACATCCGGATTCTGGATCACGAGGGCCTCATGCGGGTGTGATCGCTCGCGTGCAGTCTGCCGCCGGTCATCTGACCGCGCGCATGCGGGTAGTCGACGCGTCGCCGCGCATGCACGAGGCCCCGATAGCGAGGACCTTGCACAGGGCAACCGCATCGCAACGCTACGCAACGCAACGCGCAACGCATTGCATCGCTTAACCGGCCACTCACTCAATCTCCGCACAGGAGCGCATGCGATGAACGCCTTATCCCGTAGCTGTCGGCTGGCATGTGCCGCGTTCATGCTGTTTGCCGCCTCCGCACAGGCCGAGCCCGAGCCGGCCGCGCTGGTGGACCAGCATCACTGCATGTTCTGCCACACACGCGACGCGCCGTTCCTCGCGCCGTCGTTCGAGCAGATTGCCGCACGCTATCGCAACGAGCCCAACGCGCGAACCATGCTGGAACACAAGCTGCGGCTGGGCGGCAAAGCTCACTGGGGCGACATGGCGATGCCGCTGCCCGCGGATCGCGGCGGGCCGATATCGGCCGAAGATGCGCATACGCTCGTGCAATGGGTACTCAGTCAATGACAGCCGTCTGAAAGCAACGGCACTGCTCTGGTGCGCATGTGCGCTCGAGCCCCTCGCTCCAATCGCATCACACACTGCTCGGGCGTGTTGACTGCGCCAGTTCGATAGCGACGTGCGACACGGTCTGCTGGTCTGCTCGAACGCGCTCGATGCCGGTGAGACCAAACCAATCCACGCGGCGTTTCCGCCCAGGCCATCCGCCAATGACCCTGCATTCCGCCCGCGCCGCGCCGGGCGGCGCTAAACGGTCAGATACATCCGCGTGACATGCAGTGGCTCAACGGCGGTCCGCACCCTGCTCGTCCGGCAACCCCAATGAAACATCAAACGCGCCGACACGCCACGATGGTTCTGGAAGTCCTCAGCGCACCCGCGAGGGAAAACCCCTAAGCGCCGCCGCATGCTGCGTGCGCCCCGCCCCACATGGCTTTGCACGCCGCGCGCCGCGAATCGTTAGCTTCACGATAACAAACGCTTGCCGAAGGTGATTGAAGCCGCTTCGCTGTCTACCCTAGACTCGCGCCATGTCGTGGGAAAAACCCGCTGCCCGGCAGTCGCTGTGCCGACCGCATGCGCCACAGCCCACACAAAGCCGCCTCGCAAAAAGGCCGATAAAACCCGTTGGCAAGGCGCCTCGCGCGAAAGCCGGGCAAAACACCATAGCAAGCGTCGACCGCAGTCGACAGGAGACAAGAGATGATCATCTACGGAACAGCGTTGCTCGCTTTCTGCCACCTCGCCGGGCTTTTTCTGGGCGACCTGCTCGGAGCCGCGATAGGCGTCAAGACGAATGTCGGCGGCGTCGGCATTGCGATGCTGCTGCTGATCTTCCTGCGGCTCTATCTGCACGGCAAAGGACTCCTGCCGAAAGAAACGGAAGCCGGTGTGGGCTTCTGGGGCGCGATGTATATCCCCGTCGTGGTGGCAATGGCAGCCAACCAGAACGTGGTGGCCGCGCTCAAGGGCGGGCCCGTCGCGCTGCTTTCGGCCCTGGGCGCGGTGGCCTTGTGTGCCGGCTGCATCGCGGTGCTCTCGCGCACCGGCAGCGACAGCACCTCGTTCGCCAACGTTGCGCAACCCGAAGAAATCTGAACGAGGACCTAGCCATGCTCCAGATGCTCGACAAAGTACTGATACACAACGGCCTCGTCACTGCGTTCGCGCTCGTCGGGCTCATCATGTGGGTGTCCTCGCTGATCTCGCGCAAGCTCACCTTCGGTCGCGTGCACGGCTCGGCAATCGCCATCCTGATCGGCCTCGTGCTCGCCTATCTGGGCGGCGCCTTTACCGCCGGTCAGAAAGGTCTGGCCGATCTGCCGCTCTTCGCGGGCGTCGGCTTGATGGGCGGCGCGATGCTGCGCGACTTCGCGATTGTCGCGACCGCTTTCGAAGTGCAGGCCACCGAGGCTCGCAAGGCCGGGCTCATCGGCGTGGTGTCGCTGCTGCTCGGCACGGTGCTGCCGTTCATTGTCGGCGCGAGCATCGCGCACGCGTTCGGCTATACCGATGCGGTCAGCATGACGACCATCGGCGCGGGCGCGGTCACGTACATTGTCGGTCCGGTGACAGGCGCGGCAATCGGCGCGAGCTCGGACGTGATCGCGCTCAGCATTGCCACGGGACTCATCAAGGCTATCATCGTGATGGTCGGCACGCCGCTCGCGGCCGGTTTCATGGGGCTGAAAACGCCGCGCTCGGCGATGATTTTCGGCGGCCTCGCGGGCACCGTGAGCGGCGTGAGCGCGGGACTCGCGGCCACCGACCGGCGGCTTGTTCCTTACGGCGCGCTTATCGCGACGTTTCATACGGGCGTGGGCTGCCTGCTCGGACCTTCGCTGCTGTTCTTCACCACGCGGGCCCTGATGGGCGGTTAAGCGCGGGCGGGTCGTCCGCTCGCGGCAATGTGCGCGGGCCAACGCTCAACGAGCACTCACCCTTCGTTTCTCGTGCGCAGACGGCACACGGCCATCAGCGCGAGCAGGTTGGGGTCGCGCTCACGTGCCCGCAGGAAACTGACGCCGATGGTCTGGCGCATCAGATATTGCGGCTTGAGCGGGATGAACTGCACCTTTTCGCCGAACACGCCCCGCACGCGGCCCGGCAGCAGCGTATAGCCGACGCCACCGCTCACGAGGTTCATCAACGAGAAAATATCGCCTACCTGCATCGTCACGTTCGGCGTGAACCCGGCGACGCGAAACGCCTCCTGGAAGCCGTGATAGGTCGCGAAGCCCTCCCCGAGCGAGACGAAGGTTTCGTCACGACAGTCGCGCAGGTCGACCGCTTCCAGGTTGGCATACGGCGAATTGGCGGGCGCCGCAAAGAAAATGTCGTCTTCGAAAAGCGGAATGGAGGCAAGTTCAGGCTCGGCCTCCGGCAAGGCCATAAGCGACGCGTCGATCGCACCCTGCTTGAGTTTGTCGATCAACTCCGCGTTGGGTCCGAGCACGAGCTCGACCTGCAGCGTGGGCCGCCGCACCTTGATGTCGACGACAATGCCGGGCACGGTCCTGATAGTGAGCGAATAGAGCGAGCCGATCTTCAGGCGATCCGACGAATAGCCGGCCGCCTCGCGCGTTGCGCGAATGCCGTCGGACATCAGCGTGAGGACTTCGTCGGCCACGTCGGCAAGCATCTGCGCGGCATCTGTCGATTTGAGGTTACGGCCTTCGTGGCGAAACAGCGCGCAGCGCACGCCCTTTTCGAGCGAATGCAGCGCGCGGTGCACGCTGACCGTGCTCACATTCAGCACCTCGGCCGCCTTGCCGAGGCTGCCGGTCTGCATGAATGCGAGCAGCACTTCCAGCTTGCGGAAGGTAATTTCGTCGTCGATTCGGTCGCGCATGTCGAGCCAGGGTCCGGTCTGAACCGTCCATTATCAGCTCGTGCGCGCCGGCCGCAAATAGCGTCAATCCCTCACGCGCCGGAACGCGGCAGACCCACACGGGCCGGCTCGCCTCAATTGCGGTGATGATGCCGCGGCCAATGCCAGATGGGCGTGTGATCGAGTTGCCGCAGCAGTTGCGTGCGGCGATGCTCGCGCCGATAGTGGCCGACCGCGAAGATGATGCCGATCACGAGGACCGCCAGGCCCATCACGATGCTAACCAGTTCTTCGTCCATCACTACCTTTCCTGCCAACGTTTCGATGCGACCTGCACTGCGCGACTAGCGTTTGCGCGCCACTGCGTTGAGCACTGAATTCCCGGCGCCGGTGACATGCAGACGCTGGTGTCCGGAAGCGAGTTCTTCGAGTGCGACAAGCTGACGTTCCAGCAATGTGTCCAACTCCTCGCGACACATATCTATCTGATCGGGAGCCGCCTTGACCAGCATGAGGGTGGCGAACTCCTTCGGGCTTAGCATAATCTGTCTCTCACAATGTTCTATTAATCTGCGCGGAGGGAGGAATTACCGGCCGCCACCCCGAGAAAGGTGGAAGCGGGTCAGTCTTTCCGCGTTTTATTTGATTTGGCAGCGCCGTGCCGAATGCAGATTGTAATCTGGAAACGCACCTTTCAAGTGAATAATAAATGCATTGAATCGCCGCCTGCCATAGGGGCGGTTTAAGCATATCGTATGGAGGATATCGCGGCAGCCGCGCCAGACAAGCCGCTGGACAATGAGACGCTATAAGAAAGCCAGCGTTCCGCCGAATGCGGAGTTCAGATATGCAGGTCTGATTTACATCTGAACTAAAAAACAGACTATTAATCACACTGGGCGTCGCGTGTATGGGGCAGCGCAATGGTTATGCGTTTTAACGATTATTCGCAAAATCGACGCATCGAATAACGCGAATAACGTGGACACTTACAATTACCGCGGACTTCAATAACCGCTCGCAGCGCTTCACGCGCTTCCGCTCCTACGCCCGCGCTATCTCGACCCGACGCTGCGCCGCCGTGTACGTGCGGGGCGCCGCGGGGCGCGCAAGCGCGCCGGGCGCAGACTCGCCGCATGACGCTGGTGTGAGCCGCCGTCATCCTTGGCCGGCGACAGGGCGAGACCGGCTTCGTGCTCGTCGTTGAATGCGCGGCTCGGGTCGATCGCGCGCAGCAGCGTTTGCAGTTTCTTCATCATCGCAGCAGAGGTTCTCTCGTCAGCATGGCATTTATGGCTGGCTAGTCGAGACGGTTACCCGGCGAAGGCGCTTCACACGCCACTCATGTCGCGGCCATGCCACGCGCGGTCATGCGCGGCCGCGCTCGATCATGCTCACGCCACGCGCAGTCCCGATCAAGCGGCGTTCAGTCGCGCCAGCTCCGTATCGACCAGCAGCTTCTTCAACTCTGGCACGCACGAGCCGCAATTGCCGCCGGCCTTCAGACACGCGGTAATCTCAGCGGCGCTCTTCAGACCTTGCTCGCGAATCGCCGTGCATATCGTGTTGCGTCCCACGCCGAAGCACGAACAGACCGTCGGCCCCGTATCGGCGCCCTTGCCGAGCGATTGTCCGGAGAGCACGCCGATGCGCTCAGCCTCGTCGAGCCTTTCCTTTGCAAACAGGCTCGCGAGCCATTCGCGCGCCGGCAGTTCGGGACGTGCAGAAAGAAACACGCAGTTCTCGATACGGTCGTCAACGAGATGCACCGCGCGATAGATGCCCGCCGAGCGGTCCTCGTATTCGAGCCAGTCGGCATGCGCGTCGTCCACGCCGAACAGCTCGCGCGCCCACGCGCCGCGATCGCCCTGCTGCCCGAACGGATTGCGCCCTGCGAGTTCGTAGCGCACGAACCGGGCCCCCTGCACGCGCGTCCAGTACGTCACGCCGTCGAGCCGCGGCGCGCGGCGGCTGAGCGAAAAGCCATGCCACGCGACATGAAACTTGTCGACCCGCACCGGCGTGTGCTTGAACTCCGGCTCGCCGGAGACGGGGTCCACCGACGGATTCACCACGGCTCCCACGCGCGCGTCGGAGGCCACCTGATCGTTCCAGTGAATCGGCACGAACACACTGCCGCGCGGCATGCCGCCGCCGTACTGAACGCGCGCGACCATCGCGCCCCAGCGGCTCGACACGCGCGCGAGGTCGCCTTCGCGCACGCCGCACAGCAACGCATCTTGCGGATGCATGTCGACGAATGCCTCGGTCACGTGCCCGGCGAGTTTTTCCGATTTGCCAGTGCGAGTCATTGTGTGCCACTGGTCACGCACGCGGCCGGTGTTCAGTGTGAGCGGATAGTCGTCGTCCGGCGCATGGGCAGGCGCGCGCGGCGGCGTGGCGATAAAGCGCGCGCGGCCGTCGGCGTGGCTGAAACGGCGATCGTCGAAAAGACGCGCGGTGCCCGGCGCGATCGCGTCGCCGCTCGGGCGCACGGGCCACTGCACCGGCTGCAGTGACGCATAGCCGTCGCGGCCGAGACCCACGAGTCCCGCGAGGTTGAAAGCGCGATGCACGCTGTCGCTGTTCTGCACGCTGTTCTGGGCGTCGTTCTGGACGTCGTTGTCGACGCCGCCCTTGTCGCCGCCCTTGTCGCCCGCTTGCCGTGCCGCCTCCCCGCCTGCGTTGCGCCATGCGCTCAACCGCGCATGCTCGTCGAAAATCTCATGCTGGCTCGCGAACTCGAAGCCCGCATAACCCATGCGCCGCGCCACGTCGCAGATGATCCGCCAGTCCGCGCGCGCTTCGCCCGGCGCCGGCAGAAATGCGCGCTGGCGCGAAATGCGGCGCTCCGAATTCGTTACTGTGCCGTCCTTCTCGCCCCAGCCGAGCGCCGGCAACAAGACATGCGCGAGCGCATTGGTGTCCGTGCTTTCGACAATGTCCGAGCAGACCACCAGTTCGCAGTGCGCGAGTGCCCGCTTTGCCTGATCGCTGTCGGGCAGGCTCACCACTGGATTGGTGCCCATGATCCAGATCGCCTTGACGCGCCCCTGCTCGACGGCTTCGAACAGTTCGACGGCCTTGAGTCCCGCGCGCGACGCGATAACCGGCGCGCCCCAGAATTGCTGAACGAGCTCGCGATGCCGCGGGTCGTCCAGTTCCAGATGCGCGGCGAGCGTGTTGGCGAGGCCGCCGACTTCGCGCCCGCCCATCGCGTTCGGCTGTCCGGTGAAGGAGAACGGCCCCATTCCAGGCTTGCCGATGCGCCCCGTCAGCAAATGGCAGTTGATGATGCTGTTGACCTTGTCGCTGCCCGAGCTCGACTGGTTGACGCCTTGCGAATATACCGTGATCACCCGCTCGGTACGGGCGAACAAACGGTAGAACTCGAGCAGATCGTGCGGATCGACCTTGCACGCCTTCGCGCATTGCGCGAGGTCGAAGCCGCTTGCCGCGTCCGCCGAGGCGGCCGCCAACGCCTCCTGGAAACCGCTCGTATGCGCATCGACGAATTGTGCGTCTGTCGCGCCGTGCTCGGCGAGAAAGCTGAGGAGTCCATTGAAGAGACGCACGTCGGTGCCCGCGCTGAGCGGCAGATGCAGATCGGCCATCTCGCAGGTCGCGGTGTAGCGCGGGTCGATCACGACCACCTTCAGAGCGGGCCGCGCCTCCTTCATCTTGAGGATCCGCTGGAACAGGATCGGATGACACCACGCCGTGTTCGAGCCGACCAGCACCACGAGGTCGGCGAGTTCGAGATCTTCGTAGCAAACAGGCACCAGGTCTTCGCCGAACGCGCGCTTGTGTCCGGCAACCGAAGACGACATGCACAGACGCGAATTGGTGTCGATGTTCGCGCTGCCGACGTAGCCCTTCATCAGCTTGTTCGCGACGTAGTAGTCCTCGGTCAGCAACTGCCCCGACACGTAGAGCGCGACCGCATCCGGTCCGTGTTCGTCGATGATCCGCCGGAAACCACCGGCGACTGCATCGAGTGCTTCGTCCCACGACACGTTGCGCAACGCGCCGCTCGCGGGCTCGCGCATCTTCGGGTGCAGGAGCCGCCCTTCGAGCCCGATGGTTTCGCCAAGCGCCGAGCCCTTTACGCACAGGCGACCAAAGTTCGCGGGATGCGACTCGTCGCCCGCGATGTCATGCCCGCCGTCCGGGCGCGCGCTCGCGCGCACGCCGCAACCGACGCCGCAGTACGGACAGGTGGTCCTGACAGCTTCGCCGCTGCCAGACATGCTCGAAATTGCGATGGGAAAACTCACGGTGTATTCCAGGTCAGGCAGCCTGCGCCTCGCACAAGGCTTTGCCGAACAGCAGGTGGCTGCGCAGCGATGAAATGTCGGTGCGGTTCTGAATCAGTTCGAAGTACCACGCGCCTTCCTTGACGTCGCCGTACAGCACCGCGCCGATCACGCGGTTGTCTTCGATCACGAGGCGCTTGTAGACGCCGCGTCGCGGATCGCGCAGCACGAGGTCTTCGCTATCCGGCCCGCCGATAAAATCGCCGGCTGAGTACAATTCAACGCCGGTGACCTTGAGCCGCGTGGCCGTCGCGCGCTGCACATAGCGACGATGCCCCGCCCCTGCGAGATGCGCGCCGCACACACGCGCCTGGTCCCAGATCGGTGCGACGAGACCGAAAGTCGCGGTGCGGTGCTGCACGCATTCGCCCACCGCGTAGATGCGCGGATCGTAGGTCTGCAAAGTGTCGTCGACCACAATCGCGCGTTCGCAATGCAGTCCTGCCTGCTTCGCAAGGTCGATGTTAGGGCGCACGCCAGCCGTCATCACGACGAGATCGGCGGGAATTTCGCTGCCGTCGTCGAAACGCACGGCGCGCACACGTTCGGGCCCGACGATGGCCGTGGTGTTCGCCTTGAGCAGGAAACGCAGCCCCTTGCGCTCGAGCGCCTGTTGCAGCAACGCCGACGCGCTGCGATCCAGCTGGCGCTCCATCAGGCTGTCCATCACATGCACGACCGTGACCGACATGCCCTGGCGCAGCAGTCCGTTTGCGGCTTCCAGACCGAGCAGTCCGCCGCCGATCACCACCGCATGGCGATGATTGCGCGCGGCCTCGAGCATCGTTTCGACGTCCTGAATGTCCCGAAATGCGATCACGCCAGGCAGGTCGTGACCCGGCACCGGAATCAGGAACGGCTTGGAGCCTGTGGCGATCAGAAGCCTGTCATAGCCCACCTCGATGCCGCTTTGCGCACGCACGATGCGGCGCCGGCGGTCGATTGCGACCACCGGATCGCCCGCATACAGCCGAATGCCGTTCTCGGCATACCAGTCACGCGTATTGAGGATGATGTCGTCGACCGTCTTCTCGCCTGCCAGCACCGGCGAAAGCAGAATGCGGTTGTAGTTGCCGTAAGGCTCCGCGCCGAATACGGTGATCTCGTAGAGGTCCGGCGCGAGCTGGAGTAGTTCCTCGACGGTGCGCATGCCGGCCATGCCGTTGCCGATCACCACGAGCCGCGCACGCGCGGGCGCAGGAGCGGCTAACGATGCACCCCTCGATGTCTGCGCGTCGGTGTCGTGTGTCATGCGGCGACCCATACTTTGCCGCTTTCCACGCGCACTGGATACGCGCTGACTGAATTCTCGGGGGCTTCGAGACACTCGCCCGTGCGCAGGTCGAAGTGATGCTTGTAGATCGGCGAGGCCACCACGATGCGCTCGCCGAGGCTGCCGATCAGGCCGCGCGACAGCACCGCCGCGCGCGAGCCCGGATCGAAGTTTTCGATCGCGTAGACGGCGGCTTTGTCGTTGCCCGCGGTCACGTGAAAGACAGCAACCTGCTCGCCGTTGACGAGCGCGCAGACACCCGTATTCGGAACGATGTCGTCAAGCGCGCACACGGGCAGCCAGGATGCCGAAGTCGGATTGTTGCTCATGCTGGGTTCCTCACGTCAGGTTGGGCTAAACAAAGGGTCAGGCGGTTTCCACGACGACAGGAATCGCAGCAAGCTTCGACTGACGCTCGTCCGGCGTCGCCGGCCGGATCTGTCCGCGCTCCTTCACGAAGCTCACCGTGCTGTCCGCTGCGTCGCTGTTGACGAAGTGACGGAAGCGCTTGCGCGTTTCGGGATCGCTCACTGCCTTCTTCCACTCGCATTCGTACGTATCGATCACGCGCTGCATGTCCGCTTCGAGTTCCGCGGCGACTTCGAGCCTGTCATGCACCACCACGTCGATCAGATACTGCAGACCGCCCTCCAGACTTTCGCGCCACACGCTCGTGCGTTGCAGACGGTCCGCCGT
>NZ_AWZV01000073.1 GCF_000472545.1 Burkholderia sp. WSM2232 | reverse complement strand
TGCGCGTATCCCCCTGACGCTCAACCAGAAGCTCGCCTCGACGATCGTCGTGCTTTGGGTCGGCCTTCTGTTCATTGCTGCCATGGGAATCTGGCTCGGCGCCTTATCGACGTTCGCACTCGCATCCGTCGGCGCGGCGTGTGCGCCAACCTTCACAGCGCTACTCGCATTCCGGGCGCTCCAGGGACCCTCGGCGGGTGGGGTATGGTGATCGGCCAGGCGATCGTGCGCGACACGATGGCGGGTGCAGCGGTGCAGCGCACGTTGGCTAACATCATGCAACTACCGCGACGCACTGCGCCACCGTCGCTTCGTTCTTGGCGTGCTCGCGAACGGCTGTGCATTTGGCGGTTTCACGCTTTACATCTCGTGCGCGGCCAATTTCGTAATGCACGTGCTGCATCAGCCGGATACCGCTTTCGGCTGGCTGTTCGTGCCGCTGATTGCGGGCGTGATCGCCGGCTCGGCGCCCAGCGCACGGTTCGCTGAACGTCTCGGCAATCGCGCGACGGTACGCGTCGGATTGAGTGTGACCGCGCTCGCGGCGGTGGCAAACCTCGGATATAGCGTACTGCACGCGGCCACGCTGCCGTGGACGGTGATGTCGCTCGCGCTCTACGCGTTCGGCATGGCGCTCGCGATGCCGGCAATGTCGTCGATCGCGCAGGCAAACCTGCCGACCATGCGCGGCATGGCCGCATCGCTGCAGAACTTCGTGCAGATGTTTATCTTCGCGCTGATCGCCAGCTGCGCGCCACCGTTCGTTTCGACAATCCGCTGCGAATGGCCGAGGGCCTCGCCGTCGCGGCCGCGAGCGGCATCGCGTGCTCGGGCGCGAGCCTCGCGCCTGGTTTGACGCGCTGGCACAGCACGTCCTCGTCCGGAGTCTGAAGTTCAAGCGGCCGTACGTCTGCGGGCAAGAAAACTCGCGCAAATTTGTCCATGATACGTTCGTGATCGTCGATCACGCCTCTCAACGCCTCAACCCCGATACCATCATGACGACTTCCATTGCGTTGTCCCCGGTCACCAGCG
>NZ_AWZV01000072.1 GCF_000472545.1 Burkholderia sp. WSM2232 | reverse complement strand
TCGGCCCGCGCTTGAGGGGCTGCGAGTCGAGATTCACGAGCAATTAGTGGACGGCGACAAGGTTACGACGCGTAAGACGATTTCGGGCACTCACAGTGGGCCGCTGTTTGGCATAGAGCCGAGCGATCAACGGCTCACGATCGACGTCATCGATATAGTGCGCGTGCGCGACGGCCAGTACGTCGAGCATTGGGGGCTCAATACGCTTGCCGCTGTTATTGCGCGCTTACGCGAGGGCAGCTAGACATGGCCGACGAACGGCAAGCGCAACTGCGGCGAACCAAAGCCGACAATGACGAAGCGATGCGGCTCGCGGAATCACTCTGCGACGTCGTGGGAAGTCTTGTGCGGGTGGTGCGTGAGCACAGCGGTACACGGTCGACCGCGCAGAACGAAACTCTGGCGCATCTGGAGCAAAGCGGACCTGTCAGCATATCAACGCTTGCAGGAATCAGAGGGGTAACTCATCAGACAATGCGCCTCATTGTGATGAAGCTTGTCGATGCCGGGCTGCTCAGTTCGACACAGGATGCCGAAGATGGACGCGCCTATCTGGTGCATCTGACATCATCAGGCAGAGCGCAACTGCGCAAGGAGAGGAAGGTCAGAGCCGATTGGCTAACCGCAGGTCTTTTGTCAAAGACAAGCGTTGAAGAGCGCAGGTTGCTTGGAGACGCCATCTTGGTACTGCGCAAGATCGCGCGGATTTCAGAGAACAGTTAGCCAGATGCCAGATTATGGTTAGCATACCTTTCCTGCCGGGCTGCGATCCTCGGCCGTCTCTTTGAATGGATGGCTCATTCGGGTCCGCCTCCCGCCGGGCCACATGGCTCGTGGGCCCCGGCGCGACATGCTCTTTCCACGAGACGCTGACCGGCGGGGAACAGTCAATCAATTCGAGCGACGGAATTGCCGACGATCGGCAACGCCGCGCCTTACCAGCTGGCCGTCGACCGGGCGAGCGGCTCATTGACGCACTCGCGGCGCTGCCTGACGCCTTGCCGCTTACCGTAGGCGGCCGCTTCAATCGACGTGCGCCTGTGTCCACCATATCGACAGTGCTCGCTCCGCTCGTTTGCCCGTTGCTGCGGCAATTTACCGGAGTAATGCGGCGGCCATCAGACGCTGTCCGCGTTCGAGTTATTGACGCATTACCGGTCGGATTGCCGACAGATTGCCGGGGTTTCAACTGCCGTTCAACCAGATAACTAGGCGGAAAAGGCAGAGATATCGGCAAGCA
>NZ_AWZV01000009.1 GCF_000472545.1 Burkholderia sp. WSM2232 | reverse complement strand
GACCCAGCAGGCCGCCGCCGATCACCGTGCCGGTCTTCGAGCGCGCGCCGCATTCCTGCATTGCTTCGAGATCCTCGATAGTTCGGTAGACGAAGCAATCGCGCCGCTCGCGGCCCTGCACCGGCGGCACGAACGGCGAGGAGCCGGTGGCGATCACGAGCTTGTCGTAGGCGAGCGTTTCGCCGGTGGCGAGCGTGACCGNGCGCGCGTTACGGTCGATCGACACGGCTTTTGCATTGAGCTTGAGCAGCACGTTCTCGCGCTCGAAAAAGCCCGGCTCGACAAGCGAGAGGTCNTCCGCGGACTTGCCCGAAAAGAATTCCGACAGATGCACGCGGTCGTAGGCGGGACGCGACTCTTCGCACAGCACGGTGATGTCGAGGCCGTGAGCGGCGTCCTGCGCCAGACACTCGACCAGTTTGTGACCGACCATTCCGTGACCGATTACGATGATTTTCATGAGCGCGGTTTTCCTCGAAGTGCTGGGCGTCGGTCGCCGCGCTGCCGTCGTCGGCAAAGCGGCGCCGGAAATAAAAACGGCGTCCCGCGAACCCAGTCGATGACTGAGTCCGGGGGACGCCGTTGTCCTGTCCGTGGTGCTGCTGCAAGCGCTTTGTGTAACGCTCGCGGCGGATCGCCGTTGATCCGATGGGCGGGTTAAACGCAAAGGCTATGCCAATCACGCCTCGCGTGCCTGCGAGCCCCGCCGCACGGCGCTTCGAGCGCAATTGCGATGGCCGGGCCGACCCTGAGCGCAGGACACATTTCGATGCAGCCGGCACAGCAATGGTGCGACGCAGCACTTCGTGCGTGCCAAAAGCGGGCGTCACGGCGGTGCGTGCGGTGCTGCGCCTGACTGCATTCAGCGCCGACAACGCGGCACCAAATGGCCCCGCGAAGCGGCGTAGCGCGGCTGGAGCGGCGGCTTTATATGTCCTGTGCAACGCATCGCTGCGACCTGCCGCGATCCGTTGGCCTGGTCCTTGCATAACATGGCGCGATATCAGTCGTGCTCGCGCAAAGCAATCAGCGCGAACGGCTCGAGCCCCTCGCGAGACACAACGTCGTGCCTCGTGCGGCTTAAAACCCTGGCAGTACAGCAATATCGGACAACGGCGTCCCCTCGTGATCAGCACGAGCGGACGCCGTTTTTGTTTGCGCGTCGGCGCCACGCCAGGGCGCCGGCGACACAGTGAATGAGAAGGACATCGCGATGAACACGAACTCCGGCAAGGTCACCTTATTGAGCGCCGGTCCAGGCGAACTCGATCTGCTCACGTTGCGAGCCGCCAAAGCGCTCGCGGCCGCCGACGTCGTTCTGCTCGACGACCTGGCCAACCCTGAAATTGTGACGCTGGCCCCGCAGGCACGCGTGATTCGCGTAGGCAAACGCGGCGGCTGCCGCTCGACCCCGCAGGCTTTCATCGAACGCCTGATGCGCCGTTATGCACAGAAAGGGCTGCACGTGGTGCGTGTGAAAGGTGGCGAAGCGCTGCTCTTCGGCCGCGCCGGCGAAGAGATTGCGAGCTTGCGCGGGGCCGGCATTCCGGTTGCGATCGTCAACGGAATTTCGTCGGGCTTCGCGGCTGCGGCGAGCCTGGGCATCTCGCTTACGCATCGCCGTCATTGTCATGGCGTGACGTTCGTGACCGCGCATACCGAAGATCACGGCGAACCGGACTGGGCCGCGCTGGCGGCCACGCGCACCACGCTCGCCATTTATATGGGCATGCGGCGTATCGGCAGCATCGCCGACGCCTTGCTCAGGAGCCTGCCGGCCGAGACGCCCGCGGCCGTCGTGCAGTGGGCCGGCAGCGTCGACGAACGGCGTCTGCTGACGCGTCTGGACCGGTTGGCCGCCGACGCGGACGAGGCGGGCTTAGGCAGTCCCGCCGTGATTCTGGTGGGCGACGCGATCGGCGAAAGCGAGCCGGCGCTGTGGGCACGAGACATGGCATCGCGCGAGGAAGCGGTGCACGCGCGTGCTGCGTGAAGTGCGGGAAGTGGGTGAACTGCGAGAGAGTAGGTCAGCAAAGGCCGGTGCAGCGCAAAGACTGGTGCGGGAACGCACGTGAATACGCACGCAAATAAACAAATAGCGCAGCCGTCCACCGTACACGGCCGGGACTCAGAGACCTAGTCGCCGAAACCAATCTCCGCTTCGAGCTCCTGCCCTACTCGCAGCCACGTGCCCGCACCGCTCGTCACCACCGCGTTGTTGCCGAACGTGACCGCACCGTTGCGCCGCGGATTCGCGCGATACACGCTCAGGGTATCGGACGGTTCGTTGGGCCATTCGGGGTCGCGCTCGCCCTTCGCCTGATCGATGGTCGGCATCGGGCAGCGCGCGCATAGCTTGACGAGTCGCAGTTCGACACGCGCTTCAGTCGGCTGCGTGCCGTCCATGCCGAGCGTCTCCACATAGTCTTCTTCATACGCATCGAGCCCGGTGAGCACGATGTTCGGACGAAACCGGTCGATCGGAATGGAAGGCGCGCCCTTCGCATTCAGCCGCGTGTTCAGGTCGTCGAGCGACGCCTGACCGATCACGAGCAGCGGAAAGCCGTCGGCGAAATAAGTCGTCGCCCCGCCCACGCTCTGCGTATAAACCGGATCGACAATGCGCTCGCGCTCAGGATCGAAGCGCAAAAGCCGCACGGGCATGCCAAGGAAGTCCGAAAACCACGCGGCGCACGCTTCACCCGTGTCGAGTCCGTAGGCGTCATCCCGCCACACCTTTGTCGCAACTCTGGCGGGCGCGCCGAGTCGCGCGGCGTCGAGCGGCGTGCGCAACTCGCTCATGCCGGGCGCGCGGATCACCAGGTCGTGCCCGGCAATTTCCACCTTGATCAACGCCATGCGCGGATGCGCGCGCTGCGTGAGCATCGCGCCCTCCGCATCGACGGCCATCCAGTAACGATCGTACTCGAGCCCCGTAGCGAGAAGACGCGCTTCATTCAGCGCGATGCCCGCGCACGATTTGACCGGATAGATAAAAAGCTCGCTGATGATCGGCATGATGGGGGGCCCGTACGGTTCGTAGGGTTTGTTATGTATGAGGGCTCGATTGTAAATCGGCCACGGCCGCCTCGCTCGAACCTCGATCCGCAGGGGCTCCGGCCCCGCCCCCCGGACGCCAGCCGTTTCCTCCACGCGCAGCTCGACGTAGAATTCCAAGGCTTGGCACCCGCATTGCCCATGCAGGCAAGGTAAGCGAATTCAAGCGCGGCAGCGCGTTTCATTGCCCGCCGCGGTGCCCACCGCCTCCTGCACGCGCCGGGCGAACGTACGGACGCATCCCTACCATGAACGAGACAGGACATTGATTATGCTGAGCAAACCCGTGTTGACCGTAGCGGAAACGACCCGCATTCTCGAGGCCGCGCGCGCCGAAGCGGAGAAGAACAAATGGGCTGTCGCGATCGTCGTGGCCGACGACGGCGGCCACCCGCTCGGCATGCTGCGGCTGGACGGCAGCGCGCCTGCGAGCGCGTACATTGCCACCGAAAAAGCCCGCACTTCGGCAATCGGCCGCCGCGAAACCAAGGTATACGAGGACATGATCAACAATGGTCGCACCGCGTTCCTCAGCGCCCCGCTCTCGGGTACGCTGGAAGGCGGCGTGCCGGTCATCGTCGAAGGCCAGGTGGTCGGCGCGGTCGGCGTGTCGGGCGTAAAGTCCGACCAGGACGCGCAAATCGCCAAGGCCGGCATTCAGGCACTCGGCCTCTGAACCTGCCGCGGCGAGAAGCATTGCCCGCGCTTCACGAATGCCGTCGTGATGGCGTGGCCCACAACGGGACGCAGCAAAACGGAAAGTAGCTTTACCGGGTAGTAGCCCCAACGCGAGCCGATACCCCACAGCGGCCGCATTCAGACAGATGGAGCAGTCGATGACTCAGATGAACCCGCGCGGCGAACTGCAGGTCGCCGTCAATCTCGAACAGTTCGTCGAAACGGAAGCCCTGCCCGGCACCGGAATCGACAGCGCCGCATTCTGGTCGGGTTTCGACGCCCTCGTGCACGAGCTGGCGCCCAAAAACCGTGCGCTTCTCGCGGAGCGCGACCGCCTGCAAACAGAACTGGACAACTGGCACCGCGCCAACCCCGGGCCGGTGCGCGACCTGCGCGCCTATCGGGCGTTTCTCGAGGGCATCGGCTATATCGTGCCGGCACCGTCGAACGTGAAGGCCACCACTGCGAACGTCGACACGGAAATTGCCGAACAGGCGGGCCCTCAACTCGTGGTGCCGCTGTCTAACCCGCGCTATGCGCTGAATGCAGCGAACGCGCGTTGGGGCAGCCTCTACGACGCGCTCTACGGCACGGACGCGATTCCCGAGACCAATGGCGCCGACCGGCAGAACACCTTCAACCCGGTGCGCGGCGCCGCGGTTATCGCCTACGCCCGCAAATTTCTCGACGAAGCCGCGCCGCTTGCGAACGGCTCGCATGCGGACGCAACGGGTTATAGCGTAAAGGACGGCAAGCTCGTCGTCGCGCTGAAAAGCGGCGCCAGCGAGCTGCAGACGCCCGCGCAGTTCATCGGCTATCAGGGCGAGGCCGGCGCGCCCTCGGCCGTGCTGCTCAGGCACAACGGCCTGCATTTCGAAATCCAGATCGATGCAAACGATCCGATCGGCAAGACCGACGCTGCGCACGTGAAGGACGTGGTGCTGGAAGCGGCGGTCAGCACCATCATCGACTGCGAAGATTCGGTGGCGGCCGTGGATGCGAACGACAAGGTCCAGCTCTATCGCAACTGGCTCGGCCTGATGAACGGCGATCTGACCGAAGAGGTCGCGAAAAACGGCAAGACGTTCACGCGGCGCCTGAACGCGGATCGCGAATATGTCGGCGCCGACGGTAAGACGCCGGTCGCGCTGCATGGCCGCTCGCTGCTGTTCGTGCGCAACGTCGGCCACCTGATGACCAATCCGGCAGTGCTGACGAAAGACGGCGCGGAGATTCCCGAAGGCATTCTCGACGCGGTAGTGACCACGCTGTGCGCGCTGCACGATCGCAGCAACAGACTGAACTCGCGCACCGGCTCCATTTATATCGTCAAGCCGAAAATGCATGGTCCGGCTGAAGTCGCGTTCGCAAGCGAGTTGTTCGCGCGTGTCGAAGATCTGCTGAAGCTGCCGCGCAACACGATCAAGATGGGCATCATGGACGAGGAGCGCCGCACGAGCGTGAACCTGCTTGCCTGTATTGCCGAGGCGTCGGAGCGCGTTGCGTTCATCAACACGGGCTTCCTCGACCGTACCGGCGACGAGATGCACAGCGCCATGGAAGCGGGCGCGATGATGCGCAAGGGCGACATGAAGTCGAGTGCTTGGATTGCGGCGTACGAGCGCAGCAACGTGCTCGTCGGCTTGCATGCGGGCCTGCGCGGCCGCTCGCAGATCGGCAAGGGCATGTGGGCCATGCCCGACCTGATGCATGCAATGCTCGAGCAGAAAATCGTTCACCCGAAGGCCGGTGCGAACACCGCGTGGGTGCCCTCGCCAACCGCCGCGACACTGCACGCGCTGCACTATCACCAGGTCGACGTGCAAGCGGTGCAGCAGGAGCTGGAGCGCACGGACTACGCAAAGGTGCGCGACGAACTGCTGGACGGCCTGCTGACGATTCCTGTGGTCGAAACGGCAAACTGGAGCGCCGACGAAATTCGCGCCGAACTGGACAACAACGCACAAGGCATTCTCGGCTATGTGGTGCGCTGGATCGACCAGGGCGTGGGTTGTTCGAAGGTACCGGACATTCACGACGTGGGTCTGATGGAAGACCGCGCGACGCTGCGTATATCGAGTCAGCACATCGCCAACTGGCTGTATCACGGCGTGGTGACGCGCGAGCAGGTGGAAGAGACTTTCAGGCGCATGGCGAAGGTGGTGGATCAGCAGAATGCCGCCGATCCGTTGTACAAGCCAATGGCGCCGAACTTCGACACAGTTGCATTCAAGGCCGCGCAGGCGCTGGTGTTCGAAGGCCGTCAGCAGCCGAGCGGCTACACGGAACCGTTGCTGCACAAATTCCGCCTCGAAGTGAAGAAGGGCTGAACATGACGGTCCCCGCGACTCGAACGGATGCAGGTTCGGGCGCGACAAAAAAAGACGGGCGCCTCGCGTGGCTGCGGGGCGCCCGTTTTCAAAGCGCTTGATGCTGCCGCGCTCTCTGCGTGATCAAATCTGCTTCATTCGACGCTCTGTGATCGAGGCTGACTCAGTGCGGCGCACGAAGACGACTCCCGAACGCGCCGTTCTCCACCCTCGTCAAGCCGCTTCAGCGGTGTACTGTGCTGGCAATGCCTGTCCGCTTGCCTGTCCGTTTGCCTGCGCGTTTGCCTGCATATAAGCGTGCAGATACGCTTCGAACTCGTCCTTCACCTCGGGATGACGCAGCGCGAACTCCACCGTCGCCTTCAGATAGCCGAGCTTGCTGCCGCAATCGAAGCGCGTGCCGAAGTAGCGATACGCAAGCACCTGTTCTTCGGTGAGCAGCGACTGGACCGCATCGGTCAACTGCAATTCGCCGCCGGCACCGGGCTTGAGCGCGCGAATGTGCTTGAAGATGGTCGGCATCAGCACATAGCGCCCGACCACGCCGAGGTTCGACGGTGCCTTGTCCGGCGCCGGTTTCTCGACAATGCCGGAGAGTTTGATGACGTTGTCTTCCCACTCGCGGCCGTCCACGACACCGTATGAACGGCTGTCTTCGCGCGCAATGGTTTCCACGCCGATCACCGAGCTATGGTAGTGATTGAACGTATCCACGAGCTGGCTCATGACCGGCTTCGAGCTGTGCAGCAGGTCGTCTGCGAGAATCACCGCGAACGGGCTCTGACCGACCAGTTTTTCGGCGCACAGCACGGCATGGCCGAGACCCAGTGCTTCGGCCTGACGGACATAGAAGCAGTCGACGTTGGCCGGCTTGATGCTGCGCACGAGATCGAGCAGCTTCTGCTTGTTGCGCGCCTCGAGTTCAGCTTCGATCTCATACGACTTGTCGAAGTGATCTTCAATAGCGCGCTTGCTGCGGCCTGTTACGAAGATCATCTCGGTGATGCCGGCAGCAACTGCTTCTTCGACAGCGTACTGGATCAGCGGCTTGTCGACGATAGGCAGCATTTCTTTCGGACTTGCCTTGGTAGCCGGCAGGAAACGTGTCCCGAGGCCCGCTACGGGAAACACGGCTTTGGTGACTTTCAGCATGATAGGCATTCCCAGATCGGTTAGAAATTGGTTTGCGGGGCATGGCAGCCCTTCGACGTCGGCGCAAAGGCTAACAAAAAAGCCACGCGAGATCACGCGTGAAATTTCTCAAACAGTACTTAATAAAGCCAGTTTGCGTGGATTTGCGCTTCGCATAATATGAAAGACAGCAAGATTTACAGCGCGCACTCGAATTATTTTTGGGCGATTCCGAAAAATTTACCCGTCGTGCCGTAAGCGGGACGGGCCGCAGGCGTTCTTCCATACGGCCCGCCGAGCGGCCTTCAAGAGCGGGCTTCCTCGTTTTCATCCAGTTGCGGCAGCTTTCCCGAATTGATCCGGAAACGCCGGATGGGCTCGTTGCGCAACGCCTCCCGGTAGGCGGAGGCGGCAACGAGAATCAGCAGGACGGCCACGCCGGCAAGCAAATGCAGGTTCATGATTACACCTCTCATCAGGAGAATCCCTGCTGTAAATTAGCATGACAAAAGGGACAAATAATTGTTCGCTTTGCAGGCAGCGGCGCAATTACAATTCGTCACAAAATGGCGGCTCTAAACGAAAAGATGGCGAAAAGATGGCCGATTTTTTATCCATTTTTTTGAGCGCGCGGTGCACTAGCATGTGATGCACCGCGCGCCGCACGCGCGCGAATCCGCACTGCCACACTTCGAATAAAGGACCGCGCATGAGCGACTCAGCACTGGAAGCCGCCGGCTCATCCCTGCCCCTCACGCCCCACGCGAGCCCCGTCGCGCACCGCGCCCAAAGCGAGGCTCGCGCCGACAGCGCTGGTAAAGAACACGTGATCGACGCCATGCGAGGCTTCGCCGCGCTGCTCGTCGCGTACTTCCATTGCCGGCAGATCGAATGGGTCGGCATGCAGGCTTTCCACCAGAACGCCGGACATTCGTTCAACCTGAGCACGATTGCCGCGTATCTGACCTTCCCTATCGCGTGGGGCTCGGCCGGCGTGCCGATTTTCTTCGTGATCAGCGGCTACTGCATTCACCGTAGCGCCGCAATGAGACTCGCGGGCAATCCGGCGTACCGGCTCGACGCCGCGAACTTCTGGGCGCGCCGTTTCGCGCGCATTTATCCGGTGCTGCTCGCGGCATTGCTGCTGACGCTCGCACTCGACTGGTTCAGTCTGCAATTGCCCCCGGTGAGTCACAAGATTCGCGAGATCGGCGTCGGCGCTTTTCTCGTCAATCTGTTTTCGCTGCAAGGCGTGGCGGGCAAGACGTATGGCTCGAACGGCGCGCTGTGGACGCTCTCGCTCGAAGTGCAGTTCTATGCGATCTATCCGCTGCTGTTCGCACTGCGCCGGCGTATCGGCATGAGCTCCGTGCTGGCAATCGTCGCCGTGGTCAACGTCGTGTCGGCGTACGCGCTCGAGCGGCACGACATTCAGTTCTTCACGTCGTACTGGTTTTCGTGGACGCTCGGCGCATGGATTGCCGACGCGAAAGCGCACGAGGCATCGCAAACGCGCTCGTCGCGGTGGCTGTATGCGCTCGCCGCAGCGTTCGTCGCGCTGGGCTGCGCGGCGTTTCATTTCGGACAGTACGGCGCGTTCCAGTTGTGGGCGATCGGCTTCGCGTTCTATCTGTACCGGGCGCTCGAGGGCCACAAGGCAAGCGAAAGCAGGCGTATCGGGCGCGCCAGTTGGGGCATGCGGCTTCTGTCGCGCTTTGGCGACTTCAGCTTCTCGCTGTATCTGATCCATCTGCCGATCTTCGTGCTGCTGTCCTCGCTGCTGTACCGCTCGTCGCTGCAGATGTCGATCTGGCCGTCGTTCGGATACATGCTGGTCGCCGTGCCCGCCGCCTACGTGTTCTACCGGCTCGTAGAGTTGCCGGCAATGAAGTGGTCGGCCAGCTTCAAGCCGAAAACGAAAGGCGCATGGCAACGGTCGTGAAGCGAAAAGAGCCGAAGGCCGGCGAGTTTCTCGCTGACCTTCGGCTCCGTTGTGCCGGTCTGCGCTGCGGCAACTTATGTCGCCAGCTTTTGCTGTATTGGTTTGTGCAACGCCAACTTCGTAACGCCAACTTCAGCAACGCCAACTCGCGCATGCCAGCTTCCGCAACACCAGCTCCATAACGCCACCCGCACTAGCTCACAACCGCGTACTGCGCTTTTTTGAAGGTCTAGCGCGCCGCAGTTAGAGCCGCGCGCCAGATCTCCAACCCATCATGCGCGAGCAGCCTTTCCTGCGCCCGCCACGCGCCTCAGGATCCGCTCGACGCTCTCCACGTAGGCATCGGTTCCAAAGCGGCTGAGCGCCGTCCTGTAGCCGTTTTTGACGAGCCTTGCGCGCAGTTCGTGGTTCGAGCGCAGCTCGGCCAGTGCGTCGGCCAGCGCGTGCGCGTCGCCGGGTGTGCACAGCACGCCATTTTCGTAGTCGTCGACAATCTCCAGCACGCCGCCCGCGCGCGCAGCCACCACGGGCCGCTGCGCCAGCATGCCCTCGACGATCACGCGGCCAAACGGCTCCGGTGTAATCGACGTATGCACCACCGCGTCGACCGCGCACATGCACGCCGGAATATCGTGCTGGAAGCCGAGAAAATGCACACGGTCGCCCAGCTTGTGCGCGGCGACGAACGCATGCAGTTCAACCTCGTACTGGTCTTCTCCGAACAGCGGCGCGCCCACCAGCACTGCGTGCATATGCGGATTGAGCACCATTGCTTCCAGCAGCACATGCTGGCCCTTCCAGCGCGCAAGGCGGCTGAACGAGCCGACGAGAAACGCATCCGGCGGCAAGTTCAGGCGCTCGCGCAGCGTGGCTTGCGGCACATTGCGCAAGGCGTCGAACGGCGCCGCGGAGATGCCGTTGAACACGACGTCGACGCGCTTGTCGTCAAAGCCGGTGAGTTGCGCGAACGCACGCGCCGACGCAGCAGAATTCGCGATCACATGGGTGAGGCCGAGGCGTGCGCACCATTTGATGATCGCGAGCTGCTTGCCGCCGAAATGCTCGGGGCTCACGATATCGCGCAGATGCCACACCACCGGCCGCTTCGCGAGCTTGCCGGCCACCGCGCCGATCACCATCGCGCGCTGCGTGTTCGCATAGATCACCTGTGCGCCGCGCGCGCGCCTGGCGGTCGCGCGAACGAGCGACATCAAGCCTTTGAGCGCCGCGCCCTTGGGCAGCGAGCCGCCCTGCTTGCGCACGTTGCGCAGCGCGCCGGCGTCCAGCACTTCCACACTCACGCCCGCCTTATCGAGCGCCGTGCGAAACGGGCCGTCGTCGAACAGCACCACTTCAATGCGCGAGCGCAATGCCTTGACGATCTCGAGCAGTGACAACTCGGCGCCGCCTAGCACTCCGCTTTGATCGACGGCGAGAATGCGCGGTGCGCTCGCGCCAGGCGTGGCTCGATACGGCACGTAGGGCGGCAGCGTTGCATTGCGCAGTGCCGGCACCGCGGCGCGCACATGGGCGAAGAAGCGCTCACGGAAATTGGCCGCGGAGAAACGCTCGGCATTGGCACGGCAGTCAAGCGGCGAAAAGCGCTTGACGTGTGCTTCAAAACGCTCGATTGCGGCGATAATCGACTCTTCGCTCTGCTCGTCAAAGAACATGCCGGTCGGGCGCGGCTCGGACAGGTCACGCACGGTTTCGAGCGCCCCGCCCTTGCCATAAGCGACAACGGGGGTGCCGCACGCCTGCGCCTCCACGACCGAAATGCCGAAGTCTTCCTCCGCGGCGAAAACGAAAGCCTTGGCGCGGCTCATCCGGTCCTTGAGCACATTGAACGGCTGATAGCCCATGATCTCGACATTCGGGCCAGCCTTTGCGCGGATTTTCTGCATGTCCGGCCCGTCGCCGATCACGACGAGCTTGCGCTCGGGCATGCGTGCAAACGCCTGCACGATCAGATCGATCTTCTTGTACGGCACCATGCGCGATGCAGTCAGATAGAAGTCTTCCTTCTCAGTGCACAACGTGAACGCTTCTACGTCGACGGGCGGAAAGATCACCTGCGCGTCGCGCTGATACACCTTCTTGATGCGACGGGCAATGAACTCCGAGTTGGCGACAAAGCCGTCCACCGAGTTCGACGTGCGGATGTCCCAATTGCGGATGTAATGCAAGATCAGCCGCGCCATCGCCGACTTGGGTCCGCTCGTGAGCTTCGACTGCTGCAGATACTGGTGCTGCAGGTCCCACGCATAGCGGATCGGCGAGTGCACATAGCTGATATGCACCTGGTCAGGGCCGGTGAGAATGCCCTTGGCCACTGCATGGCTGCTCGAGATCACCACGTCGTATGCGGACACGTCCAGTTGCTCGATCGCAAGCGGCATGAGCGGCAGATACGTGCGGTACTTGCTGCGCGCGAGCGGCAGATTCTGGATGAACGACGTGGTAACGGGCTTGCCGCGCAGAAAGCTGCGGTCGTCGAGAAAGTCGACGAGACTGAACAGGTCCGCGTCGGGAAAGCACGCGACGATCTGTTCGAGCACCTTCTCCGCACCCGCGTAAGTGACGAGCCAGTCATGCACAATCGCAATGCGCACGGCTTTTTCGTTGCGCGCCGCGCTGTGCCGCGGTGGCGTGTGCACCGCAGGAACGGTGGTAAGTTCGGCCAGTGCGCTGCGCGTCGGCGGTTGCAGCACGGCTTCTTCAAGGACTTCGTGGTTCATGCGCTTTTCCTCGGATTCAGTCGCAACAGCAGTGAGCGCGCCAGATCGCGCAAAGCCGGAGTCATCGTGATGGACCAGGCGATGTTCGCGCCGACCATCAACACGCCGGCTACGATCGCCATGGCGAGGCCCGGCAGGAAGCTGGAAAGCCACAGGCTTGCCAGCAGGAAAACGAGGTGCGCCAGCATGTCGAGCGCGATCTGCCGCGCACGGATTGCAGAAAGCCGCAGCAGTACGACGTAGTCGAAGAGCGCGCGGCCGGCCACCGCCATCGCCGCGCCAGTCAGGCCGAAATGCGTGATGCCGAGCCACAACGCCCCTGCAAACAGCGGCAATTCGAAGAGGCCGACGCGTGCGGCCGTGGCCGGATTGACCTGCGACTGGATCAGGATGCGCGTCACGTTGGCCTGCCCGACAAGCCACACGGCCACGATCATGATGCGTCCCACGGGTGCCGCGACGGTGGCGATCTCATTGCCGACCCACAGGTGCAGGAACGGTTCGAGCACGAGCATCGCGACGAGGGCGACGGGCGTAAACACACCGTTGAGAAATTCGAGCGACTGCTGCGTGATGGTGTCGGCGTCCGCACGTCCCACCGCCGAGAGCCGTGGAAACAGAGTGCGCACCATCGCGGTGGGTACGATGTTCAAGCGCGTCACGAGGTTTTGCGGCACCGTGTAGTACGTGACGAAGCGCGCGCCGAGGCCCGTGCCCAGCATCACGCGGTCGAGCGATTCGGCGATCATGTTGGTGACGCTTGCAATCAGCATCCACCCGCCGAAGTTGAAGAGCCCCTTCGCCACGCCGAGCTGGGGCGGCAGAATACTGCGTATCTCCAGCACCTTCAGCGCCGAACGGCCGAGCAGAATGGCGGCGAGAATACGCGCGAGCACCGCTGCGGCAAGCACGTTCTGCAGGTTCGCGCCCAGCCACAGCGCCGCGCCGAGCGGCAATAGCTGGAACAGGAAGGTGCCGATGGTCTGGTTCGTGTTGTACACGCCGAACCGCTCGGCACCGTTGATCGCGCCCGCGAATACCCACGACACGTTGGCAAGCGGAATCGCCACGGCGAGCCACGGCAGCGCCATGTAGACCTCATGCTGAAGTTCCGGCGAAACCTTCGTGAAGTACGCGGTGTAGAGAAACGCGCCGAAGTAAATGATCAATCCGCCTATCACGCCGGTTGCGAGATTCAGCCATGTCGCACTCCAGAACACCCGCGCGCTTTCGCCCTTGTCGCCCGAGGCGCGCGCCTTCGAAATGTGATTCTGCGCGGCCATGCTCATACCGAGATCGAGAATGCCGAAGTAGCCGATCAGCGTCCACACGAGACTGATCACGCCGTAGCGTTCGACGCCCAGCAGTTTGATATACGACGGCACGGTGACGAGCGAAACGAAAGTCGGCAGTACGAGGCCGAAGAAATTGATCGCTACGTTCTTGAGAATGCCTTTGTCCATCGGGTGCCCTGGGTTCGACTACGTTTGCCGGTGTTGTTGTTCATGTGTTCGTGCCGCGCCATGCCGCGGCGGCGCAGCGCGCCGTGCATTGATTCCGTCATGGCTTCCAGCGGTACATCAGCACCTTGCCGCGCGCGTCTTCCTCGACGAACACGAGGTACTCGCCGTTGCTGCGCTTCGCCGCGCTAATGCCGTTGGGCACGTCCACCCAGCCGGACGCACGGCCCACTTCCGGGCCCGGCCGGATCACGCCGAGCTCGCGGCCGTTGTCCTTGTCCCATACGTGCACCGCGCCCACCGGCTCGACGCCGAAGATGTACTGCCCCTCGACCGTTACGCCGATGATCGTGGCGATGGGTTTGCCCTGCGTCTGCCAGGGCAGCGTGATCGAATAGCGCTGCACCGGCTTGCCGCTCGACCATTTGTCGTAGCGCACCAGCACCCGGCCGACTTCCTTCCAGAAGCCGCGCTCTGTCGGCATATCGGGCGTATAGCCGGTGACGTACAGCGTGTCCGTGTCGGGTTCGTAGATCGTGCGATGCAGTTCTGCAAACGGTTGAGGCACCGGGTATTGCGTGATGTCGGAATACGCATAGACGGGGTTGCCCTTTGCGTCCAGGCCGCCAAAGCGGAACCGGTAAATGCCCTTCGTGTCGCGCGTGCGCCAGATGTCGCCGGCGGTATCGACCCACCAGCCCCAGCCGCCCGCGAGCTTCGTGCCGCTTGTATTGAGCGCGAATTCGTCGACATTGAATCTGCCGTCGCCGTTTGCGTCGCGCCAGATCCAGTCGCCGCCTGGCGGCGCATTCGGCACTTTCGCCACCGCGCGCTCGCGGCCCGCGATAAAGCCAGACGGAATCGCCGTCTCGCCGTCGTGCTGCGCGTCAAAGCGATAGATCTTCAGATGGTCCGCATACATGTCCGTCAGATACAGGAAGGTGCGGCCCTTCAATTTGCGGGCGATAGGCAGGCCTGGATACTGGTCCGTGTGAAAAACCGGGTCGTCGGGATACCTGAAGCGGTTGGAGAGGAATCCGACATATTTCCAGTCCTGCCCCGCAGGCTTCGACAGATCGAGTTCGAAGCGCTTGTTGCCGGTATATACGCTGTCGGGGCGCGCCGGATCGATCCAGGCGCCGTCGACGAAGAGCAGCCCCTGCACCAGCCAGTTCTGCTTGCCGTCGGGCGCGTAGCTTTCGAGCGTCGCGCCAAGGCCCGCGCCGATCGGCTCGTAACGCGGGCCTATACCGTTGGTCGATACATAGACGTTGCCGCGCGCATCCACGCCCACGCCGGTGAGTCCGTTAAAGCGCTGCGGCCCCGGCCGTCCTGCGACGCCGCTGAAAATGCCGCCGCGCTCGCCGAGCGAACCGGTTTGCTCATAACGTCCGTCGCGCTTGTCGAAGAACAGCACCTGCTGACGCGGTCCGTTATCGGCAATGAGCACACGGCCTTTCGTGTCGACGGCGATGTCCACCGCGACTGTGCCGGCCGGCAACTCGAAGTTCTCGTCGATGCGTTTTCCGGCCGGCGTGTAGTGCTCCACATGCGGCGCGCGATCGTTGCGCGTGCCGCTCAGCACCCACAGCGTGCCGTCCGGCGCGAGCGCGAGGCGGCCCGGTTCGTGCACGCTCCACGTGGCCTTCTGCTGCATCGATTCGGCGTCATACACCTCAACGCGATCGCGCGCCGTGTTGGCTGCATACAGCGTCGCGTCGCTCGCCGCAAGGCCGCCGATTTCGGCGCTCGTGCCGGTCGGCACTTCGTTCATCATCAGAAAGCCGGCCGCGAGTTGCGCATGCGGATCCGCGCGCTTCGCCGCGGGCTGGAACGGCGCGGCCTGCTTCGGATCGGCAATCTGCCGGCGTGAAATGCCGAACCACTGCTTGCCTTTATCAGGCCACACGCCCTGCCCGACGAGGCGCCCTTTCTCATTGCCGACCGCAATCGCAACGAACGCATACTTGCGATTGATGGCGATCGCGTTGCCGCCGCCATTGCCCCAGCCATGCGTGCCGCCCGCGAAACCGAGCATCTTGCCGTTCTGGTAGACGCTCGCCTCCGCTCCGCTCTCATCCCACGGCGCATTCGTATAGACCTTGCCGTCGGGCGCGACGGCAATCGCCGTAATGTTGATCTGCGTCCACGTGCCGTCGCCGAAACCGAACGTATTGCCGATCCACGACGTTTTCGCGTTCAGCGCCGTTTCGGCGCGCGCGGCAAAACCGGCCGACAAGGCGGCCAGTCCAACAATGCACGCGCATACCGCGAGACGGCTCCTGAACGTGGTACGGGGCAAGGCAGGTCCTCCAGTCGAAAACGGATCGATGCTTCACAAAACGGCGGTGTTGCGGCGCTGGCGCGCACGAACTCGAGCCCACTCAGGCGTGACGGCAATCAGAATGACCGCATGCGCCAGGAGCCGCCTTGAAAGGCGAAGCACGAGAGTGCGGCCATTGGCTACGCGGGTCACGAGTATTCAGAGCGCGTCTGCATGACGGAGCGGATCGCGGTGCTCTGCGCACGCGCCGTCCTTCGCCACCCACTGCGCACGGCTCACATTACGCGTAAAAAACCTCGCGACGAAAATCGAAAATAATTCAAAAATATTCGATGATTTTGATTGCAATAAAGAAATCAATTTGAAAATCGATTAAAGGGAAAGTTTGCCTGTCGGGTGCCGCACGCGGCGCATGTCTGCCGCCGCCTTCGCCTTGTTTTTACCGGTGCCGTGCCGTTTCGCCGGCAGGTTCACCACTTCATTCAGGGCGTCGCCGGGATGGAGACACTAGCAGCGAACAACCACGAAACGCGCCGGCAAAAGCATAACGAAACACCCTGTTGCAATCTGATTCATTTATCCATTTCATTCGCGTTTTTTCGCGATTTTCTTTTGCCTAGAATCGATTGCAATCTTGTCGCGGCCGTGACGGGCGCGGCCCTCTTTCGTGCAACGCCCTGCGACTTCCGCGGCCTCCCCGCTTCACACCATGGACGGTTCATGACTGCTAGCGCCCTGCCCATCGCGCCTTCCCATTCACGCCGCATCGTGCAGCTCGACGGCTTGCGCGCGATCGCCGTGCTCGCGGTGTTCGCGCAGCACGCGCTGAAAGCGCCGCTGTGGATGGGCGTCGATCTGTTCTTCGTGCTGAGCGGCTTTCTGATCACCGGCATCCTGCTCGAGCGCAAGGCGCGCGGGCAGTCGTATTTTGGCTACTTCTACGCACGCCGGGCGCGGCGCATCCTGCCGCCGTATCTGCTGCTCATGGTGGTGTCGTCGATCCTGTTCGGATTCGGCTGGGCGCAGCATTGGCAGTGGTACGCGTTCTTTGCGACCAACATTGGCGACGCGCTCAATCAGAGCGGCCACGACAGTCTGAACGTGCTGTGGTCGCTCGCCGTCGAAGAACAGTTTTATATTGTCTGGCCGTTCGTGATCCTGCTCGTGCCCGAGCGCGTGCTCGCGTGGGTGGCCGCCGCGCTGATCCTGCTCGTGCCGGTGCTGCGCGCGGTGGCTACGCCGTGGTTCGATTCGTTCTGGCCGATCTATTACCTCACACCGTTTCGCATGGACCTGCTTGCGGCGGGCGCGCTGCTCGCCGTCGCGGTGCGGCGCGATCCCGACGCGCTCGAACCGTTCAAGGGCGTCGCGGTGCTCGGCATGCTCGCCGCCCTCGCGGCGCTCGCGTGGCTGCATCTGCACTTTCCGCGCTTTCGCGCAGCCAATACACCGCTGTCGAACGCGGGGCTCTATAGCATCTCGCTGGTGCTTTGCACGTCCGTCGTGGTCATCGCGCTGCAAAGCCGCGGCATCGTCAAACGGCTGCTGTGCAATCCGGTGCTGGTGTATATCGGCACCATCAGCTACACGATTTATCTGATCCACCTGAGCGTGCTATATGCGCTGTGGCCGCTGAACATGAGCCGCTATGTGACGGCCGCGCTCGCGCTGGCAATCACCCTCGCCTACGCGAGCCTCACGTGGTTTGCGTTCGAAAAACGTCTGATCTTCGGTTCACGCGGCAGCTCGCACGCAACGGCCGGCGCCGCTGCGAGCGTGCCGGGCGCGGCGCCGCAAGCGCCGCAAAGCCGCGCATGAGAAACACGGCATGGTCCGCCGCCACGACGCTGCTGGCATTGCTCGCTGCGCCCCATGCGGCAGGCGCGGGCGCGGTCAACCAGGCAGCGCAGACAGCACACGCGAAGCAAGCCGCCACTGCATCACCGCGCGAGATCGCGATAGAAGCCTATGGCGACTCGACGACGCTCGGCATTTCCTGCAGCGAAGGCCATTGCGGGCCGCAGGCGCAAAACGCCGTGGCCTACCTGCAGGACGAATTGCAGATGCATCACGGCAGGCGCGTTCATGTCGTCAACTATGGCGTGGGCGGCACCACAGCCTCGCAACTGCGCGACGGCACCGGCAATCGTCGCGCCGGTCCGACGGCCGGTTTGCCGTGGCGCGCACGGCTCGCGGCATCGTCCGCGCAGATCGTGCTGATCAACTACGGCATCAACGAAGTGATGCAGAACCAGACGCCCGAGCAGTTCTACGCCGCGCAAACCGCGCTCGTCGAAACCGCGCGGGCGCTCGGCAAGGAGCCCGTGCTGGAAACGTCGAATCCGATGCCCGACAACCGGCTCAATGCACGGCTCGCCACGATGGTCGCGATGACGCGCCGCGTGGCCGTCGAGCAGGGAGTGCCGCTCGTCGACCAGTTCGCGTACATCAGCAGTCTGCCGGACTGGAAAACGCTGATGTCCGATGGCGCGCATCCCAAGCCGGGCTTGTACAGGCTCAAGGCCGAGCAGGATTTTCAGGTCGTCGAACCGCTGGTGCGGCGGCTCCTGGATGGCACGCTCTGAGGTGCTCTTTTTTCTTTTACCAATATTGAAGGCAAGCTATGAGCCAACCACGCAAAGCGATCATCACCGGTGTGTCCGGACAGGACGGCGCCTACCTGACCAAGCTGCTGCTCGACAAGGGCTATCAGGTGACCGGCACCTACCGGCGCACGAGCTCCGTGAATTTCTGGCGCATCCGCGAACTGGGCGTGATCGACCATCCGAATCTGCGCCTGGTCGAGCACGACCTGACCGATCTCGGCTCCACGCTGCGCCTGCTCGAAGGCGCACAGGCCGACGAACTGTATAACCTGGCTGCGCAAAGTTTCGTGGGCGTGTCGTTCGACCAGCCGGCGACCACTGCCGAGGTAACCGGCATCGGCGCACTGAACCTGCTGGAGGGCATTCGCATTCTCAGCCCGAAGACGCGTTACTACCAGGCGTCGACCTCGGAAATGTTCGGGCTCGTGCAGGCGGTGCCGCAACGCGAGGACACCCCCTTCTATCCGCGTAGCCCGTATGGTGTGGCCAAGCTTTTCGCGCATTGGTCGACCATCAATTACCGCGAATCGTATGGCCTCTTTGCCAGCAGCGGCATCCTGTTCAATCACGAATCGCCGCTGCGCGGGCGCGAATTCGTCACGCGCAAGATCACCGACAGCGTCGCCAAGATCAAGCTCGGCAAGCAGGACGTGCTGGAATTGGGCAACCTGAGCGCGAAGCGCGACTGGGGCTTTGCGCTCGAATACGTGGAAGGCATGTGGCGCATGCTGCAAGCGGACGAGCCGGACACTTTCGTGCTTGCGACGGGCCGCACCGAAACGGTCCGCGACTTCGTGCGCATGGCGTTCACCGCGGCCGGCTATCAGCTCGAATGGTCGGGCAAGGAAGAGCGCGAGACCGGCATCGACGTGGCCACGGGCAAGACGCTTGTGCGCGTGAATCCGAAGTTCTACCGGCCCGCCGAAGTGGATCTGCTGATCGGCTGCGCGGACAAGGCGCGCGAGAAGCTGGGCTGGGAGCCGAAAACCAGCCTCGAACAGTTGTGCCACATGATGGTTCACGCGGATCTCGGGCGCAACGAGCATCACGAGACCTTCTGAACGGGTGCGGCGTTCGCCTGCATCGCGGTTGATGTGGGTGAGCGCGGTGGCTCGTTGCGGTTCGACTTCACACACGAGCAACGCGCGACCAGCGCACGATTAGCGAAGCCGAATACTCCCACGCAAAACTCGGCGCGCAAGAAAGTGCGCAAAAAAGTGCGCGCAACAAAAAGGCGCCGGCCCTTGTAGAAAAGAGCCGGCGCCTTCGCCATTGCGCTTTCACACCTCAGTGCACTCCGCCCGCCGCAATGGCCTCCGCATACACCGCCGCCACGCGCCTGGCGATCACCGAGTTATCGAAGTTCTCGCGCGCATAGCGCCGGCATGCATCGGCGTCGGGCAGCTTCAATGTGCCGCTCAACGCGCCCGCAAGACCCGCCGCGATGGCTTTTGCGCCCGTCTCCGGCAACACGAGATTGGGTGAGAGGCCCGCCACCGCTTCGGGCAAGCCGCCCACCGGCGTGACCAGCACCGGCGTGCCCGAGGCGAGCGATTCCACGGTAATCAGCCCGAAGCCTTCGAGCGCCACGGTCGGCACCACACTGATATTGGCCGCGCGATACAGCGCCGCCAGGTGCTGATCGGGTACAAAGCCGAGCAGCTTCACATTGTCCTGCAAGCCCGCTTCGTCGATACGCGCCTGCAATTCGTCCGCAAGACGGCCCTTGCCTGCGATCAGCAACAGCACGTCCGGGTGTTGAGGCTTGAGCAGCTTCACGGCGTCGATCAGATCTTCCAGCCCCATGCGCCGCACGAGGCGCCGCACCGCCAGCACGATGGGCCGGTCCTGCGGCAATTGCAGCTTCAGACGCGCCTCTGCGGGTGTGAGCGGCAGATTGAACTGCTCGACGTCGACACAGCCAGGCACCACGCGCACGCGGTCCGGCGAGATGCGGTAGCGCGAAGTCAGGATCTTGCCAAACGCCTCCGAGAGCACGATGAGACGCGACGAACGCGCATACACGGATTGCTCCAGATAACGCTTCGCGCGCTGGCCGAGCGAGTCCGCGCCTTCGACGTGGCTCTCGTCGGCCCACGGTCCTTGAAAATGCGAGACCTGCGGAATGCCGCGCGTCACATCGAGCCCAGGAAACGTGTACAGCGCGAAGTGCGACGAGATCACGTCGGGGCGCGAGACGCCGATCTCATGGCGCAGTGCGCGGCGCGCGGCCATCAGGCGCAACGGCAGCGACTGCGCGGCGGAGCCAAAGCCGTTGATCGCGCCGCCGGTGTCCGCGGCAACCTTCGGCGAGCCGGCCACGACGCCGCGCACCGCGACGCCCGCACCGGGCAGCGCGCCGACCAGCGAGTAATACATGCGGTCGAGCCCGCCCGCGCGCTCGGGGAACCAGTGCATACCGATCTGCAGCGATTTGATTGAACTCGTCGTCATTGTCATTCCCCTTTGTGTTCTGTGAGGTATTCGGTGAGTGGTGATGCCCGGCTGCGCGAAGCCGCCATGCGGCTCGCATTCGCGCGCCGTTCACGCTGGCCGGCTTGCGGCCGGCCTGGTTCCGTCATTCCACGCTCTTGTGGCCGGCTAGCGTGTTCAGCGTCAACGCGTCGGTCTTCGCGACCACCGCGGCCTCCGCCTCGCTGCGCCGGCGGTTCTTCTGCTGCCCTTCAAGCTGCCGATAGAGCGCGATGTACTGCGCGGCCATGCGCGCCCAGCCGAATCCGGTGGCAAGCTCGCTCGCGGCCGCGCCCATCTTGCGACACGCGGCGTCGTCGGCGGCAAGGCGCGCCACTGCGGCGGCGAGCGCCTGCGGGTCGTCCGGATCGTCGAGCACGATCCCGCAATCCGGCGTGATGATCTCGGCGCCGCCCGCCGTGCGCGCGGTGACGACCGGCAGCCCGGCCGCCATCGCTTCGAGCAGCGACAGGCTCATGGCCTCGTAACGCGACGGAAAGACGAACGCATCGACGGAATGCATCAGAACCGGCATTTCCTTCACGAGCCCGAGAAAGTGCACGCGCTCTGCAATACCGAGCGCCTTCGCTTCGTCGGGGTACGGGCTGCCCGGCAGGAAACCGGCCACCGCGATATGCACGTGTTCCGGCAGATGCCTGAGCGCGGCGAGCACGGTGCCGAGGTTCTTGCGCGGCGTGCGCAGATCGCCGACGAACAGCAGCAGAAACGCATCCTGCGGCAGGCCGAATTTTGCGCGGTCGCCGGTGGCCGCCGCGAAGCCGCGCGTGTCCACACCGTTGTAGATCACGTCCACGCGGTTTTCCGCCGTCAGGCCGATTGCGCGAATTTCGTCGGCGACCTTTTGCGAGACCGCCGTGATGACCTTCGAGCGCCGGTAAGCCCAGCGCTCGAAGAGCGCGTTGCAGCGCGTGTAGATCGACTGATACGCGGACCACACGCCTTTGGTGAGGCCGAACGGGTAGTACTTGCTGCCGAGCCAGCCGCTGTGCACGAAGTGCGACGTGTTGACGTCGGCGGGCATCCACGTGATGAAGCCGTTCACGTGCAGCACGTCGTATTCACGGCGATGCGCGCGCAGCCAGAGCGCGCTTTTCAACGCGAACACCTGCTGGCGCAGCAGATTGGTGGGCCACCAGCGGCCGATTTTCATCGGCACCCAGCGGACGTTCGGATGAACCAGCAGGTCGGGCGCCACATGCGAGGCGATCAGCGTGACGCCGATGCCCTCGTCGAGCGCCGCGCGCGCGATCTCGTGGTTGACGCGCCCCTGGCCGTCGTTATGGCGCACAACGTGCGTGACAATGGCGACTCTCAATCAGTGCCTCCGTGAAAAATTGGCATGCGCGATGACGCGCTCGCGCGGTTGAGCTTTTCGTAATGCACCGCGGACAGAATCGAAAAAACGCTCGTGAAAAGCAGCAGCCCGCCGGTGCCGACCAGCGAATTGGTAAACACCAGCATCGCGAAAGTGGCAAGACACAGGCTCAGGCAGGCCGACACGTATTTGTCGCTGCGCAGCCGGAACGACGCGAGCACGGCGCGTGTGAGCAGCCAGACAATGCCCGACATGTAAAGCAGCGTGCCGGGCCAGCCGAGCACGAACGGTATGTTCATCACCCCGCTGTCGAAGTTGCCGTACTGGCCGAGTTGCCCGCCGTCGTTGGACAGCTTGGTCGAGGTGCCGGTGGCGCCCATGCCTTCGCCTGCGACATCGGTGAAGGCGGTCTTCGCGAAGGTCGCGTAAAACTCGTTGCGCGCCGCGTAGCTCTGGTCGTCGTTCAGATTGACGATGGTAGACAGACGCGCCTGCATCCGCTCGGCCACCGGACCGACGGCGAGGAGCGGCACGCACAGCCCCGCGAGCAGCACCGCGCTCGCGACAATACGCACGCGCACCTTGTTGTTCGACTTGACCAGCTGGATCAGCAACGCGATGACCCAGCCGCCCCACGTCGAACGCACGAGGCTCAATGCGAACGAGAAGAAGCCGAGCGCCGCGGCGACCCAGCGCACGCGGTGAGTGGCGGCCATCACGTAGACCATCGCGCCCATCATGGCGAACGCGAACGGTCCGGAGGAATTCATCGTGCTGAACACGCGCACGCCCATCGGCACCGCGTCGCCTTGCGAGTTCATCTGCGAGCCGAGCATCCACAGCGCATCCCACTGCGGCATGATGAAGAACTGGATCAGCCCGTAGCCGCCCATCACCAGCATGCCCCAGATGAACGTGTTGACGATGGTGTCGCGATACTCCGGATACTGGCGCGTGTGCGCCATGATGTGAAAGCCGATCAGGATCGGATAGAGCCAGTTCGCGAGGTCGTAGGTCGCCGCGAGCGGGCCGCTCGACACCACGCCGACGAGATACGCATAGACCAGCCCCAGCAGTATCAGCAGCACCGGCAGGCCGCGCCGCTGGCCCAACAACCGGTAGTAGCGCAGCAGCGAGAGCGCGCTGATCATCGTGACCGCGAGCGGCGCGACCTGGATCAGGCTGGTGGGCGTGAACGATCCTTTGGACCAGTCGGCGAGTCGGCGCACTTCCGGGCTCAGAAACCACAGCCACCACATGAAGCCGATGTAGCGCGCCGGGCTCTTGAAGTAGAGCCACAGACCCGTGAGAATCGCAAGCAACGGAAAGGCGAGCGTGAGCACCGTGCCCTGATGCGCGACGATCAGCATCGCCGTGATCAGCCACAACAGAGCCGCCGGCAGCCACTCGCGCCGGCCGCGCGACGCGCGCGCGGGGCGCACGCCGGGCATGCCTGGCACGCCACCGGCGCCGGGCATGCCGGGCGTGGGCGGAACACCGGCTCGGGAAAGCGTGGCCATCGCTTAGCGACCTCCGCGCGATTCCGGCGCGGCGCTGCGTTGCGCCTGCCCACGCGCGGCCTCGGCCGCGTCCACGTCGGACACGCCGCGGCCGCGCGCGACGGCCCGCGCACGCAGCATATCCTGCGTGATGCGCACGTGCTGCATCGCATAGTGCTCGGTGGTCAGCTCGCGCGCGACGAGACCCGCAGCGGCCGCCTGCGCCTGGCGCAGCGCTTCAATCGGCGCGGCGGCGAGGCGATCGACCGCGTCGCGCAACGCCTGCGGGTTGAACGGCGGGATGTAGCTCGCCTCGCTCGCCGGAAAATAGTCCTGCAGCGCGCCCACGTTGGTCACGACCATCGGCTTGCCCACCGCCGCCGCTTCCAGCATCACCGTAATGCCGGATGCGTGCGTGTTCGGCCGCAGCGGCACGACGATCACATCGGCCCAGTCATACAGCTCGTGCTGTTTCCTGATTCCCGAAAAGAGCGCGATTTCCACGTTCGGCGCGCGCAGCGAGGCGGGAATCCGTCGGCGCGTGGCGAGCTTCACCGTGTAGCGCGCGTCGTGGCCGAACGCCTTGATGAGCGTCTCCCAGTCGCGGTCGCGGTCGTTGCCGATCGCGGCGATGCGGATCGGCGAATGCGGCTTCCATTCGGCCGGCGCCTTCACCGGAAAGTCGCGCGTATTCAGGCCGTACAGCAAGGGCTTCGCCTCGCGATTGAAATAGCGCTTGCAGAGCGCGGCGTTTTCGCTCGCGAGCGTGGTCAGTTGGTCGGCGCGCGTCATCAGCTTGCGATACAGCCAGCTACGCACGATGCCATACGAAGGCCACTTGTCGATGAGCCACACGCTTTGCGCGAGCAGCAGCGGCGACGCGTTCGCGCCGGCCTTCCTGCCGCACAGCAGCAGCATCAATGCAGCCGACAGCCATTCCTGTTCGGTGTGCGTCCAGATCACGTCCGAGCGCAGCATTTCCGCGCGATTGCGCCACGTGTGAATGAAGTCGAAGCCGAGCGCCGCCTTCAGCGCGCGCCGCACGAGCCGCACCGGTTTGCTTTCGCGCGCGTCTTTCGAATAGGTGAGCGCAAAGGCGTCCGATTCGGCGTGGTGATAGCCATACAGGCAGCCGATGTTGTCGCCCTGTCGATAGAAACGCGGATCGGCGCCGTAAAACAGATGAACGTGGACCTTCGTTGTCATGCACAGACTCCCTTGCCGATGCTGTAGCGTGTTGACGCTGCGTGCCGCTCGCGCCCGTTGCCGTGGCCGTCTCGTCAGGCGGTGCGCGAGAGCGCGCGGCGCGCTTCATGCGCGCCGGTGCGCACCGCCCGCCAGCGCGACAGCTTCAGGCGCGCCTCTTTTGACAGCAGGCCGAGCACGGCATGCGTAAGGCCCGGATACACGCGCGTGCCGACGAGCGTCCACCACCACCACGCGGTTTCGCGACGCACCGGCGGCAACTGGTCGCGCAGGATCAGATGAAAATTGAAGGCGGCGTTGCGCAGCGCCGCCATGGTCTGCGCGTCGCGGCGGTCGTCGTCGAAACGCTCCGCGGGGAAGTGATCGACCGCGACGCGCGGGTCGTACATCAGCTTCCAGCCGGCGTTCTTGACGGCGAGGCTGAACGCCATGTCGTTGTGAACCTGGGCGCCCGCGCCGCGCAGCCGTGCATCGAAACGGATGTTGCGCACCGCCTCGCGCCGGTAGCTCATGTTGGCGCCCTTCAGAATGTCGACTTCGCGTGCGCCGCCCACGCCGAGATGATGGTTGCCGATAATCTTGCCGTGCGCCGTGACCTTGCCGACGAGCGCACGTTCGCCGTCGAGCACGCGGCCCTTTTCGTGCACCCAGTCGCGCCCGCCAAGTGCGCCGAGCCGCGCGTCGCCTTCGAACGCGGCGGCGATGCGCTGTACCCAGTCGGGATGCGGCGCGGCGTCGTCGTCGGTGATGGCGATCACGTCGCCGCTCGCCGCGTCGAGTCCGCGATTGAGCGCCGCGACCTGGCCGGGCACCTCGACGAGCGCGACCGACAGCGGCAGCTTGCCCGGCACCGCCGGGTCGCGCAGGCAGGTGTGGGTCGCCTCGTCGTCGGCGCGCGCCACCACCACGACTTCGTCCGGTGCGCGCGACTGTCGTTGCAGCGCCGCGAGGCAGCGCGCGAGATCGGCCGGGCGGCGGTATGTCGGAACCAGTACCGTCACTTTCATTGCGATGTCCTTGTTGCGGTGTCCTTGATTGTTTTCAGCGGGCGCCATGCGCCCCCCTCTTCACTCAGGTGCTCAGGTATTCCTGGACCGCCGCGTAGCTGCGGTCGTAGCCGCCGCGAGCCCGCGCCGGCATGCCGTTGAAGATGCCGCCCTGCACCTGCACGCCGGC
Organism: Burkholderia sp. WSM2232; assembly: GCF_000472545.1. GTDB lineage: Bacteria > Pseudomonadota > Gammaproteobacteria > Burkholderiales > Burkholderiaceae > Paraburkholderia. Next base: position 224,180 of record NZ_AWZV01000009.1, on the reverse strand, counting down.
TGCACGCAGGCGCTTGAGCGCGTCGATGATTTCGCCTTCGCTGTGCATGCCCGAGCGCATCACGAAGAACGTCGAGCCGGCATACGCGCCGATAATCGACGCATCGGTCACGGCGAGTACCGGCGGCGTGTCGATCAGGATCACGTCGTAGCGCTTCGCGAGACCGTCGAGGTATTGCGGCAGCCGCGGCGACATCAGCAGCTCGGACGGATTCGGCGGACGGCGCCCGCATGAAATGAAGCTGAGGTTCTCGGTTTCGGAGGTGCGGATCGCCTCTTCGAGCGAGATCTGGCCGCTCAGCAATTCAGACAGGCCGTTTTCCTGCGCGCCTCCCAGATAGCGCTCCAGCACGCCGCGCCGCATGTCGCCGTCGATCATCAGGACGCGCTTGCCCGAATGCGCGAGCAGCACGGCGAGGTTGACCGTGAGGAAGCTCTTGCCGACGCCCGCCATTGGGCCTGTGAGCATGACGATGCGGTTTTTCGCGTCCATCAGCGTGAACTGCATCGAGGTGCGCAGGCTGCGCAGGCTTTCCACCGTGACGTCCTTCGGCCGCGCATTCGCGAGCACCGAGCGCAGGCGCTCGCCGCCGCGTTGCAAGCCATTCTCGAGCAGCGCCTGTTCCGAGCTCAACGGCACGAGCCCGAACACCGGCAGATGGAAAGCACGCTCGATATGCTCCGGATCGTCGATGCCTTTGAACATGTTGCGGCGCAGGAACACAAAGCCGGTGCCCGCGATTAGCCCGAGAATCGTCGCGGCCGACAGGATCAGCGCCTTTTTCGGCTTGACTGGCGAGCCGGGACGCAGTGCGGCGTCGACGATATGCACGTTGCCGCCGGTGCCCGCCTTTTGCACCGAGAGTTCCTGCACGCGATTGAGCAGCAGCACGTAGATGTCTTCCGCGACCTTCGCGTCGCGCTGCAATTGCACGGCTTTCACTTCGGTGGCCGGCAGATCGCGGAAACGGTCCGCGTATTTCGCGCGCTGGGCCTGCAACTCGGCCATCTGTTCGCGCGCGGCCTTGAGCATCGGATGGTCGTCGCCGTAGCGCTCGGTGAGCTGCGCCATCTGCAGGCGCAAGCCGGCAATCTGCTGCTCGTACTGCACGCTGCCTTCGAGGTAGACCTTGGCCTCCTCGCTCGCATTGATGGAGCCGGACTGGCGCTGATACGCGGTGAGCGCGGCCTCGGCGCGCTCGAGGTCGGCCTTAAGGCGCGGCTCTTCGCTCTTCAGGAAGTCGAGCATCTTGCTCGCGTCGGCCTGCTTGTTCGAAATGTGCTGACGCACATACGACTGCGCGAGCGCATTGGCGACGAGCGCGGCGTGCTCGGGGTTCTTGTCCTCTAGCGAGATCTGGATCACACCGGTCTGCTTGCCCTGCTCCTGCACGCTGATCGCGGACTGGAACGCGCTGATCGCGTCGAGGTCGTTCGCGCGGATCACGGTGAACTCCTCGCCCGGGCGCGCCACCAGCTTGTTGACGAGCATGGTCACGCCGCCGCCTTGTGCCTGCTGGCCGACCTGGCCGCGCAACAGCAGCGCGCCGTTCTCCGCATACAGTTCGTAACGTCCGCCTTCAAGCGCCTTCATGGTCAGCTTCTGACCTTCGAGCGCGGGCAGCACGTCGATTGAAGCGACGTCGGCCACTTCGCCGCCCCACGCATACGACGTCAGCCCGAGCCACGGGCGCGCCAGCTCGCCGGGCGTCGCGACGCGCGCCGCGATGCTGCCGAGGAGCGGCAGCGTCTTCGGCGTGACGCTGAAGTTCAGCTTCATCTGCTCGACGACAGGCGCGACCACGCCGCGGCTCTTGATGATTTCGATTTCGGCGTCGGTCGGCAGCGACCCGGAACCGGAGTTGATCGCCGCGCCGGTCTGCGTCTGCGTGAGCGCCTGCGACGTGTTGTCGGCCTGCTCGACGCGCACGTGAGCATCGGCCGAGTAGATCGGCTTGGCGAGCACGCAGTAGGCGCCTGCTATCGCGACGACCGCTGCCGCGATGGCGATGAGCCACCAGATGTCGTCGATGATCACCTGCACCAGTTGCCCGAGGACCACGTCCTCTTCTTCGGTCCTGAGCGGACCGGCCATGTGTGGAGAGATTTGATTGCTCACAATTCGATCCCGGGTCTGGTTAGCGCGTCAGTTGTTTCAGGTAGAACAGCGTCTGCACGCTCGGCAACACCTGCTGCAACACGCGGTTGAACGTGGTCGATGCGGCGGTGCCCACATACACGACGTCCATCGGCTGCAACTGGAACTGCGCGGACAGCATGATTGCGTCGGGCTGCGTCATGTCGAGGCGGTAGACGTCGGGCGTGGTCGGATGCTCGCGCATGCCGCGCATCACGAAGATCTGGCGCGGGTTCGCGTCGGTGTCGAGAATGCCGCCTGCCTGGGTGAGCGCGTCGGCAATCGTCAGGCGGCCTTTGAGCATCGGCACCTGGATCGGTGTCTTCACCTCGCCCATCACGAAGATGCGGCTGTTGCTTCTGTCCGGCACGTTGATCACGTCGCCGTTTTGCAGCATCACGTTCTGCGTGGTGTCGCCGCTGTCGAGCATGCGGTTCGCGTCGAGCACGTAGAGCTTGTTGTTGCGCGTAAGGCGCACGCGCTGGATGTCGGCGTCGGCGGTGGTGCCGCCGGAGCGCGTGAGCGCGTCGACGAGCGTGAGCGGCACGTCGCTCACCGCGAGCGGGCCCGGCGTCTTCACTTCGCCGGTGACCTGCACTTTCTGGCCGCGATACGACAGCACGCGCACGTCCACCTGCGGATTGCGGATATAGCGCACGAGGCCGCTTGCGAGCTGATCGCGCAGCTCGCCGACGGTTTTGCCCGCGGCCTTGATGCGGCCGACGAACGGGAAATAGATGGTGCCGTCGGCGGCAATGGTCTGCCCGTACGGATCGGCCTGCCCCGGCAACGCAGCCGTGTACGGCTGCTGCAACGCGCCCGCGATGGTCTGCGTGCTGGTGCCGCCCGCCGACAGCGTGCTGCCCTGCGGCGTGGTCAGTTCAGGGTGATCCCACACGGTAATGCCGAGAATGTCCTGCGGCGAGAGCCGGTAGACGTATTGCGACGGATCGGCGAACGTCGAGGTGGGCAGCGGACGCGGCGGCGTGTTCGCCTCGGCCTGGGCCTGGGCGGCGACCACGCTCGCGTCGATCACGTGGACCGGATAGGTTTCGGCGGCCTGGCTCTGGTGCTGGCCGTCGTCTTTCAGGCGCGACGTATCGAGGTAGTTGCCCGGTGCGGTTGCGCAGGCCGACAGAAAGGACGTCAGCAAAAGCGTGGCGGGAAGCTGCGCGCGCACGCGTGCGAAGGAGTGTGTAGCGAGTGTTTTCGTCAGCATATTTTTTTCAGCCATCCCATGACCAGATGTTCGATGAGCACGAGACTCTCCCGATAAGCGGATTCCTCGCCGCCGTGGGGGTCGGCGACATCGCAGACGTCTTCCCACTTGCCCAGCGGAAAAACTTTGCCGCGCGAAGCCGGATCGAGCGCTTCGACCTCGCTCACCTGCGCGCGCTCGCTCACGAGCACGAGATCCGCGGACCGCACGAGCTGCCGGTCCAGACGCCGCGAGTGATGCGGGCCCGAAGCGACGCCGCGCTCGGCGAGCAGGCGCCGCATGAGCGGGTCCATGCGCTGGCCGTTCATCGCACGAATGCCTGCCGAATGGAACGCGATGGACGACGCCGCCGCCTGGCGCGCCTTGAACAGCATTTCAGCGGCGGGCGAACGGCACACGTTGGCGTGGCAGACAATCAGAACGTTGGCGAACATGGCGGGCTCCTTGGCGGGCTCCTTGTGGGGCGCGGCGCTTTCGCGCGCGCGCTTGCAGGTACGGTTCAGTCGGCATTGGGCGTCCAGCTCGGCCTTGAGCCTGACAGCGGGCTCGAAGGCGTGCCTGTGAGCGGACCCGAAAGGCGGCATGAAGGCGGCATGAAGGCCGACATGAAAGCGCATATGCAAGCGGCGCGCGCAGCAACCTGGCAGCTCAGTGGCCTGCCTGGGCCGCAGCGAGCGCAGCGGGCTCGATGACCGGCACGCCGTTTGTGCCGACTCTGGCCGGCGCATTGCGCAGCGCATGCTGCCGCCCGATCGCGTGATATTCGATGCCGAGTTCGAGCAATGCATCAGGCTCGTACAGGTTGCGGCCGTCGAAAATGAGCGGCGTTTTCAGCATGGTTTTCAGCGCGGCGAAGTCCGGGCTCTTGAAGACCTTCCACTCGGTCAGGATCACGAGTGCGTCGGCGCCCTCGGCTGCTTCCATCTCTTCGCTCACGAACTGAAGCCGCGCATGCTGCTGCGGCACCTCTTTCAGGTCGAGCGCGAACACGCGCTTCGATTCGTCAATCGCGACCGGGTCGTACGCCTTTACGCGCGCGCCGCGGCGCAGCAGTTCCGCGATCAGCGGGCGGCTCGGCGCTTCGCGCATGTCGTCGGTATTCGGCTTGAATGCGAGGCCCCACACGGCGAACGTGCGATCTGACAGATCCTCGCCCAGACGCGCGACGATCTTCTGCCCGAGCACCTTCTTCTGCGTGTCGTTGACCGCTTCCACGGCTTCCAGAATGCGCAGGTTAGCGTTGTGATCGGCGGCCGTGCGGATCAGCGCCTGCACGTCTTTCGGGAAGCACGAACCGCCGTAGCCGCAACCCGCGTACAGGAAGTCGTAACCAATGCGCGGGTCCGAACCGATGCCGCGGCGCACCGCCTCGATGTCCGCGCCGACGCGATCGGCGAGATTCGCGAGCTCGTTCATATACGAGATGCGCGTGGCGAGCATGGCGTTCGCCGCGTATTTGGTGAACTCCGCCGAGCGCACGTCCATGTACAGCGTGCGTTCGCGGTTGCGATTGAACGGCGCGTAGAGACGCTTCATCAACTCGCGCGCCTTTTCGCCCGGCACGTCGTCATCGCAGCCGAGCACGATGCGGTCGGGCCGCGTGAAATCTTCGACAGCGGCGCCTTCCTTCAGGAACTCGGGGTTCGACACGACAGAGAACATGTGATTCAGATTGCGCGCCTGAAGCTCCTGTGCGATCGCTTCACGCACTCGCGAAGCCGTGCCGACCGGTACCGTCGACTTGTCGACGATCACCTTGAAGCCGGTCATATGGCGACCGATGTTGCGCGCCGCGGCGAGCACGTATTGCAGATCCGCCGAGCCGTCTTCGTCCGACGGCGTGCCCACTGCGATGAACTGGATGTCGCCGTGCGCGACCGCCGCTTCCACGTCGGTGGAAAAGCTCAGGCGTCCGGCCTTGCGGTTGCGCGCAATGATCTCCTGCAGACCCGGTTCATGAATCGGCACACCGCCGCCGTTGAGCACGTCGATCTTGCGCTGATCGACGTCGAGACAGAACACGTCGTGGCCGATGTCGGCCAGACAGGCGCCCGTCACGAGGCCCACGTAGCCACTACCTATGATCGTCAGGTTCATGTATTACCTCGCAGGAAATTTGAGTGGGTGTTCAATATGCATTGCTGCCGACAAAGCCCTTCCACAGCGTCAGCACGACGATCTTGATGTCGAGCCAGAAGGTCCAGTGCTGCATGTAGTACAGGTCGAGCTTCACGCGGCCCATCATTTTCTCGATGCGGTCGGTCTCGCCGCGGTAGCCGTTGATCTGCGCCCAGCCGGTAATGCCCGGCTTGATCCGGTAGCGATGCATGTAGCCTTTCACCAGATCCTTGTAGATGTCGTCGTGTTCGAGCGCATGCGGGCGCGGCCCCACCACCGACATCTCGCCGCGCAGCACGTTGATGAATTGCGGCAACTCGTCGAGGCTCGTGCGCCGTAGGAAAGCGCCCACCGCGGTAATGCGCGGATCGCGGCGCGTGGCCTGGGTAACCTTGCCGGCCTCTTCCTTGTGCACCCGCATCGAGCGGAACTTGTAGATCTCGAACTCGTGTCCGTCGATACCCTTGCGTTTCTGGCGGAAGAACACGGGACCTGGCGAACTCAGCTTGACGAGCACCGCGATCACCAGCATGACCGGCGCGAGCGCGGTCAGCGCGGCAAGCGCGAAGAGCCGGTCGAAAATGCGCTTGGGCAGCACGCGCAAATCGGTGATCGGCGAGGCAGCCAGATTGATCGCCGGCACGCCGAGTAGTTCCACCATCGGCTGATTGAAAAGCGTGAGGCTGCGTACATCCGGAATGAAGCGGATGTTCACGAAGTCGTTGCGCAGATCCATCACAATGCGATGTATTTCCTTTTCCTTCGAAATCGGCAGCGCGAGCCACAACTCGCGAATTGCGCGCTGGCGTACGAGCTGGATCATGCGCTGATAGTCGCGCTCGACCGGCACGCCTTCTATCGAGTCGAGCGCGTCGGGGTCTTCGTAGTGGTTGATCGTGCCGTCCTCGTCGAACACGACCACGGGGCTAAAACCCGCTTCCGGACGGCTGCGCATCTGCTGGATCAGAAAACGTCCATACGGCGCGCCGCCGACAATCGCCACCGCACGCTGATTGAAGCCCTCTCGGCGCAGCCCGCGCAGGATCGAGTAGACGATCACCTTGGTCACGACCAGCAGCACGATGGTGGCAAGCGCCCAATAGACGAGCCACAGCCGCGACAGACTGTCCGCGCGATGCAGGCTGAAGCTGATCAGCACGCCGGTGACCTCGACCATGATCCAGCCGCCCGCGACGCGGCACAGCAGGTCGTAGAGCGGCTTGCCGCGCCACGACTGGTAAATGCCGAGCGCGGGAAAGAACACGACCACGAGCAGCACGTCGAAGGCCAGCGACACGCTTTGCATATCGTCCAGCCACATCGTCTTGCCGCTGTGCACGGCCGCCGCAATGGCGGCGCCGAGCGCGACCATCGCGATGTCGATCAGTCTCGATAGAACGCTCAGCATGCGCTGCCCCTCAGTTCGTCAGTCAAGTGCCATCCCGTTGGTTAGGCGGCTGCCCGCTCGGTTGCTGTTCAAAAGAAGGCTCGTTCCCGCTCCGGCTGCGGCGCACGCAACGCCGGTAGCCGCGTCGGCAATTAATTGCCCGACGCGCAACCGATCAAAGCCGTGCCAATTGCAATTCCGCTTTCCGCCTTGCTGAACCGGTTGCTCGGCCGCCCGCGAAAAACGTGTCTCGGAATGAGTGAATGTCCTTCTACAGGCATCAATAAAGCGTTATTAAAATTCGCGCCGCAAGGACGCAAAAATCTCAAAATGTATCGGTCAAATGTGCCGAATTTTTTAACAATTTTGTGCGGCATTTGTTACCGGAAACACAGTCCGGCTGCTGCATTTTTAAGCGAATTCGCTGTGATTGGCAGGCTTGACGGGCGGATTCAGGGGCGCGTCCCGGCGGGTTGTCGGCGGTCGTGGCTGCTTACAGGACTGCGTAAAAAAATTAGCCATTCTTTTTCGCCGTAATTTTTTGCTTTTAGAAATTCGCGGCGACATTTTTTGTTCATCCTGCCACTGTCTTTATCGCGCGCCTTATATAGTTTTCATTTAACGCGCTTTTATTGAATTCGATGTTCGTGATAAAACTCGACGCATTCAACCAGTCCCGAGGAGTTCATCATGACAGCTCCGGTTACGGCTACGTCCGCCGACACCCGGCCCACAGAAGCGCTCAGCGCGCACGTCAAACTGAAGGTGCATCCCGTGATTCTGGCGGGCGGCTCCGGCACGAGGTTGTGGCCGATGTCGCGCGAACAGCACCCCAAGCAGCTGATCGGTCTGCTAGGCGAAGAGTCGCTGCTGCAATCCACCACGCGTCGTCTGGACGGGCTCGAAGCCGGCTATCCGCTGACCGGCCAGCTCGTCGTGGTGGCGAACGAAGAACAGCGCTTTACGACCGCCGAGCAGTTGCGCACGATCGGCAAGCCGACCCGCCTGATTCTCGAACCGGTGGGCCGGGATACCGCGCCCGCGCTGACCGTGGCCGCGCTGTCGGTCGCCGCGCAGGACGAGGACGGCATTATGGTGATCATGCCCGCGGACCACGCGGTGACCGACGCCGAGGGCTTTCATGCGGCTGTGGCCGCAGGCGTGCAGCATGCGGCGGCGGGCCAGATCGTCACGATGGGCATCGTGCCGACGCGCGCCGAAACGGGCTACGGTTATATCCGGATCGGCGCAACCATTGCAACGCCTGGCAATCCTGATGAAGCACAGGACGCGCATCATGCAGATACCGCTGCTGCGCTCGCCGCGCACAAGCTCGACCGCTTTGTCGAAAAGCCGCATCTCGAACTGGCGCAACGCTATGTCGAATCGGGCGAATACTGGTGGAACAGCGGCATTTTCATCATGCGCGCGTCGACGTGGCTCAAGGCGATCCGTCACTTCCAGCCGGCCATCTATGAAGCGTGCGAAGCGGCCCACGCCGGCGGCAAGGCAGACGGCGACTTTTTCCGCCTGCAGCGCGACGCATTCGGCGCGTCGCCTTCCAATTCGATCGACTACGCGGTAATGGAACAGCTTGGCCACGATCAGAGCGTCGCCGCGGGCGTCGTCGTGCCCTTGCAGGCAGGCTGGTCAGACGTGGGCTCATGGGACGCGATCTGGGACATCTCCGAGAAAGACGCGGACGGCAACGTAGGGCGTGGGCGCGTGATGTTCGAAGGCGCCTCCTCCACCTTCGCTCATTCAGAAGGACGCCTGATTGCCTGCGTGGGCACCCAGGACCTGGTGGTGGTCGAAACGGCCGACGCGATTCTCGTCGCGGACAAATCGCGCGTGCAGGACGTCAAGAAGATCGTGGGCCGCATTCGCAGCGAAGGCGGCCTCGAAGCGGCCAACCATCGAAAGGTGCATCGCCCGTGGGGGAACTATGATTCCGTCGACACGGGTGAGCGTTTTCAGGTGAAGCGCATTGTCGTCAAACCAGGCGCACGCCTCTCGCTGCAAATGCATCATCACCGCGCCGAACATTGGATCGTCGTGCGCGGCACTGCACTCGTCACGCGAGGTGAAGAGCGCTTTATCGTCTCCGAAAACGAATCCGCTTATATCCCGCTCGGCGTCACGCATCGTCTCGAGAACCCCGGCAAGATGCCGCTCGAAATGATCGAGGTGCAATCCGGTTCGTATCTCGGCGAAGACGATATCGTGCGCTTCGACGACACTTATGGGCGCCAGTAACGCACACCGGTCAGTACCGCCGCTTGCGCCCTGAATCTGGTACGTCAGGTCGCTTGCAGGAACAGCGTTGGGACAGCGTTGTAATACAGCGAATGAAGCGGGAACCTGCGGCGGTTGCTCCCACAGCCGCGGGGTACTGCGCGCTCATCCCGCGTGGGAGATGAGTTCTGTGTGCGACGGATAACGCTCCGCCTTGTCGCGTTCGGTTGCTGCGAGTGCTGCTGCCGCATTGGCCGCATTGGCGATAGTTGCGGCAGCGGCCGGGCTGCTTGCCGCGTTCAGGTTCACTGGGCCTGCCACTGCGCCTACGGCGTGCTCCCCCGCGTAACGACGCAGCGGGCCACGAAACGCATTCAACGAACCATGCAACGGCGCGCCGTGATGCACGGCAACCTGCTCCGCCACATGACGCATGCCCGACATGTAACCGGCCTGCGGCGCGGCATAGGGCGCGTGAGCCGTCGACGCGGCCGATGCGCTCAGCGCGCCCGGAGCAATTGGAGCAATCGGAGCAATCGGCGCGGACCGGTGCAGCGGTACATGCATCGACATGGCGGGTGGCTGCGGTGCGCGCAATGGCAGCGCCGCCTCCGGGGCTTGGGTTGCCTGAACTGCTCGCGCAGCCGCCAGCGTCGCGCATTCGCGGTCGATCCACTGCGCCGCCCACTCGAACGCATACTGCTCGGCTGAGTCTGCGTCGGCGAAGCGCGGACCGACGAGACCGGACCGCTCGACGCGCTTGCCGTCTTTCATGATTTCCGCCCATGCGCGATACATCGCATTGGGCACGCGCTCGGCGGCCACGTAGATCAGATAGCCGTGGCGTTCGGCCACCTGCCGGCCGCGCGGTGCGAGGCTTGTCGACAGCGGGCTGCGCTGCAACGCGTGTCCCGAGATTCCGCGTGCCGATGCAATGGCCGAATCCAGCCCCTGCATGGCGGCACCGACTGCGCCGGCTTCGTTCATCGCGCGCAGGTCGGCGCGCAGCGGCGGGCGCGGCGCGTAAGCAACGGATGGCGTCGGCAGAGCCGGCGCGCGCGGCACGGGTGCATGTGCTGCATGGGTGACATGGACGGCTTGAGCAGCCCGTTCGGTCGACGCATCTTGTGTGGCTTGCGCCGCAGCGGACGCGCCATGGTCGAAGCCTGCCAGTTGACGCGTGATGTCCGCGATAGGATCAGCCGAACGCCAGGCCCGCAGTTGGGACGCCTGAGCCGCGTGCAGCGCGTTGGACGCGTTGCCGCCCGTACCGGGCGCCTGCCATGATTCGGGACTCTTCCACGATACGCCGCGCGGACTCTCGTCGCGCGCGGTGGGTGCTTCCGCAGCCGGCGTAGCCGGTTTGGCCGCGACGGGCGGCGCCGGTTGAGGAACATACGCGAACTTGCGGCCGGTCCTGGACAGAAGCCGGACCATTTCCAGCAGCGTACCGTTCAGTTGCCATTCTTCGAAACGGCGCCGGCAGGTGGGACCCGACGGATAACGGCCCGGCAGCTTCGACCAGGGCTCTCCGGTAGTGAGGATCCACAACACCGCATTGGCCACCACACGTGGGTCGGCGCGGGGCCGCCCGCGTCGGTTCAGACGGACGGCCGGCTCATCGGAGACAAGCGCTGCCAGCAGCGCCCATTCGTCATTGCTTAGCTCATCGAAAAACATGGTTTTTCTCCACGCAGCCTGGCCGGGCCGCGGCTTTGGGCGGACCACGGATTCAGCCCTCACGATCCGTGTGTCGCCCTCGGTTGCACAAATATGTTTTGTACGTTTTGTTGGCTGGTCACCGCCGCCCTGAGTCAGTGCGGTTTATCCCTATTGCGAAGCACAAAACGTGGTCTCACTCGTGCATGGGAGAATTGTGCACGAAGCATACCATCCCCAGGGTTTGCGTGAATATCGTTGAGACAAGTGTTACGGATAGAAACAAACTTGTGCTTTTCACTCCGTTAATTCACGTCATGCCGTAACGGAAATGCTTCCTGCGATAGCGCCGAAATTGTTATTGCATGCCGTAAGAGCCGGCAAATAGAGCGGCAAAAGCGCTGCGGATATGCGCCGGGAATCGCTACAAGCGCACGGCACAGGGTGCCGTGTCGCCTGACTGAATTCGACAGCGGCACAGAGCAATGATTCCGCTTACTCCTCGTCGGCGCGCCTGCGCCGTTTCGTTGCGCACGCATCGAGTCGAGGGGGGCCCACGCACGATGACATGACTCTGGCAGTGGGCAGCCGCGCGCAGGCGCAAGAAGCGGCTCGCGTCGAGCCGCACGTCGGCTTTTGCCCGCTTTGCAGCGGGCCTCGCCTGGTTTTATCTGATTGGCGTAGTCGCGCTTTCGCCCACCACCGTGGTCCATTCGCGCACGCGCCAGCGTGCCACAAGGCCCGCCCGCACATAAGGATCGGCTTTGGCGAAGGCTTGCGCGGATTCAGGCGTGTCGCCCTTGAACAGCAGCACCGCGGTATCCACCGGATCGGTCAACGCGCCGCCAAGCACCAGTTCGCCGCGCTCCGCCGCCGCCCAGGCGAGCTTCAGATGCGCCTCGCGATACTCGCCGCGCCGTTCCAGATAGTCCGGTACAAGGTCATAGGTCAATAGATAGTGCATGAGAAAGTCCTCCTGGTTGGTTCACCTCACCACGCAGCACCGCAACGCCCGACGGCATATGGATACGACGCACAGGCGAATTGCCGATTAAGGTTTTTTGCTACGAATTTCCTTACGAATTGCAATTCATGTGCATTCGCAGCAATTTCGGGCGGCAACCGGACGGCGCAGTGCCAATTTCAGCCGCACCTTGGCGGCCTCGACAACGAATTTCGGTCGATTTACATCGCTCAATTTAATCTGCAATGCATAACATGATGGCTTGTCCGCATTCGCTCCATCTCAGGGATGCCATTCGGGCTCATGCCGCTTCATCAGGGAAAACGAGCGGGCGCGGCTGTCAACCCGCACGTCCTCTTCCCCGTTGATGCACACAGCATTTGCCATAATGCACTTGCCGAGGGCCGGTTGCCGTCGACGCCCACGTGCATAAAGACCAGAACGTACCCACAACGATGGAGTGTCACATGAAAATGCAATCCGCAATCGCGGCCATGGTACTCGGCGCCGTACTCGTTTCGCCGGCGTTCGCCCAGAACAGCCAGCAGACCAAAATGGCCGACTGTAACAAGCAGGCCGGCGACAAGAAAGGCGACGAGCGCAAGGCGTTCATGAAGAGCTGCCTTTCGGCCAAGCCGGCCGCTGCGCCGATGAGCCAGCAGGACAAGATGAAGGCGTGCAACGCCCAGGCGACCGGCAAGAAAGGCGACGAGCGCAAGGCATTCATGAAGAGTTGCCTGTCCTCTGCACCGGCCAACTGATCGCCGTATTTCTCACGCGCGCCGCGCTTCTGGCTTGTCGTTTTTCACCTCGTGCTTCTCGCGCGGCGCGGCGCGCCATTCGCACGGCGCTCTGTTGCTCTGTTGCCCTGTTGCCCTCGCACTCTCTGTTTGCGCCTTTCGAGCGCGCGCTTCGCTTCCCTTCCAGGTCCTCTCGCCCGAACGCGGCGTTTTTCTTCTATGATGGCTGCGGAGACGGCCCACCCCACACAACATTCATACGGGCCGCCATCTTGTCGTTGATGCCGCAAAGCATCGATTGGAGGCAAGGATGGTATCGAAGCATAAAAACCGCTGGTTGAGGCGGTGGCTGGTCGTCATCGTGTTCTGGGCGGTGCCCGTGGCGATCGTTGCAGTCAGCGAAATTCGCGAGGAGATGGCCTACAACGCCGTCGACCTGGACCGCGCGCTGACCACCTGGAATTTCACCGACGCGCAACGGGCGGCCGGCGCTCCCGCGCGTTGCCACGGCAAGCCCGACGAGGCGCAAGCGGCCGGTTGTCCCGCGGACGTATTGGCGGCCAACGCGCAGCGCCAACAGGACGCCCGCAATGAATACAGCGTGCGCCGCTCTACCCTGATGATCTATCTCTGGCATGCGTTCGTTGGCTACTGGATCGTGCCGGCGCTCGCTCTGCTCTTCATCGGCGTGCTGATCGGCGCAGTGCGCCGCGCTCTGCGGCGGCCGCCGCCGGTCAAGAGTCCTGCGAATCACGGCGGTTAGTTCGCCCGCGCGCCTCTCTGTGCGGCGCGGAGGCAACACTTTCCTCGCGACGCCAGGGCGAAATGCAGCAGGCCCGAGTCGGTAAAAAATGGACCACGGCGCGCTTTTCGCGTGCCTTAGTCTGCGCCCCGGCCGCGCGAGGCGCGCCGCGCGGAAGCCCGCTCGACCACGCTCCCGCACAGCCCGCGCGGGCCACCACGGGGCCGGTCAAATTTACAGCCGGCTCTTTTCGATCTCCCGCAAAGCCCCGTCACATAAGGCTTTTCGCCTCACGAGCGAGGGCGCCTTTTAGCGCCCCGTGTGATATAACTCAAAGGCACCCGCGCGATTTTCTCGCGGTTGCGCCCCGGAACCATACGGAGAAAAACGATGCAAAGACGACACTTCATGTTGAAGACAACCGCTGCGCTCGCTTTCGGAGGCCTTGCTCTCGCCGGATGTACGACTAACACCGGCGGCCGCGACACGGCCGCTACCGATTCGTCCAAACGCCGCTCGATCGACGCGGACGTCGACGGCACAATGTCGCGGCTGTACACGACCGTGAAGGGTTCGCGCGAACTGGTTGCCAAGGCGCGCGGCGTGCTCGTGTTCCCGTCGGTGCTGCAGGCGGGCTTCATTGTCGGCGGCCAGTACGGCGAAGGCGCGCTGCGTGTGGCCGGCACCAGCGTCGGCTACTACAGCACGATTTCCGGCTCGTTCGGGCTGCAGGCCGGCGCGCAGTCGAAGGCCATCATTTTCCTGTTCATGACGCAGGACGCACTCGACAAATTCCGCAACGCGGACGGCTGGTCGGTGGGCGGCGACGCATCCGTCGCGCTCGTGAAAATGGGTGCGAACGGCGCAATCGATACGAACACGGCGACGGCACCTGTGGAGGTATTCGTGCTGACCAACGCCGGGTTGATGGGCGACCTGTCCTTGCAAGGTACGAAGGTTACGCGCCTGAAGATTTAAGGCTGAAAACTGAAGGCTGAGCGGGCGGGTTGCGTTGGCGGCCTCGCCCCGCGGCTGAAGCGGGCACTTAGTGGCCCGGGCCACCGGGCTAGTGCCCGCGTTGGCCAGCGTTTGGCCGCATTCGCCAGCATTCGCCAGCGTTGGACCGTATTCGCAGGGGCGCCCTTTTCCGACCACGAGCGTCGCATCGCGGTCCGTCGTTAGGCGCCCGGTTTTCTCTGGCCCGTCGCGGCGCAACCCGCGCAACGGCCGGGACCACACCGGGTCACGACCAGAACCTCTCGCAGCAAGGCCGGTGCTCATCGCGAGCGCCGGCCCTGACTCACTATTCATCGGGCGCCGCCGTGCAAGCCGACCTTGCCGGAGCCCGCCCGTCTGCCGCCGGGCTCATCGCCCGGAGCTATCCACCACCTTGAAGCGCGAACGTTTCTGCGCGCGAATCACCGACTGATACGCATCGACATATTGCTGCGCCATGCGGTGCGACGTGAAGCGTTCCTCGAAGCGCTGCCGCACGCCCGCGCGCGGCATCCTGTGCAGGCGATTGACGGCCGCCACCGCGCCAATTTCGTCTTCGACGATAAAGCCCGTCAGCCCGTCTTCGAGCACCTCGGGCACCGAACCGCGATTGAACGCCACGACCGGCGTGCCGCACGCCATCGCCTCGATCATCACGAGGCCGAACGGCTCCGGCCAGTCGATCGGAAACAGCAGCGCATGCGCACCCGAAAGAAATTCGGCCTTCTGATGATCCGCAATCTCGCCGATGAATTCGACATACGGCAGGTCCAGCAGCGGCCGGATTTCGCGCTCGAAATATTCGCGATCCGCGGCGTCCACCTTGGCGGCGATGCGAATGGGCATGCCACAGCGCCCTGCAATGCGGATAGCCGTGTCGACGCGCTTTTCCGGCGAGATACGGCCAAGAAATGCGAGGTACTTCTGCTCGACCGGCTGCGGCGTATACAGCTGCTCGGGCAGGCCGTGATAGACGGTGGTCAGCCAGCGCGCCTGCGGCAGCGGATGGCGCTGCGCATTCGAAATGGAAATGACCGGCGCGGAATGGAACGTATCGAACACCGGCTGCTGCTCGGGCAAGTCGAGGCGGCCGTGCATGGTCGTGACGAAAGGGGTGTCCTGGCGCTGGAACACCGAGAACGAGTAATAGTCGAGGTGAAAATGCAGGACATCGAATTGCTCGGCCTGGCGGCGCACCAGTTCCATCAGCAGCATGTGCGGCGCTACCCGGTCGCGAATGCCCGGGTCGAGCCGCAGCGCGCGCGGCCACACGGGTTCGAGCTTCGCACTGGTAACGGAGTCGCCGCTTGCGAACAGCGTCACGTCGTGGCCGAGTTCCACCAGCGCTTCGGTAATGTACGACACGACGCGCTCGGTGCCGCCATACAACTTTGGCGGCACGGACTCGGTCAACGGGGCGATCTGCGCAATCTTCATAGTTGTCTCCGTGAACTGACGGCTCGCGCCACGGCCACTGCCGAGGTCGCTGTGCGGTGCCGTCAGCGGCGCCCTGGCGAGCGCCGGTCTACGATCAATGCACGGTGGCCGCACGCGAGCGCGGCTGGCATCGGAGCATTATTCCCTGGCAGGACTTAAAAAGCGCCCCATATTGCATTTGATGGGGGCTGTTACATTTAGCTTACAAGCCACCGGGCCACGAAATAACCGCCGCATCGCGCGCCGCGTAATTCAGCGCGACGGCCATTTCCACGCCGGCATGTCACGTTCGTCGGCATCCACAAGACGTGTTTCGCCAAAGTGCTTTTCCAGCACCAGCGACTCGCTCGCCTCCTCTCGCTCGAGCGCTGCGATCAGCCGCGCCGCGTGCGAGACCACCAGCACCTGCGAATGCGCAGCGGCTTGCGCGATCAGGCGCGCGAGCGCCGGCAGCAGATCGGGATGCAGACTGGTTTCCGGCTCGTTCAACACCAGCAGCGCCGGCGGACGCGGCGTGAGCAGCGCGGCCACCAGCAACAGATAGCGCAAGGTTCCGTCCGACAACTCCGCGCCCTTTAGCGGACGCAGCAGGCCATGCTGCTGCATCAGCACTTCGAAGCGACCGTCCTGCACCGCGATATCAAGGCGCGAGCCGGGGAACGCGTCGTCGATGGCGGCGTCGAGCGCCACGGGATTGCCGATCTCGCGGATGGTCTGCAACGCGGCGGCGAGGTCGGCGCCGTCGTCGGAAAGCACCGGCGTATGCGTGCCGACTTGCGGCATGCGCGCCGGCGCATTGGCATCGGTCCGGAAGTAATCGTAAAAGCGCCACGCCCGGATCTGCTCGCGCACCGCGATCATTTCAGGCGCGCTGCGCGGGTCGGCGAACTCGGTCATCATGCTGTCGAAGCTGGCGACCGGCTGCGGCACCGTTTGCCAGGCGCCCGTTTCGTCGCGCGTGCGCAGCGCAGCGCCCTGCCGGTCGACGAGCAACGCGGACGGCCGCAGCACGGGCCCGCTCCAGATGCATTCCCGCTTGATGACGGGGTCCAGCACGAAGCGGCTGGTATCCGGAATCGGGAAACCAAGATCGATCGCATAACTGAACCGTTCGCCGGCGAAGCCGAGCCTCAAGCTGACCGGTGTACTGCGCCGCGTGCCCTGCACTTCGGATTCGCCGCTCAGCATGCTGCGCGAAAAGCGTTCCGGGCCGGCCCATAAGGTCGACGGCAAGCCGCCTTCGCGCGCGAGCGAGGTGATCACGCCGCCGCGCGCCGTGTCGGCGAGCAGACGCAGTGAACGGTAGACGCTCGACTTGCCGCTGCCGTTCGCGCCGGTAATGACGTTCAGCCGCCCGAGCGGCACGATCAGTTCGCGCAGGGACCGGTAACCGGCGATGGCAAGCGCGCTCAGCATGCGGCCACCTGCAAAGTGGAACGCCAGCAATCCGCGCGCGCGGCGTGAGCGGACAGGCTGCTCGCGAGCGCGCTCGCGTTTGTACGCCGGGCTCCGCTCATCAGCGGTGCCCGCCGCCCGTGGCCGGCCTCTGCAACGGCACGCTGCGCAGGTCGTGCAGGAAGCTGTCGCGCCACACGCCCAGATCGTTCTTGCGCAGCGCCGCCATGTTGATCTCGTGACGACGCTGGCGCGCGTCCAGCGGCATTTGCAGCGCGCGCTGCAAGGCCTCGCACATGCCGATCGCATCATGCGGATTGACGAGCAGCGCGCCCGTCAACTCGGCCGCCGCGCCCGCGAAAATGGACAGCACGAGCACGCCCGGATCGTCGGGGTTCTGCGCGGCGACGTATTCCTTCGCGACGAGATTCATGCCGTCGTGCAAGGGCGTGACAAAGCCGATCTGCGACTCGCGAAACAGCGACATCAGTTTCCAGCGGTCGTACTGCTGGTTCAGATACCGGATCGGCGTGTAGTCGAGGCCGGAATAGCGCCCGTTGATGCGCCCTGCTTCGTACTCGAGGTCCTGGCGGATCTTCTGGTATGTCGCCACGTCCGAACGTGTAGGCGGCGCGATCTGCACGAGCGTGACGTTGCCGCGCCATTCGGGCGAGCGCTCCAGCAAATGCTCGAAGGCGCGGAAACGTTCAACCAGCCCTTTTGAATAATCGAGCCGGTCCACGCTCATGATCAGCTTGCGGCCTTCCAGGCTCTGCTTCAGATCGAGCACGTGCTGACGGCTTTCATAGCGCTTGGCCTGCTCGGCAATTTCGTCGGGAAACACGCCGATGCGGTAGACGCCCGTGCGCAGCTTGCGGCCAAACGCTTCCACCATGCCGTTCGACACCGTGCCGCGCGCGTGGCGGGTCACGTAGTCGTGGAAGGCCTGTTCGTCGGTTGCGGTCTGAAATCCCAGCAGGTCGTAGCAGGACAGCGACTTCACCAGCTCTTCGTGAGGCGGAATGTTGAGCAGGATCTGCGGCGACGGAAACGGAATGTGCAGGAAAAAGCCGATGCGGTTCGTAATGCCTTCGCTGCGCAAGGCCTCGGCGAACGGGATCAGATGGTAGTCGTGAATCCAGATCACGTCGTCGGGCTCGAGCAGCTTGATGAGCTTGTGCGCGAGCCACGCGTTGACCCGCCGGTAGCCGGCGTACTCCTCGCGCTCGTAGCGGGCGAGGTCGTTGCGGTAGTGGAATACCGGCCACAGCGTGGCATTCGAAAAGCCGCGGTAGTACTGGTCGTAGTCCTTGCGCGTGAGGCCGACGGTCGCAAAGGTGACTGCGCCGTCCTGTTCCAGTGTGGGCCCGGCATTGGCAACGGTCTCGCTGACCACGTCGCCGCTCCAGCCGAACCACACGCCTCCCGCGTCCTTCAGCGCGCCGAACACGCCGACGGCGAGGCCGCCCGCCGATCCTTTGGTTTCCGTCGGCGTTGCGACGCGATTCGACACGACGATCAGTCGGCCCATGTTGCAAGTCCTCCTTGTTTTTTGCGCGGCATCCGCCAGGGTGCAGCCAACGCCCGCCACACAGCGGACGCCGGAAACTTCTCGCATGGTGCACGCCATGCCGCGCATGGTTGATACAGTGAGTGGTTGGTTCGACCCTTTGAAGAACGATCGGTTGCATCGGCTCGCCATCCGGCCAGAGCTCGATGCGCGTGGCGTCCGCCTTTCAGCGGGCCCACCGTGACGTGCCGTGGCGTGCGCTGCTTCGTTAGCCGCCTCATTCGCCGGTTTGTTCAGCCGCCTCGTCCAACCGCCCGTTCAGCCCCTTCCGCTCCGGCGTCGCACGACTTCGTGCCGCGCATCAGGCAGTTTCCTTCACGTTATGGGGCGATGCAGTGGAAGCGGACCTGGCCCCGGAAGCCGACGTGGGCGCCGGACCTGGGCGGCTTGCCACCGGGTCCGCCTCGGTATGCGCCGCGGTGCTGCCGGCCGGGGTGCGCGCGCGGCGCGGCACCCAATCGAGCGGCTCGCCCTTGCCGTGCACCACGTTCTCCAGTTCCGCAGACACCTCCGCGCGCGAGCGCGGCAGATACTGCGGATAGTGCTTCTGGATAAAGTCGATCAGCCCCTCGCGCACGCGGCAACGCAAATCCCAGTTCAGCCCCGAATCGAGGGAACTGACGAGTGCGCGCAACTGCATCGAGCGCTCGGTGCCCTCGGTAACCTGCAGCACCTGCACGCGCCGGTCCCACTCGGGCGCCGCCTCGACGATGCGTGCCAGTTCCTCGCGCAACGGCGCGAGCGGCATCCGGTAATCGACGTAAAGAAACACTGTGCCGATGATCTGCGAGCTACTGCGCGTCCAGTTGGAAAACGGGTTTTCGATAAACCACTGCAACGGCACGATCAGCCGCCGCTGATCCCACAAACGCACCGACACATAGGTTCCGGTGATTTCCTCGATACGCCCCCACTCGCCCTGAATCACCACCACGTCGTCAAGGCGGATCGGCTGCGACAGCGCGATCTGCAAACCCGCGATCAGGTTGCCAAGCACCGGCCGCGCCGCAATACCGGCGACCAGACCGGCCACGCCGGCGGACGCCAGCAGGCTCGCGCCGATCTGGCGCACGTTCGGAAACGTCATCAGCGCGCCGCCGACGCCGACAATCACGATCACCAGCATGACCGAGCGCGCCAGCACTCTCGCCTGCGTGTGGATGCGGCGCGCATGCAGATTGTCGGCAGTATCGAGCGGATGAGCCTGAATGATCGCCTCGCCGATAGCTGCCGCCGAACGCACGGAGAGCCAGGTCAGCGCGCCGATCAGCGCGATCGCCGCAGCGTCGCGTAGCGGCGCGATGAAGGTGAGCGTGTCGGGCGCTTCCCACCAGACGGCTTCGAGCGCAACGATCAGCAGCACGAACAGCGCCGGTTTCTCGATATAGCGCAGCACGACACTGGTGAGCGGATAAGGCCGGGCGATGCGGGTCACGATGCGCGCGCCCACGCGGTGCACGCCGACGGCGATCAGTCCCGCGATGAGCGAGACCAGCAACGCGCCAGGCCAGGTGTGCAGCGGAGCTTCGGCGATGTGATCCAACTGGTCGAGTCGATCGAGAAAAGCCATGTAGGACCGTTTCCTCCTCGCTTGAATGTGGATGGGCCGGCCGCGCATTGCGCGGCGACGGCACGGGGACAATGCGCGCGGCGCGATACAGTCGGCCGGCACGCCCGCGTAACGGCGCGGAACCGTAGTTCCGCGCAAGGGCTCGAAGAAGCGCAACCCGGGCAACCCGGGCAACCGGGCGGGATCGAGCCCAGCGAAGCGCAACCGGAGCACGACTAAAGCGCACATGAAGCGCTCGGCGCAGGGCGCGGAGCGAACCATGCGCCCCGCCAGCGAGCCGGCCGCAACCGCGAGCGGCGGTGCCCCGGCTCATCATGTTGAACGCGTGCCCGGGAATGCAGGCTCACGCGACGAAACTGTGAACAACCGTTAAAACGCACGCAAACGAACGGATCAAACCAACGAACGGGCCAAACGAGCGACCCAGTCAAACAAACGAATCAAACGAATCAAACGAATCAAACCAATCAACCAACGAACCGATCAAACCAACGAACCGGCCAAACCAACGAACCGGCCAAACCAGCGAGTCGAACAACAAACCCGCACGCGGTGCGCCACCCAACTCGTCGAGCCAATGCAATAACTGATGCTGACAGCCCGCCGCAAAGCGCGCGAGCCGCCTGCGCTCAGCTTCGGATCAGTTTAGCTCCCGCTCTTACAAGGAAACGCCTTGCCGAGCCCGAGCGAAATCGCCGTGCTCGCGTTGTATCCCGCCACGTTCGGATTTTCGGCGATGTACTTGCGCACCGCGTCGGTCAATTGCGCCGAACGCGCGTCCTGAGGCAAGCAGAAATACTGGCCGACGCGCGGGCCGGTGGTGCCGCCAATCGCATCAATGGTATTGAAGATGCCGTCGGCGGCACCCTCGATGTAGGCGGCGCACGCACTGCGCGAGGCCACGTCGGTCTTCGTGCACAGCTTGTTGAGGTCGCCTCCCGTAAACGCGGCCGCCGATAACGGTACGGCAAACGCGCTGGCGAAAATCAAAGCCCGCAGCATGGTGTTCCTTTCCAGGGTCGTTTATCAGGCGGTCTGTTGCCGCATCGGACGGAGCGCGCACGAGGGGCGCGCCAAAACCGTCATTCTGCACTGTTTTCCGGCGCGGCAGCAGGCACGCGCCGCTATCTTCAGGCAATAAGGGGCGAAACGTGCGCCTTTACTTCTGCTGCATCTGTTGCAGGCGCGCGGTCAGACCTTCGACCACGTCCGGCTCCTTGTAGGTCTTCGCGAAGTCGAGCGCCGTCAGGCCGATCTGATTCTTCACTGTCAGATCCGCGCCGTTGTCGAGCAGCAGTTTGACCGTGGACACGTGCCCGCCGCGCGCGGCCATCATCAGCGGCGTGGTGCCGTTGGGCGAACCGGCGTCCACGTACGCGGAGTTATCGAGCAGCAGTTTCACGATGTCGTCGTGACCGTTCGCGGCCGCGTAGTGCAGCGGCGCCCAACCCTTCTTGTTGACCTCGGCGTCTTTGGCGATCAATTGCTTGACGAAGTCCAGGTCGCCGTTCAGCGCCGCCATCATCATCGCGTTTTCGCCGGCCTTGTCCTCAATCTCGACGTTGGTCTTTGGGTTCGCGAGCAGCAACGCGCCCACCTTGTCGGACTTCTCGCGCGCGGCCAGCACCAGCAGCGGCATGCCGTAATTGTCGACGCTGTTCGGGTCCATGCCTTTGGCGAGCATTTTCCTGACGCCGTCGACATCGTCGAACTTGACCGACTTGATCAGCGAGTCGATCGGCGCGGCTATGGCCGCCACTGGAACGGCGAAGAGCGAGGCCAGCGCGGCGCACGCAAGCGTCGCTGCCACGGCGGCGCGCGAGAAACGACGGCGCACAGGCGAACCTTTGGTGAGGCGCGTCGTGCGCGAATGCAATGCGTGGGTGAATGTCGGATTATTCATCATGTTCTACTTTAGAGTCCTGCCCTATCCTATTGATTCTGCTTGATTCTAGACGCCGGCCGGAGCCGGAATTCTGAACAGGCGGAAGAAGTTCTGCGTCGTCGCGGCGGCGAGCGCCTCGTCGGCCATGTCGCGTTGTTGCGCGATGAAACGTCCGACATAACTCACGTACGCAGGTTCATTGGGCTTGCCGCGATACGGCACGGGCGCGAGATACGGCGAATCGGTTTCGATCAGCAGGCGCTCCAGCGGCACCCGGCGCGCCACGTCCTGCACGTCGGTCGCGCTCTTGAACGTGACGATGCCCGACAGCGAGATGTAGAAGTTCTGCGCCAGCGCCTGCTGGGCCACCGCCCACGGCTCGGTGAAGCAATGCATGACGCCGCCCGGCTCGCTCGCGCGCTCCTCGGCCATGATGCGCAGGGTGTCTTCCGACGACGCCCGCGTGTGGATGATGAGCGGCTTGCCAGTAGCATGCGCCGCGCGAATGTGGTTGCGAAAGCGCTCGCGCTGCCATTCCATGTCGGCAATCGAGCGGCCTTCCAGACGGTAATAGTCGAGGCCCGTTTCGCCGATCGCGACGACCTTGGGGTGCTGCGCGAGTTCGACCAGCTCCGCGACGGCCGGTTCGCGCATGTGCTCGTGGTCCGGATGCACGCCCACCGACGCGTACACGTTCTCGTACCGGCTGGCGATGTCGAGCACGGACGGCAGCGTTTCCAGATCGACCGACACGCACAGCGCATGCGTGACCGAGTGGCTGCGCATATTCTCGAGCACTTGCGGCAGGCGCTCGGCGAGTCCTTCGAAATTGATGTGACAGTGCGAATCGACAAACATGGTGGTGTCCTGCAAATGGGTACCTGAAGCGGATCAACCGGCCGCGGCGGGGGCGTCGAGGCGCTTGCCGAGGATCACCAGATCGCGCTCCACGCCGTCGAGCACGGCCACGCGCGGCAGCGACCCCCACGTGTCAAAGCCGAAACCGCGAAAGAGGCGCAGGCTCGCCTCGTTGTGGCCGAAGATAAAGCCGAGCACCGTGTCGATGCCAAGCGCCGGCGCCGCCGTAAGCGACGCAGCCAGCAATTGCTTGCCAAGGCCCTTGCCACGCGCGCGTTCGTCGAGATAGATGCTGACCTCTGCGGTGCGCTGATAGGCCGGACGGCCGTAAAAGTCCGAAAAGCTGAGCCATGCGATCACGCGGCCCGGCTGCCCGGCGTCTTCGACCACCCACAGCGGGCGCTTGTGCGGCCCATGCGCGTGAAACCACGCGACCCGGCTCTCGACGCTGACGGGCTCGAGGTCGGCGGTCACCTGGCGGGAGGCGACCGTCGAGTTGTAAATGGCGACGATGGCGGGCAGATCGTCGGGCGTGGCATCGCGGTAGGACAGGCTCATGGTGCGTTCAGTTTGAGATGGAGGACCGGCGTACGGAGAACGGTTCGATTGGAAGTCCGCTGGATGCCGCGGGCGGCGCCGTCATGCAAAGAGCTCGCGGTAGCCAAGAAACAGCTCCTCGAACACGAGCCGCGCGTTCAGCGGGTGATTCTCGACCGCGCGCTGCCGTGTAACGGTTCGCATGAAGCGCGCGAATGCGCTCGCGTCGGCCTGCGCCGCGCAGCGCGCGAGCGCCGCCGACGCCTGCGGAAAATAACGCGGGGCGCCCGCCGTGCGCTGGGCGAGCAGGTCGTACGTCCAGCGCTGTAGCCAGCCGAGTACCAGCGGCACCGGCAGCTTCTGCAGCGCCTCGCCGCACGCAAAGGCGTCGCATTCGGGGCCTGCGGCGAGTTGCTTGAGCGTCCAGTCGCGCAACGTGCGGTTTTCGTCGCTGGCGAGCGCGAGCGCGGTCAGCGGCGCGCCCCCTGCTTCGGCCAGCAGCGCCTGCGCCTGCTCCACGCCTTGCGCGGCGAGCCACTGGCTCGCGGCTCCGGATGCCGGCAGGCTCATCGGCCATTGGCGGCAACGGCTGATGATAGTGGGCAACAGCCGGTCGATGCGCGCCGACACCATCAGGAACACGACACCCGCAGGCGGCTCCTCAAGCGTCTTCAGGAGCGCATTGGCTGCCGCGACGTTCAGCGCTTCGGCAGGGTACAGCACGACCACGCGGGCGCCGCCCCGGTGCGACCCGACGCCAACGAAGTCCAGCAAGCCGCGAATCTGCTCGATCTTGATTTCCTTGCTCGGCGTGCGGGTTTTCTTGCCTTCGTCTGCATCGGACTTGTCGGCTTTTTCGGCTTTGTCGTCCGCGCCGTTGCCGATGCCGGCCTCAGCGGCGAGCGCCTCGGGCACGACGATCCGGTAATCGGGGTGATTGCCCTGTGCGAACCAGTTGCACGCGACGCACGCGCCGCACGGCTCGCCGTTCGCGCGCTGCGCTTCGCACAGCAGACCCTGCGCGAGGTGCTGCGCAAAGCGCAGCTTGCCGATACCGGCCTGGCCATGCAGCAACAACGCGTGCGGCCAGTGGGCGCGCAGCTGCTGCAGGCGGTTCCAGTCATCGGCTTGCCACGGATAAATCATCGTTTGTCTTTGAAATCAATCGGTTGAAAGCGATATCTGAGGAACTGCGCGATGCAGTCAGCGC
Source organism: Burkholderia sp. WSM2232 (assembly GCF_000472545.1). Taxonomy (GTDB): domain Bacteria; phylum Pseudomonadota; class Gammaproteobacteria; order Burkholderiales; family Burkholderiaceae; genus Paraburkholderia. The sequence continues at coordinate 199,522 of NZ_AWZV01000009.1, read as the reverse complement.
TTTGTTAGCGCTACACATAACACTTTAAATTCAAATACTTGCTAACAGATCTTCAAGTTGTTTCTGAATTCGGACAATGCTCTGCGAGGAGTCAATGATAGCGAACCGATAAGGCGCCTCCTCGGCGCGGCGCAGGTATTCGGCGCGCGTGCGCTCAAAAAAAGCCGCCGATTCACGCTCGAAACGGTCCGGATCGCGCGCCGCGCTGCGCCGCTCATTGGCAATCTCGGGCGCGAGGTCGAACAGCACCGTCAGATCCGGCTGGAAACCACCCTGCACCCAGCGCTCCAGCGTTTCCAGCTTGTCGCGCGGCAGGCCGCGACCGCCGCCCTGGTAGGCGAAGGTGGCGTCGGTGAAGCGGTCGGACAATACCCAGTCGCCGCGCGCGAGCGCCGGCTCGATCACTTCTGCCAGATGCTGGCGGCGCAGCGCGAACATCAGCAGCGCCTCGGTTTCCAGATCCATTTTCTGATGCAGCACGATTTCGCGAATCTGCTCGCCAAGCGGCGTGCCGCCGGGCTCGCGCGTCATGACAACCGAGCGGCCGGTGGCGGCCACCTTCTGCTCGAGCCGCTCGCGAAACCAGGCGAGATGCGTCGTCTTGCCGGCGCCGTCTATGCCTTCGAACGTGATGAATTTGCCGCGCGCCATTTATTGTCCTCGAATGTATTTGTCCACGGCCTTGTTGTGATCGCCGAGTGTGTCGGAAAAGATGCTGCTGCCGTCGCCGCGCGAGACGAAATACAGCGCGCTCGTCTGCGCCGGGTTCATCGCCGCCTGCAGCGAGGCGACGCCGGGCAGCGAAATCGGCGTGGGCGGCAGGCCCATACGGGTGTAGGTATTGTAGGGAGTGTCCGTTTGCAGGTCCTTCTTGCGGATGCGCCCGGTGTAGCTCTCGCCCATTCCGTAAATGACCGTCGGGTCGGTTTGCAGCGGCATGCCCACCCGCAGACGGTTCGCGAACACTGCCGCGACCATCGGGCGGTCAGACTTCTTGCCGGTTTCCTTCTCGATGATCGAGGCCATGATCAACGCCTCGTACGGGGTCCGGTACGGCAGACTCGGCGCCCGCGCGAGCCATGCTTCGTCCAGACGCACCCGCATCAGGCGATACGCGCGGCGGTACACGTCCAGATCGCTCGTATTCTTGTCGAACAGATAGGTGTCGGGGAAAAACAGCCCCTCGCCGTTGCCGAGCGACGCCTCCGGCGCGCCGATCGCGCTCATCAGCTGCGCGTCGTTCATGGCCACGCTGTCGTGCCTGAGCGCGGGGTTCGCGTCGAGTTCCGCGCGCATGCGCTTGAACGTCCACCCTTCGATGATCGTCGCGACATACTCGTTGACGTCGCCGCGAGCGATTTTTTGCAGCACTTCGTAGGGCGTCACGCCGGTCTTGAACTCGTAGTTGCCCGACTTCAGTTCGCTCTGCAGCCCGAGCAGCCGCGTCATGACGATGAATAGCTCCGGCTCGACCGGCACGCCGCCGCGATTGAGCTGCAGCGCGACGCTGCGCAGGCTGCTGTGCGGTTTGACGGTGACGTCCAGTTGCGCGGGGTTCAGCTCGAGCGGGCTATTGGCCCAGTGGTATCCGCCAGCAATCGCAGCTGCGGCCAGCACGAGGACAATCGAGCCGGCGATCAAACATTTCTTGAAGAGGGACATGAAAACGTGGCTGGGTTGGACTGCATATAATACTTGTTTGCCTTAGCTAAAGTCAGAATTGACTGTTCCCGGAATCCATGACCACACCGCTCGCTACCGCTTCAGGCAATCCTTCGGCCGGTTCCCCGGCGAATCCCGTGGGCAGCTCTTCGGGCGCCACCCCGGCTACATCGGCCGGCGTGACGTCGAGCGCAGCCGCAACCGCGCTGCCGCTATTGCCGCGCCCGGCGGCCGATGAGTTCGACGCCGTCCTCGAACACGGCGCCTTCGCGGTGCTCACGCAGTTCGGCGTGATCGACGCAACCGGCGACGACGCAGCGACCTTCCTGCACGGTCAACTGACGAACGACACGCAGCATCTCGACGCGGCCAACGCGCGCCTCGCGGGCTACTGCTCGGCCAAGGGCCGCCTGCTCGCCTCCTTCCTCAGCTGGCGCAGCGGCGACACGATTCGCCTGCTGGTCTCGAAAGACCTGCAGGCGGCGGTGCAAAAACGCCTTTCCATGTTCATCCTGCGCGCCAAGGCGAAACTCGCCGATGCCAGCGGCGAGCTCGCCGTGATCGGTCTCGCGGGCGACGTGCGCAAGGCGCTCTCGGGCGTCTTCGACGCGCTGCCGGACGGCGTTCACGTGAAGGTGGACGGCGCGGCCGGCTCGCTGATCCGCGTGCCCGACGCGTTCGAGCGCCTGCGCTACCTGTGGATTGGGCCTAAGGCGCAGATCGAATCGCAGCTGCCCGCGCTTCGCGAAAAGTTGCAGCAGGTCTCGCCGGCGGTGTGGGACTGGCTCGACATCCGCGCGGGCGAGCCGCGCATCACACAGCCGGTGGTCGAGCAGTTCGTGCCGCAAATGGTCAATTTCGACGTGCTCGGCGCAGTCAATTTCAAGAAGGGCTGCTATCCGGGCCAGGAAGTGGTGGCGCGCAGCCAGTATCGCGGCACGATCAAGCGGCGCACCTCGCTTGCCAACGTGGCGGGCGAGCTGGGCACCGTGAAGGCAGGCGTCGAACTCTTCCACTCCGACGACCCGGGCCAGCCGTGCGGCATGGTGGTGAACGCGGCATCGGCGCGCGACGGCGGCGTGGATGTTCTGGTGGAGATCAAACTGGCCGCGCTGGAAAGCGGCTCGGTGCATCTCGGCGCTGCCGACGGCCCGGCGCTGCGCTTTCTCGCGCTGCCCTACGGACTGCCCACCGAAGTTTGAGCGGAGCATTACCGCTTTCGACGCAGCGGCCAACCGCGATCAACGCAGCGGCCGCTGTGGCCGGCGTTCCCGCCTGCTTTCCTGCTCGCCCTTGCGTTTTGACGCAACAACCGGGAGAGGTCCCCGATGTGCCTGATCGTGTTCGACTGGCGACCCGATGCGCTCGACGGTCCGCTCTTCACGCTCGCCGCGAATCGCGACGAGTTTTTTCGACGCACGGCTCAGCCAATCGGCTGGTGGGACGATGCGAGCGGCGTGCTGGCCGGCCGCGACCTGGTCGGCGGCGGGACGTGGCTCGGCATGTCGCGCGACGGCCGCTTTGCCGCGCTCACCAACTACCGCGCCCCGCATGACATGCGCGTCGATGCACCGACCCGCGGCACGCTCGTCAGCGACTGGCTGGCTTCCGGGCGCGCCGGCGTCCGCCTTGCGTCGGGCCGGGGCGAAACCGGCGCCAATGCCAAGGACCCACGCGATGCCCCGGGCGACGACGGTGCCGGCGAAGAAAACAATGCCAGCGTGGAGCACGAATCTCCCCTTGCCTATCTGCACCGCGTCGCACGAACCGGCGACATTTACAACGGTTTCAACCTGCTGGTGGGCGACTGGAAGCGCCGCGAACTCGCCTGGTACTGCAACCGCTCGAACCTCGCGCCGGCGCTGCTCGCGCCCGGCACGCACGGAATCTCGAACGCGATTCTCGACACCGCGTGGCCCAAGCTCGTCAGAAAGCGCACCGAGCTGCGCGAACTGCTCGCCCGCGATCCGATGCCGCCGCTCGAGCGTCTGATCGACCTGATGCGCGATCCGCGCGTGGCGTCCGACGCCGAGTTGCCGTCCACCGGCATTCCGCTCGAACGCGAGCGGGCGCTCTCGGCGGCGTTCATCGAAACGCCCGAGTATGGAACGCGCGGCACGACGGCGCTGCGGGTCGTCGCCAACGGCGAGATGGTCAGCGTGGCGGTGGCGGAGCGTAGCGACGACAACGGCTCGCACCGCGTCGTGCGCCCCGGCGATTTCGAACGCAGCTTCGCATTCAACGTCGAGCGGCAGATCGCCTAGTCAGTCCGCACGCAATGCCGCGCGCAGCGCCGCTGCGGCATCCGCATGCGCTTGCGCGACGTCGGGCACGTAGCCGCCCATCTTGAAGAATTCGTGAATCATGCCCGGATAGCGCGTGAGCGTCACCGCGTTGCCCGCGTTGCCCGCGTTGCGTAGTTTCTCTGCGTAGGCGTCGCCTTCGTCGCTGAGCGGGTCGTATTCGGCGGTGGCTATCCAGGCCGGCGCGAGACCGCCGAAGCCGGGCGCGCCGCGCGTGCCGTCGAGCGGCGCGAAACGCCAGTCGTCGCGATCGCCCGGGTCGCGCACGTACTGGTTGAAGAACCATTGAATCGTATCGCCTGACAGCAGAAAGCCATTGGCAAGACGCGAGTGCGAATCGGTCTGCTGATAGCCGGTGGTGCCCGGATAGATCAGCAATTGCAGCGCGAGCGGGATGCCGGCGTCGCGCGCGAGCACCGCGCAGACCGTCGCGAGCGTGCCGCCTGCGCTGTCGCCGCCCACCGCGAGCCGCCCCGCGTCGATGCCGAATTCCGCCGCGTGCGCGTGCAGCCAGGTGAGCGCGTCGAAAGCGTCGTCTACGGCGGTCGGGAATTTGTGTTCGGGCGCGAGCCGGTAATCCACCGACAGCACCGTGCATTGGCCGTCGCGCGCGAACATGCGGCACAGTGCGTCGTGCGTGTTGACGCTGCCGACGGTGAAGCCGCCGCCGTGATAGTAGACGAACGCCGCGGCAGGCTCGGCCCAGCTTGGCTCGCTCGCATGGTAAAGACGTGCGCCGATGGCAGCGCCGTCGCGTGTGGGAATGCGCAAGTCTTCCACGGAGAACATCGGCGCAGCTGGAATCTCCAGAATCGGCGCGCTTTTTTCATACGATGCGCGCGCCGCCTGCGGCGTCATTTCGTGGAGCTTCGGGCGCCTCGCGCGCGCGATCATGTCGAGTACCTGTTCGATCTTCGGATTCAACGGCATGTGACGTGAAATGGGGTATGACGGCGCACAGGCGCCCAAGGTTGACAATAGGTGGAGACTGCGGGTGCGAGACTGCGCGTGCGACACCGCCCGGTAGCTGACTTCAGTCCGCGCCCGCGCTCTTTACTTCCGGCTTCAGCGACATGGGATCGGTCGGGTCGCGCAATTGCTCGATGTCCGCGTGACGCAGCTTGACCGTCGCCATGATGGCCGGGTGCGTGATGATGTAGAACCGTCGCTGCGCGATTGCCTCGAAGGCGAGGCCGGCGACATCGGCGGCGCTCAGCTTGCCTGCCTGCACCGCGCGCTGCAACTGCTTGCCCGCGGCGATCTGCGAGCGCGTCGCGCGGCTCGCGTTGCGCAGCCCGGCGGGCCGTGTGCGCTCGGCATCCGCAATACCGGTCGGCACGAAAGCCGGACACAGCAGCGAACAGCCGACGCGAACACTGGCGTCGCGGCCGGCCTGCGCGAGTTGCAGGTCGTGAAAAAGCGTTTCGGTGAGCGACACCACCGCGTGTTTCGAAGCGTTATAGACGCCCATTGCCGGCGGCGACAGCAGCCCTGCCACGGAAGCCGTGTTGACGATGTGCGCAGGCTCATTCTGCGCGAGCATGATCGGCGTGAACGCCCGCACACCGTGCGCGACGCCCATCACGTTCACGCCGAACACCCACGACCAGTCGTTGGCCGAACTTTCCCACAGGAAGCCGCCCGAGCCCACGCCCGCATTGTTGAAAAGCAGATGGACCTTGCCGAATGCGTCGAGCGTGGCCTGCGCCAAGGCATCCACCTGCAACGGATTCGCGACGTCGGTCGGCACGCCGATCGCGTCGGCGCCTGCCGCGCGCAACGCATCGACCGTCTGCGTGAGCGCCTCGGGGTTCACGTCCGCGAGCACGAGCTTCATGTGACGCGCCGCGGCCTGTTGCGCGAACGCACGACCGAGGCCGCTCGCCGCGCCGGTAATGACCGCGACCCTGCCGGCAAATTCGAACATCCGTCGACTCCTTGATGCGATGCTTCTTTGTGTGCGATTCGAGGGGCGGCTTGTGAAGCGCCTTGCTAAACGATTCGTTGCGCGACTTGCTGCAATTGATTGAGCGACTTGTTGAGCGACTTGTTGAGTTGCTTGTAGAGTCGCTTGTTGAGCGGCTCGCAAAGCAGCACGCTCATCACCTCGACCAGCGCATCAAGCAACGCTTCGGCGCCGGCTCGACGAGCCGCCCCGTTCAGATCAGCTTGACGAGCTGCTTGCCGAAATTCCTGCCCTTCAGCAAACCGATAAACGCCTCGGGCGCGGCGTCGAGCCCTTGCGCGATGGTCTCGCGATACTGCAGCCTGTTCTGCGCGACGAGCGTGCCGAGCTGCTTGAGCGCTTCGGGCCACACGTCCATATGCTCGCTCACGATGAAGCCTTGCACGAGCAGCCGCTGTGTAAGTATCAGCGACGGCTGTCTGAGCGGCAGCGGCTGGCCGTCGTAGCCCGCGATAAAGCCGCACAGCGCAATGCGGCCGAACGCATTCATGCGCGCGAGCGTGGCGTCGAGCCCCTCGCCGCCGACGTTCTCGAAGCAACCGTCGATGCCGTTGGGCGTCGCCGCCTTCAGGTCCTGATACAGGTTGCCGGCCTTGTAGTCGACGCAGGCGTCGAAACCCAGCGTCTCCACGACATAGCGGCACTTCTCTTCGCCGCCCGCGATGCCCACCGCCCGTGCGCCAGCGAGCTTCGCCAGTTGACCGACCACGCTGCCCACCGCGCCGCTCGCCGCGCTGACTACCACCGTTTCGCCCGCCTTCGGCGCCACAATGCGGTTCAGCCCGTACCATGCGGTGACGCCCGGCATGCCGACGGGTCCTAGATAGGCCGACAGCGGCACGTGCGTGTCGTCGACTTTCTGCACGCCTGCGCCGTTCGACGTGCCGTATTCCTGCCAGCCGAACATTGCCACCACCTTGTCGCCCACGGCGAACTTCGGGTTGTTCGACTCGATCACTTCGCCGACCGTGCCGCCGATCATCACTTCACCGAGCGGCTGCGGCGCCGCGTACGACTTGCTGTCGTTCATGCGGCCGCGCATGTACGGGTCGAGCGACAGGTAGTGATTGCGCACCCGCACCTCGCCCTCGGCAAGCGGCGCGAGCGGGGTCTCGACGAGGCGAAAGTTATCGGGCGTGACCGCGCCTTGCGGACGCGAAGCCAGCACGAACTGGCGGTTGATCTGTGGCATGTCGATCGTCTCCTTGGGTGGCGGATTGGCCGGATCTGCTGATCGTAGTGGTTGTGCTGAGCGTGCCGGTGTGCCGGGTGTGCCGATGTCGCGGTGGCGCGTGCGCGCGGCGGCTACATCAACAAACGCATGCACCAACGCCGCTCGCGGCGCACGCGCTGCAATTGCCTCAACCGTCGCTAGGACCGGGTTTCGCCGAGGGGTCGCTGCGCAAGCGCTGGCGCGTCACATCGCGGCCCACCGCAAGCCGGCGCATGTACTTGAACGTGCCGAGCGCCTTGGCGACGAAGTGTCCCTCGCTGTCGCGGATCTCGCCTTCGCAGTACGCCATGGTGGTCGAGCGGTGCAGCACGCGAGCAGTCGCGCGCAACTCGCCGCGGCCCGGCTGCATGAAGTTGACCTTCATTTCGACGGTGACGACACCCACGCCGTCGCCCGCGAGACTGCGCGCGGCCATCGCGAGCGCGACGTCGGCAAGCGTCATGGTCACGCCGCCATGCGCGACGTCCCACGTATTCATGTGCTCGGGCAACAGTGGCAGCATCACTTCGCTGGCACCATCCTCGGCCGACATGAGTTGCACGCCGAGCCGGTCAACGAAGGGACTCTCGGGCAGCGACGCAGCGCCCGCAGTGGATGAAAATGAATCTGTCATTGCGGCTTTCGGTTTTCCTGTCCTGACTTGCGAGTGCGACGACACGCGAATACACCGGTCATGCGGCGAACTTCGGGCGCGCGCGACGCATAGCGGGTAAAGAGAGGAAATGATACCTGCTATGGCGTTTGGCGGTGGCGAGCAAGGTGTGGCATGACATGGCGGGGCATGCCGCATGCGCAGACGTGCGGACACCGCTTTTGCCGACGGCTGTGCCAATGTCGGCGCGATTGCCAATGCTCACGCTTGTGCAAACGAGTGCCTCGCCGCGCTCCCGTGAGCGCTTATGCCAGGACTCATGCCAGCACTCGTCCGCACTCGACTCACCGCGCTACCAGCGCCTCAACTGCCATTCACGCTGCCTGCGTCGACGCGCGCCGCCATCGTTGTCGCGAGGCCACCGAGCTTGCGCAACGCTTCGTCGGCGAGATCGAGGTCCGTGCTCGGGCAGCTCAGACGAATGAAGTGATCGAAGCGGCCCGCATTCGAAAACACCGTGCCCGGCATCACGCGAATGCCCTCTTCCAGCGCGGCATGGAAAAAAGCTGCCGACGACACCGCGCGCGGCAGCTCGATCCAGAAAAACATGCCGCCGGCGGGCGGCGTAAAGCGCGTGCCCTCGGGAAAAGACGCGCCAAGCGCCGCCGACATCCGCTCGCGCTGCAACCGCAAGCGATCGCGCAAGCGCCGCAAATGCCGCTCGTACGCGTTCGTCTCCAGAAACTCCGCGAGCACGACTTGCGACAACTGCTCGTTGTGACGCGACTGCGCGAATTTCAGCATGCCGATACGCGGATGCCAGCGCCCGCCGTTGATCCAGCCGACCCTCATGCCGGGCGCGAGCGTCTTGTTGAACGACGTGCAATGGATCACGGTGCCGTCGGTGTCCCACGCCTTCAGCGAACGCAGCGGCTGCGCGGTGTCCACCAGTTCCCGATAGGGGTCGTCCTCGATCAGCGCAATGCGCGCCCGCGCGCACAGCTCGACGAGCCTTGCCTTGTGTGCATCGGGCATCACGCTGCCGAGCGGGTTCTGCAGATTCGGCACGACCACCACGGCCTTGATGTCGGAATGCGTGTTCAAGGCGAACTCGAGCGCCTCGACTGCAAGGCCGGTGCTCGGGCTCGCCGGAATTTCCAGCGCGCGCAGCCCGAGGCTCTCCAGCGCCTGCAACAAGCCGAAGAAGCACGGCGATTCGACGGCAACCGCGTCGCCCGGTTGCGTGACCGCCCGCAACGCGAGATTGACCGCCTCGATGCCGCCGTGCGTCATGATGATGTCGTCCGCGCCGATCTGGATGCCGGCGTCGAGCGCACGTCGCGCGATGATCGCGCGCAGCGCCGGATCGCCCTGATCGGGCCCGGCCGCGGTAAGCAGCGTGGGCCGCCGGCGCAAGGCGCGCAGCGCCGCTTTCTGCAGCGCATCCGTCGGATAGAGATCGGGCGAGGCGGTCGCGCCGCCCAGGTTGAACGCGTCCGGATAGCGCTGAAATTGCGCGACGATGGTCGAGATGGCCGAATGAATGCCGACGAATTGCGCGGCGCCGGGCAGCGTCGCGAGGTCGGGTTCGGACGCGGCGGGCAACGCAGCCTTTCGCGAAGCGCGCACGAAATAGCCGGCGCGCGGCTGCGCCTCGATCAGCGCCTCGCGTTCGAGCACACGGTAACTCTCGGTTGCCGTCGCGAGGCTCACGCCGTGACGCTGCATCAAGGTGCGTATCGACGGCATGCGCTCGCCGGAGCGCAGCACGCCATGATGAATCGCGCGACGGTACTGCGCCGCCAGTTGACGATAGAGCGGCTCGCCGGCTGCCGCGTCGTTCGGCGGCCCAAGCTCTGCGCCGGTGTGGGCCTGGCTGTGCGGTCGCATACGTTGTTAAGTCCAGATTGCCGATGATCGGCTCATGAACCCATGGTGCGCAGTCCCCGCGCGCCGCAACAGATACACATGCGCTGCATTTCGACCGATACAGCGCACCAAACTGCGATTCTGTACCGGTTCAGATGCTGGTTGCCTGCGGCTGTTTTCGTCATTGCGGGAGCAATAAGCTGGACGGCATGCAAACGGTAACCGGGAGATGTTCATGTCAGCTTGCGCCAACACACCAGCCAACACACCAGTATGCCGCCTCGCCGCCGGTCAGATTGCCCTTCACGACCTGCGCGCACGAAGCTGTGTGATTGCGATTGAAGGTGATCTGCAACTCGCGTTTCGCGATCATTCTCTCGCATGGCTCGGCGAGGCGCTTGCCCCGACTTCGCTCGTACTGCGCGAAGGCCAGTGCTTCACAGTGCCGCAACGCGGCGTCGTGTCGATCAGCGCCTTGCAGATACGGGCGGCGGCTTTCGCGCTGCAAGCGTCGCGCCCAGAAGCGAGTAGCCGTGCGCGGCCTGCGCATGTCGCGCGGCAACTCGCCGCGTTTCTGAAGACGACGTTGCGGCGCGCCGCATGAAAGCGGCGGTGCGCCCACTACCGGCGGCCCGGGCCTCAGGCCTCATCCCGCCCGCTACAATGCATGACCTTATCCGCTCTTCGAGGTGCCGGTCATGTTCTTCCTGCGTCCGCTGTTCAGCGCGAGCCTGTGCCGCGTCACTGCGTTATGCACGCTTGTCGCTACGCTCACCTTCGGACTCGGCGGATGCGCGGGACTGCTCGGCGGCGACCCGTTGCGCGTGAGCGTGGCGGGTATCGAACCGCTCGAAGGCCAAGGGCTCGAAATGCGCTTCGACATCAAGCTGCGCGTGCAGAATCCGAATGAATCGGCGGTCAGTTTCAACGGCGTATCGCTTGACCTGGATCTAAACGGCAAGTCGTTTGCGAGCGGCGTCAGCGATCAGGGCGGCACAGTGCCGCGCTTCGGCGAAACGGTGCTGCACGTGCCGCTGACGGTGCCCGCGTTCGCCGCGGTACGCCAGGCCTTCGCATTCGCCGGCGCCGCGCAATCGGGGCAGGTGCCCTACGTTTTGCGCGGCAAGCTGGCGGGCGGCCCGTTTGGCACCACGCGTTTCGTCGATCAGGGCATGCTCAGTTTGCCGCTCAGTTCGCCGATGTCCGGTACTGCGCTGCCGTAATCACGCCACTTCGAAGAGCCCCGCCGCGCCCTGCCCGCCGCCGATGCACATGGTCACCACCACCAGCTTCGCGCCGCGCCGCTTGCCTTCGATCAGCGCGTGCCCGGCGAGCCGCGCGCCCGACACGCCGTACGGATGACCGACCGCGATTGCGCCGCCGTTCACGTTCAACCGTTCCTGGTCGATGCCGAGCTTGTCCGCGCAATACAGCACCTGCACCGCGAACGCTTCGTTCAGTTCCCACAAGTCGATGTCGTCGACTTTCAGGCCGGCCTGTTTGAGCAGCTTCGGCACCGCGAACACCGGGCCAATGCCCATCTCGTCCGGCTCGCAGCCCGCTACCGCAAAGCCGCGGAAAATGCCGAGCGGCTGCAGACCTTCGCGCTCGGCGAGCTTTGCATTCATCACCACACAGGCCGACGCGCCGTCCGAAAACTGGCTCGCGTTGCCCGCGGTAATGACGCCGCCCGGCAGCGCCGTGCGGATCTTCGAGACGCCTTCGAGCGTGGTGTCCGCGCGAATGCCCTCGTCGCCGCTCACGGTCACCTCCTTCGTGAACAGGCGCCCGGTCGCCTTGTCGGCGACGCCGGCCAGCACGGTCAACGGCACGATCTCGTCCTTGAAGCGGCCGGCTTCCAGCGCGGCCGCGGCGCGCTGCTGCGAGCGCACGCCATATTCGTCCTGACGTTCCTTCGAAATCGCATAGCGCTTTGCGACGTTCTCGGCGGTCTGCAACATCGACCAGTAGATTTCCGGCTTGTTCTGGCTCAACCAGCCTTCGGCCATCATGTGGCGGTTCATCTCGTTCTGCACGCACGAAATGGACTCGACGCCGCCCGCGACGAACACGTCGCCTTCGCCGGCAATCACCCGCTGAGCGGCGAGCGCAATAGTTTGCAATCCCGACGAACAGAAACGGTTCACCGTCATGCCCGGCACGCTAACCGGCAAACCGGCGCGCAGCGCGATCTGCCGCGCGATGTTCATGCCCGTGGCGCCTTCGGGATTCGCGCAACCCATGATCACATCCTCGACGCGCGCCGGGTCGAGCTTTGCGCGCTCGACCACGGCCTGGGTCACATGGCCGCCGAGCGTCGCGCCGTGGGTCATGTTGAAACCGCCGCGCCACGACTTGGCGAGGCCCGTGCGGGCGGTCGATACGATTACGGCGTCAGTCATGCAAATCTCCTGCGTGTCAATGTCGATAGTGGCGCGCGACGATGCGCGGCAAGGGCATGCGCCACTTCAGTCGTTCGCTCAGTCGCTCTACGCGAGCGGCGTAGGCGCGCCGTCAGCCGTTAAAGCCGCGGCCCGTTGCCGCGAGTTCTGCGAGGCGCGGCGCGAGTTGCCACGCGTCGCCGTTGGGCTGCGCGGCATAGCGGCGTATCGCGCGCTCCACGTTGTAGAGGCCGACGGTATCCGCATACAGCATCGGGCCGCCGCGATGAAGCGGGAAGCCGTAGCCGGTCAGATAGACCATGTCGATGTCCGACGCCTTCGACGCAATGCCCTCTTCGAGAATCTTCGCGCCTTCGTTCACGAGCGCAAAGACGAGGCGCTCGACGATTTCCTCGTCGCCTATCTTGCGGCGCTCAGTGCCGGTTTCCTTCGAGTAGGCGACGATCATCTCTTCGACCAGTTTCGACGGCTGCGCGGTGCGCTCGCCCGGCTTGTAGTCGTACCAGCCGCCGCCGGTCTTCTGGCCGAAGCGCCCCGTCTCGCACAGGCGGTCGGCAATCTTCGAATAGTGCATATCGGGCTGTTCCTGATAGCGGCGCTTGCGGATGGCCCAGCCAATGTCGTTGCCGGCCAGGTCGCTCATGCGGAACGGACCCATCGCAAAGCCGAATTTTTCGATGGCACGATCCACCTGCGCGGGCAGCGCGCCCTCTTCCAGCATGAAGAGCGCCTGGCGGATGTACTGCTCGATCATCCGGTTGCCGATGAAGCCGTCGCACACGCCCGACACCACCGCCGTTTTCCGGATCTTTTTCGCGAGCTGCATGACGGTGGCGAGCACGTCTTTTGCGGTTTCCTTGCCGCGCACCACTTCGAGCAGCTTCATTACGTTAGCCGGGCTGAAGAAATGCATGCCCACCACGTCTTGCGGACGCTTCGTGAATGCGGCGATCCGGTTCACGTCGAGCGTGGACGTATTGGACGCGAGAATCGCGCCGGGCTTCGCGATTTCGTCGAGGCGCCGGAACACCTGTTCCTTCACGCCGAGTTCCTCGAACACCGCTTCGACGATCAGGTCCGCGCTCTTCAGGTCGTCGTAGGAAAGCGTGGGCGCGATCAGCGCCATGCGCTCGGCCACTGCCTCGGGCTTGAGCTTGCCCTTCTTCACGCTCGCTTCGTAGTTGCTGCGGATGGTGGCGAGGCCGCGCTCCAGCGCTTCCTGCTTCATCTCGAGCAGCGTGACCGGAATGCCTGCGTTGATGAAGTTCATGGCGATGCCGCCGCCCATCGTGCCCGCACCGATCACCGCTACCCGGCAAATCTCGCGCACCGGCGTATCGGCCGGCACGTCCGGGATTTTGCTGGCCGCCCGTTCGCCGAAGAACGCATGGCGCAGCGCGCGGCTCTCGGGCGTTTGCACGAGCGCCGTAAAGCACTCGCGCTCGACTGCGAGCCCCTTGTCGAAGCCGTGCTTCACGCCTGCTTCCACCGCATCGATGCATTTGAGCGGCGCGGGAAAATGCTTCGCGACAGCCGCGACACTATTGCGTGCGAATTGCAGGAAGCCTTCGGCGTTCGGATGCTCGATCTTGCGCTCGCGCACGGTCGGATGCGGGCCTTCTTTCGCACCGACCTTGCGCGCGAAGGCAAGCGCCGCAGCCGTGAGATCGCCTTGCACCAGTTCGTCGAAGAGGCCCGAGCCGGCGAGCTGCTGCGAGTCGACAGGCGTGCCGGACACAATCATGTTGAGCGCGGCCTCAAGACCAATGGCGCGCGGCAGACGCTGCGTGCCGCCCGCGCCCGGCAGAATGCCGAGCTTCACTTCCGGCAAGGCGATCTGCGCGCCCGGCGCAGCAATGCGGTAATGCGCGCCCAGCGCGAGTTCGAGGCCGCCGCCCATCGCCACACTATGAATGGCCGCGACCACCGGCTTCGCGCTCGCTTCCACCGCCTTGATGACGGTGGCAAGCGTCGGCTCCTGGGTCGCTTTGGGCGTGTTGAATTCGGTGATGTCCGCGCCGCCGGAGAAGGCCTTGCCCGCGCCTGTCACCACTATGGCCTTGATGGCCGGGTCGCGCTGCGCGCGCTCGATGCCCTCCATGATTCCCGCGCGAGTCGACAGCCCAAGACCATTGACGGGGGGATTGTTCAGCGTGATGACGGCCACGCCGTCATGGGTTGTGTAGTCCACTGCCATCTGCCTGCCTCCGTGCGATGCATCGCATCCGTGAGATGAGGCGGCGCGCGATGCGCCGCCCGTCCGGTTAGCCGAGCCGGTGCATGATCCAGCTCGAATGCGCCGGCCTTCGCCTTCAGCTTAGGCGGCGGCTCCGGTGTCAGCAGGCAGAATACACAAAAAAGCACGCTCGTTCAATTTATCGTCAGGCGGGGTTTCCCCTGGCGAGCGGGCAATCTGCGCCGTGCAAGCGATCTTCGAGCACGGAGGGCAGCACGTGGTCGCGGAACATGTCGCGCAACTTCAGTTTTTGCAGCTTGCCGGTGGCCGTATGGGGCAACTCGTCGACGAAGACGACGTCGTCGGGAATCCACCACTTCGCCACCTTGCCGTTGTAGAACGCCAGCAGTTCCTCGCGCGTCACCTCGTGGCCCGTACGCCTGACCACGACTAGCAGCGGCCGCTCGGTCCACTTTGGATGCGCGCATGCAATGCAGGCTGCCTCCGCGACAGCCGGGTGAGCGACCGCCACGTTTTCGACGTCGATCGAACTGATCCATTCGCCACCGGACTTGATCACGTCTTTCGAGCGGTCGGTGATCTGCAGGAAGCCGTCGCGGTCGATGGTGGCCACGTCGCCGGTGGGGAACCAGCCATCCACGAGCGGCGAGTCGTCCTTGCGGAAATAACGGTCGATCACCCATGGCCCGCGCACATAAAGATCGCCGAATGCGACGCCGTCCCACGGCAATTCCTTGCCGTCGTCGCCGACGATCTTCATGTCGACGCCGTACAGCGCATGCCCCTGCTTCTCCAGCAGCTTGCGCTGCTCGGCGACCGGCCGCTGCGATTGCTCCCATGTGAGCTTGGAGAGCGTGCCGAGCGGCGACATCTCCGTCATGCCCCACGCATGAATCACCTGCACGTTGTAGTCGTCGACGAAAGTGCGCAGCATCGCGGGCGGACACGCGGAGCCGCCTATCACCGTGCGCTCGAGCGACGAAAAACGCGAGCCGGTCTCGCGCAGATGGTTCAGCAGCCCGAGCCAGACGGTCGGCACGCCAGCCGAGTACGTGACGCGTTCGCGCTCCATCAGCTCGAACAGCGACTTGCCGTCCAGATCCTTGCCGGGGAACACTAGCTTCGCGCCGGTGAGCGGCGCGGCGTGCGGAATGCCCCAGGCGTTCACATGGAACATCGGCACCACGGGCAGCACCGAATCGCGCGCGGACAGGGCCATGGCGTCGGGCAACGACGCGCCGAACGCATGCAGCACCGTCGAGCGATGCGAGTACAGCGCGCCTTTCGGGTTGCCGGTCGTGCCCGACGTATAGCAAAGATACGAAGCCTCGCGCTCGTCGATGAGCGGCCATTCGAAATTGCCGTCCTGCGCCTGCACCAGCGTTTCATAACTGAGCGCGGAAGTTTGCATGGCGGGCAGATGCGCTTCGTCGGCGAGCGCGATCCAGCCGCGCACTCTCGGGCATTGCGGCGCCAGAACGTCGACGAGCGGCGCGAACGTGGTGTCGAACAGCACGTAGGCGTCGTCGGCGTGATTGACGATGTAGGCGATCTGATCGGGAAAGAGGCGCGGGTTGATCGTGTGGCACACGGCGCCGAAGCCGGTCGTGCCGTAATAGGTCTCCAGATGCCGGTAGCCGTTCCACGCCAGCGTCGCGACGCGCTCGCCGGGCTGAACACCGAGAGCGATAAGCGCCTGGGCAAGCTGTTTCGCGCGCCGTTCGCAGTCGCGATATGTATAGCGGTGGATGTCGCCTTCGATGCGCCGCGACACGATCTCGGCGCTGCCGAAATGCCGCGCGGCATGCGCAAGCAGCGAGGACACGGTGAGGGGCACGTCCATCATCTGACCAAGCAGCGGCATCGTCATAAAGAGTCGTCTCCTCGCGTTTTTTGCGTTTCAGGGATGCTGATCGGAAAGCGCCGTTTGTGATGCCGTTTTGCGGTGCCTGTTTTTGATGCCGTTTTTGTTGCGAACTGTGACGCCCTTTGCGCTGCGATTCGTCACGCCGTGCGCCGCTCCACCGGCCGGGCCGTCAAATTGCTGAAGCTTCTGGCAGAAGCCGGCGCGTCGCCGGGCAACGCACCGGCAGGCCCGCTGCAGCGCCGCGGGTGCGGACTTACAATATCGGTTAATAGTGAGGCGCTCAACATGTCGTTTTCCCCAAGCATTGCAGGCTCGAACGGGCCTGTGGCGGCACTTTCCGAAGCTCTTTTCACCTCCGCTGACAACGCTTTCGCGCGGCTTGGCAGCACGTTCCTCACCCGTCTGCCCGCCACGCCGCTCAGCGCGCCTTACCTTGTCGGGTTCTCTGCGCAGACCGCGGCGCTGCTCGGACTAGAGCCCGGGCTCGAAAAAGACCCGGGGTTCGCCGAGCTCTTTTCGGGCAACGCCACGCGCGAGTGGCCAGCCGAGGCGCTGCCCTACGCATCGGTGTATTCGGGGCATCAGTTCGGCGTGTGGGCGGGGCAGCTCGGCGACGGCCGCGCGCTTGGACTCGGCGAAGTGGAACACGCGGGCCAGCGCTACGAACTGCAACTGAAAGGCGCGGGCCGTACGCCCTATTCCCGCATGGGCGACGGACGCGCCGTGCTGCGCTCATCGATTCGCGAGTTCCTGTGTTCGGAGGCGATGCATCATCTCGGCATTCCGACCACCCGCGCGTTGTGCGTGATCGGTTCGGACCAGCCGGTGCGGCGCGAGGAGATCGAAACGGCCGCCGTGGTGACGCGCGTCGCGCCGAGCTTCGTGCGCTTCGGTCACTTCGAACACTTCTATTCGAACGACCGCACGGACGCGCTGCGCGCGCTCGCCGATCATGTCATCGAGCGCTTCTATCCGCATTGCCGCGAAGCCGACGATCCCTACCTCGCGCTGCTGAACGAAGCGGTCGTGTCCACCGCGGATCTGCTGGTCGAATGGCAGGCGGTGGGCTTCTGCCACGGCGTCATGAATACGGACAACATGTCGATACTCGGTCTGACCATCGACTACGGGCCGTTCGGCTTCATGGACGGCTTCGACGCCGGCTACATCTGCAATCACTCGGATTCGCAAGGCCGCTATGCGTACCGGATGCAACCGCAAATTGCATACTGGAATCTCTTCTGCCTCGCGCAAGGACTGCTGCCGCTGCTCGGCGAGCACTACGAGGAGAGCGTGCGCGCAGACAAGTCGATCGAAGACGCGCAGCGCGTGCTGGCCGGCTTCAAGGACCGCTTCGGTCCCGGGCTCGAGCGACGCATGATGGCTAAGCTCGGGCTCGCCGCCGGGCGCGAAGACGATGCGGCGCTCGCCAACCGCCTGTTCGACGTCATGCACGCGAACCGCGCGGATTTCACGCTGACGTTCCGCAATCTCGCGCGCGTCTCGAAGCACGACGCAAGCGGCGACGCGCCGGTGCGCGACCTGTTCCTCGATCGCGCCGCCTTCGACGCGTGGGCGAACGACTACCGTGCGCGGCTGTCTCATGAAACGCGCAGCGACGCTGAACGTGCCATTGCAATGAACCAGGTGAACCCCAAATTCGTGCTTCGCAATCATCTGGCCGAAACGGCGATCCAGCGCGCGAAAGAGAAGGATTTTTCCGAACTCGAACGTCTGGCCGCCGTGCTGCGCCATCCGTTCGACGAACAGCCCGAGCATGAAGCCTATGCCGGCTTGCCACCCGACTGGGCCAGCTCGCTGGAAGTGAGCTGCTCGTCCTGACACCTGGCGCGCTCCCCATCACAAGCCTGAGACAGAACCGACCATGAACAATCCTGACGACCTCAAACACGACGCCCCCGCAGTGCAGAAAGACGACGCCGAGTGGCGCAAGCAGCTCTCCGAGATCGAATATGAAGTGACGCGCCATGCCGCCACCGAGCGCCCCTTCACCGGCCGTTATCACGATCACTGGGAGCGCGGCGTCTATGACTGCGTGTGTTGCGGTACGCCCCTCTTCGAATCGGACACCAAGTTCGACGCCGGCTGTGGCTGGCCGAGCTACTTCAAGCCGATCAACGGCGAGGTGATCGCCGAGAAAACCGACCGCTCGCACGGCATGCTGCGCATCGAGGTGCAATGCAAGAACTGCGGCGCGCACCTGGGCCATGTGTTCGAGGACGGCCCGGCGCCGACCGGTCTTCGCTACTGCATCAATTCGGCTGCGTTACAATTCGAGCCCAAGTAGCGCGGTGGCGGTGCGCGGCCCGAGCCTGGCGCGCCGGTAGGCGATCAGGTCCCGCGGCCGGACCGGACGCCGGGTTCACGCTGGCGCATGGGTCGGCGGCCGGCGTGGTGGTAGCGTGGTGGTAGCGTGGTGTTGGTCTCGCGCCGGCTCCTGCGGTGGCCGTGGCCGTGGCCGTGGCCGTGCCGGGTGACGACGCGGTCCCGCAGCGCGCGCCGCGTCGTTCGCAACGAACCCCGCAAGTCCGACGGCGTGGCGCAGTTCGCCGGGAGCCGGTCGCGCGAGGCGAAGCCTGCTGCCGCTCGCCGTCGCGACTACAGTACACAAGCCGCCCATCGCACTGCGCCACATTGCACTGTTGCCCCTCTGACCCACTCTGCGAGTTCCCGTTCAGCAATGAAATTCCTGTTCGATCTGTTCCCGATCATCCTCTTCTTCGTCGCCTTCAAGGTGTGGGGCATCTTCACGGCGACGGCAGTGGCGATCGTCGCCACGCTGGTGCAGATCGCGTGGGTCGCCTTCCGGCATCGGAAGGTGGACCCGATGCTGTGGGTGAGCCTCGGCGTGGTGACCGTGTTCGGCGGCGCGACGCTCGTGCTGCACAACGACACCTTCATCAAGTGGAAGCCGACCGTGTTGTACTGGGCTTTCTCCGTGGTGCTGATCGTCTCGCAACTCGCCTTCAGCAAGAACCTGATCGAAGCGATGATGGGCAAGCAGATCACGCTGCCCCACGCGATCTGGGGCAAGCTGAATATCATCTGGGCGATCTTTTTCGTGCTGCTCGGCCTGCTCAATCTGTTCGTCGCGTACAACTACACGACCGACCAGTGGGTCAATTTCAAACTGTTCGGCGCGACCGGCTGTCTGGTGGTGTTTATCGTCGGGCAAAGCTTGTGGCTGTCGAAATACATGAAGGAGGAATGACATGAGCGACGCGTTCATGCACGCCACGACCGCCGAGCGCGCGGCGCTGATCGAGGCACGCCTCACGGCCGCGCTCGCGCCCATCGCGTCGATCCAGATCACCGACGACAGCGCACAGCACGCCGGCCACGCGGGCGCCGCCGCCGGCGGTCATTTCAGCGTCACGATCGTGGCTACCGCGTTCGCCGGCAAGCCCCGCGTGGCGCGGCATCGCATGGTGTATGATGCGCTGGCCGATGCCATGCAGCGCGGCATTCATGCCCTTGCAATCACGGCTTACACGCCCGAAGAATTCGCTTTGTTGTCCCGCTAGGAAAACTTCCGATGACCTTGAAGAAAACCCGCCTTTGGGTATTGCTGGCTGCATTTGCGGCCGCACCTGCATTCGCACAGAACATCGCCGTGGTGAACGGCACGCCGATTCCCAAGGCGCGCGCCGACGCGCTGATCGAGCAACTGGTTCATCAAGGCCAGCAGAATTCGTCGCAATTGCAAATGGCGGTGCGTGAAGAACTCGTCAACCGCGAAATCCTGATGCAGGAAGCGCTGCGCCGCGGTCTGCAGAACCGTCCGGACATCAAGGCGCAAATCGCCGTCGCTCAGCAAACTGTCGTGCTGCGCGCGCTGATCGAAGACTTCGTGAAGAAAAACACGCCGACCGACGCGGAAGTCACCGCGCGCTACAACGCGCTGATCAAGGACGCGGGCGGCAAGGAATATCACCTGCACCATATCCTCGTCGACAACGAGCAGCAGGCCAAAGATCTGATTACGAAGATCAAGGGCGGCGCGAGCTTCGAAGACCTGGCCAAGCAATTCTCGAAGGACCCCGGCTCGGGCAAGAACGGCGGCGATCTGGACTGGTCCGATCCCAAAGCCTATGTGCCTGAGTTTGCCAACGCGGCCACTCATCTGCAGAAAGGCCAGATGAGCGACGAGCCGGTGCATACGCAATTTGGCTGGCACATCATTCGTGTCGACGACGTGCGTAACATCACCCCGCCGCCGCTCGAACAGGTGCGTCCGCAGATCGTGCAGCAGATCCAGCAGGAAAAGCTGCAAGCGTTCGAAGAAGGTTTGCGCAAGAACGCGAAGATCCAGTAAGCCGATCTGTTCGCTGTGTCAAAGCAAAGTGAAAAGCCGCCCGAGGGCGGCTTTTTGTTTGATGCGGCTTTGTGTTTGATGCCCGTTTTGGTTTGACGCGGGCTTTGTTTGTTTGGCGAGCGTCGCGGGTTGTGCAAGCTTTGCCCGCAACGCAGCCGCGCAACGGCGGACAAACAAGAGGCCGCTGCATCGCGCAGCAGCCTGCCCCCGCCCGCCTGTCAGCCCAACCAGCGCCGCGCGTTCTGGAACACGCGCAGCCACGGACTTGCGTCGGTCGCGCTCTCGCCCCAGCCTTGCGGATGCCAGCTCATCTGCACCGTGCGGTGCACGCGCTCCGTGTGCGGCATCAGCACGGTGAAGCGGCCATCGGCCGTGGTAACGGACGTAATGCCCTCCGGCGAACCGTTCGGGTTGAACGGATACTGCTCGGTTGCCTGACCGCGGTGATCGACAAAACGCATCGCGACCGCCACCTTCGACGCATCGCCCTGCTGCGAGAAGTCCGCGTAACCTTCGCCGTGCGCCACCGCGACCGGAATGCGCGAGCCTTCCATGCCGGCGAAGAAGATGGACGGCGACGCCTCGACCTGCACCAGCGAGAAACGCGCTTCGAATTTCTCGGACTTGTTGCGCGTGAACTTCGGCCAGGCTTCTGCGCCCGGGATCATCGACGCGAGGCTGCTCATCATCTGACAGCCGTTGCAGATGCCGAGCGCAAAGGTGTCCTTGCGGCCAAAGAACGCGGCGAACATGTCGGCGAGCTGAGCGTTGAAGCGGATTGCCTTCGCCCAGCCTTCGCCCGCGCCGAGCGTGTCGCCGTACGAGAAGCCACCGCACGCCACCGCGCCCGCGAAGTCCGCGAGATTGGCGCGCCCCGCGAGCAGGTCGCTCATGTGCACGTCGTGCGCGTCGAAGCCCGCACGGTCGAACGCATAAGCCGTTTCGAGGTGCGAGTTCACGCCCTGCTCGCGCAGAACCGCCACACGCGGACGCGCACTCTTGCCGATGTAAGGCGCAGCGACGTCTTCAGCCGGATCGAACGTCAGGACCGGCGTGATGCCCGGATCGGCCGCGTCGAGCAGCGTGTCGTATTCCGCGTCGGCACAGGCGGGGTTGTCACGCAGACGCGAAATGCGCCAGCTCACCTCGCTCCACGCGCGATGCAGTTCGATGCGCGGCGCTTCATACACCTTCTTCGCGTCGCGATAAATTTCTATCACGTCGCGCTCGTTGATCTTGCCGATTACGTGCGAGCACGCCGACAGACCGTGCTCGCGCAGCACGCCGAGCACCGCGTCGCGATCGGCCGCGCGCACCTGCACGACGGCGCCGAGTTCTTCAGTGAAGAGCGCGCGGATCGTGCGGTCTTCACGGCGGCCGCTTGTCTGCTTCGCCCAGTCTTTGGCGTCGCCGTAATCGGACTCGTGATGCGGATCGAGCACCAGCATGTCCACATTCAGCGACACGCCCACGTGACCCGCGAACGCCATTTCGCACACCGTTGCCCACAAGCCGCCGTCGGAGCGGTCGTGGTACGCGAGCAGCTTGCCGTCCGCGTTCAGCGACTGGATCGCGTTGAAGAAACGCTTGAGGTCTTCGGGATCGTCCACGTCCGGCACCGTGTCGCCGATCTGTTGCGTGACCTGCGCGAGGATGCTGCCGCCCAGACGATGCTTGCCGCGCCCCAGATCGATTGCGATCAGCACCGAGTCGCCCACACCGTCGGCCCCGCTCGTGCGGCGCAGTTGCGGCGTGAGGTGACGACGCACGTCCTCGACCGGCGCAAACGCCGAGATGATGAGCGACACCGGCGCGACCACTTCCTTCGCGACGCCGCGCTCTTCCCACTTGGTGCGCATGGACAGCGAGTCCTTGCCCACAGGAATGCTGATGCCGAGCGCCGGGCATAGTTCCATGCCGATTGCCTTGACCGTGTCGTAAAGCGCTGCGTCCTCGCCCGGCGCGCCGCAAGCCGCCATCCAGTTGGCCGACAGCTTGAGCTTGTCGAGCGACGCGATCGGCGCGGCCGCGATATTCGTGACCGCCTCGCCGACTGCCATGCGGCCCGAGGCCGGCGCGTCGATCACGGCAAGCGGCGTGCGCTCGGCCATGGTCATGGCTTCGCCGCGAAAGCCGGCGTAGTCCATGGTCGTAATGGCGACGTCCGCCACCGGCACCTGCCACGGGCCGACCATCTGGTCGCGCGCGGTCGTGCCGCCCACCGAGCGGTCGCCGATGGTGATCAGAAACGACTTGCTCGCGACCGTAGGATGACGCAGCACGCTCACCGCCACTTCGGAGAGCGCGATGCCGGTCAGGTCCACCGGCTGCAGCGTCGGCTCCACGCGCTTGACGTCGCGATGCATGCGCGGCGCCTTGCCGAGCAGCACTTCCATGGGCATGTCCACCGGCTGATGCGCGTTGTCGTCCTTCAGCTCAGGATCAATCAGCTTCAGTTGACGCTCGGCGGTGGCCGTGCCGATCACCGCAAACGGGCAGCGCTCGCGCTCGCACATGGCCGCGAAGCCAGGCAGATCGGCCGGCGCGATGGCGAGCACGTAGCGCTCCTGCGCTTCGTTCGACCAGATTTCGCGCGGCGACAGGCCGCTTTCCTCGAGCTGGATCTTGCGCAGATCGAAGAGCGCGCCCTTGCCCGCACCGTCGACGACTTCCGGGAACGCGTTCGACAGGCCGCCCGCGCCCACGTCGTGAATGCTCAGAATCGGGTTCTTTTCGCCGAGCTGCCAGCAGGCGTTAATCACTTCCTGCGCGCGCCGCTCGATTTCCGGGTTGCCGCGCTGCACCGAGTCGAAGTCGAGCTCGGCAGTGTTCGTGCCGGTCGCCATCGAGCTTGCCGCGCCGCCGCCCATGCCGATGCGCATGCCCGGACCGCCGATCTGGATCAGCAGCGACCCTTCCGGCAAGTCGTGCTTGTGCGTGTGCTGGTCCGAAATATTGCCGATGCCGCCCGCGATCATGATCGGCTTGTGATAGCCGCGCACCACGCCGGCCACGTTCTGCTCATACGCGCGGAAATAGCCGCCCAGATTCGGCCGGCCGAATTCGTTGTTGAACGCGGCGCCGCCGAGCGGGCCGTCGATCATGATCTGCAACGGCGAAGCGATGCGGTCCGGACGGCCATACGCGTGATACCTGTCGTTCGGGTTGCGATGCGCGAGCGGCTCGGCGACGTCGCGCGCGTTCTCCCATGCCTCGACGCCGTCCGGCAATTCCAGGTTCGACACGGTGAAGCCCGTGAGGCCCGCCTTGGGACGCGCGCCGCGGCCAGTCGCGCCTTCGTCGCGGATTTCCCCGCCCGCGCCGGTCGCCGCGCCGGGAAACGGCGAGATCGCGGTCGGATGGTTGTGCGTTTCCACCTTCATGAGCGTGTGCGTGAGCTCGACGCTGCGGCGGTAGTGCTCGGGCAGCTCGTTCTCGCCGAGTTGCTCGGGCGTGCGCGGGAACCAGCGCTCGGCCATGCCGCCCGCCATGATCGCCGAGTTGTCCGAATAGGCGACGATCGTGCCTTGCGGATTGAGCTTCTCGGTATTGCGGATCATGTTGAAGAGCGAGATGTCCTGCTTCTCGCCGTCGATCGTCCATTCCGCGTTGAAAATCTTGTGGCGGCAGTGCTCGCTGTTGGCCTGCGCGAACATCATCAGCTCGACATCGGTCGGGTTGCGGCCGAGCTTCGTGAACGCGTCGACCAGGTAATCGATCTCGTCTTCGGCAAGCGCGAGGCCCAGTTCGGCATTCGCGGTTTCCAGCGCGCCGCGACCGCGGCCCAGTACGTCGACGGTTTGCAGCGGCTTGGCGGGCAGTTCGTCGAACAGATGCAGCGCGTAATCGCGCGACGGCGCGACGCTCTCGGTCATGCGGTCGTGCAACGCGGCGGCCACGGCTTCGCGCGCTTCGTCCGAAAGCGCTTTCTTGCCGCCCAGCAGGCCGCTTTTCAGCGTGACCGTGTACTCCACGCCGCGTTCGATGCGGCGCACCTGCGTGAGCCCGCACAGATGCGCGATGTCCGTTGCCTTGCTCGCCCACGGCGACACCGTGCCGAAGCGCGGCACGACCAGAAACGTTTCGGCCGAGCCGCGCTCGCTCGTTTCATCGAGCGGGTGGCCGTAGTGCATGAGCGCCTCGATCTTCGCGTTGTCCTCAGCGGAAAGCGGGGTCTGCGCGTTGACGAAGTGAAGATATTGCCCGCGCACGCCCGTGATGTTCGGGTCGATGCGCGTTAGCGTTTCGAGCAGGCGGGTTTGACGGAAATCGGAAAGGGCCGAAGCGCCGGGGAAACACGAGAAGTGGGCCATGGACTTGACGTTGCGTCGCTAATGATGCCGATGATTGATGCCGAAGAGCCGCGCGCGGTGGCGACATGAGGCGGGAAGGAAGTCCGGGATTATACCCCGGGAACGTGCTTCCAGCCGCCCCTGCCGTGGCCGCGCTCCCGTCCGGCGGAGCGCCGCATACCGTCGCTTGCCGCAGTGCAGGCGTGACCGCGGACAGTCGTTGACTGCTATCATTCGGCCTTTCATCAGACCGGTGCGAGCAAGGCGTGCCCTTGCTGCCGGCCTCGTGTCGCGAGCCGCGCCCGGAAAGCGTTTTCCGGAACCCGCCGCGGCGCTTGAGGCCCGGCCGCGCCGCACGTCACGCCCTGGCGCCTCGCCCGGCAAATCGAATCAGAAGAATGGATGTCATTGTCATTGGCGGCGGGATTGCCGGCGTCGCCACCGCTTATCAGCTTCGCGCGGCCGGCCACCGCGTATGCGTCGTCGAACGCCACGCCACGGTTGCGCAGGGCGCGACCTACGGGCACGGCGGTACCGTCCTGCCGACGCCGCTCGACGTCTGGTTCGGCCCGACTTTCATGGCAAGCCGCCATAACGCGAAAAACGGCGTCATCAGCAAACCCGGTTTCAGCGGACCGGCGCGCCAGTTCGTCAAGAAGCTGGCCGCGCTGCAGGAACCGGAGGCATTCAGCCGCCAATACGGGCTGTTGCGGCCGTTGATCGAGTCTTCGCGCGAGGCGATGGCGGACATGGAAGCCCGCTTTGGCTACGAGTTCGAACAGGCGAGCGGCCTGCTCTATCTGGTGCGTTCCGGCGAGGAATGGGAGCAGATTCAGCCGGCGCTCGGCCTGCTCGCGCGCCACGAGATGCCCCATCATGTGCTCAGTCCGGCGGAATGCGCGGCTTACGAGCATTCGGTGCGCACCGAGCCGGAATTTGCGGGCGGCGTGCTGTTCGATCACGAACGCACCGCCAATTGCCCGCTATTCGCGAAACTGATCAAGCAGACACTCGACAATCAGGGCGGCGTGCAGTTCATGCTCGGCTGCGAGGTTTCGGCGATTCGCCTCGACAGTCAGCGCGCGGCGGTGGAGCTGGCGGCGCGGCCGGGTGTGTCGAGCCGCTCGCGCGAAGTCGACGTGATTCATGCGGACGCCATTGTCGTCGCCGCCGGCCAGGGCAGTCTCGCTTTGCTCGAGCGGCTCGGCTTGCGGCTGCCGCTGTATCCGCTGCGACTGCATACGCTTGTCGCGCCGATCGCGCATGAAGAATGCGCGCCGCATGTGGCGATTGTCGACGCGGTCAAGCGCATCACCATCAGCCGGATGAATCACCGCTTGCGCATTGCGGGCGGCGCTGTCCTGCAGGCCGCGAACCAGCTTGACAAGCCGCTTGGCGAGGCGGTGACCGAGGAAGCGCTCGCGCTGCTCGGGCAGGCGACGCACGACTGGATTCCGGGAGCCGCGCGGATCTCGGCGGCCTTGCCGTGGGAAGGCACGAGGTTGCTGTCGCCAGATGGCCTGCCGGTGATCGGCAACGCGCTGCATCCGCGGCTTTTTGTGAATGTCGGCCATGGGCCCGCGGGCTGGGGGATGGCATGCGGCGCGGGCAAGCTGGTTGCCGAGCTCGTCGGCGGCAAGACGCCTG
The DNA here is from genome assembly GCF_000472545.1 of Burkholderia sp. WSM2232. Lineage (GTDB taxonomy): Bacteria > Pseudomonadota > Gammaproteobacteria > Burkholderiales > Burkholderiaceae > Paraburkholderia. The sequence goes on along the minus strand of NZ_AWZV01000009.1, from coordinate 173,155 downwards.
ACCTGCCGGAGGCGACGCTGGCGGCGTTGCGGGCGGAGCGGTTTTAGGGGCGGTGTAGGGGCCGATTGACGCGGTGTCGGCAGAGCGGTCCACTCGCGCCTCCCATGCCCGCGGCGACCAGCCTCAACCAGCCTTGTCTGCGAATGGCCGTGCGCTGACGGCATCGTCTGGCACCGGGTCGCGTCTCCGATCAGCGCACAACACGTCCATCGGCACTACCATAGCGGTTCCAGAAGCTCTCGCGCCTTACACCGAGGCGCTCGCCCTGCCCCGCCATGACCGCTGCCGACCTCAAGCCCCCAACGTTGATCCGCCCTGAAAACCGCGCCCTGCCGCTTCTGACACTCGCCGATCTGTGGATCGCCGAAGCCCAGGCTGCAGCGGCCCTGCCGGCACACACGCTAATGGACCGCGCCGGCAAGGCTGCCGCAAGCTTCCTGCTCGACCAGATCGCGCGCGACACGTCGACGGAAAAATCGCGGCAGCGCGTCTGGCTATGCGCCGGCCCGGGCAACAACGGCGGCGACGCGCTGATTCTCGCCGCCGAATTGCACAAGGCAGGCATTGCCGTCGATCTGTGCATGCCTGTCGAAGTCAAACCGGACGACGCCCGCTGGGCGCTCGACACGGCGCGCGCGTCCGGCGTGGCGATTACTCAGGCGCCGCCCGCTTCGCTCGACGGCTACACGTGGCTGGTCGACGGCATGTTCGGCATTGGCCTCACGCGTGCGCTCGAAGGCACTTTCGCGGACATCGCGCGGCGCCTCTCGGAGCGCGCGAGGACACGCGCGCGCAACGGCGGCGTGCTCGCGCTGGATGTTCCAAGCGGCCTCGACAGCGATACCGGCGCGATAGTCGGTGCCGTCGGCACCGGCGACGCCGTGGTGCGTGCGACGCACACCATCACCTTCATCGCGGGAAAGCCTGGCCTCTTCACCGCCCAGGGCCGCGATCTTGCCGGCGCAGTCACGGTCGCGCCGATCGGCGTGGACAGCATGACGCGCGGCTCCATCCGGCTGAACGCGGCGGAACTGTTCGCCGGCTTCCTGCCGCCGCGCGATTTCGCGACCAACAAGGGCACCTTCGGCAGTCTCGCCGTGGTGGGCGGTGACACCGGCATGTGCGGCGCGCCGATTCTGGCCGCACGCGCCGCGTTGTTCAGCGGTGCGGGCAAGGTTCACGTCGCGCTGCTCGGCGGGGGCGCCCCTCCCTACGATCCGCCGCACCCGGAACTGATGCTGCATGGCGTCGACGCTCTGCCGCTCGACAAAATGGACGCGCTCGCCGTGGGCTGCGGCATGGGCCACGGCGAGCGCGCCGCACGCGTGTTGCACGACGTGTTGCAACTGGACGTGCCGAAGCTCTTCGACGCCGACGCGCTTAACCTGATTTCCAAAGATGCGGCGCTGGCCGCGGCCGTCACCGCACGCGGCACGGCAGGCGATCCTTGTGTGCTCACTCCTCATCCGCTCGAAGCCGCGCGCCTGCTCGCCACCGACGCCGCGGGCGTGCAGCGCGACCGTCTGAGCGCGGCACGCGCGCTCGCCGCGCGCTTTGCGAGCGTCGTGGTGCTGAAAGGCTCGGGCACGGTCGTCGCCGCTGCCGACGGCCGTCTGACGATTAATCCGACCGGGAATGCCGCGCTCGCGACGGGTGGCACCGGCGACGTGCTCGGCGGCATCATCGGCGCGCTGCTGGCGCAGCGGCTGCCGGGCTATGAGGCGGCGCTCGCGGGCGTCTACCTGCATGGACTCGCCGCCGACACGCTTAGCGCCCAGGGACACGGGCCCGCCGGACTGACGGCAGGCGAGCTCGCGCCGATGGTACGAACGTTGTTGAACCGCATGTTCTATCCGTCGGCGCAAACGTGATCGCGCGATGAGACACGTCGCGGCTTGGGTTGCCGCGAAGCGTCTTATACCGCCTGGCTAAAGCGCTGCCGCCCGTCGCGCAACGCCGCTATACTGAGGGACTGCATGACCCGCCGTGCAGACGTGCAGACGTGCTGGCGCTGCGGCGTCGTTGCGGAGTCGCTTTGTTGTCGCTGCTTGGTCGCGTTGTCGCCCCTTTGTTGCCCCTCTATGTGATTGCGGCAACGAGTGTCGGCCACTGTGCGCGCCGCGCGTGGCATCGAAGCGCGCGCGCAGCATGCGCAATCGCCGTGAATCATTGCGAATCGCTGTGAATCGTTATGAATCGCGAGGCATTCGACGCGGCGCGGCAGAGGCGCAGCGCCCCGAGTCCCGCGGCGTCGGAGACTTTGCGGCGAACGCGGCTGTACGGCCTCGCTCTAACAGCATCGTTGCATCATCCTTGGCGGCGCTTTGCGCGCGCCTTCTTTCGTGCCCCTTGGTTAGACGGACGCTATGACCCAGAACTCGCTCACCTCCTGGTCCTTGCTGCAAACGCATTACGAACAGATTCGCGATGCGCATCTGCGCGACTGGTTCGCTCCGGGAAACGATCCCGCTCCGACGCGCGCTGAACGCTTTGCGTTCGCGGGCGGCGGTCTCGCAGCAGATTTCTCGAAGAATCGCATTACCGACGAAACCCTGAAACTGCTCGTGCAGCTCGCGCACGAAGCCGGCGTCGAGAAGCGCCGCGACGCCATGTTCGCGGGCGAAGTCGTCAATCCCACAGAAGGCCGCGCGGCACTGCATACCGCGCTGCGCGCGAGCAACCCGAACGCGCCCTTCCACGCGCAGGTGCAGGCCGAGCGCGCAAAGATGGCTGCCTTCGCCGAGCAGGTGCGCAGCGGCGCGTGGACCGGCTACACGGGCAAGCGCATTCGCCATGTCGTGAACATCGGCATCGGCGGCTCTGACCTCGGGCCCAAGATGGTCGTGCACGCGCTGCATCATCTCGCCACGCCTGAGATTGCCGCGCACTTCGTGTCGAACGTGGACGGTGCGGACCTCTACAACGTGATGCAGCAGATCGATCCCGAAGAGACGCTCGCGATCATCGTTTCCAAGACTTTTACGACGCTCGAAACCATGACCAACGCGCGCTCGCTGCGCGACTGGTTCGTCGAAAAAGGCTGTCCGGAGAATGCACTCGCGAAGCACTTTGTCGGCGTGTCGGCGAACCCTGACGAAGTGGTGAAGTTCGGCATCGCGAAAGAAAATGTGTTCGAAATGTGGGACTGGGTGGGCGGCCGCTATTCGTTGTGGTCGGCCGTCGGTCTGTCGATCATGATCGCGGTCGGGCCGCAGCAGTTCGGCGAACTGCTAGCGGGCGCCAACGAAATGGACGAGCATTTCCGCAGCGCGCCGCTCGAAAAGAATCTGCCGGTGCTGCTCGGCATGATCGGTATCTGGTATCGCAACTTCTTCGGCTCGCAAAGCTACTTGGTGGCGCCGTATTCCGAAGCGCTGCATTTCCTGCCGTCCTATCTGCAACAACTCGAGATGGAAAGCAACGGCAAGTCGGCGCGGCTTGACGGCGCGATGGTCGACTATCCGACCTCAGCGGTGACATGGGGCGAGCCGGGCACGAACGGACAGCATGCGTTTTTCCAGATGCTTCATCAAGGTCCGACTATCGTGCCGATCGACTTCATTGCCGCGCTGACGCCCGAGCATCCGCTCGTCAGCCATCATGCGAAGCTGCTCGCCAACTGCTTCGCGCAAAGCGAGGCGCTGATGTTGGGCCGCACGCTCGAAGAAGCGAAAAAAGTCGCCGGTCCGGACAAGCCGGAGCTCGCGCCGCATCTGGTGTTTCCGGGCAACCGTCCGACCACCACCCTGATTCTCGATGCACTCACCGCGCGTTCGCTCGGCGCGTTGATCGCGTTGTACGAGCACAAGGTGCTGGTGCAGGCGTCGGTATGGAACATTAATCCATTCGATCAATGGGGCGTTGAGCTGGGCAAGATTCTCGGCAAGGTCGTGGAAGCGGATCTTACCGCCGCGAGCGTGGAGGAAAAGAAGCACGATTCCTCGACGTCGGCGTTGATCGCGCGCGCGCGCGCCGCTTTGAAGCGCTGACGGCCCGCGCCGGTTCAGATGCCGGCGCAGGTGTCGGCGCTGTGCATGCGTTCTGCCGGCGTTGTGCATGCGCGTCTTGTAGTTCGATGGTAAGAGCGGGCCCGTCGCGGCCCGCTTTTTTTCGGCGGCGCGCCTGTCGTCAGGAAAGGCATTTCGCGGAGCCGCGCGTACTCGTTCGTCGCAGCCGTAGAACCCAACGCGCAGGAGCGCGCGGACAAGTGGTGCAAGCCATTCAAGCGCTGCAAGTTCCAGGCGTGTTTACTCGCGTTCTACTTCGTAGATGTGAGGTGACTTTTTCTCTCGTTTCAAGCAATTTTACGTCGATTGTGGCTCCTTCCTGACGATGCCAGAATTTCGACCTCGATCATTTCGCTAGCCAACTTGCCACTAGCGCCTCGGTCCTCATTCCCGCATGACGTGGCCTCGTTGGAGGCTCGCGCGTCACGATGCGAAGTGGACAACGGGCAATGCCAAACGGCAGCCGCATCGGCAAACAGCTACTGGAGAACACGATAATGAAGAACCCTGAGAATCCGACAGTCGCGCTGATCGGCCCCGGCGCGATCGGCACGACGGTAGCGGCGGCGCTTCACGAGGTCGGCCGCACACCGATCATTTGCGGCCGCTCTGCACATGCGGGCCTCGAGCTTCGCTTCGATGGCGGTCAGATTGCCGTACCCGGACCTGTGCTCACTAATCCGGCCGCAATCAAAGGCGCCGTTGACCTGGTTTTTGTCGCAGTCAAAGCGACGCAGTTAGAGGCCGCGGCACCTTGGCTGTCCGCATTATGTGACGAGGCGACCGTTGTTTGCGTGCTGCAAAATGGCGTGGAACAAACGAAGCTCGTCGCACGTTACTTGTCCGGCAACCCGGTGCTGCCTTCGGTGGTATGGTTTCCCGCTCAACGCGAGAGCGACGCCTCGGTGTGGCTTCGGGGCAAGCCGCGGCTTACCTTGCCCGATGCACCTCAGACTGGCGTTGTACTCGCAGCCCTCCGCGGCACCCGATGCTCAGTGGACGTGCAGGCCGATTTCACGACGGTCGCGTGGAGGAAACTGCTGCAAAACGCAGTTGCGGGGCTCATGGTCCTCGCGGGTCGCCGGGCCGGCATGTTCTCACGACCGGACATCACGGCTCTGTCGCTCGCTTACTTGCGAGAATGCCTCGAAGTGGCACGCGCCGAGGGTGCGACACTGGGCGACGAGGTAGCGCAGGAGATCGTCGATGGATTTCTGAAAGCCCCACCCGACCTGGGCACCTCGATTCTTGCGGACCGACAGGCTGGTCGCCCTCTCGAATGGGACTGTCGCAACGGCGTCGTACAGCGATGCGGCCAGGTTCACGGTATTCCTACGCCGATAAGCGATCTGGTCGTGCCGCTGTTGGCCGCTGCAAGCGACGGCCCGGGTTGACGCACATAGCTGCTGCGACGGCTGATATTTTCGGTCGGCCGAAGTCGATCTTGAGGCGCGGGGCACGCATGCGACTGGCCACTGCTGGAAGGCAGTGGCTGGAAGGCCATCGATAAGCGACCGCTGCCAGGCCCAACGAATTCGCACTTGCGCCCACAGCGGCCGATCGATCCGACTCTGACTGAACGGCTGCTTAGGGGACCGTCCCCGTCGCGCAAATCGGGCACATAGGCGCGACCTCATATAGCATCCGTCTGCACTTGGGAGAGAGCTTGTCTCCACGACAAACTTGAGCGCCGCCCACCGATCGACGGTTCCGACGGCCGATCTTGCAATGAGCTCCCCGTCTACTGGACCTTCATGAGCGCCGGCGGGTAGTAAGTGCCGTTTGCAACTCCGTCAAGTGGGCCATAGTAGCGGAAGGTCAACCGGTACTTGGCGCCCCGCGGTGTCGGCAGCCAATTTCCCTCGGGCGCGTTTGCGGGCTTCTCGGCAGCGAAATAAAGCGTGAGAGATCCGTCCGGCCCGTAGGTCAGGCCCGACTGTTCGTTGATCAAGTATTTTTTCAGCGGGTTAGGCAACACCCGGAAACGCGTGCTATCAACCGCAATGACAGACCAGAAATATTTCGCAAAGCGTGCAGGCAACGCGTCTTTGGGAAACGTCAAGGTGTACACATTGTCGCCGATGAGTTCGGCACCGGTGGAGTCGGCGGCGCCCCGATAGTAGAGTACCTCCGGTTTGATATTGGCCCAGATGCCCCGGTAATTGACCAATGTGCGCGTGAGATAGTCAATACCGTACTCGCCCACGACGCCCGGCCGAGCCCAGCCGTCCTGCACCGTTCCATGTCCGATGAGCTTGCCCGCCTCCGCAAGGTCGCGAAACGCCTTCGTGCGTATGACCTTATCGATACGGTTGCGCTGCGCGGGGATCTTCGCTTCGGCAGCTACGCGGCGGGCCAACGCCTGCAGGGGCTCCAGGCCCGCGTTCCGGTCCGGATCGCTGTCGAGTGCGAGGTTGGCTGCGTCGAATGCCTCGACTCCCGGAAACGCTTCTAGCCCAAAAATAGGGGTCTTCGGAACGGACGGCAGCCCGGGCGTACCGGTGACCGTCAGCTTGAACTGGTGCTGAAGTGCCACCGCCGCATCCGGATCAGCGCCAAGCGCAACCCGTGTCAAGAGCCGTGCGTACTTGACGGGCAGGTCGATCCGCATAGCACCGGCAGGTGGAGTGACTTTGGCACCCTTCAGACAGACGGCAAAGTCGCCGGAAGCCTTTTGCGGGAAGACGCGTTCGTTGATGTTGGCGAGAGTCTCTCCCCAACCACTGAGTATCTGGACCGTGTAATAACGCTCATTGATCTGCGGCACACTGATGATCGTGCAACTGTTCTCGTCTACCGCAAGCCAGGACTCCGAGTACGCAACGTCGAGATTCGGGTTCGGCCAGTCGACAGCGCCGGGCTTACGATGAACCAGTTGATTCCATTTAAATCCTTCCTGGAAATCCAGTTGCTGCTGACGTGTCACTAACAACCGGCCAAGAAGGTAGATATACGCCTGGCTGATTTCTTCGTCGCTGAGGTGAGCCGAGGCGCCTGGGTCCGCTGCCTGGTCTACGGCTACGACACGAGCAGCCTGTTGCTGGGCCGCTGCGGGACAAAGGGCGAGGATTGTCGCAGCAGTCGCGCTCGCGAACATGAATCGATAAAACGGTTTCATGCGCCTCCTTAGCTTGTTTAAGCGTTGCATTTATTTGGCCACTTTGGGCGCTCACGTTCGCGGTGGAGTGCGTTGCCACGAGAAACATACCAGTCTTGAGAACCAGCCACACCGCGCTGCGAAGGACTCGCCTCAGCACTTTAGGTCATGATCTGACGCATTGCCCCCCTCAAGGATAGGGGGCTTTCCCGTCGAGGGCTGACAGCGGCGGATTGCAAGCACAGAAATGCTGAGCGTTGCTGGTCCGTGTCCGGCGGCAGTTCGTGGATCGACCTCGACTCATTGGAAGTCTTGCGCGAAGTGTCGAGTGAAAGGTATCTGTTAACTGATGGAATGGCAATGGAACCTGTGAGTCAGGTCGACAGCGGGTCGAAAATTTTGTCGTCAGGCGCCTGGGGGCATGTCGTAGGGGTCGACAGTTTTTTGTTCGGTTTCGTGGGATCTGACGCGCGACCGAATTCGTCGGCAAGTCCATGACTTCGAAGGACGTGGCGTCAATTCATTGCGCGCGTTGCACTGGTGGGCTGTGCGTTTGGGGGCTGTGCGTTTGGAGGCTCTGCTTGTGGACCCTTCGTACCGGGCTGTGTATTTGTCGGCTTTGCATTTGCCGCCTGTGCGCACCGACGTAGCCCCCGCGCGTGCGTTGCGCCGCACCGCTCGCGCACCATGTCGATCAGCGCCCTTTCCGCCGTACGCCAGCGTCGTTCAGACGAGACGTCCCGCTTCGATCGTCACCGTGGTGTCGCAGCGGCGCGCCAGCTCGACGTCGTGCGTAACCAGAATCAGCGTCGCGCCATTTGCGCGGTTCATCTCGAACATCAGGTCGATCACCGCGTGGCCGGTGGCAGCGTCGAGACTGCCGGTGGGTTCGTCGGCAAAGAGTATCGCCGGGTGAGTCACGAAGGCGCGCGCCAGTGCGACGCGTTGCTGCTCGCCGCCCGAGAGCAGCTTCGGATAATGACCGGTGCGCTGCCCGAGTCCAACCTGCTCGAGCAGCCGGCGCGCGCGCGCTGCGGCTTCCCGCGTGCCAATGCCGCCTTGCAGTTCGAGCGGCAAGGTAACGTTCTCGAGCGCCGTCAAATGCGGCATCAACTGAAACGACTGGAATACGAAGCCGACCGAGCCGCTACGTAAAGCCGCACGCTGGTCTTCGTTCAAGGTGGTGAGCTCGCGGCCGAGCAGACGAACCGAGCCGGAGCTCGCGCTGTCCAACCCCGCGAGCAGGCCAAGCAGCGTAGACTTGCCCGACCCGGACGCGCCCACTATCGCAACACTGCTACCGGCTTCGATAGCCAGATCGATGTTGTCGAGAATGGTCAGTTCGCCCGTTGCATCCTTAACCTTCTTGCACAAACCCCGCACTTCAATGACTGGATCAGTTCTGTTTAGCATGGTGAAGCGTAGGTTGAAAGTGTGCGCCGTCAAGCATCGCGCCAAGGCATTCATTCGGGCAACGAACCCGGCGACTTCTATCGCAATGGGCTTCGTGCGCTCGGCCATATCGGCCATATCGGCCATATCGGCCATTTTGGCCGCGGTGCTCTTTGCGGCGAGTTTCACCGTTCATGCTGCCAACACGCCGGAAGCGGCCAAACCCGTGATCGTCGTATTGGGCGACAGCATCTCCGCCGAGTACGGTTTGCCGCGCGACACGGGCTGGGTTGCGTTACTGCGCCAGCGCCTTGCGCAAGAGCGAATCGATTATAGCGTTGCCAATGCCAGTATCAGCGGCGACACGACGAGCGGCGGGCGAGCCCGCTTGCCGGCGCTCATGCAACGCCTGAAGCCGAGCATTGTGATTGTCGAACTGGGTGGGAACGACGCGTTGCGGGGCGTGCCGCTCTCCACCACGGAGGACAACCTGCGCACGATCATCGAACAGGCGCAGCAAGGCCACGCGAAGGTGGTGCTGGTTGGCATGTACGTACCGCCTAATTACGGCCCCGACTACACGCAAAAGTTCCACGGCATGTATGGCCAGCTTGCGAAGGAACTGCGCGTGCCGCTCGTGCCGTTTCTGCTCGCCGGCATCGCCGACAAGCCCGACATGTTCCAGGCGGATCAGATTCATCCCGCGCAGCAGGCACAGCCAGTGCTACTGAACAACGTGTGGCCTGCTGTGAAGCCACTCCTTCGCACGGGTTCGCCGCGCTGAAAGCGGCTGACAACCCGTTTCCGAAACATCGGGTATACGGATCGGCGAGCGTCGTCTGACGCTTGCGCAATCCCGTGTGACCGGCTCGATTTTGAGCGACTTCTAGAGGAGATAACGTGAAATACCTACCGTTAATCGCTTTGACCGTGGCAATTTCTGCCTGCGCCGCTCAACCGCCGGCTGGCGTCCAATCCGTCGGACAGAGCCAGCAACCGCCGAAGGCCGTGGCCTCGTGCATCGCGCAAAAATGGGCAGACAGCTCGCAAAAGCAGGTCGTGTCCCAAGACACGCTGGCTAACGATCAGGCTGTCGACGTGTATGTGCCCGGCCAGCAGCCGCCGAACGGCGCGGCCGCCGTGGTGCGTCCGGCATACTCGGGCAAAGGCTCGTGGGTCGGCTTCCGGGCCAACGGCGCAGCGGGCAGCGACGCCACCAGCGCGATCAGTTCGTGCCTGTAATCGTGTCACGCTGATCGATGTCACTTCGATGAGCGTCCGGTCTGGAGGACGACGAGTCTCCAGACTGAAAAGCCCCGCATCTGCGGGGCTTTTTCATGGATGCGCGGCGCGCGCGGCGTAGCCAATCTCGCGCCGGGCGGGCAGGCATGCTCTGGAGCGACTGAGCGACTAAGCGGGCGTTGACTGCTCGCTAACCGAGCATTGACTGCCAGGCTGACTGAGCCGGGACTGCGTGCCTAACCAGGTGGTCGAGCGCGCGACCAGCCACACAGCCAATTGCCCCAGCAACCGCTCTGCCGGCATGCAGCTTACTCGCTGCCTTCCTGCGCATTCGCGCCGCTCTCCAGCGAGCCATACAGCTTGACCTTCGAACGGGCGCGCAACGCCTCGATATAGGCCTGCGTTTCCGACTGCGATTGCACTTGCGCGATCTGCTGCTGGGCCGCGGCGAGCCGCTGCGGATCCACCGGCCCGCCCGCCACCACCGCATTGACGCGGTAAATCGCGTAGCCGGCGTCGCCCAGATCCACGCCTACATATGCGGGCAACTTCTGCGCATCGGCCTTGTAGATCGCGCTCAACGCGGCGGGCGGCACGCCCTGCGCGTCGTTACGAGAAACCTTCAGCGGCGACGAGAAGCCGGTGGTCGCCTTCGACTTTTCGAACTCGGCGAGCTTCGCGATGCCGTCTTTATGCGCGGCTTCGTTCGACTGTGCGGCGATCACCTTCTCGCGCACGGCGTCTTTGATAGTGTCGAGCGCCGGCACCGCCGCAGCCTTGTAATCAGTGACGCGCGCAGCGATCAGCGTGTTGCTGCCCACGTCGATTGCCTGCGTGTTGTTGCGTGCGTTGACCGAGTCGTTGGCAAACACGGCGGCGAGGAACTTCGCGTTGTTCAGCGGGCTGTCGGGCGGCAGCTTCGGATCGGGCTGCGGCGTGACTGTGGCCGTCTGCAGCTGCAGCTTGTACTTGTCGGCGGCTGGCTGCAGGCTCTTTGCCTTCTCATAGACGATCGACGTAAAGCCTTCGGAGTCGTCGCTAAATGCCTTGCTTGCCAGTTGCGTCTTCAGGTCGCGGGCAATCTGGTCCTTCACTTCGTCAAACGGTCGGGTGACCGCCGGCTTGACGTCAGTCGCCTTGACGATGTGATAACCGAAGTCCGTTTGCACGATGCCGCTCACTTCGTCTTTCTTGAGCGCGAACACAGCGTCGTCGAACGCCTGGCCGCCCGCGATCATGCCGCGCCCAAAGTAGCCGAGGTCGCCGCCTTTCGATGCCGAGCCGGGATCCTGCGAGTTCTCCTGCGCGATCTGAGCAAACTGATCAGGATGCGCCTTGATCTGTGCGAGCAACTCTTCGGCCTTCTGCTTCGCCTTGGCCTTGTCGGCTGCGCTCGCGTCTTTGGGCGCGGCGATCAGAATGTGGCTCGCACGCACCTGGCCTTCGGTCCGGTAGTGGGCGATGTTCTCGTCGTAGTATTTTTTCAGGTCCGCCTCGCCCGGCTGCACGGAGGCGGCGAGCGTGGCCGGCGACATCACCAGATACTGGATCGTGGCAGTAGCCGGGGTCGCGAAGTCGTTGCGATGCGCGTCGTAATACGCCTGCAACTGCGCGTCGGTCGGCTGGATTTTCGCGGCATAGTCGCGCGGATGAAAGGCAATGCCTTGCACTTCACGCTGCTGCTCGGCAAGGTCGGTCAGACGCTGGGCGAGCGTTTTCGACGTGAAGGAGCTGCCCTGTATGCTGGCCGGCAATTCCTGAGTGGCGATGCCGTAACGCACGCGCTCGTCGTACTGGTCGGGCGTCATGCCCTGCATGGCGAGGAGTTGCTTGTAACGCTCGACGTCGATCGAGCCGTCCGGCTTTTTCAGCGACGAGATGATCGGATCGTTAAGCAGCACGCGGCGCACGGCGTCGTCAGATGCGCTCAGGTGAAGGCGCTGCGTTTCATCGGCCAGCATGCGCTGTTCGATCAGGCCGTCGAGCATCTGGCTGCGGCGTTCGGGCGTGTCGAACGCCTTGATGTCGAACTGTGCGCCGAGCATCTGACGGGCGCGGTCGAGCTGCTGACGCATCGCGTTGTCGTACTCTACCCGCGTGATCTTGTGACCGTTGACGCTCGCGACGTTTGCGCTTTCGTCAAAGAAGCCGCGAAAGCCCTGAATACCCACGAAACCCAGCCCCGGCACAATGACGAGGATGAGCATGAACATCATCAGGCGTTTGTGATTGCGGAAAAAATCGAGCATGCGTAAGTGCCAAAAACAGAACGCCCGATCTTACAACAGCGGGCAATAAAAAAGGCGAACCGGAGTTCGCCTTTCGAGGATACTGGCGGAGTGGACGGGACTCGAACCCGCGACCCCCGGCGTGACAGGCCGGTATTCTAACCGACTGAACTACCACTCCTTGTGCTGCCTTGCTTGTACTGCACACCGCAGGTGCTATAAAACACACGGTGAACAGCAATTGTAGCTGATGCGTGCGCGTGTCCGCAACTTTTGCCTCCCGGCCTGCGGCTCGGCAGTAAAAAGGGGCTCAGGTTCGGCACTCTGCAACGGCGCCGTGTGCAGTCCTGGCCGAACGGCGCCCGGACGAGGCGTACGTCGCGACAACGGCCAGCCCCACGAGCGCCAAAGCCACACCCACGTAGGCGGTCGTGACGACGCTCCCTCCTGCCACAGCCAGTCCGCCGACGAAGCTGCCGCCCGAGATCCCCTAGATTGAACGCCGCGACGATGAGCCCGGCTGCTGTACCGACGGCCTCAGCCGCCACGCGCTGAGAGACCAGAACAACGGTCGTCTGCATGATGGGACGCACGGCGAAGGCGAACGCGCCGCACACAAACAGGTTGATCACGACCAGAACCGGCTGATGCGCGCTGCGCCGCCGAGTGGCCACCAACAGGGCGAACCCGCTCAGTGCGCTCAAACCGCGTGAAGCGCCTGCAATGAACCAGACGCGCTTGAACGGTTGCTTCGTGGACATGGTTCATGCTCCTTGCTCCGAAGTTCGTGGTGAACGAAACCGAATTGCGTGAAGAGGACTGTCGGTCTGCCGAAGACTTCGACGGGAGCTGAGGGAATGTCTTTTCCGTCGATGGAAAAGTTGTAACGGGCGGGCGTCGCTGTGGTTGGCGCGGGTATGGGCGATTGCGGCGTATGACTGGCAAAAACCAACGGCAAGGGTTCACGCAGGAGCCTGCCCGGCTGGCGCCTCTCCCCGCGTGCAGCCAACAAAAAACCCGCAGAGCAAATAGCTATGCGGGTTTCTGCTCACTGCAACAGCCTGGGTGAGGCTGCCTTACGAGTCGATCGCGAAACGAATGGTGGGTGCTGAGAGGCTCGAACTCCCGACCTACGCCTTGTAAGGGCGCCGCTCTACCAACTGAGCTAAGCACCCGTTCCGCAGACTGGACTCTTTGCTTCCGCCTGGCCACCTGCCGAAGCAAGCAACTTTCGTGAAGCAGCAAGCCCATTAGTTTAACGCATCCTTCAGCGCTTTGCCAGGCCTAAATTTAGGAACTTTGGCTGCCTTGATCTTGATCGCATCGCCCGTGCGGGGATTACGTCCGGTACGAGCGGTACGCTTGCCCACCGCAAACGTGCCGAAGCCCACCAGCGTCACAGAGCCGCCCTTTTTCAAGGTGCCCTTCACACCGCCGATTACAGCCTCCAGCGCGCGGCCGGCCGCGGCCTTCGAAATTTCCGCCTGCTGCGCGATGTGGTCGATCAATTCCGTCTTGTTCATCCCTACCCCCGAGAATGTTTTAGAACCGAAATGGCGCGTGTGCGCCTGACATCATGTGGCCGGCGGCTATGCCGGGCCGAGTCATTAGAATTGGCCGAAAGCGCGGTGTCAACAGGGGTTGAGCCTGATTTCAAGGGATTTTCGCGGTGTATTCATCGTGAACGGCTGCGGCTTTGGATGCGCGCACAACAAATTTGATCCGTGGCATGTCGTTGCACGACTAAAGGCGCTCGGTGTGAATGTTTCGCGCGCAAAGGCCAATAAAAAACCCGCGGTAATTAAACCGCGGGTTTTTGTGCAGCAAGGATACTGTCAGGACGGAGGCTCAGTGCTTCACGACATCCGTTGCACCAGAGTCTTTGCCGGCCTCGCCAGCCACCGGCGACGCAGGCTTGGCTTCTTCTTCCGGCAACGCCTCGGGCACACGTTCGAGTGCGAGTTCGAGCACCTTGTCGATCCAGCGGACCGGCACGATTTCGATCGCGTTCTTCACGTTGTCCGGAATCTCCGTCAAGTCCTTGACGTTTTCTTCCGGGATCAGCACGAGCTTGATGCCGCCGCGGTGCGCTGCCAGCAGCTTCTCCTTCAGACCGCCGATCGGCAGCACTTCGCCGCGCAACGTGATTTCGCCCGTCATCGCAACGTCGGCACGTACCGGAATACCGGTGAGCACCGACACCAGCGCCGTGGTCATCGCGATACCGGCCGAAGGACCGTCCTTCGGCGTGGCGCCTTCCGGCACGTGAATGTGAATGTCCTGCTTCTCGAACGCTTCGTCCTTGACGCCCAGACGACGCGAACGCGAGCGGACCACCGAGCGTGCTGCCTCGACCGATTCCTTCATCACGTCGCCGAGCGAACCCGTACGGATCACGTTGCCCTTGCCCGGCATCACGGCGGCTTCGATGGTCAGCAGATCGCCGCCCACTTCCGTCCACGCGAGACCCGTCACCTGGCCAACCTGATTCTCCTTCGCAGCGAGACCGAAGTCGTACTTGCGCACGCCGAGGAACGTATCGAGATTGCTGCCGTCCACCTTCACCGCGCCTTCGGCCTTCTTCAGCAGAAGCATCTTCACGACCTTGCGGCAGATCTTCGACACTTCACGCTCGAGCGAACGCACGCCGGCTTCACGCGTGTAGTAGCGAATGATGTCGCGGATCGCCGTTTCCGTCACATCGACCTCGCCATCCTTGAGGCCGTTGTTCTTCTTCTGCTTCGGCAGCAGGTAACGTTGCGCGATGCTGACCTTTTCGTCTTCCGTGTAACCCGAAAGACGGATCACTTCCATCCGGTCGAGCAGCGGCGGCGGAATATTCAGCGAGTTCGACGTCGCCACGAACATCACGTCCGACAGATCGAAGTCCACTTCGACATAGTGATCGGCGAACGTATGGTTCTGTTCCGGATCGAGCACTTCCAGCAATGCCGACGACGGATCGCCGCGGAAATCCTGGCCCATCTTGTCGACTTCGTCGAGCAGGAAGAGCGGATTGCGCACGCCGACCTTGGTCAGGCTCTGCAGAATCTTGCCGGGCATCGAACCGATGTACGTACGACGGTGACCGCGGATCTCGGCCTCGTCACGCACGCCGCCGAGCGCCATACGCACGAACTTGCGGTTCGTTGCGCGAGCAATCGACTGACCCAGCGACGTCTTACCAACGCCCGGAGGCCCGACGAGGCACAGGATCGGCGCCTTGACCTTGTCGACACGCTGCTGGACCGCGAGATACTCGAGAATGCGTTCCTTCACCTTTTCGAGACCGAAGTGGTCTTCGTCCAGCACGCGCTCGGCATTCGAGAGGTCGTTGTTGACCTTGCTCTTCTTGCGCCACGGCAGGCCGATCAGAGTGTCGATGTAGTTGCGCACAACCGTCGCTTCAGCCGACATCGGCGACATCAGCTTGAGCTTTTTCAGCTCGGCGTCGGCCTTCTTCCTGGCTTCCTTCGGCATGCGCGCGGCCGTGATGCGCTTCTCGAGTTCTTCGAGATCCGCACCTTCTTCGCCCTCGCCCAGTTCCTTCTGGATCGCCTTGACCTGTTCGTTCAGGTAGTACTCGCGCTGGCTCTTCTCCATCTGGCGCTTCACACGCCCACGGATGCGCTTTTCGACCTGCAGGATGTCGATCTCGGCTTCGAGCTGCGCGAGCAGATGCTCGAGACGCTCGATGACCGGGAACATTTCCAGGATGTGCTGCTTCTGGTCGAGCTTGAGCGGCAGATGTGCCGCGATCGTGTCGGCCAGACGCCCGGCTTCGTCGATACCCGACAGCGAGGTCAGGATCTCCGGCGGGATCTTCTTGTTCAGCTTCACATACTGGTCGAACTGCGACACGATCGCGCGGCGCAGCGCTTCGGTTTCAGCGCTGTCGGCGTGGTCGGGTTCGAGCGGCATGACTTCGCACGAAAACTGCGTTTCCTGTTCTTCGATGGAAAGCGTCTTTGCGCGCTGCAGACCCTCGACGAGCACCTTCACCGTGCCGTCGGGCAGCTTCAGCATTTGCAGGATGTTGGCAACACACCCTACTTCGTACATGTCCTTTTCGGTCGGCTCATCTTTCGCAGCCGTTTTCTGGGCGACGAGCATGATGTGCTTGCCGCCTTCCATCGCTGCTTCGAGAGCCTTGATCGACTTCGGGCGGCCTACGAAGAGCGGAATCACCATGTGCGGGAAAACGACTACGTCGCGCAGCGGGAGCAGCGGCAGCGTAATACGTTCCTGCGGGAGGAGTTGGGTTCCTGACATTTCATTTCCCCATGAGTGGAATCAGTTCGTTCGATAGGTGAGGCCAGCAGAAAATATTGCAAGCCTCCGCGTGTGGGAAAAGTTCAGTGACTCCGAAGGTTCAGTGACTCCATTGTGAAAACAACCGTTCTGACCACACGATAAACGAAAAAGCCGTTCACGTCGCCATGAACGGCTTTTTGCAGTATCCACAAGCCGATCAGTTAGAACCCGCGACTTTGGGCGCGTCTTCATAGATCAACAAGGGTTTGCCGTCGCCGTCGATCACATTATCGTCAATGATGACCTTGCTGACACCTTTCATTTGCGGCAGATCGTACATCACGTCAAGCAATGCCTGTTCCAGGATGGAGCGCAGTCCGCGTGCGCCCGTCTTGCGACGGATCGCCTTGCGCGCCACGGCCTGGAGCGCAGCCGGGCGAATTTCGAGCTCGACGCGTTCCATGTTGAAGAGCTTATGGTATTGCTTCACGAGCGCATTCTTCGGTTCGACGAGAATTTTCATCAAAGCCGCTTCGTCGAGCTTGCCGAGCGTGGCCACCACCGGCAGCCGACCGATCAGTTCAGGAATCAGGCCGAACTTGATCAGGTCTTCCGGCTCCACTTCGCGCAGCACCTCGCCGGCGTCACGGTCCTGCTTGCTCTTCACGCTCGCGCCAAAGCCAATGCCGGTCTTTTCCGTACGATCGACGATCACCTTCTCCAGCCCGTCAAACGCGCCACCGCAAATGAACAGAATGTTGGTGGTGTCGACCTGGATGAAGTCCTGGTTAGGGTGCTTGCGACCGCCTTGGGGCGGCACCGACGCCATCGTGCCTTCAACCAGCTTCAGCAGCGCCTGCTGCACGCCCTCGCCCGACACGTCGCGAGTAATGGACGGGTTGTCCGACTTGCGGCTGATCTTGTCGATTTCGTCGATATAGACAATGCCGCGTTGGGCCTTGTCCACTTCGTAATTGCAATTCTGCAGCAGCTTCTGGATGATGTTCTCAACATCTTCGCCCACGTAACCCGCTTCCGTCAGCGTGGTTGCGTCTGCAATGACAAACGGAACGTTCAGAAGACGGGCGAGCGTTTGCGCAAGCAGGGTCTTGCCGGAACCGGTCGGGCCGATCAGCAGGATGTTGCTCTTGGACAGCTCGATCTCGTCTTTCTTGTCGAGATGCTTCAGGCGCTTGTAGTGGTTGTACACCGCGACGGCGAGAATTTTCTTCGCGCGTTCCTGACCGATCACATACTGGTCGAGGATTTCACGGATCTCTTGCGGCCCCGGCAGATCGGACTTGGACAAGCCTGCCTCGATGCCCGCACCTGCTGCTTCGTCGCGAATGATTTCGTTGCACAGGTCGATACATTCATCACAGATGAACACCGACGGGCCGGCAATCAGTTTTTTGACTTCATGCTGGCTCTTGCCGCAAAACGAGCAATACAACAGCTTTTCGCTGTTAGAACCTTTTTTGTCCGCCATAGATGTGTGAGCCTCCGGACACTCGATTACATGATACGCCGTTTGCCCCAGCCACGCAGTTAGGCGCGGCCGGGCTGAGCAAGATGACGGCGTTTGCCGCAGGCGCTCGGACGACTCCTGATTATTTCACAACCGATCAGCCGACGGATTTGCCCCGATTTAGCGCAAACCCGTACCCGGTCAGGGCCGCTTGTGCGCGACCTGATCGACGAGGCCATAGGCCTGAGCGTCGTCGCCGGACATGAAGTTGTCACGGTCGGTGTCGCGCGCGATCCGCTCGACCGGTTGGCCGGTGTGGTGCGCGAGCAGATGATTCAGCCTTTCCTTCAAATACAGGATTTCGCGCGCCTGAATTTCGATGTCCGACGCCTGACCACGCGCGCCGCCGAGCGGCTGGTGGATCATCACGCGCGAGTTCGGCAGCGCAAAGCGCTTGCCCTTCGCACCCGCAGCCAGCAGGAACGCGCCCATGCTTGCCGCAAGCCCCATGCACAGCGTGGACACGTCCGGCTTGATGAACTGCATCGTGTCGTAGATCGCCATACCGGCCGACACCGAACCACCCGGGCTGTTGATATAGAAGTAGATGTCCTTGTCCGGATTCTCGCTCTCTAGAAACAGCATTTGCGCGACAACCAGATTCGCGGTCTGATCGTTCACCTCGCCCACCAGGAACACAATACGTTCCTTCAGCAAGCGCGAGTAGATGTCATACGAGCGCTCGCCCCGGCCGCTCGTTTCCACGACGATCGGTACCAGTCCGAGCGCCTGCGCTTCGAGATCCCGGGACGACTGGGAGGTCAACGTGTCCAGCATTTGGGCGCGAAAGGTCATGCAATGGATCCTTGTCTGGAAATATTCTAAATATCAGATGCAAGACAGGTGTGGTCGACCAGCCCGTATTCAAGTGCGCACAACTGTACGGAAAACCGCACCGAAAACCGCACAGTACGGCAGCACAAAAATGCAGCACAAAAAAACGGCGTGCGGGCCGTCGCTCCGACAGCCGGCACGCCGTTGCAGCGACGCTTAAGCTTGCGCCGTTGCGCTTGCCAGCTCTTCGAAGCTCACTTCCTTGTCCGTCACCTTGGCCTTGCTCAGCACGAACTCGACGACGTTTGCTTCAACGACGTACGCTTCCATTTCAGCAAGGCGTTGCTGGTTCGAATAATACCAGCGGACGACTTCCTTCGGGTCTTCGTAGCTTTTCGCGAATTCGTCGACTTCAGCGCGAATCTGTTCGGGCTTCGCCTGCAGATTGTTCGCCTTCACGAGCTCGGCCAGCACCAGACCCAGCTTGACGCGACGCTCGGCCTGTTCCTTGAACATAGCGGCAGGAATCGGCGCATCTTTAGCGTTGGGCACGCCGCGCTGCTCCAGATCCTGACGAGCCATGGCGACGAGGCGCTCCTGATCCTGTTCGATCAGCGCGTTCGGCACGTCCAGCTCCGAGATCTTCAGGAGCGCGTCCATCACCTGGTTCTTGACGATGGATTGCGTGCGGCGCTTGGCTTCGCGCTCGAGGTTGTCCTTGATTTCGGCGCGCATCTTGGTCAGGTCGCCGTCTTCAATGCCGAGCGACTTCGCAAATTCAGCGTCGATTTCGGGCAGATGCGGCCATTCGATCTTCTTCATCGTGATCGTGAATTGCGCCGTCTTGCCTGCCACTTCCTTGCCGTGATAGTCGGCCGGGAACGCCAGGTCGAATTCCTTCGACTCGCCTACCTTCAGGCCCGTGGCCGCCTTTTCGAATTCCGGCAGCATGCGGCCTTCGCCCAGCACGAACGCGAAGTCTTCGGCGCTGCCGCCCTGGAACGCTTCGCCGTCGATCTTGCCGACGAAGTCGACCGAAACGCGATCACCTTCTTTCGCTGCCGTGTCCGCGCCGCCGTCGCCGTGCTCGCCGGCTTCGCCGCGAGCGTGGAAATGCACGCGCTGCTTGCGCAGGATTTCCAGCGTGCGGTCGATTTCCGCTTCGCTGATGGTAGTCGTGGTGCGCTCGATTTCAGCCGTGGCGACGTCGCCCAGCTTCACTTCCGGGTAGACCTCGAAGGTCGCGTCGAACGCGTAGTCGCCTTCCGCAACGTCCGTTTTCGGCGCGAAGCTCGGCTGACCGGCGACACGCAGGTTCTCAGCGCGGCTGATGTCGAAGAATTCCTTGCCGACCTTGTCACTCAGCACTTCCGCTTCCACCTGGCCCGAATACTGTTGCGTCACCATCTTGAGCGGCACCTTGCCCGGGCGGAAACCCGGCATGCGCACGTTCTTTGCGAGTTGACGGATACGCGAATCCACTTCCTTCTGCACGGCGTCCTTCGGCAGGGAAATCGTTACGCGGCGTTCGAGCTTGCCGAGGTTTTCAACAACGTTAGCCATGGCTTCAATCGTCCTAAAATAATTCGAGCGAATTCAGTTATCTTCTCCGTGCCGCTTTTGCGCGCCTGCGCCGCGGGCTTGCAGGCCGCCGGCAGCACGGTTGGGTCCAAAGAGCCGAATATTTTAGCAAACTATTTGCGCGGCAAGCCGGGATTCGATGACCGGGCGCATTTTTCTCGGCATTCGGGCCTTTCCGCAGTGATTGCGGGCCGTTTTCGAGGGGGTTTTGCGTTTCCCGCAGAATCTTGCTGCTTGCTACCGGTGACCTGCAGCTAGCTGCCTGCTGCCTGCTGCCTGCCGCCTGCTGCCCCCCACGCGCCCCTCGCGCGCCTGGACGATCCGGACTATGCCGTTCGACGTATTCAGTCGGCGGGATCATGCTGCTAAGCTAGCGAACGCGCTCGGGGCTGCGCCGCTCGTGGCTTGAACTGCAGCCTCGCGAGGCGCGCCGCCCGCTGCCCGCAACGATTTCAACCACTCAGAGACACCATGCCCAATTCGCCGTCCACGCCTGTCGTCGTCATCGCCCCGGATTCCTTCAAAGGCTCGCTGAGCGCCGAACAGGTTGCACAGGCAATGGCGGCCGGCGTGCGGCGCGCGCGCCCGGACGCCGAGGTGCGCATCTGCCCGATGGCTGACGGCGGCGAAGGCACGCTCGAGGCCATGCTGACGCGCGGCGGCGAGCGCCGAACCCTGAGCGTGCGCGGTGCAGCCGGCCCGCTGCGCGAAGCGCTCACCGGCATACTCGCCGACGGCAGCGCGATCGTGGAAACCGCCGAGATCGTCGGCATCACGGATCCTGTGGGCATGGGCGTGCCGGTCGAGGCGCGCAGCACGCGCGGCATGGGCGAGGCGATCGGCGCACTGCTCGATGCGGGCGTGCGGCGGTTTTTCGTCGCGCTCGGCGGCAGCAGTACCAATGATGGCGGCGCCGGCCTGCTTGCAGGTCTGGGCCTGCAACTGTTCGATGCGCAAGACAACGAACTCCAGCCCACGCCCGAACAGCTCGCCCGCGTTGCTCGCGTGGACGCGTCGCAGCTCGACGCGCGGCTTGCCGACACGCAGTTTGTCGGCATGTCCGATGTGGACAATCCGCTTACCGGAGAGCACGGCGCCACCGCCGTTTTCGGTCCGCAAAAAGGCGTGCAGCCGGACCAGGTCGAGACGATCGACGCCGCCCTTGCCCACTACGCCGATCTTCTCGAAGCGGCGCTCGGTCGGACCGCTCGCAATCTACCGGGTGCGGGTGCCGCGGGCGGCCTTGGCTTCGCTTTGCACATGCTCGGTGCGCAGTTCGAGCCCGGCGCGGAAACAGTGGCGCGTGAGCTCGGCCTCGACGCGGCGCTCGAGGGTGCGAACTGGCTGATCACGGGGGAAGGCCGCTCGGACGTGCAAACGCTGCATGGGAAAGCACCCTTCATTGCATGCCGTCATGCGCAGACAGCCGGTGTGCCGGCCACCCTGCTTTCGGGTGCCGTAGACTCCGCCGCATTGCCGCGGCTCGCCGAATATTTCAGCGGTTGCTTCTCGCCGGCGCCCGGTCCGATCAGCCTTGAATTCGCGATTCGCGACGCCGCGCGGCTCCTGGCGGATGAGGCCGAACAACTGACGCGTTTGAAGTACGGCGCGCGTTGACCGGGCGGCATGGTTGCGGCAACAATCACAGCGCCACAATCGCGCCACTCATCACGGGAAGACCATGAAGGACTCCGCCAAAGCTGGCCTGGAACAGCTCCTCACCTATCGTCTGCATGTATTGAACAAGCTTGCTGAGCGCGGCATCAGCGAGCGTTATCAGGACAAGCTCGGCGTGACATTGCCGGAAGCTCGCGTGATCGCGTCGGTGGGATCGTTCGGACCGTTCTCGATCATGGAGCTCGCGAGGCATGCCAATCTCGACAAGAGCCAGGCGAGCCGCGCCGCCGAAGGTCTGATCAGACAGGGGCTCGTGAAACGCGAAGCCAGTGCCGAAGACGGCCGCGTCGTGCTCGTGTCGCTCACGGCCGAGGGGCGCGCACTGTATCGCAGGATTATGCCGATTGCGCGCAAGTGGAACGGCGATCTGTTCGATTGCCTCGACGATAAAGAGAAGCTCGCGCTAGGCGAAGCGCTCGACAAGGTCATTGAAACGATGACCGCGCGCGATGAGTAAAGCGCGCGCCGCGGCCAGGGAAGCCTGTTGAAACTTCGAGAGCCCGAGGGTGGACCGGCGGGAATGCTGCTGACGCTTGGAGGCCCAGAGCGCGCCACGGCCAGCAAAGCCTGTTGAAAACTTCGAGAGCCCGAGGGCGCAGCGGCGGGAAACGCTGCTGACGCTTAGAGGCCCAGAGCGCGCCGCAGCCAGGAAAGCCTCTTGAAACGTCGAGAGCCCCAGGGTGCAGCGGCGAGAAACGCTGCTGACGCTTAGACGCCC
The DNA here is from genome assembly GCF_000472545.1 of Burkholderia sp. WSM2232. GTDB lineage: Bacteria > Pseudomonadota > Gammaproteobacteria > Burkholderiales > Burkholderiaceae > Paraburkholderia. Next base: position 150,657 of record NZ_AWZV01000009.1, on the reverse strand, counting down.
AGATTGCGACGCGGCCGACAAAGCCTGCTGAAGCTTCCTGAGCCCGAGTGCCCAGCGGCGTGAAACGCTGCCACGCACTCGAAGCTGCAATGCAATGCCGCGGCACGTCCCGCTGAAACGCCAGGCCGCGAGCGCGACGCGGCCACAAACGTTACTCAACCGCGAGCAACGCGGCATGGCGCCTGGTTTTCTCGTTTCTTGGTCCACGCCGCTTTGTGAGCAACATCGAATGGGCGCGCGTGAATTAGTTGTACACGCACCCATCGTGTCACGCGTTGCCGTCGCGCGTATGCCCGTCGTTTGTCGGACTTGCCGCGCCACCGGCCGTCGGGCTCACCCCGCCTTGCGACGACCCACTCGCCGACCCACCCGCGGGCCGTACAGCGTCCGTCGCGCCAACCGCCGTCTGCGCCACGCCGCCCATCGCACCCGGCATCGCACCCGGCATCGCACCCGGCATCGCACTTGGCATCGCACCCGGCATGGCAGCCGCGGCATCCCCCGTCGACGCGCGTGGCGACACACTTCGTGCAAGCCGCCAGGCAATGGCCGCGAGCGAGCCGACGGCCAGCAGCAAAGCCGCCCACAACAGGTAGCGACGGTACGCGTCGGGATTCGCCGACGCAGCCGCGTTCCCATTCTGCGCAAGCGCCAGCGGCTCGCCGACGCCCGCCGTGGCAATCACCGACGACGCGCCCATCAGCAACTCGTCGCGGCCAACCGCTGTCGACACCGCCGAGGCGTTGCCCACGCCGATCGAAAACGGCGCCGATCCGCGTGCAACGAAGGTCAGCGTCGCCGGCCGCCATCCCGCCGCGATGGTCAACGCGCCGCTGCCAAGCCCGCCATTGCGCGTATCGACAACTACACGCCAGTGGCGATCCGTATCCGGCGTCAATTGCAGCGCCGGATTGTTCTGTTCGACGTCGCCGTTGTGCAGGCGAAAGAGCGTCGCGCTCGACACCTCACGCCACGCCGCGCCCAATTCGGCGCGCGAATAGACGGTGGCGGGCGCCACGGTGTTCGGCTGCGGCAAAGCGAGCCGCAAGCGATCGACCGGATAGGGGCCCCCCGTCGAAAAGAAATACTCGCCGGCCTTCGGGCCTGCGTGTGCGACGATGCCCTCGCGCCACTCCCGCTGGGAGTCGGCGGCTTGCGCGCGCCCGGCACTTGCCGCCTGCACTTCCGCGTCGATTGATTCGAGGTAGGGTGCGCCGTCGAGCCAATGCAGGCGCAGATAGCGCGCGTGCGCTGCGTTCAGTTCGATACGGTCCTGACTCAGCGTGCTGCCGTTGTAGCTGACTTTAAGTATTTGCGCGTCACCGGCGGCTTGCCAGTTGCGCAGATCGTCGCTCGATTCGACGGTGACGCGTCCCTGGTAATTGTCGTCGCGCAGGTGAATTACGAGCGCGCTCGCGCGGCCCTCGTGCGCCGCCTCGCCTGCATCGATAAGATCGGTGTCGTGCTGGGTGCGCCCAGGCGGTGCGGCGGTTGCGCGTAGCGAACCATCGGCCGCGATCGTCACGCCAAACGGTGCGCCGGCCTGCCCCGCCGCAGCGGGCCGTAGCGGGAACCATCGCACCGCGCGCAGCGACGGCGGCTTGCGGGCCGCCTCGCGCGGAGCCTCGAGCGAATACGGCACGGGTTCGCCTGCGCCGTTGAATACGCGCACGTCGCCGAGGTCGTTGCGCTGACTGGCTGCATAAACAGCGGCCGGCAGCGTGACGCTGTACCAGGCCGCGCCCTCTTGCAGCTGGAGCGCAAAGCGCCGCGCGAACTCTTCGGCGCAGGCTGGCGTTGCGGCCGCCACGCCAACGAACGCGACACACCAGCCCGTCACTTTTAGAAGATGCTTCATTGTTCAGTTTCCCTCACCACCAGCTTGGGCGGCAACGGCGAGAAGTAGCCGATCAGCAGCAACATTACGCCGATACCGATAAACGATACGATCCGCTCGATGCCGCTCACGTGCGACAGGTCGAACAGGAACAGCTTGACGACGGTCGCGCCGAGCAGCCCGGCACCGATGAACCAGACGATACGGCTCGCGCGCCGGGTCGCCCAGATCATTATCGCCAGCGCACAGAGCGTCCAGAAGACGGAGAGCGACGCCTGCACGAGCATCGACTGCGACATCTGCGCGAACTCGTACGGCACGCCGACCCAATGATGCAGCGTACGCAGCAGCAACGCATTGAACCAGAGGAACAAGGTAGCGAGCACTGCGTAGTCGAACGCGCGCGGGTGCCGTTGCACGCCGAGTGCGCGCAGCCGGCGCAACCACACCGCGCCGGCGATGAACACCAGTATCTGCGCGACGTCCAGAGGATTCACGAGCGGCAACCAGAAGAGCGGCGCGGCGCTGCCGTCGCTCATCACGCTCGCAATGCTCCACATCCACAACAGCGCGGCGAGCGGCACTGCGGCCCACACCTGGTAGGCATGCGCAAAGCGCGCGACCGGCCAGCGCAAACGCTGCGCGACGCCGGACAGCAGCAACAGCAGCGTACCAAAACCGTAAGCCCATGCGCTCCAACTCCATGCGCCTTCCGGTACGTACGCGCGCAACGTCCAGTAGCCTTGCAGCGCGACGAGTGCAGCGACGCTCCAGAACATCAGCGTGTGCAGCGGCGCGAGAATCCGCTCGCCGACCTGGCGCTGCTGACGCCACAGCAACGCGTAGGTCGACGCGGCGATCAGCGCGCAGGCGAGCCAGCCATAGCCGCTGACCGGCGTCGTATTCAGTGAGAACACGCGGACTGTGAGTGCGGCGAGCACCGGGATAAGCGCAAGCGCCGGCCACTCGGCAAGCGGCCAAAGCAGCCTGCGGCGCACACCGTGAGCGAGCCACGCGCTGAGCACCGCAAAGAGCCCGATGAGCGCCGCGCCGGCTCGCTCGCGGTCGTTTGCCGGGAACGCATGCAGGTAGGTATGAACCTCGTTGAGCCCGCCCGCCACCCACCACAACAGCCCCCAGATGCTCGCGACAATACCGATCTGCGGCATCCATGCATGCCAGTCGCACGCGTCGCTGCGGCCATGCAACCGCCATCCGGTGAAAATGCCGGCGAGCGCAATCAGCACACTGGCGAGATAGGCGCCGTTGAGCACCGGCAAGGCGGCCGTGTGTTCGAACAGCGTGATGGCGCCCACGACGAACGCAGCCGCCGCGGCCAGCTGCATCAGCAGGCCAAAGGCGAACGCGACAATGCGACGCTGCCGCACCGCGAGCCACGTGACCGCGGCGCCTTCTATCGCCCACGTCGCGCTCGTGGTCGGCCCGCTGAACGCGAGCGGCACGGCGAGCGTGGCGAAGATCAGAGCGAGCGCGAACATCGAGTCGAACAGCAGGCCAAGGCGCGCACGGCGCGGCGCCAGCCAGCCCGCTATCGCCAGATAGAAGACCGCGAGCGCTACGGCGCTCCACGCGAGACCGAACTCCGTGCCGCTCATCAGCGCGGACTGTAGACCAATGGTGACGAGCGGCGTGCCGAACACCAGCGTACCGTCGACGTAATGCCTGAGCGTCAGTTCACGGCGAACCGCGTAGAGCAGCGCGATACCCACGTACATGACGAAAAAGAGAATCAGGAACGGCTCGGTGCTCGCGAGCAGTTCCGGACGATAGGCAGTCGCGCCCCACGCCACGCCGATCGAGAAGGTGAAGACGAAGCCGAGCAGATTCAGAGCACGCCATGCCTTGAACCACGCAATCGCAAAGATGCCGGCGTTGAGCAGCGCGTAGTAGCTAAAGAGAATCACATGGCTACCGCCGCCGGTCGACAGCAGAAGCGGCGCGAGAAATCCTCCGGCGCTACCCATGAACGCGAGCGAAGGCGCGTCCTGACGTATCGCGAGAAACGCGCTCAGTGCGCAGGTCGCGATCATCAGTGGCAAAGCCGCGGCGGTCGGCAACAGATGGTACAGCCGGGTTGCGGCGAACACCGTGAGATACAAGGCGCCGACGGCGCCGCCCTGCAGCACGAGTCCGTAGGCGCCGCGGCTCTCGCCGATACGCCAGCCGAACACCAGCAGGGCCGTGGCAGCAAGGGCGACTCCGGCGAGGCGGAATTCAACCGGCAGCAGGCTGTTGTCGGCCGCGTATTTGAGGAGGAAGGCAATGCCGAAGAACAGCACGACGATGCCGACTCGCACCACCGTATTGCCGCCAAAGAGCCAGTCGCGGCCTGCTTTCACAACGCGCTCGACAAGACCGGGGCCGCGGGCAGGCGCGGTCGGAGTCCCGGCTGACAGTGATCCGGCCGCCTCGGCTTGTGAAGACGCGCTGGCAGGCATCATCGCGGGAGTCTCTATCTGCCGATGGATCGGTGCCGCGGCATCCGCGCTTGCCGACGCATGCACCGCCGACGCTTTCGCCTTCGAAGTCGCGGATTGCTGCGGCGCAATCGCATAGGGATGGCTCGGGATGTTCGCGGCAGCCGGGTGGTCCATCGTGGCGACGTTTGCCGCCGGGATGGACGGCGCACCGGGCACTTCCGGCGCTCCTTCGGCAGGAGCAAGACTCAAAGCGTCCCGCAGTTGCCGAACTTCGCCGCGCAGCGTGACAAGCTCGCGTTCCAGCCACTCGACCCTGGCAGCAAGATCACGGGGCGCGCCGGAGGCGGCCGTCGCGGCGGCGCCCGATAACGGCGGATGCGCGACACTCGCGGAATCTTTTCTGCGCAGGCGTGCCAGCGCCAAACCCGCGAGCGCGCCGAACAGTGCGCCATAGCCGAGCGGAACATCGTTCGATAACGACGTCAGTATGCCAACCACAGCGCCCAACACGACAAATATCACGCTCATCGCATCCCTCTTTTATTGTCTCGCGCTACTGTCCGTTTGATGGCAACGCGCTGTCGCAAGGACTATTGGCGAATACTGCAATGGCAACCCGCGAAAAGCGGCGCGCAGAATAACATGTGGAGCGGGCTTTACAAGCAGCCGTCCGCTCGAAGCTCATGACGAGCGGCCGAGGGGCCGATTGAAACCGCGATTGAAACCGCGATTGAAACCCGCTTGAGACCCGCTTCGAGCCCGCTTGAGGCCCGCCTGAAGCCGCGATCAAAACCGCATCCCACCGGTTGCCGGTCAGCGGCTGCCGGATTGTACTTGCGCGTTAGCAATCCATTATGCGACGGACAGGCAGCGATTAATCGACCGCTTCGCTGGCCGAAGGAGAAGCGATACGAACCGCGAAGCAGAACCGATACGAACCATATGTTGCGCGATCAATTGCCAGATTAATTGCGCGATCTATTGCGACGGCAAAGCGCGCAACCGTGCGGGCGTCATGTTCGCGCGAGAACACCGCTGCATTCGCGCCGGGACGCCAACCGTGTCAGAATTCCGGAATCCGCCGCCATCCAACGCTTATCGGTCCCCTTGCGGACCCGATGAACCCCCTCGGTGCGCGAATCCAGTCATCCAGATCTATTCAGGAAAGTTTCAGTGGACATCAATAAACAGGTCGCGGCACTTACCGCTTCGGAACTGCAGACAGCCGGCGCGAGCCAGGCAACGGCGATTGCGCTCAGTGTGCTGCTGCGCCATTTGCGCTCGCCGGAACTGGCGAAGCTGTTGTCGTCGGCATTCGAAAACCATCAGGCCGTCATGCTGCAAACGCCGTGGCCCGATCAGATGTTGCAGGCGTTCGAGTCGACCCGGCGCTTTCTCGAGGGCGCCGCGCAGGCTGATCTACCGGGCAGCGAAACGCCCGCCAGTCCCCAAGCCTGATTGGTGCTGTCGCATGCGGGCTTGCATTATGTGCCCGCCAAACAAAANCCCCGCCAGTGCAATCACTTGGCGGGGTTTTCGCTATTAACACGTGGTGCGAGGGAGGGGACTCGAACCCCTACACCCTTGCGGGCGTCAGGACCTAAACCTGGTGCGTCTACCAATTTCGCCACCCTCGCAGCCGGGCAAGCGTTGTGCGCCTCACCCGATGTCCTGCATGCTCTGCGCGGCGTCCGGATGTACGCGCCCAAAAGCGTAAGCGCGAGATTCTAACGCATTGATTCGCGCTTGTCTGCAACTGGCCGCGCATCTCGCACGGCAAGCGCCGCGCATCTGCCGCGCATCTGCCACGTCCCGGCCGATGCTACAATTTTCGGCTTCGCGCGCACGCGGAGTGCGCTTCGCCTCCCCTCCCCACATTCCAAGCCGTGAATTTCGACGAATATTGCCAGCAAAAAGCGGCGCCGCCCGGATCGAGCACGTACTACGCGCTCAGGCAAGCTCCCGCAGCCAGTCAGGCGCGTTTGACCGCACTGTTCGCCCTGCGCCGCGAGTTCGAGGAAACGGTGAAGGAAGTCAGCGATCCCGCGATTGGCCGCACGAAGCTCGCGTGGTGGCAAAACGAGCTGGGTGCGCTGGCTTCCGGTTCGCCCACGCACCCGGTTTCGAAAGCGCTCGCAGCCTCTCTGCCCGACGCCGGAGCCGAGTACCCCGCATTACAGACTTTGCTGCGCGGTTTCGAGATGGATCTCGACCAGGCCCGCTACCTCGACTACCCGAACCTGCGGCGCTATGTGCAGGCGGTGGGCGGCACGTTCGCGGCGCTGGTGGCACGCGCGGCAAGCAAAGAGGCCGCGACGGGGACCGAAGTCCCGGCCTGGTCCGCGCCGCTAGGCGAGGGGCTGCTGCTCGCGCAGCTCGTGGTCGAAACGGGCAACGATGCGCGGCACGGCCGCATCTACATCCCTATCGACGAAATGCAGCGCTTTAACGTGACAGCCGCGGATCTCATCAACCGAAAATATACCGATGCGTTCACGGAGCTCATGCGCTTCGAAACGAAGCGCGCCCGCGATGCCCTGCATGCCGCGCTCGCCGCGGTGCCGGGCCGCGAGCGCCGTGCACAGCGCACGCTGCTTGCGCAAGGCGCGCTTGCGTTGGCCCTGCTCGATGAAATAGAGCGCGACGGTTATCACGTGCTGCATCAGCGTATCGCGCTGACGCCGATCCGCAAGCTCTGGATCGCCTGGCGCGCGAAGTAGGCGCAAGCGCGGCCGCGCTTCGGCGTCGCGCCCGCTTGTCAAACGCGCAGCAAAGGCAGCGGCTCGAAGTGCTGCCGCAAGATCGCGTGAGTGCCCAAGCCCCACCAGCGTGCGAGCACCGTCGCGTAGAGCCGGCGGAAATCGACGCCGACCGGCAGGTTGCCGTCGCCCTCGAGCTGGCCGAACTGTGGCCGCGCACCATGCAGACCGCCGGCCACACGTCCGCCCATCATGAAATGCGGCGCCACGCTACCGTGATCGCTGCCGCGGCTGTCATTTTCACGGGGATGCCGTCCAAACTCGCTGTAGGTCATCAGCAGCGTGTCGTTCCAGCGTCCGAGCTCGACGAGCGCCGCTCGCATTGCCGTGAGCCCTTCCGCAAGCTGCGTTAGCAGCAGACGGTGCCGGTCCGGCTGATTACGATGCGTGTCGAAGCCGTTTAGCGTGAGACGAATGGCGGCCACGGCGCCGGGGTCCGGCGCAAGTGTCTGCGGTGCCTGCAATGCGTGTGATGTGGGCGATGCAGGCGGTGTCCGCAGCACCTGCGATGCGCGCCCTGTCTGCGCGTCCGACATATGGCCGGCCGCGATCATCTGCATCGCCTTCTCTATCGATGCGCCAAACGCGCTGCATGCCAACCCCTCCGACATTCGTAGCGGGCTGTGCACACGCGGCGGCTGAAAACCCCATGCTTGCGCGATGTCACTCGAGTTGCCGCGAGCCTGAACGCCGCCGGCCAGTGCACTCGTTGCGCCGCCATGCGCAAGCGGCCCCCGTTCAGCGCTGCCGATTACAACGCCGTGAGCGGCGCGATCGGCCGGCGACGGCACACTGGCAAACGCGCGAGCGAGCCAGCCTTCGCGCAGATACTCGTCCCGGTGCGACGCCGTGTCCCAGATCTGCGTCGAACGAAAATGCGAAAGATTCGGCTGCGCGTAGCCGACTCCCTGAACGATCGCGAGCTGTCCGCTTCGCCACACTGGCAGCAATGGTCCGAGCGACGGATGCAGCGCAGTGCGCTCATCGAGTTGAATAACGTGCTCGCGCTTGAGCGCAATATTCTTGCGAAGCCGGTAGTACGCCGGCTCGGCAAACGGGATCACAGTGTTGAGGCCGTCGTTGCCGCCCTTCAGTTCGACGAGGATCAGCAGCCTGCCGTTATCGCGTGCAGGCGTCGAGGCGCGAGGTGCCGTGTGCGTGGAACGCCCTGCGCTGAAGACATTAGGCAGCCAGAGCGCCGAGCCGGCGGCGGCGCTCAGACAAAGAAAGCTGCGTCGTTTCATGGCGTGCCCGAGCGGATGCGCGATTCAGTGACGAGTCGAGTTGTGCCGCACTATCGAAGAAAACGAAAGAGAGCAGAAGAAAGCGGAAGAAAACCGGGAAGACCAAACCAGGCCCGAAGCCCGCCACTAGCGAAACCACCAGCGGCGGAACACCAGCGCAACGCAGAAGCTTACCGCTTATAAAGCTCGCGCACGGCGTCTTCGATATGCTGTCTGAGCAGGCGACGTTCGTCCGGCGTCATATGTCCATCACGACGGCGTTGATCGAGGTCGGGGGGAACTGCGGTGCGCAACATGACGTCTGACGCGGGGTGCTCGCTATTCGAGCTGCGACGGTTTGCCTTCAGATTGCTGGACCGGGACGCGCGCTCGCTCGCCGCTCTGTCGGCAGAAGGCTGGGCATGGGCGAGCGTTGGTCCCAATGTGCCTGCGAGCGTACCGGCAACCGCCAGTGCGATCACGCTCAGGCGCACATTCGGCCAAACCCCTCCCTTCATGTTGTTCCCTTCGTGGCGCGGCAACCGGCTACCTCAAATGCGAGTGACAAACCCGGTAACGAGCCGGGCGCGTGGGTTTTAGTCGAGTGAAGTATCCACCGAACAGCCGCATTCAGTAAAGGAGTCTAACTGGCGCCGCTTTACGTCGTGCCACAGGCTGGGTAAATTTTGTAACTGACTGTAACGCGATAAATGATGCAAACGCGCACTACTTTCTAATCGCGCTAAGATGCCGACCATGGAAACCAAAAACCCTTCGAAAATCCTCGTCGTCGACGACGATCCGCGCCTGCGCGATCTGCTGCGCCGCTACCTTGGCGAACAAGGCTTTAACGTCTACGTCGCGGAGAACGCGCCGTCCATGAACAAGCTGTGGGTGCGCGAGCGCTTTGACCTGCTGGTGCTCGACCTCATGCTGCCAGGCGAAGACGGCCTCTCGATCTGCCGGCGCCTGCGCGGCAGCAACGACCGCACGCCGATCATCATGCTGACCGCAAAAGGCGAAGATGTCGACCGTATCGTCGGCCTCGAAATGGGTGCGGACGACTACCTGCCCAAGCCGTTCAATCCACGCGAACTGGTCGCCCGGATTCACGCAGTGCTGCGCCGCCAGTCGCCGTCCGAGCTGCCGGGCGCGCCGTCCGAAACCACCGAGGTCTTCGAGTTCGGCGAGTTCGCGCTCAACCTCGCAACGCGCACGCTCACCAAGGCGGGCCAGGAAATTCCGCTGACCACGGGCGAGTTCTCTGTGCTCAAGGTATTCGCGCGACATCCGCGCCAGCCGCTGTCGCGCGAGAAGTTGATGGAACTGGCTCGCGGCCGCGAGTACGAAGTGTTCGACCGCAGTCTCGACGTGCAGATCTCGCGTCTGCGCAAACTGATCGAACCGGACCCGGGCAGCCCGCGCTTCATCCAGACCGTCTGGGGTCTTGGCTACGTGTTCATTCCCGACGGTGCAGCCTGAGTTTGTTCACGCCTCCTGCATTTGATTTCAGATAAGAAGGGCCCATGCGGATCGACCGGCGCCTCCTGACGCTCGCGTTCGGCGGCCTTTTCTGGCGGACCTTTCTGCTGATCGCACTGTTGATCGCAGTCAGTCTCGCCGCGTGGTTCCAAAGCTTCCGGGTGATCGAGCGCGAGCCGCGCGCGCAGCGCGTGGCGTTGCAGCTCGTCGCCATCGTCAAGCTCACGCGCACGGCACTGCTCTATTCCGACCCGGACCTGCGGCGCGCACTGCTGCAGGACCTGGAAAGCAATGAAGGGGTGCGCGTGTATCCGCGCGAAACCACCGACAAGTACAAGCTCCAGCCCGACGAGTCGCTGAACCGGCTGATCGAACACGACATTCGCGGCCGCCTCGGCGACGAGACGGTGATCGCGCAAAGCGTCAACGACATTCCCGGCGTCTGGATCAGCTTCAAGATCGACGATGACGATTACTGGGTTGCACTCGACCGCGATCAGCTCGACAACGCAACGGGTCTGCAATGGGCCGGCTGGGGCGTGTTCGCGCTCGCGCTGTCGCTGTTCGGCGCCGCCTTTATCACGAGTCTCGTGAACCGGCCGTTCGCCCGGCTGGCTATGGCGGCACGCAGGGTCGGCTCGGGACAGTCGCCCGAACCGTTGCCCGAGCGCGGCATGGGCGTGGCCGCCGAAACCAACCGCAGTTTCAACCAGATGGTGCGCGACCTGGAGCAGTTGGAGGCCGACCGCGCGCTGATGCTCGCTGGCATCTCGCACGACCTGCGCACGCCGCTCGCGCGGCTGCGGCTCGAAACCGAAATGAGCCCGTCGGATCAGAGCACCAAAGACGCAATGGTCGACGACATCGAGCAGATGGACATGATCATCGGCCGCTTCCTCGACTACGCGCGCCCGGTGCAACGCGTGCCGGAGCCTGTCGATCTGTCCGTCATCGCGAGCGAACTCGCCGCGCGCATGCAGAGCGAGGACAGCATGCGGCTGATTACGCGGCTCGCGCCGTCAGCGGTGATTGAAGCGGACGAGACGGACATGCGGCGCGTGGTCGGCAATCTGCTGGAGAATGCCCGCAAATACGGTCTGAGCGACGGGGACGGCATTCCGCATGTGATTCTGGAAACGCGCGTGTCGCACTCGCGGGTCGAACTGTCCGTGGTCGACGAAGGCCCGGGCATTCCGGAAGATCAACTCGCGCTCGTCACACGCCCGTTCTATCGTGTCAATTCGGCTCGCACGCAGGCGAATGGCACGGGTCTCGGCATGGCAATCGTGCAGCGGCTCGTCGGCCGCTACCGGGGCGCGCTGCGCTTGCGCAACCGTACACCGGGCCCCGGTCTCGAGGTCACAATCGAGTTTCCGCTTGCCAAGGGCGTGTAAGCCGAAAGGCCTCGCCGCAATGGCGCGTGCGAGCCGCTTCGCACTGCGGATGCCCGCTCCGTTGAATAATAACTATCCGGGTCGTTAGAAAAAAACTATTGAGTCGATAGTTCAATAGAGCTATAGTTAAAAGCCTGACACGCGCTCGTGATGACGAGCTGGTAGCCTCAACATGCTGTTTTTTCCAACACACGAAGGAGCACTCGCATGAAAACCGTTGGCGACAAACTCGAAGCGTTCACCGTCACCGCTGCCAAGCCTGGCTTTAACAACCATGAGGAAAACGGCGTTTCGGCGTTCGAAGAGATCACGGAGCAGTCGTTCCCGGGCAAGTGGAAAATCATCTATTTCTATCCGAAGGATTTCACCTTCGTGTGCCCGACGGAAATCGTCGAGTTCGGCAAGCTCGCCAAAGACTTCGAAGAACGCGACGCGGTGTTGCTCGGCGGCAGCGTCGACAATGAATTCGTCAAGCTCGCCTGGCGCCGCGAGCACAAGGACCTGAGCAAGCTCAACCACTACTCTTTCGGCGACGTTAAGGGCGAGCTGATCGATCAGCTCGGCGTGCGCGACAAGGAAGCGGGCGTTGCGCTGCGCGCCACGTTCATCGTCGATCCGGACAACACGATCCAGCACGTGTCCGTGAACAACCTGAATGTCGGCCGCAATCCCGAGGAAGTGCTGCGGATTCTCGACGGTCTGCAAACGGACGAGCTGTGTCCGTGCAACCGCGCAGTCGGCGGCGCCACGCTGTAAAGCCGTGCCGATCCAGGCCCGCCACGCTTGAAAAAGCAGCGGGCTTTTTTATCGACATCCTGATAGGAGATAACAATGGAGTTCTTGTCTTCCATTAAGGCGCTCGTACCCGACTACGCGAAAGACATCCGCTTGAATCTCGACGGCACGATTGCACGCTCGTCGCTAGAAGGCAACGACGCGGTCGGCGTCGCGCTGGCCGCGGCCTTCGCTGCCAAAAGCACCGCGATCGTCAAGGCGATTCGCAACGCGGGTGTGCTCTCTCCTGAAGAGACCAACGGCGCGCTCACCGCCGCCGCGCTGATGGGCATGAACAACGTCTGGTATCCGTATGTGGAGATGGCGGACAACGCGGATCTCAAATCGCAACCGGCGCAGTTACGCATGAACGCGTATGCGTCGCATGGCGGCGTGGACAAGCGGCGCTTCGAAATGTATGCGCTGGCCGCTTCGATCATCGGCAAGTGTCATTTCTGTGTGAAGTCGCACTTCGATACTCTGGTGTCGGAAGGCATGAGCTCCACGCAGTTGCGCGACGTGGGCCGCATTGCCGCGGTGATCAATGCGGCCGCGCAGTGCATCGCAGCGGAACAGGCCGAAGGTTAAGCTGTGGAGTCTGTCGCTGCGGAGTCTGCTGCTGTAGGGTCTGTCGCGTGGGGTCAGCCGCTGTAGCGCCGTGAACCACGCAGCGGTCAGGCAGCGCGCACTTGCTGCCTGACGCGCCGCGACGAAAGCAACAGGCATTCACCAGGAAGGCGCACGGCGGCGAACCTCCTCGCCGCCGTGTGCGCCGCCCTTTCAGGCCGTTCGATCGCTGAAGAACAACGCTTAGTCCTTGACGAGCAACACCACGGCTTGCGCCTCGATACCCTCGCCCCGGCCGAGATAGCCGAGCTTCTCATTGGTCTTCGCTTTCACATTGACCTTGTCGGTGGGCAGCGCAAGGTCGGCGGCGATATTCGCGCGCATGCCCTCGATGTGCGGCGCGAGCTTCGGCGCCTGCGCCACTACGCTGCTATCCACGTTCGCTATCGAAAAGCCCGCGGCCTTCACGCGCGCCACGCACTCGCGCAGCAGCACACGGCTCTCGGCGCCCGCGAACTTCGCGTCCGTGTCGGAGAAATGACGGCCGATGTCGCCGAGCGCGGCCGCGCCGAACAGCGCGTCGGTGATCGCGTGCAGCAGCACGTCGGCGTCGGAATGGCCGAGCAGGCCCCGCTCGTAAGGAATCGTCACACCGCCGATAATCAACGGACGCCCCGGCACCAGCGCATGCACGTCGTAGCCTTGCCCAATTCTGAAATCCATCTGCGTCAAGTCCTCAGGTCCACAAGTCGGTTAGCTGAAAAATCGGAAATCTGTCACGCCGCCGAAGGCCGCATGAGAATCGCCTCCGCCAGATCGAAATCTTCCGGATAGGTCACCTTGAAATTGCGCAAGCTGCCTTGCACGAGCTTCGGCGCGTGCCCGGCCCATTCGATCGCGCTTGCTTCGTCGGTGAGATCGTGGCCGGCGGCCTGCGCGCGCAGAATGGCTTCGCGCAACATGCCGATGCGAAACATTTGCGGCGTCTGGGCCTGCCACAGTCCATCGCGCGCTTCGGTGCGGGCAATGCGGTTCTCCGGCGACGCGCGGTCCATGCGCTTGAGCGTATCCGCGACCGGCAAGGCCATGATGCCGCCGACAGGGTCGTCTTTGAGCGCGGCCGTCAGCGTGCGGATCAGGCCCGGCGTGATGCCGGGTCGCGCCGCGTCGTGCACGAGCACCCAGTCGTCGTCGCGCGCGTTGAACTCGGCGAGCGCATGCAAGCCGTTGAGCACCGACGCCTGGCGCGACGCGCCGCCGCAGCGGCGCACGGCAAAGCGCAGGCCGCCGAAGCGGCGCGCATCGAAGTGCTGGTCGTCGGGCGCGATCACAACGAGCGTTTGCGCGAATTCGCTGCAGGCGTCGAACGCGGCAAGCGAATAATGCAGCATGTCGCGCCCGGCGACAGTGCGATACTGTTTGGGCATCGCGGCACCGGAACGGCTGCCGGTGCCCGCGCACGGAATCAGGGCAAATAAGCGGGAAGTCACGAGTGCGGATGCCGCGAGGTGAAAGTAAAGGACGGATTTTATAATAGGTCCTTCGCATCCACGCCCCGACACGCGTAAACTTGCCTGTTCGTGTGAGCCCGAGGCCGCCTTTTCCTTTCTATGCCAGATATCGCCGCATCATCGCAGTACTCCTCGCCCGTCGCGCTCGTCAAGGCCGGCCAGCGTTTTGCCTTCGACGGCACGCACGGCTCGTCCGACGCCCTGCTCATTGCCCGCTACCATCACGCCTCGCGCGAGAAGGTGCCGTTGCTCGCGGTCGTGTGCGAAAGCGCCGTCGATGCGCAGCGCCTGTCGCAGGAAATCGGCTTTTTCGCGCCCGAGGCGCGCGTGCGTCTTTTGCCCGACTGGGAGACGCTGCCTTACGACACCTTCTCGCCGCACCAGGACCTCGTGTCCGAGCGGCTCGCCACGCTGCACGATCTCGGCGAGGGACGCTGCGACATTCTGCTGGTGCCCGCCACCACGGCGCTCTACCGGATGCCGCCCGCGTCGTTTCTGGCCGCCTATACGTTCTCGTTCTCGCAGGGCGAGCGCCTTGACGAGGCGAAGCTCAAGGCGCAGCTGACGCTGGCTGGCTACGAACACGTGAGCCAGGTCGTGCGTCCGGGCGAGTACTGCGTGCGCGGCTCGCTGCTCGATCTTTATCCAATGGGCTCCCCCTTGCCCTACCGGATCGATCTGTTCGACGACCAGGTGGATTCGATCCGCGCGTTCGACCCGGACACGCAGCGCAGCCTCTATCCGGTCAAGGACGTGCGTCTCTTGCCGGGCCGCGAATTTCCCTTCGACGAAGCCGCTCGCACCGCATTTCGCAGCCGCTGGCGCGAGACGTTCGAGGGCGATCCGAGCCGCGCGTCGATCTATAAAGACATCGGCAACGGCGTGCCGTCGGCGGGCATCGAATATTATTTGCCGCTCTTCTTCGACGACACGGCCACCCTCTTCCACTATTTGCCGCAAGGCGCGCAACTCGCGTTCGTCGGCGATCTGGACGCGGCTATCCGGCGCTTTACCAACGACACGAAGCAGCGCTACAACTTCCTGTCGCACGACCGCGACCGGCCGATTCTGGAGCCGCAGCGCCTCTTTCTCACGGACGAGGATTTCTTCACGCTCGCCAAGCCCTTCGCGCGCCTCGTGCTGCCCATTAACGCAGGCGGCGGTTGGGCAACGCCCCTGCCGAACCTTGCCATCGACCGTCACGCAGACGACCCGGTCTCGGCCTTGCGCGCGTATCTCGACAGCACGCCGAACCGCGTGCTGTTCGCCGCCGAATCGGCGGGACGGCGCGAAACGCTGTTGCAACTGCTTGCCGACAACCATCTGAGGCCGGAGTCGAGCGACAGCTTCCAGGACTGGCTCACCGGCGACGCGCGTTTCTCGCTGGGCGTTGCGCCGCTCGCGAATGGTTTTGCCGTGCCGTCGGACGGCATTGCGATCATCACCGAAACCGAGCTTTACGGGCCGCTCGCGCGGCGCGCGGGGCGCCGCCGTCAGGAACAGGCGAGCAACGTCGACTCGATGGTGCGTGACCTGTCCGAACTGAAGGTCGGCGATCCGGTCGTGCATTCGCAGCACGGCATAGGCCGCTACATGGGCCTCGTCACAATGGATCTGGGCGAAGGCGAAACCGAGTTCCTGCACCTCGAATACGCGGGCGACAGCAAGCTCTACGTGCCGGTCGCACAGTTGCACGTCATCTCCCGCTATAGCGGCGCGGACCCGGAAAGCGCGCCGCTGCACTCGCTCGGTTCGGGCCAGTGGGAAAAGGCCAAGCGCAAGGCCGCGCAACAGATCCGCGACACGGCTGCCGAGTTGCTCAATCTCTATGCGCGCCGCGCCGCGCGCTCGGGTCACGCGTTCGCGCTCGAGCCGAAGGACTATGTGAAATTCGCCGAGAGCTTCGGCTTCGAGGAAACGCCGGACCAGGCCGCCGCCATCGCCGCGGTGATCGGCGACATGACGAGCGGCAAGCCGATGGACCGCCTCGTATGCGGCGACGTAGGCTTTGGCAAGACTGAAGTCGCGTTGCGCGCGGCGTTCATCGCGGTGATGGGCGGCAAGCAGGTGGCTTTGCTTTCGCCCACCACGCTGCTCGCGGAACAGCACACGCAAACCTTCAGCGACCGCTTCTCCGACTGGCCGGTGCGCATTGCCGAACTGTCGCGCTTCAAGTCGACCAAGGAAGTGAACGCGGCGATCCAGCAGATCAACGAAGGCAGCGTGGACATTGTGATCGGCACGCACAAGCTGCTCTCTTCGGACGTGCAGTTCAAGCGGCTCGGGCTCGTGATCATCGACGAGGAACACCGCTTCGGCGTGCGCCAGAAAGAGGCGCTCAAGGCCCTGCGCGCGGAAGTGGACGTGCTCACGCTCACCGCCACGCCGATTCCGCGCACGCTCGGCATGGCGCTTGAAGGCCTGCGCGATTTCTCCGTTATCGCCACCGCGCCGCAAAAGCGCCTCGCGATCAAGACCTTCGTGCGCCGCGAGGAAGAAAGCGTGATTCGCGAAGCGATGCTGCGCGAATTGAAGCGCGGCGGCCAGGTGTACTTCCTGCACAACGAAGTCGAAACCATCGAGAACCGGCGGCAGATGCTCGAAGCGCTCGTGCCCGAAGCACGCATTGCAGTCGCGCACGGGCAGATGCACGAACGCGAGCTTGAACGCGTAATGCGTGACTTCGTCGCGCAGCGCGCCAACGTGCTGCTGTGCACGACGATTATCGAAACCGGCATCGACGTGCCGAGCGCCAACACCATTCTGATTCATCGCGCCGACAAGTTCGGCCTCGCGCAATTGCATCAGTTGCGCGGCCGCGTGGGACGCTCGCATCACCAGGCGTACTCGTATCTGCTCGTGCACGATCCACAAGGGCTGACGAAGCAGGCACAGCGACGGCTGGAAGCCATCCAGCAGATGGAGGAACTCGGTTCGGGCTTCTATCTGGCCATGCACGACCTCGAGATTCGCGGCACGGGCGAAGTGCTCGGCGACAAGCAATCGGGCGAAATTCACGAGATCGGTTTCCAGCTTTACACCGACATGCTGAACGACGCGGTGAAGGCGCTAAAGGACGGCAAGGAGCCCGATCTCACGGCGCCACTTGCCGCGACCACCGAAATCAATCTGCATGCGCCCGCGATTCTTCCGGCCGACTACTGCGGCGACGTGCAGGAACGTCTGTCGCTTTACAAACGGCTTGCGAACTGCGAGCACAACGATTCGATCGACGGCATTCAGGAAGAGCTGATCGACCGCTTCGGCAAGCTGCCGCCGCAGGCGCTGGCGCTCGTCGAAACCCACCGTCTGAGGCTCGCGGCCAGGCCGTTGGGTATCTCGAAGATCGACGCCGGCGAAGCGGTGATCGGCTTGCAGTTCATTCCGAATCCGCCAGTCGACGCCATGCGGATCATCGAGATGGTGCAGAAGCACAAGCACATCAAACTGGCGGGCCAGGACAAGCTGCGCATCGAGACGCGCAGTCCCGACCTTGCGGTGCGTATCGCGACGGTCAAGGAAACCTTGCGCGCGCTCGGTTCGCCGAGCCGCGGCACAGCGGCGGCGGCCAGCGCGGCGCGCTGAACTGCCCGGTCGCACGCAGGTGCACCCAGCGCTAGCACTTTTCCGCAATGCTGCGGCGCGCAACGCGCGCGTCGCAGCATGCGAGCGGATATGCGCGGCGTTTTTTCGGTATGATCGAAAGACTCAAATGCCGGAGTCTTGTCATGTCTCATGTCGCTGATACAGCGCAGTCCTCGCAAACGTCCGCTACTTCATCCGCTGCTGCATCTGCTTCTTCATCCGGCCTCACGCCTGTCTCGCTTCCCTGGGTCACCCGTCTGGTGTCGATGGACACGGTGAGCCGCAACCCCAACCTCGGCCTGATCGAAACCGTGCGCGACGAGTTGCGCGGCGCGGGCATCGAAGCCACGCTCACGCACGACGCGAGCGGCAAATGGGCCAACCTGTTCGCGACGATCCCCGCGCACGACGGCGAAACGAACGGCGGCGTCGTATTGTCGGGTCATACCGACGTGGTGCCGGTGGACGGACAACAATGGGACAGCGATCCGTTCAAGCCTGAAATTCGCGGCGACAAACTGTATGGCCGCGGCACCTGCGATATGAAGGGCTTCATCGGCGCGGCGCTCGCACTCGTGCCGGACATGCAGCGCACGAAGCTCGCCAAACCGATCCACCTGGCCTTCTCGTTCGACGAAGAAGTCGGCTGCGCCGGCGCCCCGCTCATGATCGCCGACCTGATGAAGCGCGGCGTGAAGCCGGATGGCTGCATTGTGGGCGAGCCGACCAGCATGCGGCCCATCGTGGCGCACAAGGGCATCAACGCTTACCAATGCTGCGTGCGCGGGCAGGCGGCGCATTCGTCGCTCACGCCAAAGGGCTTGAACGCGATCGAGTATGCGGCGCGCCTCATCTGCTACATCCGCGACATGGCCGATCAGTTCCGCGAGCAAGGCCCGTTCGACGAACTCTACGACGTACCCTTCACCACCGCGCAGACCAGCACGATTGTCGGCGGCAACGCGATCAATACGGTGCCGGCGGAATGCAAATTCCAGTTCGAATTCCGCAACCTCCCCACGCTGGATCCGGAGCCGATCTTCGCGCGCATCGACCAATACGCGCGCGAAACGCTGTTGCCGAAAATGTTGCGCGAGCATCCATCTGCTGCGATAGAGATCACGAAGATCGCCGCGGCACCCGGGCTCGATGCGTCCGAACAGGCGGCCATCACGCAACTCGTGCGCGCGCTCACCGCGGACCAGGACAAGCGCAAGGTCGCCTACGGCACCGAAGCCGGACTGTTTTCGCTGGCGGGCATTCCGAGCATCGTGTGCGGTCCCGGCGACATCCAGCAGGCGCACAAGGCCAATGAGTTCGTCGCGCTGGACCAGCTCGTGGAATGCGAACGCTTCCTGCACAAGTTCATCCACAGCATGTCGGTGGACGCGCACGCGCGTTAAACCCCTGCTCACGCGTTCCCCACAACCCACTGTCGCCCACGCCATGTCAACCGCCACGCCGCAGCACACCGACCATACGATCGACGGCGAGCCGATCCCCACGCTCGACGACATCGCCGCGCAGCACTTCGCGCTGACGCCGTGGGTGGCGCGCACGCCTGTGTTCGACAGGCTCGACTTCGCGTCGCTCGAAGGCACGGTGGTGAACTTCAAGTTCGAGTTGCTGCAAGCAGGCGGCAGCTTCAAGGCGCGCGGCGCCTTCACGAATCTGCTGGCTCTGGATGAAGCGCAGCGCAGCGCGGGCGTCACCTGCGTGTCGGGCGGCAATCATGCGGTGGCGGTTGCATACGCGGCAATGCGCCTTGGCATTAGCGCGAAAGTCGTCCTGTTTCGCGCGGCGAATCCGGCGCGAGTCGCGCTGTGCAGGCAATATCGCGCGGAGATCGTGTTCGCCGAAGATCTTGCGGAGGCCTTCGAACTGGTGCGCCGCATCGAAGCCGAGGAAGGCCGCTACTTCGTGCATCCGTTCAACGGTTATCGCACGGTGCTCGGCTCAGCCACGCTCGGCTATGAATGGACCACCCAAACGCCGGATCTCGAAGCCGTGATCGTGCCGATTGGCGGCGGCGGTCTCGCGGCAGGCGTCGCCACGGCAATGCGGCTCGCGAATCCGCAGGTGCATGTGTTCGGCGTCGAGCCCGAAGGCGCCGACGCGATGGGCAAAAGCTTCGCCGCGAATCACACGGTCAAGATGGGCCATATGCACAGCATCGCCGATTCGCTGATGGCCCCGCATACCGAGCAATACAGCTATGAGCTCTGCCGCCGCCACATCGACGAGCTCGTCACAGTTTCCGACGACCAGTTGCGCGCGGCCATGCTGAGCTTGTTCGGACAACTGAAGCTCGCGGTCGAGCCCGCTTGCGCGGCGGCCACCGCGGCGCTGCTCGGACCGCTGCGCGAAAAACTGCAAGGCAAGCGCGTCGGTGTTCTGCTGTGCGGCACCAACACAGACCCGGTCACTTTTGCCGCGCATCTCGAGCGCGCACGCCATAGCGGGTCACAGTTTCCTGAGTAATCGCCGCGGTAACAGATCATGCGTGGCGTTTCGCGGCCGGGGGCTGGTCTATCCGTCTCAGATTGGTATGATTAAGTCATCGATATTCGGGAGGAAACCCTATGAGCATGGTCAAGGAATTCAAGGAATTTGCCCTCAAGGGCAATGTGATGGATCTCGCGGTCGGTGTCATTATCGGCGGCGCGTTCTCCACCATAGTCAATTCGGTTGTGAAAGACCTGATCATGCCGGTTGTCGGCCTTGCCACGGGCGGCCTCGATTTCTCGAACAAGTTCTTTCGCCTCGGCCCCATTCCAGCGAGCTTCAAAGGCAGTCCCGAATCGTATAAAGACCTGCAGACAGCGGGCGTCGCCGTATTCGGTTATGGCTCGTTCATTACGGTGCTCATCAACTTCATCATTCTCGCGTTCATCATTTTCCTGATGGTGAAGTTCATCAACAATCTGCGCAAGCCGGCCGACGCCGCGCCGTCCGAACCGCCGCCGCCGCCCGAAGACGTGCTGCTGTTGCGTGAAATCCGCGACTCGCTGAAGAACTCGCCGCGCTAGGCAGCGACCGCCGAAGCCGGCCCTCGCGCACCGGTCCCGCCAGGATGGGGCCCGCAAAAAAGGCCTGTTGCGACGCAGTCGCGACAGGCCTTTTTCTTTTCTGCTCGACGCACCCGCGGGCGAGCCTGCAGAGCACCATCGCGCACTAGGCTTTTTTCTGCGCCTTCAGGGTAATCGCGCTCTCGATCATCGTTTCGAGTTGTGCGAAGTTGACCGGCTTCGTCAAATGCGATGTGAAACCGGCAGCGAGACAACGCCGCACATCTTCGTCGGTACCGAAACCGGTCAGCGCAACCGCTGGCGCGTTCGAATGCTCGCGATACGCTTTGATAAAGTCGAGACCGGTGCCGTCCGGCAAGCCTACGTCGCTCACGACGAGATCGAATGTCTGCAACTGGGTGGCCGCGAGCGCGTCGTCCACGCGGCCCACCGTCGTGACGTCATGGCCGAGCGTGCGGATCAGTTGCCCCATCACCTCCGCGGTATCCACGTGGTCCTCGATCAGCAAAATGTTAAGTACACCGGCCGGATGCACCGGTTCGGGCAACACCGCCTGCGAGGTGCGCGCGGGCGCAGCCGCGGTGGGCAGCGTGATGGTGAACGTGGCGCCGCAATGCGCGCCCGGGCTTTGCGCAGTGACAGTGCCGCCATGCACGTCGGTGAGCGCCTTGGTGATCGCAAGACCGAGGCCGAGGCCGCCAAACTGCCGTGTCATTTTCTGGTCGCCCTGCTCGAAAGCGTTAAACAACTTGCCGATCTGGTCGGGTTCGATGCCGATGCCCGTGTCTTCCACCGAGATCTGCACGTGCATGCGTTCGTCGCGCGTTCGCACATAGATATGGCCGCCGTCAGGCGTGAACTTCGCGGCGTTGCGAATCAGGTTCCACAGCATCTGCTGCAGGCGCGCGCGGTCGGCCAGCACGTAGTGGTGCGTCGCATCCTTGTACACGTGCACGTCCTGCTGCTTGACCTGAATCTCGCTGCGAAAGAGTTCGAGCACGCTGTCTATCACCTCGTGCACGTCGACCGTTTCCAGCGACAGGCGCAGCTTGCCGTTGGCCACCCGCGTGAGGTCCAGCAGATCGTCGATCAGCCGCGCTTCCAGTTCGACGTTGCGGCGAATCATCCGCACACTCGCGCGCGCCTGATCGGGCAGATCAGGAATCATCTCGAGCACGCTCGCACCCGCCAGCACCGGCGTGAGCGGCGTACGCAATTCGTGCGACAGCATGGCGAGAAAGCGGTCTTTCGCGCGGTTGGCTTCTTCGGCGATCTGCCGCGCCGCCTGTTCGGAAGCGAGCAGCCGTTCGCGCTCCTGCATTGCCTCGCGCTCGGAATGGATATCCGTGCAACTGCCGAACCATTTGCTGACGTTGCCTTCGTTGTCGCGCGTGGCAACCATGCGTGCATCGAACCAGCGGTATTCGCCATCATGACGGCGTATGCGCAATTCATGCCGATAGGTGCCCGCATGACCGGCCACGGCTCTGAGCCAGCTGCGGCGCACCTCGTCGCGATCGTCGGGATGCACTGCGTCGAGCCACGCGAGACCATGCGAGCTGTTTTCGGCGAGGCCCGTGTAGTCGTACCACTGCTTCGACAGGAAGTCGCAGTCGCCCGCGGCATTGCAGGTCAGCACGAGGTGCGGCAGCGCTTCGGACAGGTTGCGGTAATGCTGCTCGCGATCGCGCAAGAGCAGCGCTTCGTCGGAGGCGCGCTGCAAACGCACTTGCGAGAGCACCCGCTCCACGGCTTCGGGCAGGTAATCGAGGTAATCGCCCGATTTGGGCACCACGTCGGACACGCCTGCGCGCAGCGCTTCGATCACGCGCGATTCGTCCGTAAAACCGGTCACGAGGATGGCCGGGATGCGCACACCTTCGGCGCGCAGGCGGCGGAAGAAGTCGAGCCCGGTTTCCGGCCCGCTCAACTGGTAATCGAGCACGAGCAGGTCGAGGCCGCCTGCCGCGAGCCGGGCACGCGCCGCCTCCACGCTCGCGCAGACCGCGACCCGGCAGCCGGCGCGTTCAAGCGACTTGCGTGCAAGCCGCAAGATACCCTCGTCGTCGTCGACGACGAGAATCGAGGCGGCGGGCTGCAGAGACACGTCTTCGGTCATGCGCGATCTTCGTGTGTTAGGTCTATAGAGTATGTGAACAATCGGCGCGCGTCATGATGGTGGCGCGAAGCGATGCCCCGACGGCAGCTTGACCACCTGCAGGAAGAATCCGAGCCGACGCACCGCCTCTATGAATGCATCGTACTCGACCGGCTTGGTAATGTAGACATTGCAGCCGAGTTCATAGCAGCGCGCGATTTCGCGTGGATCGTCGGTGGTGGTCAGCACGATCACGGGCACCGGCGCGGTTTGCGGCGACTCCTTCAGGCGCCGCAACACCTCGAAACCGTCCACGCGTGGCATCTTGAGATCGAGGAGCACGACGGAATTCCTCAGATCTTCCGGTTGCGGATGCGCACCGGGCGTGCTCCCGCCTTGCGGGTCTGTGCCGAAGAAGTAATCGAGAGCCTGCTGGCCATCGCGAAAGCGCATGAAACCATTCGAAATACCGGCACGGCGCAGATTGCGCTCGACGAGCGTGGCATGGCCGTCGTCGTCTTCGATGAGGACGATGCTGACCGTTTCCCCGTGACTCATATGCCCTCCGTTGTCCCAGTTCGTGCGCGGGTTGATGCGTGGTTGATGCGCGGTTGATGCGTGGTTGTTGCGTGGTTGATGCCTGCTTGTTGCGTGGTTGATGCGTGATTGTTGCCTGCTTGTTGCCTGCTTGTTGCCTGCTTGTTACCTGGTTGATGCCTGGACAATGCGTGGTGGAAGCCTGGTTGACGCCCTCACTTGCGCCGAATTCGTGCCCCGCTCGTTGCCGGCCTGCGCCTCGTCCCCTTGCGCCTTGCGGCGAGGCCGCGCTCACCGTCGTGCAGATAAGTCATGATGCGCCGTGGCCTTTATTCATTGTGCCCTGCAAGTTCAGAGCCGTGCGGGCTGTTCCGGCAGCACGACGAAAAAGGTCGAGCCCGCGCCTTCAGCGGACTCCACCCACACGCGGCCGCCATGCCGCTCCACCGTGCGCCGCACCACCGCCAGACCGACTCCGTCGCCGCCCGCCACCTCCACGTGCAGCCGCTGAAACGCGCGGAACACCTTCGACATATAGGCGGCCGGAATGCCGAGGCCGTTGTCGCGCACATAGTAAGTGCGCATGCGTATCGCGCGCGGGTCGTTTCCCTCGACAGGTTCAGGCTCCAGCGCGCCGATTTCTATGCGCCCGCTGCGCGCCGGGTCGAGATAAGTCAACGCATTGCCGATCAGGTTGCTGAAGATCTGTTCGAGCGCAGCCGGGTCGCCCCATGCGGGCGGCAAATCGCGCACTGTGACGGCCGCGCCGCGCTCCTCAATCACGCCTTGCAGATTGTCTACGACGCGCATCACCAGACGCGCGACGCTCACCCGTTGCCACTGGTATTCGAGCCGGCCCGCGCGCGAAATGCGCAGCAGCGCCTCGATGATCGCCGCCGCCTGCGTGACCGCACCTCGCAAGTATTGCAGGGATTCGCGCACGTCGCCGTCGAGAATATCCGCCATGCGTTTGTGTTCCGCTACCGGCAGGCGCGCTTCCACGACAATGCGGTCCAACTCGTCGCACGAAACCTGCAACTCCTTCGAGAACCCTTGCAGGTTCACGAGTGGCGAGCGCAGATCATGCGACACGCTATAGATGAACATTTCATTGTCTTGCGTCTCCTGGCGCAGTTCCTCATTGACGCCGGCCAGTTCATGCGCCCGCGCTTCGAGACGCTGCTTGAGCGATGCCTGCTCGGCTTCCGCCTCGCGCAGGCGCGCGCCGGTCTGGTGCAGCACGGCGTCGAGCGCCGCGATTTCGTCCGTGCCGGACAGGCGGGCAGCAAGCGGGCGCCCTTTGCCGAGGCGCTCCGCGTTATCGGTCAACACCTCGAAACGCCGCCCGATGCTGCGCGCGAACACGACTGCGGTGCCCGCCCAGATCAGCATGGACCCGATAACGGCCGCGATCAATGCGTATTGCTGACGCGCGCGGCGCCGCGCGAGCGCCACCGAGCGCTCACCATCCAGACGCGAGGCCTCTTCGCCGAATGCCGCGAGTTCGTCGCGAAACGCCACGATCGGCTGCGGCAGCGCACCACTTTCCAGCGCGGCGAGCGAGCCGCCGCTGCGGCCGTCGTGCAACGCCTGTGCAACGGTCACGGTCTGCGCGCGATAGGCGTCGATCGCGCGTCTCATCTTATGGACACGCTCTGCCTGTTGCGGCGTGTCGGCAACCAGCGCGTCGAGCTTCGACAGACGGTCGCTCATGTCGATCCACACCGTATGCCGTTCGAGTAGCGATGCGTCGCCGATCACCATGCCGGTTCGCACGCGGGCGGCCTGACGCAGCAGCGGATCGGCAAGCGCCGACGACTGATAGAGAATCTGCTTGCTGGTGGTAACCCATTGCGCGGCCTGCGCTGTCTGCTCCTGCGTGTCGAAGACGACGCCGAGAAGCGCCAGTTCGACGAGGCTGGGCACGGCGATCAGCAGCAGACCCTTGGTGACTAATTTCATGTTCGCCCGAAGGTCGTTCAAGCCGCGGCGGCTCGCGGGAACCGCCAGCCGGACGGGCCATTATCGACGTGAATCGGCAAGATTTCAACGTGAGGCCGGATTGCGCCGGCCCACATAAAAATGACTTTTTTATTGGTGCAAGATGTTTTTTCGGCGCGTCGTGCGTCTATGATGGAGTCAGATGTGCTGGAATGCGAAAGCGCGCGGCGAGGCGGTTCGGCATGATTCGTGCGGGAAGCGGTGAGGCGGCGGGATCGTCGAATCATCGTGAATCCGGCCTTGTCGTATGCTATAAAAGATCGACGTGCGGCGCGCGAAGCCGGGAGTTGTCGCATGAGGACGCTGCGTTTCTTGCAATTCTTTTTCAGGCGAATTTTTATGTCCTTCCCGAAAAAGCGTAGACGCGCGAAGGTGGACGGCGATGAGTCGTTCCTCGCGGTACTGCGGCATTTCAAGCCCTTCGGTCAACTCGACACCAAGATCGCGCGTGCTCGGGCCCAAGACGAGCCGGTTCTTTATGCGCACGTGTTGCCCGGACTCGACGTGCTTCTGTGCAGCGTGCGCGGCGCGCATCCGCCCTACCCGGCTGCGGCGGAACTGCGGCGGCGCTGCATCGAATCCATTACCAATGCACTGGAACAACCGCTCGACGGCCTCGAGAACGGCGGTTACTGGTATGAAGCCGACGGCTTCGGCTTTCTTGTTTTCGCAAGCCGCGCCCGCGGCAGGATTCTGACCGAATTCGGTGCGACACGCGTGGGCGCGCGTCGCGGCGTTCGGCGGCAGGACGCAGCAGGCGACGCCACACCGCGCTCGTTGCGATAAGGCGTGTGGATTTCCGACGCGCGGCGCTCATAGGCGCCGCGTTTTCATTTCCGTATGTCTTTCCGTTTGCCTTCGCTGTGCCGCAATCCAATCGCCGCCCAGCTCACGTTCTGCCTCGTCTACATTCCGCCGCGCTGGCACCGCACGGCGACCTGCTGGGCTGCGCTAGCGGCTCGCCTGCATTCACGTCGCCGTCAGGTTGAAGGCACGCTGATCAGCCATAGAAAGACAAAAGAAAGGCCGCCGCCAAACATCCAGCTCAACGAGTCTGCGCTGAGGAAGTGCATCAGCTTCCCTTGTATTCGGCTGCGCTCGCCGGCGACGCAGGGACTGCCTTGCGACCGGCCGGTGCAGACGCGGACGTGGGCGCGGAAGCCGCGGCTTCGCCAGATGAGCGCTTGTTGACCGGCGCGCCCTCGAGGGAAATGGCGGGCTTGGGTGGCTGTTTGCTGCCAGGCGGCGGCGCCTTCGGCGCCTGACGCACCTGCGACAGCAACTGGGCACACGGCAACGGCTTGTTGTTGCTCGGCGCGAGCAAGGGCAGCAGCGCGGCAAATGGATTGACCAGACCGAGACCCACTGCAGCGCCGCCCCGCAACGCGAGCGCGGCGGCATTCACACCGACGTGCGGGTTCTTGAACGTGCCCTTCGCATACAGCGGCGAGCGCAGCGAAAACACGCGGAAACCCTTCGTGTGCGGATGTACGCCGAGGTCCATCGTTTCGTCGCGCATGTTGACGTGGCCGTCGATGTCGATCACCGCATCGTCCGTGTCGAGTGCGAACACGCGCGACTCGAGCACGCCGTCGGTCGCGACAAAGTCGGCGGCCGCGCAGTTGATCTTCACGTCGCGATTGCCGAACAGCTTCTCATAGACAACGTTGGCCACGTTCAGACCCGCGGCTTCCATCAGCAGACGGCTCACGGTGCCTTCCGTGACGAGCGCCTTCACCTCCCCGTTCGAGGTCGCGGCGAGCGCGGCCGGCGAATTGCCCGTTGCAGTGAGCGCGGCGTCGCCGTTGATTTCGCCGAGCGCGTTCTGCATCGTCTTGAAGTTGGGGAACAGTTGTTTCAGCTTGAGATGCCGCGCGGCGGTCGCAAAGCGGGCCTTGAGCGGCGCGCCGCTGCCGTCCAGATGAATGTTGGAAGCGAGCGTGCCGCCGGCCACGCCGAATTTCAGCGGCTCGAGTGAGAGCACGCCGTTGGTCATCACAATGTGCGTATACAGATCGGTGATAGGCAGATCGGCGTTCTTGACGATGCGCCGGCCGGTGAATTTCACGTCCGCGTCGATCGCCTTCCAGCGGTCGGTGCGGAATTCTTCGACCGGCAGTGCCTTGCTCGACGGCTGCATCGTCCCATCGCCACGCTTGGCCTTACTCGCGTTGGAGTCGGCGCCGATCACAGGCGCGAGGTCGGAGAACTGCAGCAGACGGGACTCGAGTTGGCCTTGCAGCAGCGGGCGCGGTTGACGCGCCGTGTAGATGAGCGAGCCGTTCAGGTCGCTGCCGCCCACACGTCCTGTAAAGTTTTCATACTTGAACACGTTGCCGGTCGTCTTGAACTGGCCGACGAACCGTCCCTCGGTGGCATAAGGCGGCGTGTCGGGCAAGGTCACGCCCGTCAGCGAATAGAGCTTTGCCATGCTGCTGCCCTGCACCCACAGGCGCAGGTCGACGGCGGCCAGATGCGCCGGGTCGGTGACCGTGCCCACGAGGCCCACATGCAGATCGCCCGCTTTGACGTCCGCCTGCACGGGAAACGGCCGGTTCGCGTCCTGGAGCGCGAGCACGCCGCCCACCTTGCCGCTGCCCGAGACCGGCGTCTTGTTGTACGTGCCTTTGAGGGTCCAGCCAATCGCGTAAGGCGGGATGTCGCGAGGGCGACCGCTGGCCGCCGTGGTGGCGCTTGCTCCGCTCGCGTCGCTGGTCCCGCTGACCACGCTGGCTGCGCTCGCGCTCTGCGCGCCCGACGCCGAGGCGAGCGCCGCGCCGCTTGCGCCTGTCACAGCACTTGCGCCCTTCGAGCCGCCCGCGACGAGCCCGCCCGAAGCGCCCGTGGCCGCCGTCGTGCCCGACGCATGAATATCCGTCGACGACGCCCCGGAGGCCGCGGCCGCCGCAGCAGCGGAGGCCGCCGACGCCGCCTGCGCATCTGCCTGCGCGCCGAGCTTCTTCGCGCCTTCCTTGCCCACCGCCTCGGCCGATGCCTTGCGCGATGCCTGTTCCTGCTGCTTCAACGCCTCGCCAATCGGGATGGGCTGGCCGAGCGTATCGACCACCATTTGCGCGTCGACTTTCTTCTGCTCGTCAGAAAGCGCAATGTTGCCCTTCGCGAACACGATGTCATGCAATTGCAATTTCCATTGCGACGGCGTCTTCGACTTCGGAAGCTCGAACGTCCAGTTGTTGCGGCCATCCATCATGCGTTCGAGATCGACGGACGGATTCACGAGGTTGATCGCCGGAATCACGATGTCGTGCGCGAGGAGCGGCAGCACCTTCACCTGGAAATCGATTTCGTCGAGGGTCGCGAACTGCGGGCGCTTCGCCCAGTCCGGGTTGGCAATCGTGATATTGGCCGCCGAAAAGCGCGGCCAGGGCACCCAGCTTTTCCAGCCCGTCTCGCCGACCGGATGACGCAAGCCGACCCGCAGGTCGCCATTGATCGTGAACTGGCGGCCGATGGCCTGCGTGACCTTGTCATTGACGTAGGGGCGGGCGCGATTCCAGTCGAAGGTCAGGATGAAAACGGTGAGCGCAATCACGAGAATCACGATGATCGCCACGATCCATGCGACGATTTTGCCGATCCGTCTTCCGATTGTGCTCGACCCTGCCATCAAACGCTCCCGCGAGTTTTTCTTGGTTGTGGGTCGTGCAGCAGATATTGTGCCCGCGGGTCGAGTGCGCGGCTACGCTGTTGCCCCTATCATGCTGCATCGCTCACCATGCTTAACGCGCCTCCTTCGTTTTCATGACTCAGATTCCGCTTGTTCTTGCCGACGGCATTGTCCGGCGCGACGCCTTAAGCGGCCAGACGCTGTTGCAGTCCACCCGTTTCGCGCTCAGTGCGGGCGAGCGCGTGGCTATCACCGGTCCGTCGGGTTCGGGCAAGAGCGTGTTCCTGCGCGCGCTGGCGCTGCTCGATCCGCTCGACGCCGGCGCCATCCTGTGGCGTGGAGCGCCCGTCAGCCGGGCCGCGATTCCGGCGTACCGGCGCAATGTCGCGTATATCCGGCAGCGGCCCGCGCTGCTCGACGGCAGCGTGGAAGACAACCTGTGTTATCCGTTCGAGTTGCGCGCCTATCGCGACGTGCGCTTTGATCGCGATTACGCCGCGAGTCTCGTCGCACAGGCGGGCCGCAGCAGCGACTTCCTCGACAAACGGGCGAGCGAACTGTCAGGGGGCGAAGCACAGATCACTGCACTCATTCGCGTACTGCAACTCGCGCCGCCAGTGCTGCTGCTCGACGAACCCACGGCTTCGCTCGATCCCGAATCGTCCCACGCCATTGAAACTCTCGTGCGCGCCTGGTTTGACGCCGCGCGCGGCGCTCGTGCGTCGATCTGGGTGTCGCACGATCCCGCGCAAGCCGCGCGCATGAGCGAGCGGCATCTGACCATGCGTGCAGGGACGCTCGATGAACCCGCCCTTGCGCCCACCCGTACAGAGTCCAGCCGATGACATTGCAAACCCTGAGTCTGTGGGACGTCGCGATCGCGGCGCTGCTGATCGTCGTAAACGGCGTGGTGTCGGTCGCACTGAAGCTCGAGCTCGAACGCAAGCTCGCATGGGCCGGCGTGCGCACCGTCGTGCAGTTGCTCGCCATTGGCTATGTGCTCGGCTGGGTGTTTCGCTACGACCATTGGTTCGTCGTGCTGCCGTTAATGATCGCGATGACGCTGATTGCCGGCTTCGCGGGCGCGCAACGCGGCACCCGCACCTACCGGGGACAACGTGCGGACAGCGTGCTGTCGATCTGGGTCAGTTCGTGGCTCGTGGCCGCGGTGGGGCTCTTCGTCGTGATCCGCATTCACCCGTGGTACGAGCCGCAGTATGCGATTCCGATACTCGGCATGATTCTGGGCAACACGCTCACGGGCGTATCGCTCGGCATTGAACGCATGACCGAGGAACTGACTGCACGGCGCGACCGCGTGGACATGGCGCTTGCGCTCGGCGCGACCCGCTGGGAAGCCGCGCAGGCACCGGCGCGTCAGGCCGTGCGCGCAGGCATGATGCCGACGCTGAACCAGATGGCGGTGGTCGGCGTGGTGAGTCTGCCGGGCATGATGACCGGCCAGGTGCTGGCCGGTCAGTCGCCGCTGCAGGCGGTGCGCTACCAGATCGTGATCATGTTCCTGATTGCGGCTTCGTCGGCGCTCGGAACGGTGGGCGCGGTGCTGCTCACTTATCGGCGGCTCTTTTCGGCGGAGCACCGGTTTCTGTCGGCGCGGCTTATCGAGCGCCCCGCCGCCGCGCGGCGCTGAGCCGCGCGGGGCTTCAGGCCGGAGACGGGGTCATCCGGCCGGTTCTGCGGCTCTGCGGTTCTGCGGTTCCACAGCCAGGCAGCCAGGCAGTTCGGCCTCACCGTTTCGCGCTGATCGCCACGGTCGTACCGTCGCTGAGCGTCAACGTTTTCGTGCTGCCGTTCACCGGCATCGTGAAACGCAGCACCTGGCTCATACTGACATCGTTCGGACACTTGAGCGATTTTCCATTGGCCGTGACGGTCTTCGTGCCGTCCGGCTTGTGGGCCTGGAAGTTCAGTTGCACGGTTGCGGTGCCGTCTTCGCCGACGACCGGCGCGAGACGTATCTGCGTCTGCCGGATCATGGCGCCGTTCGCGTCGAGCGGCAGCGACGCATAGTTCGGGCATGCTTCGGTTACGGGAACGGCGCCGCCAGGCGGCACGGTCTTCCACGTAAAGTCGTCGGACTGGCCCGAGCGGATCGTGCGGGTTTCCTGCGAATTGCCGAACTGTTTCGACGTGACGCGAACGGTGTAGCGGATCGGACCGTCGAGCGCCGATTGCGACGTCACGGTGATGGGCGTGGCCGCCTGCGCGGCCGGCGCGAGCATGCCGCAAGACAGCGCGCAAGCGAGAGAAGCGACAACCGGAACGGCGGAGAGTTTGAAGCTGGGGCTCATACTGTCACCTCGTTGTTGTGCCGCTGCATGCCCGCATGAGCCGCCCCGCGCACAGGTTCATGCGTCGAGCCTGCGGCAGCCGGCAGCGGACGCGAGGCACGCAACCGCTTTGGCATGATGCGCCACCAGTCTACCGCCAAGCGATGCCGCGCGCGCCTGCGCGGCATCGGGTGTTACCCCGCTTGCGTTGCCGGCTTTTATCAGAAGCCGCTCAATACGAGCTTGCCGATCGCGCGCCCTTCCTCCAGCAGGCGATGCGCGCGGCGCAAGTTCGCGGCATTGATCGCGCCGAGATTCTGCCCGACCGTCGTGCGCAAGATGCCGCCGTCGACGAGCCGCGCCACCTCGGTCAGGAGCTTGTGCTGCTCGATCATGTCGGGCGTGCCGAACATCGAACGCGTGAACATGAACTCCCAGTGAAACGCGGCGCTCTTTGCCTTCAGCAATTCGACCGGCACCGGCTTGCTGTTTTCGACGATCGTGCAAATGCTGCCCTGCGGCTTCACGAGCTCGGCCGCGGCCGGGAAGTTCTTGTCCGTGTCGTTGAAGATCAGCACGTAGTCGACCTGGCCGATGCCGAGTTTCTTCAGTTGCGCCGGCATGTCGCCGAAATGATCGACGATATGATCCGCGCCCAGCTCCGTCGCCCATTTCGCCGACTCGGGGCGCGACGCGGTCGCAATCACCTTGAGTTTTGCAAGCTGCCTGGCCAGTTGAATGCCGATGGAGCCGACGCCGCCCGCCCCGCCCACGATCAGCACCGTGCGGCCTTCATGCGCGCCTTGCGGCGAGACGCCAAGGCGATCGAACAACGCCTCCCACGCGGTGATCGCGGTCAACGGCAAGGCCGCCGCGTGCGTGAAATCGAGCGAGGCGGGCTTGCGTCCGACAATGCGCTCATCGACCAGGTGGAATTCGCTATTCGCGCCCGGCCGCGTGATGCTGCCCGCATAGAAAACCGGGTCGCCCACCTTGAAGAGCGTAACCTCGGGGCCCACCGCGACCACTGTGCCGGCGGCGTCCCAGCCCAGCACGCGCGGCTCTTTTTCGACGGTGTCTTTGGGGGCGCGCACTTTCGTGTCGACCGGATTCACCGAGATGGCTTCCACCTTTACCAGCAGATCGCGACCGGTGGCTTCGGGTTTCGGAATATCGACGTCGATCAGCGCCTCTTCGTTGTCGATAGGCAAATAGCGGTAGAGGCCGACTGCTTTCATTTTTCAGGTTCCTTGATGAGTCCGGGTTAAGTGCGGGTTCGATCCGGCGACCGGCGGCATGGGCTAAGGCTTTCGTTATGGCCTTGCGCGCCGACTCTGGCGGATTCGCCAGTCCGTTGAAGTGATCGTAAGCCGTCTCTTATTACGATAAAAGCGGCATAATCTCTGAAACATATTTTTGATTTTCAGGAAAATGCGCCCTGTCTCCTCAACGCTGCGCGATGCGCGTCCGGCCGCCAGCGAGCGCGAGCGCCTCGATCTGCTCGACGTCGCCCTGTTCGTGCGAGCCGCGCTGCTTGCGAACGTGTCGGCGGCCGGACGGGAGTTCGGCTTGTCGGCGGCGGTTGCGAGCGCACGCATCGCGCAGTTGGAGAAGCTGCTTGGTGCCCGCCTGCTTCATCGCACCACGCGCCGCATCAGTCTCACGCAGGACGGCGAAGTGTTCATGACGCGCGCCGAAGCGCTGCTCGATGCGGCCGCCGCGGCGCGCGCCTCGGTGGGCCGTGGGCAAGCGGAGCCGCAAGGCCGCTTGCGCGTGTCGATGCCGTCGTCGTTCGGGCGGCAGCATGTGTCTCCTGTCGTCGGCGAATTCCTGCGCCGTTATCCGGGCGTGAGCGTCGATTTGCGGCTGACCGATCAGATCATCGATCTCGTCGATGCCGGCATCGACGTGGCGATTCGCATCGGCGTGCTGAAGGATTCGTCGCTGGTCGCGCGGCGGCTTGCGCTGAACCGGCGCGTGCTGTGCGCGGCGCCTTCCTATCTGGCGGAGCGCGGCACGCCGCATCATCCGTCGGACCTCGTGCAGCACGAATGCATGATTCTGTCGGACCAGCGCGACTGGGCGTTCGAGACGCCTGCCGGACCGCTCGATGTGCGCGTGAGCGGGCGCCTTGTCACCGACAACGGCGAAGTGATCCGCGATGCGTTGCTCGCGGGTTTCGGCATAGCGCTCAAATCGACATGGGACGTGGCGCCGTTTCTGCGCAGCGGCGAACTGGTCAGTGTGCTCGACAGCTATCCGCTTGCGGAGAAGGTGGCGATCTGGGCGGTGTATCCCAGCCGCGCGTTCGTGCCGCCGAAGACGCTCGCCTTCATTGACTTTCTCGCCGGGCATTTCGGCGACCCGCCTTATTGGGACGCCGAACCGGCTTGAGCGCGGCACAACGGTCGGTGCGGGTTGCGAAGCTGGTGGCTTGGGTTGCGGGATTGGGCGCCGCCGTGCCGCCGGCCTGGGTCGCGGATTTGGGCGACGCAGCTCGGCGGCTACCGGGTTCGGGATCTTGGTGCCGCCATTGACGCCCGCTGTTGAGTACCGGGCTACGGGCGCCGCCGTCCGCACGAGTCAAGAGCCGAATAGGCGGCGCGTATCAGCGCTCCTCGCTCTTCGAACCGGACACTTTGCCATCCGAATTGATGTCGGCGTGCGCATCGTTCTGAGTCTTTTCCTGGTATTCGCCGCCGCCGCGGCGGTCGGTGTCCTTGAGTCCGCGTTCGACGTCGCTGTGCGCCTGTTTGCCGACGCGCCGCGGATCTTCGTCGTCCTGCGACACGGTGTTCTGGTCGTTCTCGTGTGGCAGCGGCGCGGCTGTTTCCTGCAACGAGTGCGGGTCTTTCGGTGCATGTGGATCAGCGGTCTTGTCGCCGTCCGACGATTGCGGTGTGCTCTTCATAGTCATAGCGTGCTCCTGGTTTGCCTGAAGTTATCCGGCAGATGCGTGCCGTCACGCGGGTCGATGTGCCTTCGCGCTCCTTTGTGCCTATATGTGACCTATGTGCCCTAGGTGCTCTCTGTGCCCCTTGCGCTCTCTGTGTCCTGTGCGCTCTCTGTGTCCTGTGCGCTCTCTGTGTCCTTTGCGCTCTCGGTGCCCTATGTGCCCTATGTGCCCTATGTGCCCTATGTGCCGCCCAGTACATTCCCCCGCCTTGTGGGACCTCGATGCGCCATTACGTGCCGCTCAAGCGCTTCCTCATGGCCGCGGTAATGCGCTGACGCGTCTTCGCGTACTCGGCCCAAGGGTCGCTCTTCAATTGGGCAAGGCGTTCGTGCAGATTCCTGATGTTCCATTGATCGCCGCCCGTGGTCTGCGCGACTTCGTCCCACGCGAGCGGCACCGAAACGCCGAGCCCAGGCCGCGCCCGCACCGAAAACGCTGCGACCGTGCTCGAACCGCGGTTGTTGCGCAGATAGTCGACGAAGATTTTCTGCTTGCGATTCTGTGCGCCCATCTTCGCGCTGAAGTATTTGGGCAACGTGCTTGCCATGTGCTGTGCGACGGCCTGCGAGAAGCCCTTCACTTCGTCCCAGCCCGCGTGTTTCGCAAGCGGCACGACGACGTGCAGGCCCTTGCCGCCGCTCGTCTTGCAGAACGACGTGAGGCCGAGTTCCTCGAGCAGCGTGCGTGTCAGCAGTGCCGCCTCGATCATTCGCTCCCAGCCGAGCGAGGGGTCCGGGTCCAGGTCGAACACGACGCGGTCGGGCTTTTCGATATTCGACGCCACGCCGTTCCACGTGTGAAATTCGATGGTGCCCATTTGCGCTGCGCCGACCAGCGCCTTGGCACTATCCACCGTGATGAGCGGAGGATGCCCCGGATCGAGGCCGGGATGCTGCGTGATGTTGGGGATCGACAGCTTCTGCGTGTGCTTCTGGAAAAACAGTTCGCCGCCGATATCCTCGGGCGCGCGCACAAGCGACACGGGCCGGTCGACGAGATGGGGCAACATCCATTGCGCAACTGATTCGTAGTACTGCACAAGATCGATCTTGCGCGCGCCAGTGGTCTTGTCGATGACGCGGTCCGGATGCGATATGCGAACCCCGGCGACCTCCGCAGGCGACGATGATTTTCTGGACCGCGATGCGGGGGACTGCGTGTCGGTGTCGGTGTCGGTGTCGGTGTCGGCGGTCCGCTTCGTCGAAGCGCCGGATTTCGCTTCTGCTTTCGCCGCGGATTTAGTCGCGGATTTAGCCGGGGATTTAGCCGCGGATTTAGCCGGTTTCTTCGCCGGTTCTTCCGCGGTTTCGGCTGCCGCTTTGGCTGCGGTTTTCGCTGCACTTCTGGCCGGCTTCTTCCCGTTATCACCCACACCGTCAGTCGACATCACCCGTGAGGTTTTTGCAGCGGTCTTACGCGGCTTTTCCTGCGCCTCGCTCCCGCCGCTCTTTTGCCCCGCGCCCGACGCCTGCGCGTTGCCCTCGCCGCCCGTCCCCTTGCCGCGTGCCGCACTTTTCTTCGGCGCGGTGTCGGCCTCGCTATCGGTTTGCTGTTGCACGTCGTCCCCTTTTCGTGGTGCTTCCTTGACGATCTGGCGCGCCGGCTTGTCCTTGCGCAGACTCACGAACGACGCCTGGCGCACGATGCCGTCGCTCGTCCATTCGGCGAAATTGCATTCCGCGACCAGCACCGGCTCAACCCAGTGCACCGGCGTGCGGCTGCGCTCACGCGGTTGACTCGCGAACGGCATGCGCTTCGTCTCATGCGCGTCGAGTTCCTTCTTCACAGAGCGCAGCAACGCCGCGTCGAATCCGGTGCCCACGCGCCCGGCATACTGCAGCTTGCCTTTGCTGTCATGCACGCCCAATAGCAGCGCGCCGAAAGCCGTGCGGCTGCCCGACGGTTCCGAATAGCCGCCGATCACGAACTCCTGGCGACGGCGGCACTTCAGTTTGATCCACGTGGCCGAGCGGCCGGACACATAGCCGCTGTCGCGCCGCTTGCCGATGATGCCTTCAAGCGCCATGTCGCACGCGCTTTTCAGCAGGTCGTCCGCGCTGAATTCGAAGTCGTTCGAAAAGCGCAGCACGCTGTCGTCGACCGGCTCGAGAAGCGCGCGCAGAATCGCCCGGCGCTGTTGCAGCGGCACGCCGCGCAAGTCGTAGCCGTTCAGAAACGGCACGTCGAACAGATACACGACAATGTCCTGCGGCCGGTTCGAGTCGAACGCGTTCTGCAGCGCCTGGAAACTCGGCACGCCGTGCTCGTCGAGCACCACGGCTTCGCCGTCGAGCCACGCGCTCTCGAGTCCCAGTTGCCCGAATGCCTTCACCTGCCGGCTGAATTTCGCCGTCCAGTCGTTGCCCGCGCGCGTGAACACCTGCACGCCGTGACCTTTTGCACTCGCGTCGATGCGGGCCAGCACGCGATAGCCGTCGAACTTGATTTCGTACACCCAGTCGTCGCCGGGCGGCGTGGCGTCGACGAGCGTTGCCAGTTGCGGCTTGAGCGCAGCAGGCAGGCGGGCTTTCACCGCTCCTTCTATTGCGGGCGATGCGGCGAGTTCGCGCAGCGACTCGTTGCTGCGCGTCGCCACGATGTCAGGGCGCTTCGGGTCGCCACGCACCGAAGCGCTCCGGCTTTTGCCGGTTGCGGCGCGGCTGCCGCTCTTCGCCTTGGCCGCTGTCGTGGCCCCTGTTGTGGCCGCAGGCGCGGACGCACCACCCAGCACACTGCCGGGCCGTTTTTCGAGGATGTCGTATTCGCTTTCGTCGCGCGCCTCGTCGTCGCGTTCCTTGATGAGGAGCCACTGTTCCTTGTCCGCGTTGCCGCGCATGTGGCTGCGCACGAGGGTCCAGCCCCCGTGCAGCTTCTCGCCATGCAGATGAAACTTGAGCTTGCCGGCGCGATAGGCGCGCGCCGCCTCGGCTGGTCCGCCGACCGGCTCCCAGGTGCCGCGGTCCCATACGATCACCGTGCCCGCGCCGTAATTGCCAGGCGGAATTTCGCCCTCGAAGCTGCCGTATTCGACCGGATGGTCTTCCACGTGCACCGCAAGACGCTTGACCGAGGGGTCCAGACACGGGCCTTTCGGCACCGCCCACGACAGCAGCGCGCCGTTCAGTTCAAGCCGGAAGTCGTAGTGCAGACGCCGGGCATGGTGCTCCTGGATCACGTACGACAGTCCCTCGGCCGCCTCGGGCCGCGCCGCGCCACGGCCGCCGCGTTTCCTGGCCGGGCGGGTGCCCGCGGGCTCCGGCGTTTCGTCGAAACGGCGCTTGCGGTTGTAGAGGTCGAGTCGGTCATTCATGGCGCGGGTTCCATCTGGTTCAGGTGGGCGCTGGGGTGCGGCGCGTTATCGGTGCGCCTGGCTCCTGTGGTTCCAGCGGTCGGACGGGGGCAGGCTTGCGTCCGTGCAGCGCGCCAGGTCGTGCCGGGTGCGCGGTTCGATGCGAGCGTCGATGCACTGTTCGATACACGATGCTGCGCGCCGTTGCAGACGCTGCCGGTTCCATTGCGCGTGCGCCGCTTCGTCAAGCCGCCGCCCGGCGCTTGCGTGCCGCCGTCGTCGACTTGGTCGCGGCGCGGCCACCGCTACTACTGCCGCTGCTGCTACGGGACGTGCGGGCGGAGCCCGTCGAACGCGCGGCCCGCGGCTTTTTGCGCGCTGCCGTCGAACCGCCGCCGTCTTCCGCATCGGCGTCCCCGTCGGCCGCTTCGTCCTCTGCGGCGCGCTTGCGCGAGCCCGACGCAGGCTTGTTCTTGCCCCGCCCCAGGCTGCGCTTGAGCAGATCGGACAGATCGAGAATGTCGGCGGATTGGCGCGCTTCGCGCGGTGCCTCGATGTCGGTGATTTCCTCGGTCTTGCCTTCGCGGACCTTGCGATCGACCAGCGCCATGATGTCGTCGCGGAACGTGTCGTGGTACTTCGACGGGTCCCACGTGTCGCTCATGTCGTCGATCAGCTTCTGCGCCATGTCCAGCTCGCGCGCGCTGACACCCGCGGCCTTGGCGCCTTCGGCAGGCAGCTTGAATTCGTCGAAATCGCGCACCTCCTCGGCCCAGCGCAGCGTATTCAGCGCGAGCACCGGCCCGACTGGAATCAGCGCGGCCAGATGCTGCTTGTTATGCAGAACGACGCTTGCCACGCCGACCTTGCCTGACGATTTCATCGCCTCGCGCAACAGCGCATAGACCTTTTCGCCCTTGCGATCCGGCGTCAGGAAGTACGGCGTGTCGAGGTAGAGAAACGAGATGTCGGGTGCGTCGACGAAAGCCAGAATGTCCACGGTCTGAGTGGATTCGGGATTGGCCGCGCGGATTTCCTCGTCGCTCAGGACCACATACTTGTCCTTCTCGTATTCGAAGCCGCGCACGATGTTATCGCGCGTCACATCCTTGCCGGTGCGTTTGTTGATCTGCTTGTAGCCGACCGGGTCGATCGTGCGTTTATCGAGCAGATTGAAGCCGACCTTCTCCGACCGGGTGGCCGGATACAGCTGCACCGGTACGTGGACAAGGCCGAAGCTGATCGCGCCTTTCCAGATCATGTGTGCCATCGTGCGCTCCCCTGGGCCTAAGACCCATGACGAAGCAGCAAGCGTGCCACGGCTTTGCGGCAACGCGCGGCGCGGGCCGCTTGCGAGCCGCGCGCGCCGCGCTGTAAGTCTTGCATGAGGGCGGCAAAAACTACGGAGTCCGGCGCATTGCGGGAGCCGCTTGGAGCGTCGCTTCGATCGTCGATTCAATCGCCGCTTCAATCGTCGCTTCAATCGTCGCTTCAATCCCCGCTTCAATCCCCGCTTCAATCCCCGCTTCAATCGCCGCCTCGATCGCCGCCTCGACCGTCGATTCGAGCGCATCGTCGAGCACCTCGTCGAGCGCGCATCGATGCGGCATCATCGGCACGTCAAGCGGACCTCAATGTCTGAACACCGGCACATCAAGCGCAAAGCAGCGGCACCTCGGCAAAGCCGCGAAAACGCACACGCCCGCCGCGTAGCGGTTCGCCGTCGAGCCGATACGCAGGAAAGCGCTGCACGAAGCGGCCGATGGCAATCCGCGCCTCGAGCCGCGCGAGCGAAAGCCCCGCGCATTGATGAATGCCGAAGCCGAAAGCGAGATGCCGGTTCGGCTCGCGGCGAATGTCGAAGCGATCGGGCTCCGGGAACTGGTCGGGATCGCGATTGGCCGCGCCGATGCACAGCGTGACCGGCGTGCCGCGCGCAACCGGCAAGCCGCCAATTTCGGTGTCCACAGTCGTCATGCGGTTGCCGAGTTGATTCGAACTCTCGAAACGCAGGCATTCCTCCACCGCGGATTCGATCAACCCAGGTTCCGCGAGCAATGCCGCGCGCTGCTCCGGCCATTCAGTCAGCGTGACGAGGCCGTTGCCGATCAGGTTAGTGGTGGTTTCGTGGCCTGCGTTAAGTATGAAAATGCAGTTCTGCAGCAGTTCTTCCTCCGACAATTGCTCGCCGCCGGCCTCGCCCTGAATCAGGCGCGTCAACACGTCGTGCTGCGGATCGCCCGGCTCGCGCCGGCGCCGCGCAACCAGATCGCGCAAATAGTCGACGAACTCGCTGACGGCGCGGTTGCCACGCTCGAACTGCGCGCTGGTGAGCGACGGTTCGAGCGCGCCGAGAATCGCGAGCGACCAGTCGCGCAACGGTGCGCGCTCGGCGTGCGGCACGTCGAGCAGATTGCCGATGATCTCCACCGGAATCGCCGACGCGAAGTCGCTGATCAGATCGATGCGCCTGCGTTCGGCCGCGGCGTCGAGCAAGCCGTCGACGAGCCGCACGAGACCCGGTTCCATGGCCGCGATTGCGCGCGCAGTGAGGGCGCCGGCAATCAGCTTGCGCACACGCGTATGACGCGGTGGATCGTTGAACACGAGGCTCGTGGTGTGATGCGTGTAGAGCGGCGAGTCGCCATACTTGGGCCGGAACTCGACGGTCTTGTCGGAGCTGAAGGTTTTCGGGTCGCGGTAGACAGCCTGCACGTCGCGAAAGCGCGTGAGGAAGAGCGAACCGTCCGGCATACGCTTGACCGGCTCGTGAGTACGCAGCGCGTGGTAGACCGGGTATGGGTTCGCGTAGAACCCGGGGCTCAGATGGCGCAGATCGAAGTCGCGCGCGAGAACGGCTGGATCGCCGGCGGTCGCGGTGGGCATGCGTTGTCTCCATGTTCGATTTGTCAGTATGGACCGGGCACGCGCGGATTGCACTGGCGCGAGCCGTTACAATAGCGGGATTTTCCGTGCGAGTCGTGCGTCCGCGCGTTCCTGCGTGAGTCGTGCGTGGGTCCTGCGTGGGTGCTGCGCGAGTCTCCTGCGTGAGTCTCCTGCGCGAGTCATGCGCGAGTCCTGCGCGGGTCCGCTCTAATCCCGTGTCAATTTCTGCGTCAATGCGTCGTTCATGAACCTCGTCATCCAAAGCCCCACGCCTCTTTCAGCCGCTCACCACAAAACGCTCGTCGCGCTCGCGCGCGGCTCGCAGGCCACGGCCCTCGACGCAACCGCGATCCGCATTGCCGACGCCGACCTCGCGCAGCGCCCTGACCTCGACGTCTACTGCGGCACGCATGGGCTGGACTACGCGTTTGTCGAAGCCGGCCGCAAGCTGGGCGATTTCGGCCTCGTCGCAATGGACATGGATTCCACGCTGATTACGATCGAGTGTATCGACGAAATCGCCGACTTTTGCGGCTTGAAAGCGGAAGTAGCCGCGATCACCGAGGCTGCGATGCGCGGCGAGATCAAAGACTTCAACGAAAGCCTGACCCGCCGCGTCGCACTGCTGAAGGGGCTCGACGCGAGCGCGCTCGAACGCGTGTACGAGGAGCGGCTGCAACTCTCGCCGGGCGCCGAGCGCATGCTCGCGGGCGCGAGACAAGCGGGGCTAAAGACGCTGCTGGTGTCGGGCGGCTTTAACTTCTTCACCGAGAAACTGAAGCGGCGGCTCGGCCTCGACTTTACGCGTGCGAATACGCTAGAAATTGTCGACGGCAAGCTGACCGGCAAGGTGCTCGGCGAGATAGTCAATGCGGATGTCAAGGCACGCACGCTGCGCGAGACGTGTGCGCAACTGGGTATCGAACCGTCGCGTGCAATCGCAATGGGCGACGGCTCCAACGATCTGAAGATGATGGCACAAGCGGGACTGTCGGTCGCGTTCCGCGCGAAGCCTGTCGTGCGCGAAGCAGCCAGCGTCGCGTTCAATTATGTGGGGCTCGACGGATTGCTGCCCCTCTTCGAGGCGTAATACGCAACGCAGTTGGACGCGCCAGCGCACAACTGCGTCGCCGATTCACCTGCTCTTTATGCAAGCGCCGCGAGACACTGCTCGATGTCCGCGCGCAGATCCGCTTCTTCTTCCAGACCGACGTAGAACCGCACCAGCGTGCCGCGATGCGGCCATTTGGCTTCGCTGCGCATCGACGCGATGTCATACGGCATGACGAGGCTATGGGCGCCGCCCCAGCTCCAGCCGATAGCGAAAAGCTCGAGCGATTCGCAGAACCGGTCGATTTGCGCCGCGTTGTAGCGAGCGTCGAACACCACGGAGAAAAGCCCGCCCGCACCCGTGAAGTCGCGCTTGAAAAACTCGTGGCCCGGACAGTCGGCAAT
The DNA here is from genome assembly GCF_000472545.1 of Burkholderia sp. WSM2232. Lineage (GTDB taxonomy): Bacteria > Pseudomonadota > Gammaproteobacteria > Burkholderiales > Burkholderiaceae > Paraburkholderia. Next base: position 108,914 of record NZ_AWZV01000009.1, on the reverse strand, counting down.
GGCGGGATGCAACACCGCCGCGATTTCCGGCCGCGTCTTCAGCCATTGCGCAAGTGCGAGCGCTGAGCGGTCGTGCTGCTGGAAGCGCACCTGCATCGTCGGCAGGCTGCGCAGAATCAGCGAGCAGTCATCCGACGAAACGCCGAGACCCATGCGCATGCGCGCCGCCTTCAGCTTCAGATGCAGTTCGCGGTCCACGGTGATCGTGGCGCCCATCAGTACGTCGCCGCCACCCGACTGATATTTCGTCAGCGCCTGCACCGAAATGTCCACGCCGTGATCGAACGGCCGGAATGCGAGGCCCGCGGACCAGGTGTTGTCGATTGCCGTCACCACGTTGCGCGCGCGCGCGGCGGCGGCGATCGCGGGCACGTCGGACACTTCCATCGTGACCGAGCCTGGCGCCTCCAGCCAGATGAGCCGCGTGTTCGGCTGGATCAGGTCGGCGATCCCCGCTCCGATCATCGGATCGTAGTAACGCGCCGTCACGCCGAAATCGCGTGCGAGCCAGTCGCCGTGATCTCGGTTCGGCGAATAGACGTTGTCGGGAATCAGCACGTCGTCGCCAGCTTTGACTAGCCCGAAGTACACGTTTGAAATTGCCGACAGACCCGAGGGCTGCAATAACGCATGATTGCCGCCTTCGAGCGCGGCGAGGCGCTGCGCGAGTGCCAGAGAAGTCGGCGTGGCGTGCAGGCCGTAGCGCCACTGGGCGTCGTTTTTCCAGTCGAGTGCGCGCATGGTCGCAAGGTCCGGGAAGACCACCGTCGAAGCGCGCGTGACCGGCATCGAAAAAGACTCGAAGCCTGGCGTGAGTTCGTCCTGCGGGTGCACGATGCGCGTTTGCAAAGCCCGTTTGAGTTTGGATTGGGTCATGTCGAAGTCGCTGAAGAAAGACGATGCGAAGCGCGGACCATGCCGCGCCGTTCACGCAAGAGTAGACGAGTCGGCGCAAGTTCGCCTCGCCGCCATGCAAAGCCGCGCGCTTTGCGGGGCCGACACGCGATCACTCGCCGGTTTGCAGGTTGCTAACGCCGCCGACCGGCTGACCGCCGCCCGTTGCGCGCGCCGGTTGAGGCGCTTGAGATGATTGAGGCGCTTGGGACGATTGAGGCACTGAAGGCGGCGATGCCGGCGCGGTAGGCGCGCCCCCCGCCTTCGCCGCCTTCGCTGCCGCGGCCGGCGGCACCGGCTGTCCTGGCGCAAGTGGCTTGAGGTCGAACGGCTGCGGGTCGGAATCGTCGACATTCATGCGCTCGCCGGCGAGCGAGCCGTCCGCGGCGAATTTCCCGACCCAGTTGCCGGTGATATGCGTGCCGTCGTTCGACTCCTCGACTTCCAGCGTGTCGCCGTCACGGTCGCCGGCGATCAGGATCACTTCGCCGGTGTCGGCGAATTGATACTCGCCGTGCACGCCCGCCGCGTCGTCCTTCTTGGCGCCGAGACGCAGCACGATCTGACGCGAGCCGAGCGTGCCGCTGTAGCGCGGAAATTTCGCGAATTCGGGGCTCGGCTTAAGCGGCAACTGAATCGGCGGGGGCGCGGCAAGTTCCTTGACTGCGTCGCTTTGTGCGAGCGCGACGCCGGGGAAGAAAACTACCGCGCCTGCGCAGAGCAGTGCGGCAACGCTCGCCACCATGACGCCGTGCCGGCGCGCCACCCCTTCCACCGATTTCAGTTCCTGCATCCGTTCTTCCTCATGACTTGTCCAGCTTGCCGCGCCCTGCGCGCGCTTCAGATCCGTTCGAAGATCGCCGCAATGCCCTGCCCGCCGCCGATGCACATCGTGACGAGCGCATAGCGCCCGCCGACGCGCTGCAGCTCGTACAGTGCCTTCACGGTGATCAACGCGCCCGTCGCACCGATCGGATGGCCGAGCGAAATGCCCGAGCCGTTCGGGTTGACCTTGGCCGGATCGAAGCCGAGTTCCTTGCTGACCGCGCAAGCTTGCGCGGCAAATGCTTCGTTGGCCTCGATCACGTCGAGGTTGGCGACCGTCAGTCCGGCGCGTTCGAGCGCCTTGCGGCTAGCCGGCACCGGGCCGATCCCCATGTACGCCGGATCGACGCCTGCATGCGCGTAAGACACGAGGCGCGCGAGCGGCTTGACGCCGCGCTGTTCGGCGACGTCGCGCTCCATTAGCACGACAGCCGCCGCCGCGTCGTTGATGCCCGATGCGTTGCCGGCCGTCACCGTGCCGTTTTCCTTCGCGAACACGGGCTTGAGCTTCGAAAAATCTTCCGCCGTCGCGTTCAGACGCGCATGCTCGTCTGTGTCGAAAACGACTTCGCCCTTTTTCGACGCAATCGTGATCGGCAGGATCTGTTCCTTGAAGTAGCCGTTCGCGATGGCCTGAGCCGCGCGGCGATGCGATTCGAGCGCGAGCGCGTCCTGCGCTTCGCGCGAAATCTCGTACTTGCGCGCGACGTTTTCCGCCGTCACCCCCATATGGATCGACTGGAACGGATCGTTGAGCGCGCCGACCATCATGTCGACGAGGCGCGCGTCACCCATGCGCTGACCGAAGCGCGCGGCGGGCATCGCGTAAGGTGCGCGGCTCATGTTTTCCGCGCCGCCGCCGATGGCGATATCCGCGTCGCCAAGCAGAATGCTCTGCGCAGCAGACACGATGGCCTGCAACCCCGAGCCGCACAGGCGGTTCACCGTGAGCGCGGGCGTGTGCTGCGCGACCCCGCCGTTGATCGCGGCAACGCGTGCCAGATACATGTCCTTCGGCTCGGTATGCACGACATTGCCGAACACCACGTGACCGACTTCGTCGCCGCCTACATTGGCGCGCGCGAGCGCCTCGCGCACGACCCGCGCACCAAGCTCGGTCGGCGCGAAATCCTTCAGACTCCCGCCGAAACCGCCGATTGCCGTACGTACACCGCTTACCACCACTACGTCGCGTTGCATCGCTCGCTCCTTTTCAGTCTGTCCAGATGGTTTGCTGCTGCGCGAGCCCTATCGCTCTCGAGGGCCGCGCGACGCTCAGCCTGCCAGAATCCGTTCGACCGCCGCGCCCGAAGGGATCGGCGCAACGGCGCCATAGCCCTGCGTGGACAGCGCCGCGGCGACGTTCGCATAACGCGCCGCCTCGAACGGATCGTTGCCCGCGACAAGCCGCGCGATGAATGCGCCGCCGAAGCAGTCGCCGGCGCCGGTGGCATCCACGGCATTCACGACGTGGCCAGGCACGACGCGGCGCGTGTCCGGCGTCGCGATATATGAGCCTTCCTTGCCGAGCTTCAGGGCGACCACGCGCGGGCCGAGCGACAGCAAGAAGTCGACGATCTCGTCGCGGCCCGTCAAACCGGTGAGTTCGGTGACGTCGTCCCAGCTCGGCAGGCAAATGTCGGTTTGCCGGATCGCTTCGAGCATCACCGCGCGCGCCCGGGCGAGCGGCCACAGCTTCAGCCGCAGATTGGTGTCGAAACTCACGCGCACGCCATTGGCGCGGGCATGGGCGATGGCTTCGAGCGCCGCGTCGCAGGCGCTCAGACTGATCGCGAGGCTGATGCCGGAAAGGTGCACGACTTTGGCCGCGGCGATCGCATCGAGCGGCAAATCACGCGGCGCATAGCGGCTCGCAGCGGAGCCGGCGCGCAGATAGTCGAACGCGTGTCCACCCGGACCATGCGATACGAAATAGACGCCCGTGGACGCATGCGGATCCACGCGCACAAGCGACGTGTCCACCTGCTCGCGCTCCCACAGATCGATCAGCAGCCGGCCGAAATGATCCGCGCCGACCGCGGACACGAAGCCGGTGCTCGCGCCTTGCCGCGCCGCCGCGATGCAGAAGTTCGACGTATCGCCGCCGAAGCCTTGCAGATATTTCGGCTCGTCTTTCGCCGACTGATTGAACTCGATCATCGCCTCGCCGAGCGCGAGGATCTCCGGGTTGGCCGACGTACTCGCCGTCATCGTTCAGACCTCGCCCCACAGGTCGTGACCGTCGGCGCCGGTGATCTTGACCGAGACGAAGTCGCCGACCTTGTAGCGCTTCGAAGCCTTAACAGCCGGCGCGATATACACGACGCCGTCGATCTCCGGCGCGTCCGCGGCGGTGCGGCCGATGCCGCCGTCGGCGTTGGTCTCGTCGACGAGCACCTTGAGCGTCTTGCCGACTTTCTTCGCGATCCGTTTGGCCGACACTTGCTCCGCCACTTCCATGAAGCGCGCGCGACGCTCCTCGCGCACTTCGTCGGGCAACGCGCCGTCGAGCTCGTTGGCACTCGCGCCTTCAACCGGCGAATACGCGAAGCAGCCGACGCGATCCAGCTCGGCTTCGCGAATGAAGTCGAGCAGCGTTTCGAACTGCTCTTCCGTCTCGCCGGGGAAGCCCGCGATAAACGTGCTGCGAATCGTCAGATCCGGGCACATCTCGCGCCACGCCTTCACGCGCTCCATTACTTTCTCGGCGTTGGCCGGGCGCTTCATGCGCTTTAGCACCTCGGGATGCGCGTGCTGGAAGGGCACGTCCAGATACGGCAGCACGTGGCCTTTGAAGGGTCCGGCGGCCATCATCGGAATGACTTCGTCGACGCTCGGATACGGATACACGTAATGCAGACGCACCCACGCGCCGTATTGCGCGGCCAGCTCGCCCAGTGCGCCGACCAGATCGGTCATGCGCGTTTTCAGCGGCTTGCCGTTCCAGAAGCCGGTGCGGTACTTGACGTCCACGCCGTAGGCGCTCGTGTCCTGCGAAATGACGAGCAACTCCTTCACGCCGGACTTGAACAGATTTTCGGCTTCGAGCATCACTTCAGCGACTGGCCGCGAGACCAGATCGCCGCGCATGGACGGGATGATGCAGAACGTGCAGCGGTGGTTGCAGCCTTCCGAAATTTTCAGATACGCGTAATGACGCGGCGTGAGCTTTACGCCTGCGGCCGGCACCAGATCGACGAACGGATCGTGCGGCTTTGGCAGATGCGTGTGCACGTGCTGCATGACTTCGCCGAGCGCATGCGGACCGGTCACGGCAAGCACCTTCGGGTGCACTTCCTCGATCAGACCCGAGCCGCTCGCGCTCTTTTTTGCGCCGAGGCAGCCGGTCACGATCACCTTGCCGTTTTCGTTCAGTGCCTCTCCGATCGCGTCGAGACTTTCCTGCACCGCTTCGTCGATAAAGCCGCAGGTATTGACGACCACCAGATCTGCACCGTCATAGGTGCCTGAGATCTCGTAGCCTTCGGCGCGCAACTGCGTGATGATCTGCTCGGAGTCGACCAGGGCTTTCGGGCAGCCAAGGCTGACGAACCCGACCTTCGGGCTGGAAGGCGTGGGCGAGATGGACGGCGTGGTCTGCGACATAGGTGAATCCGGCGTATAGCGGTGACGTGGCGACAAGGAAGCGACGGGGACGGCGCGGCAACGGGTGAGAATGGCGTGGCAACTGCATGGCAACAGCGCGGCAACGAAAACGAAAACCGGCGACCGAACTGTCAACCGGACCGTCGACGAACCGGCTCGCAACATTGCGGCCGCCCGCACTGATGATCCCGCGTGCCGCGCACGCAACCCGCTATTGTACCGCGCGCCGCCGACCCTGCTGTGCCGGCGCTCCACACCTGCCGCAAGTCGGCACGGCTATCGGCTATCGCAGCGACGGCGGATTCGCAGCGCAGCTCGCGCCCCGACTCGCGTCGCCTCCCGTGCCGCGGGACCGGCTGCGGATTCAGGCCCGCAATGCAGGCCACGAAGTCAGACCCGCAAACCCTGCCTACTTCTTCTCCGGCTCGGGATTCGGCTGCGGATTCGCGGGCGCCGCCGCGGCATTCGCGCCGCCCGGCGCGAACGGGAAAGTCGCAAACATCGACTTCGCCTGGTTCTGCATCTGCTCCTGCATCTGCACGAACATGTTTTTCGACTGCTCGATGTAGCTCGTCATCATGCCCTGCATCATCGGCGCCTGCATGTTCATGAACTGTGACCAGACCTCCGGGTTCATCGCCTTGCCTTCGTACAGGTTCTTCGACTGGTCGGCGAGCTTCGCCTGAATGTCGATGAACGCCTGGATGTTCTTCTCCAGATACGTGCCCATCATGCCCTGCATTGCATGGCCGTAAAAACGGATGATCTGCGAGAGCATCGACGACGAGAACATCGGCAAGCCGCCGCTCTCCTCCTCGAGAATGATCTGAAGCAGGATCGCACGCGTCAGGTCCTCGTTGCTCTTCGCATCGATAACCTTGAAATCCTCCTGGTCCAGCACGAGCTGTTTGACATCCGTCAGCGTGATGTACGTGCTTGTCTCGGTATCGTAGAGCCGCCGATTCGGGTATTTCTTGATCAGTCGTTCGGCTGCTTTCTTTGTAGTAGTAGTCATGTAACGCCTTTGAGCGCAAGTAGAGCGCGGACGGCGTGCCGGCTGCGCAATCGGGCACTTGCGCAACCGGAACGCCGCCGGAACATCCGAGCGGGGCGCGCCGCCTCGTGAGCGGCGCGCCACTAGCTCAGCCCATATGCAAACCGCCGTTCAGCGAGAAATCCGCACCCGTGGCAAAACCCGATTCGTCCGACGCGAGCCACGCCACGATCGAGCCGATTTCATCCGGCTGGCCGAGACGGCGCACCGGAATTGTCGCGACGATTTTTTCCAGCACGTCTGGACGGATCGACTTGACCATGTCCGTGCCGATGTAGCCCGGCGACACAGTGTTGACCGTCACGCCCTTGGTGGCCACTTCCTGCGCGAGCGACATCGTGAAGCCGTGAATGCCGGCCTTCGCGGTGGAGTAGTTGGTCTGGCCAAACTGCCCTTTCTGCCCGTTCACCGACGAAATGTTGATGATGCGGCCAAAACCGCGCTCGACCATGCCGTCGATCACCTGCTTCGTCACGTTGAAAAGGCTGGTCAGATTGGTGTCGATCACCGCGGTCCAGTCTTCGTGCGTCATCTTGCGAAACACCACGTCGCGCGTGATGCCTGCGTTGTTCACCAGCACGTCGATCTCGCCGACTTCCGCCTTGACCTTGTCGAACGCGGCCTTGGTCGATTCCCAGTCGCCGACGTTGCCTTCGGATGCGACGAAGTCGAAGCCGAGCGCCTTCTGCTCGTCGAGCCACTTCACGCGGCGCGGCGAGTTCGGGCCGCAACCCGCGATGACCTTGTAGCCTTCCTTGTGCAGGCGCTGGCAAATGCTGGTGCCGATGCCGCCCATGCCGCCCGTTACATACGCAATTCGCTGTGTCATAACCTAGACTCCGTTGTCGTTCTTGAGGCGCCGGCCGGCTGCTCCAACCGGCTACCTCTACCTCGCCTCACCCTGTCCGCCATGCCGCCGGGCGACCGGCCGGCGAGGCCGCCGCTGTCAGCGGCGAACCGCACGCCCTCGACACTGCGCCTGCACGGCGCCACCTTGCGGGGTGCCCGCAAGCACTGCCTGGGCGCGCATCGTCGTCAAACGCGCTCGACCGCCAGCGCCACGCCCATGCCGCCGCCGATGCACAGCGAAGCCAGACCCTTCTTCGCATCGCGCTTCTGCATTTCGTGCAGCAGCGTGACCAGAATCCGGCAGCCGGATGCGCCGATCGGATGGCCGATGGCAATCGCGCCGCCGTTCACGTTGATCTTCGACGTGTCCCAGCCCATCTGCTTGTGCACAGCGAGCGCCTGGGCGGCGAACGCTTCGTTGATCTCCATCAGGTCGAGGTCGTTCACGCTCCAGCCCGCGCGCTCGAGGCAGCGTTTGGAAGCCGGCACAGGGCCCATGCCCATGACCTTCGGATCGACGCCCGCGTTCGCGTAGGCCTTGATGCGGGCAAGCGGCGTGAGACCGAGCGCTTCCGCCTTCTTCGCGGACATGACGAGCACTGCCGCCGCACCGTCGTTCAGGCCCGACGCATTGGCCGCCGTGACCGTGCCTTCCTTCGAGAAAGCCGGCTTGAGACCCGCCAGCGACTCGGCGGTGACACCGTGGCGCACGAACTCGTCGGTAGCGAAACGCAGCGGCTCGCCCTTGCGTTGCGGAATCTCGATCGGCACGATTTCGTCGTCGAAACGGCCCGACTTCTGCGCGGCTTCGGCCTTGTTCTGCGACAGCGCCGCGAACGCGTCCTGCTGTTCGCGCGTGATGTCGAATTCCTTCGCGACGTTTTCCGCCGTCACGCCCATGTGATACTGGTTGTACACGTCCCACAGGCCGTCGACGATCATCGTGTCCACGAGCTTTGCATCACCCATGCGGAAGCCGTCGCGCGAGCCCGGCAGCACGTGCGGTGCGGCGCTCATGTTTTCCTGGCCGCCGGCGATCACGATGTCCGCGTCGCCCGCAATGATCGCGTTGGCTGCGAGCATCACCGCTTTGAGGCCCGAGCCGCAAACCTTGTTGATCGTCATGCCGGGCACCGCCGCGGGCAGCCCCGCCTTGATCAGCGACTGGCGCGCGGGGTTCTGGCCCGAGCCCGCCGTCAGCACCTGGCCAAGGATCACTTCGCTCACCTGCTCGGGCTTCAGGCCCGCACGCTCCAATACCGCGCGAATCACCGTGGCGCCGAGTTCAGGTGCGGCGATCTTCGCCAGCGAACCGCCGAATTTGCCCACTGCCGTACGGGCTGCCGATACGATCACAACATCAGTCATTTCCATATCCTCCGGGCTTGCCGGTCAATGCGACCGCGGCCCGTCAAGTTAAAAATCTCGTTGCTCGCGAAATGGTGAAAGAGCCAGCTTGCCTGTTTCGTTGCGTCCTGTCCGCGCGAACATGCTACTCGCGCTGGCGCACGTAACGCCCCGGCGCCGGCTCGATGACCGGGAAGTCCTCCGAACCCGCCGCAGCGCGCGGCTTGATCTTTTTGCCGCCGTACTGGTCGAGCCATGCGGTCCACTCGGGCCACCAGCTTCCAGGCACCTCCTTCGCGTCGCCGAGCCATTCGTCCGGGTTGTCGGGCAAGGTCGTGGCGTCGCCTTCCAATGTCCAGTAACTGCGTTTCTTTTTCGCGGGCGGATTGATCACGCCGGCGATATGACCGGACGCGCCAAGCACGAACTTCAACGGCCCGGTGAGCAGCGGCGCCGACGCATAGGCCGACTGCCACGGCACGATGTGGTCTTCGCGCGAACCGTAGATGAAGGTGGGCACGTCGATCTTCGACAGGTCGACGGGCTCGCCGCAAGTGGTCACCGCGCCCGGCTCGCGCAGACGGTTCTCGAGGTACGTGTTGCGCAGATACCAGACGTACATGGGACCCGGCAGACTGGTGGAGTCGCTGTTCCAATACAGCAGGTCGAACGGCACCGGCGTGCGTCCCTTCAGGTAATTGTCGACGACGTAATTCCACACCAGGTCGTTCGGACGCAGGAACGAAAACGTGTTCGCGAACTCGATGCCGCGCATGAGTCCCGGCGGCGCGCCGTTCTTGCCGCCAATGGTCTGCTCGCGCATCTGCACGTGCGCCTCGTCGACGAAAATGTCGAGCACGCCGGTGTCCGCGAAATCGAGCATTGCGGTGAGCAGGGTCATGGACGCGGCCGGGTGTTCGCCGCGCGCCGCCGCCACCGCGAGCGCCGTGGCGAGCAGCGTGCCGCCAACGCAGAAACCGAGCGTATTGATCTGCTCGCGGCCGCTGATGCTGCTGACCGTTTGCATCGCCGTGAGCACGCCTTCGCTCACGTAGTCGTCCCAGGTTTTATGCGCGATGGACGCGTCCGCGTTGCGCCACGAAATCAGGAATACCTGGTGCCCCGAATCGAGTGCATGGGCGACGAGCGAATTCTCCGGCTGCAGATCGAGAATGTAGTACTTGTTGATGCAAGGCGGCACGATGAGGAGCGGCCGCTCGCGCACGCTCGCCGTGCGCGGCTTGTACTGGATCAGCTGCATCAGGTCGTTTTCGAACACGACCGAGCCTTCGGTGGTCGCGAGGTTTTCGCCGACCACGAAGCGCGATTCGTCCGTCTGCGAAATCTTGCCGCGCTGCATGTCGGCGAGCAGGTTCATCACGCCCTGGCGCAAGCTCTCGCCGTGGCTTTCGAGCAAGGTCTTCTGCGCTTCCGGATTCAACGCGAGGAAGTTGCTCGGCGATGCAGCAGCCGTCCATTGCTGAACCGCGAAACGGATGCGCTCGCGCACCTTCGGCTCGGCTTCGAGCGCATCGACCATTTCCTGCAGATAGCGCGCATTCAGCAGATACCAGGCGGCGGTGAACGCAAAGGCCGGCGTGGCGCTCCATGCGTCGGAGCTGAAGCGGCGGTCCTTGAGTTCGGGTGCCTTGGGCGCCGCGCTGCCACTCGCCTGCTGCAGCAGCACCATCGCTTCACGCGTGTAATCGGCTTGCAGTTTCTGTAGACGCTCAGGCGGAATTGCCGCGGCCGGCAGATTGAAACCGGCGAGAGACGGCATGCCGGGCATTGCGCCTGCCGCGAGTTTGCTGAAGTCAGGCATGCCAGGAAACGATGGCATGGACGGCATGGAAGGCAGAGTCCACGCCGTGGCGCCCGGCATGGAAGGAACCTGCGGCATGGCAAACGGCACGGCGTGAGCGCCAGCCGCTGTACCGAGCGAACGCCATGCGTTTAACCATGCGTCGAAAAATTGCTGCATGCCCGCGGCCGGTGTCGTACCGCTGGTGTCGGCCTGCTGCGTTTGCTCCTTCGAGGAGTCAGTGCTGGGGGAAGCTGAGGAATGAGAAGCTGCCATACCTGCTTTTGACCGGTAAGTCCTTGCGGACGGTTGAGAGGCAGGTTCTTGCGCACGTGGGCGATCGCTCGCGACCTCGTCACGCCCTGTCCCATGTACGAGGAGCTGTGGGGAACATTCTTGCTCCCCATCGCAAGGCATGTCAATGCTCGTTCCCGATTTTGCCGCAGTGCGATAGTTTTTTAATTATCGTTTTCCCTGTAAGACGCACAGGTGTTTTCGGACATATGTCAAATGAATGGCGGATGCTGAAAAAACCGCGGTATCGCCACGCTTAATTCAGATAATCGTTCAATGCCGCACATCGGTGACTGGCGGGGCCGGCGGCTCGCCGACCCTTCCGGCAGTGCAGCAAAAAACGCGCGGCCGGGGTACGACCAACTTGCTGGTCTGCGATGTTCGCGGCGCCCCTTCGTACGCAGCCGGGCCGTGCTCCTGTTCGTCAGTCGCCGAGTGTCTGGGCTTTGTCATCCAGCCAGATCAGCGCGGCCATGCGCCCCGTCTCGCGGTCGCGGCGGTACGAATAAAAACGCTCCCGCTCGCTGACCGTGCACAGATCGCCGCCGACGACGCGCGCGACGCCGAGCCGCTGCAAGCGCAGGCGCGCCAACGCGGGAAGGTCCGCCAGATATTTTCCGGCGTTGCGCGGATGCGCGGCGAACGCGGCTGCGGTCGCATCGCGTTCATTCGCATGGGCGGCGTTCATGAAGGCGTCGCGCACGTCCGGCCCGACTTCGAACGACTCGGGGCCGATGCACGGCCCGAGATACGCATGCAGCGCACTCGCCTCCACGCCGGCCAATGCGGCGACACGACTGGCCGTCTGCTCGACGATACCTGCGGCAAGCCCGCGCCATCCGGCGTGCGCGGCGCCCACCGCGCGCCCCGCCTCGTCGCACAGAAGCACCGGCATGCAGTCCGCCACCATCACCACGCAGGCTATGCCCGCGCGGTCGGTGACGCTTGCATCCGCTTGCGGCGGCGTACCGTTTGCCTGCGCTGCGCGCAGCGCGTCTTCGGCGCGAAGAATCTGCGCGCCGTGCACCTGCGCAAGCCAGGCCGCCTCGCTCACTCCGGCAAGCGCGAGAAGCCGTGCCCGATTGGCCGCGACCGCGGCCAGATCGTCACCGGACTTCATGCCCAGATTCAGGCCGCCGGGCTGGTCCGCGCCATCCTGCCAGCGGCCGAACGGCGGCCCGCTCACGCCGCCGCTGCGCGTCGTGACGAGCGCGCGCACGCGCGGCGCAACGTTCCATGCGGGTTGCACGACGTCGGCAAAACTCAGTTCGGGCAGGCTTGTCATCATGCGCGGTCATCCTCGTCTTGCATGCGGTGGGAGTGGGAGTCGGCTTCGTCTTCGCTCTCGTCGTAGTCGTCTTCCATCGGCCCGTCGCCAGACGCTGCTTCGTAGCCGTCTTCCTCATAGTACGCGTCGTCGAACTCGCCTGCATCGTCGCGACCGAGGCCGAGCGCCGCCGACAGCGCCGCCATGTCTTCGGGCACGTCCGCGCGCCATTGCATGCTGCGGCCGGTCTTCGGATGAATCAGGCCGAGGCGCCACGCGTGCAGCGCCTGGCGCGCGAACTCGCCCGGCAGCGGCGTGACCGAGCGCTTGCCGCGCGCGCGCCCATACACGGGATCGCCAAGCAGCGGATGGCCGATATGTGCGCAGTGCACGCGAATCTGATGGGTGCGGCCGGTTTCGAGATCGCAGTGAATGGCGGTCACCGGCTGCCGTTGCCAGATCGCCGTGTCCACGCGGCGGAAATGCGTGCGCGCCGGTTTGCCCGAGGCGCCCGTGACCACTGCCATGCGCGTGCGTTCACGCGGATCGCGCCCGATCGGCGCGTCGATCGTGCCTTCTTCGGGCATATTGCCCCACACGAGCGCAAGGTAGCGGCGCTTCACCGTGCGCGCCTGCAACTGCCGCACGAGGTCGGTCTGCGCCTCCAGCGTGCGCGCGACCACCATCAGACCCGAGGTTTCCTTGTCGAGCCGATGCACGATGCCCGCGCGCGGCAGACCCGCCGCCGCGTCGCCGTAGCGGTACAGCAGGCCGTTGAGCACCGTGCCGCTCCAGTTGCCGGCCGCCGGATGCACGACCATGCCGGCCGGCTTGTTGATGACGACGAGCGTGTCGTCCTCGAACACGATCTCGAGCGGCACCGGCTCGGGCGTGAACGCGAGCTGCTCGGGCAGCAGATCCGGCACGAGTTCGATGCTCGCGCCAAGCGGCACCGGCTGGCGAATCTTTGCGGGCTTGCCGTCGATGCGCACACGCTCCGCCTCGATCCAGCTTTGCAGACGGTTGCGCGAGAATTCGGGAAACACGCGGGCAAGCACCTTGTCGAGACGCTCGCCCGCCAGTTCGTCGGGCACGACGACCGTGCGCGGCGTTTCGTCCGTGACGCGGTTCGCGACGCTCGGCACGGTGCTCGCCAGCGCGGCCTTGCCGAGCGCCTCGGCGCCCAGGTCGTCGTCGAGCGAATCGGGGCCCAACGCGTCGGCGGGGTCGGCGCTTACGTTATAATCTTCGTTGCTATTCCGGGCACCGGTTGCAGCGCCTGGAGTATTTGAGCGGGTCATTGAGTCTGGGTCACCTGGACGTAAAGCTAGACTGGAAAATGCGAGCCTTGAACACCATCACTAAAGCGGCGATCAATTTGAAGGCCATGAAGAGCGCGGCCCGGAAAGTGGCCGGATACATTGCGTGTGCCGCAGCCGTCGCGGTTGTTGCGGCTTGCCACGGCCTGCCGGAGAAGACCGACGAAACGGCAACGTGGAACAACAACAAATTATATACGGAGGCGAACGACGCCCTGAACGGCGGCGACTACGGCAAGTGCGCGAAATACTTCGAAATGCTCGAAGGCCGCGACCCGTTCGGCCACTTCGCACAGCAGGCGCAGATCAACGTTGCGTACTGCAACTGGAAAGACAATGAAACCGCGGCCGCAGACCAGGCTATCGACCGCTTCATCCAGCTGCACCCGGATCATCCGGACATCGCCTACGCGTACTACCTGAAGGGCATGATCCACTTCAACGACGACCTCGGTCTGTTCGGCCGCTTTTCCGGTCAGGACATGAGCGAGCGCGATCCCAAGTCGCTGCGCGAGTCGTACGACGCCTTCAAGGTGGTGGTGGACCGATACCCGAACAGCAAATACGCGCCGGACGCCGCGCAACGCATGCGCTATATCGTGAACGCGCTGGCCTCGCACGAAGTGCACGCGGCTGACTACTACTACCGCCGCGGCGCCTTTGTCGCCGCCATCAACCGCGCGCAGCTCGCGTTGAAGGAGTACAAGAACGCGCCGGCTATCGAAGACGCGCTGCACATCATGATGCTGTCGTACGAAAAGCTGAACCAGCCGCAACTCGCCGACGACACGAAGCGCGTGCTCGCCGGCACCTTCCCCGACAGCCCCTATGTCACGGGTCGGCCAAGGCCGGGCAAGGAGAAGTCGTGGTGGCAGTTCTAAGCCGCTTAAGCCGCGCGCCGGTCTGAAACCGGCTCAAGATTGCTTCACGACAAAACGCCACGACTTCACAGTCGTGGCGTTTTGCTTTATGCACGAGCCCAAAGCGCGTGCGCGCGGTGCGCAGAATCAGTCGCGCTCGAACAGCGCAATCGACTCCACATGTGAGGTGTGCGGGAACATGTTGACGACGCCCGCGCCCACCAGCCGGTAGCCCGCCTCGTGCACGAGCAGGCCCGAGTCGCGGGCCAGCGTCGACGGATTACACGACACGTAGACAATGCGCGCAGGCAGCGGCCCCGTGCCGCTCTGCGCGATCTCGGCCAGCGCCTTCGCGACGGCCAGCGCGCCTTCGCGCGGCGGATCGATCAGGAACTTGTCGAAATGGCCGAGCGCGCGCAGGTCGTCGGCGGTGACTTCGAAGAGATTGCGGCAGGCAAACGACGTACGCCCCGCCACGCCATTCAGCTCTGCGTTCGCCAGCGCGCGCGAAGTCAGGACTTCGCTGCCCTCGATGCCCACCACCTCTTTCGCAATACGCGCGAGCGGCAGCGTGAAATTGCCGATCCCGCAGAACAGGTCGAGCACGCGGTCCGTGCGCGCGGGCGCGAGCAAGCGCAGCGCGCGGCCCACCAGCACGCGGTTGATTGCGTGATTGACCTGCGTGAAGTCGGTCGGCTTGAACGGCATGCGAATGTCGTACTCGGGCAGCGTGTAGTCGAGCTGCACGTCGAGCGGATACAGCGGCGTGACCGTGTCCGGGCCGCCGGGCTGAATCCAGAACTGCACCTTGTGCTCGTCGGCGAACTCGCGCAGCACCTGCTCGTCGGCCTCGGTCAAGGGCTCGAGGTTGCGCACCACCAGCGCGGTGACCGACGAGCCGACCGCCAGTTCCAACTGCGGCATGCGGTCGTAAATGGAAAGCTTGCGCACCATGAAGCGCAGCGGCATCAGCATGGCCGACACATGCGGCGGCAGCACCTCGCAGGTTTTCATGTCTGCGATATAGCTGCTCTTTTTCTCATGAAAGCCGATGCGCATGCCGCCTTTCTCCGGCAGAAAGCGCACCGCGAGACGCGCGCGATAGCGATAACCCCATGCCGGTCCGTGAATCGGCCGGAACACGGTTTCCGGGCGCAGCTTCGCAAGATGCAGAAGGTTGTCTTCGAGCACGCGCTGCTTTACCGCCACCTGCGCGCGAATGTCCAGATGCTGCATGGAGCAGCCGCCGCAAATGGCAAAGTAATCGCATTTCGGTGCGGTGCGGATCACGCTTTCGCGGAACACCTGAACGACTTCGGCCTGCTCGAACTTCGGCTTGCTGCGATGCGTCGAGTAGCTCACGCGCTCGCCGGGAAGCGCGCCTTCGACAAAGATCACCTTGCCGGGCGTGCCATCCTCGGTCTCGACGCGGCCAACTCCGCGCGCTTCCATGTCGAGCGAAACGATTTCGACGACCGGCTCATTGCCGGTCGGCACGACCGGAGCAGCCGCAGCGGGCGCCTTGTGGTACCTGGACGGGCGCTTCGGCGAGCGACGGTGGGGGGCAGTTCGGGACACCTGCTACTTCCTGACAAACTTGGGAAAGGCGAGATTGTAGACGAAGCCGACGTGCGTGGCGCCTCGGGCCCGTTCACACGGCCGCGCTGCTACTGGTCGAACGCCGCCAGATATTCAGCCCACTGCGGCGCCGTTTCCAGCGCCAGCGCGTTCTTCACCAGGGTGATCTCGTCAGCATACTCCGCGGCGGAAAACCCGCCGCGAATCAACTGGAAGCGGCAATAGAGCAGATACGTATTGACTACGTCCGTCTCGCAGTAGTTGCGGATTTCTTCGATGCGCCCTTCCTGGAACGCATGCCAGACCTGGCTGCCGTCCATGCCCATCTTGCCGGGAAAGCCGCACATTTTCGCGAGCGCGTCGAGCGGCGCGTTGGCGCGTGCCTGGTACATGGCAAGCACGTCCATCAGGTCGGTGTGACGCGCGTGGTAGCGGCTGATGTAGTTGTTCCACTTGAACTCGCGGTCGTCCTCGCCGAGATCCCAGAACCGGTACGCGGGAATGCCGTTGACGAGCGCGCGGTAGTTCAGCACGGGCAGGTCGAAGCCGCCGCCGTTCCATGAAACCAGTTGCGGCGTGTACTTCTCGATCACGCGATAGAACGACTGGACGAGCGCCGCTTCGCCGTCTTCCGGCGTGCCGAGCGAGCGCACGCGAAAACCGTTGTTGTCCCGGAACACGCAGGAAATGGCGGCGATACGTTGCAGGTGATGCGGCAGAAAATCGCTGCCGGTTTTCTCGCGACGCGCGGCGAACGCGTGCTCGGCGACTTCGGCGTCGCTCATCGTGGCGGGCAAATCTTCAAGACGGCGGATGCCGGCGACATCGGGAATCGTCTCGATGTCGAAAACCAGAATAGGTGTCATCAAGTCAGAGAACGGCGTCTTTCCGGACGCCGTTGGAGGCGAAGAAGCGCTTTAATCTCACAAGCGCTTCCTGTTGGATCTGGCGCACACGCTCGCGCGTGAGGCCCATTTCGTCGGCCAGCTCTTCGAGCGTGGCCGGTTCGATGTGGTTCAGACCGAAGCGCCGCTCGATCACGTGGCGATGCTTGTCCGACAAGCGGGCGAGCCACGCACGCGTGAGCGTTTCGAGCTCGCGATGCTGAACCTCCGCGTCGGGCGACTGGCTCTGGTCGTCCGACAACAGGTCGAGCAGACTGCTGGCAGGATCGAGATCGAGCGGCGCATCCAGCGAGGCCGTGTGCTCGTTCAGCGCAAGAATGTCCGTGACTTCGTCGGCGGTTTTGCCGGTCAGATAAGCGATGTCGTCGATGCTGGCGTCGCGCCGCTCGGCGGCCTCGCCGGAATTCATCGAATTTTTTTCCAGATGGCGCTTGGCCCGCAGCACCTGGTTGAGCTCGCGAATCACGTGCACCGGCAGCCGCACGGTGCGCGCCTGGTTCATGATCGCGCGCTCGATACTCTGTCGGATCCACCAGGTCGCGTAGGTAGAAAACCGGAAGCCCCGGGTGGGATCGAACTTCTCGATGGCATGCATCAAGCCGAGGTTGCCCTCTTCTATCAGATCGAGAAGAGGCACGCCGCGGTTCAGATAACCCTTAGCGATGCTGACGACAAGCCGCAGGTTGCGCTCGATCATGACCTGCCGCGCCTCGAACTCGCCCGCCTTCGCGAGACGCGAGTATTTCTGCTCTTCCTCGACCGTGAGGAGCGGCTTTACGCTGATGCGGTTCAGATAGTGCTGGATGGTGTCTGCCGTCAGCTCGGCTTGCAGGAGCGCCCGGAAGTCGTCTGCGTCCGGGACCGCCTCGCTTGCGCCCTCGCGCGCCTCGCTGCCCTCGCTGCCTTCTTCCGCGCTCTGACGGTCGTCGAGCTCGCGCTCCTCTGCAAGCTCTTCTTCCGCTTCCGACGCGCCGCTGTCGTCCACCGAAGCGGACGTGGCATCGCTGATCGTTTCAGATTCGGCTTGCGGCAGGCGGCGCTTCGATTTCGGCATGGTCGTATCGCTTATTGCGGCGGCAAATACTTCAGTGGGTCGACAGGTTTACCCTGCCGGCGAACTTCGAAATGCAACATGACGCGGTCTGAATCGCTGTTGCCCATCTCGGCGATTTTCTGCCCCTTCGTCACCGCGTCCCCCTCTTTTACCATCAAAGCGCGGTTGTGTGCATACGCGGTGAGATAAGTTGCGTCATGCTTGATGATAATGAGATTGCCGTAGCCACGCAGCCCATTTCCGGCATAAACCACGCGGCCGTCTGCCGAAGCCTTGACTGCCTCGCCCGCCGAACCGCCAATATTCACGCCTTTGTTTGTCGAATCGTTAAAAGTGCCGAGCAGCGGTCCGCGCACAGGCCAGGAGAAGTTCGTATTGCCAGATGCGCCGGCATTCGAATCGCTCGCGGCAGCGGCAGCCGACGGCGGCGTGAGTGCGGCGCTGCTCGTGCTCGAGCCGTAGATTGGGGGCGCCGCGACGCCGGCTGCGGCACCCGTTGCCGGCGCGTTGCCATTGAGCGGCGCCGATTGCACTGCGCCATTGCTGCCGATCGGCGCGGTCGCCACCCCAGGCGTCAACGCGGCGGTGTTTGCACCCGGAGGCACCACGCGCAGCAGTTGATCGACCTCGATCTGATTGGGGTTGGTGAGATTGTTCCACGCGGAAATGTCGCGGTAGTTCTGGCCGTTCTCCAGTGCGATCCGATACAGCGTGTCGCCCGGCTTCACGCGATAGTAGCCAGGCGGCGGCGGGCCGAGCGGCACCGCCGGTTGCTGCGCGGCTTGCGTGCCGAGCACGTTGCCGCCGGAGCGGTCCACGACCGGCGCCTGGTCGAGCCGGGATGCACAAGCTGTCATCAACAGGGACAAGGCGAGCACGCACACGCTACGCTGGGTGACGGACATGGGGACGTTCAGGGTGGTTCTTTGCATCGCGCGCAACATACTCATCGGTGTCAAATCACTCCGGATTTTAAGGGTACAAAGAAAACGCGATCAAGCTGCGACTCGCGCCACTGCGCCGGCCCGAGGCGCTCGACGAGCGTCAGCACCTGGCTTTGCCCTTCCTGCGAGCCGACCGGCGCGATCAGACGGCCGCCGATCGCGAGTTGTTCAAGTAATGCCTGCGGTACGTCGAGGCCCGCCGCCGCGATCAGGATCGCGTCGAAAGGCGCCGCCGATGGCAACCCCAGACGTCCGTCGCCATAGTGCAGCCGGATATTCGGAATTCGCAGCGGACGCAAGTTTGTCTTCGCGCGCTCGGACAACGGCTTGATCCGCTCGATCGAATACACCTCGCGCGCCACCTGGCTCAGCACCGCCGCCTGATAACCGCAACCCGTACCGATTTCGAGCACGTTGTTCAGTGCACGGCCGGCCGCGGCGAGCTCGATCATGCGCGCGACCACCGACGGCTTCGAGATAGTCTGGTGATGTCCGATGGGCAACGCGGCATCCTCATAGGCCTGAACCGCGAGCCCAGGGTCGACGAACATATGACGCGGCACCACGGACATGGCGCTCAACACGCGCTGATCGGTCACGCCGTTCGCTCGCAGGCGTTCGACCATGCGCTCGCGAACCCGTTCCGAGGTCAATGCCATTGCGCCGTTCAACGCGACGTTCGGCGCGCTGCCGCGCTCGTTGGGCCGAGCCGACGCGGATTTCACCGGCACAGAAGCCGGCCCGGCAGTCTTGCCGGCCGTTCGCGCGGGCGACGCCGCAGCAGCAGTCGCGGGCACAGGGCGCGCTGCGCTGGCGTTCTGCTGGAGGGGACGCGCCGGTGTTTTTGCCACGGGCGCCGGTGCGGCAAGCGGCCTGGGCGGCGCCAATACTGCTGCTCTGGTTGCGACCGACGCGGACGCTTTGCCCTGCTTCGGCTGCGCCTTGCCTGCCGCACCGGCCTGCGGGTTCTTCGCCGGCTGCGCCCGCGCATTGAGCGCGGCACTCGCCGCAAGCGCCGCCGCGCGGATTTCCCCGGGGCGGCCTTCGGGCCGGCGCGGCTCGCGCACCAGGTCCTCGAGACCCAGCGGGAAGCGCTTCGCGCGCTCGTTCGTCATGAAGCGCCGCTGCCCGCGCGGGCCCAGTCGTGTGCTGCGGGCAGCATCTGCGTGTGAGTCAGATCGAGTTGCAGCGGCGTGATGGAGACATGGCCGTTGGCGACCGCGTGGAAATCGGTGCCTTCGCTCGCATCGCGTGCACTGCCCGAGGGGCCGATCCAGTAGATCGGCTCGCCGCGTGGATTGGTCTGGCGGATCACCGGCTGCGACGGATGCCGCTTGCCAAGACGCGTGACGCGCCAGCCGCGCAACTCCTCATACGGCAGGTTCGGGATATTGACGTTCAGAAGCGGATGCCCCGGCAGCGGATGCGCGAGGTAATGCGCGACGATCTCCGCGGCGACGCGCACCGCGTCTTCGAGATGGACCCAGTCCTTGTCGACGAGCGAAAACGCGATGGCCGGAACGCCGAACATGATGCCTTCGGTAGCCGCCGCGACGGTGCCCGAGTAGAGCGTGTCCTCGCCCATGTTCTGGCCGTTGTTGATACCCGAGACGACGAGGTCGGGCGTGTGGTCGAGCATGCCCGTGAGCGCGATGTGAACCGAGTCGGTCGGCGTGCCGTTCACGTAGTAGAAGCCGTTTGCCGAGCGCAGGACCGACAGCGGCCGCGACAGCGTCAGGGAATTGGACGCGCCGCTGCAATTCTGTTCGGGCGCCATCACGGTCACGTCGGCAAGCGGCTTGAGCGCTTCGTAAAGCGCGGCCAGGCCGGGCGCCAGATAACCGTCGTCGTTGCTGAGTAGGATTCGCATCCGGCGATTGTAACCGAGGAAACAAGGCGCGCGAACGACACGGCAAGCTTGGCGCGCCGCCTGTGGGAAGCGCCCGCGCCGCAGCCGCGAGGCGTACGGTCGTGCGCATGCTTTACACTCGAAGCCATTGCGAACCCTGACTGAATGGAGACACGATGCGCGCGATTCGCTGCAATCAATACGGACCGCCTGAGAGCCTCACCGTCGAAGATCTGCCCGATCTCGAGCCGCCGCCGGGGCACGTCGTGATCGACGTGAAGGCCGCCTCCGTCAACTTTCCCGATGTGCTGATCATCGAGAACAAGTACCAGTTCAAGCCGCCGCTACCCTTCACGCCAGGCTCCGAGGTCGCCGGCATCGTGCGAGCGGTCGGCGCGGGGGTCACGCAGTTTGCGCCCGGTTCGCGCGTGGTCGCGTTCACGGGTTCCGGCGGCTTCGCGCAGCAGGCTCTCGCGGGCGAGTCGGCCTGCGTGCCGCTCGCGGACGGCGTCGACTTTGAACTGGCGGCGGCGTTCACGCTCGCGTACGGCACGGCGCATCACGCGGTGGTGGATCGCGGCACGCTGCAAGCCGGCGAGACGATGCTCGTGCTGGGCGCGGCGGGCGGCGTCGGCCTCGCGGCGGTGGAAATCGGCAAGGCGCTCGGCGCGCGCGTGATCGCCGCCGCGTCGAGCGATGAAAAGCTCGCCGTGTGCGTCGAGCATGGCGCCGACGCGACCATCAACTACAGCACCGAAGATCTGCGCGAGCGCATCAAGGCGCTCACCGACGGCCAGGGCCCCGACGTGATCTACGATCCGGTTGGCGGCGTCTACTCGGAGCCGGCCTTTCGCAGCATCGGCTGGCGCGGGCGTTATCTGGTGGTCGGTTTTGCGAACGGCGAGATTCCGAAGCTGCCGCTTAACCTGACACTGCTCAAAGGCGCGAGCGTGGTCGGCGTGTTCTGGGGAGACTTTGCCCGCCGGGAGCCAGAGCGCAATCACGCGGCGTTCGCGCAGATGGTCGGCTGGATCGGCGAAGGCAAGCTCAAGCCGTATGTGTCCGCCCGCTATCCGCTCGACGAAACGGCGCGCGCGCTGCGCGACATGGCCGAGCGGCGCGTGATCGGCAAGGTGGTGATCACGCCGTAACCAGAGTGCGGCCGCGGGCTGCCGCACAGCGAACCCGCGCTGCGCTCCCTGCCCCAGACGAAAACAGCGTGTGGCTCAAGCGAACCACACGCTGTTTCATAAGCGATCGAGGCGCTCGCGGCGACTACAGTTTCTCGGTGTCGCTAGTCTTCGGCTGCCACTTCATCAGGTGCCGCTCGCCCATCCCGACAATCGCGTCGAGAATCAGCGCGAATGCAGTCAGCACCAAAATACCGGCGAACACGGTATTGATATCGAAGGTGCCCTCCGCCTGCAGAATCAGATAGCCGACCCCGCGCGCGGAGCCGAGATACTCGCCGACCACCGAGCCCACGAACGCCAGGCCCACCGACGTGTGCAAGCTCGAGAACACCCAGCTCATCGCACTCGGCAGATAGACGTAGCGCAGCAGTTGCTTGCCGTTCGCGCCGAGCATGCGCGCATTTGCGAGCACTACCGGGCTCACTTCCTTCACGCCCTGGTAGACGTTGAAGAACACGATGAAGAACACCAGCGTCACGCCGAGCGCGACTTTGGACCAGATGCCAAGGCCGAACCACACCCCGAAGATCGGCGCGAGAATCACGCGCGGCATCGAGTTGGCGGCCTTGATGTACGGATCGAACAGCGCACTCGCAAGCGGCGACAGCGCAAGCCACAAGCCCACACCGAGCCCTATTCCCGTGCCGAGCGCGAACGCGAGCACGGTCTCCAGCAGCGTGATCCACAGGTGCAGATAGATCTCGCCGCTCGTGAACCATTCCCAGATGCGCAGCAAAACCTTCTGCGGTTCGCCGAAGAAGAAAGCCGCCTTGTTCGGATCGTCGAAATAGAACGCGGGCAATAGCGTCGGACTCGTCAGCACGTACCAGAGCACGAAGCACAGCACCAGCAGCAGCCATTGCCAGATCACCAGATTCGCCCGGTTCGGGCGCAACGTCTTCCACATGACTCGATTTGCCTCGGTTTGCCTTACACGATTGATGGACCTGAAACGCGCTGCATCCGCGCACCCTCACACGGCGGTCAACTGCTGCTGGTAACCCTTCAGTACCTCGTCGCGCAGCACGCTCCAGATCTGCGCGTGCAGCTCGACAAAGCGCGGATGCGAGCGGATTTCGGCGACGTCGCGCGGGCGCGGCAAATCGATCGTGAATTCGCCGATGGGATGCGTGCCCGGCCCCGCCGACAGAACCACCACGCGGTCGGACATGGCGATCGCTTCGTCGAGATCGTGAGTGATGAAGAGCACCGCCTTGCGCTTTGCGGCCCACAGCTCGAGCAGCTCGTTTTCCATCAGTTGGCGCGTCTGGATGTCGAGCGCGGAAAACGGTTCGTCCATCAGAATGATGTCCGGGTCCAGGATCAGCGTCTGCGCCATCGCAACGCGCTTGCGCATGCCGCCCGAGAGCTGATGCGGATAGCGGTCGCCGAAACCGCCGAGACCCACGCGCTTGAGCCACTCCTCGCCCTTCGTGCGCGCCTGCTGCTGGGGCACGCCGTGGAACGCGAGGCCGGCCGTCACGTTGTCGATGGCGGAGCGCCAGGGCATGAGCGCGTCCGCCTGGAACATATAGCCCGCGCGCCGGTTGATGCCCGCGAGCGGTTCGCCAAACACGCTGACCGTGCCCGCCGACGGAGCGAGCAGGCCCGCGCCGACGTTCAGCAACGTGGACTTGCCGCAACCGGTCGGCCCGACCACGGAGACGAACTCGCCTGGCGCGATCCGCAACGTGGTGTCCTTGACCGCTGTATAGCGCTGCGCGCGGTTCTCGCGCGCGGCGAAAGTGCAAGTGATGTTTTCGAGCGCCAGAGCTGCAACGGTCATCGTTCGACTCGCTTGATGGATCGGTTTCGGTGTGGGTCGCGGCGCGCTGTCACGCCTTGGCGGTGGCCAGCGCCTTCTTCACGAAGTCGTTCGTCCAGGTCTTCGACACGTCGATTGGCTTGCCCTGCACCGTGGCGTCGAACGCCTGCAGGGTCTTCAGCGACGTGGCGGGGCCGTCGGCCGGCATCAGGCCGTCGGGCGACATCGCTTCCTTCACGTGCTGCCAGGCGTCGAGATAGACTGCGCGGTCGCCGAGCAGGTAGCTCTCGGGCACGGTGTTGATGAGCTCTGTGCCCGTTGCCGTCTGCAGCCACTTGAGCGCGCGCACCATGGCATTGGTGAGCGCCTGCGTGGTGTTGGGGTTCTTGGTGATGAAGCTTTGCGACGCATACAGGCACCCTGCCGGCATGTCGCCGCCGAACACGCTGCGCGTATCCGCGAGCGTGCGCGTGTCGGAGACGATGCGAATGTCGCCGCTGCGCTCCAGCTTGGTCATTACCGGATCGAGGTTCGCAAGGGCGTCGATCTGTCCGGACTGCAGTGCGGCAATCGCGCCGGCGCCCGCGCCCACGCCGATGAACGCCACGTCCTTCGCGGTCAGTCCGCCCTTGGCCAGCACGAAGCTCGCCATGATCGAGGTGGACGATCCAGGCGCGGTCACGCCGATCTTCTTGCCCCGCAGGTCGGCGATCGACTTGTAGTTGGGCATGGTCTTCTTCGACACCGCGAGTACGATTTGCGGCGCACGGCCCTGCAGCACGAACTCGCGGAAAGACTGCTTTTGCGCCTGCAACAGCAGCGTATGTTCGAAGGCGCCGGACACGACATCCGCGCTGCCGCCCACCGCCGCCTTCAACGCTTGCGAGCCGCCCGCGAAGTCGGAGATCTCGACTTCGAGTCCTTCGTCCTTGAAGAAATTGCGGCGCTCGGCAATGGTGAGCGGCAAATAGTAAAAGAGGTTCTTGCCGCCCACAGCAATGGCAACCTTGGTGGTTTCCAGCTTGCCCTGGGCGAAGGCGAGCGGCGTGGCCGTCAGCGTGGCGCCCGCGAGCGCGGTGGTAGCGGCGAGGAAGCTTCTGCGATGCATGTTCGTTGTCTCCGAGGCTCTTGCAATCTTTGCTGTTGCGATTCTATTTGTGGCCCGCAGCGGGCGTCTTGCGCGCATGCCCGCGGGCGTCTGCGGTGCTCTCGCGTGGTTCACACAACTTGTTGCGCATGCAACCTTGCGATGTGGTCTGCATCATAACCTAGCGATTGCAGGACTTCATCCGTATGTTCACCCAGTTCGGGGCCGAGCCAGCGCGTCTCGCCGGGCGTTGCCGAGAGCTTCGGCGTGACCGCGGGCAAGGCGATCTCGCGGCCGTCCTGCCACTTGAAACGCTGAATCATCTGACGCGCCATGTATTGCGGATCGGTGAACATGTCGGCCACGCTGTAAATGCGTCCGACAGGCACGTCGGCGGCATTGAGCACCGTGAGCGCTTCGTCGATCGTGCGTGTTGCAAGCCAGGCGGCGATCGCCGAGTCGATTTCCTGGGTACGCGGCACGCGGCCGTCGTTATGCGCGAGCGCGGGGTCGTTCGCGAGATCCTCGCGCTCTATGGCGAGCATCAGGCGCCTGAAGATCGGATCGCTATTGCCGCCGATCACGATGCTGCCGTCGCGGCACGGATAGGTGTTCGACGGCACGATGCCCGGCAGCGACGCGCCGGTGCGCTCGCGCACCATGCCGTACACGCCGTATTCGGGCACCACGCTTTCCATCATGTTGAAGACGGCCTCGTACAGCGCGACGTCGACAATCTGGCCTTTGCCGCCGTTCACCTGCTTGTGGTGCAGCGCCATTAGCGCGCCGATCACGCCATGCAGCGCCGCGATCGAGTCGCCGATCGAAATGCCGATGCGCGGCGGCGGCAAATCCGGATAGCCGGTGATATGACGCAGACCGCCCATCGACTCGGCAATCGCGCCGAAGCCGGGCCGGTCGCGATAGGGCCCGGTCTGGCCGTAGCCCGAGAGCCGCACCATCACGAGTCCGGGATTCTCCGCCGAGAGCACGTCGTAGCCGAGCCCGAGCTTTTCCAGCAACCCAGGCCGGAAATTCTCAACGACGATATCCGCTTCACGCGCGAGGCGGCGCACGATCTTCTTGCCCTCTTCTGCCTTCAGATTGACCGTGACCGACTTCTTGTTGCGCGCCTGCACAGCCCACCAGAGCGACGTACCGCCCACTTCCGGATAGAGCTTGCGCCACTTGCGCAGCGGATCACCGCCTTTCGGGTCTTCGATCTTGATGACCTCGGCGCCGAATTCGCCGAGAAAGCGGGCCGCGAACGGGCCCGCGATCAGCGTGCCGAGTTCCAGTACTTTCACGCCGGCAAGCGGGCCAGGTGCGGTTTGTGGTGTGTTTTCGGGTGCGTGTTCGGACGCGTTTGGGGACGCGTTTTGGGACGCGTCCTCTGGCGAGCTTTGCGGCGCCTCGTTCGCGCCCGGTTGGGAAGTTGCGCTCATAGTCTCCTTGTGTATGTTCTTGCAGCCGCGTTGCACTCGCGCACTGCTCACACCGGGCTCGCTCGACGCTGCGGGCCGCCGCCGCGCAAGCGCGGCTACATCGAGCGGCGGTCGAGCATCGCGCGGGCGATGGTGCCCGCGTCGACGTATTCCAGTTCGCCGCCCACCGGCACACCGCGAGCGAGGCGCGTGACGGACAGACCACGCGCCTTGAGCGTTTGCCCGAGGTAATGCGCGGTGGCTTCGCCTTCGTTGGTGAAGTTGGTGGCCAGCACCACTTCCTTCACGACGCCGTCCGACGCGCGCTTCACCAGCCGGTCGAAATGTATCTCCTTGGGACCGATGCCGTCGAGCGGACTGAGCCGCCCCATCAGCACGAAATACAGACCGCGATAAGTCATGGTCTGCTCGAGCATGATCTGGTCGGCAGGCGTTTCGACGACGCATAGCAGCGTCGGATCGCGCTCGGGGTCGAGACACACCTCGCAGACTTGCGCTTCGGTGAAGGTATTGCACTTCTCGCAGTGCTGCAGATGCTCGGTCGCGAACAGCAACGCACGGCCGAGCTTTTCGGCGCCGTCACGGTCGTGCTGCATCAGGTGGTACGCCATGCGTTGCGCGGACTTCGGCCCGACTCCGGGCAGCGCGCGCAGCGCTTCGACGAGCGCCGACAAGGCGGAAGGTTGTTTCATGCGGATCGGCGTCGAGGTGGGTGATGCCCGGGCATGTGGCTCGAGGTTTGGTTTGCTGCGCACCTGCTGCGGACCGGCTCAGGCGGATGCCGCCTGCCGCGCGTCAATTCTTCGCCGGCGCGGCGGACAGAGCGGCTCGTCGCCAGTACGTATTGCCAAACGAACGGCGGGCAGTGCGAAACGCGCAGTGCGAAGCATCCATCAGCGCGGCCAGGCACGCTGAAAACGCGGCTTCGCCGGGACTGCAATCGGGCGGCAATCGGGCGGCATTCGGATTGCAATCGGGCTGCGATCGGGCTGCGATCAAGCGGCATTCGAGCTCCACTCGGACTGGACTCGAGCTGCGCGACGGGCGCTGTCGGGCAACCTCAGACAACCTCGGCCTCTCCTCACACGCGCGGCTCCCCTGCAACGCGAGTCGAGCGTTTGCCCGATTTTTTCACACACGATGCGCTCCAATGCGACTCTGCCACTCGCGCCGCGCCCGCCCGCTTGTCCGCTACGGCGCGTCGCTCAGAACGGCAGTTTGAAGCCCGGCGGCAGCGGCAGGCCCGAGGTCATGCCGCCCATCTTTTCCTGAGCGGTGGCTTCGGCCTTGCGCACGGCGTCGTTGAATGCAGCGGCGACCAGGTCTTCCAGCATGTCCTTGTCGTCGGCGAGCAGGCTCGGGTCGATCGAAACGCGGCGCACGTCGTTCTTGCAGGTCATCGTCACTTTGACGAGGCCCGCGCCCGACTGCCCTTCGACTTCGATCTGAGCAAGCTGCTCCTGCATCTTCTTCATGTTTTCCTGCATCTGCTGGGCCTGTTTCATCAGCCCGGCGAGTTGACCTTTCATCATGGAAATGCTCCTTCTTGATAGCGTGAAATTCGGAAATGGCGCGCGCTGTCAGTATGCTTGCAGTGCGACGCGCGGCGAATCAGTGGACCGGGGACGCGCCGTTCGCCCCAGCGTCCGGAGTAATCGGGCGAATCGAGCCGGGCACGATGCTCGCGCCGAATTCGCGGATCAGCGACTGCACGAACGGATCGGCGCTGAGCTCGCGCTCCGCTTCCTGCTGGCGCTGCGCGCGCAGCGCGGCGTCGCGGGCAGCCGCCGTGCGGCGCGCCGGGCCGACTTCGACCACTACCTCGACGTTCTGGCCGAGCTTTTCGGCGAGCGCCGCCTTGAGCTTCGCAACCTGCGAGCTCTCCGCGTACTGCGGCACCGGCACGTTCAGCTTCAGCGTGTTGCCTTCGAGTGCCATCAGCTCGCTGTTGAACGCGAGCTGATACGAGATGCCCTTGAGCGGCAGATCGACCGCGAGCGCGGGCCAGTCTCCCGCGAAGCCGAGTGGATCGAGCGGCACGGCGGGCGGCAGCGGGCGCTGATCGACGACGGGTGCGGGCACGGAAGCGGCCGGTGCGTTGACACGCACATCGTCGGGGCCGCTGTCGAACACCGGCATGTAGTTGTCGTCCGGCGGACCGTAATAACCGTCGTCCGAGGCGGAGAGCGGCATGTAGTCGTCGGGCGGCATGTCGTCCCACGGAGGCACCGGCGAGCCGCTTTGCCGCACGTCGTTGCGGGGTGCCGATTGTGCCGATTGTGCGGATTGTGCCGGCGCCCGCGCCGCGGCCTGCGGTGGGGTCTCGCGCTGCGCACCAGGGGTCGGCACAGGGACCACGACGCGTGGCCCGGCCGGCTTTGCCGCTGGAGCCACTACGGCGGACGCGGCAGACCGGGCGCCTGCACGGCCACGATCGGAAGATACTTTAAGGCCGGCGCTGCGCAGCACGTCCAGTGCGGCGCTGGCGCCGCCTGCGCGGCGCGGCGCTGGCGCCTGCGAAGCGGCCGCTTGCTGGTTCGCGCTTGGCGAGCCGGCGGCTTCGCTCGCGCGCGCCGAGGCTGCAGCAGCCGGTGCGCTCAAGCCGGCCGGCGGCGCGTCATCAGGCGCCGTTGCAATGATGGACGCGGGGTCAGACGCAGCACTAGCCGGGTGTTCCAGTGCGGCAACCGGCGCGGGCGCCGTTGCCATTGCCAAAGACGGGTTGTCGGCCGGGGCGCTCGCTGTTGCTGCCGGCGCATCGGCGGGAACGGCAGACGCTGCCGGATCAGCCGGCGCGTCCTCCCACGGCGCGAGAGTCGGCGCTCCAGCGGCCTGGGCAGCCGCGGACGTTGCGGTCGACGGCGTGGGCTCCTGCCTGTCCGCCGGCGACTGCACCGCACGAGCCTGCGCGGCAGTTGACGCAACGTCAGGCTTGCTCGCCTGACTTACTTCTAGAGCCGCCGGTTCGAGAGTGGCGCCTTCAGCAACTTGTCCCGCTACTGCTTGCGCTGCCGGCTTTGCGTTGCGCTCATCGGCTCGCAACGAATCGCCGCCGCCATGTGACTCGTCAATAGCAGCAGTCTCACCTGACGCCGCAGCGTCATTTTTTTGCGCATCGCGCGCCGGCGACACAGCAGCAACCGGCCCTGCCGAACCGGGTCGGGTTGGCGCGACAGACGGCTGGGAGGCGGATGAACCCGAAGCATCGGCAGACAGGGCCGACGCCCGTTGCTGCGCAGCCACCGCAGGCGCGCCCGCCGGTCTTGTGCCGCTCGCGGCCGCCTGAGCGGCTTGCCGGCCGGAGCCGGTGGCGCCGCCACCGCCGCCCGTCGGAGCCGGCTCGAATGCCAGCATGCGCAGCAGCGTCATGGTGAAGCCGGCGTATTCGTCGGGCGCGAGACCCAGTTCGCTGCGCCCGATGGTCGCGATCTGATAGAACAACTGCACCTGTTCCGCGCTGAGCGTGTCTGCGAAGCGGCGCAGATCGCCGGCCTCCGGCCACTCGTCGAGCACCGACGACGGCGCGAACTGCGCCCACGCAACGCGGTGCAGCAGGCTCGCCAGATCTTGCAGCGCGGTGGAAAACGACAGGCTGCGCAACGCCATTTCGTCGGCGATGGCGAGTACCGCGGCGCCGTCGCCTTGCGCGAGCGCGTCGAGCAGGCGGATCAGGTAGCTTTGGTCGAGCGCGCCGAGCATGCCGCGCACCGCCTCTTCATTGACCTGATTGGCCGAATAGGCGATGGCCTGGTCGGTCAGCGACAGCGCGTCGCGCATCGAACCGTCTGCGGCACGGGCGAGCAGGCGCAGCGCCTGTGCCTCGTACGGCACTTTCTCCTCGCCGAGAATGTGCTCGAGGTGCGAGACGATATGACCGGCCGGCATCTGCTTCAGATTGAATTGCAGGCAGCGCGACAGCACCGTGACGGGAATTTTCTGCGGGTCGGTGGTGGCGAGAATGAACTTGACGTGCGGCGGCGGCTCTTCCAGCGTCTTCAGCATTGCGTTGAAGGCGTGGTTCGTGAGCATGTGCACTTCGTCGATCATATAGACCTTGAAGCGCGCGTCGACCGGCGCGTACACCGCGCGCTCGAGGAGCGCCGCCATTTCGTCGACACCGCGGTTACTCGCCGCGTCCATTTCGACATAGTCGACAAAGCGCCCTTCGTCGATTTCGCGACACGCGCGGCACACGCCGCACGGCGTAGACGTTACACCCGTCTCGCAATTGAGCGCCTTCGAGAAGATGCGCGACAGCGTGGTCTTGCCGACGCCCCGCGTGCCGGTAAACAGATAGGCGTGGTGCAGACGGCCACCGTCGAGCGCGTGCGTGAGCGCGCGCACCACGTGCTCCTGTCCGACGAGCGACGCGAAATCCTTCGGCCGCCATTTGCGTGCGAGAACTTGATAGGTCATCCGGAAATTGTATCAGTAACAATGCCGTGCAAAGCCGATTCGGTGGCCCGCGCGCACGGGCGCCGCCCGCCGATTGGTAACGCCTAACGGACCGATAGAAAAATATTGTGCAGCCGCGCTGGCAATGCCGCGGAGGCGTTACGTCAACAGCGCGCGCAGGCTTATGGCAAGACTGGTGAGCCTGAGCCACTCGCGCGCAGGCACGGCGGGACGCCGCAGAGCCATGAGGCACGCCAAACCGGCATCCGCAGGGAATGCGCTCTCGCTCTCACCAGACCTAAGAAAAACGGGGGGAACACAGGGGAAACAACCGGAAGGAAACAGAACGAGCGGAACGAACAGAAAGGAGGAAGGTGACGAGCCTGACCCTCGGCACTGGTGGAAAACGGCTGTGGCTGCTTCGTTCCCGACCTGACCAGGTTGACCATCCCTCCATGCGAGGAGGCCCGTCACCAAACATTCTATCATTGCCGCGCTGGTTGCGCGACTGTTAATGCGAGCAAAACGACGAGCACGGTGTGAAGCGTGCGCGCAATCGCCAAGCGCCTCTTTCCGCGAGGCGCGCGTGGCGCGCCCTGCAGTCTCTCTTGAGTTCGTGCGCCGCGCCTCCAGATAGGCTACGTCGCAGTTGATAAAACACGGTGGCACTTCGTGGGCAGTCATCGGCAGCGATCGGCAACCATCGGCCCCGCTGCCTCTGACGGCTACTATCACCCCCGGCAACGGATAGCGAATTAAGCTAAACTGCCGTACGGATGACCCGCAAGCGCGAGCCCTCCGCGTATTCACGAACAGTCGCAGACTTTTCGTGCGAAGCGGCGAAGCTCCGGATGCGGCTAAGCGAACCGAAGTTTCCTTGGTTTTTGACATATCGTGGCGAGCAATTCAGGCGGGCCTCGAACCGATAGAGGTATTCAATGAGCGAACAGATCAAGCATATTAGCGACGCATCCTTCGAACAGGACGTCGTGAAATCCGATAAACCCGTGCTGCTCGACTTCTGGGCTGAATGGTGCGGTCCGTGCAAGATGATCGCGCCGATCCTCGACGAGGTCGCGAAGGATTACGCCGATCGCCTGCAGATCGCCAAGATCAACGTCGACGAACATCAATCCACTCCGGTGAAGTTCGGTGTGCGCGGCATCCCCACGCTGATTCTCTTCAAGAACGGCGCGGTCGCCGCGCAAAAGGTCGGCGCATTGTCGAAGTCCCAACTGACGGCATTCCTCGACGGCAACCTGTAAAGCGCTTGCGCGGGCGCACCGCGTGGTCCGACCGGACCCGCTCGCGCCCGCGTAGCACCGCTCTGCTGCCTTCTGTCCTGTTGTCAGCCGGCAACGTTTGTCCTCACAAAGATGCCGTGACGGCGCACTGGCGGGAACTGGCGTGTGCTATGCTAGAATCCGCAAAACGTCGAAAAGACGTGTAAGTCCTTGAGCGGTTCCGCTCACTTCTCCTCCCAGATTTCATTTCGTCGCACCTTCTCCTGCGGGTTCTCCGTATGCATTTATCCGAGCTTAAGACTCTGCACGTGTCCGAATTGATCGAGATGGCCAATGGCCTCGAGATCGAAAGTGCGAACCGCCTGCGCAAGCAGGAATTGATGTTCGCCATTCTAAAAAAACGAGCCAAAACGGGCGATACGATCTTCGGCGACGGCACGCTCGAAGTGCTGCCGGACGGCTTCGGCTTCCTGCGCTCACCGGAAACCTCCTACCTCGCCAGCACGGACGACATCTACATCAGTCCGTCGCAAATCCGCCGCTTTAACCTGCATACGGGCGACACGATCGAAGGCGAAGTGCGCACGCCGAAAGACGGCGAGCGCTATTTCGCGCTGGTGAAGGTGGACAAGGTCAACGGCCAGCCGCCGGAGGCCTCGAAGCACAAGATCATGTTCGAAAATCTGACGCCGCTGCACCCGAACAAGGTGCTGCTGCTCGAACGTGAAATGCGTGGCGAAGAAAACGTGACGGGCCGCATCATCGACATGATCGCGCCTATCGGCAAGGGCCAGCGCGGCCTGCTCGTTGCCTCGCCCAAGTCCGGCAAGACCGTGATGCTTCAGCACATCGCGCACGCCATCAAGCAGAACCATCCGGACGTCGTCCTGTTTGTCCTGCTGATCGACGAGCGCCCGGAGGAAGTGACGGAAATGCAGCGCTCGGTGGCCGGCGAAGTGATCGCCTCCACGTTCGACGAACCGGCTGCACGTCACGTGCAGGTCGCCGAAATGGTGATCGAAAAAGCCAAGCGCCTCGTCGAAATGAAGAACGACGTGGTGATCCTGCTCGACTCGATCACGCGTCTCGCGCGTGCATACAACACTGTGGTACCGGCTTCGGGCAAGGTGCTGACGGGCGGTGTGGACGCGAACGCGCTGCAACGTCCGAAGCGCTTCTTCGGCGCGGCGCGCAATATCGAGGAAGGCGGCTCGCTCACCATCATCGGCACGGCGCTGATCGAAACCGGCAGCCGCATGGACGACGTGATCTACGAAGAGTTCAAGGGCACGGGCAATATGGAAGTGCACCTCGAGCGCCGTCTGGCCGAGAAGCGCGTGTATCCGTCCATCAATCTGAACAAGTCCGGCACGCGGCGCGAAGAACTGCTGATCAAGCCCGAAGTGCTGCAAAAGATCTGGGTGCTGCGCAAGTTCATTCACGACATGGACGAGGTCGAGTCGATGGAATTCCTGCTCGACAAGATCCGCCAGACCAAGAGCAACTCCGAATTTTTCGACATGATGCGGCGTGGCGGCGGCAGCTAAGCTGCGCGTCAGTCAACATCTCACGCACAAACCGCTCGTTGCCGATGAGCGGTTTTTTTTCGTCCAGTGGTTTTAAGTGACCGGCAGGCCGCAGCCGCTTGTTCCAAGCATTGGCCGGCTTGTACGCGTACGTATACGTTGAGGTACGATCGACGCTCACCTGCTCGCTCCGGATGCCAATGCGCATGACAACCGACTCGCCTGCCCTCCTGACCGTACGCGAGGCCGCCGGGCGTCTCGGCGTGACCCCGCGCACATTGAAGTACTACGAGGAGCGCGGACTCGTGTCGACCACGCGCAGCGAGGGCCGCTACCGCCTTTACGACGAAGAGGGCCTGCAGCGGTTCGAACGCATTCTGCGTTTGCGGTCGCTGGGTTTTTCCCTGCATGGCATCATGCGACATGCTCGAACGACTCATGGGGCCGGTCAGCGGCAAGCGGCGTGTTTCGACCGGATCGCTACAGCAGATTCACGACGCGATTGCCGAGCAGGCCGCTGCGCTCGACACGCGCATTCAGGCCATGCGCCGCGAGTTGCGGGAAGCGCAAAAGCTGCGTTAGCGATTGAGCCTGGATCTCGACCATCTGAAACGCCGCCTTGCGGGCGAGAATGCGGGCGCGGTGCTCGAGCAGCCCCGCCGCGCGTCTGTGAAAACCAGTAAAGCGCGTAACACGGGGAGCGCCGTTAAACCAGGCAAAAGCCGCGCAAAAGACAAGATGGCCCCGACGGTGGACTCAGCAACACAGCGCGCGAAAAAGCCACGTGCCGCGGTGCCGCGCTCACGGCCGCGTGGCTGAGACGAACACCACCTGAGGCGGCGTGGCGGCGCTCGCGAAACCACCGCTGCTTCGCCGCCTGGGGTTGCCATCCATCGTGCTGCCGGTCCCCGACGACACATTCCGAATCTTCGCGATAGAGGAATGCGCACCTGGTCATACCACCTCAACACTAGCTCGCGGCAACTGACCATCTCGTTTGCGACCGCGGCATTAGTCGTTGTCGTGCGGCATCGTCAGGCGTTGCACCGGACGCGCGTCGCGAAGCCCGTGAATCCGTACAATTCGTGGTTCCAGCACTCGCTTGCCGCGCTCACCCACGACTTTTCTGCTGCCGCGCACACGCCGCCCTATGCACCTGCGTTGGCTGCCATCGAAACCAGCGGGCAGTGGCGCGGCAGGACGGTTTGCGAGTGCGCTGGACGGCTCCAACTTCCTGTTCGGCCTTACGACATGCGGAGGATTTTCGCCGCCTGGCAAACCCAGATCGACTAATGGTTTTTATCGGCCCATGCTCTCCAAACTGACTCAATGGCTCGGCGCCCGTCGGCGTCAGCGCGCGCTGCGAGACTACGCGATTGGCGACACGCTGTGGCAAGCCACGCTCGACGGCCTGCCGTTTCTCGCGCATCTGGACCCGCCGGACCTCGCACGCCTGCGCGAAATGAGCAGCCTGTTCATCGCGCAGAAGGAGTTCTCCACAGCGCACGAGCTGGAATTGACCGACGCGATGACCGTCGCGATCGCAGCGCAAGCCTGCTTGCCGGTGCTGAATCTGAGCCTTGACCTGTACCGCGGATGGGTCGGCGTGATCGTCTATCCGGGCGAATTCGTGATTCGCAAGACCGTCGAGGACGAGGACGGCGTGGTTCACGAAGTCGAGCAGGATGCAAGCGGCGAGGCCTGGGAAGGCGGCCCGGTGATCCTGTCGTGGGAAGACGCGCAGATGACGGACGGCCTCGACGCGTACAACGTGGTGATCCACGAATTCGCGCACAAGATCGACATGCTGAACGGCGAGGCGGACGGCCACCCGCCGCTGATCCGCCGCTGGCATGCGCCGCTCGATACGAACGCGTGGGCCGACGTGTTCGATTCCGCCTACGACCAGTTCTGCGCCCGCGTCGACGCGGTGCCGCAGCGCCGCTGGACGCGCTTCGAGCGTGAATCGCTGATCGATCCGTACGCCGCCGATCACCCGTCGGAGTTCTTCGCGGTGTGCAGCGAGGCGCTTTTCGTCAAGCCACAGGCCTTCGAGACGGAATATCCGGAACTGTACCGGCTCCTCGCCCGCTATTACCGTCAGGATCCGGCGCGCGTCGGTCTGAGCTTTGCATCGCTGTAACACTGGAAAGAGGCGCACGCACGCCCGCAATCGGTCGAAAAACCTCGGGGAATTCGTCAAGCAACTGATTTTCTGGCATAATCGCGTTTTTTCGACCCTAGGCAAGTGGCTCGCGCCAAGATGCGGTCCGCGCAACAGCGGCCTCACGCGGGTTGGCTACCGCCAGATTAAAGGAAAGACCATGAAAGAAGGCATTCACCCGGATTACCGCGAAGTCCTGTTCGTCGACGTGTCGAACGACTTCAGGTTTGTCACGCGCTCCACGATCCAGACGCGTGAAACCGCTGAATTCAACGGCAAGACCTACCCGCTCGCCAAGATCGAAGTGTCGTCGGAATCGCATCCGTTCTACACGGGTCAGCAAAAGATCATGGACACGGCAGGCCGCGTCGAGAAGTTCCGCAACAAGTTCGGCTCGCGCGCTACCGGCAAGGCCGCAGCGAAGTAATACGCCTGAACAGCGTTTTGCCAGCTCCGGCCGGCAGCGATGCAGCAAAAACGAAGGGCAGCGTAAGCTGCCCTTTTTTGTCACCTGCCGGCCCGCAGCGGCATTCCTCTGCTGCGCCAGCGCGAGGCTGTGCATCGGGCGCGGGCTACGTGTCGTTACGGCGCGCCCGACGCCGTTGCGCGCCGTTACCGGTCGTGACGCGCACACTGCCCGCCGACTACAATGCCGGATGCTCAAACCAGCCCGTCTCAGCCGGACTCGCACTCCGATGGCGGCTTTCGATTATCCAATAATTCAAACCGCATGAGACCTGTCGTTCGCCTCACTGCCTCTGCGACCAGTGCGCTGCCGCGCTGGCTGCTGTTGACCATCTGCATCGTCTACGCGTCGTTCGGCCTGTTCGGCCGCGATCCATGGAAGAACGAGGACGCAGCCGGCTTCGGCGTGATGTGGACCATGGCGAACGGGACGGCGCACGACTGGCTCTTGCCCAATCTGGTCGGCAAATATCTGACTGAAGACGGTCCGCTCGGCTACTGGCTAGGAGCAAGCGCAATCCGCGCGCTGGCGCCGTGGGTCGACGCAAGCAATGCCTCGCGCGTCTTCACTGGCCTGCTGTTTTGCGCGGGCTGCGCGTTCGTCTGGTACGCGGCCTACCTGCTCGGCCGGCGCGCCGAAGTCCAGCCGTTCAAGTACGCGTTCGGCGGCGAGCCGGAGCCGCGCGACTACGGCCGCACGCTGGCCGACGGCGCGCTGCTGATTCTGCTGGCGTGCTTCGGCCTCGCCGAACGCGGCCATGAAACCACGCCGCAGCTCGCGCAATTCGTCGGCATTGCAATGCTGGTGTACGGCCTCGTGCGAATGATCGACAAACCGATTCAGGGCGCGTCGATCTGGGGGCTCGCAGTCGGGCTCGTGACGCTCGCCAGCAGCCCGGTGCTGGTCGGCGCGCTGTTGCTCGGCACACTCGCGATGACCCTGATCGTGCGCGAAACGCGCTCGCGCTGGCTGCTGCTGGCGGGCCTGCCGATTGCCCTCGCGATTTCCGTCGCCTGGCCGATTGCCGCGCTGGCTGCCTTTCCCGTCGACGCCGTCTGGTATCTGAACCAATGGGTGCATGTGAGTCTGAGCTCGTTTGCCGGCCCGCCGGGCTCGGTTGCGGCCTACGCGCTCAAGAACCTGCCGCTCTTCACATGGCCCGCGTGGCCGCTCGCGCTGTGGGCCTGGTTCAGCTGGTCGGGGCTGCGCCGCGCGCCGCACGTCGCCATTCCGCTTTCGGTGATCGGGCCGCTACTCGTGCTGGTCGTGCTGCAAAGCCATCAGTCGAACCGGCTCTATATGCTGCTGCTGCCCGCGCTCGCGGTGCTGGCCGCCTTCGCGCTGCCTACGCTCAAGCGCGGCGCGATCAACGCGATCGACTGGTTTGCGCTGCTCAGCTTCACGATTCTCGGCAGCTTCGTCTGGCTCGTCTACGTGGCCGGCCTGACTGGTTTTCCACATCCGCTTGCGCGCAACCTCGCGCGTCTTGCGCCGGGCTTTGCGCCGCAGTTCAAGATTCTGTCGTTTCTCTGCGCGGTGGCGGTGACGCTCTGCTGGTTCGTACTCGTGCAGTGGCGCCTCGCGCGCCATCCCAAGGTGCTCTGGCGCAGCGTGGTGCTCTCGAGCGCAGGCACAACGCTCATGTGGGTGCTGCTGATGACCTTGTGGCTGCCGGTCGTCAACTACAGCCGGACCTACAAGGACGTCGCCGAACAGATTGCGAGCCATCTGCCGGAGGACTACACCTGCATATCGCCTGTGCGCCTCGGCAATGCGCAGATCGCGACGTTTGCTTATTTCGGCGACATGCATTTCTCCTTCAATGAGGATTGCGACGTCATTCTGCGTCAGGACACCCAGGAATACGGCGAGCCGAGCGCAATGTCCAACTTCGTGTGGAAGCTCGTGTGGGAAGGCCGGCGCGTGGCCGACCGCGACGAACGCTTCCGTCTGTATGTGCGCATTGACCGGCCCAAGCCGCCAGTCGTCAAACGGCGCAGCTGGCACAAGAAAGCCAACTGAACGAACATGCTTGCCGACCTACGGAAAATCGCAGGGCTCGCCTGGCCGGTGCTGATCGGCCAACTGGCGATCATCGCGTTCGGCGTAATCGACACGGCCATGGTCGGCCGTTACTCGGCGGTCGATCTTGCCGCGCTTGGCCTCGGGTCGTCGATCTATATCTCGGTCTACATCGGCTTGACGGGGATTCTCACGGCGCTGCAACCAATCACCGCGCAACTGTACGGTGCGCGCCGCTACGACGAGATCGGCGAAGAAGTGCGGCAGGCACTGTGGCTCGCGCTCGCGCTGACGGTGATCGGCTTTCTGATCCTGTTCTTTCCCGGCCGTCTGCTGCACCTCGCCCGCGTGCCCGACGCGCTGCACGAGCGCACGGTGTCGTATCTGCGCATACTCGCGTTCGGCCTGCCTGCCGGTCTCGCTTTTCGGGTCTATGGTTCGATCAGCAATGCGGTGGGCAAGCCGCGGCTCGTGATGATCCTGCAGGTGGGTGGGCTGCTGCTGAAAGTCCCGCTCAATACGTGGTTCATCTTCGGCGGTTTAGGTGTGCCGGCGCTCGGCGGCCCCGGCTGCGCGCTCGCGAGCAGCCTGATCAACTGGGCGCTCGCGCTTGTCGGCATGACGCTGCTCACGCGCGTCGACGTGTTCACGCCCTTCGCGATCTTCAAGCGCTTCTGCTGGCCGGTCTGGCGGCGCCAGGCGGCGCAGTTGCGGCTCGGCATTCCGATGGGGCTGTCCTATCTGATCGAAGTCACGTCGTACACGTTCATGGCGCTTTTTATCGCGCGCTTCGGCACGACCACACTCGCCGGACACCAGATCGCCGGCAACATAGGCGCAGTGCTTTACATGACACCGCTTGCCATCGGCATTGCTTCGTCGACGCTGGTCGCCCAGGCGCTCGGCGCGCATCGCCCTGAAGCGGCGCGCACGCTGTCGCGCCACGGCATCATGATGGCCGTCGCGATCGCCTGCTGTTACGGCGTGATCGTGCTCGCGCTGCGCCCGTATGTAATCGCGGGCTATACGCCGAACCCACAGGTCGTCGCGGCTGCGATGCCGCTCGTGCTGATCGTCGTCTGCTATCACTTCTTCGACGCGTTGCAGATCACCACCGCCTTCGTGTTGCGCGCCTACAAGGTGGCTGTGGTGCCGACCGCAATCTACGCGGTCGCGCTTTGGGGCGTGGGGCTTGGCGGCGGTTATCTGCTTGGCTTCAACGTGAGCGGCACGATTCCGTCATGGCTGACTGGCGCGCGCGGCTTCTGGGTTGCCAACACGGCGAGTCTCGCGATCGCCGGCATTGGCCTGCTGCTTTACTGGCGTGTGATCAGCCGACGCCATGTGCGCGCCGCCCGCGCATTGAGCACTGACGCCGGCATGTGACGCGGCAGGCCCACGCGCGGCGGCGGCGGCGTGCATGCGCGGGGCGTGCGCGAAGCCGCGCGCTGAGGCCGGCTGGGCCATTGCCTGCGCCACTTCCTACGCCATTGGCTTGACCGCCGCCTATGCCATTGCCTACGCCACTGCCTGTGCCATTGCCTGTGCCACTTCTTACGCCATTGGCTGGGCCACCGCCTATGCCATTGCCTACGCCATGGCAGTGGCCTTTCCCTCCCCCGCTTCTTGCGATGCCTGATCGTGGCGCTCGAAAATTTCGCGGGCCGCGAACAGCGCGTTCAACGCCGCCGGAAAGCCTGCGTAGAGCGCCATCTGCATGAACACCTCGACGATTTCCTCACGCGTGCAGCCGACGTTCAGCGCCGCCTCGATATGCACCTTCAACTGCGGCTGCGCGCAGCCGAGCGTGGCGAGCGAAGCGATCGTCGCAATTTCGCGCGCCCGCAGATCGAGTTGCGGACGGCTGTAAATATCGCCGAAACCGAACTCGATCAGAAGACGCCCGAAATCCGGCGCGATCGGTGCCAGCGCCGCAATCACCTGCTCGCCGGCTGCGCCGTCTATTTCTCTCAGTTTGTTCCAGCCTTGCGTGTAGCGGTCGGTTTGTGCGTGGTCCATGGTGAGTCCTTTTCCGAGTGTGAGAACGATGAGGTGTCGTCGATCCGTCGTGTCCGGCTGCCGGCCGCGGGCAGCTTGCGGGCCGCTTCGCCTTCGTAATATGCGATCTTGTCGATGATCGCGCCGAGGTTCGTCTGCAATTCGGCGATCTGCGCGAGAACCGCATCGCGATGCGCGGCGAGCATGTCGCGACGCGCGCCCACCGTCTGCTGACCTTCGGCCCGCAGCGCCGCAAAGGCCTGCATGCCGGCGATCGGCATGCCGGTCGCCTTCAGGCGCATCACGAAGCGCAGCCAGTCGAGATCGGCCGGCGAATACAGACGATGCCCCGCCTGCGTGCGGCCGACCTCGCGAATCAGCCCGGCCTGCTCGTAGTAGCGCAGCGTGTGCGTGGAGACGCCGATGATTCCGGCGACCTGCCCGATGGTGAGTGCGTTCGACATTTTCGACATGACAGGACTCAGGTTAGGACTTCGAGTGCACTCTAAGTCAAGTGCGCCGCGCTGTCATTGTCGATGAGCCACTCATGCGTTTCGCAGTCTGGACTCACATCTGCCCGATGCAGAGGCAAAAGGTTTAAAGATTGTCCAAGGTGATTTACTTGCCATCAATCGGCCGGTATAAATCGTCGGCGTTCGCGAATAAGGGCGCGCATTTGACCTATGCTTAAGCGCAGCGCCTGCTGACAGAATGCGTCGTCCGTTCCCGGCTACTTTTTGCCCTCAATGGAGTGCTTGCCATGCTGAAAAAGCTTGTGATGCTTTGCGTTGCTCTCGCGCTGTCGCTGTCGGCCGGCCTCACGGCGGCGGTCGAGGTGAATTCGGCCGATCAGGCGGCGCTTGAATCGATCAAGGGCATCGGCCCCGCGCACGCGAAGGCGATCATTGAAGAACGCACGAAGAACGGCCCGTTCAGGAGCGCAGACGACCTCGCCGCGCGCGTCAAGGGCATCGGCAGCAAGTCGGTGGTGAATCTGGAAGCGGCGGGCCTGACCATCAATGGTTCGTCGGCGCCGCCGGCGGGTAGCAAGTCCGCCACGACGTCCGCGAGCGCGAAGTCTCCGGCGACGAAGGCCGCGCCCGCGGCCAACGGCGCGGCGACCGCAGCGCCTGCGACCGCGACGACCAGCGCCGCCACTACCGCAACGCCGGCTGCGCCTGCGGACGCTTCCGGCGCGAAAGCGTCGAAGTCGTCGCGTTCGTCGAAGAAGAATAAGGAGGCTGCGGCTGCGTCTGTGTCTACGCCGACTGCTACCACCGCTACCACTGCCACCGCCGCGGCAACCGGAACTGCGGCGAGCGCGCCTGGCGACGCATCCGGCGCGAAGGCATCGAAGAAAAAAGCGAGGAAGAGCAAAGCGGCGTCCGCGACCGCGGCTTCCGGCGGCGCATAGAGAACTTGTCTGGCGCGGAAGGCGTCAGAGACTGACTCAACCAGCAAGGCGGCGTGCCGAGCGGGGTTTTCGTGTCGTCTGTGCGTGCTGCGCATGACAGGCACTGTGACAGCCTTCGCAGTGCGCCTTCCTTCCCTCGACGCCGCGCAGCCGCGCGGCGCCTCACCCGCCGGCCGTCTGCGACGTGCCGGCATTCAAGAGAGACCCGTCATGAGCCTACTCGACACCCTCGGTTCCCTGGTCGGCAAATCGCCGGAAGGCGGTGGCCAGCAAGCGTTGATTGCAGCCGCGCTCGAATTCGTCAATAGCCAGCCAGGCGGCCTGAACGGCCTGGTCCAACGCTTCCAGGAAAAGGGCCTCGGCGACGTCGTATCGTCGTGGATCAGCAACGGCGAGAATCAGCCGATTGCGGCCGACGCGCTGCATAGCGTGCTTGGCTCCGAAGCCGTCACGAGCCTGGCCGCAAAAGCCGGCGTACAGCCGGACCAGGTGACCGGCCTTCTGTCGCAAATCCTGCCGCACGTGGTCAATGCAGCGACCCCGGAGGGCGAAGTGCCGGCCGAAGGCAAACTGAACGCTACGACCGTGCTTGGCGCGCTCGGCGGCTTGTCGGCACTGTTCGGCAAGGGCACGGCGTAATCAGCGGTGCGGGTTGCAGCGCCAGCGGCAACGCCAGCGCCAGCGCCAGCGCCAGCGCCAGCGCCAGCAGCATCATCAGCTAGGGGCGCGGCGCGCGGACATTGAGCGCATCAACACGCGGACCAACGAGCAGGCGAACAGGCGCCTTAACAAGCAAGCCCGTACGTAAGCCGAAAGCCAACCGGCAAACAAGCCAACGCGCGCAATCGCACCGAAAAAAAAAGCGGCAACGAAGATCACTTCGTTGCCGCTTTGCTATCTACGCAGGTTGCCGCATGCCGCGTCGGACGGCCCGCGAGTTTAGTGCACGACACGCTCGAACACGAGATTGCCGTCTTCCAGTTCGACCGGAATCACATCCTTCGGACCGAACTTGCCCGCGAGTATCAGCTTGGCGACCGGGTTCTCGATCTCCTGCTGGATGGCGCGCTTCAACGGCCGCGCACCGAACAGCGGATCGTAGCCAACCTTGCCGACATGCTCGAGCGCCTCGTCCGACACCACCAACTGCATGTCGAGCTTCGCCAGCCGCTCATGTAGGCGCTGCAACTGGATCCGCGCGATGGACTGCACGTTCGAGCGGTCGAGCGCATGGAACACCACGACATCGTCGATCCGGTTCAGGAATTCCGGACGGAAGTGCAGCTTCACCTCGGTCCACACCGCGTCCTTCACCGCTTCCTGCGGCTCGCCGACCATCGACTGGATGACTTGCGAACCGAGGTTCGACGTCATCACGATCACCGTATTCTTGAAGTCCACGGTGCGGCCTTGCCCGTCGGTCATGCGGCCGTCGTCCAGCACCTGCAGCAGCACGTTGAAAACGTCCGGATGCGCCTTCTCGATTTCGTCTAGCAGAATCACGCTATACGGCTTGCGACGCACCGCTTCCGTCAGATAACCGCCCTCTTCGTAGCCGACATATCCCGGCGGTGCGCCTATCAGACGCGCCACACTGTGCTTTTCCATGAACTCGCTCATGTCGATGCGAATGAGGTGGTCCTCCGAATCGAACAGGAACGCAGCCAGCGCCTTGCACAGCTCCGTCTTGCCCACGCCGGTCGGACCGAGGAACAGGAACGAACCGTACGGACGGTTGGGATCGGACAGCCCTGCGCGCGAGCGACGAATTGCGTCGGCCACCGCGCTGATCGCCTCGTCCTGGCCGATCACGCGCTCATGCAGCTTTTCTTCAATCTGCAACAGCTTTTCGCGCTCGCCCTGCATCATGCGCGAGACCGGAATGCCGGTTGCACGCGAGACGACCTCGGCGATTTCCTCCGCACCAACCTGGGTGCGCAACAGGCGCGGCCGCGTCGGATTGTTCTGCTCCTTCGCCTCGGCCTGCGTGACTTCCTTCAGTTGCGCCTCCAGCCCCGGCAGCTTGCCGTACTGCAGCTCGGCGACTTTCTCGAGCTTGCCTTCACGTTGCAAGCGCGTGATCTCGGCTCGCGTGCGGTCGATCTCTTCCTTCAGTTGCGCACTGCCCTGCACCGCCGCCTTTTCCGCGGTCCAGATTTCTTCCAGGTCCGAATATTCGCGATCGAGCCGCTCGATTTCCTCTTCGATCAATTGCAGGCGCTTTTGCGACGCTTCGTCCTTCTCCTTCTTGACCGCTTCGCGCTCGATCTTCAACTGGATCAGGCGGCGATCGAGCCGGTCCATTTCTTCGGGCTTCGAATCAATTTCCATCTTGATCTTCGACGCTGCTTCGTCGATAAGATCGATGGCCTTGTCGGGCAGGAACCGGTCGGTAATGTAGCGATGCGACAGTTCAGCCGCCGCGACGATAGCCGGGTCGGTGATGTCCACGCCGTGATGCAGTTCGTACTTCTCCTGCAAGCCGCGCAGAATAGCGATCGTGGCCTCGACCGTCGGCTCGTCGACGAGCACCTTCTGGAAGCGGCGCTCGAGCGCGGCGTCCTTTTCAATGTACTTGCGATATTCGTCGAGCGTGGTCGCGCCGACGCAGTGCAGTTCGCCGCGCGAAAGCGCCGGCTTGAGCATGTTGCCCGCGTCCATTGCGCCTTCGGCCTTGCCTGCGCCGACCATCGTATGAATTTCGTCGATGAAGACGATGGTCTGCCCTTCGTCCTTCGCAATGTCGTTGAGCACGGCCTTCAGACGCTCTTCGAATTCGCCGCGATACTTCGCGCCCGCCAGCAACGCGGCCATGTCGAGCGACAACACCCGTTTGCCCTTGAGCGTCTCCGGCACTTCGCCGTTGACGATGCGCTGCGCGAGCCCTTCGACAATCGCGGTCTTGCCGACACCCGGTTCGCCGATCAGCACCGGATTGTTCTTGGTGCGGCGTTGCAGAATCTGAATGGAACGGCGGATTTCGTCGTCGCGTCCGATCACCGGGTCGAGCTTGCCTGCCCGCGCGCGCTCGGTCAGATCGACGGTGTACTTCTTGAGCGCTTCACGCTGGCTTTCGGCGTCCTGGCTGTGCACCTGCGAGCCGCCGCGCACCGCGGCAATCGCGCTTTCGAGCGACTTGCGCGACAAGCCATGCTGACGCGCGAGCCGGCCCGCCTCGCCTTTATCGTCGGCGATGGCAAGCAGGAACATTTCGCTTGCGATGAACGTGTCGTTGAGCTTCTGCGCTTCCTTGTCCGCCTGGTTCAACAGACCGGTCAGTTCGCGGCCGATCTGCACGTTGCCGTCGGTGCCCTGAACTTGCGGCAGACGCGTAATGGCCTCGTCGAGCGCGGTTTGCAAAGCCTGCACGTGCACGCCGGCGCGCGACAGCAGCGAACGCGCCGAACCGTCCTGCTGCGCGACGAGCGCCGCGAGGACGTGAACCGGCTCGATATACTGATTGTCATGGCCGACCGCGAGACTCTGCGCGTCCGCCAGCGCTTCCTGGAATTTAGTGGTGAGTTTGTCGATTCTCATTCGAGACCTCCAATTTCGATTACCACCAAAATGAGGCGATTTATTCAGGATTCAAGCGCTTTTTTGCAGTCCCGGTGGAGTTTTTGAACAACTGACGCGAGAAAATGCGCGGCGTCCCAAGCAAAGCCGTGTTCAGGCAACGGGCATCGGGTT
The DNA here is from genome assembly GCF_000472545.1 of Burkholderia sp. WSM2232. GTDB lineage: Bacteria > Pseudomonadota > Gammaproteobacteria > Burkholderiales > Burkholderiaceae > Paraburkholderia. Next base: position 64,059 of record NZ_AWZV01000009.1, on the reverse strand, counting down.
GTCGCTCGCCGGCTCGACGGGCAACGCGGGCACGACCGGAATCACCGTGCGTATGCCGAGCAGCGCGGCCAGCGGCCCTTGCGGACCGGCGACCTCGTCGATGGTATGGCGGTCAAGCTCTGCGAGAAAAGCGTGGCGCGCCGCTTCCAGTACGTTGCGCAACCGGCACTGAGGCGTAATGACGCATGCGCGGCGTTCGCCGTGCTGATCCGGCAGGCAGGCAACCAGCGCGAAGTCGCTTTCGGTGGCGCGCACGATCTCGCCGACGGTCAGCGCGCGGGTGCGCTCGGCGAGGCGCAGGCCGCCGTTGCGGCCGCGCACCGTCTCCACCCAGCCGAGTTCGCTGAGCTGCTGCACCACCTTCATCAGGTGGTTTTTGGAGACGCCGTAGGCCTCGGAAATATCCTGAATCGTCGACAAACCCTGCCCGCGCACAGCGAGGTACAAGAGGACGCGCAGCGAATAGTCGGTGTAGTCGGTCAGTCTCATGGTTGCAGTATCACAATGAGCGCAAGCCGCGATCCGTGGGATAACCGCGTCGATGCAAGGGTTGCCGGGGCCACGGCTTCGCCATAAGATGCAGCGCATGCGCTTGTTTATTTATGCTGCATCGGTGAAGCCGGGCTTTCGACACCAATGGTAACGTTTCGCGCCGCGCCTATCTGCACGAAAAGTACGCTATTTTGAGCTCACTTCCGCCGTGCGGGCCGCTATTGTGGCAGTTTTGGCCGTTTTGGGGCGCACCGTGACGAGGTCGGGACGAATCGTCGCACATCTCTGGAATCTGCATGAACCCTTCCTTTCCCTCAGCGCCGGTCGTCGAACGTGCTGCCGAGCCGACAGAGGCGAACATTCGCGAACTGGTGTACGCGTTTTATGACCGCGTGCGCGCCGATCCGTTGCTCGGCCCGGTATTCGACGCGACGTTGGCAGGCCGCTGGGACGACCATCTGCCGAAGATGTGCACCTTCTGGGCGAGCCTGGTCCTGGGTGCGAAGCAGTACCGCGGCAATGTGCAGCAGGCGCACCAGCCGCTTGCGGGCGTCGAGCCGCAGCACTTCAGCCGCTGGCTGTACCTGTTCCTCGATACGGTGGAGTCGCGTTACGAGCCTGCTGCGGCCGTCCGCTTCATGGAGCCGGCGCTGCGTATTGCGCAGAGCCTGCAATTGAGCCGCTTCGGCTGGGACTACAAGATTCCGGCGGAACAGCAGGCCTTGCTCGAGCGCGTGGCCCCGAAGCGGCCTCGGCCGGACGACGGCGCGGAACTGCCCGCGCGAGCCACCGGCGAGCCGTTCCCCACGCGCATCATCGGCAAATCGCGGGACGAGTGATGTAGAGGGGTGCGTGAGACGCCTGCCGTGATCCGCCGCTCCAGCGCTTATTCCGACGCGCCGTTGCCCGACGCGACGCCCCAGCGCGCGAGCGCCGCATCGTCGGTTACGCGGGCGTCGACCCAGCGCTCGCCCGCTGCGGTTTTCTCCTTCTTCCAGAACGGTGCCTGGGTCTTCAAGTAATCCATCACGAATTCGCATGACGCGAATGCGTCGCCGCGATGCGCGGCCGTCGTCGCGACGAGCACGATCTGGTCGAGCGGATAGAGCTTGCCCACGCGGTGCACGATCAGTACTTCGATGCCCGGCCAGCGCTCGCGCGCACTCACGATGATCGCCTCGAGCGACTTCTCGGTCATGCCCGGATAATGCTCCAGCTCCATGGCCTCTACCGTGCTGCCGTCGTTCAGATCACGTACGGTGCCGACGAAGCACGCCACCGCGCCGATCTTCGGATTGCGGGCCCGCAGCGCGGCGACCTCGGCGGTGAGATCGAAATCTTCAGTCTGTACACGAACGGGCATAGTCGGCTCCTTGGCGGCTCTTTGCGCTGTTCCTTGCACGTTAGCCGCCCGTAACGGGCGGGAAGAACGCGACTTCGCAACCTTCGGTGATGCGCGTGCCAGCATCGGTCATCACGTGGTTGCAGGCCATACGCAGCGCGCGGCCTTCGGCAAGCACGTCGGCCCAGATGCCGCCGCGCAGGCGCAACCAGGCGCGCACGTCGCCGACTGTCGCGACGCCCTCGGGCACCTCGACCGTTTCGTCGGCCAGATCGAGCGCTTCACGCACGCTCGCGAAATATCGCAGTTGGATCTTCATGGGATACGGCCGGCGCAGCCAGCCTCAATTCAGCAATTCGGAAAAAGGAATGAAACGCACGGTTTCGCCCGCACTGATCGCATGATTGGGCGGATTGTCGATCAGCCCGTCGCCCCATACGGTCGATGTCAACACAGCCGAACTCTGGTTCGGGAACAGCTCGAGACCGCCAGCGGCATTGATGCGTGCGCGCAGAAATTCGTTGCGGCGATCCGCCTTGCCCTGGGTGAAGTCCGCGCGCAGCGACAGCGCGCGGGGCACCACGGCGTGCACGCCGGCAAGCCGCAAAATGAAAGGGCGCACGAACATCAGGAAGGTCACGAAGCTCGACACCGGATTACCCGGCAAGCCAATGAAAAACGTTTCGGCGCACGCACCGGCTGGGTCGGCGGTGTCTGCTGCCGGCCCATTGTCCGCGCTGCGGCGCACGGCGCCGAACGCGAGCGGCTTACCCGGCTTCATCGCGATCTGCCACATCGTGAGGCGCCCTTCCGCCTCGACGGCGGGCTTCACGTGATCTTCCTCGCCCACCGAGACGCCGCCGCAGGTCAGAATCAGGTCGTGAGCGCTGGCCGCTTCGCGCAGCGTGGCGCGCGTGGCCTCCAGCTTGTCTTCGACGATGCCGAAATCGCTCACCTCGCAGCCGAGGTTTTCGAGCAAACCGCGCAGCGTGAAGCGGTTGGAATTGTAGATCGCGCCCGGCTTGAGCGGCTCGCCGGGCATGGTCAGCTCGTCGCCGGTAAAGAACACGGCGACTTTCACGCGGCGGCGCACCGGCAGTTCGGCGCAACCCACGGATGCGGCAAGCCCCAGCGCCTGCGGCGTGAGCCGCGTGCCCGCCGGCAGGATCACCGAACCGCTGCGGATGTCCGCGCCTTGCGCCGTGATCCATTCGCCGGCCCGTGGGCTGTGCAGGATCGTGACTTCGTCGCCGGCAGTTTCCGTCTGCTCCTGCATGACGATCGCGTCGGCGCCCGGCGGCACCGTGGCGCCCGTGAAAATGCGCGCCGCCGTGCCTGGCTCGAGCGGCTCGGGCGCATGGCCTGCGGGAATGCGCTGCGACACCGGCAGACGGCGGTTGCCGTGGCTCGTGATGTCGGCGGCGTGAATCGCGTAGCCGTCCATTGCACTGGTGTTCATCGGCGGGACGTCGAGCGGCGAGACGACGTCCGCGGCAAGCACGCGGCCATGCGCCTGAAGCGTCGGTACGGATTCGCTGCCGTTGACCGGCCTCGCGGCGTCGAGCAGGATCGCGAGCGCGTCGGCGGTGGCGAGCATCGGAGCCCGGGGCGTGGAAGTAGACATCTCAGGTTCGAAGCCGCTGGTTAAAAGAATATTGTAGCGGCCGAAGGCCAGAGCTTGTCGCGGCCGTGCTTATCGAGGGGTTTTCGGTTTCAGTGATTGTCTGGGGCGCGGCGGTTCGCTGGGCATCAGATGCCGTCGCGGCCCGCGGTGCAGGGGTTCCGGTGCAAGCCCGCGCTACAGGATCATGGTGCAGACTGCAGAGTGCAGACTCATGGCGCAGGCTCGATCCGCCGCCCAGGCCGCCGGGTTTGCATGACGCACGAGCGGCTCGGCTCGCTGCAGTGCGCGGGCCGCAGGCCCCGCGCACCGCACTCCACTGCAATCAGATGCCAGTGTTCGCCGCGATGAAGTCCTTCACACGCTGCACGTTCGCAGGCACGACCTCGAAGCGTTGCGGCAGCGACTCCAGTCCGGCGAAAGCCGCCGGGCGCTCCGGTTCGCGCAGCAGCGCTTCGCGGATCGTTTCGCCGAACTTGATCGGCTGAGCCGTTTCCAGCACGATCATCGGCACGCCCGGCTGCAGATGTTCGCGCGCTACCTTGAGGCCGTCGGCGGTATGCGTGTCGATCATCGTGTCGTAGCGCTGGAACACGTCGCGGATCGCCTCGACGCGGTCGTCGTGGCTGCTGCGGCCCGACACGAAACCAAACTCCTTGACGCGCGCAAAGTCGCCGCTCGCCGCAAGGTCGAAACCGCCCTTTTCCTCCACGTCGCGGAACAGTTGCAGCACCCGCGCCGGGTCGCGCCCAAGCAGGTCGAACACGAAGCGCTCGAAATTCGACGCCTTCGAAATATCCATGCTCGGGCTGCTCGTGTGATACGTCTCCGCAGCCTTACGCACGCGATAGATGCCGGTGCGGAAGAACTCGTCGAGCACGTCGTTTTCGTTGGTGGCAACCACCAGCTTTTCGATCGGCAGACCCATCATGCGCGCGATGTGACCCGCGCACACGTTGCCGAAGTTGCCCGAAGGCACCGTGAACGACACGCGCTCGTCGTTGCTCTTCGTCGCCGCGAAATAGCCCTTGAAGTAGTAGACGACCTGGGCGACCACGCGTGCCCAGTTGATCGAATTGACCGTGCCGATCTTGTACTTCGCCTTGAACGCGTGGTCGTTCGAAACGGCTTTGACGATGTCCTGGCAGTCGTCGAACACGCCTTCGACCGCGAGGTTGAAGATGTTCGGATCTTGCAGGCTGTACATCTGCGCGGTCTGGAAGGCGCTCATCTTCTTGTGCGGCGACAGCATGAACACGCGAATGCCCTGCTTGCCGCGCATGGCGTATTCGGCGGCGCTGCCGGTGTCGCCGGAAGTCGCGCCGAGAATGTTGAGCGTCTCGCCGTGCTTCGCGAGCGCGTATTCGAACAGGTTGCCGATCAGCTGCATCGCCATGTCCTTGAACGCGAGCGTCGGACCGTTCGACAGTTCCAGCAGCGACAGCGGCGCGCCATCTTCGACGCCGAGCGTTTTGAGGGGCGTGATCTGCGTAGCGCTTTCGTCGTCGCGCACGTTGCAGTAGGTGGCGGCCGTGTAGGTCTTGCGGGCCAGCGCGCGCAGGTCTTCAGCCGGAATGTCGTCGCTGAATTTCGACAGGATTTCGAATGCCAGATCGGCGTACGGCAGCGTACGCCAGCGGGCAAGTTCGTCCGCACTGACGCGCGGGTATTCGGCGGGCAGGTACAGGCCGCCGTCTTTCGCGAGACCGCCGAGCAGGATGTCGGAGAAGGTGTGGCGCTCGCCGGCTCCGGCGCCGCGCGTTGAGAGATAGTTCATAGTTCGGCCTAGTTCAGCGCTTCCATGCGCAGCTTCGTGACTTGCGAGACGACGGTCTGCAACGCCTCGATCGACGTGATCGCAGCATTGACGTTCTTTTCGACCGTTTCGTGCGTGATCAGGATGATGTCGGTTTCGCCCTTGCCATTGGCGTCGACCTGTTCGGACTCCTTCTGCAGGAGCGCGTCGATCGAGATACCGGTGTCGGCCAGAATACGCGTGATGTCGGCCAGCACGCCCGTCACGTCCGCAACCCGCAGACGCAGGTAGTAGCCGCTCGTCACTTCGTCGATAGGCAGAATCGGCGTGTTCGACAGACGGTCCGGCTGGAATGCGAGATGCGGCACGCGGTGCTCCGGGTCGGCCGTATGCAGGCGCGTCACGTCCACCAGATCGGCGACGACCGCCGAGGCCGTGGGCTCCGCGCCCGCGCCCTTGCCATAGTACAAGGTGGTGCCCACAGCGTCGCCATGCACGACGACCGCGTTCATCGCGCCTTCCACGTTGGCGAGCAGGCGCTTTTCCGGAATCAGCGTGGGATGCACGCGCAACTCGATGCCCTTGTCCGTGCGGCGCGCAATGCCGAGCAGCTTGATGCGGTAGCCGAGCTCCTCGGCGTACTTGATGTCGATCGCCGCGAGCTTGCTGATACCTTCCACGTAAGCGCGGTCGAATTGCACCGGCACGCCGAACGCAATCGCGCTCATGATGGTGGCCTTGTGCGCGGCGTCCACACCTTCGATGTCGAAGGTCGGGTCGGCTTCGGCATAGCCCAGTTCCTGCGCGGCTTTGAGCGCAGTCGCGAAGTCCAGCCCGCGGTCGCGCATTTCCGAAAGAATGTAGTTCGTCGTGCCGTTGATGATGCCCGCAATGTACTGGATCCGGTTGGCCGTCAGACCTTCGCGGAGCGCCTTGATGATCGGGATGCCACCCGCCACCGCAGCCTCGAACGCGACCATCACGCCGTTGGCGCGCGCCGCCTCGAAAATTTCCGTGCCGTGCACCGCAAGCAGCGCCTTGTTGGCCGTGACCACATGCTTGCCATTCGCAATGGCGCGCAGCACGAGGTCGCGCGCCACGCCCGTGCCGCCGATCATTTCCGCAATGATGTCGATAGACGGGTCGTCGACCACCGCGTTGAAGTCGTCGGTGAGCGCGACGCTCGCGGCCTGCGCGCCGAGCGCCGCCGTTGCCTTGGCCGGATTGCGCACGGCGATGCGCGCAACCTCGATGCCGCGACCCGCGCGACGTTTGATTTCTTCCTGATTGCGGCGCAGTACCGTGAAGGTGCCGCTGCCTACCGTGCCGAAGCCCAGCAGTCCAACTTTGATCGGTTCCATGCAGCGTGGTGTCGAGTAGTGATTAAGGGAATTCGAAAGCGGCGCTTGCCGGATGCGCGCAGCGGACAGATCACGCGTTGCGCCCCGTATTGTGCGCTAGACCGTGTGACGTTTGCGGTAACCGTCAAGAAAGCGCGCGATCCGGTGGATCGAATCGGCCAGATCGTCCACGTTCGGCAGGAACACGACGCGGAAGTGATCCGGCGTCTTCCAGTTAAACCCAGTGCCCTGCACGAGCAGCACACGCTCTTCGAGCAGCAGGTCGAGAATGAACTGCTGGTCGTTCTGGATCGGATAGACCTTCGGGTCGAGGCGCGGGAACATGTAGAGCGCGGCCTCTGGTTTCACGCAGCTCACGCCGGGAATTGCCGTGAGCATGTCGTACGCGAGTTCGCGCTGCTTGTAGAGGCGCCCGCCCGGCACGATCAGGTCGTTGATGCTCTGATAGCCGCCTAGCGCCGTCTGAATGGCGTACTGGCCAGGCACGTTCGGACACAGACGCATGGACGCGAGAATGCCGAGCCCCTCGAAATAGTCCTTCGCGTGGCGGCGGTTTTCGCCGGTCAGGCCCGAAATGAACATCCAGCCTGCGCGGTAGCCGCACGAGCGATAGCTCTTCGAGAGGCTGTTGAACGTGACGGTCAGGACGTCTTCGGAGAGCGCGGCCATCGACGTGTGCTTCTTGCCGTCGTACACGATCTTGTCGTACACCTCGTCGGCGAAGATCACGAGGCCGTGCTGGCGCGCGATCTCGATCAGGCCGAGCAGCAGTTCGTCGGAATACAGCGCGCCGGTCGGATTGTTCGGATTGATGACGACGAGCGCGCGCGTGTTCGGCGTGATTTTCGCGCGGATGTCGTCCAGGTCGGGCATCCAGCGGTTCGACTCGTCGCAGATGTAGTGCACCGGGGTGCCGCCCGCGAGGCTCACGCCGGCGGTCCACAGCGGATAGTCCGGTGCGGGCAGCAGCACTTCGTCCCCGTCGTTCAGAAGCCCCTGCAGCGCCATCACGATCAGTTCGGACGCCCCGTTGCCGATGTAGATGTCGTCCAGCTCGACACCGTGCACGCCCTTTTGCTGCGTGTAATGCATGATCGCCTTGCGCGCGGCGAACACGCCCTTCGAGTCGGAATAGCCCGACGAGCCGGGCAGATTCAGGATCATGTCCTGAATGATTTCGTCCGGCGCTTCGAAGCCGAACGGCGCGAGGTTGCCGATGTTCAGCTTGATGATGCGGTGGCCTTCTTCTTCGAGCCGCTTCGCATGTTCGAGGACCGGCCCGCGAATGTCGTAGCAGACATTCAGCAACTTGTTTGACTTGAGAATCGGTTTCACGGCGGGCACTTCATCCTGGTTAATGGGCATTGGGGGCTGCCAGGCTTCACGCCGAGGCCGGTGTAGATCAGACACAAACTGGCAGAAACGGGCAAAAAACGGGCAAAAAACGGGCAAAAAACGGGCAAAAACGGCTGGACGACAGGCCGACACCACGCTTGCCGGCAGCTCTGCCGCGCGCCCCGAACCAAGGGCCAACAGCCGGCTCGGGCAAAAAAATCGACGGCGCACAGCACTCGCCGAGTGCAAATTCGGGACACGGCAACGCCGCAGGGCCGCTCCGTAGCGGGCCGCCCGAGGGGACGAAACGGGCGCAACCAGGGTATGCAGGATGGGCCGCACCCCGGAGCGTCGGCGCGGCTCGTGGCGGCGCATGCGCGGGGGGCGCCGCTGGGCGGCCAAAAAGTTATAATTTAGCGGATTTTGGCCGACTTCCGCAATGCACCAAGTGCAACGGGAGCCTTTTGAGCCCTTTCCTGTCCCACTCGTGTAGAACCGCCCTGCTCGCGTTTGCCGCGTCGGGCCTTCAACACGCACGATGTCTCGCGACGACTTCGGAAAACGAATTTGAAATTACATCAGGATTCCAGCGGCGCCCTCAACACCGTCACGGGCTACGGCGCCGGCTACGTGGAAATCAATCTGGAGCGCCATGCCGGCAGCATTCTGGTGATGCCGGACGCGCCCGTCATCCCTTGGCCCGTTACGTCTTTCGAGCAACTCACCCCTGAGCTTTTCGCGATGCTGGTGGATTCCGCGCCGGAGGTGGTGGTGTTCGGCAGCGGCGAGCGGCTGCGCTTTCCGCACCCGCGCCTGACCGCCGTGCTGACGGCAAAGCGCATCGGCGTCGAAACCATGGACTTCAAGGCCGCCTGCCGCACGTACAACATTTTGATGGCCGAGGGCCGCAAGGTCGCGGCCGCGCTGCTGATCGAAGCGTAGCGGTTGCACGCAGTCGAGTGCAGGCGTGCGAGGCCGGGCCGTGTGGCCGTGCTGCCGTGCGACGGCGGATGCCGTGCGACGGCGGATGCCGTGCGACGGCGGATGCCGTGCGATGGCCGTTGCCGTGCGATGGCCACTGTGGTGCGGTGGATGCTGCGTTGCGATGGCCGCTGCCGTGCCATGGCCATTGCCGTGCGATGGCTGCCGCCTTGGCATGCCAATGGCCGTTCGTCCGGCCAGCGATCCATCGCGCGCAGGCCGAAAGCGGCTGACCGCGAGTTTCGCGCACCTGCCGCCTGGCCCGCCCTCGCCGCGCCACGCACGATCACGTACACTGCGCGCCATCCGCGCGCAGGCAGCCGCCTGCCGGCATTTCCCAATAACAATGCAGCGCCGCGCAAGCGGCGTCGCCAGAAAGGTTTAAATCCATGAACGATACGCCGTCGAGGCTACCGCTCAACCGCACCACGATATTTTTACTGGTGCTGATCCTTGCCCTTATCTGGTTCGTGCCGCTCGGCTGGCGCCATCTGCTGCCAAGCGACGAGGGCCGCTACGCCGAAATGGCCCGCGAGATGTTCACGACCAGCGACTGGATCACACCGCGCTATAACGGCTACAAGTATTTCGAAAAGCCGCCGCTCCAGACCTGGGCAAACGCGCTCACCTTCGCGTGGTTCGGCATCGGCGAATGGCAGGCGCGGCTCTATACCGCGCTGACGGGTTTTGCCGGCGTCCTGCTGATCGGCTACACCGGCGCACGCGTCTTCAATGCGGCGACCGGCGTGTTCGCCGCACTGGTGCTGGCGACCTCGCCGTACTGGAATCTGATGGGCCACTTCAACACACTCGACATGGGCCTGTCGTTCTGGATGGAACTGACGCTGTGCGCGCTGCTGCTCGCACAGCGCCCTAACCTGACGGTTTCGTGCGTGCGCGGCTGGATGTGGCTGTGCTGGGCGTCCATGGCGCTCGCGGTGCTCTCCAAGGGGCTTGTCGGCGTGATCCTGCCGGGCGCCGTGCTCGTGCTCTACACGTTGATCGCGCGGGACTGGGCGGTCTGGAAACGCCTGCATCTGATCGGCGGCCTGCTCGTGTTCTTCGCGATCGTCACGCCGTGGTTCGTGCTGGTGCAGCAGCGCAATCCGGAATTCCTCAATTTTTTCTTTATCGTTCAGCAGTTCAAGCGCTATCTGACGCCTGAGCAGAACCGCCCCGGGCCGTTCTATTACTTCGTGCCGGTGCTCATCATCGGTTTCCTGCCGTGGCTTTCGGCGACCGTGCAAAGCGTGCGTCACGCATGGCGTCTGCCGCGCCAGCCGAACGGCTTCGCGCCCGTCACGTTGATGCTCGTCTGGACCGGCTTCATTTTCCTGTTCTTCAGCGCGTCGCATTCCAAGCTGCTGTCGTACACGCTGCCTGTGGCGCCGGCCATCGCGCTTCTGATCGGCATGTATCTGCCGCTCGTCACGCGCGAGCAGTTGCGCCGTCACCTGACCGGCTATGCGCTATTTCTCGTAGTCGCTGCGTTTGCCGCGCTTTTTCTGCCGCGCTTTGGCAGCGCGCGCAATCCGGGCGAAATTTACGCCGCGTATCGCACCTGGGTGCTCGCGGCGCTCGCGGTGGCCTTCGCGCTCACACTGGCGGCGCTCTGGATCAATCGACGCAGCCGCGGCGCCGGTCTCGGTGCCGTCGCGAGTTTCGGCGCCGCGTGGCTGCTGCTCGGCACGATTGCTGGTACGGGTCACGACGTATTCGGGCGCCTTAGCTCGGGCGCGCCGCTCGCGCCCACCATCAAGGCGCAAATGGCGAAATTGCCCGCCGACACGCCGTTCTACTCGGTTGGCGTGCTGGACCACACGTTGCCGTTCTACATCGGCCACACCATGACGATGGTCGAGCATGCCGATGAACTGGCGTTCGGGGTGTCGGTGGAGCCGCAGAAATGGCTGCCTTCGGTGCAGGCCTGGGAAGAGCGCTGGAGGGCCGACCGCTACGCGCTTGCGCTGCTTCCGCCGCAGACCTATGACAGGCTCCTGAGCGAAGGTCTGCCCATGCAGGTGGTTGCGCGGGACTCGCGCCGCGTGGTGGTGATGAAGCCGCTCACGGCGCAGCCGGCGGCGCCCGCTGCGTCTGCGTCTGGGGAGGCGTTTGCGCGTGCGCCTGAGTCTGCAGCGGCACCGGCCCCCGCAGCGTCGGACGCACCGGCACCGGCAGCCTCGGCCACGCCGGCCGCCCCGCCCGTGCCCGCCGCGCCGGCACCGAAACCGCAATCATGACCCCATATCAGGATCCTGAGCCCCGATGAACCCGATTTCCCTCTTTTGCATCCTGGCCGGCGTCACGTTGAACGCCGGCGCGCAGTTGCTGCTCAAAGCCGGAACGAATGCCGTTGGACACTTTGAATTCAGCCGTGCGAACATCCTGCCCATCGCCTTTCGACTGGCGACGCAGCCGCCGATCATCGGCGGCCTCGCCTGCTATGTGATCAGCGTGGTGGTGTGGGTCGTCGGGCTGTCGCGCGTAGACGTTTCGATTGCCTATCCCATGCTGTCGCTCGGCTACATCGTCAATGCTTTCGCCGCGTGGTATCTGTTCGGCGAAGTGCTGTCGGTGCAGAAACTGGTCGGCATCGGCGTCATCCTGGTGGGCGTGGCGATAGTCGCCCGCAGCTAGACGCTCTTGCGCCTCGCGCCGCAGCAAGACAACGTAAGCCGGCGTTCATGCCGGACAAGCAAAACGTAAGGTCGATCGCGGTATGCTCCGCGGTTGCACCCTTTTTTGGCCTGGGCCTCGCATGGCGCGTCGTGTGTCGACGGCGCCTTGCGGGCCCCGGCCCTTTCGATCGAGCGAAGCATTCATGACCCAGTCAACCGTTCCGCCGCTGCCGTTCCTGCCATTCGTCAAACCGGAAATCGACGAAGAAACGATTCAAGGTGTAGCCGAGGTGCTGCGCTCCGGCTGGATCACCACCGGCCCGCAGAACCAGAAGTTCGAGGCCGCGCTGTCCGAATTCTGCGGCGGCCGCCCGGTACGCACCTTCAATTCCGGCACGGCGACGCTCGAAATCGGCCTGCGCATCGCAGGCGTCGGCCCCGGCGACGAAGTCATCACCACGCCGGCCTCGTGGGTCGCGACCAGCAATGTGATCTACGAAGTCGGCGCAACGCCGGTGTTCGCGGACATCGACCCGGTGACGCGCAACATCGACCTGGACAAGCTCGAGCAGGCAATCACCCCGCGCACCAGGGCGCTCATCCCGGTTTATCTGTCCGGCCTGCCCGTCGACATGGACCGCCTCTACGCGATTGCCCGCGCGCACAAGCTGCGCGTGGTGGAAGACGCCGCCCAGGCGTTCGGCTCGACGTGGAAGGGCCAGCGAATCGGCGCGATTGGCGACATGGTCTCGTTCAGCTTTCACGCGAACAAGAATCTGACGTCGGTCGAAGGCGGCGCCCTGGTGCTGAACAACGAGGACGAAGCCATCCTCGCGCAGAAATACCGGCTGCAAGGCATCACCCGCACAGGCTTCGACGGCATGGACTGCGACGTGCTCGGCGGCAAGTACAACCTCACGGACGTTGCCGCGCGCGTCGGCCTCGGACAGTTGCCGCATCTGGAACGTTTTCTCGCGCAGCGCCGCAAGCTCGTGCGCGCATACTACGCGGGCCTGGAGGGCGGCGCGGCGGTGAAACTGGGCGTCGGCCTGCCGTTCGCCGACTTCGAGAACAGCAACTGGCACATGTTCCAGATCACGCTGCCGCTGGAAAAGCTTTCGCTCGACCGCGCCGGTTTCATGGGACAGTTGAAGGAACGCGGCATCGGCTCGGGCGTGCACTACCCGGCCATTCACCTGTTCTCGCTGTATCGCGCGCGCGGCTTCACGCCAGGCATGTTCCCGCATGCCGAGCGTTTCGGCGCCAGCAACGTCACGCTGCCGCTGTTCACGCTGATGAACGAAGGCGACGTTGAGCGCGTATGCCGCGCGGTCAACGAAATTTGCGAACAATACGGAAAGTAAGCGGAAAATGATTTATACGGAACAAAGCGCCGTCACACCGGAAGTGTCGATCATCATTCCGGTGTACAACGAGGAAGCCGGACTGGCAGCGCTCTTTGCGCGGCTTTACCCGGCGCTCGACGCGCTCGGCACGTCCTATGAAGTGATCTTCATCAACGACGGCAGCCGCGACAAATCGCCCGCGCTGCTCGCCGAGCAGTTCCGCGCGCGCCCGGACACGACCCGCGTGATCCTGCTCAACGGCAACTACGGGCAGCACATGGCGATCCTCGCGGGCTTCGAGCAGTCGCGCGGCGAGATCGTCATCACGCTCGACGCCGATCTGCAGAACCCGCCGGAAGAGATCGGCAAGCTCGTGAACAAGATGCGCGAGGGCTTCGACTATGTCGGCACCATCCGCCTGCAACGCCAGGACAGCCTGTGGCGCCGCAAAGCGTCGCGCGCTATGAACCGTCTGCGCGAGCGCATCACCCACATCAAGATGACCGACCAGGGCTGCATGCTGCGCGCGTACAGCCGGCACATCATCGACACGATCAATCGTTGCGGCGAAATCAACACCTTCATTCCGGCGCTCGCCTACACGTTCGCGCAGAATCCGGTGGAGATCGAGGTCGCGCACGAAGAGCGCTTCGCAGGCGAATCGAAGTACTCGCTGTATTCGCTGATCCGCCTGAATTTCGACCTGGTGACCGGCTTCTCCGTCGTGCCGCTGCAGTGGCTGTCGTTCATCGGCGTGATCCTGTCGCTCGGCTCGGCGGCGCTCTTCGTGCTGCTGCTGATTCGTCGCTTCATCATCGGCGCGGAAGTTCAGGGCGTGTTCACGCTCTTTGCGATTACGTTCTTCCTGCTGGGCGTGATCATCTTCGCGCTCGGGCTGCTCGGCGAATACATCGGGCGGATCTATCAGCAGGTGCGCGCGCGCCCGCGCTATCTGGTGCAGACCATTCTCGAGGAGCGCAACGGCACGGCCGTGGCCGACGTGCCGCGCCAGACGGTGGTGCAGGCAATTCGACCGGCGCCCATCGCCGACGAGCGCAACGAGGGTCTTGACCGATGAAACCGCGCGCCGTCGTATTTGCGTATCACAACGTCGGCGTGCGCTGCCTGCAGGTGCTGCTCGCGCGCGGCGTGGAGGTGGCGCTCGTCGTCACGCACGAGGACAGCCCGACCGAGAACATCTGGTTCGGCAGCGTCGCGAGCGTCGCGGCCGAGCACGGCATTGCCGTCGTGACGCCCGCCGACCCGAAGAGCCCGGAATTGCGCGCAGCCATTAGCGCGGCGCGCCCGGACTTCATCTTCTCGTTCTACTACCGTCACATGCTGCCGGTCGACCTGCTCGCGCTCGCCGCGCGCGGCGCCTACAACATGCACGGCTCGCTGCTGCCCAAGTACCGGGGCCGCGTACCCACCAACTGGGCGGTGCTGCACGGCGAAACCGAAACGGGTGCGACGCTGCACGAAATGGCCGCCAAGCCCGACGCGGGCGCGATCATTGCGCAAACGCCCGTGCCGATCCTGCCGGACGACACTGCCGCGCAAGTGTTCGACAAGGTCACCGTGGCCGCCGAGCAAACGCTGTGGCGCGTGCTGCCCGCGCTGCTCGCGGGCGAGGCGCCGCATCTGCCGAACGATCTGTCGCACGGCAGCTACTACGGCGGGCGCAAGCCGGAAGACGGCCGCATTGACTGGAGCCAGCCGGCGCAACAGGTCTACAACCTGATTCGCGCGGTCGCGCCGCCCTATCCCGGCGCGTTCACCGACATCGGCGGCCGCCGTTTCGTGGTTGCGCGCGCGCGCCTCGCGACACCCGGCGCGCTTCGCTCGGATTTGCCGCCGGGCCTGCACGTAAGCGATAATGCCGTCTTTGCGATATGCGGCGACGGTCGCGCGATCGCGGTCCACGAATTGCGGCATCAGCACGACGGCAGCGAAACCGTCGTCACTCCGGCCGAATTCGCCCAGTTCCTCCAAACTCCCCGACATTTATGAAGAAAGTCCTGATCCTGGGTGTGAACGGCTTTATCGGCCATCACCTGTCCAAACGCATTCTCGAAACGACCGATTGGGAAGTCTTCGGGATGGACATGCAGACAGAACGTCTGGGCGATCTCATCAATCATGAGCGGATGCACTTTTTCGAAGGCGACATTACGATCAACAAGGAGTGGGTCGAATATCACATCAAGAAGTGCGATGTGATTCTGCCGCTGGTCGCGATCGCCACGCCCGCCACGTACGTAAAGCAGCCGCTGCGCGTGTTCGAACTCGACTTCGAGGCGAACCTGCCGATCGTGCGTTCGGCCGTCAAGTACGGCAAGCACCTTGTGTTTCCGTCCACGTCCGAGGTTTACGGCATGTGCACGGACGAGCAGTTCGATCCGGAAGAATCGCAGCTGTCGTATGGCCCGATCAACAAGCCGCGCTGGATCTATGCGTGCTCGAAGCAGTTGATGGACCGCGTGATCTGGGGCTATGGCATGGAGGGCCTGAACTTCACGCTGTTCCGTCCGTTCAACTGGATCGGCCCGGGCCTCGACTCGATCTACACGCCGAAGGAAGGCAGCTCGCGCGTGGTTACGCAATTCCTCGGCCATATCGTGCGCGGAGAGAACATCAGCCTCGTGGACGGCGGCGCGCAAAAGCGCGCGTTCACGGATATCGACGACGGCATCGGCGCGCTGATGAAGATCATCGAGAACAAGGACGGCGTGGCGACGGGCAAGATCTACAACATCGGCAATCCGACCAACAACTTCTCGGTGCGCGAGCTTGCGCACAAGATGCTTGCGCTTGCCGCGGAATTCCCCGAATACGCAGACAGCGCGAAGCAGGTGCAACTGGTCGAGACCTCGTCGGGCGCGTACTACGGCGCAGGCTACCAGGACGTGCAGAACCGCGTGCCGAAGATCGACAACACGATGCAGGAACTCGGCTGGGCGCCGAAGTCGACCTTCGACGAAGCGCTGCGCAAGATTTTCGAAGCGTATCGCGGCCATGTCGCTGAAGCACGCGCACTCGTCGAACAGCAATAAGGGCTGATCTTGGCCCGTATCGTCCTGAAGATCGACGTCGACACGCTGCGCGGCACCCGCGAAGGCGTGCCGAACCTCGCGCGTATCTTCGACCGCTTCAAGGCGCGCGCCACGTTCCTGTTCAGCCTCGGGCCCGATCACACCGGTTGGGCGATGCGCCGCGTGCTGCGCCCGGGCTTCCTGCAGAAAGTGTCGCGCACCTCGGTAGTCGAACACTACGGGCTCAGGCAGTTGATGTACGGGGTGCTGCTGCCGGGGCCGGACATTGGCGTGAAAGCGTCGGCGCAAATGCGCGCGATTCACGAAGCCGGTTTCGAGTGCGGCATCCATACGTGGGACCACGTGTACTGGCAGGACAACGTCCGCTCGAAAGACCGCGCGTGGACAACGGCACAAATGCAGAAAAGCCACGAGCGCTTCGTCGATATTTTCGGCGCGCCGCCCGTCACGCACGGCGCGGCGGGCTGGCAGATGAACGGCCATGCGTTCGAGCAGATCGACGCCTGGGGCATGCACTACGCGTCCGACGGCCGGGGCCATTCGCCGTACCTGCCGGTCGTGGACGGCAAGACGCTCGCACACGTGCAGATGCCGACCACGCTGCCCACGCTCGACGAAGTGCTGGGCGTGAACGGGGTGGACGAACACAACGTCGCCGCCTGTATGCTCAGGCACACGGAAAACAATCCGCACGATCAGGTCTTCACGCTGCACGCCGAACTTGAAGGCCAGAAGCTCGCGCCGATCTTCGAACAATTGCTGGAGGGCTGGCGCGCGCAAGGCCACACGTTTGCGACCATGGGCGACTACTACGCGGCGCTGGACCGCAGCGCGCTGCCATCGTACCCTGTTACGTGGGGCGAAATTCCAGGGCGCTCCGGCGAGCTGATCGTCCAGCCATGACGGGTCGGCAGGCGTGCGGAGCGACGCAGCCGTTGGCCTGCTGTCCGCCAACCCCGCCCTGACGAGCCCAGCCGCCACGCAAGCGTATGCGTACCGGCAGCCCCTCCCCAAAAATGTCTCGATGCCAGGTCCGCGCCGCCCTGACGGATTAACACGGCGGCGCCGACCATCACAACCGGAGAATCTCGTGCCCATCGCAGTCGATCAACCCATCCCCGACTTCACCGCTGCCGCTACCGGAGGTGAGATCACGCTGTCCAAGCTGCGGGGTAAGAAGGTGGTGCTGTATTTTTATCCGAAGGACAACACGCCGGGCTGCACGACCGAAGGTCTGCAGTTCCGCGATCTGTATCCGAAGTTCAAGAAGGCCGGCAGCGAAATTCTCGGCGTTTCGCGCGACAGCCTGCGCTCGCATGAGAACTTCAAGGCGAAGCTCGAACTGCCCTTCCCGCTCATCTCCGACCCGGAAGAAAAATTGTGCGCGCTCTTTAACGTCATCAAAATGAAGAAAATGTATGGCAAGGAAGTACGTGGGATCGAACGCTCCACCTTTCTCATCGATGCTGAAGGCGTGCTTCGCGAAGAGTGGCGCGGCGTGAAAGTGCCCGGCCATGTCGACGACATTCTGGAGGCTGTACAAGCGCTGTGAGGCGCGTTATATTGGGTTGCAATGAGTGCCTGTCCATCCCAAATTTTTCGCTGCTGCGCAAGGCTTGACGGTCGTGTCGGTCATGGCATCCGATCCGTCGAAGTCGTGAGGCGCAACGCGAACACCGTAGGCGAGCCGCTTGCCCCGTACAACGGGGCGGCGGCTTTTTTAATTGCGCGCAGCCGCTCGTTCACTGGCCGCGCGCTTTCCGTTAAGGAGCCGATCGAAGACCAGGCGAACCGGCATCTTTAGACCGAATGCGCGCCTCCGGGCGCAAACTGCGTGCGCGACATCGGCACCGGCAGAATGCGACAGGCGGCGCACGATATGTGACCCGATTATTCCGAGGGAAACCATGCCTTTGCCTACCCCCCCGAGCAAGCTCGGCAATCTCCTGCCACCTGACGAATACAAGGCCAAGGCCGCCACCCCCGCGCGCTCAGCAGCGAAGAAACAGCCCGAGGGAGAGTCCGCCGAACCGGCCAACTACGGTCGCGCGAACGTCGCCACGCCTATGGCGCATGCCGCCAATGCCGCGACCACCTTGCGACCCGTGCCGGCGTCGTCGGCTTCCGCTACAGCGCCTACTGCCACAGGCGAGGCCGCTCACGCGCGCGGCGCGTCGGGCTCCGGCCGCAAGACGAGGCAAACTGCGGCGCTGCTGCAGCCCGTCCCCGCAGCCGCGCCGCAGCCGGTCGTCGCGCGCAAGCCTGGCGTGAAAGAGCCCGTGGCCAGCACGGCCGCCGCAGCGCCTACCACGCGCGGCACCAGCAAGAAACGCGGCACGGCTGCGCAGCCGGTCGAGATCCAGAAGCTTTTCGTGCTCGACACGAACGTGCTGATGCACGACCCGAGCTGCCTGTTCCGCTTCGAGGAACACGACGTCTATCTACCCATGATGACGTTGGAAGAGCTCGACAATCACAAGAAGGGCATGTCGGAAGTCGCGCGTAACGCCCGCCAGGTGAGCCGCACGCTCGACGCGCTGGTCGCGAACGCAGGCAACATTTCGGACGGCATCTCGCTTGCGCGTCTGGGCAGCAGGGAGGCATCCGGGCGCCTGTACTTCCAGACGAAGCTGACGGCCATCGAACCGGTCGAAGGCCTGCCCCAAGGCAAAGCCGACAATCAGATTCTCGGCGTGGTGCGCGCGTTGCAGCGCGACCGTTCGGATCGCCAGGTCGTGCTGGTGTCGAAAGACATCAACATGCGCATCAAGGCACATGCGCTCGGCTTGCCGGCCGAAGACTACTTCAACGACCAGGTGCTGGAAGACAGCGACCTGCTGTATTCGGGCATCCGCGCACTGCCGCAAGACTTCTGGACGCGGCACGCGAAGGGCATGGAGAGCTGGCAGGACACCAAGACCGGCACCACGTATTACCGCGTGACCGGGCCGCTGTGCCCGTCGATGCTCGTCAACGAATTCGTTTATCTCGAGCCGCAGAACGGCGAGCCAGCGTTTCATGCACTGGTGCGCGAACTGAACGGCAAGACGGCGCTGCTGCAAACGCTGCGTGATTACGGCCACCACAAGAACAACGTGTGGGGCATTACCGCGCGCAACCGCGAGCAGAACTTCGCGCTGAATCTGTTGATGAACCCCGAGATCGACTTCGTGACGCTGCTCGGCCAGGCGGGCACGGGCAAAACGCTGGTCGCGCTCGCAGCCGGACTCGCGCAGGTGCTCGACGACAAGCGCTACAACGAGATCATCGTCACGCGCGCGACGGTGCCGGTGGGCGAGGACATCGGCTTCCTGCCTGGTACCGAAGAGGAAAAGATGCAGCCGTGGATGGGTGCATTCGACGACAACCTCGAAGTGCTGCAGAAAACCGATGACGCTGCCGGCGAATGGGGCCGCGCCGCAACGCAGGAACTGATTCGCTCGCGCCTGAAGATCAAGAGCATGAACTTCATGCGCGGCCGTACGTTCGTGGACAAGTATCTGATCATCGACGAGGCGCAAAACCTCACGCCCAAGCAGATGAAAACGCTCGTCACGCGTGCGGGCCCGGGCACGAAGATCATCTGCCTCGGCAACATCGCGCAGATCGATACGCCGTATCTGACAGAGGGCAGTTCGGGTTTGACTTACGTGGTAGACCGCTTCAAAGGTTGGGCGCACAGCGGTCATGTAACGCTGGCGCGCGGCGAACGTTCGCGCCTTGCGGACTACGCTTCGGAAATTCTTTAAAATCAAGCGCCTGCCTGTAATGGGCAGCGCAACAGCGAGCCGCGCCCCGAGCTTTCGGGGCGCGGCTTTTTTCTGCCCGCTGCGTCTTTCGCGAGCAACACTTAGCGCAGGGACTTCAAGTAATTTGTCAAGAGTTCTTGCCGCTTTTACGTTTCACCGGCTACCATCCGGAAATCGTCCGCCTTTAAACGAGCGTTTACCGCCCTCTGCCCTTCATGCGCCGACTCGCCTTCTCGCTGCTGACCGTTCTGCTGCTCGCCGCATGTGCCGGCGCGCCGCAGAAGACCTCGCGCAGCTCGGGAAGCTCCGTTGTCGTGGCAAACGGCGCGTATCGGGCGCCGCCGCCGGGTTTTCCCAACTTCGTGGATCACAGCATCGGCCGCGAGGAAATTTCCATTCAGGCGATGAGCCTTGTCGGCGTACCGTACCGTTGGGGCGGCAACACGCCGGACAGCGGCTTTGATTGCAGCGGCCTCGTTCGCTATGTGGTGGCGCGCGCCGCCTCGGTGAACCTGCCGCGCACGACCGCGGATATGAGCGGCCGCGGCGAATCGGTGGAACCTGACGAAATCGCGCCCGGCGACCTGATCTTTTTCAACACCACCGGGCGCCCGCATTCGCACGTGGGCATCTACGTGGGCAAACTGCGCTTTGTCAACGCGCCCTCCACGGGCGGCACGGTGCGGCTCGATTACTTGACCAACCCGTATTGGGCAAAGCGCTTCGACGGCATCCGCCGCGTGGCGGGACCGGCCGCGAAGCCTGCGCCGTTCGACGCGCCCAGCTATCAGGCGGCCGCGCCGCAGCCGGAGCGGGCAGCGGGACTGGCAGCGGCAAGTGCGTACGGCGGTGCTCGAGCCAGCGCGGCGAATGCGCCGTCGAGTGTCAGCAGGTCGGTTGCGGGCTATACCGCTGGTCTCTCGCCTTCGCAAGACAGCGCTCGAGCCGCCGCGGCGGCTGAGCCGCGCGCACCGTCGACGGCAACTGCGGATCCCGCCGTGGCCGCCCTGCCCGCAACCCGGGCGCCGCAAGTGGATCCGTTCGAACCGCCACCGCCAGGCATGAGCGCGGCGCAACTTCAGGCGCGCGCAGCGGGCGCGGTTTCGCCGACGCCGGTGGCTCCTCCGGTAGCGACTGCGTACGACAGTAGCGCTGCCGCGCCTCTGCAAGCCGCCGCGGCAGCGCGCCCGGCACCCCAGCGAGCAGACGCCGGCGCACGCGATGCGATCGACGCAGCCGCCGATGCGTTCGAGCCCCCGCCGCCCGCTTCCGTCGCCGCTCGCCAGGCACGTCTCGCGCAGCAAAGCGTGCAGACCCAACAGGCCCCGCTCACTCAGCAAGCGGATCAGCCGCGGACAGACGACGGCGCCGTGCCGATCATGCGAGCCTCGACTGCCTCGCGCAGCGCACCTGCCCCGTCTCAAACCAGCGACGACCCGATTGCCCGGTTCGCCAACGGCAACTTCTAACGACAGCAACTGCCGGATCGCTGACGCGACAGCACCGTTCAGACGCGCTGCGTGAGTTCGTCGAGCGTAATGGGCGCGGTGCCGACTTTGCCGACTACGATACCGGCTGCCACGTTGGCGAGCCGCGCGGCGCTTTCGACGTCGTGGCCCGCTGCCATCGCGGCGGCCATCGTGGCGATAACCGTGTCGCCGGCGCCGGACACGTCGTAGACTTCGCGCGCCTGCGCCGGGATGCGGATGTGGCGATTCTCGACAAATAGGCTCATGCCCTCCTCCGAGCGCGTGACAAGCAAGGCGGCCAACTCGAACTCCTCGCGCAGGCCGAACGCGCGCCGCTCGAAGTCGGCCTCGCTGGTCCACTTGCCTGCTGCCTGCGCGAATTCGTCGCGATTCGGCGTCACGACGCTCGCGCCACGGTAGATCGAGTAGTCCGGTCCTTTCGGATCGATCAGGATGGTCGCGCCGGCGGATCTCGCGTCGGACATCATCAGGCGTAGATGAGCGAGCCCGCCCTTGCCGTAATCCGAGAACACGACGGTCTTGCAGGCTTTCAACTTCTCACGGAATTGAGCGACGAGCGGAAACAGCAACTCGTGGTTCGGACGCTGCTCAAAATCGGCGCGCACAATCTGCTGGTTGCGCGAAATGACGCGCAGCTTGACGGTGGTTTGCAGCGCCGCGTCGCGCAAAAACGCGCAATGAACGTTGCGCGATTCCAGCAACGCCTGCAACGCGCGCCCGTCCGGATCGTCGCCGACCACCGACAGCAGCGTGACCTGTGCGCCCAGGTTCACCGCGTTGATGGCCACGTTGGCTGCGCCGCCCGCCACGTCGCCAGTGCGCTGAACGTGAACCACCGGTACCGGCGCCTCGGGCGAAATGCGCGTGCTGTCTCCAAACCAGTATCGGTCCAGCATCACGTCACCCGCAACGATGACCGACGCCGATGAGCAATCCAGACTCAATTTGCGGCTCCTTCAGAATGGGTTTTGTCGACAGAGAAACATCGGTCGACCGCACTGCCAAAATAATTCGTCATACTGACAAATCTGACAGCGAAAACGCTCACATTGTCACAAATGAGATGGTGGCCCCAACCGGCGCTGAGGCCTTGGCGCAACGCTCCCGGCCAATCGGATTTTTCCGATTGACCTGCGACGAACACCGCGCGGCAACGCGGGTTCGTTCAACACGCGCGCGTCGCCGATCTGCTATCGTCACCGGTATTCTTCTGAAGCGGGTGGCGACAATGGATCTCGGGCTGAAAGAAAAAGTAGTGTTGATTACAGGCGGCAGCAAGGGTATCGGCTTTGCATGCGCGCGGGCTTTCGCACTGGAAGGCGCGAAAGTTGCAATCGTCTCGCGCGACCCGGCCAATCTGGCGCGTGCGTACGAACAGCTGAAGGCGGAAGGCTTACACGTGCATCGCACACGCGCCGACCTGCACGAGCCGCACAGCGCGGCCGACATCGTCGAAGAAGTCAGCACGGCGCTCGGTCCGATTGACGTGCTCGTCAACAGCGCCGGCGCGGCGCGGCGCTACGACCCGGAAGAGCTCGATGCCGACGCGTTCCGCGCGACGATGGAAGCCAAGTATTTCCCTTACATCTATCCGCAGCAGGAAGTGCTGCGCCGAATGGCAGAGCGCGCGAAGGCCGGCGACGGCGCCGATCCGGGCACGGTCGTGAACATTATCGGTATGGGCGGCAAAGTGGCGAGCGATATTCATATTGCAGGCGGCGCCGCAAATGCCGCGCTGATGCTGGCCACGGTCGGCCTTGCTCACTACTATGCGCGTTTCGGCATTCGGATCAACGCGATCAACCCCGGCGCGACGCTGACCGAGCGCGTCGAAGAAGCCGCGAAACTGGAGGCCGCGCAGCAAGGTGTGGAAACCGCCGAGGCGCTCGCCCGCGGCCAGGCCAAGGTGCCGCTCGGGCGCTACGCGAAACCAGAGGAAATTGCAGATGTCGCGCTATTCCTGGCGAGCCGCCGCGCGAGCTATGTGACGGGCGCGATCGTCCCGATGGATGGCGGGAGTACGCCGTTGATTTAGGTTGGAAGGGTTTCTTCTGGCTTTGCGAGGGCCTTCTCAGGGCTGTGAGCGCCTTCGAGGCCTTGTGAGAGCCTTGTGGGCCTTTTACGCATTTTGCGGGCCTCGTGAGAGCCTTGTCCGGACTCGCTGGGCCACACGATGCAGCTTGCCGCCTGCTGGCACGGACAGTTTCCTGTCCGGCCAGCAGGCGCCGCTTGCGCAGAACGTGAAGAAGCTTACAGGAAGCGGTGACCCAGCCACCAGGCGGCAGCAGCAAGCGCTGCGGAGGCGGGAATCGTCAGAATCCATGCCCACACGATGTTGCCGGCCACTCCCCAGCGAACGGCGCTCAACTTCTGCGTCGCGCCGACGCCGACAATCGCGCCGGTGATCGTATGCGTGGTAGACACCGGAATGCCGAGCCACGAGGCGGTGAAAAGCGTGATCGCCCCGCCCGACTCCGCGCAAAAACCGCCAACCGGCTTCAGCTTGGTAATTTTCTGGCCCATGGTACGGACGATTCGCCAGCCGCCGAACAAGGTTCCTACACCCATCGACAGATAGCAGCCACCGATTACCCACAGCGGCGGCGCTTCCGCGATCGACGACGCATAGCCCGTGGCGATCAGCAACATCCAGATGATACCGATGGTTTTTTGCGCGTCGTTGCCGCCGTGGCCCAGACTGTAGAGGCCGGCGGACACCAGTTGCAGACGCCGGAAGCGCCGGTCGACCTTGCTTGGCGGCGTGCGGAAGTAGATCCACGAGACGGCCAGCATGAAAAACGATCCGAGCACGAAACCGAGCAGCGGCGAGACGAAAATGAACGTGACGGTCTTCATGAGGCCGTCGAAATTCAGCGAGCCCCAGCCGGACTTGGCAAGCGCGGAGCCGACGAGCCCGCCGATAAGTGCATGCGACGAACTGGACGGAATGCCGTAATGCCACGTAATCACGTTCCAGCCGATCGCGCCGACCAGCGCGCCGAAAATCACGTAGTGATCGACAATGTTCGGGTCGATCGTGCCCTTGCCGACCGTGGCGGCCACCTTGAGGTGAAACACGAAATACGCGATGACGTTGAACGCGGCCGCGAACGCCACTGCCTGCTGCGGTTTCAGCACGCCGGTCGACACCACGGTGGCAATCGAATTGGCCGCGTCGTGGAAGCCGTTCATGAAGTCGAAAATGAGCGCGACGGCGACCAGGGCAGCGACCACCCAGATAGCGAGTTGTATCGATTGCATTATGCGTTTTCCAGCACGATGCCTTCGATGATGTTCGCTACGTCTTCACACTTGTCTGTGATCGTTTCGAGCAGTTCGTAAATCGCCTTGAGCTTGATCAGGGTCTTGACGTTGTCTTCTTCGCGAAAGAGCTTTGACATGGCCGCGCGCAGCACCCGGTCTGCTTCCGATTCGAGGCGGTCGATTTCTTCGCATGCCTTCAGGATCTGGCTTGCCTGCTTCATGTCCGAGAGCAGGCTGACAGCAAACTGCACGCGCTCGGAAGTCGCTGTGCAGATGTGCGCGAGCTGGCTCGCCTCGGACGTGACCGACTGCACGTCGTAAAGGGAAATGGCGGTGGCGACGTCCTCCATCAAGTCGAGGATGTCGTCCATCGTGGTGATCAGCTTGTGGATCTCGTCGCGGTCGAGCGGCGTGATGAAGGTCTTGTGCAGCAGGTCGATAGTTTCGTGGGTGAGCTTGTCCGCGGCCTTTTCGGCTTTCTGCACGTTTTGCTTGTGGGTCTCTGCGTCTTGCAGATTGTCGATCAGCAGCTCCAGTTCGCGGCTCGCCGAGACGATGCACTGTGCGTGCGCGTTGAAAATATCAAAAAACTTGCCCTCGGTGGGCATGAATCGACCGAACATTGGGATCCCGAAAATTGGTCACATAATGGCTGACATAAAACCGCCATATTGTACCGTTGCGGGATCGATGTAGCACTTTGCACAGCACGGTTACAACAGCGCCATTGCGTCGCTGCAGCTTTTGCTGATGGTTCGGATGCACCCTCGTCGCGAAGCGCCCCTACTCGCCGTAGAAATTTTGCGCGCCCGCAAAGTTATCGAACTTCGTGTATTGACCGTGGAACGTGAGCCGAACAGGGCCAATCGGACCATTCCGTTGCTTGCCAATGATAATTTCGGCGGTGCCTTTGTCCGGGCTGTCCGGGTTATACACTTCGTCGCGATAGATGAACAGGATCACGTCGGCGTCCTGCTCGATAGCGCCCGATTCACGCAGATCCGACATGATCGGCCGCTTGTTGGGACGTTGCTCGAGACCGCGGTTCAGCTGCGACAACGCGATGACGGGCACGTCCAGTTCTTTCGCGAGACCCTTGAGCGAGCGCGAGATTTCCGAAATTTCGGTCGCCCGGTTTTCGCCCGCCGACGAGCCGCTCATCAGTTGCAGATAGTCGATGATAATGAGCCCGAGCTTGCCGCACTGGCGCGAGAGCCGCCGCGCGCGCGAGCGCAGTTCCATCGGGTTCAGACCGCCGGTTTCGTCGATGAAAATCTGCGCCTCGCTCATTTTCTGCACCGCGTGCGTGAGCTTCGGCCAATCTTCGTCTGTCAGACGGCCGGTTCGCATGCGGTGCTGATCCAGACGCCCGACCGAGCCCAGCATACGCATGGTGAGCTGGGAGCCCGGCATTTCCATCGAAAACACCGCAACCGGCAAGCCGTACTCGACCGCGACGTATTCGCCGATATTCATCGAGAATGCGGTCTTACCCATCGACGGGCGTCCGGCCACGATGATCAGTTCCCCGCCGTGCATGCCCGAGGTCATGCGATCGAGGTCGACAAAGCCTGTCGGCGTGCCCGTCACGTCGCTCGGATTGGCCGTGTGATAAAGCGTGTCGATCCGCTCCACCACTTCGGTCAGCAGCGGCCCGATTTCGAGGAAGCCCTGAGTGCCGCGCGCACCGTCTTCCGCAATCGAGAAAACCTTCGACTCCGCTTCGTCCAGCAGTTGCCGGACTTCCTTGCCTTGCGGGTTGAAGGCGTCCGCGGAAATTTCATCGGCCACCGAAACGAGCCGGCGCAGCACCGCGCGGTCGCGCACGATTTCGGCATAGCGCCGGATATTTGCCGCACTCGGCGTGTTCTGCGCGAGCGCATTCAGATAGGCGAGGCCGCCGACCTCTTCCGCCTTGCCCGAAGTGCCGAGCGCTTCGTACACAGTGATGACGTCGGCCGGACGCGTGGCAGCAATCAACTTGCCAATGTGCTCGAAGATGATGCGGTGATCGTAGCGGTAGAAATCGCTCTGCGAGAGGAAATCGGCGATCCGGTCCCACGCGGCGTTATCCAGCAGCAAGCCGCCCAGCACCGATTGCTCGGCCTCGATCGAATGCGGCGGGACTTTCAGCGACTCGAGTTGGGGATCTTTGGACGGTGCGTTCATGGAGAGCAATTATCGTGAAATGTGGCGCGCGCGGCCAGCAGCAAATTCAGAATCGGCGCGCACAAAAAAGCAGGGGCCGGTTGCCCGGCCCCTGCCTCTAGCCAGCAACAACCTGGCCAATACTATCTGATACGCTCAGCGTGGATGCGGTAGCTTAGACGTGCTCGCCCAGCACCGACACCGTCACGTCGACAAGCACGTCGGTGTGCAGCGAAACCTGCACCGGGTGGTCGCCCACGATCTTCAGCGGGCCTTCCGGCAGACGCACTTGCGCCTTTTCCACGGCGAAGCCTTGCTTGCCCAGCGCTTCGGCGATGTCGGCGTTCGTCACCGAGCCGAACAGACGGCCGTCCACGCCGGCCTTCTGGCCGATCTGAACCGTCGAGCCTGCCAGCTTTTCGCCTTGAGCCTGAGCCGCAGCCAGCTTTTCAGCGGCGATTTTTTCGAGTTCGGCGCGGCGCACTTCGAATTCGGCCAGCGCTTCCTTCGTTGCACGGCGAGCCTGCTTGTTCGGGATCAGGAAGTTACGTGCGTAACCGTCCTTGACCTTCACGATATCGCCCAGGTTGCCCAGATTGACGACTTTTTCCAGAAGAATGATTTGCATTCGGATGCTCCTTATCGCGTCGTCGAGTTAAGCCTTGTGCTGGTCGGTGTACGGCACGAGCGCGAGGAAACGCGCGCGCTTGATTGCCGTGTCCAGCTGGCGTTGATAGTGCGACTTCGTACCCGTGAGACGCGCCGGCGTGATCTTGCCGTTTTCGCCGATGAAGTCCTTCAGCGTTTCGATGTCCTTGTAGTCGATGTACTCGACGCCAGCGGCCGTGAAACGGCAGAACTTCTTGCGCTTGAAGAGCGGATTTTGTTGCTGACGACGCTTGTCGAATTTCTTACCAGTCGGGCGGGGCATGTTCAGTCCTTTCCAATGTCCTGCAATGCTGTGATGTGAAATACCAGAGTTCTTGCGTTGCGGTGCTTTTTCGCCAGGAAGCCTGTGAAGAGCGTTTCGACGCCCATCGGACAGCTTTCCAGCTTACCGCTCGCCTCGCCTGCGGCTACCGCCTGCATGGTCAGTTCGACTTGCCGGGCAATGCCGGCCTCGACAACTTCCGTGCGGTGCTGCAACGTGCAGCCTGCAATCGGAACGCCGGCGGGTGTGTACCGCACCGGTTCGCGTTCGACGACGCTGGCCGTTAGCTGCAGCCGGTTCATGTAGCCTTTCTATACCTGTTGGCGAAAAGCGGCGCGCTTTGCTCTAGTAGCTTAAATAGTGTGTCTTAAGCCTGCGCTTCGGACGGTTGCGTAGCAGCCGACTTCTTGGCTTCTTCGCGCTGCACTTCCTTCATCATCGGCGACGGGCCGGTTTCGGCCTTCTTCATCTTGACGATAAGGTGACGCAGAACGGCGTCGTTGAACTTGAACGCGTGTTCCAGCTCGTCGAGCGTGGTCTGGTCGCACTCGATGTTCATGCAGACGTAGTGAGCCTTCGCGAGTTTCTCGATCATGTAGGCCAGTTGGCGACGGCCCCAGTCTTCGATGCGGTGGATCTGGCCACCGTGCGAGGTGATCGTGCTCTTGTAACGCTCGATCATGGCGGGCACCTGCTCGCTCTGATCGGGATGCACGATAAAGACGATTTCATAATGACGCATACACACTCCTTGTGCTGACTTTTGGATAGAAGCCACCCGGGCGTCGAACCGGTGCGGCAAGTGAGAAGCCGAAGATTGTAGCCTGATTGGGCCCCGGTTGCAAGCCATAGCCCCACACCGGCAGAAGATTCAGGCGTATTTTCAACCATTTAGCGAGCGGCGAGGAGCGCAGGCGGCGAGCCAGCCGCCTCTCGATGCCGGCCGCAACGCCGCCCAGCCTTCCGCAGGCCGCGAACAGCCGACCCGCCCGCCGAACCCACGCGCTAATACGCCGGCTGATTCCAGTAGTCGTCGCTCGCGTAAATCTGTTTCAGATAATCGATGAAATAGCGCACCTTGGCCGGCACGTAGCGCTGCTGCGGGTAGACCGCGAGAATGTCGTAGTCGGGCAGCGCGAACTCGTCGAGCACGGTTTCGAGTTCGCCGCGCGCAAGCTGCTGCTGGATTTCCCACGTGGAGCGCCAGCCAAGGCCGAGCCCTTCGGACACCCAGCGGTGCAGCAGCTCGCCGTCGTTGCAGTCGAGGCTGCCGCCCACCCGCACCGTGACGAGCTTGCCGTTGCGGCGGAAGTACCAGCCGCGATTCTGGCCGCCTTGCAGATTGAACGCGAGACAGTTGTGGCGCGGCAGGTCTTCGAGCGTTTTCGGCTTGCCGTGCCGGCGGAAATACTCGGGGGTGCCGCAGACCACCCGCCGGTTCGCGGCCAGCTTCACTGCGACGAAGTTTGGATCGACCGCGCCGCCAATGCGGATCGACAGATCGTAACCCTCGCGCACCAGATCTACCACCCGGTCGGTCAGGTTGAACGACACCTGCAGTTCCGGTTTGTCCGCGAGAAAAGCGGGCGCGAGCGGCGCGACGTGCTTGCGGCCAAACGCAGCGGGCGCCGACACGATCAGGTGGCCGTTCACCGCGCGGCGCCCCGCGCTCAGTTCGTTTTCCGCCTGGTCCCATTCGGTCAGCAAACCGCGGCAGCGCTCGAGGAACGCGGCGCCGTCCTCGCTGACGACGAGCCGCCGCGTCGAGCGGTACATGAGCTTGACGCCGAGGCGCTTTTCGAGCGCGTCGATGCGCCGCCCGAGTATCACCGGCGACACGCCCTCCTCCAGCGCCGCAGCCGCGAGGCTGCCGGCGTCCGCGACACGCACAAAGGTTTCGATCTGCTTGAAGCGGTCCATGCCTGTCTCCCTCCTGCCGCTGCCGGCGCTGTCGCTCGCTGCGGCATTCCATACTTTTTGTTTCGAAATAAGCGACGTGTACTGATCTTATCAAACCTTTAGGTCCAGCCTAAAGTGCCTCCAACAGCCTTATTCGCCAATTTCAGGATACAGAGGAGACATTCATGGCCAAGATGAGAGCCGTCGACGCCGCCGTGCTGGTGCTCGAAAAAGAAGGTATCGACACCGCCTTCGGCGTGCCGGGCGCCGCGATCAATCCGTTCTACTCGGCCATGCGCCGCGCGGGCAACATCAGCCACGTGCTCGCGCGCCACGTCGAAGGCGCATCGCACATGGCCGAAGGCTATACCCGTGCGCAACCGGGCAACATCGGCGTATGTATCGGCACGTCGGGGCCCGCGGGCACGGACATGATCACGGGTCTCTACTCCGCTCAGGCCGACTCCATTCCCATTCTGGCTATCACAGGGCAAGCGCCGCGCGCGCGTCTGTACAAGGAAGACTTTCAGGCCGTCGATATCGAGTCGATCGCGAAGCCCGTCACCAAATGGGCGGTGACGGTGCGCGAACCGGCCCTCGTGCCGCGCGTATTCCAGCAGGCATTTCACCTGATGCGCTCGGGCCGCCCCGGTCCGGTGCTGGTCGATCTGCCGATCGACGTGCAGGTCGCCGAAATCGAATTCGACATCGACACCTACGAACCGCTGCCGGTCTACAAGCCGAAGGCCACGCGCAAGCAGATCGAAGCGGCTCTCACGTTGCTCAACGAGTCGGACAGGCCGCTGATCGTCTCGGGCGGCGGCGTGCTCAACGCAGCCGCCGAGGACCTGCTCGTGACGTTCGCAGAAACCGTCGGCGTGCCGGTGATTCCGACGCTGATGTCGTGGGGCGCGATTGCCGACGACCACCCGCTGATGGCCGGCATGGTCGGTCTGCAAACCTCGCACCGCTACGGCAACGCAACGATGCTCGCCGCCGATTTCGTGCTCGGCATCGGCAACCGCTGGGCGAACCGTCACACGGGCAGCATCGACGTCTACACGAAAGGCCGCAAATTCGTGCACGTGGATATCGAGCCGACGCAGATTGGACGTGTGTTCGGCCCGGATCTTGGCATCGTGTCGGACGCAAGAGCCGCGCTCGAACTGTTCGTCGAAGTGGCGAGCGAATGGAAAGCCGCCGGCAAGCTGAAGGACCGCAGCGCATGGGTCGCCGATTGCCAGCAGCGCAAGCAGACCATGCATCGCAAGACGCACTTCGACAATGTGCCGATGAAGCCGCAGCGCGTCTATGAAGAGATGAACCAGGTGTTCGGCCGCGACACCTGCTACGTGAGCACGATCGGTCTTTCGCAGATTGCGGGCGCGCAATTCCTGCATGTCTACAAGGCGCGCAACTGGATCAACTGCGGCCAGGCGGGCCCGCTCGGCTGGACGATTCCGGCTGCGCTCGGCGTGCGTGCGGCCGATCCGCAACGCCCCATCGTCGCGCTGTCGGGCGACTACGACTTCCAGTTCATGATCGAAGAACTCGCGGCCGGTGCGCAATTCAAGCTGCCCTATGTGCATGTGGTCGTGAACAACTCGTATCTCGGCCTGATCCGCCAGGCACAGCGCGCGTTCGACATGGACTTCTGCGTGCAGCTCGGCTTCGAGAACATCAATTCGCCGGAAACGAACGGCTACGGCGTGGATCACGTCGCGGTGGCCGAAGGTCTGGGTTGCAAGGCGATCCGCGTGTTCAAGCCGGAGGAACTGAAGCCGGCACTGCAAAAAGCGCAGTCGATGCTCTCCGAGTTCAACGTCCCCGTGATCGTCGAGGTGATTCTGGAGCGCGTGACCAATATTTCGATGGGCACCGAGATCGACGCGATCAACGAGTTCGAAGAGCTTGCCGTGACACGCGAGGACGCGCCCACCGCGATCAGCATCGCCGATTGAGATCACGAGGTGCGCGGGCGCACTCTCCTCGCGCCCTCATCCACTGACCGATCAACGAGAACATTCAACATGCCGAAATTTGCAGCGAATCTCACGATGCTGTTCAACGAAGTGCCGTTCCTCGACCGCTTCGCGGCGGCTGCGGACGCGGGCTTTCACGCCGTCGAATTCCTGTTTCCCTATCCGTACAGGATCGCCGAACTGAGCGAGCGTCTTCAGCAGAACCGTCTCAAGCTGGTCTTGCACAACCTGCCCGCGGGCAATTGGGAAGCCGGCGAACGCGGCATTGCATGCCTGCCCGATCGCGTGACCGAGTTTCAGGAAGGCGTGGGCCGTGCAATCGAATATGCAAGCGCGCTGAAGGTGCCGCAGTTGAACTGCCTCGTCGGCATTCCGACAGCAGGCGTGGACGGCGACAAGGCGCGCGCGACCATTGTCGATAACCTGCGTTTTGCGGCCGCCGAATTGAAGAAGGCCGGCATCCGGCTGCTGGTCGAGCCCTGCAACGCGTATGACATTCCGGGCTTCGCGCTGAACCGCTCGAACGAGGGTCTCGACGTGATCCGCGCGGTGGGTTCGGACAACCTGTTCCTGCAATACGACATCTATCACATGCAACGGATGGAAGGCGAACTCGCCGCGACCATCAAAAAGAATCTGCCTCAGATCGCGCATATCCAGCTTGCCGACAACCCCGGCCGCCACGAACCCGGCACGGGCGAAATCAATTACCCGTTCCTGTTCGAACTGCTCGACTCGATCGGCTACGAGGGCTGGGTCGGCTGCGAGTACAAGCCCCGCACCACCACCACGGCCGGCCTCGTATGGGTGCAAAGCGTGGCGGGGCAAACGCGCGGCGCGGCGCACGCGGCGGCCTGAGTGCGGTTGCATGAGCGACGTTGCATGAGCACTTTGCATGGGCACTTTGCATGAGCGAGCTTCCATAAGCGACTTCGAACAGGCAAGGCACCGCGCACGGCATCGCTCCAATCGGGCGCAGTGCGCCCACGAACACAGTCCCTCGACGGGACAGCCAACAACACGGGAGATTCACACATATGGCAAAGATCGGTTTCATCGGGCTCGGCATCATGGGTGCGCACATGGCGCGCAACCTTCTCAAGGGCGGTCATACGCTGTTCGTGAACGGCGCCTACCCGGTGCCCGACGACCTTGGCAAGAGCACGAACGTAGTGGCCAATTCCACTGCCGTCGCGCAAGCCGCCGATATCGTCATCATCATGGTGCCGGACACGCCTGACGTGGCCAACGTTCTGTTCGCCGACGACGGCGTCGCGGCCGGTCTCACCGCAGGCAAGCTCGTGATCGACATGAGCTCGATCTCGCCGCTCGACACGCAGGCGTTCGCAAAAAGGATCAATGCACTCGGCGTCGACTACCTCGACGCGCCGGTTTCCGGCGGCGAAGTCGGCGCGCGCGAGGCGACACTCACGATCATGGTCGGCGGCCCTGAAAAAGCCTTCGCGCAAGCGAGGCCGCTGTTCGAACTGATGGGCAAGAACATCTCGCTGATCGGCGAGAACGGCGCGGGACAAACCTGCAAAGTCGCGAATCAGATCATCGTCGCGCTGAATATCGAGGCCGTGGCCGAAGCGCTGCTGTTCGCATCGCGTTCGGGCGCGGATCCCGAACGCGTGCGCAAGGCATTGATGGGCGGCTTCGCGTCGTCGCGCATTCTCGAGGTACATGGCGAGCGGATGACGAGGCGCACATTCAATCCGGGCTTTCGCATCGAGCTGCATCAGAAGGATCTGAACCTCGCGCTCGACGGCGCGCGCAAGCTCGGCATCGCGCTGCCGCATACCGCAAGCGCACAGCAGTTGTTCAGCGTGTGCGCCGCGAACGGCGGCAAGGCGTGGGATCACTCGGCGATGGTTCGCGCGCTCGAGATCATGGCGAACTACGAAGTCGCGCAGGCGCCGGACAGCGAAGCAAAAGCAGCTTGATGGCGCAGCGCTGCTGCGCGGCCGGCGGATTGGCAGTTCGAAGCACGCGAGCGTGCTCGCATGGCTTCACTGCAGAAGCGGTCGCGAGCAAAGACAAACGCAGATTGCGCAGTCGGTAACACCGGTTGCCGCCGACGTCGTTTCACTCACGTCACGGCAATCGCATGTGGGGCGCCCGGTTCGTCGCGCGGCATCGCGGCGGAACGGGCAAATCGAGCCGCTCTGGGCTGAGAGCGGCAAAGTGGGGTCCGCAGCGGCACCCGGCGGCGCCGGGGAAGCCTTGGTCGGTCAGACGTCGTCGGGTGTCCGGCTGTCGGATTCGTCATCGCGTGGTGCGTCGCATGCTCGCTTGCAGCCGGCGCCATCATGTACTGCCGCTTTGCACGCTCGCTTGCATTTGCTTGCAACTTAGCGCGCTCTTCCCCACCTTTCTTGACACTTCGCTGTCCGCTTTTCTCCTACACTCGTGAGTCCGTTGCCCGCGTACGCGTGGCAACGACTGCTTAATCCGTACGCACAGCATGCTGGCGTACCAACACGAGGAGTGTGATCCATGGGTATTCTCAGCTTCATCAAGGAAGCCGGCGAAAAACTGTTCAGCGCGGCGTCCACGCCCGCCCAGGCCGAGGCCGCCGCGGCGACGCCCGACCTTGCGGCACTGAACCGGACCGCAGGCGACGCGATCGCCACTTACATCCGCAGCCAGGGTCTGGACGCAACCAACCTGCAGGTCACGTACGACGGCGTCAGCCATACGGTGACCGTTTCCGGCGAGGCGGCTGACCAGCCGACCAAGGACAAAATCCTGGTCGCGGCCGGCAATGTGCAGAACGTCGACAAGGTCGACGACCAGTTGAGCGTCACCGCGCCCGCCGCGG
This sequence comes from Burkholderia sp. WSM2232, assembly GCF_000472545.1. GTDB lineage: Bacteria > Pseudomonadota > Gammaproteobacteria > Burkholderiales > Burkholderiaceae > Paraburkholderia. The sequence continues at coordinate 29,867 of NZ_AWZV01000009.1, read as the reverse complement.
CGCCCACGCAGTTCCATACGGTTGTCGCGGGCGACAATCTGTGGAAAATCGCCGAGAAGTACTACGGTAGCGGCGCGAAGAACGACGCAATCTTCCAGGCCAACACGCCGATGCTCAAGAGCCCGGACAAGATCTATCCGGGCCAGGTGCTGGTGATTCCGGCGCTGCAATAAGAGAATCGCGCGCGGCTGCTGCATCTGCACGCGCAGCGGGACATAAAAACGCGGCGCCCGGGTTAGCCGCCCGGGCGCCGCGTTTTTTACTTCAACTCATCGTCGCTTCAGTAAGGCAGCGTCAATAGGTATCGAAGGCCTTTTGCAACGCGACCGGACCCGTGCCGCCCGCGGCCAGCGCAAGCATCAGCAGCACGCGCGCCTTGTAGGGGTTCAACGAGCCCGCGCTGACGAAGCCGAGCGCGTCGTCAGCGGCCGCGCCATTGCGCATCACATGTCCCGAGCCCACGCGCGAAGAGCGCACCACGGCGACGCCTTGCGACGCGGCATCGGCCAATGCCTGCGCGAGCGACGCGTGAATCGAACCGTTGCCCGTACCGGCCACGACGATGCCGCGCACACCCGCTGTCACGAGCGCATCCACGGTAATGCGCGACACGCCGGCATAGCTCGACACAATCTCCACGTGCGGCCAGTTCGCACCGATCACGAACTCGGTTGCCCGCGTGTGAGGACGCACCAAGCTGCGCTGGAAATCGACCCGCCCGTCCTGCACCCAGCCGAGCGCGCCGATTTCCGGCGAGTGGAACGCGTCCACCGCATACGTGCTCGTCTTCACCACGTCGCGCGCGCTATGAATCTTGTTGTTGAACGCGACCAGCACGCCTTGCCCGCGCGCAGCCGCATGCGCGGCGACGGTCACCGCGTTCAGCAGATTGAGCGGGCCGTCCGCCGAGAGCGCCGACGCCGGGCGCATCGCGGCCGTGAGCACCACCGGCTTGTCCGACTTGACCGTCAGATGCAGCAGATACGCGGTTTCCTCGAGCGTGTCGGTGCCGTGCGTGATCACCACGCCGTCGATGTCGTCGGCGGCAAGCAGCGTGTTGATTCGCTGAGCAAGCGTGGTCCACAGCGCCGTGGACATGTCCTTGCTGTCGATGCCCGCAACCTGTTCAGGCGCAATGCGTGCCACCGTGGACAAGGCCGGCACGACCGAGAGCAATTGCTCGACGCCGACCACGCCGGCCTGATAGCCCGCAGTGTTGGTCACATCGGCAGCCGCGCCCGCAATGGTGCCGCCGGTGGCAAGCACGGCGATGCGCGGCAACGGCGCCGCGGCTTCGGACAAAGAGGAAGTCTGTGTGTTCATGGCGGCGATTGTAAGCGATCGTGCGCCGCCTTCGGGCGCATTCGACGTTTCCACCACCGCTTCGACCGTTCCTTCAACCGGTCGAAGCCTTCACACCGCCTCGCGCAACTGCGCGGCGATTTCGGCTTCGGTCAATTGCGGCGCAAACATCTCGATCAGACGGTACGCGTACGCGCGCAGGAACGCGCCCTTGCGCAAGCCGACGCGCGTCGTGCTCGCTTCGAACAGATGCTGCGTGTCGAGCGCCACGAGTTCGGTGTCGCGCTTCGGATCGTAGGCCATTGCCGCGACCACGCCGATCCCCATGCCGAGCTCCACGTAGGTCTTGATCACGTCGGCGTCGATCGCGGTCAGCACCACGTCGGGCAGAGCGCCCGCTTTCGCGAACGCCTGGTCGATATGCGAGCGGCCCGTGAAATCCTGGTCATACGTGACGATCGGGAATTCGGCGATTTCGTCGAGTGTCAGATTCGGCCGGCCGACGAGCGGATGATCCTTCGGCACGACCACCACGTGATGCCACGAATAGCAGGCAAAGGTGACGATGTCCGGAAAACGGTCGAGCGCCTCGGTCGAGATGCCGATATCCGCCTCGCCGTTGATGATCATCTGCGCGATCTGCTGCGGGCTGCCCTGGCGCAGCGCGAGATGCACCTTCGGGAACACCTCGGTGAACTGGCGGATCACTTTTGGCAGCGCGTAGCGCGCCTGGGTGTGCGTCGTCGCCACGACCAGGTGGCCACTGTCCTGATCCGCGAACTGGCGCGCGACGCGGCGCAGGTTCTCTGCGTCGAGCAGCATCCGCTCGATCAGCTGATGCACCGCCTTGCCCGGTTCGGTAAGACCCGTGAGCCGCTTGCCGCGCCGAATGAAGATGTCGACGCCGAGCTCGTCCTCGAGATCCTTGATCTGTTTGGACACACCCGACTGGGACGTGTACAGCACGTTCGCCACTTCGGTCAGGTTCATGTTCTGACGCACGGCCTCGCGCACGAAGCGCAATTGCTGGAAATTCATCTTGAAGTGTCCGGTTCAGCGAAAGTTGAATGATGGGAGTGCGTCGCGCGGAATCGAATCGGCATGCACCAGGCCGCGCACGTTCACTGCGCCGGGAACACACGCAGCGCGCGCGGCACGGCGGTCACGCCGTCGCCGACCGCGAGCTGCAGTTCGCGCCATGCTTCGCGGTCGAGTTCCGCTTCGAGCAGGTTGCCCTCGCGGCCCGCGAGTTCGACCCGCACCGAGCCGCCCAGCGTCACGACGCGCCGCACGTCGACGACGATCCCCTCGCGGTGCCCCGCCGACTGCGGATACAACTGCAGGTCGTGCGGACGCACATAAGCGAAAGCCGGACCGCTGAAGTCGGTGGTAATCGCCACCGGCAAAGCCGCGCCGTCCACCACGAAGCCGCTCGCGTCGACCTTCCCGTGCAGGCGGTTCGCCGCGCCGAGAAACTCGTACACGAACGAAGTTTGCGGGTGGTCGTATACGTCTTGCGGACTGCCGACCTGCTCCACGTGTCCATGATTGAGCACGACGATGCGGTCGGCCACTTCGAGCGCCTCTTCCTGATCGTGCGTGACGAAGATCGTCGAGATATGCAGGTCGTCGTGCAGGCGCCGCAGCCAGCTGCGCAATTCCTTGCGCACCTTGGCATCCAGCGCGCCGAACGGTTCGTCGAGCAGCAGCACTTTGGGCTCGACGGCGAGCGCGCGCGCCAGTGCGATACGCTGACGCTGGCCGCCCGACAACTCTGACGGATAACGTTGCGCGAGCCAGTCCAATTGCACGAGCTTGAGCAACTCGTGCACCTTCTCGCGAATCACCGCTTCCGACGGGCGCTCCTTGCGTGGCTTCACGCGCAGACCGAAGGCCACGTTCTCGAACACCGTCATATGGCGGAACAGCGCGTAATGCTGGAACACGAAGCCTACTTCGCGTTCGCGCGCGCCGACCGTCGCCACGTCCTGGCCTTGCAGAACGACCTGGCCGCCGTCCGCGTATTCGAGACCGGCGATCACGCGCAGCAAGGTGGTCTTGCCGCATCCGGAGGGGCCGAGCAGCGCAACCAGTTCGCCCGGCGGAAAATCGAGCGAGACATTATCCAGCGCGACGAAATCGCCGAAGCGCTTCTCCAGGTTACGTACGGTGATACCCATTACAGCTCTCCTTGCTTGAGCGGGTGTTGCTGCGAGACCGATGTCTTGTGCGGCAGTGCCGTGGCCGGCAGCGCTGCCGGGCCCGCGTGCGCGGGCACGTCGCCCGAGTGCGACAGTTCCGCGGACAGGTGACGCTCGGCGAGCAGCTTGAGCGCGAGTGTGACGAGCGCGAGCAGCGCCAGCACCGAGGCCACCGCAAACGCTGCCGAGAAGTTGTATTCGTTATAAAGAATCTCGACGTGCAGCGGCATGGTGTCCGTCTGCCCGCGAATGTGGCCCGACACCACCGACACCGCGCCGAATTCGCCCATCGCCCGCGCGTTGCACAGAATCACGCCGTACAGCAGGCCCCATTTCACATTGGGCAGCGTGACGCGGCGAAAAATCTGCCAGCCGGACGCGCCGAGCACATGCGCGGCTTCTTCTTCGTCGTTGCCTTGCGCCTGCATCAGCGGAATCAGCTCGCGCGCGACGAACGGGAACGTGACGAAGATCGTCGCGAGCACGATGCCGGGCACCGCGAAAATGATCTGCACGTTGTGCGCCTGCAGCCACGGGCCGAACCACCCTTGCGCGCCGAACATCAAGACGTAGATGAGACCCGAGATCACCGGCGAAACGGAAAACGGCAGATCGATCAGCGTGGTCAGCAGGGCCTTGCCGCGAAACTCGAATTTGGCGATGCACCACGAAGCCGCCAGACCGAACGCGAGATTAAGCGGCACCGCGATCGCGGCGGTGGTTGCCGTGAGCTTGATGGCGGCGAGCGCATCCGGGTCCGCGAGCGATTCCAGATAGAAGCCGAGCCCCTTGCTGAGCGCCTGATAAAACACCGCGACAAGTGGCACGACCAGAAAGAGCGCGAGAAACAGCAAGGCAATGCCGGTCAGGAGCCAGCGCACCGCGGGCGGCTCCGTCACGGGATCGGGCCGGCGCGCCACGTTCAGCGGTGCGCGCGGGGCCGCAGCGGGTGCGTCCATGCTGGCGGCGGTTTTGATGCTATCGACGGAATGGCGGCTCATTGCGCACCTCCGCCGACGCTCGCGATGCCGGCCGCGCTCGCCGCGGCCGGCGCCGGACCCGCGCTGCCGCGGCTCGTGCGGCGCTGCAAATACCACTGCAACGTGTTGATGAAGAGCAGCATCAGGAACGAGACGACGAGCATCACCACTGCCAGCGCGGTGGCACCCGCGTAGTCGTACTGCTCGAGCTTGGTGATGATGAGGAGCGACGTGATCTCCGACTTCATCGGCACATTGCCGGCAATGAAGATGACCGAGCCGTATTCGCCCAGAGCGCGCGCAAACGCGAGCGCAAAGCCCGTCAGCAGTGCGGGAAATACCGCCGGCAGCACCACGCGGCGAAACGTCAGCCAGCGCGACGCGCCGAGGCAGGCCGCGGCCTCTTCCTGCTCGCGCTCGAACTCCTCGAGCACCGGTTGCACGGTGCGCACGACGAACGGCAAGCCGATGAAGGTCAGCGCAACCAGCACGCCCAGCGGCGTGAAGGCCACCTTCAGCCCCAATGGTTCGAGAAACTGGCCGATCCAGCCATTGCCCGCATAGACGGCCGCCAGCGAAATGCCGGCCACCGAGGTGGGCAGCGCGAACGGCAGGTCGACCACGGCGTCGACGATGCGCTTGAACGGAAACCTGTACCGCACGAGTACCCACGCGACCAGAAAGCCGAACACCGCGTTGATCAGCGCGCCGCCGAGCGCCGCAAAGAAAGTCAGCCGGTAGGAGGCGAGCACGCGCGGCGAGCTGACCGCGCGGACGAACTGACTCCAGTCGAGCGTCGCCGTCTTGAGAAAGGTCGCCGCAAGCGGAATCAGCACCACGAGGCTCAGATAAGCCACCGTGATGCCGAGAGTCAGGCCAAAACCGGGCAACGCGCTCGGTTTGCGGAAGGTCAACGTGGTCATGCTCGTTACTCTTTCAGTTGATGCTCGTGTTGCAGGCCGCCGGGTCCCGATCGGCCAGAAGCGCGCCCGCGGCGCGCTACGCAACGACGCGCAAGCGCGCGTCGGGTTGCCCCGCCCGCGCCGGCTGCGACGCGGGCATCGGCAGGGTTACTGCGGTGTTACTGCGGCTGGTAGATCGAATCGAACACCCCGCCGTCGGCGAAATGCGTTTTCTGCGCATTGGTCCAGCCGCCGAACGTGTCGTCGACCGTGTACAGCTTCAGCTTCGGAAACTTCGCGGTGAGCTCGGCCGGCACCTTGTTCGAGCGCGGGCGGTAGAAGTTCTTCGCGGCGATCTCCTGGCCCTGCTGGCTATACAGGAAGTTCAGGTAAGCCTCGGCGAGCTTGCGCGTGCCGTGCCGGTCGACGACCTTGTCCACCACCGCGACCGGCGGCTCGGCCAGGATGCTCACTGACGGCACCACGATCTCGAACTTCTCCGTGCCGAATTCCTTGACCGACAGGAACGCCTCGTTTTCCCACGCGATCAGCACGTCGCCGATGCCGCGCTGCACGAAGCTGGTGGTCGCGCCGCGCGCGCCCGAATCGAGCACGCCGGCATTCTTGTAGAGCTTCGCGACGAACTCCTTTGCCTTCTGGTCGTTGCCGCCCGGCTGATGCGCAGCATACGCCCACGCTGCGAGATAGTTCCAGCGCGCGCCGCCCGAAGTTTTTGGATTCGGCGTGACGATCGACACGCCCGGCCTGGTGAGGTCGTCCCAATCCTTGATGTGCTTGGGATTGCCCTTGCGCACGAGGAACACGATGGTCGACGTGTACGGCGACGCGTTGTCCGGCAGGCGCTTCTGCCAGTTCCTGTCGATCAAGCCCTTGTTCGCGAGGGCGTCGATGTCATAGGCGAGCGCGAGCGTCACGACATCGGCCTGCAGGCCGTCGAGCACCGAGCGAGCCTGCGCGCCGGAGCCGCCATGCGACTGCTTGAAGGTCACGCTCTCGCCGGTCTGCGCCTTCCACTCCTTGCCGAAGGCCTGGTTCACGTCCTGGTAGAGCTCGCGCGTCGGGTCGTAGGACACATTCAGGAGCGTCGTGTCGGCGGCCTGCGCCTGCGTGATCGCGCCGAGCGCGGCTGCCGCGCCCAATGCAAGCGTTGCAATGAGTGTCCGGGTTCTGCTTGCCCGCCCCGTGTTGCGATGGTTCATGCCGGTTCTCCGCGTATTGGTTCGCCAAAGCGAGTGATGTTGTTCTGGGTCGGGTCACGTGCACATGAGCGCGACTGGGAAGCCAGTCTAGCGAAGGGCTTTCATCATTAAAAATAATGTTTGTTCATTTTTTAATACGCAAAAGTGGTAATGACAGCCGGATAAGGCGTTGCGGCGCGAAAACCGCTGCAAAAACGCCGCACGCCGACGCTGGAGCGTGGGGGCTCGGCACAAACTTAAAGTAAAGCTTGAATTGCGCCGGATACTGTATAAAAATACAGCCACCTGTTCATCCATACAGTGGCGCCATGACCAAACTCACCGCACGACAGCAGCAGGTTTTCGATCTGATCCGCCGGGCCATCGAACGCACCGGCTTTCCGCCCACCCGCGCCGAAATTGCCGCCGAACTCGGCTTCAGTTCGGCCAACTCGGCCGAAGAGCATTTGCGGGCGCTGGCCCGCAAGGGCGTGATCGAGCTTGCGGCGGGCGCGTCGCGCGGCATCAGGCTGGTGCCGCCGCAGGAATTCGGCCAGGACGGCGGGCAGCACCAGTTCACGCTGCCGCATCCAGCCCTGATGCAGTTGTCGCTGCCGCTCGTCGGCCGGGTTGCTGCCGGTAGTCCGATCCTCGCGCAGGAGCATATTGCCCAGCACTATGCGTGCGACCCGGCGCTCTTCTCGAGCAAGCCCGACTACCTGCTCAAGGTGCGCGGGCTCTCCATGCGCGACGCGGGCATTTTCGACGGCGACCTGCTCGCGGTGCAAAAGCGAAGCGAGGCTAAAGACGGCCAGATCATCATTGCCCGGCTCGGCGACGACGTCACGGTAAAGCGTTTGAAGCGCCGGCCCAACGGTATCGAGCTGATTGCCGAGAACCCCGATTACGAGAACATCTTTGTCGAGACAGGCAGCGCGGACTTCGCGCTGGAAGGCATCGCTGTGGGGCTGATTCGCCCCGGCGAATTCTGATCGCGCGCCGGGGCTGGCCGTTTTGCCGTTCTGCCGTGCTACTGCACGCCAGCCCTCGCCTGCCACTGACTAACGCAGTATTCACGTTGTATCGTCCGGAGAGCCCCATGGAACGCCTTGCCCGCCTGTTGCCGTTTCGCCAGTTCGGCCGTCTGCGCCATCTGCGCAAGCTGGTGCCTTGCTCACTGATCGAAGCATCCTCAGCTACCACGGCCTCGCTCTTCGATGCGCCGTCGAGCGGCTCCGGCGTGCATGCTGCGCTGCCGTCGTCATTGCCTGCATTTGCGCGCGTGTCGCTCAATTCGGGGCTCAATATGGCAGAGCCGGCGCGCCGCGCGCCAGTGCGGGTTTATCACGGGCCGTCGCGGCTCATCATGGTCGGCACCGTAGACGCGGTGTGCAGAATGATCGACCGTTGCATTGCGGATGAAGCCAACGTTCAAGGCGCGGTGTTCGAGGCTTGAGGCGTCAGCAGGTGAGAAAAGCATTGCGGGCAACGTCGTGGAGTCGAGCCGCTGTTATGTTCGCTGCTATGTCGTTCGCTGCTATGTCTGCTGCTACGTCTACTGTTAGGTCCGCTGCGATCTCCATTGCCATGCTTGTCGAAACGCTCACGGCGACGCTTATCGAAGCGCTCATCGCATCGCCCGCCGCACGTGACGGGATCGTTTCAGCGCCACGCCGGTCCATTCTGGACCACACCTGATGGAGAGATCCGGCCAATGGCAGCTTCAACTCGCACGACGCGCGGCGCCCGCCCGCTGATCGTCACGCTCATCGTTATTGCAGCGATTGCAGGCCTAGGCCTCGCCTATGCGTCGCCGTATATAGCACTCAACAACCTGAAACGCGCGGCAGACGCGCGCGACGCGCAGACCGTCAATCAGTACGTCGATTTCCCCGCGTTGCGCGAAAGTCTGAAGCAGCAGGTCACGGGTCTGTTGACGCGACGGCTCGACTCGCATGGAAGCGGTAATCCGTTGGCCGCGATTGGCGCGATGATCGGGGTCGCATTGATTGGTCCGCTGGTCGACGCGTATGCGACGCCTGACGGCGTGGCCGCGTTGCTGAACGGCATGCCGCCACGCGGCGAACCCGGCGAGCGGCCACCCGCGCCGCCTGCTGCGCAGAACCCGGCCGCCGCAAATGGCCCTGCATCTGCAACGCCCGGCGCGTCTCACTCTACGGATCAAAGCGCAGACAACAGCGGAAGCCCCGCAGTCGGCAGCAATGCGAGCCGCAACGCCGCGCCGCCACAGCCGCCACAAACCACGGCTGGCTATCGCGGCCTCAACGAGTTCGCCGTCACGTACCAGCACGGAGCCGGCGACGCGCGTTACTCCGCGATCTTCATGCGCGAGGGCCTATTCACGTGGAAACTGGCCGCGGTCAACCTCAACGAGTGAGTACGGGCGCCGCGCGTGCGCGCGACTTGGCGACGCTGGGCGGCTCGCTCAGGCCGCCTCTTGCTGCTGTTCCTGCGCGGACGAACATGCGACAAGAATGCTGCACGACACGCGGTCGAGCAGCGGCGTATTGCCGGCACCCATCCACCATCGTGACAGGCCGGTGCGGCAACGGTGGCCCACCACCACGAGGTCCACGTGCAGTTCGTTGGCCAGATTGGCGATCTCGTCGATCGGATGGCCGAACGCAAAGTGCCCCTGCGCTTTCACGCCGCGCTGGGTCAGCCAGTCCACGCCTTCTTGCAGAATGTCCCGCGCGGTCTTTTCGAAGCTGCCGCACGCGACGTCGGTCAGCAGCCCCGCGCTTTGCGCGATGCTCGAACGCATGTCCACGACCGAGAGCAAATGCGTGTCCGCCTTGAGATCCAGCGCAAGATCGGCGCCGCAACGTAGCGCTTTGCGGCCCTCACGCGAGCCGTCGTAGCACAGCAGGATTTTCTGGTAGCTCGCCATCGTTTTCCCCTTTCCGCACAAGCGCGGTCTAGTTAATCATGGTGCGCCGCAATTCAGCTTGCAAGGGATGGAAAACGCTAAGTGCCCATCAGTTTCGCACGTGCCTTGTGCATACGGGGCCTGGGCGGCGACGGCAGCGGCCGCACCGCCCATGCGGCGATGCAAGAAACCGCCCGGCTGCAGAGCCCGCTGGCAACAATTGGTGGCCGATGGCCTAGAATGAGCAGCCTTCCCGGTCATTCGCGACTTTTCCCGGAGCCTCGATTTCATCCATGCCTGACGCCGCCATCCAGTTCCATCAGGTTCAAAAAAGCTACGGCGAAAAGAAAGTTGTCGACGGACTCTCGTTTCATGTCGAGACCGGCGAATGTTTCGGGCTGCTTGGACCAAACGGGGCGGGCAAGACCACCACGTTGCGCATGCTGCTCGGCATCGCCGCGCCGGACGCCGGTGCGATCCATCTGTGCGGCGAGCCGATTCCCGGCCGGGCGCGGCTCGCGCGGGCACGCGTCGGCGTGGTGCCGCAGTTCGACAACCTCGATCCCGACTTCACCGTCCGCGAGAACCTGCTGGTGTTCGGGCGGTACTTCGGCTTAAGCGGCGCGCAATGCCGCGCGATGGTGCCGTCGCTGCTCGAATTCGCGCGTCTGGAGAGCAAAGCCGACGCGCGCGTGAGCGAGCTGTCGGGCGGCATGAAGCGGCGCCTCACGCTCGCACGTGCGCTCGTTAACGACCCCGACGTGCTGATCATGGACGAGCCTACTACCGGCCTGGATCCGCAGGCACGGCATCTGATCTGGGAGCGCCTGCGTTCGCTGCTCGGGCGCGGCAAGACGATTCTGCTGACCACTCATTTCATGGAGGAAGCCGAGCGGCTGTGCGACCGGCTGTGCGTGATCGAGGAAGGACGCAAGATCGCTGAGGGCGCGCCGCGCGAGCTGATCGAATCGGAAATCGGCTGCGATGTGATCGAGATTTTCGGCCCCGATCCGCTCGCGTTGCGCGACGAACTCGCGCCGCTTGCGCAGAGGACGGAGATCAGCGGCGAGACGCTTTTCTGCTACGTGAACGACGCTGGACCGGTACACGCCCGGCTCAAGCAGCGCACGGATCTGCGCTATTTGCACCGGCCGGCGAACCTCGAAGATGTGTTCCTGCGGCTGACGGGACGCGAGATGCAGGACTGAGCGCGCCCGGCGCTCGCGCGGCGGATGCACGAAACAGCACGCGAAACAGCACGCGAAACGCCACGCGACTGCCACGCTGAAGACCGCCGCACACATCGGACGGAACATCGCCTCAAACACCGCCCCAAACACCGCACGAGACCCGCAATGGACGCACGCACCTACCGAAGCAACGAAGCCGCGCCGCCCGCGCCGGCGCCGCTCGCCGCCCTGCCCGCGAACGCCGTCAACTGGATCGCGGTGTGGCGCCGCAACTATCTCGTGTGGAAGAAGCTGGCGCTCGCCTCGATGTTCGGCAATCTCGCCGATCCGATGATCTATCTGTTCGGCCTGGGTTTCGGCCTGGGACTGATGGTGGGCCGCGTCGACGGTGTGTCGTATATCGCGTTTCTCGCCGCGGGCACGGTGGCTTCGAGCGTGATGATGTCGGCGAGCTTCGAGTCCATGTATTCCGGTTTCTCGCGCATGCACGTGCAGCGCACGTGGGAAGCCATCATGCACACGCCGTTGACGCTCGGCGACATCGTGCTAGGTGAAGTGATCTGGGCGGCCAGCAAATCCGTGCTGTCGGGGGCGGCGATCATGCTGGTGGCGGGCGCGCTCGGCTACGCCAGTTTCCCGTCGATGCTGCTGGCGCTGCCCGTCATCGTGCTGACGGGACTTGCATTTGCAAGCGTCGCGATGGTCGTGACCGCGCTCGCGCCGTCGTACGACTTTTTCATGTTTTATCAGACGCTGGTGTTGACGCCGATGCTGCTGCTCTCCGGCGTGTTCTTTCCGATTTCGCAGTTGCCTGCCGCCGCGCGGGGCGCAGCAGAAGTGCTGCCTCTGGCGCACGCTGTCGATCTGATCCGGCCGGCGATGCTGGCGCGGCCGCTGGAGAACGTCGCCGCACATGTTCTCGTACTGGCGGCTTATGCAGTAGGCGGTTTTATCGTTTCGGCCGTGCTGTTCCGGCGCCGGATGATGAAGTAACCCGTGTCATCGCGGGCGTTGGACCGAGCCGGTCAACGCCCGCCCGTGAAGCAGTGCGAGCGGCGTCCGCTCAGTCCTCGTCGTCGGTCCAGGGAATGTCCACATCCGAGATGAACGCGACCGTCGCGAACGGGCCGCCTTCTTGTCGCCCGATCTTGCCGTCTGCCCGCTGCCATTCGACGCGGAACAGCGTGCCTGGGTCGTCCGCGATCAGCCGCACGGTGCGGATCTCGTCCGGATCGGCGTCTTCCACCGGACCGTCGAGCGAGATCTGCAGCTCTTGCGGCCAAAGACCGTCAGCGGGATCGTAAATCTTGTCGCCGTCGGGGATCAGCGTGAAAGCTTCCACGCCGATGGTCGCCGACGCATCCACGATCATCTTGGCGAGCGCGCGCAGCAACGCGGTCGCCCGCGCCGAATTCGCCTGACGGATCGCAAGGTCCCCGCGCGTGAGCGCCTGCTCGAGTTTCGGGTTTGTTTTTTGTTGAGCCATTCGATGTCCTGGGTCCTATCGCTGTATTGAACAGCGCGGCGGACGGGCCGCCGCCCTGCCGTTTTTGGGCTGCATCGTATCATTCGCGCACCGGCCAACGCCATGATGCGCGCGGCGCCGACGGCGCGAACGCGACGAGTGGCGAAGCCCGGCCTGCTCACCACAGTTTAGGTCGTGATTTGCCGACAGACAGGCACATTTGCCTTTCGTTGCAAGTCGTGGCGGCTCGATGCGAGACGGAGAGCGCCTGATGCCAGCGTGGCCGGCTGATAGGAGGCCGCTTGTTGTACGCCTCGCGGCCGCCGGGTCTGCGCCTTCGGAACCTTGTGAGCGGTTGATCGTCGCTCGGTGGTCGCTCGGTGGTCGCCGCACGGTCGCCTGGTGGTCACCGGGTGCCCACGGGCGGGCCGCTCGCCGGGCCCCCGATGCGCGCTCCTCACCCGCCGTCTAGCCCGCTCGCGGCCGCCTCAAGGCGCCGGGTTCGGCTGCAACTGATGCAATGCGTCGATTTCATCGAGCACGTCTTGCGGCAGCTTGACGTCGACGCTCGCAACGTTTTCCTTCAACTGAGCGAGCGAGGTTGCGCCGATCAGATTGCTCGTCACGAACGGCCGGCTATTGACGAAGGCGAGCGCCAACTGGGCCGGTGACAGTCCGTGACGCTTCGCCAGCTCGACGTAACGCGAAGTGGCCTGAATCGCTTGCGGCTTGCTGTAGCGCTGAAAGCGCTCGAACAGAGAAATGCGCGCGCCGACCGGGCGCGCCCCGCCCTCGTACTTGCCCGTCAACCAGCCGAACGCGAGCGGCGAATACGCAAGCAGGCCGATATTGTCGCGATGTGCGAATTCGGAGAGCCCCGCTTCGTAAGTGCGATTGAGCAAACTGTACGGGTTCTGGATACTGACGATGCGTGGCAAGCCAAGCTTCTCCGACGCACGCAAAAACTGCGCGACACCCCACGGCGTTTCGTTAGAGACGCCCACATGGCGCACCTTGCCCGCCTTCACGAAATCGCCGAGCACGGAGAGCGTTTCTTCGATCGGCACGGTGTATTCGTCGTCGACCCATGGATACGCCGGCCGGCCGAATGTCATCGTGTTGCGGTCCGGCCAGTGCAGCTGGTAAAGATCGACGTAATCCGTTTGCAGACGCTTGAGGCTGTCCTCGAGCGCCTCGGTGAGATTCTTGCGGTCGAACTGGTTGGTTTCGCCGCGGATATGGCGCGGGTTGTGCGGCTGACGCGCGGGCCCGGCGATCTTGGTGGCCAGCACGATTTTCTCGCGCGCGCTGCGATGCTGCGCGAGCCATGTGCCGATGAAACGCTCGGTCGAACCCTGCGTCTCCGCGCGCGGAGGGACCGGATACATCTCAGCGGTATCGATCAGGTTGACGCCGTGATCGAGCGCGTAGTCGATCTGCGCGTGCGCTTCCTGCTCGCTGTTCTGCTCGCCCCACGTCATGGTGCCGAGCCCGATCAGGCTGACCTGCACGTTCGAATCGCCGAGTCTGCGGTATTCCATGGAAGCTGTCCTATCGTTGTATGAACATAAACCGCCGACGTTACCACGGCGGCGCGATGCCTGCAGGGAGGCTAGAATGCCGTGCTGGCTGGCCTCCGAGGGCGCTGCACTCAACCCCGCTGCACTCAACCCTTTTCCGCGTCGGTCGACATAGTGAATCCTGAACACCTCGAACTGCTGGTCACGCGCACGATGCCTTTCGGCAAGTACAAAGGCCGCCTCATTGCCGATCTGCCCGGCCATTACCTGAACTGGTTCGCGAGTCAGGGCTTTCCACCGGGCGAGATCGGTCGGTTGCTTGCGCTGATGCACGAAATCGATCACAACGGCTTGTCGTCGCTGATAGAGCCTTTGCGACAACGCCAGGCCTCCTCGTCTGTCCGATGACGAGTGCTCGCGCCGCATCGTGGCGCGGCACAGAAATTTACCAACGGTTACCACCCGGAGCACCGGCGGGCAGTGCTCGCAGCGGCGGCAGTCCTCACACGTGGCGGCGTGACAATGAGGCTAGAGAATGGAGAGAACGGACCGACCGCAGCGCAGCCGCACGCGGTAACGCGCAGACACAAATACGGCTGAACTCCTTCGCCCGCGACCTTTCTCAATCTCCATATGAGGACGGGGAGACGATCGTGAGCAGGTTCCTGGCATCGGTGGTATTGCTGGCCCTGGCGGCAGCCGCTGGCGGATGCGCTGTTGCGCCGGCGTATGACTACGGCTACGCACAACCTTATTACCCTGACTACGGCTATGCATACGGCGCACCGTATGCGCCCGTGTACGGCACGGTCGGCATCTGGGGCAATTGGGGTGGGCGCTGTTGCTACGGCGGCGACCATTGGCGCGGCGGCGGCTGGCATGGCGGCCACGGCGGTAACTGGCACGGCGGCGGCTATGGCGGATCGCGAGGCGGCAGTTCGTGGAGCGGCGGCGGTTGGCACGGCGGAGGACGCAGCCATTAATATTTTGATTCGTGCTGCTGCACAGAAATCAAGATTCATGAGATTTTCCGCCGCAGGACCTGTTTCTCCATGATAGGTGCCGTAGCGACGTAGTCTGGTGGTGGCCGCGGTCACACCTGGCAGCCGCATCAAACATCGCGCCGCCTTCTTCGAGACGGAGACCTCTCGCCTCATCCATGCCTGTCAACGACAAGCAGATGGGTACGATAGAAGCAGGAACTGCGGGCAAGCTCGATTCGCCGCCCGCTTTCACCGCTGCGATTTCGCAACGCTGCCAGTTCCTCTGCCGACCAGAGGTTTTCCGATCTCGGGACACAGTCTTCAATCGAGGCTGCAAGAGGGCCCGCGACTCGGATAGCCCGAAAGCCCTCAAAGGTGCCGCGGCACAACGGTCATGGCTCACAGGATGATCGACGGCAGCCTTGCTCCTGTTCGGCCGACGACCTCGGCGTGGCAGGAATATAGCCAGTTTGTAAATCGCGACACTGTTCGTTTTCACGAGGCCAGGCCTTCAGGAAGTCCCTTGTCGGATAACCCAACTGCACGATCGTCGCCCTGATGCGCTCTCCCAACTTCAGATAGAGCCGAACCCCCGAATGCGCGCTCCATACGAGTACATGGACTGCCTCCAGGTAGTCCAAGATTTGGTCCGCACCTTCCTATCCCGAGACGACCACGTTGCTGACCTCGTCACAATTTGGCGCTGATATAAAAAGTCCCAGTTTTGACTGGGACTCTTCGTTACAGCAGCCCGATGGACCTTCCTCTGCGTCCCTGTGAGGCAAAGATCTCGCCGTCCTTAACGGTCGATCGACGAATTTTCCACAATTCTCGATGGACCTCTATATCGGAAATCATGCCGTTGCGGGTCATTTCCTCCAGCAGTTCGATCATCAGATTCGCCGGAGATGGGACTCCAAACCAGCCGTTATCAGGCGATTGGAACGCGTCTTGAAACGCCCAGTTCCAATCTTCAATGATGTAAAGGCCGCCGGGGCGAACCAGGGGAAAAAGAGTCTTAAACGACGTCTTCGTTTGCTCGTAAAAGTGCGAAGCGTCGTCTACCACCAGGTCCAGTTCACCACCGAAATCTTCATCCACTATCTGGTGGAGCTTCGATACGTCGTCCTGCGACGTGCCGTAGTAAATCTTCGCGCGGCCGGAATTCTTCTCGACATACTGATCCAGCGCAGGGATCGTCGTCGTGGACAACTCCAGCGCAGAGATCTTTTCGGGCTCAAGAAGTTGATCGAGAAAGACAAACGAGCCGCCCTGGTAAACACCTAACTCAAGCACTTTTCGGCAATCTTCCGGACGAAGCGATGTGTAGTGTCCGAGAAAATTTTTTGCCTTCATTAGAAGGAACTCATTCCCTTCCGATTTTATCTTGCTGCCACCGTGCTCATAATGCATGCGCAAGGTGTACCCGCCCATCTCGAAGTCGGTTTCATTCTTCCAATTCAGATTATGCATGTCGCATGGCCTCTCTCGGGGGTCCTTGATTATTGAAATGTTGACCGTTATTCCCTGCAAATGCGCACTTCTCAAGCGCATTCGAAAAGCCTAGCACGCCAATATTACACAGGAATTTCTTGAAAGAACTGCTACGAGACACCCCGCGCGCCTGCTAATGTCCAGCGTGGTCAGTCACCGTAGGGCGTTAGCGCATCCATCATTTGCGCATTGAAAATCGGAAAGGCGGGATTTGGCGCGGGGGAGTTTTTAGGTCTTTTGTCGAGACGCTGATGATTGCAGGCAGTGGCTGCTCATGCGGCGCCGGATAGACTGCGCGTTCAGGAATAAAAAGCAGCCAACTGCGATAGTCGTCGAATACGGAGGGTGATTCGCTGGTCCTCGGGGGTACAGCAGTATGTCCAACCGGCTCCCAGTGCGCAGTCCCAGCAACCCTCCTGCGGCACGGTAGGCTGTTCCATCCAACCGATGCGGTATACCTTATTGAAGCGCAGAGAGAGGCAAAAACAGTTGCTACCTCTTATTAGGTCTTTCCCCTAGCGTTCGGCTATGGGACCTGGCAGATGAACCGGCAATTGGCAGCCGCTGCCGAATTCAGTGCGACAACGCTTCAGAGTTCTGGAGCGCCTGCACTCGCGATCTGCCCCACACCTTCGGCAAATTTGCTTCCTTGCCCCGCAATGGATCGGGTAAGCGTATGAGTCATACCATCGAAGTTGATGCCCACGGCCAAGCGCGATCGCGATGCCAGTCCCAACGGGCCGTTCACCCAGGTGACCGAATTCGATTGGTCAGGGAATTTATACCAGAAGAGACTTTGCGGGCACCGGCGACGACATCGGCACGATCCGTCGGCTTTGGGCGCAGCGTCAGGAGACACCCGGCTGGAAGCGATATTCGAAGTACGCGCGCGCCGACTACACGCAGTGTTCGCTCAAGCTGCTCGAAATCTTCGGCGACGTGCGCGCGTCCGACATCGACGCCACGGACGTAGCGGATGGATGCAAGGATGATGTGCTATGGCGTATGAGCGAGGGGTGCCGCTCGATTCCGAAAATGGAAATTTTCGCGGGAATCGCAAACAAAAACGGCACTGTGTTTCTTCACAGTGCCGTCGTTTAAAGCTTTGATCTAACGCTAAATTCTTTGGGGTGGCTGATGGGGCTCGAACCCACGACAACAGGAATCACAATCCTGGACTCTACCAACTGAGCTACAGCCACCACTGATATCTGCTTTGACTCGCCGAAAACTGCTCAAATAACTGCTGAAAACAGCTTGAAAACCCGGCTCGCCAACGAAGAAACGAGATTATACGAACACGAACGCGGTTTGCCTAGTCCTTTATTCAAAAATTTCGGCCGGCTCACGCAGATGTTGTCGCGCCTCGTCGAAGATAGCGAGGTCGCGCGCAGCGAGACGTTTGCTGTCGGACAGCACACGGCGCCAGCCGCGCGCACCGGCTTCGCCGCGATAAAGGCCGAGCGCGTGACGCGTGATGGCACCGAGATACGTGCCGCGCGCCATCTCCACGCCACAGTACTCGATTAGCTTCGCTTCCACCTGCTCGCGCGCGAGCGGCGCCTCGGCCGAACCATAGAAGCGCGCGTCGACATCGGCGAGCAGATACGGGTTGTGATACGCCTCACGGCCGAGCATCACGCCATCCACATGCTGGAGATGCGCATCCACTTCGTCGAGCGTCTTGATGCCGCCGTTAATGACGATCTCCAGTTGCGGAAAGTCACGCTTCAACCGATACGCGTAGTCGTACTTGAGCGGCGGAATCTCGCGATTTTCTTTCGGGCTCAGGCCTTTGAGAATCGCATTGCGCGCATGCACGATGAAGACCTCGCAGCCGGCGTCCGCAATAGTGCCGACGAAGTCGCGCACGAAGCTGTACTCCTCGACCGCATCCACGCCGATCCGGTGCTTGACCGTCACCGGCACGCCAACCGCGTCGCGCATCGCCTTCACGCAGTCGGCAACCAGCTGCGGCTCGTTCATCAAACATGCACCGAAGGCGCCGCGCTGCACGCGCTCCGACGGGCAGCCGCAGTTCAGATTGATCTCGTCGTAACCCCACTGCTCGCCAAGCTTCGCCGAGCGCGCGAGATCGTCTGGCTCGCTGCCGCCAAGTTGCAGCGCGACGGGCGCCTCGTCTGGCGTGAACGCGAGGTGACGCGGCACGTCGCCGTGCAGCAGCGCGCCAGTCGTCACCATTTCCGTATAAAGCCACGTATGGCGCGAAATCATGCGATGAAGCGAGCGGCAATGACGATCGGTCCAGTCCATCATGGGTGCCACCGATACCCGCCGTGGGGTTGATTTCATTGGTTTTTTCTGCACAGTCATAGACCTACGGATGATTCTTGAGTGCTCGGTTTAAGTCCGTTTTCGTCGGTTCGGCGCGAGTGCTACGACGTAGCACCGAAAAACTTCATGTAGCACCAGATAGCGATGGGAACAATCGCCCCACGACAACGCAAGGATGAAAGTATAGGGTACACCGCCCAGATACGCCTGAAGCAAGGCGGCAGCGTGGTGCATACCAAGGCGAAGACATTTGACCGAAAGCCAGCGGCACAGGCGCGGATCGACAAACGGGAACGCGAGCTGGCGCAGCCGGGCGCGCTCGAGTCCGCCCAGCGGGAAGACCCGACTCTCGCCAGGGCGATCGAGCGCTACATCGAAGACCCGAAGCGCGACGTCGGGCGCACGAAGAAGCAGGTCCTCGGCGCTATCAGCGAAGCGCCGATCGGTCAGATGAAATGCAGCAAGGTCGGCAGTCAGGAAATTGTGCAGTTCGCACGGAGCCTCGACGTCAAGCCGCAAACGGCGGCCAACTACATTTCGCACCTGGCGGCGGTCTTCAATATCGCGCGGCCCGCTTGGGGCTACCCGCTCGACATGCAGACGATGGACGACGCGCGCAAGGTCATGAAGCGGCTGGGGACGACCAGCAAGTCGGCGCAGCGCTCCCGGCGGCCGACGCTTGACGAGCTCGACCTGATACTCAGCCACTTCCAGGGCATCCGCAAGCGCCGCCCGGACAGCGCGCCGATGGCGATCCTGACCTGCTTCGCCATCTTTTCGACGCGTCGCCTCGACGAAATGCTGCGCATCGAATGGAAGGATCTGGACGCAGACGAAAGCCGGATTCTCGTGCGAGACCTGAAGCACCCGGGCCAGAAGATCGGTAACGACGTCTGGTGCGACTTGGTGCCCGAAGCGCTGCGGATCGTGCAGGCGCAGCCGCGGCTCGACGACCGTATCTTTCCCTACGGAACGGACGCCGTTGGCATGGCCTTCACGCGCGCGTGCCAGTTTCTCGAGATTCCCGATCTGCACATGCACGACCTGCGGCACGAAGGCACGAGCAGGTTGTTCGAGATGGGCTGGAACATTCCGCACGTGGCCGCCGTCACCGGTCACCGGAGTTGGACATCTCTGAAGAGATACACGCATATCAGGCAGACCGGGGACAAGTTCGCTAACTGGAAGTGGCTTGATGTCATCGCCCCTCGGGGGCAATTGTGAAAGTGTTGTAAGTCTTAAGCGTTGCTAAACCGGGTTTAGGAGATCTGGGCCACGACGCTGCCGTAAGCAGATGCTGAGCTTTTAAAATCTCTTTGCCCATGAAACCAACATGGGCATTGGCCGGAATCGGTCGTCATGGGGCGGCCATCTCCGGCCATTCTATGGAGATGATCATGAAAGCTCTTTTACGGGCGTCGGCCATCACGCTGGCCTCTGTCTCTTGCGCCTTCGCCGTGGCGCACGCTGTTGGCAAAACGGCGAACACCGAATTGATTCCCGCAGCAGTTGCGCTGGCGTCAGGGCCTAACGGTTGGAAAAACCATTCCGATCGGTGCCGGCGGATAAAGAGTAAATGCATTGAGCAGTGCATCAGTACGCTTCCCACACGCGACCACGGCGTTACATTTCAACGGTGCGTGAACGAATGCCTCAAAAAGAATCGATGCGTGCCGACGCTGTCCGAACCTGGAGAAAAGCGATGATCGCGGACCACGAAGCAGCAGCAAAAATGAACGCGGCCCTGCTCAAGGCAGGCGGCGAACTCAACGACGTGCTTGCGGAAATCTGGAGCCAATTGACCGACGAAGAACAGCAGGCGTGCCAGTTGATGGTCGGCAAGATTCTGGGCGAGATACTGTTGGAGGGACTCAATCCCCTGCACGCCATGCATCCCGATCTCAAACCGGAACAATTGAGGTGAGGCGACAGCCAGGCGCAGGCTAGCTGCGCCGATTCGATAGGCTCATCTGCGCTTCAGCGCGACAGGCAATTCTTCCGTCGCGCTTTTTCATATCCAACCATCCATTCGCGGATCAGTTGCGTGTCGTGCGTGCTGTAGGTGCCGGCGGGAATCCAGGAGCAATCATTGACCACGCGCGTCACGAAAACCGGCGCGGTCGGCTCCGCGGCCTGCTGCGATGCGCAGCCGACCAACGCAACGGCAATCGGCAAGGCGTTCAAGATGCGCATGGTCAGTCCTTCCGCAGAATGCCGAGCTTCGCGGCTTGGGCGTCCAACTGGTCGGAGGTCATTGAATGTGTATCGGACTACGACTTCTGCGCTTCTTCAGCGTCAGCCGCCGATTGCGCGGCCTGTTGCCATGCCGTCGCGGCACTTCGCGGCTCTCGGCGGATAGACGTATATCGGATAGCAAGAAAAGTGAGGCAGAGGATTGAGTAGCTGATTGCCTGGTGGGTGTTGTGCGGCAGGTACCGCTTGAGGTCCTCAGGCATCCCGTCGATACCTGCGCGCCATCAGCAATGCCAATTCTCTACGTTGCACCGCCGCCGCAAAATCTTCGCGCGCGGAAGGATCGGCTCGCTTCCTCGGGAAGTCAGACGGCAGCTCTATTCGGGCTCGCCAGTGCGCAGCAGTGGCACAAGTACTGCGGAGGCAGCCGCGGGAAATCAGCCTGCCTATGCTGTTCCTTGCGGGCGCGTTATTGAATCGCACCGCGACCGTCGAGCAAGTGTTCGAGTGGTGAAGCCGCCAGGCTGGAGCGGTGATCCAGCTCGACGCGACGTCCGATTCGCGGGCGCCCGATGGAGAGCAGCAGCCGTAGCAATGTCGCTCGGCTGCGCCGCTGCGAGCGCGCACGCGAATCGTTTTTCCATGCCGAAGCCGGCTTGGCGCCACCAACTTCGCGGCGATGGGCGATGGCATGTATTACCAGGATGGCTTCGGCCATCACCTCAAACCGCGCGTGCCCGCCGGCCGCATTGGCGTCGGCGTCACGGCTCTGCCATACTCGCGCGGCTCGTGAATACCGGACGTCGACATCCTCTCGTACATGTATTTCGGCACGGCGTCGATCCACGGCGACGTGGCACCGGACGCCACGGACTATGCGGATATGAGCCCGTAGGGCTCCAAAGGCTCGGGTCGAGACGCTGAGCGACGATTTACCGCAATGCCGGATGCGGCTCAGCCTAAGCATTGCCCTCGCTGAAGCGCTCTGCGGATCGAGAATCCCTCACCGCATCAGGGCCATAAAGCGGCTTTCTCAGGGAGAAACGAGGGTCGAACCAGCGGGAGGCCGCGTCGGGCAAGGCGCCGAGCCATTATTTCAGGAATGAGAACAGTAATTTCAGATTATCGGCACAAATTTTCGATAGTAGGGGTATACACTGCCTTCCATCGACGTTGCAGACACCCACCGGTCCCTGCAACGCCACCCTGAAAATCGAAGTATTTGGAGGTACATCATGAAGACCAAGCTCATCGCCGCCTTGCTCGTCGCAGTTTCCGCTTCCGTCGCCGCACCGGCTTTTGCGAGCGGCTACGGCCCGGCACCGTTCTACCGCCCGTCCGTCGGCGCACCGGCGTCGCAACAAGGCCAGAACGCGCAAACCGTCGCGGCTGAACGTGCCAACGCCGAAGCCAACGCTTACGGTGGCGTGAACAACGTGTCGTCGCAATCGGGCACCCGTGAGCCGGTTTCCGGCCCGCAGTCGGTGTTCTTCGGCCACTAAGCAGTCGCCGTCGACCACGCTGCCACTCGAGGCAGCGTGCGAACAGGGCGCCCCACCGGATACCGGTGCGGCGCCCTGTTTCGTTTACCTGCGTCGCCAGCTGCAGCGGGCAGCGGCAGCCGAGGCGCGCGCCGCGCCCTTACGCGGCAAGACCCGCATCGATCACCTCGCGCGCGGCGCGAAAGCCCGCCTCGGCGGCGGCATGCTCGGTGGGCCAAAGACTGTCGATATGCACGAGCCGCCAGTCAACCACCACCGCGTGCTCGCGCAGCACGCGAAAATGCGCCTTGACGCCGGTAAGCACCTGCTCGACGGCGACCTCTATGTCGTAGTCCAGATAGCGCTCCTGGTAGTCACCCATGTCGAGGCCCTTCGGCTCCATCTTCACCTCCTTGCTTTGGCCGGCTTGCGGCTTGCGATCAGGTTTGCCGCGCTCAAACGTCGCCCCACGCGCCAGTTTTGACGCTGCGCGCGACGCCTTGGCCGCCAGCCGGACACCCCTGCTGCGCGTCACAAGCGGACATCGCGTGAGACACCCATCGGCGGGTTCAGTCGCAATCGCCGGAAAGGTATTGCCTGCCGTTGCAAGTGATTTCAACCTCGTCGCCATTCGCTTCGGCGACGAGACCACACGCCAGCAGTTGTGCGGTCACGGACTGCGGAAACTTCGGCACCGGCTGCCCGACGCCTACTTCGTTCAGGCGCCGCAACGCTTCTATCGCTTCGGGACTCAGTGGCTTGGACATGGCGGTCTCCGGTCTGCGTCGATGACTAATTCATCCTAGCAAGTTTCGGCAGCGGATGTCGTCGTGACGGCGGATCGTCATGCACGAATGGCTTACGCGTGAATTTTCGCGCGAGCCGCGGGTCTACCGGGAAACCTCATGCAACCCGCGAACGCGGGGCCCGCAAAAGGAGAACGAGATGAAGCGAAGCACTTTGGCTGCACTGGGCGCAACCGCCGCGCTGCTGACGGCAGGCGCAAACGAAACGGCAGCATGGGCCAAAACGGACATGGCCGCAACGCAGCACACGACGCAGGCGGCGCAGGCCGCGCAACCCGCCGACGCCGCGTCGTCGATGGTCAAGCCGCCAGAGTCGGCCTCCGGTGCGACCGGCTCGAGCAATCCGGACAACATGCCGATCAAGCGTCCGCGCAAACCGACAAACGACAAAATGATGCACGAGCCGCCCGCGAGCGGCGCGAACGCAAAGTAGCGCGGTCATTACAGGCGCGCGATCGAAACCTCCGTCGACTTGACGAGCGCCACGACTTCGGAGCCCACCTGCAACTCGAGTTCGTCGATGGACCGTGTGGTGATGACCGAGGTCACGATGCCGAACGCGGTGTCGACATCCACTTCGGACACAACGGGTCCGCGGATGATTTCCTTGACCTTGCCTTTGAACTGATTGCGTACGTTGATGGCGGAAATGCTCATTGCGAATGGCTCCAGAAAAGCGATTGAATTCAGTCAGTCAAGGAATGTCAGACAGCCCAGCGAACCTCTGTAGGCCGCCTGAATGGGCCGCTGCGGGCTGCGTCGCGCGTGGTGCGAGCGTCTTGCGCGACGTGAGACTCGTGCGACCATGCGTCATCGTTCGGCGCATTCTTCAGCACGCGCTGCAGCACATGCTCTTCGAGCGCGGCGAAGCCCGCCGACGCACGCGCTCGCGGGCGCTCGAGCGGCACCGGCTGATCGAGCGCGATGCGCCCTTCTTCGATCAGCAAGATGCGATCGCCCAACGCAACGGCTTCGTGCACGTCGTGCGTGACGAGCAACGCGGTGAAACGGTGCTCGCGCCACAGACGCTCGATCAGCGCGTGCATTTCGATGCGCGTCAACGCGTCGAGCGCGCCGAGCGGCTCGTCGAGCAACAGCAATTGCGGACGATGCACGAGTGCCCGCGCCAACGCCACCCGTTGACGCTGACCGCCGGAAAGCTGGGCGGGCCAGTCGTTGGCGCGCTCCAGCAGACCGACTTCGGCAAGCACCGCGCGGGCGTGCTCGCGCGCGCTGCGCGGCAGCCCGAGCATGACGTTCTGCAGCACTGTCTTCCACGGCAACAGCCGAGCGTCCTGGAACATGATCCGCGTATCGAGCGGCCGGCCGTCTTCGGCGCGCTTCTGCAGCACGCCCGTCGTGGTTTGCTCGAGACCGGCAACGAGCCGCAGCAACGTCGATTTCCCGCAACCGCTGCGCCCGACAATCGCGACGAAACTACCGCGCTCGATCGACAGATCGAAGTCCGTCAGAACCTTGCGCTCGCCATACTGCTTGCCGACGCTGCGCAACTCGACTGAGTAGTCGGCTGACCTGCGGGCGCCGTGAGGTCCATTGGCGCTGCTGGCACCGCTAGCACCGTGAGTGCTGCGAGCATTGGGGGCGTTGTTACAGTCGCTAGGGCCATAAGCGCCGTTGCTCCGTGGGTCCCGTGTGCCGCTTGTGCCGTGCGTACCCTGTCCGCCGTATGTGTCGTGTCCGCCTCCAGCGCCACTCCCAACCGCATCCGCCCCATTGCGCACCGCCGCGCGCGCCGCCCCTGTGCCCGGCCGCTCGACGTGCGCACGCCGAAGCCCGCCATCGCGCCCTTCGGAACCAGCGGCCAGCTCGGCATCGCGGTCCACGACGCGCGCCTGCGCCAGTTCCGCCTCCAGATCGCTGCCCGCGATGCCGCCGAACGACGCCGAGAGTGTCGTTGCGCTCATGCCTTACCTCCACGTTGATAAGCCGGGTGCCAGCGCAGCGACACGCGCTCCAGACTTTTTGCCAGCACATCGGCGATCTTGCCGAGCGCGGCATACAGCAGAATGCCGACCACCACGACATCGGTTTGCAGGAACTCGCGCGCGTTCATCGTCATATAGCCAATGCCCGATTGCGCCGAAATGGTCTCGGCGACGATCAGCGTCACCCACATCAGCCCCAACGCAAAGCGCACGCCGACCAGAATGGACGGCAACGCCCCCGGCAGAATCACATGGCGGTACAGCGCGAAACCCTTCACGCCGTAGCTGCGCGCCATCTCGATCAGGTTCGGATCGACCGAACGGATGCCGTGGAAAGTGTTCACGTAGAGCGGGAAAAACACGCCGAGCGCGACGAGAAACACCTTGGCCTGCTCCTCGATGCCGAACCACAGAATGACCAGCGGGATCATCGCGAGTGCGGGAATATTGCGGATCATCTGCACGGTCGAATCGAGTGCAATCTCAGCCGGCTTGAAGAGCCCGGTCGCGAGCCCGAGCACGAGCCCCATGCCGCCGCCTATCGCGAAACCGGACACGGCGCGCCATGTGCTGACCTTCACGTCCGCCCACATTTCGCCGGACTGTATCAGCGACCAGGCCGCCTTCACGACAGCAAGCGGTTCGGGCAACACGCGCGTGGAAAGCACGCCGCTGCGCGCGGCGGCTTCCCAGGCGAGCAGGATCAGAAGGGGCGCGACCCACGGCGCAAGCGACACGCCCATCTGCCGCAACGAGCCGAAGGCCGACGCGCGCACCAAGCCGAACGCCGCGCCGTCACGCACCACTTCGTCGCGCTGCGCACTCACGGTGGATTGAGCCATGATGACTTCCCTGATTGACTGTCGAAGGTGCTGGGACCGGACGGACCGCGCTCAGCTCGCGCTCGCCGCCTTCGGTAGATGGTGATTGCCAACGATCTCGCCGAACGGTCCGGACAGCGGTCCGTCCGAAACCTTGCTCCGGCGGTTCGGCAGCAACGGGAACACGAGTTCCGCAAACCGGTACGACTCTTCCAGGTGCGGATAGCCGGACAGAATGAACGTCTCGATTCCAAGCTCGGCATATTCCTTCATGCGCGCCGCCACTTGTTCAGGATTGCCGACGAGTGCGGTACCCGCGCCGCCGCGCACGAGGCCCACGCCCGCCCACAGGTTCGGATAGACCTCCAGTTCCGCGCGGCTCCCGCGTCTGCCGCCGTGCAGCGCGGCCATGCGGCGCTGGCCCTCGGAGTCCATCTTCCCGAACGACGCCTGGGCGCGCGCAATGGTCTCGTCGTCGAGCTTGCTGATCAGCTTGTCGGCGGCGGCCCACGCTTCTTCTTCCGTCTCGCGCACGATCACATGCAGGCGAATGCCGAAGCGCACCGTCCTGCCATGCGCGGCAGCGCGCGCGCGAATGTCGGCGATTTTCTTCGCGACCGCCGCGGGCGGCTCGCCCCATGTGAGATACGTGTCGATATGCTCGCCCGCCATCGCGTGCGCGGCCGGCGACGAACCGCCGAACCACAGCGGCGGATGGGGCTTCTGCACAGGGGGATACAACGCCTTGCCGCCCTTCGACTTCAGATGCTTGCCGTCGAAGTCGATTGCCTCGTTGGTATGCGCGGCCGTGAGCAGCTTGCGCCAGATGTGCAGGAAGTCGTCGGTGATTTCGTAGCGCGTGTCGTGGTCGACGAATACGCCGTCGCCTTCGAGCTCGGCCGCGTCGCCGCCCGTCACCACGTTGATCAGCAGGCGCCCGTTCGACAGACGGTCGAACGTCGCGGCCATGCGTGCAGCCTGCCCCGGCGACGAGAGGCCCGGCCGGATCGCGACCAGAAACTTCAGGCGTTTGGTCGCGGCAATCAGACTCGAGGCGACCACCCACGCGTCTTCGCATGAACGGCCGGTGGGCAGCAGCACGCCTTCGTAGCCGAGCGTGTCGGCGGCCACCGCGATCTGCTGGAAATAATCGTAGTCGGCCGCGCGCGCGCCTTGCGACGTACCGAGATAACGGCTGTCGCCGTGAGTCGGAATGAACCAGAACACATTCATTTGCTGCTCCCCGCTTAAGGCAGAACTGGATTGGGTCACGACAGCGCCCGCCGCGTCTGCCAGCGCAAGGCAGGCGCATTGCAGAGGCCGCCGCGCGCTCCCGCACACCGTACGCACACCACGCGCACACGCCAGCCGCACGCATCCGGCCGATCATCGGAGACGAACCGGCGGCGCATCGCAAAAGGACGGAAGGTTGCGGTATCGACGCTAAGCGCGACTGTGCGACGCACCGTTTGCATGGAGAAACAGTCTATGGACGGGGGTGCGGCTTTTGAACGATTTTTTTGAGCTTAGGTTTTCCACTTGCGTGATTAGCCCGACGCTACAACATACGAACGCGACTGGACAGGCAGCGGAAAAGCCGCTAGCGCTGGATATAATGGCGCACATTTCTAATCATCCGGTGCAGGCATCGCAAATCACGCGCCTGTGCCCTGGCGGTGCAATGCATGCAAAAACTCATCCTGCCGTTTGTAGCCGGTTTTCTGGCATCGCTGTTCTTTCATGATTCCACGCTCGCGCTGCTGCATGCAGCGGGCGTCGTCGAACAAAGCGGTTTTTCCACTGCCCCGTTCCTGCCGCTCGGTTTGCCCGAGTTCATTGCCAATGCAATCTGGAGTGCGTTCTGGGCTGTGCTGATGGCATGGCTGCTGCGCGTCGCGCCCGAGCGGCGCGCGCCGTGGCTGCCGGCTTTCGTATTCGGCGGCATTGTGCTGACGGCGGCGAGCGTCTTCGTGGTGGATCCGATTCGCGGCATCTGGCCAAGCGGCAACATGCTGCCGCGCCTTGCGATGGGTTTTGCGGCGAACGCCATGTGGGGCTGGGGCGCGCTCGTCTTCATGCGCGCCTTCATGGCAAATGAAGACGGGGATTGAACCCGGGCAACGCCAGGCGAGCGGCTAACTGCAGAGCTGACTTTAGGGCTGACTGCAAGGGCTAACTGCAGGGCCGATTGCAGAGCTAACTGCACGGCAAACTGCGTGGCTAGGTGCGTGTCTAGCTGCGTGGCTAACTGCCCAGGTCGAGCAATGGATGCTCGCTCGCGGGCCACGGGCTTTCGAACATCTTCGCCACGTCGGCGGCATTCACGTCTTCAATGCGCGCAAACCGCCAGCGCGGCGCGTTGTCCTTGTCGACGATGCGCGCGCGAATGCCTTCCACCGCGTCCCCGTGCAGAAAGCTCGAACGCGTGAGATCCAGATCGCCGCGCAGCACATCCGCCATCGAGCCTTCCGCGCGCGTCACCACCTCGAGCGAGACCGCCATCGAAAGCGGCGAGCGCTCGCGCAACACGGCGATTGTCTGCTCGGCCCAGTCGGCGGCGTCCCTGTCGCACTTCTGCGCGAGCGAAGCGAGAATGCGCGGCACGTCCGGCAGCGCGAAATGCCGGTCGATCAGCGCTCGCGCACGAGCGAGCGGCGCTTCGCCCGGCGGCGGCGCGACCTGATACGCACGGCATTCGCGCTCGACGCACGCGACCACGTCCGCGCCGCGCTCGAACAGTTCGCAACGCAGCGTGTCGATAAGCGCCGGCAACGCGGCGTCTTCCATGTAGAGGTCGGCGAGACCGGCGTACAGCGCGTCGGCTGCGCCGATCGTCTCGCCCGTCACCGCCAGATAACGGCCGATCGCGCCTGGCGTGCGCGCGAGAAACCAGCTTGCGCCGACATCGGGAAAGAGCCCGATGCGCGTTTCAGGCATGGCCATTTTCGTGGACTGCGTGACCACCCGCAGCCCGCCGGTGCGATGCGCGCCCTGCGAAATGCCCATGCCGCCGCCCATCACCACGCCGTTCATCAACGCGATGTACGGCTTCGGATAAGTGAAGATTGCGTGATTGAGGCGGTATTCCTCGATGAAAAACTCGTCGCGGGCCTGCTGGTCGCCGCGCCGCGCCGACTCGTACAGAAAGCGGATGTCGCCGCCCGCGCAGAACGCCCGCGGATGCTGGCTGCGTACCACCACCGCGAGCACGTCCGGGTTTTCGGACCAGGCGTCGAGCGCGGCGTGCATGGCGCGGATCATGCCGATCGACAGCGCGTTGAGCGCCTGCGGTCTTTGGAGCTCGATGAAGCCAATGCGGTTGGCTACATAAATCGCGACTTCGTCGCTGGCTGCGGGCGAGGCGGGAAGGGACATGGAAGACGACGCGCGGCGGCGCAGAGTCAGGGGAACCACAACGTTATCACGCGCCCGATGCGTGGGCGTGTTTGCGCTGGCGAGCGGTGGGAGCGAAAACGTTGCGCGGAGGGTTGGGTGCGCGGCCGGAGCTGGGGCCGGTGAGGTGGAGGCCGGGCCCGGAGCAGCGGAAGCCGACACGGTCGAAGCAGTCGTCAGCAGCCCGAGCCGCCCTGCGCGGGCCGACGCAGCCAACGGCTCCGTGACCCATGCAGGACGCCGCGCGCTCCGGTTCGCTCAACCCGCGGCGTTTCCCGGCGGGAAGTGACCGCTTTTGAGCAGCACGGGCGTGCCGTTGCTGATCTGCAGATGCTCGCGCGCCACGGCCTCTATGCGTGGACGTCCAGCGTCGAACGCTCGCATCCAGGCTTCTTCATCTTCGGAACACGCGCCGAAATGGTCTTCGAGCGCCTCGACGGAGATCGCGCAGGGAACGGGCTCGCCGTCCACCAGCGCGGGAAAGACAACGGTCAGATTGGAATCGCGGTAGGCTGGCGCGCCCGCGGGAAACCTGATTTCCATAGTCGCCTCGTCAAAAATATCCGGCACAGAACCGGAGCCCCGCAAAACCGGCCGGCCCCGGACGACCCGACTATGGTACTCGCGGGGCCGGACCACGGTCCACCCCGCCGCCGCGACGCGCGGTGCGTGGGGATCGTCTGGATGGGCCAGATCTTGCCCTTGTCCTTGCCCTTGCCCTTGCCCTTGCCCTTGCCCTTGCCCTTGCCCTTGCCCTTGCCCTTGCCCTTGCCCTTGCCCTTGCCCTTGCCCTTGCCCTTGCCCTT
>NZ_AWZV01000071.1 GCF_000472545.1 Burkholderia sp. WSM2232 | reverse complement strand
AGGTACGCCCCTGTAGCTTGAATGGCCTGCGCCATGAGGGTGAAGGGGTTGCAATAAACTGGTGGCTGCGACTGTTTAATAAAAACACAGCACTCTGCAAACACGAAAGTGGACGTATAGGGTGTGACGCCTGCCCGGTGCCGGAAGATTAAATGATGGGGTGCAAGCTCCTGATTGAAGTCCCGGTAAACGGCGGCCGTAACTATAACGGTCCTAAGGTAGCGAAATTCCTTGTCGGGTAAGTTCCGACCTGCACGAATGGCGTAACGATGGCCACACTGTCTCCTCCCGAGACTCAGCGAAGTTGAAGTGTTTGTGATGATGCAATCTCCCCGCGGCTAGACGGAAAGACCCCATGAACCTTTACTGTAGCTTTGCATTGGACTTTGAACCGGTCTGTGTAGGATAGGTGGGAGGCTGTGAAGCGTGAACGCCAGTTTGCGTGGAGCCATCCTTGAAATACCACCCTGATCTGTTTGAGGTTCTAACCCTGGTCCGTGAATCCGGATCGGGGACAGTGCATGGTAGGCAGTTTGACTGGGGCGGTCTCCTCCCAAAGTGTAACGGAGGAGTACGAAGGTACGCTAGGTACGGTCGGAAATCGTGCTGATAGTGCAATGGCATAAGCGTGCTTAACTGCGAGACCGACAAGTCGAGCAGGTGCGAAAGCAGGTCATAGTGATCCGGTGGTTCTGTATGGAAGGGCCATCGCTCAACGGATAAAAGGTACTCTGGGGATAACAGGCTGATACCGCCCAAGAGTTCATATCGACGGCGGTGTTTGGCACCTCGATGTCGGCTCATCTCATCCTGGGGCTGTAGCCGGTCCCAAGGGTATGGCTGTTCGCCATTTAAAGAGGTACGTGAGCTGGGTTTAAAACGTCGTGAGACAGTTTGGTCCCTATCTGCCGTGGGCGCTGGATATTTGAAGGGGGCTGCTCCTAGTACGAGAGGACCGGAGTGGACGAACCTCTGGTGTACCGGTTGTCACGCCAGTGGCATCGCCGGGTAGCTATGTTCGGAAGAGATAACCGCTGAAAGCATCTAAGCGGGAAACTCGCCTTAAGATGAGATATCCCCGGGGCTTCGAGCCCCTTGAAGGGTCGTTCAAGACCAGGACGTTGATAGGTCAGGTGTGTAAGCGCAGTAATGCGTTCAGCTAACTGATACTAATTGCCCGTAAGGCTTGATCCTATAACAGGTGTGTCTCGTGTCGATGACCGTTAGTGCTTCAGCACTTACGGGCATCCCACTCCCGAAGGGAGTAC
>NZ_AWZV01000070.1 GCF_000472545.1 Burkholderia sp. WSM2232 | reverse complement strand
TGAACTGCACCCCAAAAGTTGGACACCGATCCAACCTTTGGGGTGTTTTTCATGGCGAAGTACGGTGAGCAGTTCAAGCTGAAGTTGGTTAAGGAATATCAAGCCGGAGCTGGTGGTGTGCGGACGATCGCGCAGCGTCATGGCGTAGGCTGTACGGTGTTACGCCGCTGGATAGCGGTTTATGAGCAACATGGCCGTGAAGGTTTGCGCAAGAAGTACAGCCACTATGATGCGCAGTTCAGAATGTCCGTTCTGAGCCACATGTGGCGGGAGAATCTGTCGTGCCAGCAGGCCGCTGCAGTGTTCGACATTCGCGCTCAAGGCGCCATTGCGAAGTGGGAACGCCAGTATCATGCTGGCGGTATTGATGCTCTGGCGCCTCGCCCACGAGGACGCCCCAGAAAAATGACCCGTCCCGACCACGAAAAGCCCACTGGGAAAACCGCGCCGGATGAGCGCACACGCGAGCAGTTGCTCAAGGAGAACGAGTACCTGCGGGCGGAGGTGGCGTACCTAAAAAAGCTCGATGCCCTGCTTCAGGCGAAGAGGCAGGCCGCGCAAAAGAAAAAACGCAAATAGTGCAGGCGCTCAGGGATCAGCATCCGATGGCTGCCTTGCTCAAGGCCGCCGGTCTGGCGCGCAGCACGTTCTACTACCAGCTGAAGGTGCTGGAAGACGGCGATCGTCATGCCGAGCTCAAGACCCGGATCAGGGCGGTGTACGAGCACCACAAGGGCCGCTATGGTTACCGGCGCATCGCAGCGACGATCCGGCAGTCAGGCCAGATCGTGAACCACAAGACGGTGCAACGCCTGATGGGACACCTGAAACTGAAGTCGCTGATACGTGCGAAGAAATACCGCTCCTGGCGCGGAGAAGTCGGCCGCATCGCTCCGAACCTGCTGAACCGCGAGTTCAGCGCGCAGCAGCCGAACCAGAAGTGGGTCACGGACGTGACGGAGTTCAATGTGCTCGGGCAGAAGCTGTATCTGTCACCGGTCATGGACCTGTATAACGGCGAGATCGTGTCCTATCAGATGAGCGAACGCCCGGTCTTTGAACTGGTGAGATCCATGCTGAAAAAAGCGCTGGCAAAGCTGGGGAGCAATGAGAGGCCGCTGCTGCATTCGGATCAGGGATGGCAATACCAGATGTCCGCCTACCGGAGGATGCTCGATCAACGTGGCCTGACCCAGAGTATGTCGCGCAAGGCAAACTGCCACGACAACGCAGCGATAGAAAGCTTCTTTGGCACCCTTAAGTCGGAGTTCTTCCGCCTGAACAGGTTCGAAAGCATCGATGCACTGAAGGCCGGCATCAAACAGTACATCCACTACTACAACCACAAGCGCATCAAGCTGAAATTGAAAGGGCTGAGTCCCGTGATGTACAGAACTCAGCCCTCAACAGCCTAGCCGACCAAACTGTCCAACTTTACGGGGTCAGTTCA
>NZ_AWZV01000069.1 GCF_000472545.1 Burkholderia sp. WSM2232 | reverse complement strand
TGCTTGCCGATATCTCTGCCTTTTCCGCCTAGTTATCTGGTTGAACGGCAGTTGAAACCCCGGCAATCTGTCGGCAATCCGACCGGTAATGCGTCGATAACCCGAACGCGGACGGCGTCTGATGGCCGCCGCATTACTCCGGTAAGTTGCCGCAGCAACGGGCAAACGAGCGGAGCGAGGTCTGTCGATATCGTAGACACAGGCGCACGTCAATCGAAGCGACCGCTTACGGTAAGCAGCAAGGCGTCAGGCAGCGCCGCGAGTGCGTCAATGAGCCGCTCGCCCGGTCGATGGCCAGTTGATCTGTGGGGATGTCGGCAACGGCGAACTTTTTATAACCTATAGATGACGGAAGTGGTTCCCTAAACGGCCTCTACCTGCTTCGCACCGGACTGAAAGACATCGGACGAGGGAAGAAAATCGTCTGTCGCCGTAAAACGAAGCTGAGCCCAAGGCTCGCTTCAAGCTTCGATGAAGCGAGGGCCAGCCTGAAATCTCGGTCGCGTCTCCGAACACCGTCGTCATTGCTGCTTTCCGATTCACACAGTGCGCCAGATTTGCTGTTCGAAGTCCTGCGTGCAACGTAAGGCCGGGCGTTGCCGATCGTCGGCGATTCAGACGCTCGCATTGAGTGACTGTTCCCCGCCGCTCAGCGTCTCGTGGAAAGAGCATGTCGCGCCGGGGCCCGCGAGCCATGTGGCCCGGCGGGAGGCGGACCCAAATGAGCCATCCATCAAAAGAGACGGCCGAGGATGCAGCCGGGCAGGAAAAGTGATGCTAACCATAATCTGGCATCTGGCTAACTGTTGTCTGAAATCCGCGCGATCTTGCGCAGTACCAAGATGGCGTCTCCAAGCAACTTGCGCTCTTCAACGCTCGTCTTTGACAGAAGCTCAGCGGTTAGCCAATCTGCTCTTACCTTCCTCTCCTTCCGCAGTTGCGCTCTGCCTGATGATGTCAGATGCACCAGATAGGCGCGTCCATCTTCGACATCCTGTGTCGAACTGAGCAGCCCGGCATCGACAAGTTTCATCACAATGAGGCGCATTGTCTGATGAGTTACCCCTCTGATTCGTGCAAGCGTTGATATGCTGACAGGTCCGCTTCGCTCCAGATGCGCCAGAGTTTCGTTCTGCGCGGTGGACCGTGTGCCGCTGTGCTCGCGCACCGCCCGCACAAGACTTCCCACGACGTCGCGAAGTGATTCCGCGAGCCGCATCACTTCATCATTGTCGGCTTTGGTTCGCCGCAGTTGCGCTTGCCGTTCGTCGGCCATGTCTAGCTGCCCTCGCGTAAGCGCGCAATGACAGCGGCAAGCGTATTGAGCCCCCAATGCTCGACGTACTGGCCGTCGCGCACGCGCACTATATCGATCACGTCGATCGTGAGCCGTTGACCGCTCGGCTCTATGCCAAACAGCGACCCGGTGTGAGTGCCCGAAATCGTCTTACGCGTCGTAACCTTGTCGCCGTCCACTAATTG
>NZ_AWZV01000068.1 GCF_000472545.1 Burkholderia sp. WSM2232 | reverse complement strand
CGCATACCGCTGCAACGGCGCTGCTTCGTACTGCATGGGTAACGTCAGCGATCCAACGCGGCGAGCCACCCCATCAGCCATCTGCGCCAGAACAGATTCGTACTGCGATGCAATGCGATCTACCGTCTCGCGGTCGATCCGCTCGCCGTTCCACGCCCATTCGAGCGCGAGCGCCTGCCCACGCGGAATGATCGCGAGTGCAAGCGGGTAATGCGTTGGATCGACCGAGTCGACGGACTTCACCTTGAGGCTCGCGTCTCCGTTGCGAGCGGCATCCACGGGATAGTTTTCAAACACGACGATGCTGTCGAACAGCGCATCGCCGCTGCGTCCGCTCCACTGCTGCACGCGTGCGAGCGGCATGTGCTCGTACTGGCGCAACTCCGTGAGCTCGCCTTGCAGCTTGCGCAACCATGCGCCGAGCTCCGCGCTCGCATCGACGTTCACGTACACCGGCAATGTATTGATGAAGAGCCCGAGCATCCGCTCGACACCCGGCAAGTGGGCGGGCCGTCCCGCGAACGTCGTGCCGTACGCGACGCCGCGCCGATAGCCATAGCGCGCGAGCAGCACGGCCCACGCGCCCTGCATCAGCGTGTTGAGCGTGATCTCGTGGTGCTGCGCCGTTGCCTTCAGGCGAGCGACAAGCGCTTCGTCGAGCGCGTGGCGTCGCGCATGAGCGCCCGGCTCAGTCGCGCGCGGCTCGCCGAGGCTCGCGGTGAGCGTTGCCGGATCATCGGCGCGCGCGGCCCACGCGCGCCACCATGCTTCGGTCGCGGGGGCGTCGGCCGCCTCGCGAATCCACTCGACGTAGCGGCGATATGGCGGTGCCGCGTCGAAAGCCGCAGCTTCACCGTGCGTGCGCATCCGGTAGTCGCGCAAGATTTCTGCAAATAACAGCGACACGCTCCAGCCATCCAGCAACAGATGATGATGCGTCCACACGAGGTCGGCGGTCTGCGCGTCGCGTATGAAAAGCGCAATGCGCATGAGCGGCGCCGCGTCTGGCGCCATGCCATCGGCCAGATCGCTCGCGCGCCAGTCTTCGAGGCGCGCGTCGTAATCCGCGACGCCTGACCAGTCGTGCGTCACGAACGGCAGCCCGATCTTACGATGCACGATCTGCATCACGGCGCCGCCGTGCTGCCACGCGAAACCAGTGCGCAAGATCGCGTGACGCTCCAGCGCGGCTTGCCACGCTGCCTGCATCGCGGCGATATCGAGCGCGCCGGACAGCGTCGCGCGCATCTGGTTCAGATACGCGCCAGCCCCCGGCTCCGCGAGCGTGTGATACAGCAAGCCGCCTTGCAGCGGCGTCGCCGGATAAACGTCCTCAATGTGCTCGGGCGTGAGTCCCAGCGCACGCCACAAATCGGATGACACCGCACCGTTGTTATCCGGCCGCGCCGCCAATGCCACAGGCAACGTCGAAGTCGATGTTGACGTCGACTCGTCCCGCAGCGCTCGCGCCATGCGCGCGAGCTGCTGCACGGTCGGCGACTCGAACACCATGCGCGGCGTGACATGCAAGCCGGCATCACGTGCTTTGGACACGATCTGCAAACTCAGAATCGAATCGCCGCCGATCACGAAGAAATTGTCGGTCACACCGATATCGTCACGCCGCAACACGGCGCGCCACACGGCAAGCAACGCGGACTCGGCAGGCGTCGTCGCAGCGACGGCCTGAGCAGCATTCGTCACTGCCTCCGGCGCAGGCAGCGCGCGGCGATCCAGCTTGCCGTTCGGCGTGAGCGGAAAGCGCTCGAGCTCCACGTACGAGGACGGCAGCATGTGCGCGGGCAGCCGCGCCGCGAGCCACGCCTGCCAGCGCGCGACATCTCCTGTATGCGGTGCACCGCGCGGCACCACGTACGCTACAAGACGCCGGTCACGGTCGCCAGTGTTCGCACCGCTTACCACCACCGCCGCATCACGCACTTCGGGATGAGCCAGCAGCGCCGCCTGAATCTCGCCGAGTTCGATGCGAAAGCCCCGGATCTTCACCTGATCGTCGTTGCGGCCCAGGTATTCGAGGTCGCCGTCCGCCAGCCGCCGCGCGAGATCGCCCGAGCGATACAGACGGGCGCCCGGCGCGCCGTACGGGTCCGGCACGAAGCGTTGCGCGGTGAGCGCCG
>NZ_AWZV01000067.1 GCF_000472545.1 Burkholderia sp. WSM2232 | reverse complement strand
TGTATGTCGGCGGCGCGGGCCTCGCGCGCGGCTATCTGGGGCGCACGGCGCTCACCGCGCAACGCTTCGTGCCGGACCCGTACGGCGCGCCGGGCACACGTCTGTATCGCTCGGGCGATCTCGCACGACGGCTGGCGGACGGCGACCTCGAATACCTGGGCCGCAACGACGATCAGGTGAAGATCCGGGGCTTTCGCATCGAACTCGGCGAAATCCAGGCGGCGCTGCTGGCTCATCCCGAAGTGCGTGATGCGGCGGTGGTGGTAAGCGGTGCGAACGCGGGCGACCGTGACCGGCGTCTTGTAGCGTACGTGGTGCCGCGCGGTGCACCGCATGCAGGAGATGTCGCGCGCTGGCAGGCGTGGCTCGCGGCGCGGCTGCCCGCGCACATGGTGCCGTCCTCATACGTGGAGCTCGAGCGCTTTCCGCTCACGCCGAACGGCAAGCTCGATCGCCGTGCGCTGCCCGCGCCGGAAGCGGTCGGAAATGCTGCGGGTCGCGCGTCTTACGTGGCCCCGCGCGACGAAACCGAAGCGCGGCTCGCGACGATCTGGCAACAGGTGCTGGGGGCCGAGCGGGTCGGCGCACTCGACGATTTCTTTCTACTCGGCGGGCATTCGTTGTCGGCGGTGCGCGTGATTTCGGCGGTGCGGGCGGCCTTCGGCGAGGCGCCAGGACTGCGCGCCGTGTTCGAGCATCCGCGGCTGTGCGAGTTTGCGACGCTGCTGCGCGGCACGCAGTTTGTTGACGACGATGCGCTCGTGTCGGCGTCGGGTGCATTGGGTCTTCGACGGGGCGCGGGCGGTACTGGCTTGGCTGATGTACCGAGCGAGCATCTCTCCATGCCAGCAGGGTACATGGAACAGGCGGAGCAGGCCGGGCAACGTGGGCAAGGGGGGAATGATGCGCAGGTAGCAGGGGGCGAATACCCGGGGCAAACGGAGCAGTCTGAGCGAGCAAAGCAGTCTGAGCAGGCAGAGCAGCCTGAACAGGCAAAGCAGCCTGAACAGGCACAGCAGGCAAAGCAGGCACCCCAGGCGGAGCAGGCGCAGCAGGTTGAGGACGCAAAGCAAGCAGCGCATGCAAAGCAACCCGAGCCGTCGCAGCAGCCAGAGCTGACCGCACACACCATCGATCACCCGTCCGTCGACTCAGCCAATCAGCACGACGTAAGCGCACCGATCCCGCTCACACCGTCGCAGCAAAGCTTGTGGTTCCTGTGGAAACTCGACCCGCAGAGTGCGGCGTACCACGTCAACGGTGCGCTGCGTTTCGAGGGCCACCTCGATGTCGATGCTTTGCGTGCCGCGTTCGACACCCTGGTCCAGCGGCATCCGGCATTGCGGATGCGTTTCAGCGAAGTGGAGGGCGTGGCGTTCCAGCGTATCGATGCAGCAACCGGCAGCGCAATCCACCTGCTCGAACTGCCGTGTACGCCCCAGGCCAGCAACACCAGCAACACCAGCAACGAAACTCTGGCCGACTGTCTCGCCGCGCTGGTCCGCAAGCCCTTTGACCTGACGTCGGAGCCGCCTGTGCGTGCGACGCTCGTGCGTGTCGCCGACAATCATCATGTATTGCATCTGGTGCTGCATCACATCGTCAGCGACGACTGGTCGATCGGCCTGCTGTTTGCCGACTTCTCGCGCCTCTACCGCGAGCATTGCGCAGCGGGCGGAGCCCACTGTGTTCAGTCGTCGGTGCATGAGGCGAATGACGGCGCGACCGCGTCCGCCAGATATCGCGCGCTGATCGCGGCGCGTGCGGCTCAACTGACGCCCGAGCGCGAGTCCGCGCAACTGGCGTGGTGGCGCGCCACGCTCGCGACTGACGACGATTCGCCCGCGACGCTGGCGTTGCCCTACGATCGCGTGCGCGGCGGCACGCGCCGCGCGGCTGGCGCGCGCCATCGCACGCGCGTGCCAGCCGCCACCACGAAGGCGCTGCGCGCGCTCGCGAGCGCTCGCCGCGCGACGCTCTTCATGACGCTTCTGGCCGCGTTCGACGCGTTGCTGTACCGATACTCCGGCCAGTCCGACATCCGCCTCGGCGTGCCGCTCGCAGGTCGCGACCTGCCGGGCGCGGCGGATGTGGCGGGCTTCTTCGTCAACACTGTCGTGATTCGCACTGCGCCGCGCGGTGCGATGCGCGCGGCGCAGCTCATCGACGACGTACGCGAGCGGCTCCTCGGTGCCTATGCGAACCAGGACGTGCCGTTCGCGAGCGTCGTCAAGGCGGTACAGCCCGAGCGCGAACTGACGCAGACGCCGCTCTTTCAGGTGCTCGTGAATCAGCAGCAGCGCCATGACCTGACGACGTCGTTCGGCGACGGCGTGCACGTGACAGTGCAAGAAGTCGGGAACGGCGAGGCGCAGTTCGATCTGATGCTGAACATCGCCGAGGCCGCGGGCGATTCGCTCGATTTGACGTTCACGTATGCGACCGATGTATTCGAAGCGGAGACCATCGAACGCGTCGCGCGTCATTTCACGGGACTGCTCGATCAATGGAGTTCGGCGCCGGATGCGCTGATCGCGTCGTTCGAGTTGCCCGAGTTGGATGGCCAATCAGCGGTCCATACGCCAGCGACGTTCATGTACGAACCCGTGAGTGCGCGAATCGCGGCGCAGGCGCTGGAACGGCCCAACGCGGTTGCCCTGGTGGACGGAAATGATCAGGT
>NZ_AWZV01000066.1 GCF_000472545.1 Burkholderia sp. WSM2232 | reverse complement strand
GCCTTGTCGGCCTTGTCGGCCTTGTCGGCCTTGTCGGCCTTGTCCCGCTTCGTCCACTCAGTCCGCTATTACGACTCGCACCGCTCGCGGCTCCCGTTCCGCCGCCATTCGTCGCACGGCTCGTTATTCAGGCCACGCAGCTAGTCCCTCGCGCCGCCCGAAACGCCGCGTTCGCACCATATGCACCCTCGCTTGCCGCAGCATCGCGCGCCGCCGCAAGCAGCCCCACGGCCACGCTCGGCGCGCAGGTCGCGGCCCACTCCGCCTGCCCCGCCGTGCCGCCCGCGAGCGTGCCGAAATCGATATAGCCGCGCGCCTCCTCGCGGGCGAGCGCCGCCACGAGAAAACGCCCGCAGCCGGCGCCCACGAGCGGCGCGGCCGCCAGTTCGGGGTGCGCCGCCGTCACGCGCATCAGGTTCGCGCTGATCTCGCGCAATTGCAGGTCACGCCAACGCAATGCAAACGCGCGCCACTCGGCAGGACTCGTTTCATGCGCGTCGCGGCCGATCATGCGTGCAATCCGTCTGCGGCTTGCCAGTTCGGTCTTGGGGCCGTTATCGGCGCTCGGGTACAGGTCGTATTGCGGCGCGAGCTCGCCCGTGAGCCGGTACACGTCGGCCGTGGTCGCGAACCATTCGTTCATCACGTTGACCGCCGCGCCGCCGAATTCGACGCGACCCGCAATCCCGCACAGCGGCGTGCGCACCACGCCCTGATAGACGAGTTCACCGGTCGCGAGCCGCCCGGCATCCGTCGATGCCCGCGCGACTACGCGCCCGTTCGCGACCGGAATGATGTCGGTCGTCGTGCTGCCGACGTCGACTAGCAGCGCGTTCGGAACACGCGTCGCGAGCCAGCGCGCGGTCGCGAGCCAGTTCGCCGACGCGACGCTGCGCCATCCGCTCGCGCAAGTCTCGCCCGTCAACCAGCCAGCCTCGCCTGCATAGAAGGCGACGCGCGACCCGAGCCGCCGCTCCAGCGCGGCGGCGATCGCGCGCACGCCCTGCGAACGGTCCTCGAACAGGTCGACCATCTCGCCGGTCATCGTCACCGCGTGATGCGCGGCGTAGGTCTTCGCAGCCGGCCAGCGCTCGAAGACCAGGTCGATCGTGTGTTCAAGATGCTCGAGCCCCTGCCACAACGGGCAGGCCCATTGTCCGACGTCGAGCAGCACGCCGCCAGGTCCGCTCATCGACACTTTGACGTGCGCGCCGCCGACATCCCAGCCGAACACCGGCGCGCTGCCCGTCGAGTTCATGCGCGGCGCGTTCATGGCTGTGCTCCGCAAGCAGAATGAGCGTCGAATGAGCGCGCGGTAGCGCTCGCCGGCTCGTTCGGCGCGCCTGTTTCGCCGCGCTCGCGCGGGTGAACCCGCACGCCATGTGCCGCCAGCAACGCCGCCGACAGATTGCAGCCAAGCGCGGCGGTGAGTCCCGCATAAGCGACGGTCAGGCGCGGATTGACCTCGATCACAACAGGCCCGCGCGACGGGTGCCACACCACGTCTATCCCGGCAAAGCCGCGCAGCCCCGGAATGGCCTTCGCGACGCGCTCGGCGAGTGCGCGCAGCGCCTTGCCCTGGTCGCTGCCCAGGTCGATCTGGTTGACCGTCACGCCGTCGAATTCGACGATGCTCGCGCACTGTCCCGGCGCGGCACTCTCGAAAAGACCAATGCGCTGCCGGTTGATGCTGACAAGCTCGGCGCGCGCACCGTCGCAGATCAGCGAAAGGCTCAACGGCTCGCCGTCCACCCACTCCTGCAGTACTGGATTGCGCGCGGCAGCCGCGCGCGCGTCGTATTCGGCGCAGGCTTGCGCGAAATCGTCGAATACGAACGTGTCCAGTCCGCCCGCGCCGTCGTCCGGCTTCACGACCCATTTGCTGCCGGCGAGCGCTGCCGCCTGCCCCGGCTCGATGGCCGGCGTGGTCGCAATGCCGTGGGCCGCGAGGCACGCGGCGGTCGCGCTCTTGCTTGATGCGAGCCGGATCGCTTCCTTCGCGCAGCCGAGCCAGCGCGTCGCGCCAACCGCGTCGTACAGATGCAGCAGCAAGCCGTCGCACTCGGGCGCGATGATCCACGCGTAGTCGTGCTCCCGCGCCGCGCGCGCGACGAAGGCCGTCATCGATTCGCCGGGCGCAGCCATACAATGAGCGAGCGCGGGGTCGACGCTTTCGAAGCGCGAGCTCGCAATGCAGACCTGCACGCCGTCGATCCCGCGCAGGTCCGCGGCCAGCGCGTCGCGCATCACGCGTCCTTCGACGATCAGCGCGCTCAGGTCCGCGAGGCTCGCGGCACCGGCGAGCGCCGGGTCGATGCCGCCGCCGGTGAGATACTCGAAGACAAAAATCTTGGTCAAAGGATGCGCCCCTATGCAGGTGATACCGGTTCTCGATCTGCTCGACGGCCACGTCGTGCGCGCGGTGCGCGGCGAACGGGCCGGCTATCTGCCGATACATTCGTCGCTGGCCGCCACCAGCGAGCCGCTCGACATCGCCCGCGCGCTGCTTGCGGCAAGCGGCGCGCGCACGCTCTATATCGCCGACCTCGGCGCGATCCTGCAGCAGCGCCCTCACGTCGCGACGCTTGCCGCGTTGCGTGCCGCGCTGCCGGGCATCGACATCTGGCTCGACGCGGGTTATGCCGACTACGCGTCGATGCTCGCGCTGTTCGCGCGCATCGACGCAAGCGGCCCGCCCGCGCCGCCGCTTGCGGCGACGCTCGTGCCCGTGTTCGGCACCGAATCGCTGCAAGACATTCATGCACTGCGCGCCGCCGAAGCCGCGGGCTTCGCGCCGATCCTCTCGCTGGACCATCGCGCCGGCCAGTTGCTCGGCGCGGCAGGCGTTTGCGAAAGCCCAGAGCCCGCGCGCTCATGGTGGCCGCGCAAAGTGATCGCGATGACGCTCGATCAGGTCGGCAGCTACGACGGTCCCGATCTCGCCACCTTTGAACGCATCCGTGCCGCGGCGCCTGCCGGTACCGACGTGATCGGCGCCGGCGGCATTCGCCACGGCGACGACATGGCGGCTGCCGCTCGCACGGGCGCGCTCGCGTGGCTCGTCGCGTCCGCGCTGCACGACCGCCGCATCGGCAGTCCGCTCGCCGCACCGACGTAAGGCCTGCAAAACAAGTTCTATGCCAATCGGCGGAAAGGGGGTGGTGGTAAACAATCGGCAAGCTTTATCGTGCTTTGACGAGCCGCGGGTGACACTCTGCTCCAGAACGACACACAACCTGTGCGCTGCGCCAGACTGACGCAATAGCGCGCGGCTCAGCAGACGCAGCCCTGCGGGCGCCCCGCGACCCTGCGATGATTTAGGCCGCGCATCACCGATACGAGGCATTGCTACGCTGGTGGTTGCGCGGCAGCGAAAGTCTCGGCATGGAGCTTGCTAAAAGTCGCCCCATGCACCTCTCGCCCACCGATCCGTCGACGACCAGCCCCTCGGGCGCTCCGCACGCGCCCGGCTCGTCGGTGTCGTCGGTGTCGTCGGTGTCGTCGGTGTCGTCGGT
>NZ_AWZV01000065.1 GCF_000472545.1 Burkholderia sp. WSM2232 | reverse complement strand
ACCCAGAGCAACAACAAGCTGCGCATGGAGGACTGGGCAGGCCAGGAAGGTATCAAGCTCAGCACCGAGCACTCAGGCAAGAGCCAGTTGAACCTCGGCTATCTCGTCAACAGCAGGCTCGAATGCCGGGGGGAGGGCTTCGAGCTGCGGACCGACAAAGCCGGGGTGGTGCGTGCGGGTGGCGGCCTGTTCCTGTCGAGCGACATTCAGGAACGCGCCTCGGGCAAACAGCTTGACATGGATGCTGCCTTGAACCAGTTGCGGATCACGGCGGCGCAGGCTGACGGCCTGGCGCAGGCCGCCGCCGTTGCAAAGGCTGAAATCGCCGACCTGAAGGCGGAAAACGAGTGGCTCAAAAACAGCGTGGCGGGGCTTCGTGAAGCGGTCATGCTGCTTTCGTCTCCAAAGGGGATCGCGCTTGCAACGCCGGATCGCGTGTCCATTGCGGCGGGCAAGGACGTCAATACAGCGACGAGCGGCGGTTTCAACGTTAGCGCGCTGAAGAACATGGTGGTGTCGGCGGCGGGCGCCGTATCGCTGTTTGCGCAGCGCCTGGGTATCCGCATGATCGCCGCGCGCGGAAAGGTGCTGATCCAGGCGCAATCGGACGGACTGGACTGCGTCGCGCAGCAGAACATCGAGTTGTGCAGCGCAGGCGGAACGCTCACGGCCCACGCCGCTAACGGCGTCGTGCTCCAGGGCGGTGGCACCGCATATATCAAGATTCATGGCGATAGCGTCGAGATTGGCGGCGCGGGTAGCCTCATCCTCAAGGTGCCGGATATCGACAAGCAGGGGCCGGGTTCGCTTTCGCTGCCGCTGCCGAGGTTCGGGCAGGCGACTGTGCCAAACGACGAGCGGTTCATTCTCAGTGACGATGTGACCGGACGGCCACTTGCCAATCGACCCTACAAGATTCGGATGGCAGACGGTCGCATTGTCGAAGGCGGGACGACCGACAAGGGCGAGACTGTGCTGACGCAAAATGACGTGGCGCAAGGTATCACGCTAATGCTTCGCAAAATCAAGGGAGCCTGATTCAATGGATGAGCTGAATAATCAGCCCGACGCGCTAACCGACGTGCAACCACAAGCTTGGCAGCATGACGTTGCAACCAACGTGGTGCCGATGCAACGCGATCACCTTGGACAACCCTTCTGGGAGTCCTACCAGTCGCCGGCAGACTATCAGGTTCGTGCCGAAGCGCGGGTCCCGCCGCACATGCCCGGTGTCATCATCTTTGTGCATGGGGTGAACTCGCAGGGTGAGTGGTATGACTTCGCTGAAGACGGATTATGCAAAGGACTTAACGCGCGCCTTGGTCGTACCGCTTCGGCTGAGTTGTCAGCCAATAAATATTCGGACATTAGTGATGATAGAAAGAGGACGTCCAGACGCATTTCGCAGCTTGGAAATTCCCCCGTCATTCGCTTCTACTGGGGCTATCGAAGTAGCGATGAGGACCTGAAGCGATGGAG
Organism: Burkholderia sp. WSM2232; assembly: GCF_000472545.1. Classification (GTDB taxonomy): domain Bacteria; phylum Pseudomonadota; class Gammaproteobacteria; order Burkholderiales; family Burkholderiaceae; genus Paraburkholderia. The sequence goes on along the minus strand of NZ_AWZV01000065.1, from coordinate 2,352 downwards.
AATACCGTTACGCAATATCGAAGGTAACGACGAGTGGGCTCCGGCGTGCTGTGCGGACGGAGGCCCGTGGTATTGGGGCGGCGGTGCATTCCAGAACGGTACCAACAATCTCCAGCAACTGTGGAGCCATAAGGGCTTCTTGCGCCACGTCTACGGCTTCGACCTTGAGCGTCTGAACACTGAGGCCGACCGACAGTTGCAGGACGCACCGCCCCGTATCTACTACTCGCATGCGGCGCAGCGTCTCGCGAATCTGATAGACAAGATTCGCAAGAAGAACCCGCGCGACACCATTACGCTGATGTCGCACAGTCAGGGCACGATGATCTCCATGGCTGCAACGCTGCTATGCAAGGAGCGCGCACCGGACGCCCTGTTCGTGATGAACTCGCCGTTTGCGCTGGACGACAAGACAACGGATGCACTTTCGTGCGGCAGCGAACGCCCGACTGCGGAAGCTCGTGTCAACACATTCAAGGCGGTGGCGAACCGGATCAAGCAGGACAAGCAGGTCTACACGGAAGAAATGATGCGGCAGCTTCATGTTGGGGCTTCACAGGACATGAACTTCTGGCGCCCTGACCTGGAACTGAACTATGGCGTTCCTGAGCGCGATAACCACGGTCGCCTCTACGTCTACTTCACACCGCATGACCGTGTAATGGGAACGACGCCTCTACAAAGCATCGGCTGGCAAGGGCTGGGCGACAAGCTGCTAGGCGAGCTTGGCGATACTGTCAAACAGCGCATGCTCGCGCGCAGCACGCCGGTTGGTGACGAGCCGGGTGTGCGCAAGTTTGGCACGCTGCCTCCAATTGCAGCAGGCAAGCTTGTGCCTGGTGCAAAACCGACGGACTTCTGGAATGGCAATCGCGGACCGTTGGGCGGACTGTTTGGCATTACCCACCTCTGGAAAGTGCCCGACCCGAAGCAGACCGTCACGGTCAACGCTGAGAAGGTGCCCAATCCGCTGACGGCGGATGAAATGAAAGATTGCGATGAGCCGCGGAAAGGTGCCCCCGCTATGGGGGCGCTTATACAGGATCCGGATAATCCCCTTCAGCAAACGTATAGGGACCCGTCATACCCCTACTTCAGATCGATCTACCAACCAGAACAATACGTCACGGTCGATGACGTGTACGGCAACTCGGGACAACAAAGGAGAAAGGAAAACCAGCAGGAAATGACGTACCGGCTTGACGCGTATATCGCGGAGCCAACCAACCACAGCAGGCTTCCCATGAACGAAGAATTTATGAAGCGGGTCGTGGCTTGGGATGTGCCGATAGGTTTTTGCGATTCCTTCGACGATCGTGATTTCTGGTTCAATCTTGTCAAGCTCGCCGACTGGACGAGCGGGTACGACCAGTACTTCAACTCTGCGATATTCGAAGAGGTAGAAAAGCCCGGAGCGATTGACTGGGCGACAGTCGCTGAAGAGACCAGTATTGCGGAGGCAAAGCGCATTCAATACGGGAACAACTACCGTGGTTCGTAAAATCTTTACACTGGCCCTGTCGGCGGCCGCTATCGGCTGTGCGGCACAGCAGCCCTGGTCGTTCAATCTCGCCGACTTTCTCATGGCGAAGGAATTGCCTTACGATTCGCCGCCGCAGGTGATATACCGCATTGACGATCACCGCTTTGTAACGCTGGAGAAATACCGGGACTGTAACCACGGCGAGACCTGGTACAACGATACCAGAGCCGGAATCCGCAGCCACCTTGGCCGGGGCCTCGTAGAGAATTTTCAGGGACGTCTTATCAACGCGGACCCTAAAGGCAGGAACTTGGTATTCCCGGCTGCGACTGCTCCAGGAACTGTTTGCGGCGATCGTGGCTGCGATCCTATGTTGGCGTACTCGACCGACGGTGGAAGGACCTTCCGCGGAATGATCTACTTCGAGCACAGCTTTGATCCATACGTCGATACGAGGGCTTACACGGTAGTCGCGGATGGCTCGCGGGTTTATGTCTCGGAGGCGCGACAGTCTAAGCCCTATGTCGTTTCATATCCGCTCGTTCCTGGCTACTCGTACACAGGCAAGGACGCATTGCCCGATGGGTATGAAATCAAGTTCGACACAGCGGTGCCCTCTGGCCTGCGCACTCCTTCCGGCCAGGATCACATCACCTGCGATGCGTCCATTACACCCACTAATCCCGACGCACCGTTGGTAAGAGGCCGCCAATGACAGCGCCACTCAGTAGTCCAAAGGCAGCGAAGGCCGTGGTTCGTAGAATCATCACCTTCGCCCTGTCGGCCGCTGCTATCGGCTGTGCAGCGCCGCAGCCCTGGTCGTTCAATCAGGGAGATTTCACAATGGCAAAGGAGTTGCCTTACGACTC
>NZ_AWZV01000064.1 GCF_000472545.1 Burkholderia sp. WSM2232 | reverse complement strand
CCAAAGCCCCAAAGCCCCAAAGCCCCAAAGCCCCAAAGCCCCAAAGCCCCAAAGCCCCAAAGCCCCAAAGCCCCAAAGCGCCAAAGCGCGGCCGCCAAAAACCCGGCAAAATGCGCAGACAGACCGCCATCCGCGAGGCCAACCATGAGCGCCGTCACACCCGCCGCCACACCGATCCAAGCACCGATCCCACCGGCACACGGCGGCTCGCGCATCGCTTTACGCTCGAGCAAAACGCTCGGCTGGCAAGGCTTCGGCGCGGAGCTGGTCAATGTGTCGGCCGGCATGCACCGGCTGCCGGCGTACAGACATCATCGCGTGGGCGTGCATGTGGGCAGCCCGGTGCGGGCGCGCTGTTTGTGCAACGAGAAGCCTCATTCGCGCATTCAGGCGCACGGCGACGCGGACGTGATACCCGCAGGGCTCGACGGACAGTGGAGCGACGAATCCCCCTGCACCATCTTCAGCGTATGGATCGGCGAAGAATTCGCGCGCACGACAGTGGAACAACTCGCACTGAAGGCAGGCGACGCGCAGATACGCCCGCAATTCCAGCTGCGTGACCCGCGCTTTGCGCACCTGGCGTGGGCGTTGCGCGCCGAGCTGGAGGCGGACGACGCGTCCGATCCGCTTTACGCGGAGAGTCTGTGCACCGCAATGGTGGTGCGTCTGATAGGCGGCGCGCCCTCGCTCGACGAAAAGCGGCGCACGCTCGCGCCCCGAACGGCGGCACGCGTGACCGAGTTCATCGAGGCGCATCTGGAGCGCCGCCTCACGCTAAGTGAACTGGCCGCACTGGCCGATCTGAGCGTGCCGCATTTCAAGGTGCTGTTTCGGGCGACGCTCGGCGTGCCTGTGCATCAGTACGTAGTGCAGCGGCGCGTCGAACGGGCCCGCACGCTATTGTTGCAAGGCCGGCTCTCGGCGAGCCAGGTCGCGCTCGACGCCGGCTTCGCGCATCAGAGTCACATGGCGCACTGGATGGGACGCCTCCTCGGCGTGACGCCGCGCCAACTGATCCAGTCGGCCGCCCGCTGAGACGCGAGGCGTGGTGGACATCAGCCGGGCGGCGCCGCACTGGTCAGTTGCGAATACACGTCATGCGAGAGCTGCAGCAACAGCTTGCGGTCGATACCGCCCGACACCGCATAGCCGAAGTCGCCATCGACCCAGTAGAACACGTTGACGGGGCCGTCCTGATACAGCTTGAACGCGGTGGTGTTCGAATTCACCTGACGGCGCGAGATGCACAGCGTCACGCGTTCGCCATTCGGTCCGCGATACATGAATTGCGCCGTCTGGCCGTCCGGACCCGGCAGCAGGCGTCCGCCGGAAAGGGCAAAGCCTTGCCTCGCCAGCATCGGCGGGTGCACGTTGGTGCCAAGGCGGTTCGCGAGCCACTGCACGAAATCCTGTTCGTGATCGTCACTCATGTCGGTGGGCCGGTCCACGCTCGGCATATACACCACGTGCGCCACCGCGGCCTGATGCGCGAACATCTCGGAGCTGTCCGCGCTGACCGGGCGCGTATTCGCCGAACCGGCCATCGGCGGCATCGCGTTCTGCCCCATGTGCGTGCCGAAGCCGATACCGATGCCCAGCACCAGCGCCGCCGCCATGCCCGCAAATTGCGGCCAGTTCGCGGCAACCCGCGAGCGGCGCGGCGCGGGCGGCTGCAAGCGCTTGGGCACCGGTTCGTTCAGCACGCGGTCGTAGCGCTCATGGAACAGACTGTTCAGCGAAAAATAATCGCTGATGCGCGCCGCCAGCTCGGGATTCTGCTCGAGCGCGCGCTCCACTTCCGCGCGCCGTTCGTCGGACAGCGTGCCGTCCACGTACGCGTGCAACTCTTCTTCAGTGATCGGCATATGTTGGTCGCTCATCGCACCACCTGTAATTTCGCACCGGGCTGGCTGCCCGCCATCAATGCCCGCAGCCGTTCGCGCCCGCGCGAAAGCCGCGACATGACCGTGCCGATGGGAACGTTCAACGCGAGCGCCACCTCGGCGTAGCTCATTTCCTCGAGGCCGACCAGCAGCACCACTTCGCGCTGCTCCAACGGCAGACGCTGCAACGCATAGTCCAGATCGCGCATTTCGAGCGAGCGCACCTGCTGCGCCGGCACGGCGAATTCGCTTTCGTGGACGCTTTCGTCGTCGACGGCCACGTGGACCGCGCGCGACGACGCCTTGCGCGCCTGGTTGGCGAACACGTTGTGCATGATCGTAAACAGCCAGGCGCGCAGATCGGTGCCGGGCTCGAACATGCCGGTGCGGCCGAGCGCGCGCTCCAGCGTGTCCTGCACGAGGTCGTCGGCGAGGTCGCGATTGTTGATCAGCGCCCGCGCGTAGCGCCGCAGCCGCGGCACGTGCTCCATTAACTCGTCACGAACATCCATTCTTCATCCCGGTCATGGGGCCTCTCGTGAACAGGGAACGGCGGCGCCTCGTCCGGGCGTCGCTCGCGTTGATAGTGCAAACACGCGTGAGTGGATTCTATTCCCACGCTTCGAAAGGGGCATGCCACGCGCACGCCTGGCCGGGCGCCCGTCATTGCATTGTCATGGCGTCGGCGGCACGCATCAGGCCGTGCGTGCGCGCGTTGCCGGCCACCACGAAGCGCTGGCGCTGGTCTGTCCATGTGAGCAGGCGCACGTCGCCGATGCGGCGCGCGGACCATTGTGGCTGCGCGGGCGCGAGTAGCGCGAGCGTCGATAGCACGACCACGGGCTGGTTGTCCCGGTTCAGATAGACGAATCCGGTCGCGCGCTGCAGCAGGCCGAGCGACAGCACGCGCTCATCGACGAGCCGCAGACCGATGGCCTCCAGGTTCGGCGCGGACGGCTCCCGGCGGGTTGGCGTGGCGGCGGGATAGGGCGCGGCGGCGGTTTCAGCCAGCATCATCACGGCCGCATTGTTGAGCGCCTGCTGCGTGACCTGCGTCGCCGTGAGCCAGCCGCCCAGCGCAAGGCACGCAATGACGAGCGCAAAGAGCGCGCGCCATGCCTTGCCGAGCGGCGACTTCGCGACGGTCGGGCCCCGGCGGCCCGGCGCATTGCGCCCGCCGTTGAAGGCGGTGGGCGCGGGTTCGTCGGTCGTCTGAAAGGAGCGTTGAATCTGCTCGTTCAGCTTGCCGTAAAAGGCCACGCGGCGGGCTTCCGCGGGGTCGCGGGTCAGGTAGTCGCGCAGGAATGCGGCGCGTGCCGGCGACAAGGTGCCGTCGGCGTAGGCCTGAATGTCGGCTTCGGAAAGCGGCGAATCGGCAGGGGCGTCGGTTGGTTTCATGATGAAAGATCTCCGGTCGAAATCCGGCTATGGAGTGCAAACACGGTCGCGCGCGTTTTATTCCGCTCGCCCGAGCGGTTGCAGAACACTCTCACGGTGCTTCATCGTAGTTCACCGCGCGATCGACGCGCGATCGACGCGTTGCGGCGACGGCGAGCAAACCCCTTCGCGGTGCGCTTTATTCCGCGCTCCGAGAATGTTTTTATCAGGAGCCTCGCACGGGAATAAAAGCCGGAAAAGCGTGGTTCGCCCTGATGCAAACCCGCATATTACTTACCGGAGTTCATCATGAAGAAGATCGCTTTTGCCACGTTGTCTGTCGTCGTTCTGGCTGCATCGTCGAATGTTTTTGCGCAGGGCAAGACGCGCGCCGAGGTGTACCAGGAACTGATCACGGCACAGCAGAACGGCCTTGATTACGTGACCGACGCGTCGTACCCCGATGTGAGCCCCGTCTTCGCGCATCAGGTGGAGCAGCATAAGGAGGCGCTGGCCGCCGAGGCCGCTGCGAGCCGCATGGCAAGCGAAAGCGCGCCGGCCGGCAGCGTGAACTGAGCGTGCTTGCGGCTTGTGCGTGAGGCGCCGC
>NZ_AWZV01000063.1 GCF_000472545.1 Burkholderia sp. WSM2232 | reverse complement strand
TTCTCCGGCAGCACGGTGCCGAGCACCGACACGCCGGTACGCATCACGTCCATCGGATGCGCGGCCGCCGGAATCCATTCGAGCGCAGCCTTCACGTTCGCGGGCAGGCCGCGCAGCGCCTTCAGCTTCGCCTTGTAGGCGCTCAGTTCGGCCTGCGTGGGCAGCTTTTCGTGCACGAGCAGATAGGCGATCTCTTCGAATTCGCAATTGCCCGCAAGATCGAGAATGTCGTAGCCGCGATAGTGCAGGTCGTTGCCGGTCTTGCCGACGGTGCACAGCGCCGTGTTGCCCGCCGTCACGCCGGACAGCGCGACGGATTTTTTCGGTTTGAAGCCGCCTTGTACGCCGGCGGTTTGAGTGGTCTCGCTCATTTGCCGCGGTCTCCTGTTTGCGTGTTCATTGCTCCGCTTCCCCGAAAAGCGGCGCGGCGTCTTGCGCAACGGCGCGACCGGTGGAACGCGCGCGACGCAGCACCGACCAGTAATAACGGTAGCTCGCGCGGTCGTGCAACGTGTCGCGGTGGCGCGTCGGTCCCCAGTGCGCGGATTGCGCGGCGAGCAGTATTTCGGCGGCGGTCGCGATTTCGTCCTCGCGCGGCGCGAACGCGCTCACGATGGCTTCGATCTGCGCGGGATGAATGCTCCACATGCGCGTGTAGCCGAACTCATTGCGGGCCCGCGCGGCGTCGTTCGCGACCACGCTCATGTCGCGCACTTCGGTGCTGACGTTGTGCGACGGCACCTTGCCGTGCGCGTGGCAGGCCGCCGCAATTTCGAGCTTCGCGCGCCGCACGAGCGGATGCTCGAACTGGCCGGGAGAGCGCATTGCCGTGTCGGGAATCGCGCCGTCGTGCGCGGAAACGAAATCCATCAGGCCGAAGCTCAATGCCTCGACGCCCGGCAACGCGGCCAGATCGAAGACGCGCGTGAGCGCGCCGTGCGTTTCGACCAGCAGTTGGACGGGGATCGGATTCGCGACGCCGAGTTCGCGCCGGGTGGCCTCGATAAACGCGATCATTTCGGCGGCGTCGGGCACGGTACGGATCTTCGGCAGCGTGATGTAAGCGGGCGCCCGCCGCGCGGCGCGCAAAATCAGGCGGACGTCGTCGCGCCAATGCGGGTGCTCGAAGTCGTGAATGCGCACGCCGACGCGGCCGAAACGGTCATGCTCGCTGCCGATCAGCGACGCGACCAGTTCCGCGTGCTCCGCTTCACGGCCGACTTGCGCGCCGTCTTCGCAATCGAGTGTGATGTCGAACACCGGCCCGAGCTGTTGCTGCAGCGCCAGCGATTTCAGCATCAACTTCTCGCTGCCTGCGTAGTGATCGCAGGCAGGCAGCACAGCGGGCGGCACTTCGCCGTCAAACAGCACTTCGGCGGGTGTGAGGGCGCGCATCTTCAGCGTCAGTGGCGTGGGTGTTGTTGATGGAAAACCGATTCGGGCGCGCTCTGTCCAGTCGTACAGGAGGACAGGCAAAGCGCGCCTGGATCGGTTGCGAATGGCTGGCGTCGCTCGAACGGTTCAACGCGTTCGAGCGGTGCAGACAGCGCGGTTCGCACGAAAAAAACCGGAACCCGCCGCGATGACGCTACGGAGTTCCGGTTGTTCTGCATCAGGTGCTTAGCCGAGCAGATGCTGAACGCCTTCGCGTTCTTCCAGCAGTTCCTGCAGCGTGCCGTCCATTTTCTCGCGCGAGAACGCGTCGATTTCCAGGCCTTCCACGCGCTTGTATTCGCCGTTTTCGCAAATCACCGGCACGCCGTAGACGATGTCTTCGGGAATGCCGTACGAGCCGTCCGACGGAATGCCCATCGTGACCCACTTGCCGTTGGTGCCGAGCACCCAGTCGCGCACGTGGTCGATCGCAGCGTTAGCCGCCGACGCCGCCGACGACAGGCCGCGCGCCTCGATGATCGCCGCGCCGCGCTTGCCGACGGTCGGGATGAACGTGTTGCGGTTCCACTCGTCGTCGTTGATCAGCTTGGTCAGCGACTCGCCTTCGGCGGTCGCGAAGCGGAAGTCGGGGTACATGGTCGGCGAGTGGTTGCCCCACACAGCCAGCTTTTCGAGGGAGGCGACCGGCTTGCCCGACTTCGCGGCCAGTTGCGACAGCGCGCGGTTGTGGTCCAGACGCAGCATCGCGGTGAAATTCTTCTTCGGCAGATCCGGCGCCGACTTCATGGCGATGTAGGCGTTCGTGTTGGCGGGGTTGCCGACCACCAGCACCTTCACGTCGCGGCTCGCGACTTCGTTCAGCGCCTTGCCCTGAACCGTGAAGATTTCGGCGTTGGCCGACAGCAGATCCTTACGCTCCATGCCTTTCGAGCGCGGACGGGCGCCGACCAGCAGGGCGACGTCGGCGTCTTTGAATGCGACCTTCGGGTCGTCCGTGATCACGACGCCCGACAGCAGCGGGAACGCGCAATCATCCAGTTCCATCACGACGCCTTTGACGGCGCCTTGCGCTTGCGGCAGGTCGAGCAGTTGCAGGATAACCGGCTGGTCCTTGCCGAGCAGATCACCATTGGCGATGCGAAACAGCAGGGAGTAAGCGATTTGACCTGCGGCGCCGGTGACGGCAACGCGCTTTGCGGGCTTAGCCATTGAGAAATCTCCAGGACGATGCGTTAGACGCTAGGGAAAACGCCATTCTATATGCGCGTTCAGCGAAGCGTTGTGAAACACGGCGGAAATTACGGTTCGCGAACGGCCCGCTGCCAGCCCGTTAATTGCGAGCAGGAAGCGGCGCTGCGGCAAGACCGCCATGCCGGAAACCGGTACTGCTGAGCTCTCTCAGGCCGGCGCTGCACGCCGGGCCGCCGGCGCAAAAAAGCCGACGTCAGCCGATGCTTGCTGAAAGAGCGGGGCGGGCATTGGGGCGCCGGGTAGCCGCTGCACAGTGTGGGCTCCCGCGAACAGCGCGTTTCGGCAAGCGTCTGACCAACGAATGGCGGCGAATCGAAACCTGGACTGCTTGGGAACGGCATGGTGCAGGATGCTGCCGGTGGGTTGCGACGCTGCCGAACCAGGCGCAGCCAGCAACCGCCAAAAAACCCGCAAACCCTTGCTCGACAAGGAGTGTAGGAGTCGGCAGACGCAAAGTCAACATTATCTTATGTCTTATATAAGACACATCTATTGCGGGAGAAATGCTGGACGCGGCCCAGCCCTTTATGATGAAATGCGCGCATGAATTCGAACCCGGCCAACACCACGAATCCGGGCGGCCAGGCGGCCGCGGGCGAAGGTGTATCCGCGGCTGTCCCCGCTGCGTCGCCCACTTTCAGCCCGCTGTATCAGCAGATCAAAGGGCTGATTACGCAAAGTCTGGAGAGCGGTGAATGGAAACCCGGCGAGATCATTCCCAGTGAAGTCGAATTGGCGGCCAGATACAAGGTCAGCCAGGGCACCGTGCGCAAGGCAATCGACGAACTCGCTGCGGAAAACCTCCTCGTGCGCCGCCAGGGCAAGGGTACGTTCGTTGCAACGCACAACGAAGACCGTGCGCAGTTCCGCTTCCTCCGCCTGCTTGCCGACGACGGCGCCGAACATCCGCACGTCAGCCGCCTGCTGGAGTGCCGGCGGCTGCGCGCATCGGCGGACATTGCGCGGCAACTGGAGCTCAAGCCCGCCGAGCCGGTCGTGCTGATCAAGCGTTTGCTGCAGTTCGACGGCGAAGTGACCGTGCTCGACGAAATCTGGTTGCCTGGCGCCGTGTTCCGGGGGCTTACGCTCGAGCGGCTGTCGGAATACAAGGGTCCTCTTTACGCGATGTTCGAGACGGAATTCGGCACTCGCATGATCCGCGCCACGGAGAAAATCCGCGCGGTGGCGGCCGAGCCTTCGGTTGCCGATCTGCTGCAGGTGCCGCCGGGCTTTCCGCTGCTGTCTGTCGAGCGCGTGTCCTATACATACGGGGATCGGCCGGTGGAAGTCCGGCGAGGTTGGTATGTCACAACCGGGTACTACTATCAGAACGACTTGAGCTGAGTCGGGCTGGATCAAGGGCGCAGCGTCCCACACGCGCGCCTTGTGCCGGTGCCTTCATTGCACGCGCTGTAACGGACCTGTTGGGGGTTTTCGCTGCAGCGCGAAATGAAAAGGCGCTAAAATTGCGGATTGGTGTGACTACATAGCAGGGGGTCTAGCATGGCTGAAGCGGTAAAAAAACCGAGGCCGGAATTCCGGAACATCGGTATCGGGCAGATATTGACGGCGTATCGCCTGCCTCTGGCGGGGCGCGTGTCGATCCTGCATCGCGTGAGCGGCGGCCTGCTGTTCGTCGCGCTGCCGTTCCTGCTGTACCTCTTCGACCAGAGCCTGACCTCGGAGCTGAGCTTCGNGGGCTTCAAGGCCTTCTTCTCCAACATCATCGTCAAGCTCATCGTGCTGGTGCTCGGCTGGGCCTACATGTTCCATTTCTGCGCGGGCGTGCGCCATCTGCTGATGGACACCAACCACGA
>NZ_AWZV01000062.1 GCF_000472545.1 Burkholderia sp. WSM2232 | reverse complement strand
CACCCACCCCTCCGCCTCGGGTCCACCCTGCTTGACCGCACGTTCGCGGCTCCTATACTCTTTCGAAGCTTTCGGGGCACTCGTGTCCCATGCGGGGCGATCCTCCGCGGGCGTGCTACCGCGAGGCGGCTCTGCGCTTTGGGGGTTCACCACCCGTCGAACACGGGCCAACATTTCAATAATAGGGAAGAGGAGACGTCATGGCTCACGACGCCGACGCGAACAAAGCCAGCAAGCACTGGCTCTGGCTGTTGCTGTTGCCCTGGATCGCCATGGTCTGGGTGCCGTCGTATAACAAGGTCGAACCGGTTCTGTTCGACTTTCCGTTTTTCTACTGGTATCAGCTCCTCTGGGTGCTGATCAGCGCAATCATTACCGCAATCGTGTACTTCAAGACCAAGACGCGCGCGTCGGGCCGTCCGCAAGGAGACGCACGATAATGAACGCCATCGCAACTTTCGTCTTCGTTCTGTTTTTCATCGGCGTCACGATTCTCGGGTTCATTGCGGCGCACTGGCGGCGCGGCGATCTCGCCCATCTGGAAGAGTGGGGTCTCGGCGGGCGACGCTTCGGCACCATCGTCACGTGGTTCCTGCTGGGCGGCGACCTGTACACCGCATACACGTTCATCGCCGTGCCGGCGCTGGTGTTCGGTGCGGGCGCAACCGGTTTCTTTGCGCTGCCATACACAATCCTGATCTATCCGTTTGCGTTCGTCGTGTTCCCCAAGTTGTGGAGCATCGCGAAACGTCAGGGTTACGTAACCTCGGCGGATTTCGTGTCGGCCCGCTACGGCAGCCGCATGCTCGCGCTCGCCATTGCCGTGACCGGCATTGTGGCGACCATGCCGTACATCGCGCTGCAACTGGTCGGCATCGAAGTGGTGATCGGCGCGCTCGGCTTCGACACGAAGGGCTTTGTCGGCGACCTGCCGCTGATCATCGCGTTCGCCATTCTCGCCGCGTACACGTACACGTCGGGCCTGCGTGCGCCGGCCATGATCGCCGTGGTGAAGGACATTCTGATCTACATCACCATCTTCGCTGCGATCATCGTAATTCCGCCGCAACTGGGCGGCTTCGGTCACATCTTCGGCGCGGTGCCGCCGGCCAAGCTGCTGCTCAAGGCGCCGGACGTGTCGAGTCTGAATGGCTATAGCGCGTACGCGACGCTCGCGGTTGGTTCGGCACTGGCGCTGTTTTTGTACCCGCACTCGATCACCGCGGTGCTGTCGTCGAAATCGGGCAACACGATCCGCCGCAATATGGCGATGTTGCCGGCGTATTCGCTGGTGCTCGGCCTGCTCGCGCTGCTCGGCTTCATGGCGCTCGCTTCCGGCGTGAAGGACATGCCGGAATTCGCACCGTACTTCAAGGCGTTCGGTCCGAACTTCGCGGTGCCGGCGCTGTTCCTGCACTTCTTCCCGTCGTGGTTCGTCGGCGTGGCGTTCGCGGCCATCGGCATCGGCGCGCTGGTGCCGGCGGCCATCATGTCGATTGCGGCAGCGAACCTGTACACGCGCAATATCCACAAGGAGTTCGTCAACCGCAACATGACGCACGACCAGGAGACCAACGTCGCGAAGCTGGTGTCGCTGATCGTCAAGGTGGGCGCAGTGGCGTTCATTCTCGGCTTGCCGCTCACGTATGCAATCCAGTTGCAGTTGCTCGGCGGTATCTGGATCATCCAGACGCTGCCCGCCATCGTGCTCGGACTGTACACGCGCGTGCTCGACTATCGCGGTCTGTTGCTCGGCTGGGCGGCCGGCATCGCGACCGGTACGTGGATGGCGGTTTCGCTGAAGCTCGCCAGCTCCATCTTCACGGTTCACCTGTTCGGCATGGCGATTCCGGGCTACGCGGCGGTCTGGTCGCTGATCGTGAATCTGGTGGTGGCGGTCGTGGCGAGCCTGCTGGTGCGCGCGTTCGGCATGCAGCGCGCCGAAGACCGTACGCGCCCGGAAGACTATCTGGACGTGGTCGAAAGCTAAGCGTCGACGCTGGCAAACGAGGCGCCCGCGGACCCCAGTCCGCGGGCGTTTGTGTTTGTACTTCCGCCGCACTCCAGGGCACGATAGCGGGACTCCCTTCGAAAGCGCTGCCCGCTGCCGCCGCCATGGCTCCTGCCGATTCCCGCCCTGTTGTTCCGCGCCGCCCGGCGCTGAGCCGCATGGTCCGCGCGATCACGTCGCCGTATTACCGCTACCGGCACGCCAAGGTGCTGCACAGTCTGCGCGTCGGACTCGCGATGCTGTTCTCGATTCTCGCGACGACCGGTATCGACATTCCGCACGGCATCTGGTCGTCGGTGACGTTGCTGGTGGTGATCGGCGGGTTGCAGCATCACGGCAATATCCGCAAAAAAGCGGCGGAGCGGGCCGCAGGCACGCTGCTGGGCGCGTCGATCGGGCTGCTGTTGATCGTGCAGCAGAATCTGATCGGCTCGCTGCCGCTCACTTACGTGTTGATGGCGATTGTCGCGGCAATCTGCGCCTGGTTTGCGATCGGCTCGTCCGGCTATATCGGGCTGCTCACGGCGATCACCATGTGCATCGTCGCCGGACATGGCGACAATGTGATCGACGTCGGCCTGTGGCGCACGTTGAACGTGCTGATCGGCATTATGATCGCTCTCGCGTTTTCATTCGCGCTGCCGTTGCATGCTACCTATTCGTGGCGCTACGGCCTCGCTGCGAATCTGCGCGAATGCGCGCGCATCTACACGCGCTTGCTGGGGGGCGAATCGATCGGCGAGGAAGAGCAGGTCAGGCGTTTTCTGGAGATTAACCGGCGGCTCGTGCAGTTGCGCTCGCTCATGCCTTCGGTGGCGAAGGAGATCGACGTGCCGCAGGCGAAGCTCGAGGAGATTCAGCGCTTGCATCGTTCGGTGCTCAGTTCGCTGGAACTGCTGGCGACCGGTCCGCTGATGCAGGCTGACGCCGCCGCACGTGCGGCCTATGCGCGACGATGCGGCACCGAAGTGCAAGCCGTGCGCGCGATGTTGCTGGCCACGGCACGCGGCCTGCGTTTTGGTCGGGCGCAGCGTTCCGGGGTTCTGGCAGGAGGCGCGGCGGTCGCAGTTCCTGCGGAGAGTGTGTCGGGAAGCGGCGTTCCGGCGGCTGGCGTTGCGGGGGAGAGTGCGTCGGGGCGCAGCCGACCCGCGGCTGCTGTTCCGACGGAGAGTACGTCGGGCGACGGCGTTCCCGCGACTGGCGTTGCGGCGAACGGTGTGTCGGCGGGTGGCTCTCCGGCGGCTGGCGTTGCGACGCAGAGTGTGTCGGGAGCGGGCCTACCCGCGACTGCCGGATCGACGGCGGACGCGTCGCGAGCCGGTGCTCCCGCGGCCGACGCCCCCGCAACGGCTGCGCTCGTGGCCGGCAGTCACGCAGCGCCGCCACCGCTCCCGGCTACCGGCGACTCCGCGCCGCCGCTCCCGCCCGATCTGCAAGGACCGTACTGGCTCGGGCAGCGGCTCGCGGAACAGGTGGCGCGCTTACGCGCGGCGCTCTGCGACACCGAGCCGCACTGGAACATCGAGCGGCATTCGCGGATCCTGGCGAAGACCTAGGCGAGCTGCCGGGCCCGCCGTAGCTTACTCGTGCGGCAGAGTCACCATCCACATCAGACCGAAGCGGTCCACCGTCATGCCGAATCCCTTGCTCCAGAAGGTTTCGCCCCAAGGCATGACGATCTGGCCGCCGTCCGCAAGCGCGTTGAAGTATTTCTGCGCCGACGCGGTGTCGTCCGCGGTCAGCGACAGGCTGAAGCCGCTCATCGGTTTCGCGTCCTGATCGCAATTGCCGTCGGACGCCATCCACTGCGTCGAGCCCATCTGCACGTTCGCATGCATGATCTTTTCTTCGACGCCGGGGCGCGGCTTGTTCTGCGGATCGGGCGGTGCGTCCTTGAAACGCATCATGAATGTGACTTCGGCGCCAAGATGCTGGCGGTAATAGTCGAGCGCTTCTTCGCAACGCCCGTTGAAAAACACATACGGTTGAACTTCCATCGTCGTCTCCCGAAATACGGATATGAAACGCCCTGATGCCGAACGGCAAAACCAACGGCAGGCGTGCAGACCATTTTAGGTAACGGAGTTCAGTCGATTGTGACTTTGTGTCGTGAGAAGAAGACGGCGTCTCGCGCGAGTTGGCGTGACGCAGCGCTCGACGAGACAGGTGGGGGTGAACTGGTCGCCAACTGGCCGTCAGCGGGCGGAGGGCAGCGGGTGGTGGACAGACACCGGGCGGACGCTTGTCGGCCGATCAGCAGGCGATCAGCAGGCGGTCAGCAGGTAATAGACCCGCGGCGCGTGCGGTGGGCGAACGGTGGACCTTGCACGCTGGACGGTGGTCTCCAGCGGTGGACGTACGGTCGCCGGGCCGTGGGCGGCGGCCGGGCGTACGCTGGCTAGAACGCACGGCTCCGGCCGGAGCGGCCAACTGCCGAAGCCGCCTGGTTCAATAGGCCATGGCGGAACGCATCGGCAACCATGGTTGCCTGAGGCAACGCCGCAACGCCGCAACGCCGCAACGGCACAACGGCACAACGGCACAACGGCACAACGGCACAACGGCACAACGGCACAACGCCGCAACGGCACAACGGCACAACGGCACAACGGCACAACGGCACAACGGCACAACGGCACAACGGCACAACGGCACAACGGCACAACGGCACAACGGC
>NZ_AWZV01000008.1 GCF_000472545.1 Burkholderia sp. WSM2232 | reverse complement strand
AGGCGCGAATCAGGCGGTTGCCGCCGCGCGCATGGGCGCGAGCGTCGCGATGATCGGCTGCGTCGGACGCGATGTTTACGGCGCGCAACGTGTCGATGAACTCGCAGCCGAAGGCATCGATTGCGGGGGCATCGAAGTCTCAGATACGCACTCTACCGGCCTCGCGATGATCACGGTGTCCGCTGCCGGCGAGAACAGTATCGTGGTGGTGNCGGGCAGCAATGGCGCATTGTCGCCCGCAACCATTCACGCGAACGAAGCGCGCTTTCGTGCTTGCGACGTGGTCGTGTGTCAGCTCGAAACGCCGCCGGAGACCGTGCACGCGACGCTTGTCATCGCGCGCCAGCTAGGCAAGCTGACCGTGCTGAATCCAGGGCCCGCGACGCAACCTTTGCCCGCCAACTGGCTTGAACTGATCGACTATCTCGTACCCAACGAAATCGAGGTATCGATTCTCGCGGGACTCGCCCCCGATGCAAGCGACACCGCCGCGCTAGCGGCGAGCGGGCTGCATCGTGCTGGCGCGCGCAACGTCGTGGTAACGCTCGGCGAACAAGGCGTCTATGTCGTCGGCGACGCAATGGCGGGAACGCGCTATCCCGCGCGACAGGTTCGCGCGATCGATACGACCGCCGCCGGCGATACCTTCGTCGGCGCGCTGGCGGCAAAGCTCGCGATGCGCGCCGCGCTCTCGGATGCGCTCACGCACGCGCAGGCGGCCGCAAGCATCTGCGTTCAACGTCGCGGCGCGCAACCTTCGATTCCAAGGTTGGAAGAAGTCCGGGCGTGCCAGGCTGCATGACCTGTCGCTGACGGCCGAAGTCGCCAGGAGTGGCGGTTCGCTTGGTAGGTAAGCCGGCTTGGGACCGGTGAAATGATCCCGCCCAACCCGAAGGCTACGGCGGAACCTGAGAGATTGCCGTTTCGCCAGCTTGGTTAACAGGCGAAGCGCCGGGCTGCGTGCCGTCGACTGATGCACTGATCAGTTCCCTGATCTTCGCGGCAGTGGGGCGGCGTTGCGCCAGTGCGCGATGCTCCCCTGCAACCACTATCAAGCCCCCAATCTTCCTCGCCTGCCCGAGCAGTTTCAACAGCCGCCGCCAACCTCCACCGCGACGCTCGACGCGCGACGTGCAAGCGGATTGCTCTCGCTGCTCGCGCGGACCCGCCGGCGTGGATCGTCAGACTGCATTCACCGTCGGTATCTACCATCTGTTCCAACGGCGGTTCCCTCTTGCGCGCTTGCCACCCCTACATCAAGCGGTATCACGTGAGCCGACCTCTAAATCAACTAATTGACGAAGGCGATGCTGACCGGAGTCGGCATGCTGACCGTTTGCCCGATATCAGAAAGCTTGCCGGACGCGGTGTCGATGCCGAACACGTTCACAGTGCCGCTGCGCTGGTTCGCAACCAGCATCCACTTACCTGACCTGTCGATCCCGAAACCCCAAGGCCTTTCACCGCCCGAGGCCACACGTTGAACCAGCGAGAGCTGGCCGGAATTCGCATCGACCCTATAGACGGACAGCGAATCTTCTGCTCGATTTTCGGCATAGACAAAGCGCCCATCGCCGCTGACGGCGATTTCCGCCCCGCTTCTCGTGCCCTTGAATGTCTCGCTGCTGACCGGCAATGACTGCAAAAGCGCCAAGCGCCCTTGCACTGTGTCCCAGCGAAACACCATTATTTCCGCCGACAGTTCGCTGATCACATAGACATACTGACCGCTGGCGCCAAAAGCGATATGGCGCGGGCCGCTGCCCGCCGGCGCAACGAATGAGCGAGAGCGGACGGCGTCGTCCGCCGACAGAGAGTGAGCCCCACGGTCGAATCCATACACGAACACCCTATCGGCGCCGAGATCAGGAACGAGCGCATATCGCCCGGACGGGTCGACCACAGCGCTGTGCGCGTGCGCAGTGGCCTGGCGGCGGTTCGGCCCGGAGCCGATGTCCTTGACCGTCGACACGAGTAAACCCAGGCTGCCGTCCGGCTTGACTGTGATGCTCGATACGGAACCGCCGCCGTAATTCGCGGCAAGCAAGGTCATTGACGGAACGTCCAGGTACAGATTCGTGGTGCCGCTGCCTCTGGTTGCGACTTCGTTGATTCGTTCAAGCGCACCGGTAGTGCGATTCACCGCATAAGCGGTCACGCTTCCTTCCTTTGCATTATCGTCGTCGACCGCGTAGATCACCGGCAACACCGGATGCGCGGCGACCCACGTCGAGCGCGCACCCTCCGCAACCTTGGCGATTACCGCAAGCTTGCCCGTCGACGGATCAAAGCGCAGCGCTTGAATCTGACGGTCCTGCGTGCCGACGTACACCAGTTCGCCCGTCGACCCTTCAGGCGGTATCCCCCTACCGCTGCACCCGCTCAATGTGGCCGCGAGCGACATGACCGCAGCACACGTTCTGATCAGCAGGTACCGGGTGTGTGTAGTTCTCTTTAAGGAATGAGTCATGGGCGATAAATCCCAAGGCGAACACAAAATTAAGTTCACCTCAGGTTATTCGATTCGCCCCCATACGTCCCTGTATAAAAGTGCTATTCACTGGTATTTTTTGGCGCATCTTCCCCTTCAAAACCCTCACTGCGACAAGGCCTTGCGCTGCGATTGCTGCCGCGCCGCAGCGCGGAACTGGCTCGGCGCCTGGCCGACTTCTCTGCGGAAAAAGCGCGTAAAGTAAGCCGCATCCGCGAAGCCGAGCGCAAACGCAATCTGCTCCACTGACATGTCTCCAAAGATGAGATTCCGCTTTGCCTCGGTAATGATGCGGGCATGAATCATTTTCGTCGGGCTTTGTTCTGCTGCGGACGCACACGCTGTGCGCAGTTGCACGAGCGAAACAGCCATCATCGATGCATAGTCCTGCAGCGGCAAGTTCTCGCGGAAGTGTTCGTCGACCAGCTTGCGAAAGCGTTCGACAACGCGAACATCGTTGCGCGTGGCGCTTTCGTTGCCAGTATCGGCAAGGCGCACCTCACGGACGAGCTTGAGCAAAAGCATCGTAAGCAGCGCTTCGGTGCCGATCACGTGACCGGTCGCGTCGGATTCTGCCTCTTCCTTAAGACTGCAAATCAGGCTGTAAAACTCCATGCCGGCGTCGGCACAATAAACAAGCGGAATCACTCGCGGCGACGCCCACAGTGCCATGAATTCCTGGAGTTTTGCGTTCACTTGCGCGAGATATACAACCTCGATGGTGACGACCCAGCGGTCGGCGTCAAGCTCGTAGTCGAGACCATGCACGCACTCGGTCGGCAACAGCAGGGCGCAAGGCCCATCGAACGGCACACGGCTGCCTTCGAGGTTCATCATGCCGCGGCCGTTGCGCACGAATATCACCTGGCCATACGCCGGATGCGCATGCGGTTCGGTTCGCCAGCGGCCTCGCTCCGTGACATGGCCTACATGTACAAACCAGTTCTTTTCCTCCGGGCGCTCAACGTACAGGCGAACCTTCGGGACAGTCGTCATGTTCGCGCTGGCGCCGGACCGGGTGTGATACTTTGCCGAGGCACCGTGTGGCATAAAGTCTCCTTGGCCGATGCGGGTCATCACGGCCATCGTTAGAATTCCGGGTTCGCACGCGAGGGCTCGAAAAGCGTGATGCAGAAGTGCGCAAGCTACTCGCGGCAGTTGGCGTCGGAACTGCGGAGTGCGCGAACGCCCGAAGCGACACACAGCGCGGTGCGCTTACGCGAGACACCAGCGGCGGCGGCAAGCTCCGCGTGTGACACAGTTAGACATCCGTAACTGACTCGACCAGTTTCTCGAACCATGTCGCGTGAATCGCCGAAACTCTCGCGCGGCCTCAATACAACAAGCTCCGTGGGAGCAGAATGCATTCTTGCACATCATCCAGTAAGGCGCGCCCTGCTATTAACCCGGATGAGCCGCGCCGTGGCAAGCTCCCTCTGCAATCAGAACTTGTGCATCATGCCAATGATCGCGCCGCGCGTGTCGGCGCCCGGCGCGACGGCAAGCCCGGTGTAGCCTGTGCCGTTGAGCGTGAAGCGGGCTTCGTTGCGGTTCTGAATAAATCCCGCGGAGCCATATAACGTGGTGCGCTTCGAGAGCGAATACGCGTAAGTGAGACCGATCTGTTGCGCATTATTGCCCTGGCCTGTACGGTCATGCGCGTAACCATACATGACAGAAAGCTGGGCAGCAGGACTAAACGAGTATGAACCCGATGCTTCATACACGTCGCGCTTTATGCTGTCGTCAGTCTGGTGTTCGGCGTGGTACGCCAGATAGAACCGCGCGGCCCCTATTCCGACAGACGCGCCCGCGTTGAACAGCTTCAGCGTTGAAGTTCCTGCGGCATTCGCCGCCTGCTCATAGCCGGCCGCGATGCGAAATGGGCCGTTTTCGTAGCGCAGTGCAGCGTTATAGAACTGAAATCCGTTCGTTGGCTCGGTGGTCGAATCGCGCATCGCGACCATGAACTGGGCACTGAGCCCGTACACCGCCGGTGTGAAGTAAGAAATGGCGTTATTGACGCGAATGGTCAGGCTGTTGAAGTTATTCATCGGCGACCCGATGCTCATCACCGCGGTCGGATCAAGTTCCGGGTTGATGAAAATGTATTGAGGCGTGTTCTGCAAGCCAAACCGCGTCTCCCCAAACGCGCCGGATACACCAACCCACGCTTGCCGGTTAAAGGCTGCCGCCGAATTCGAAGCTGCTCCCGTCACGCCAGAGAAGCCTTGCTCCAACTGGAAGTTGACATGCAGGCCGCCGCCGATATCCTCACTGCCCTTCAAACCATACCGGCTTGCGAACAGGCCGCCGGATACCGTACGGACTACCGTGCCCGAAGCTGAGTTCCGGTATTCGATGCCGTTGTCGATCACTCCGTAAAGCGTGACCGACGACTGAGCGTATGCCCAATTGACAGCGCACGCCGATGCAATGCCGGATATAGCCAATACCGCCTTTTTCATTTTGTCTCCTGTTTATATTTTAAATGTGCGAGCGTATGCCCCGCTACCGTACGTGGCTGACGCGGACGTGGTTCTTCGCGTCCTACACGCTGAACCAATGCACAGACGTGACCGACCCATCGCCCCGCTCGTCCAGCGTTGAACTACTGGAGAGCCATATCGCAGGGATGCCTGCCTCAACGCAGATGTATCTGCTGCCTCCGACGCCTACGGGAGCCGGTCATGCCAAGGGCATTGGATGACCGGCCGCGTGCCCAGGTAATGCACCGTGCGCGATGCACAGCGCCTTCGTTCCACAGCCAATGCAACGGGAGCTCAAAGCCCGGGAATGTAGAGAGGCATGGCCTCTTCCCACAGCGTGTCCGTTGTCGGCCGCTGATTGCTGCCATCCGCATTCATTACCCAATTCTGGCCGTCGGGCTGGAAGCTGTTGTCGTAAAGCGCTAGTTCGTCACGAAAGCCATAGGTGCCGGAGCTGTATGCGATACGGCCGTCCCACGTCCACACAGCGTGGCCCTGGTTCGAGCCGTCCGTAGTCAGGCGCGTGAGGCCCGTGCCATCCGGTCTGATGGTGAACACGTCGTAGTTGAACTTGTTCGGATCGGCGGTATCGACCTGCTTACGTGTGAACACGATCTTGCTGCCGTCTGGCGACCAGCCCGGCAAATTATCTGCACCGCTCGTCAGCACGGTCGAGCTGCGCGTGTTCAGATCGAGAATGCGCAGCCCTTGTACGGTGGCGCTCCATACCCGGTACACAAGTTTCTTGCCGTCGGGCGAATAGCTCGGAAAGCCCGCGTTGATGGAACCGTCCGTCAGCGCCTCGGCCTGACCATTCATGCTGCCGTCTGTCCTGATCCGCATGATCTGGCCGGCACCAGTACTGCGGGTGAAGAACCAGTTGCCCACACCGAAGGCGACCCACTGACGATCCGGCGACCACGTCGGCTGGAATGCGCCGGCGAGCCCCTGCGCGATGACAGCCGGGTCCAGACCGCTCGTTGCCGGATCGTAAATGCGCGTATAACCGGACAGATCGGGATTGGTGACGGCAATCGACGAGCCGATTGCCTTTTCCGTGTACACCAGCTTTGCCCGGTCTCTGGACAGTTGCGGGAATACGTCGAGATAGGTGTACTTCCAGGCCGGATCGAAACTGAATAGCGGGGTTCCGTTGGCACGCGCGGGACTAAAGGCGACTTTCTCGTACACCAGCTTCGTACCGTCCGGCGAGTAGCGCGGCGAGCGGATACCCGTGTTGGCCGTTGAGCGGAAAATACCTGCTGTCGTATAGAGCCCCTCTGTCGAGCCGCCTTTCACGTGGTACGCGACACTGTTCGCATTCAGATATTGCGGGAATACCTTGAAGCCCGCAGTGGAAGTCATCGTCGTTCGGGCGAGGCTCGAAACATCGACTGACACGAGTTGAGAACTGACCGAATCGATCGACTCGGGCCGGTGCGCGCCCCACGTCGATTCCACCGGCGTTTCATAGAACACGACCCGCTTGCCGTCCGGCGACCACGAGGGCGATCCCTCGTCGTAACCCGCCACGCCGGCCACTTTCCTCCAGCCGGAGCCGTCCGGCCGGATGATGTAGATGCTGCTTTCCTGCGTACGCTCCCAGCCGGTGGGCAGATTGTGGCCGCGCCAATCCGAGCCCGTATCGGATGACAACGCAAGCCACTTTCCGTCCGGCGACCATGAAGGTCTGAAGTAACTGTGCGGCCGTGTCGGATCGAAACCGAGCGAGCCCGTCACGTTATTCAATGCGCCCGTCGATACATCGAGGGTCCAGATGTTGGCGGTGCCAAAGCCGTCCTTGCCCCGGCGCGACGAGACGAACGCGATCAGGTTCGGGTCTGTCGGCGAGAAGACGGCCGCATCGTCGACGGCCAAGTGATCGGTTAGCCGCTCGATTCCTGTGCCATCTACCTTGACCCGATAGAGGTTCGATTGACCGAGGCCATCGCGCTCAGAGGTAAACACGATCCACTGGCCATCTCTGGAAAACGACGCGTGATAGTCGAACCCGGCGGTTGGAATCAACTTGTGCTCGCCGGTACCGTCGGCATTCGATATGTACAACTCCGAAGTGACAGGGCCGACCCGGTTGAGATACAGGGTTCCATTCGACGCCGCGCCTGCCGCGCCCACAGGCGAGACAGAGGCGCCCGCAATCGCCAAGCAGCCGAAGAGCTTTTTGAAAGACGAAATGAGATGCACAGCAAATGCCTCCATTAGTTTTATATTGGAGCGGGGGGCACACCGCGCCAAGCCGCCCGCTCGACTGGATACATTGACGCAATGCGTTCGTTTCCTCGATACCTCCGTTTTGATGCTGCTGTCCGGTCGTCTCTCGTCCACGGCAGCGAATCAGTTGCTCGCAGCGGATTGTTCGGCTTTCCAGTACATGAAGCCCATGCCCTCGCCAGTGCCTGCTGGCGTGCGCCAGCACGGCACGTAGTCCACCAGCGTCATGCTGGCGCGCGTTTCCTGCACCGCCTTCATGACGCTGACATAGAGCTTGATTTCGGATGTGCCAGACTGATACGAGCGATTGTCCACCGCAGCGAGACCGTCGTAGTCATAGTCGGCGAGCATCTTCATGATGCGGCGGTCGAATTCCTCGTCGTTGACGAAGTGCGACAGGCCACCTGACGCAAATATGCCTACCCGCACGTCGTCCGGCCACGCATTGATCGCATCGCGCAACACCGCTCCGAACTCGATGCAACGTGACATGGACGGCTGCGTCGGCGGATAAAAGCAATTCATGATGACGGGCACATGCGGCGGCGGCGCATCGCCCATGATCTGGTGATAGACGAAGCTGTACGCATGGGGCACAACGGGATATTCGGGCAATGGTTTCATCCACACGTTGTCGGGCCACGCGAACAGGTCGGTCAGATCGAAGCGCTCACGCTGGAAGTGCTCGATCAGATAAGTGGCCAGTCTGGGATGACATTTGTGCGTGACGTGGTGGTCCGGCGCATACACGGAGCGCTGCGGCGGGCCGTTATGCACCTCCTCGCCGCTGTAGATGGCGATCGACGGCGAGCAGTGCGGAAAGATTTCTTTCTGGTCCTTGCCGAGAATGATCGCGACGTCGATCTTCGCTTCGCGATACGCGGCGGCCATCGTGTCGAGCGCGGCGCGGCAGCGCGCCGCGCGCGTGGTGCGCTCCTCGAGCGTCAGAAACTTTTCGAAGGCCGCTTCTCGATGCGCCTCCAGCTCAGGATAAGTCCATGTCCGATTGCGATACCACAGTTCCGGATTACTGCGGTCGCGCTCACCGTTCTTTAGCCAGTCTTCCGGCGCCTGACCGAGCATGCCGCTGTGCGGCACTGCCATTCCGAATACAATCTTCGCCATATATGTTTTCTCAGTGAATTAAGTGTTCTGCAACGCAGCCAGGGTGCAGTAAGCGTCACTACGGTCCGCTATGCGGCCCTTTCTACGCTTGCCGCAACGAAGGCTGCATTTCCGTGACTTTCGGCGCCCATTCGGGGCGGTACAAAATCGCGGTTGCAAGCGCTCCCAGCGCGAGGAAGACAAGAATCACCATCATTGGCAGGTCATAGCTTCCGCTCACATGCAGGAGCCACCCGGAAAGGCTTGCCGTCACGCCGCCGGCAAGGCTTGTCGCTACCTGCTGCACGCCCGTGACGAGTCCGATTGCCTGCTTCGGAATCAGGCTCAGGCGCGAAAGCACGAGGTTGTTGGCGGTTACGAGGCCAAGCAGCGAAAGCGACAGTACATTCCAGAAGAGCGCCAATTCCAGCGTCGGTGCATAGGCGCCGAGCAGCACTGTGCATCCGCCGACAAAACCTGTGATCGTGAACAGCTTGCGCACGAGAATGGCGTTGTACCCTCTCGCAATGATCCTGTCCGCAACCCAACCCGCGAGCGCCGCGACGATTGCGATGCCGGCGAAGCTGAAGAACGTGAAAAGCCCTGACCTCGAGAGCGAAAGATGACGTTGCTCGACCAGATACGAAGGCATCCACGTCATGCAGTAAAACGTGAAATAGCCGTAGCAGAAGTTGGTGATGAGACCGCCCCACACCACCGGGCTAGACACGATACTGCCGAGACTCACCGTGCGTGCGCGCCGGTTTGCGGCTGCGAGTTGCTCCTTCGTCGGCAAATCGTTACGAGCCAGCAGTAGCCACGGCGCGAGCCAGACCAGACCGATTAGACCTGTGGCGACGAACATCACCTGCCACGAATAGTGGACGATGAACCATGCACCCACTGGCGCGCCCAACGCTGGGCCAAACTTGTTGCCCATCGCCAGCAGGCCGACGGCAAGTCCATTCTGGCTCTCGTCGAAGTTATTGCGAATCCAGCGATAGCTAGCGGGAATCACAATTGCCTCAGCCATTCCAATGATCAGACGCATGACGACGAGGCTCGTGAGCGCCGTGACCGCCCCCATCAGCGCAGTAGCAAGGCACCACAAAGCGAAGCTGATCGCGTAGGGCCACTTGACGCCGTAGCGGTCCGCAACCCAGCCCATCGGAATCTGGAACGCGCCGTACGACCAGAAAAACGCCGCGTTGATCCAGCCGCGGTCTACGTTGGTGAGCGCGAAATGGCGGATGAAACTTGCGTCCGCCAGCGTCGACGAAATACTGGTGCGATCGACGAACGAAATCAGCACGCCGAGCGCAAGGAGCGCAAGCACAGCCCAGCGGCTCACGCTTCCTTGTCGTTCAGGTTTGTTTGTCTCCATCTGCTCTTTTCTCTTTGATTGGGTTGGATTGCGGAAAACGCGGGCGCCGGAGCCATCGTTTCGACGAATCGAGCATATGTGACGAAGGCGTCTGCGTCCCTACACAAAAGTCACTTTCAATGGCACTTTTGTTAAGGTCTGCCAGCATTGATCGGCCTTTATTAAAAGTTCCGGCGAATCTCGGTTTTGTGCAGGGACGTCAGCCCGTCGATCCAATATTCTTCGTTCTCGCTTTCGCCGCGCCCTTTGCCCTCGCCTATGCCGTGTCGCGTTGGACGCCAGGGCGTTACGAAAGCAAGCGCCTGTTGCGCGCGCAAAGCGCTCGAAAAAAAGAAACAGACTCGGAGACAGAATGAAGAAGCTGGTCTATCCAATATCGACCGTTGCATTGGCATGTCTATTGAATACCGCTCATGGGCAATCGTCGGTCACGCTTTACGGCGTGCTCGACAACGGCATCGAATATCAGAACGGCGGTGCGGGGGGCGCGGTCCGTGCCGTATCGAGCGGCCTCTTTGCGACCGTGTACGGCCTGACCGGTCACGAAGATATCGGTGGCGGCGTCCGCGTCAATTTCCAGTTGGAGCAGGGATTCTCGGGCGTGACCGGTGCGGCGACCGACCCTACCGCCTCTTTCAATCGTCTAGCATGGATCGGCGTGTCCGGACGGTTCGGCGAAGTGCGCTTCGGGCGTCAGAAGAAGCCTGAGTATCTCTTCCTGAACGGCGAAGTGGACCCCACCGCAGTCAAGAGCTTCGCCTCGCCGATCAACAACTTCACCGACGCGTCCGTGCGCGCGAGTAACGCGATTGCCTACTTCCTGCCGGACTTTCGCGGTCTGAGCGTGCAGGGCATGGTGTCGCTGCGCGATCAGACGACGAGCCCGTCGAACGGCCTGCGCTTTTACAACGTCGTGGCGCGCTATGTTCACGGTCCCCTTCATCTGGGCGCCGGCTATGAATCGTCTGCAAATGCGGCCGGCACGTCGGTGCAGAAGATATTCAGAGGGACCGCGTCTTACCGGCTGGGCGCGGCGCGCTTTTATGCGGCGTACCAGACGGAACGTCAGAGCGATAACAGCGAAAAGCGTGACATCTACGAAGTATCGGGCACCTATCTGTTCAATCCGTTTAACCGGCTCTCGGTAATGTATGGATACGCGCACGACCGGACGGGCCAAGGCAATAACGCTCAGCAGGTCGGGCTGATCTATGAATATTATCTGTCGAAGTCGACTATTCTGTACACCACCGCCGGGCTCATTCAGAACCGCAATCAGGCGCAATACACGCTGGACGGCACGCAATATTCTGGCATTGCGGTCAACCCAGGCGCGTACGCGCGTGGCGTAATCCTCGGAATGACGCATAAATTCTGATGCGGATACGGATGGCGGCGCTTTTGTGTCGCCATTGGAGCTTAACCATAAGAGGTGGAAAGACGCGCCGCGAGCCGTCGTGCTCAACGCGCTGTCTGTGACTGCAACGTCTTCCGTTGGGCGAGCGGCTTGAAGAGATGACTCCATGCAAGGCTGACGAGGACCGTCGCGAATCCGCCGAGCACGACCGAGCCGACGACGCCGAACGCGGTAGCGGTCATACCTGACTCGAACTCGCCCAGTTGATTGCTCGCGCCGATGAACAGCGTGTTCACCGCGGCGACTCGTCCGCGCATGAGATCCGGCGTTTCAAGCTGGATCAGTGTCTGTCGGACAATCACACTGATGGTGTCCGCGCCGCCCGACACGGCAAGCAGCAACAGCGACAGCAAAAACGAACGGGAGAGCCCGAATGCGGCAATGGACATTCCGTAGATGACCACAGCGACCAGCAGCTTCTTGCCAACGCTGCTGCCAATTGCACGGCGAGACAACACAAGGCCGACACATAATGCGCCCGCGGCAGGCGCACAGCGCAGCAAGCCGAGACCCTGCGGCCCGACGTGCAGGATTTCTTTCGCATAGACCGGCAGCAACGCGGTCGCGCCGCCGAACAGCACGGCAAAGAGATCGAGGGAGATGGCGCCGAGCAACAACGGGTTGCTCCACACGAAGCGCAAGCCGGCGAGCACCGTTTGCGCCGTGACCGGCTCACGCGGCGGCGGCACGTAGTCGTAGTGAATGATCGCGTACATCACGGCGCTCACGCAGAACACCGCTGCGCACGTGAGATAAAGTGTGTTAACACCCATGGCGAACAGCAAGCCGCCCAACGCCGGCCCGGCTATCACGCAGACCTGTTGAACCACGGTGCTAAGCGCCATGGACCGCGCGAGCAGATTCTGGGGAACGAGCATCGGCAAGAGCGCCTGCTGCGCCGACATTTGAAATGGCCGGATCGCGCCGAGAACGAGAGAGAGGCCGAGCAACAGGTCGCGTGTCACGACATGCGTTACTGTGGACGCAGCCAGCAGCGCGGCTGTCACCGCCTGCGCGGCGAGACAGGCCGCGACAATCCGGCCGCGATGCATGCGATCGGCGCAATGACCGGCGACGAAAGTCGTCGCGAGTCCGGGAGCGAACTGGAACAGTCCGACGAGCCCCAGCGACCACGCGCTCGATGTCAGATCGAACATGTGCCAGCTGATTGCAAGCATGAGCATCTGCTGCGCGGTGATTGAACCGGCGCGGGCAATCAGGAAACGCGTCAGCGACGAGTGTTTACGCATGGGCGCCTGCGCGACCGGTTGCGAGCTGTTGTTCGCGCGCGTCATGTCCGCTGCCCCAGTCCCGCCTTGCAACCATGCGGGCACTCAGGGGAAATTTCTGTTTGCATAGGTACGCGCCTTTGCATCGTCGTTGTCTCGCTCTTCGTATCCACTACCGTTGACTTTCGGCGCCCACTTGCGCTGAAGCAGCACCACCGTGCTTGCCGCGCCAAGCACGAGGAAGCCGAAAATGGCCGCCATTGGCAACGTGTAGCTGTGCCCGACATGAAGCAGCCAGCCCGACAGACTCGCCGATACGCCACCGGCGAGGCTGGTAGCAACCTGCTGCAAGCCGGTATTCAGACCCACCGCCTGCCTGGGAATCAGCGTGAGTTTCACCAAAGCAAGATTGTTCGCCGTGACAAGGCCGAGGAGCGAAAGAGATAGGATGTTCCAGAACAGCGCCATGTGCGGCGACGGCGTATAAGCGCCTATCAGAACCGTCGTGCCCCCGATAAAACCGGCCACGATGAACGACTTGCGCACGACCACCGCATCATGGCCACGCGCAATCAGCCTGTCCGCCGCCCACCCGGCGAAAGCGGCCACGATGGCGATTCCGGCGAAGCTAAAGAATGTGTACAGCCCCGACTCCTGCAGCGAAAGCCCCCGCTGTTCGACCAGATATGCCGGCATCCACGTCATGCAGTAAAACGCGAAGTAGCTGTAGCAGAAATTGGTGATCAGGCCGCCCCATACAACTGGACTCGCCAGCAGATTGGCGAGCGGCACCGAAGCCGCCCGGCGCTTCGCCGACGCAAGTTCGGCACGCGACGGAAAGTCGTTGTGAAGCATCAGTTGCCAGGGCATCAACCAGACCAGTCCTGCGAGTCCTGTGATGATGAACATCGTCTTCCATGAGCCGACGGCGATCAGCCACGCAGCGATCGGCGCACCGAGCGCCGGCCCCATCTTGCCGCCGATCGAATAGATGCCGAGCGCCGTGCCCTTGCGCGTTTCATCGAAGTTGTCGGCGAGATAGCGGTAGGTGGCCGGCACCACTACAGCTTCAGCGATGCCGATGAGAAGCCGCATGACTATCAGCGCGGACAGCGTGGTCACGAGACCCGTCGCCGCTGCCGCGAGACACCACAGCAGAAAGCAGATCGAGTAAGGCCATTTCACGCCATAGCGGTCGACAAGCCAGCCCATCGGCATCTGCAACAGGCCGTAAGACCAGAACATTGCTGAGCCGAGCCAGCCGCGCTCGACGTGCGTCAGCGCAAATTCCTGCACGAAGTGCCGATCCGCTAAAGCGGTCGACATACTGGTTCGGTCCACGAAAGAGATCATCAGGCCGAGCGCCAGCAGCACGAGAATGCCCCAGCGATTCTCGGGCCGCAGCGCTTTTTGCCGAGTCGTCTCCACCTTTGCGTCTCCGATGTTCTACTCGTTTTTGACTACCCGGAGCTTCGTCGCTCAGCCCAGGCTTCCCGTCACATCGTCGAACAGCTCATCTACGGAAAGCCGGCGCGGAATGATCTTCTGATCGAGCGCCCAATCGACCGCCAATTGCAGCCCCTTGCGGTTCGCCTCCAGTCCGATCGGCGGAAAGACAGCTGGCACCCCCTCGGCGAACGAGCGGCTTTCCACGATCATACGGTACAGCTCGCGCACCACATCGGGTCGCTCCCTCGAAAGATTCTGATGCACCACGAACATGTGATTGATCGGAACCACTCCACTGCGCGTGAACCAGTCCTTTGCAGCCGCATGCGCGTCCGGAACCAGCGTGCGTACGCGCTCGTCCTTCGGCATGTCCTCGCCGAGCAGCGCAGCGGCCAACTCGCCTTTGAGCATCATCTCCGGAATAGAGGAACCTGCCGGCAGACGCTCGCAATTTTGCGGGTCGCTGTACTCGGCCAGGTGTCCGTCGCCGAGCGTCATCCACGTGACCTTGTCGAGATCGACGCCATATTCGTGGCGCAGAACGCCGCGAATCCACAGTGCGGTGGTTTGCGTGTAAGTGCGCACGCCGACTTTCTTGCCTTCGATATCCTTGGGATCGAGATGCCCAAAGTCGATGTTGTAGCCGGCGCAATGGTGTTGGAAGCGCCCGGAGATAGGTGTCGGCATCAGCACATAGGGCTTGCCATAGGCTTTGGCCTGTAAGAAGGTGACGATGGCGAGTTCGCCTGCATCGAATCTGTCCTCTCGAACCATCGCCTTGAAGCCGTTGTGCGCGGGAGTTGGGCCGCAGAAGTCCAGCGTCACCAGATCCGAGCTTATCCGCCCGTCGCGCATCGCCTTTGTCACCGCGTACTCAGCTAGATTGGTGCGCAGCGTCGGCACACCTGTGAGCGTCGTTGTCATGAGTGTCTCTCCTATTGCCTGATTGCCTTGATCGGTTAAAGCCGTACCTCGATGAGGCACGGGCCCGGCTCGCGGGTCGAATCGACCATTGCTTTATGGAAGCTCTCCGCCGTTTCGACGGCAACGCCAGGTACGCCCATGCTCTTCGCCATTGCGAGCCAGTCGATGCGCGGCCTGTCGATGTCGATCATCGAGAGCGCGCGCTCGCCCGGCGTGCCCGCGCCCATGTTGGCGTACTCCCCCTTGAGAATCGCGTAGCTGTTGTTGGCGAAGATGATTGTCGTGACATTCAGGTTCTCGCGCGCCTGAGTCCATAAAGACTGGATCGTGTACATCGCGCTGCCGTCGCCGACCATGCAGAACACGCGCCGGTCCGCACACGCCAGCGCCGCGCCTGTGGCTACAGGTGTCGCGTAGCCGATCGAGCCGCCCATGTTGTTGATGAGATCGTGCGGCAGCGCCCCCATGGTCAAGCCCATGGACTCGCGGCCCGTTGTCAGCGATTCGTCGACGACGATGCAGTGCTCGGGTAACGCCGCTGCCAGCGCGTGCGCGATGCTTATGGGATTGAGCGCGCCGGTGGGAACCGGCGTCTCGATGCGCGGCTGTACGAGCGCCGCGGTGTCGGCCGCGCCGAGTGCCTGCAGCAGCATGTCGAAGGCAAGGTCGCTGTCCTCGTCGGCCTCAACGAGCGCATGAACCAGCGTGCCTTCGGCCTTCAACAGACTGGGCTTTTCCGGGTACGCGAAAAAGGCCACGGGCTCCGTGGTCTCGACCGTGACAATGTGTTTGTAGTCCTTGAGAAATGCGTTGGCCTGCGCCACAGCGTATGGAATTCGCGCAATCGGCACCCGCCCCGCGCCGCGTTCCATGCGCGCGGTGAAGAACTGAGAGGCGAGCCGCGCGCCGGTCGCGGCCGCCACGCGGCCTGCTTTCTCAAGCGCCGAGCCGCGTGTTGCCCTGTTGGCGAGAATGACCAACGTCGGCTCGCCGGAGCGCAACACCCTTGCGACGTGTTCGATGCGCGCGGCACTGGGCGTCCTGCGACGGACATCGACGGGCGGCGGCAGCACGGGAGCCGCGCCCGCCTGTTGCCACGATGTATCGCCGGGCAGGATCAACGTGGCAATCTGTCCCGGATGCCCACTCGCTTTCGCCACGGCCTGAGCGGTATCCCAGGCAATGCTGTCCGCCGACTCCGCGCGGCGAACCCAGTGACTGAGCGGTCGCGCAAGCCCCTCGATGTCCGAGGTGAGCGGCGGATCGTACTTGAGATGCGCCACGGAATGCTCGCCAACCACGTTCACCATACCGGACGACGCACGCCTGGCGTTGTGAATGTTCGCGAGGCCGTTTGCAAGTCCCGGCCCAAGATGCAGCAGCGTCGAGGCGGGCTTGTCCCTCATTCGATACCAGCCGTCTGCTGCACCCGTGGCAACGCCCTCGAACAGGCACAACACACTGCGCATCTTCGGGTTGTCGCCGAGCGCGGCGAGGAAATGCATCTCGGAGGTGCCCGGGTTGGCAAAGCAGATATCGACGTCCTGCTCGACCAGAGTCGCGACGAGGCTTTCGGCGCCGTTCATCAGTAGCCTGCCATGTCGCGTGCGAGGCCCACTACGCCGTAGGTCCGCTGCGGAGCCGACATCAGGAAGCGGTAGCCCTCTTCGCTCAGACGTCGATGGTTCTTGGCAGTCACGTGCGGATGGCCGACCACCACGTTATGCTTCCTGCAGGTGTCGACGATCTGGCGCATCGCCTCGACAACTTCCGGGTGCTCGTACTGGCGGGGGAAGCCAAGTTCCTGGCTCAAGTCGCCCTCGCCGATCAGAATGAAGCCGATGCCAGGCACATTCGCCAGGATGTCGTCGAGGTTCGCGATCGCCTGCGTGCTCTCGCACATCAGGCCGACAAGGATTTCGCCCTGCGGCGCGAGCGGCCATACGTCGGCCTTCTGGTAGTACTCCTGCATCGAAACGCCCCAGTAGCGCGCCGCATTGGCCGGACCGTCGCCCCGTACACCTTTCGGCTCGTACAGCAGCGCGCTTTTCGGGCGAGCGTAACGACACGACGCAACGGCGTTGTAGGCCTGCTCCACGGTCGCCACGTGCGGCCAGATGACGCCGTATGCGCCGCGATCGAGCACCTGCTTTGCAAAGCTCTGGTTCATCTCGATGCCGTTGGCCGGAATGCGCGCAATCGGCGTCACTTTCGTCGCCACCGACGCGGCCTCGGCAATCTGCTTGCGGCTCAGCATGTATTGCAATGCGTCGCCGAGCGCGCTCACGTCATACGGGTTGTGTTCCATCTCGAAGACGATGCCGTCATACGGCGAATCGCTCATTTCGATGGCGGTCTGCTTGTCGAGCTTGGAGAAGGCCGCATGCGCGGCCTTGCCCGACTCGAATGCTCGAATGATGCTGTTCAGGCGGATGTTGGACATGTTGATCTCTCTTTCGCTGCGAGGCGCCGCATAAGGCGGCCGCGCACGCGTGGCGGTGTTCGGTGCCGGGGGCGACAGTCGGCTTAGCAAAGAGCCGGATACAGCCTCTGCGCGGTTTTACTGAAGATCCACTCACGTTCTTCGTTGCTGAGGCAGGCGAGCCCCTGCTGAGCCGTCGCGAGTATTTCCGCGAGCGTGCCGGGCGAGGTCGGGAAGTTCGAGCCCCAAGCCAGGCGCTCTGCGCCGAACGCTTCGACGACACGCGGGAAGAAAGTCTCCGCACTCGCCTTCTCCTTCTTCACATCGCCGAAAATGCGCGGCGTGAGCTTGAGATAAATGTTCGGCAGATCGGCCAGCGCGAATAGGCTGGCAGCCTTTGCATACGGAGGTCCGTCGAGCACGTCGGGGCGGCCCAGATGATCCAGGATGATCTTCACATTCGCAAATTTTGCGGCGAGCATGCGCACCTGAGGTAAGCCGATCGGCCCGGTCTGAATGCACATCGGCAGCTTCAGCTCGGCAAGCATCTCCCACGCCTTGAAGGACTTGGGATTGTCGAGCTCGCTCGGATCGAAGTCTTTGGTCGAACCGCCGGTGAAGATGCGCAGCCCGGCGAGGCCCTTGTCCGACCAGCTTTTGATCACCGCCTGCACGTCGTCGGCCAGCATATCGACGGAGCCCACGGCCGCGAGCCGGTTCTCGTACTGGTTGCAGCCGTCCACGACATAACTGTTGTCAAAGCCGTAAGTGGTCGACGAATGCACGACGGCGGCCTTCGCAACGCCGGCCTCGTCCATGGCTTTGATGAGCGCCTCGACGGTGTTGGGCCGCTCCTGAGACCAGTCCGAGCGCTTGCCGAAGAGCGGCGCAGGCGGGTAACGCTTTTCGTCGTCCGAGATGATATGAGGATGAATGTCGATGATGTTCATGATGTCCGTCAGCGATCGCTGCGTTACAGTCCCTTGGATTTGAGGTGCGCGTCCAGTCGCGGATAGACGCGGCGGGCATTGCCTTCGAAAATCGCGTGGCGGTCGGCGTCGCTCAGGGCCGTGCAGGCGTCGATGTAGCGCTTCGTGTCGTCGAAATACTCGCCGGTGTCCGGATCGCGGCCGCGCACCGCGCCTATCATTTCCGATCCGAACAGCACGTTGCTCGTCGGCACCACTTTAGTCAGCAATTCCACGCCCGGATGGTGATAGACGCAGGTGTCAAAGAACACATTGCTGAGCAGCCCTTCGAGGGGACGCTTCGCCATTTCGAGCGACATGCCGCGGTAGCGACCCCAGTGGTAAGGCACCGCGCCGCCGCCGTGCGGAATCACGAATCGCAGCGTCGGGAAATCCTTGAACAGATCACCTTGGAGCAACTGCATGAAGACCGACGTGTCCGCGTTCAGATAATGCGCGCCCGTGCCGTGGTGACACGGGTTGCATGATGCGGCGACGTGGATCATGGCGGGCACGTCGAGGTCGCACAGCGTCTCGTAGAGCGGATACCACTCGCGGTCCGTCATCGGCTTGCCGGTCCAGTAGCCGCCGCTCGGGTCGGGATTCAGATTGCAGCCGACAAAGCCCATTTCCTCGACGCAGCGGCGCAGTTCGGCAATCGAGTTCTTCGGCGGCGCGAGCGGAGACTGCGGCAACTGGCAGACCGGCACAAAGTTCTCCGGATACAGGTCGCAGACGCGGCGTACCAGATTGTTCGACACCTCGGCCCATTCGAGGCTCGTGCGCTCGTTGCCGAGATGGTGACTCATCAGGCCCGCAATCGGCGAGAACAGAGTGAGGTCGCCGCCGCGCTCTTTTTGCAGACGCAACTGGCCGCTGCCGACGCCCTCGCGGATGTCGTCGTCGGAAACGCGGGCGCCCGAGAGCGGCGGCGCATTGGCCGGGTCATTGGCTGAGTCGATCTGCTTCGCACGCCAGTCGCGAAAAGATGCGGGGACCGTCGTGAAGTGGCCGTGGCAATCGATGATCATTTCTTATTCCGTCTGGAGTGGGATGCGTAGATGAATGCACGAGGTCCAACCTGTACGCCCGGCTCAGGCGCGGGGATCGACGAACAGCTCGGTCATCGTCATGCGTCGCGGCGTAAGGCCCTGCTTGAACGCAGTGGACTCGAGCGCCTCAATGGTCTTGCGGTTTTGCTCGATACCGTACGGCAGCGGATCGTGTCCGACGATCTTGCGCAGCTCCAGGTATTTCTTGTTCTTCTTGTCGGTGAGCTCACCCGCATCGAGCTTAGCGAGCCAATCCTCTTTCGCTTTGTCGAAAGCGTCGTAGATCGACCTGGCCACCCACGGATGCTCGGCAAGCACCGAGTCCTTCACAACGATCGTGCCGTGCATCGGGTAGACGCCGGTGCGAGCGTAGTACTCGGCCTCGAGTTCTTCCGCGTTCGGAAACAGATCTGGATAGTCGGCCTCGACTTCCTTCCAGCCGCCCGTCGGATCGCCGGTGCGACCAATGCCAGCGTTGCCGTGGAAACCGGCGACGAGTTCACCCTTTTCCATCATTTCTGCAAGCGAACTGCCAGCAGGCGCGTGAATTACATTCGGCGGCAACTTCAGTTGCGTGACGTGCTCTTCGTCGTCGACCACCCATGTCACTTTCGAGGCGTCCAGTCCGAATTCGTCCATCAACACCTGACGCGTCCACGCGCCCGTCGTCACCGAATAGGCACGCACGCCAACCTTCTTGCCCTCCAGGTCCTTGGGCGTTTTGATGCCTGCGCCCGGCCGCACGAGCAGCCCGGAATGATGAAAGCGTCGCACGACGAAAATCGGCAGCGCGACGAACGGCGCGCCATAGGCACGGGCGATGATGTAGGTCGTCGGCGCAAGTTCGCAGACGTCGAATTCGACGTCGCGCACCATTCGGCGAAACGCGCCGATCTGCGGCTGGACGGTGATGAATTCTGCATCGACGCCTTCTATGGGGATCGAGCCGTCGCGGATGGCAGCGGTATGCGGATGCTCGGCGATCGCGAGCGTGAGATGTACTTTCTTGGTCAACGTAGTCTCCTTTGACTTGGGCAATTGGATCTGCCTGCCTCCCGGCTGCTGCCGGCTGTGGTCGCATTGCGCGACTCACCAGGCGATCCCGTTGACTGAATGATGTTTGCGCGCCGGTTTTCCGTCTATTGAAATAAGCTGCGCGAGTGTTAACCATTTGGTAAAGGAGAGGCGATTGGCGACCAGGCGCGCGTGCTCAAACAGAGCGCAAGGCCTTGCGCGGCGCGGTGAAGCTGAATATGACCAAGGTACAGTGCAGCGCGGGATACCGCGGATAATCAAGTCTTACATCCCGCAGTCTTGCGCGTACCAATCGTCCATGCGCCGCTGCGCATGGTGCAGCGCGCCAGGATAAAGATCGGCGTCGGTCACCTGGTTGTATCCGGCCATGAGCAGCACCGCTGCCTCGGACGTCAAACGGTCGTGCGTCGGCTCGGCGCCCTTCCTGAGGGCGGCGAGATCACGGCACTCGCGCGGCGTGATGTGACGCGACGCAGTCGGGGCGTTGGACAGAAGGTCGGTGGATGGTGCAGTGCAAGCCATGAGGAATGCGGGAAGTGTCAGGCATGCAAGAGCGATCTTCATCATGGTCTCCGCTGTCGAGAAAACCGGGAACACCATGATGAAGTGTAGCGCGACACAACAGTCGAATAGCTGGCGCAGCGCTGACAAACGCGCCATTTACGCCGGCGCGCCTCGCGGCCTAACGAACCGCCACGCCGTCAACGCGCCGGCGTGGGCGCGCGCAGCCGGCTCGCCCCGCCCGGTGCCGCCGCGCGTGCTGCAGCGTCCGCGCCCGCCTGCAGCCGTCCGGCGGCCTCTTCGAGACACGACACCATCAACTGCGCGCTCGGCGTGAGGCCGCGATTGCGGTTCCATAGCACGCCTGCCGGACGCAGCAAGCGCGGCAGGCTTAAGGGAAGAGTATGCAACGGCTGCGCCGTGTCGCCACCGGGCGTGCCGGCCATGACGGCGATGAAATCCGAGATTTGCAGATGGGCACGTGCGACGTGCATGGAAAGCGTTTCGATGTAGTTGCTGGTCAGCGGGACGTCGTGTGCTTCGAGCGCCCTTTCCAGCGGGTCTCGCAGTATCGAGCCGGGTGGCGGCAGTATCCACGGATATGGCCGCAAGTCCGACCATGTCACCGACTTCCTGCGGGCCAGGGGATGGTGTCGGCCAGTCATCAGCGTGACCGGCTCTTCAAGAAGCTCGCGCTCCTCGAAGCTGCCGAGCGTGTCAGGCGCCGGCAAGCGGCCCACGACGAGGTCGAGATGACCTTGCCACAGCTCGGGCAGCAGCAAGGCCGTCGTGCCTTCCGTGACCATCACGTTGGTGCCGGGCGAGCGCTGTTTCAGCAGGCTCAGCGCCTGCGGCAACAGCACGGAAGCCGATGCTGGCAACATGCCGATATGAACCTTGCCCTCGGTCCCCGAACTCAGTGCCTTCAGTTCGTCGCGCGCCTGATGCAGGATCGTCAGCATGTCGCGTGCGTGGCGGATCAGGCAATCGCCATACGGCGTGGGTACGAGGCCCTGCGCGGTGCGCGAAAACAGCGTAAGCCCGAGGCCCCGCTCCAGTTCCGCCAGCGACTTGGAGACGGCAGGCACCGTCACGTGCGTGACGTCGGCGACCTGGGTCAGATTGCGGTATGTGTCGATCGTGACGAGCAGACGCAGGTGCCGCGCCTTCAGGTTGATCTGCAGATACCAGTCGAGAGCTGACACGTCGTGTGCCTCCGCG
Organism: Burkholderia sp. WSM2232; assembly: GCF_000472545.1. GTDB lineage: Bacteria > Pseudomonadota > Gammaproteobacteria > Burkholderiales > Burkholderiaceae > Paraburkholderia. The sequence continues at coordinate 231,979 of NZ_AWZV01000008.1, read as the reverse complement.
GTTTCACCATCTGGTCAACGAACACGAGCTGCTATCAGTCTTTGGGCGGCAGCGCATGCAACGTCATGCCGAGCGAAATAGACGTGAAGTAGCCGACCGTGATCAGCAACTCGGCAATCACCGCCCGGCCGAGTTCAGCGTCGTAACGCGCAAAGCGCGCGTCGTCGACTACGCCGCCCGCGAGAATGTCACAGACCGCCTCGCAGACAAGCTGAAGGCGGTCATCGCTTGCTTCTGGTCGGCGCTTTTCCATGATTGCGTCGACTACCGCCTGCGGCACTCCCGCCTTCAACGCATGCCGCCGATGGTTGGCGATCACGTAGGGCGCGTTCCAGAAGACCGCCGTCGAAAGAATCGCGACTTCGCTCTCCGCTTCACTGAGCACGGGCGAGTGGTCGACGTGTGTACCGATTATCTCCATCCCGCCGGCGAGGTTCGGGTTATGCAGCCAGATGTTGAACGGCGTGGGAATTCGCCCGCGGCCCTCGCCTAGCCGGGCAATGACTTTCTTTTGCTCGGGGGTGGCTTTGTCGGGGTCGATACGTTGTAGCCGATTGTCGGTCATGCCTGTTTCCTTCCTGTCACGATGCCTTGATTAGATGAGGCTTGGCGGCCACGGTATATGAATGATCTGATCGAAAACGCCATAGATCAGCGCGGTCACGCAGGCGGCGAGAATCAGACTGAGCCTCCACGACTCGCGTCCCTCGATGCGCATGTACGCAACGATAATGATCGGCACGGTCGGGATCATGCCGATCAGCGACATGCACGCAAGAAACGCGACGAACCAGCCGAAAAACTTCGCGGCGCGCATTAGGGTCACGTGGTTCGGCAGCTTTTCCCCATGATCACTCGAAACGTCCATGTGAATGCCGCCGCCCGCAGGCGCCGCTGCCCCATGTGCAGGAATGACCAAAATCTTGTAGATCAGGCTGAAAGTTCCGGCGATCACGAGCATGCTCGCAATCACGGTCGGCCCGATTCTCGCCATGAGCAGCCAGCTCTGCGCGGTGACCAGCATGTATATGCCCACGCCGATGAAGAACACATAAACCAGATCTTCCGGCTTGACGACAATCTTGCCGCTCGGTCGCATCCGCGCGAGGCCGCCGCTGCGCAACGCCGTAAACAACGGCTTGAAAAAGACCAGCGCCGCGAGCGCGAGGAGCCCCATCACGACCGGGCGCGTGACCCACTGCCCGCCATAGCGCACGAAGGAAATCGACATGTAGCGCTCCATCAGCACTCCGAGCACGAGGCCGAGAATCAGCGGCGGGCGCGCCCATTTGAGGCGCTTCATGGTCCAGCCGATCACTGCGGCGATCAGCAGCACAAACAGGTCGCCCCAGCTGCGGGAGCCCTGGAAGGCGCCGACATAGATGATCGGCATGATGACCGGCAGGATGAGCGTGTAGCGCAGCGTCGAAATCCTCGCGAACTGTCCACTGAGCAAAAAACACAGACCCGCGCCGAAGATGTTGGCAAGCGCAATTGACCAGACCATCGAGTACGTGAAATCGAGATGCTTGGTCAGCATGTCCGGGCCGGGGATGAAACCATGCACCATCATCGCGCCCAGAAGAATGGCCTGCGCCGCGCCGCCCGGCACACCGAACGACAGCATCGGCACAAGGCTGCCGCCTTCACGCGCGTTATTCGCCGCTTCGGGCGCAATCACGCCGCGCACATCGCCGGTGGTGAAAGACTGCTTCGCGCCCTTCGCGGTTTGCAGCGCATGACCATAGGCGATCCAGTCCGTCACCGCGCCTGTGATGCCCGGCACCGCACCGAGTATCGCGCCAAGGCCGCCGCAGCGGAGAATCAGAAACCAGTTGCGAAAACTGTCGACCACGCCCTGTCGCATTCCCTCACGAGAACTGAACTGCACGTTCTCGGCGATCGCCTTGCGCCGGATAGCAAGTTCGCACAACTCCGGTAGGGCAAAGATCCCGAGGATGATCGGCACGATCGGAATGCCGTCCTGCAGGTAAAGGATGTCGCCGGTCCAACGCATCTGCCCGGTTGCGACGTTGGTGCCGATCATGCCCACCAGGATGCCGAAACAGGCTGCGACTACGCCGCGCAGCGGCGCGTTGCCCGAGAGCGCCGAGACCATTGAAACGCCGAATATCGTGAGCGCGAGCATTTCGGGGGTGCCGATGGAGAGCACGAAAGGCCGCACCAACGGCAGCGAAAACGCAAGAACGATCGCACCGATGAGACCGCCAGACAGCGAGGACATGTAGCACGCGCTCAACGCGCGCGACGCTTCACCGCGTTTCGTCATCGGCAGGCCGTCGAGCACGGTCGCCTGCGAAGCCGCGTGGCCGGGCACGCCGAACAGCACGGCTGGAATCACGTCGGAAGTCGTGATGACGGATGCCATGCCCAGCAGCATTGCAAAGGCCGCATACGGGTCCATCGTGTAGGTGAACGGTACCAGCAGCGCAAAACCCGTCAAGCCTCCGATGCCTGGCAGCAGCCCGATCGACAGTCCGACCACCACGCCGAATACGAGGAAGATCAGACGGTTGAACTGGAGGAGCGTCGACAACGCATGGCCTGCAGCCAGGAGCGTTGCATCGTTGAGAAATTCCATACGTCATCCTGATTAGATGGCAAGCCCGTCTGGCTCACTCGGTCGGTCCGCCCAGTTGTGGTTGGAGATGCCCACCGAGTCGGATTACGCGGTTGACTTGATTCGCCGCCCGACGTTAGGGGTTCAATCGGCCAGCACCGGGTAAAGCTTCTTGGCCGTGCCGGCCCAGATCCATGCGCGCTCTTGCTCGGTAAGGCTGGCGAAGCACGCGCGGCCCTGATCGATCAGCTTTTTCAGCGGTCCCGCAGAAGCCGGGTAGTTGGAGCCGAACGCCAGGTGATCCGCGCCGAACACTTCGACGAGCGTCGCGAAGAACGCGTCTGCCCCGCCTGGCGCCGCCTGCGCCAGATCGAATGTGCGCGGTGTGATCTTCATATATACGTTGTCGTACTTCGCCAGTTCGAACAGCGCCGCGCAACGCGCGTACGGCGGGCCATCTTCGAGGCCGGGCCGCGCGCAGTGATCCAGCGCGATCTTTACGGCGGGAAAGCCTTGCGCAAGCTCGGCGACCATCGACAAACCGTCCGGCGTCGTCTGTACTGCCATAGTCATGCCGATTTCGGCGCAACGCTGCCAGATTGGGAACGTCGCCGGATCCACGAGCCAGCTCGCATCGCCCTGATGCGTCGCACCGCCCGTGAACAGACGAATGCCGCCCATGCCGCGAGCGAGCCAGTAGTCAAAGGTCTGCAACGCGTCGGGCGCAAGCAGATTGAAGGAATAGACGCCTGTGAAGCGCTTCGGATAGCGCGCCACGCTGTCGGCCACGTACGAGTTGTTGTGACCGTAGGTGGTTGACGAATGCACGATTGCAGCTTTCGCAACACCCGCTTCGTCCATTTCGGCAATCATCTGCTCGAACGTGACCGGGCGCGTGGCCGACCACTTGGACCGGTGTCCATGTTGCGGCGCGATCGGGTAGTGTTCGGTGTCTGCAGAGATGATATGCGGGTGGATGTCGATTATTTCCGGTGTCATGTGAACAAACCTCGTGGTGATCTGCGTTCAGTGAGAACTGAAGATGAGCTTGCGTGCGCTTTCGAGCTGCCGCTGTGGGGTCGCGTAGAGCTGGCCGACTATCTGTTCCACCGCGTTTCCGTCGATCGGATCGATTGGGTAGCCTGAACTTTTCATTGCTGCGACGAACTCAGGGTCCGCGATCGTCTTCGAGAACGCCTCACGCAGCGCATCAAGACGTTCCTCGGGCACATCCTTCGGTACGGCGATTGGCCGCCCGGCCTGGAACGGCAGCAGGAACAGATTGAAGAGTGCCTTGACGTCGGGGTTGGTGATATAGGCGCTCAGGCTCGGGATACCGGCGAACGGAGCCGGACTGTTCCAGCCCAGGTGCAGCAACACTTTCATCTTGCCGTTGGCGAGCATGCGCACAGGTTCGCCTTGCTGTAATCCGTCGATGGTCGAGGCCCAGCCATCCACTTCGCCCCGCTGCATCGCGAGGTAGACTTCTCCGCGGCCGGTGTAGCCAGGCACAATGCTCATCTTCGCGCCGAGATACTCGTCAAGCAGCGCTGGCAGCGTGCGGTCTTCGTTGGCGAAGCCTGTCGCGCCGATGTACATCTTTTTCGTGACGAGGTCGCCGGCGGTCGTCACGCCCGAACGCGTCATCGAAACGAGGCAATACTCGACCTTGTTCAGACTGCCGAGCCACCGCACTTTGCGCGGATCGAACCTGCTCTGCCGCGGATCGAGCAACGGGATGTACAGATTGTTTCGCTGCAGGAAACCGATGACGGTCCCGTCGCTGGACTGCCGCGACTGCAGCGAGGCGGCCGCGACCATACCGCCAGCTCCGACCACGTTCATTACCACCGCATGCGGTTTTCCAGGAATGTAGTTGACGAAGAAGCGTGCGAACTGGCGCGCAATGATGTCAGTCGGCGTGCCTGCGTCCGCGCTGACAATAAGCGTAACGGTCTTGCCGTGATAGAACTGCTCAACCGACTGACCATGGGCCGTTTCCGTAATCGCCATCGCAGCAATGGTGAGCAGCGCCGCGCAAGCGCGAATTGCGGTCCTGTACTTCATGGTCGTACTGTCTCCGATAGTAATCCGCAATTCACCTTCGCCCGCCAGCAGCGACGGTTCGAATCATTCGCGCGAATTGGGTTGTCTCCGTTCGTTAATTGAGTGAACGCACCGAGATTCTGCCAGCGCGCCGGCAGGGGTCAATTGAGAAAAGCCGCTTTCACCTTGAGTGAACGGTTAACACGACGTCGACGAACGGACGCGAGTCGACTGAGCCGGGGAGATAAGCCAGGCGGCTTACGGCGCGAGCGCCTTGCGCGCAGCCTGGCTCTTTTTCGCGAGGTGTTGAGCCGCTTCCTCCAGGCACGCAACCATCAGTTGCGCGCCAGGTGTGAGGCCGCGATTGCGGTTCCATAACACGCCTGCGGGGCGCAGCAACCGGGGAAGGCCGAGAGGAAGCGTATGGAGCGGCTGCGTGAGATCGTTGGCCGGCGTGTCGGCCATCACGGCGATGGAATCCGAGACCTGCAAATGAGCACGCACCACGTGAATGGAAAGTGTTTCGATGTAGTTGTTGGTCAAAGGCACGTCGTGCGCTTCGAGTGCGCGCTCAAGCGGATCGCGCAGTATCGAACCGGGCGGCGGCAGTATCCACGGATACGGATGCAGGTCCGACCATTTAAGAGTTTTCTTGCGGACCAGCGGATGATGACGGCCCACGACGAGCGTGACTGGATCCTCGATCAACTCTCTTTCTTCAAAACTGCCGAGCGTGTCCGGCGGCGGAAGGCGGCCCACGACCAGATCGAGGCGACCTTGCCAGAGCTCCGGCAATAGGGAGGCGGTCGTCCCTTCGACGACAACGACGTTGGTGCCAGGCGAGCGCTGCTTCAGAAGGCTCAGAGCCCGCGGCACCAATACGGAAGCCGAAGCGGGCAACATGCCGATGTGAATCTTGCCTTGGGTTCCCGAACTCAACGCCTTCAGTTCGTCGCGTGCCTGGTGGAGGACTGTGAGCATCGCCCGCGCGTGGCGAATCAGACACTCGCCGTACTGTGTCGGGACGAGACCTTTTGCCGTGCGCGCGAAAAGCGTGAGTCCGAGGCCCCGTTCGAGTTCGGCAAGCGACTTGGACACCGCAGGCACGGTGACATGCGTGACGTCCGCGACCTGGGTCAGATTGCGGTAGGTGTCGATCGCCACGACGAGATGCATGTGCCGCGCCTTCAGGTTGATCTGAAGGTACCAGTCAAGCTCTGACACGTCGCGCGCCCCCTTTTACCAACTCGTTAAGCCCTAGACCATTTTACTCAATTGCCCGACGACACTGTTGGCTGGCACGATCGCGATGCGCCTGGCCACGCCTGGTTGCGCTCCTTACGCGCATCGTTTGATAACAACATGCCGGTCAATCCGGCGTACCGAGACAGTACATGACCGAGACCCTTACCCGTCGCCGCTTCCTGCGCCGCGCCGGCCTTCTTGGCGTGAGCATCGCGACAGGGGTAGTAGCCGCGCCTTATGTCGCGCGCAGCGCCTCCAGCGCGATCCGCATTGTCAGCAACCCGGGGCTCGAAAATGCCACACTCAATGCCCTCATGGACGAGATGGGCTATTTCAGGCGGTACGGGGTGAACGCCTCTATAGCGCAGATTCCCGGCGCAACTGGCCCGTTCGATGCGATCGTCGCGGGCGCCGCGGACCTTTGCATGGTGTCGGGCTACAACATGGTGTTAGCGCGCATCGCGCAAGGCGCGAAGGTAAAGATCGTCGGAGCGGGCATGAAAAAATGCGCGCTGACGGTCTTTGCCAGACCCGATGCCGTAAGAACGCTCGCCGACCTGGAGGGCAAGACGGTCGCGGTGGGTCCGTCTCTCGGCTTGCTCCATACACTCATGCTCCAGTTGCTGAAGGAAAAAGGACTTGACGCCTCGCAAGTCGATTTCGTCGATAAGGGCAGCAACGACCAATGCTATGAGGCGGTCGCAACGGGCGAGGCGCACGCTTGCTGTTCCAGCATCTCGCATCTGAACGATCAGGGCGGACTCGTCGCGATCAACGGCGCCAACCTTTGGCAGGCGCTGCCCAGATGCACTTTCCAGACCGCCTATGCCGCCGATACCGCGCTGCGTGACAAGCATCAGGCAATGGTTGCGGTCATGGCCGCCTATGGTGCGCTTTACGAGTTCCTTATGTCGCCTGCATCGCACGATGCATTCTTCGAAGCACGCAGGCGCGTGCAGAAGCATTTCGACGAGGTTTCCGCGCAGGCAATCTGGCATTTCAACGAGACGCAAAGGCCCTACTCGAAAGACCTCTCGCTGACGAACGCCGATATCGGTTATCTGCAGGATATGTACATCAGCGCCGGAAGTCTGAAGCGCAAGCAGCCCTTCGAGGAAGTCGCCGACATGTCCGCAGCGAAAGCTGCCGCGAAGCTAGTCGGCTGAATCGGTCGGAGCAGGGAAAACCCGTAATCTCGGCGAAGCGGGCCCCGCCTGCGTGCTCGTGTCATAACAGAACACCCCGAAGGCGGATCGGTGTCCAGCCTTCGGGGTGCGCTTCCCTCGCCGCTTTCAGCCTGTCGCGCCCAGGTCAAAACGTATGCCGAATACCCGCGATGATCGAGATCTGCGAGCCGCCAGCCGGCGGCGTGGGAACGGGCGTGATCGTCGTCGCTCCAAGCGCGAGATTGCCGTAGTTGTGAATGTGCTCACCCGTGAGGTAGAGAAACGTTCGCTTGGAAAGGATGTATTCGCCGCGCAATACGAGCACCAGCGCCTTGTCGTGCGAGTGATCGTACTTTAGATGCGCCACCATGCCGTCGACATAAATGAAAGGCGTCACGGGCACGACGCCCGTCAGCCAGAACAGATTGCTCTTTGGCGTGGACAGACCTTCGTCGTCCCGCCTGATCCAGCCCACGCCAACCTTGGCCTTGCTGATCTTGAAGTAGCCTCCCAGCGTGAATCGGCTGTCCGTAAGCTTCGGCGACGTAAGACCGCCAAACGTCGCAGAGGTGCCGCCGTAATTTCGCTCATAGGAAGTGGCCAGGCCCCAGGTGTGTCGGTCGTACTTGAGCATTGCCGAATATTCCCGGCACTGGTTCGAAGGGGTCGTCTGCCCGGGACAATTCGAGGCGGCGGCGCTGTTACCGGCGACGGCATCGCGACCGAAGCTGTAGTTCACGCCTGCCTCGAAAGAGCCGAGGAAATAGCGGTAGCTGACGGAGTTATCCGCCCGCGCGTTGGCGATGCCGTTGTCGAGCGTGGTAAGACCTTGCGCGCCCGTTCCGAACGGATTGATAAACGAGGTGGCAAAGAAACGCATTGTGTATTGGCGGCCAAATGTAAGCCGCCCATATGTTCCGTCCAGACCGACGTAGGATTGCCGCCCGAAGAGACGCCCGCCTTGCCTGGACGTTCCGTTGGCGGGCATGAAGCCCCCTTGCAGATCGAAGATCGCCTTGGTGCCTCCACCAAGATCCTCGCTGCCGCGAATTCCGAAATAGGAAGTGGCTGTCCCGTCTCCCATGCGATAAGCATCGGTGATGTCTTTGCCCTTCGCCGCATTGTTGACGTACTCGACACCCTGATCGATCAGGCCATACATGGTGACCATGCTGCCACCTGCGGGCTGACTTTCTGCCGCACCTTCGTCTCCAGCCTTCGCCAACCTCGGCACAACGCACACCAACGCCGCGCAAGCGACTGTTGCGGTCCTGTATTTCATCATCGTCACCGTCTCCTGAGTGTGATCCACGATGGATGTGCCGGATAGCGGACTGGTAACTGCGCCGTTCCGGTGTGGACCTCGTCTTTTCACTTATTTGTAACGCCATGAAATTTTGCCTGTACGCCGCAGCAGGTCTATTGAGAAAAAGAGCGTCACGCTTGAGCGAATGGTTAACGGTTTCCCGGCTGGGGCGGCGTTCACATTGAAGGCTCGTCCCTCCGCGAACGCGACACCGCAACGCAATTGCTGATAGTGATCCTCGGCGTACCCGGCGGTACAGACGTGACGATCGTGGCGGACGGCTCCGCCAAGGCGATACGCGTGGGCAATGAGACGATGCGCCACGGTAGCAATGAGGACACGGCGTTCGGAGAGTCGCTTGACGTCCAGAGCTGTTCGGCGCGACTGCTGGGTCTCAGGAAGCGCGCAAGCGGGCTATGTCGCGCGCCGGCGGTTCACCGAAATAGCGGCGATATTCTCGACTAAACTGCGACGGGCTCTCGTAACCCAAGCGAAAGGCGGCAGTCGTGACGTCGATTCCATGGACCAGCATCAGACTGCGCGCGTCCTGCAACCTGAGCTGCTTCTGGAATTGCAGTGGTGTAATCGCCGTCACGGTGCGGAAGTGTTCGTGAAGGCTCGATGGGCTCATGCCTGCTTCCGCTGCAAGCTGCTCAATGCTGAACCGTTCGCGAAAATTCTTCCCGATCCAGGTAATGGCGCGACCCACCTGGGCCCCCCGACCCTGGCTGGAGGTAATGTGGCGCATCCGTGTGCCGTTAAGGCCAGCGACCAGGCGATAGAGAGATTCCTACTCGGCAAGCGGCCCGAGCACCGGCAGCGCTGCCAGATCGTCGAGCAAGCGCAGCAGGCCCTCTTCGCGAACTCTAATGCCTGCGTCAGCCCGGTTCTCAGTATGGAGAAGCGCAGAAGCATGAGCATCTTCGGGCAAGGAACACGTTCGTCGAGGTCGACGCAACCGTGCGCAGCGCAGTAGCTCCTCGCTTTAGTCGCTCGCCAATCGCCCGTAACGAAACAGATGTCACGATACTTGACGTTGGCTCTGCAATAGATGGATGGCGTGTCGACCACAGATCAAGTCAGTGTTCGTAGGTCGACATCCGGCAGGCCGGCTCACTCGTGCATCGGCACCGAGACGTCTGTGACTGCGTTCTTGTCATCGGTACCAAGATCTCCCGCGTTGTCGAAGTGGAGTACGGCCGGCAGTGGCATTGCATCGTCTTCAAGTCGTTTTATGCGTTGATCTGCCAGATCCAGGCGCCCGACGCGCCCTCTGTCACCAAGCCATAGATTTCCTCGATCGCTGTAGTGCATTCAAGTCGCGCGTCGGCTTTAACGATGCCGGAACTGAGCGTCAAGGCGCCGAAGCCGGTACCGCCACCCCAGTGCCTTTGAGGTGCGCCTTCTGCTCCGCGTTCTGTACGTTCTGCGGGTACCTGAGCTGATCCCCAGAAGGGTTGTAGCCGTTCTTCTCAAGCTTGTTCAGCTCAGCATTCTTCTTCTCGCGACGCGCTTTCCGTTCAGCCTTATTCGTTGCTTTCTGCGCCTGCTTTGAACTGCGCGCACCCTCCATCGTCGAGGCTTCATCGCTAGCAGGTTGCGCTTGAGCACCTGAAAGCATCAGCAACGAACAGGTCACGCCAAAGGCAAGCGCCTTGATTCGCGTACAAGTCATTTCCGTCTCCAAAAAACTTAGTGATTGCTGGAAGATATCCGCCGCGCATCCCATCCATGCGCGCGTTGGTGATTCATCTTCACCGATTTTGCACCAATGCGACGGCGCGATCCACCTGTCTCGACGCCGTTCTTGCGCGACCTTAGAACTGCGTTGCAATCCCTGCGAAAACGCCGAACTGGCTGTGACCATAGTTCGGATTCGTGCTGGATGTATTACCGTTCACCGGATCGTTGTTCGTGTTCGCCCCGTACAACCCACCATTGAGACCGAGATTCGACGTCGAGCTGTTATGAAGGTAGCCCAGTTCTGTGTATAGACGAGTGCGCTTCGAAAGCAGATACGCACCGGATAGCGTGTACAGCGTGGCATTTCCGTTCCCGTTGTTCGCGTTCGCGTGGTACACCGCACCTGTCAGAAACGTTGCTGGTGTCACCGCCCAACGTGCGCCGACCCACTCATGGTCAACCTTCGTCGGCAACGACACGCCTGCGGGCAACGCCGACGCATTCGCCGTTCCATAGAAGCCTGCGTTAGACGCGTCTGGCGCGCTCAGGTGCTGATACCCCAGAAAGACCGTCACTGGACCCCAGACGTATGAACCGCCAGCGAAGATGGAACGTGAGGCCAGATAGACATTGCTGAACTTCCCGTTCCCATCACGAATCTCATCGTAGATCGCCTGTACGTCGAGATTGTGTGCGTTGTACTCCAGTTTGATGCCGTCGTCGCGACCCTGCGAACTACCGAGTCCGGTTGATGTTCCCAGTTGGCCCGGAGCGCTGCCCGGATTACCAGAGTTCCACGTCGTCGAATTCGTGAGATTGTACTGACCTTGTACTGTGAATCCCCCGAAGCTCGGAGACAGATACTCGAATCCGTTGGCCGCCTGCGGGAACATGCGCCCTCTCACAAGCGTGCCAAACGAGTATTTTTGTGTCTGTTGAGGATCGAGAATACCCGCGTATTGAAGCAGCTCGCTAGCGCCGAAGTTACCCATCCGGATGGACCCGTACGTCGGATTACTCATGCCGATGGTCGCCTGACCCTCGAAGAACGCCCCATTCGAGTAGGATCCGTTCTGCGTGTTGAGTCTGGACTCGAGTTGGAAAGTCACGAACGTGCCACCGCCAATGTCCTCCAGTCCCTTCAGGCCGAAGCGTGATTCAGCCCAATTGCCAGACTCGGCCCCCAGGCGATGACCTTTTGGCAAACCGGTCTCAAACTGCACACCGTTATCCACCAGGCCGTACAGCGTTACGCTGCTTTGCGCGCTGGCAGCTGCTGCAAAGCCCATCACCAGCGATCCCAAAATAATACGCTTCATCTTCTTCTCCTATCTCCAAAACATGGTTGACCACTTATCTATTTTCGATTTGCACTGCTAATAAATCTCGTAGTCCGTCTTCGCATTCCTGCTTTCTAAGTAACCTTGGAGTTGACTCTTGAACTGGATCAGCGAGGAGACTGCATGACAAGGCGCTCACCGGTCCGTTGCAATCAACCTGCCCGGACCGTGCGCGAATACCGACGCTTGAGGTACATCAGCGTCAGATTTCAGTCTGCTTCGTTAGGACGCAAGGCGAAACGCGACCAATCCACTAATGTCGCGTTTCGCTTGCGGTTATTACTGATCAGGTGCGATTCTCACCGCTGCGACGGAAACGATCGAGTGCCACGGCAGCGATGATGACGAGGCCTTTGATAATGAACTGCCAGATGTCGGACACGCCGAGAATGACGAGGCCATTAGAAAGTACCGCAATGATCAACGCACCGACCAAAGTCCCCCAGATCGAACCTACACCGCCTACAAAGCTCGTGCCGCCGAGAATGACTGCTGCAATCGCGTCGAGTTCATAGCCAGAGCCGATCTGAAGGCCATTCGCAGCATAGAGCCGCGCTGCGGACATCACACCGCCGAGACCAGAAAGCAACCCCGACACGGCATAGACGAACAGCAGGATCAGGCTGACCTTGATGCCGGAAAGACGCGCTGCCGCAGGATTGCCGCCCATGGCATAAATCCAGATCCCGAGCACCGTACGGCGAAGAATGACCCACGAAATCAGAATAACGGCAAGCGCGATGATTGCGAGAACCGGAACCCCGAGGAAGCTTGCATTGCCGATCCACGCAAAACTCAGGTTCGGGTTCATCACCGTGCCGTCATTGCCAATCAAGCGTGCAAGTCCGCGCACCGCGGTAAGGGATCCGAGGGTGACGATAAACGGCGGAAGTCTCAGGTACGCGATGAGGAGGCCGTTGATAGAGCCAAGAATAATACCCGTCAAAAGTCCGACCGGGAGGGCCAACGCTCCGAACGAGGGGTCGAGAGAACAGATCATCGACGTCATGGCCGCGGTCGCCAGCATCGAGCCCACCGAAAGGTCGATGCCTCCCGTCAGAATGACGAACGTCATCCCTGCAGCCAACACTGTGTTGATAGCAGCCTGCTGTGCGACGATCGAAATGTTTTGGCCGGTGAAGAATGTGCCTTGCGTAGCGAAGTTGAATGCGAAGCAAAGGATGATCAGCACCGGCAGCATGCCGATCGAACTGATCAGCCGGCGAACGTGCACCTTGTGCGCTGACATCCCGACTGCGTCGGTTGCCTTGTCCTTTACAACAGGGCTACGAAGCGTTGATTTGATCATGATTGTCTCCAAATCTGTGTTTCAGGCGGCATCGAGGGTTGCATCCGCTCCTGCCGCGAGAGCCATGATGTTTTCCTGGGTAATTGCGTCGTTGTTTGGGCCGCCGACTTCGCCGACGATATGGCCTCCGCGCATCACGAGCGTGCGGTCGCAGACCCCAATGATTTCTGCCAGTTCGCTCGAAATCACGACGACACCAATTCCTTGACGCGCCAGGTCGTCGATGAGCCGATAGATTTCGGACTTAGCGCCAATGTCCACACCGCGCGTAGGCTCGTCGAGAATCAGCACCTTCGGCCCGATCTGAAGCCAGCGCGATAGCAGCACTTTTTGCTGGTTTCCCCCTGAGAGGCTTCCAACGTTGACCAGAGGGCTTGCTGCCCGGACACGAAGTTGCTCGAAGGCCGAGTTCGCGCGCTTTCTTCCTTTCGACAGATTGAGAAAGCCGCCTGGGCGTGCGTCCCGAAGAATGACGCCCAGATTAATGTTCTCCGCGCACGACATGTCGAGAAAAAGGCCCAGTGCCTTGCGATCTTCCGTCAAGTACGCCAGTCCGTGCTTGATGGCGTCGGACGGTTGACGAATGCTCACTTCCTGACCGTTTATAAAAACCTTTCCGCTCGCCTTCTCGTCGGCGCCGTATATCAGCCGGGCGAGTTCTGTCCGTCCCGACCCGACCAGTCCGGCAATTCCCAGCACCTCACCTTGATGGAGTTGAAAACTGCACGGTTTGATTTTGTCGCCATCGGAAATGTCCTTTGCTTCAAAGATGACAGGGCCACGGCTGCCACCGGCATCATGTTCCTTCATATAGAAGGTCGACAGGTCCCGGCCAACCATCATCTTGACGATCGCCTGAGCCGATAGCTCGGCACGGTCAATCGTTCCTACATAGCGCCCGTCCCGCAGCACAGATACACGGTCGGACAGGTCATAGACCTCTTCCATCCGGTGACTGATGTAAATGATGGCAATACCTTCGGAGCGCAATTGCCGGATCAACGCAAACAGCCGCTCGCTTTCCCGCGACGATAAAGCCGTGGTCGGCTCATCAAGGACCAGAATCCTCGACTTCGCGTGCAACGCCCTGCCGATCTCGACCAGTTGCTGCTCTGCGATGGAAAGCGTCCCGACGATCGTACGGGCAGTGAAAGGAACGTCGAGGCGTTCGAGTACTTCACGACAGCCCGCGTACATTGCCTGCCGATTAGCCACTCCGCGAACGGAGACTTCCCGCCCCAGATAGATGTTTTCGGCGACGGAGAGATTCGGCGCGAGGCTCAGTTCCTGGTAGATGATCGAAACTCCGTGTTTCTTTGCCTCCACCGGATCTCCAATCGTCACCGGCTTGCCATCGATCAGGATCTCACTACCCGGATCGGCCTCATAGGCGCCAGACAGAATTTTCATCAACGTCGACTTGCCGGCGCCGTTCTCTCCCATGAGAGCGAGCACTTCACCGCCCCACGCGCGCAGTTCGACGTTATCAAGCGCCTTGGTGCCGACGAACGTCTTACTAACGTTGCGCATTTCGAGCAGAGGAAACCGATTCTCGGTAGGCATGATATCTCCATTTGTGTTGCTCGCAGGCGCGCACGCGAACGCCGGTGCGCGCCCCAATGCAGCGAGATCTACGCTGCATTGATAGTGGTCAGATTAACCACCCCAGCCCTTGTACGACGTAACGTTGTCACGCGTGACCAGTTTCGGATCAAGCAGAATCACGGGGTTCGCAGGCTTCTTTCCTTTCGACAGCATGTCGTTGCCGATATCGAATGCCGTCTGCGCCATCGAATACGGACTTTGAGCAACCGTCCCCTGAATCGCCGAGGGAGCTTTCAGAAGCGAGGTCACCTCAGGCGAGCCGTCGACGCTGACGATCATGAAGTCCTTCCGATTGAACTGTTTGGCCGCCAGATCTGCCCCGATGGCTTCCTGATCACAGACCGTGAAGACGCCATCGACCTTCGGAAAGCGCGTCAACAGCGATTGCATAACCGTCAGACCACCTTCACGCGTCGCCTTTGCGTTCTGGTTGTCAGAGAGGATCTCGAACTTGCCCTTGCTTAGGACCGACTGGCAGCCCTTGACGCGGTCCTGGATCGATGACACGGACGGTCCGTTCAGGATGACGACCTTGCCTTTTCCGCCCAGTTTGTCGGACAGATACTGGCATGCCATCTCGCCGGCCTTGAAGTTATTCGTCTGCACGGTGGCTGCTGCGCCGTCGGCCGACACGTCCACAGCGATCACAGGAATGCCGGCTGCCTCGGCACGTTTGATTGCCGGAAGAATCGCCTTCGGGTCATCTGCGGTCAGAATGATCAGGTCGGTCTTGGCGGAGATGAAATTGTCGACCTGGGCGAATTGTTTGTTCAGGTCGTAGTCCGACGCGACCGTCATGACCTTGGCGTTCGGATTGTTCTGCTTCGCCCGGTCAGTAACGCCTTTGGAGATTGCGGTCTGAAAGGGATCACCGAGCGAATAGATTGCAACTCCTACCGAGTTGACGTCCTTGGCCGACACAGCGTTCGCCAGGAAGCTGCCAGCTGCAAGTCCGAGCAAGATTTTCTTGAACATGATTGTCTCCGATTATGATTTAAAAAACTATGACCAAGGCGTCGCAAAGAGCGACGCTTTAGGATCGAAGTCAGGAGAGAGCTGCCTCCCGGCAGGTTAAATCTCCTGACATTTGTCACACACTAAGCAAACCTAATCTTGTCAGGCTGAGTCCGGACGGTGACTGTTGAATCCGAAGCCGGCTTTTCTGTCACCGGCTTCCTGCTTCCTCGATCACCGGGTGAGCGTTGTCCAGGCGCCGTCTTGCTCAGCGGACCGGACAGCCGCGTCGATCAACGACATCGTGTCTACGCCATCCGCAATGCCCGGAATGCCGTCGAGGTATGACTGATACGGCAACTCAAGACGCTTAGCCATCAAAGCCTTTGCAAAATCAGAATAGAGATTCGCGAAAGCGAGGGCGTATCCTTCGGGATGTCCGGCTGTGAAGCGCGTCGCAGCAGCGGCCTGCGGCGAGAGAGTTGCGTAGCCGCGAGCCAGACGTTGGGCGGGCGCACCCGGCGGTTTGAACCAGAGGACTTCCGGTTCTTCCTGGACCCACGTGAGGCTGCCTTTCTCGCCAAAGATGCGGAAGGACAGACCGTGATCGTTGCCGGTCGCGACGTAACTGCCCCAGAGGCGGCCGCGAGCACCGCCTTCGAAGCGTGCCGTCAGGTAGGCGTTGTCATACACTTCGCGCCCTTCAGCGAACGTGGTCATTTCGGCGGACACTTGCTCGACGCGAAGCCCTGTGATGTACGAAACGATGTGATGAGCGTGAGAGCCGACTTCACCGAGGAGAACGCCCTTGCCCATCGACGATTCGCGGAAGCGCCAATGGCGATCGGGATTCTGCGGATCAACTACGAACCCGGCGCACAGTTCGCCTTCAATGCACTGGATTTTGCCAAGTGCCCCCGACGCTACCATCGCGCGCGCTTCGCGCACCATCGGGTAGCCGGTATAGCAATGGGTGAGAAGAAATAACCGATCATGCTGCTTGACGAGATCGTTCAGGCGTTGAGCCTCCGCGAGGTCACGGGTCAGCGGCTTCTCGCAGATGACGTCGATTCCTTTTTCCATGAAGACGCGTGCTACCTCGTAGTGCAACTGCGGGGGCGTCGCAATCACAACTGCGTCGATACGGTCTTCACGTGCCGCTTCGCGTTCCGCCATCACACGGAAGTCGGTGTAGGCACGGTCATCATCGATCAACTCGGCCCGCGCTGATGCTTTCGCAATCTCAGGGTCAATCGACATCGCGCCAGCCACAACGTCGTAGAGCCCGTCGGTTCGCATGGCGACAAGATGAGTGCGACCGATGACGGAATCTTTTCCGCCGCCGACAAGGCCCACTCGCACGCGTCGGCCGAATTGAGAAAGAAGGTCAGTAGACATGCGTTTCACCTGCTTTGTGCCTGCAGAATCACCTGAGGCTGTTTAAAGTTTTGCCAACCGTGCAAAGAAGCACAGGTCGACGTCGATAGAAGCACTTCGGTTTCTGACACTGTGAGGCGGCGGCTCAACGCGTACTTTCGCGGGCGCTCACTGGGCCAGATACCCGCCGTCGATCACGAGTTCGGCACCTGTCATAAATGAGGATTCGTCACTGGCGAGAAATAGGCACACGTTCGCGACTTCCTCGGGGGTGCCCATGCGTCCCATCGGCGTTTTGGCAATAATCTCTGCGTTCAGGTCGTCGGGCTGGCTCGTCACGAGCGGCGTTCTGATCAATCCCGGGTGGACCGAATTCACCCGGATGTTCTCGGGCGCATACGTTACGGCCGCGTTTTTGGTCATGTTGCGCACGCCGCCTTTTGCTGCCGCGTATGCTGCAGCGCCGGCAGTGCCCACGATGCCCCACATCGACGAGAAATTGATGATCGAACCCTTGCGCATACCGCGCATCGACGGCAACACAGCCTGGATTCCGAGGAAACTGCCCGTGAGATTGACAGAGAGCACTTTCTGCCAGCTGTCCAGGTCTGTGCCATCCAACGTTTCATAGCAGTAGACGATGCCCGCGTTGTTGACGAGTACATCGATGCGCCCGTGTTTAGCGATTACCGATTCCACTACACGTGACCAATCCACCGGGGACGAAACATCGAGTTGCTGAACGTCGAACTCTTTTGAGTCACTCGCCTTGATGTCAGCCGCGATAACCGTCGCGCCCTCGCGTGCGAAGGTTTGCGCCACGGTCAAACCGATGCCCTGTGCGGCCCCGGTGATCAAAGCGACTTTGTCTTTGAGTCGGTTCAATTTGTATCTCCTGTCTATATTTGCTTTCGCGGTTCGGCGTTCGTGGGTCCTGGGCGGACCTTCGGCTTCATGCTCTTCCTCGTGGGACCGAACCGCTTGGTTGTCGTCACTGCAACACTGCGTTGCAACTTCCGACATGGCTGTAGACTATTCGAACGCGTCTCAAAGAAATATGCGCCTCCGCGAAATCATATTTCCAGCTAGCGGAAATATCTTTCGAGAGGGTACGTCGCCAGGAAAAGTCCATCGGTACTTCCCCGAGCCAGCTGGCCAAGAGGGTCCGCTTAGGGAGCCTGATCGCGCTTTCTATCGAACAGCTCGCCACTTTGCGGCAAGTTGTCGTCGTTCCGTCCATTCGATCAGGAATTCAGTGAAGACCCTTATCTTGGCGGGCTGATAGCGGCGACTTTGATAGGCGAGATTGATGGTGAGGCGGGGCAACTGCCAATCCTCGAGGACGGGCACGAGACGTCCAGCGACGATGTCGTCATGAATAATATAGAGCGGCTGAATCACTATTCCCAAGCCAGATCGCCCTGCAGCGACGATGACCTGACCTTCATTGGAATCCAGCACACTGGTGATCGGAACGTCGCACGTCTCCTCGCCGCGCCGAAAGTGAAGAAGATATGGATCGACAGCAAGGTTGTAGACCAGCATGCGATGCTGGCCCAAATCCTCAGGTCGGGCGGGTCGGCCGTACTCGTTGAGATAGGCAGGTGACGCTGCGAGGATGCGAGAGGTATCCGCCAGCTTACGGACCGTAATTCCCGAATCGCCTTCGTGCTCACGCGTGCGAATAGCAATGTCGATTCCGGCTTCAATGAAGTCAGGGTAGCGGTTCGCGGCTATGACCTGCACGGAAATGCTCGGATACCGTCGGTTGAACTCAGTCAGAAATGGAGCAATGTGCAGCGTTGCGAACGAGACTGAACTCGTCACTCGCAAGACTCCTGTCGGGCGCAAAGTTGCGTCGCTTGCCGCAGCCTCGGCTTCGGCCATCTCGGAGAGGACGGCAACGCAGCTGCGCCGGTATGCCTCGCCCGCATCCGTGAGCCATTGCCTGCGCGTCGTGCGCTCAATGAGGCGGGTACCCAGCCGCTCCTCGAGCGCGCTCAGCGTGCGGCTCGCTGCCGCGTTGGACATATCGAGTTGTTCAGCGGCTTTGGACAAGCTACCGAGTTCAGCCGTCAGCACAAAAAGTTCGATCTGGGTCCAGCGGTCCATGCGCGCGATTCATCCACCTAGCGGAAATGTCATTTCACTATAGCGCATTTTTTTCCTCTTACGGGGCTATTACCCTGTCGTCTCGTACACGCGCACTAGGAGACACAGCGATGCGCAACATCAATGAGGACACCATCACGCAGGCGGTACTGGCGTCGATGGACGAACGCTGCGACGGCAGGCTTCGTACGATCTTCACCAGCCTGGTGCAGCATCTTCATAGCTTCGCCCGAGAGGTGAAACTGACCGAGGCAGAGTGGTTCAAGGCCATCCAGTTTTTGACCGAGTGCGGCCATATCACTGACGACAAGCGCCAGGAGTTCATTCTCCTGTCGGACACGCTCGGGCTTTCGATGCTTGTGATGGCTCAGAACAACAAGAAGCCGACCGAATGCACGGAGGCGACTGTGTTCGGTCCCTTCTACGTCGAGGGAGCGCCGGAGTATGAGAATGGCGCAGACATCGCGAATGGCGCGCGCGGTGAGCCCTGCTTTGTCAGCGGCCAGGTTCGAGGCCTCGATGGCAGGCCGCTGGCCGGTGCGCAGATCGACGTGTGGCAATCCGACGAGGACGGATTCTACGACGTGCAGAAGTCGTCCGAAAATGCGAATTCCTCAGTCCATCAGGCGCGCGGCAGACTGCACAGCGATCGCGACGGCCGGTTCCATTTCCGTTCCATTCTCGCCGAGGCCTATCCGATTCCTCACGACGGGCCTGTGGGACGAATGCTGGAAGCGCTCGGCCGTCATCCCTGGCGTCCGGCTCACCTGCACTTCATGATCAAGGTGCCCGGATACGAGACGCTGATTACGCATGTGTTTCGCGACGGAGACCAGTATCTCGATTCCGACGCGGTTTTCGGGGTCCGGTCAACGCTGATCACCAAATGGGTCAAGCACGATAGCGGCGTTGCTCCAGACGGTTCAAAAATGGAAACGCCGTTCTATTCGCTCAAGTACGACTTCGTCCTGAATCCCGAGGAGGTTCCTGCATGATCCGACATATCGTCATGTGGCGAGTCCGTGGCGAGACGCCGGGCGCACGTCAGGAAGCCCGCCGACTCGTCAAGGAGAGTTTCGAAGGACTGCGAGGCGTCATCCCCGGCATGCTTAAGCTTGAAGTGGGGCTGGATTCGAGCGCGGTCGATTATGCCTGCGATGTCGTCCTGATCACGGAGTTCGACTCACAGGCCGCACTCGACGGGTACGCGACGCACCCGGAGCACCTGCGAGTGCGCGAAAGGCTCGGCGACATCCGAACGGCGCGCTTCCAGGTGGACTACGAAGTCGATTATCAGATCGACCAGCAGGCCGACTCTGAAGCACGAGACACGATCGCAGCAGGTCGTGAGTTGCGCCAGGTGCGTGCTTGAACGGCGACGCAGAACATTGAAACGAATCTTAATTAGATGGCCTTTCGGTCGTCGCAAAACCACTTTCAAAAGGAAATCTCATGTCTGATCAAAATTCGCTGCATCTCGTAACGCTCGTCGGCAGCCTGCGTCGTCTCTCCTTCCATGCGGCTATCGCAGACTCGCTGCAGGCACTAGCGCCGGAAAACGTGCGCGTGACGAAGCTGCCCTCGGTTGGGCTGCTCCCGCACTATGACGCGGATGTCCAGGCCGAAGGCTTTCCGCAAGCGGTGCTCGACCTGGGCAATGCAATCAGCGAGGCCGACGGCGTCATCATCGTTACGCCCGAGTACAACTACTCCGTTCCGGGTGTCCTTAAAAATGCGCTGGACTGGCTTTCTCGCCTCCCGACACCTCCTTTTGTTGGCAAGCCCGTAGCGATCCAGTCTGCATCGCCCGGCATCTTCGGTGGTGCCCGTGCGCAATATCATCTGCGTCAAAGCATGGTGTTCCTCGATGCGCAGGTGCTCAACAAGCCCGAAGTGATGGTTGGCGGCGCTGCGAGCAAGGTTGACGTCGAGGGTAGGACCATCACCGACCCGCAGACGCGCGAGATCATCTCCGCCCAGTTGAAGGCCTTTGCGCTTTTCGCCCAGCAGCGCAAACTTCTGAACAAGTAATTTGGTAATAGCGTCGAGGCAAGATTGCATGCTTGACCTCGACGAGTATGTATCCCATCCATAACAGAGGAGACGCGTTGATGAAACTGCTGATTACAGGAGGTCACGTAATCACGATGGATCCGGTCATCGGCAATGGCCGCTTCAACATATTGATCGAGGACGATCGCATTGTCTACATCGGACCGGAGGTTCAGGCACACGATGCGGAACAGCTCGATGCGTCCGGTTGCATCGTCATTCCGGGCCTCATCAACGCGCACATGCACACGTGGCAGACCGCCCTTCGCGGCGTGACGGCGAACTGGACATTGCCTACCTACTTCCGTAGCGTTCATGCGGGACTCGCGACATGTTTCAACCCGGATGACCTTCACATCGGTACGCTGGTGGGCGCGCTTAACCAGCTGAACCTGGGAACGACAACGCTCGGCGACTGGTGCCACAACAATCCGACGCCCGACCACACGGATCGTGCGATCGACGGGCTGCTCGAATCAGGAATCCGTGCGGTCTATTTTCACGGCTCTCCAAAGCCAGATCCTAAGCCCGGACAGAAGCACTTCAGTGAGATTCCTCACCCTCGCGGCGAAATCGAGCGCTTGCTGAAGAACAGATTTGCGAGCCGCGACGCGAGAGTCACGCTCGGGATGGCGATTCTCGGGCCTCATTACTCGACGTATGAGGTGTCCGAGCATGATTTTCAACTGGCGGCCGAATTCGAACTCATCGCCAGCATGCACTGCGCGGGTCTCGAACCGAAGACACCGGACGGTTGGGAACGTCTGGCTGAGGCTAGTCTTCTCGGCCCGACCACCAACATCGTGCACGGTAACAATCTGACTGACGCACAGCTCCGGATGATGATCAATCGCGGCGTCACATTTTCTGTGGCGCCCGAGACCGAAATGACACAGGGACACGGCCATCCGATTACTGGGCGTTTGCGCGATGCGGGCAGCGCGCCTTCCCTGGGAGTCGACCTCGAGTCGGCCATCGCAGGCGATATGTTCACCGTTGCGCGCGTCGCATTGGCTTCGCAGCGCGCGTTGGACAACGCGCAAGCTCGGGCCGAAACCGGACAGTTGCCCGCTCATTCCACGATATCCACCTCTGATGCTCTCAGTTGGATAACGATCCGCGGTGCGGAGGCACTGGGCCTTCAGGACCGCGTCGGGTCGCTGACGCCGGGAAAACAAGCCGATGTCGTTTTGATCCGCGCAGACGGATTGAGTATGCGACCAGTGCACGATCCTGTTTCGGCAGTACTGATGCAGGGAAGTGCAGCAAACGTCGACACTGTGTTGGTCGCCGGCGAATTCAAAAAGCGCGACGGAAAACTACTCTACGAGCATCTGGAGCAACGGCTCGACGAGCTGGATGCATCGGGCCACCGTATCAGCGAGCGCTTTGCAGCGCTGGTTCCTGCCTAAAAATTCGAATCCTGCTTTTGGAGTACACCAATTGAGCACACCTGACATTGACCTGCTGGCCGCGTACTGGACTCTCGCCGGAGACGTGGATCCGCTCCAGCCTTCTATCAGTCCTTATTCGTTACAGGCGCGCGTCGAAGCGGCAGCAAAAGCCGGTTGGCGGGGCATTGGTGTGATCCATGAGGACCTGGTGGCGACCATCGACAAGGTAGGCGCAGACACTGTCAAACACATCCTGGAAGACAACGGCATCAAACACTTCGAACTCGAGTTCCTCGTTGACTGGTATCTGGACGGTCCCGAGCGCCAGGTGTCGGATCGTGCTCGCCGCGTGATCCTCGAACTAGGCGCGAAGTTTGGCATGAAGAACGTGAAGATTGCTGCGAGCGCGCTGGATCAGCGAACGCCCGACTTCGCCCGGATGGCGGATGAATTCGCAACTCTGTGTCAGGAAGCGGCCGAGGTTGGTTCGAACGTGTCGATTGAAGTCATGCCGTTCTCAATCGTCAAATCGCTTGAAGATGGTCTCGCGATCGTTCAGCAAGCTAACCAGCAGAACGGTGGCCTCCTCCTGGATATCTGGCACATGGTTCGCGGCGGAATCGACTTCAGCGAAATCGCGAAAGTCCCTCCGCAGTTCATCAAGGCGGTCGAACTCGACGACGCCAGCTCGACCATCGAAGGATCGTTGCTGGAAGATACTGTCTTCCGCCGCAAGCTTTGTGGCGAGGGCGAGTTCGATTGTCCGGGGTTCATTGAGGCGGTCCAGAGCGCCGGATTTAACGGCGAGTGGTACGGCGTGGAGATCATCTCGACCGAATATCGCAAGCTTCCGCTGCAAGAAATGGCGACTAGGTCGTTCGACACGACCATGCAGCAGTTCCACAACGTTGAAGCACGGCAACGCAAAGCCAGTGCTTGATAGATAGCCGGGCATGAGCAGATCGCAGGTACTGATGTTCGAGATTGGTGGCCTCTCGAAGCTCGCTCGACATCAACCGCGCACTACGACTGGTAAGGATGCTTCAATGCACGATTTTGTTTATACCTCGCAGCCTTCGAAAGTGATCTTCGGCGCCGGCGTACTCGCCCGCGTCAATGAAGAAGTTCACGCGCTCGGAGCAAAAAAGGCACTGGTTCTTTGCACGCCGGAGCAGGTGGCACAAGCAACGGAGGTTTCCGATCTGCTGGGACCGCTCAGTGCGGGTGTCTTTGCAGAAGCAAAGATGCACGTCCCGGTTGAAACAGCAAGACGTGCCCGTGACCATGCACGAAACGTTGGCGCCGATTGCGCAGTGGCGATAGGCGGAGGATCCACCGTCGGCCTGGGTAAAGCCATCGCACTGGAATCCAGCTTGCCGATCATCGCAATTCCGACGACGTATGCTGGCTCGGAGATGACGCCGATCTACGGCCTCACTGAGAATGGATTGAAGCGTACCGGACGGGACCAGCGTGTGCTGCCCAAGACTGTTATCTACGATCCCATCCTGTCGTCGAGCCTGCCGCTCGGGCTGTCCTTCGTAAGCGGCCTGAATGCCATTGCGCATGCTGCGGAAGGGCTGTATGCCCGCGACGGTAATCCCGTCATGTCGCTGATGGCCGAGGACGGAATACGCGCGATGGCAGCCGGCCTGAGGGGCATCAAAGCGGATCCGCGGAACATCTCGGCGCGGGGCGAGTGTCTTTACGGCGCATGGATGTGCGGCAGTGTACTGGGCCACGTCGGAATGGCTCTTCATCACAAGCTCTGCCACACCCTGGGAGGAAGCTTCAATCTCCCACACGCGGAAACGCACGCTATCGTCTTGCCCCACGCGTTGGCGTACAACAGTGACGCGGCACCCGATGCCATGTTGCGAATCGCGCGAGCACTAGGAAGTGAAAGCGCAGCGCTTGGCGTCTTCGAGCTTGGTCGCGAACTCAACATTCCGTCGGGGTTGCGCGAGGTTGGAATGCAGGAATCCGATCTCGACCGTGCATGCGATATCGCACTCGCAAACCCTTATTGGAATCCACGCCCGATAGAGTGCGAGCCGCTTCGCTCTCTGCTGCAAGACGCCTGGAACGGAAACCCGCCCCGCATGTGATTGCAGCCTTTGTAAAGACGAGCCTATCGAAATCGACTGGCAATGTGCTCCGGGATGTTTTCCGGAGTAACGACGACGACCGAGGAAGACGGAGCGATCGCTGATGCAGGAATCAGTCGATGAAAGTGCATGATGTGCTGGCAAGCCGAACGCATGTCCTGACGCAAATCGTGATGAAGGATGGCCTGCACCTTTCCCCGAAGAAGCAAGCCAACGTTGTCGCGGTCAAGATCGTGCCCGATAAAGCATATGGGGTTTTGCTTCGCCGCCTCCAACACTTTCAGCACGGCTGCGTTGCCTCCACCCATCGAGTACACGGCAGCGACTCTTGATCTTCTCGTAACCACTTTCCGCATCCTCTCTTCGGTTTGCGGATTCAGTCCGTGTCCGCCACTCGCGTCTAGCAAACTCAGTTTCGGGTAATTGACACGGAGGGCTCGCCGGAAACTCGCCTCGCGCTCCTCCTCGCCTCTAAAGCCTTCGTCACTCATGGTAATCAAGACCGCGCCACGGGTACCCCCGAGCCAATGACCGATCAGATATGCCGCCGTCGCCCCCGCCACGCGATTATCGGGTCCGGCGTAGGCGATGCGAGCCGACAACGGAATGTCCGTGAAGGTGGTCACGACAGGTATGCCCATTGTCTTCAACTCTCCGATCGCGTCTGAGATGTCGGCGGCATCGCGCGCTTTCAGTAGAACACCGTGACTACCTCGCCTGCCGATCGAGTGAAGCGTTTCAACGACCTCCGCGGTAGTCATCGTTTCGCGCATGAGAAAGCGGGGCCTCAGCACCGCAGGATGAAAGGCGGGTAACTCCGCTT
Source organism: Burkholderia sp. WSM2232 (assembly GCF_000472545.1). GTDB lineage: Bacteria > Pseudomonadota > Gammaproteobacteria > Burkholderiales > Burkholderiaceae > Paraburkholderia. The sequence continues at coordinate 206,878 of NZ_AWZV01000008.1, read as the reverse complement.
CGAGTGCTTCCTGAATTTCCGTCGAGAATCGAGACGGCGCTTCGGCCACCACATCGATGATGACCTTGCGCCCCTTCGCCGCCAGTTGAATCTCCTGCTTCTCCAACTCCCGGATAGCCTGCTCGACCCGCCTGCGTGTGCCTTCGCGCACATGGGCACGCCCGTTCAATACGCGGTCCACCGTAGCGACACCGACACCAGCCTGCAACGCAATCTCTTTTATGAGGAAACGGTTAGCCATCGTCATCCTCGGTTTTGATGGTTTTTTGATGTGTTTATCGTAACTCCCGGTGCGACGACGCGTCTATGCTGACGAAAACGGAGCGAGACATGAATGCCACCGAGCAAAGCAGCGAAACGTTAGGAAACAACTGGTATCGAGGGAGCGACTGCTCACTCGAAGCTTTCGCGGATCAACTACGAAAAAAGGCTGACCTCGGCTTGCGATTTTCGGTCGAGACGCAGTGCGACGTCCCCGTCTATGATTGCCGTGCGCTTGATGAAGTCTTGGTCGATCCTGTTCGGCAACGGGCGCTGCAGGCCGAGTGGGCAAACGTGCTTCTCGACGGCGCGGGCGTGCTGGTGATAAAAAACGCCTTCCGGGACACGGCGCCCGTCGATGAAGCAACCCGCATCTTTGAACAGATCATCAGGCAGGAGCGTGAATCCGGGACACAAGGAGCGGACCATTTCGCCAAAGCGGGCGCGAACGACCGCATCTGGAACGCTCACGAAAAGCTCTGTCTGCATGCACCCACCGTGTTCGCACGCTATTTCTCGAATGCGTTCATCGCATGCGTCGCGCAAGCATGGCTCGGACCCTTCTTTCAGATGACGACTCAGGTCAACGTCGTTCGACCAGGTGGAGAGGCACAGCAAGCACACCGCGACTACCATCTCGGGTTCCAGACAGTAGAGGAAGCGCAGCGCTTTCCCGCGCATGTCCATAAGATGTCGCCGTTCCTGACGCTTCAAGGTGCTGTCGCGCACAGCGACATGCCGATCGAGAGTGGCCCCACGAAGCTGCTGCCTTTTTCGCAGCGTTATGCTCAAGGCTACCTGGCGTGGCGACGCCCCGACTTTCGCGACTTCTTCGAAGCGCACTGCGTGCAGTTACCGCTCGCCAAGGGAGACGCGCTCTTTTTTAATCCGGCACTCTTCCATGCCGCCGGCGCGAATCGCACGCGAGACGTGCAGCGCATGGCGAATCTGTTGCAGGTATCTTCGGCTTATGGCCGCACGATGGAAACTCTCGATCGGATGCGCATGTGTGAGGCCGTCTACCCTGTACTTATCGAGTACCAGACCAACGGCCAGTTGACCGCGACTGAAATCGAGTCCGTTATTGCATCCACGGCGGAAGGCTACGCGTTCCCCACCAATCTTGATCGCGACCCACCGGCAGGTGGCCTCGCGCCCGCGAGTCAGCAGGCGCTGCTGCGTCGCGCACTCGACGAAGCGTGGCACTCATCGATGCTTCGCGAAGCGCTGCAACTCCATGCGTGGAAACGAACCGGTTAGAGCCGCCAAATGAGCCGGTATCGCGCGGTCCTCACCTGTCGGGGGGCGCTCGCTGATCGATACGGTACCGCAGATTCTGCGGTGGTCGTCCGTCTTCATGGTGTGATGACGTGAACGACGCATCGTCCGCGTCCGCCGCAAATATTCCTGCAATTCCTTCTTTAGCGTACCGCGGCCTGCATGGGCGCCCATGCCGTCGGCGCTGCCGTCCCTTTGGGAGACCTGCCTGCACTTCAACGACTGTCGATTGCGTTTCGATATCGTGAGTGGACATTGTCCAGATGGGTCTTCATTGCAGCGGTTGCCCTGGAAATGTTGCGGGTCTCGATTGCATCTATGATCTCTTGCCGCTCGTTCAGCGCGATTCGCTGGCGTTAATTCTAAAAATCGGTTGCAAATTGCGGCGCAATCACGCATGACCGTTTCCATCATCAAAACGAGCAGCGAGTTCGGGCTACACTCTGCTCTATATCGTGAGATGAGGTGACGCATGACGCCTCCTGCCTGCCTCCTCGAGCGGCACGTGGCGGTCGTTCGTGCGCGCTCAGCGCCTAAGAGCAGAGAATACGCAGATCGCTATAGGAACGGTAGCGATAGCCTTTTTCACTCGATGTCGCCTCGGGCGTTGCTGCGCCTGGTCATCGACTCGACCGCGTTCGCCCTTGGTGAAGCGCGGCTGAACGCATTGCGGCCCACTGTGTTCGCGACGTTCTGGCGGCAATGTCCGGTGACCGCCCCCGGTGTCAATCTGGCAGTGGAAATCCGCCCGAACCAGTTGTCTGCCGAAATCTCGGATCAGCCGCCCGCCGTTGACTTCATCGACGGAGTCCCCTGCCGTTATGCATTCGCTCAAAATTTGGGATAAGGCATTGGTCGCAAGCTGCGGCGAGCGTTTCCTTCCAGTCTCCTTCGCCATCATCCCTTGGACGGTAGCATGCTCGGATATACCGGCGAGCTTGCCCGACGGCCCGTGGAGGCGCCACATTATGCAGCCGAAGATCGGGCGCTCGTTGCTCTTGCGCGGGCGCACGCGGGCTCGCGAGCAGAATTCCTGCAGGCCGTTGCGGACCCGCCGTGTCGCTCTGCTCGGCAGGCAGCGCCGGCATCAGCCGCCGTTCTCAACTCGGACCCCGGATGATGGAATTCGGCTACCGCTATCAGTCGACCGATGCGCTGATCGAAAGAGCGAACCCCTATCTGCTTGAACTGAATCGGCGCTCCGGTGAAACCGTCGACCTGGCCGAACCCCACAGTCTCGACATGGTGTCTGTCGCACGCGTCACGAGTCCGACGCACACCGTGGTTCACATGCCTATCGGACGTCGATTACCGATCTACTGCACCGCATCCGGCCGCGCATATCTTTCGACGCTCGACATTGATGAAGCGCGCGCACTTCTGGAAACGTCTCATCGGGTCAATGTACGCCCCGTCCACGATTACGAACGTCGACGCGATATTGCGGCTTCTGGATCAGGTACGCGAGCGCGGATTCGCGAGCGCTTATGACGAGTTTTTTCGCACCGACATGACAATAGCGGTGCCGCTACATAACGCGCACGGCCGGGCGATCGGCGCGATCAACATTTCGGCATCTAGCATGCGATGGAGCCCCGAACAACTGGAAGAGCAGATCGTCCCGCTGCTCATTGAAAACTGCACGGATGATCTCGAAGCGTCCTGCTGATCCGATGTTGCTCGAGCCATTCCGTCGTGGCTACAGCGACGATCGAGAAAGCTAGATGAGCAACATCCCAAATCAAAAGGTGAACTCGACCAGCGTCTCTACCCAAAAAGCCCTCGGTGAAATTGACATCGTGACCGGCGACGGTGACAAATAAAAAAACGGCTGTGGTGCAAATAATTTGAATCGGAGCCAAGCGAAGTATTTTCAACCTATGCGCCTCACGCGGCGAGCACAGCACTCCCAGATTGCAGACGGAGTCTGGTCTTTGATACGCAGACAGCCGAGGGCGAACTGGTTCTTGCGAATGCGATGCACGAGTTCGAGGCCGGCCAGGGTAACCCCCGCGCAGCCGAAATTCTTGAACCCGAGCATGAGCGCGGTTCTGGACTTTATACCGCGACCGCCCCGCTCAATCATGTTGTTCAAATATTTCGACGTGCGCCGTCTGGTGTTGCGCTACATCGGATTCCCGGCTGGCAGTTCGCGCACTGCCCGACGTGATGCCGCGTAGCCATCGAGCGTGATGCTGGGGGTGCCCGACCCTGGGTGGAGCGCTTTACGCAAGAAAGCTTTGGCCGCAGCCACCTAACGTTTCTGGCTGAGCCTGAAGGCGACCGTATTGCCATCACGAACAACGGCGCGATCCAGGCAGATCGAGCGACCGCGCACCTTCACGTACGTCTCGTCGACGCGCCACGACGGGCCCGCATGGCGGCCATAGCGGGCTCAGCGTTTCTCGAACTCCGGGACATAGCGCTGCACCCAGCGCAGGATGTTGTCCAGGCAACATGTGTTAGATTAGAACACCATGTCCGAAGGCAACCGTTTCGGGTCGAGACCGCACTCCCCTAACGCTTCGAGAACGCGCTTCTTTGTATTACCGTCGGCATAATATTTCGTCGCCCACTTCTGGAGGAAATCGTAGAACTTCCCGTCGCCGTCGCGACGCGTCACGCCATCGGCGGGAATCGCGCTAAGCGGGTGCGGCACCACCATATTGGACAGATTTTGGTTCACCTTCATGGCGGCAAGGCCGGCGATAGCAGTAGTCAAGGTGATATCCGACTTGCCTGACTGCACGTCAAGAATCGCATCGTTGGAGTTCTTCAACGAACGGATTTGTGAATCGGCAAGATATTTTTTGGCTGCTTGCTCGGAGGTGGTGCCCATCGCTACCGCGACGCGCGTGGCCGGTTTGTTCAGAGCAGCCCATGTGTTGTCGATATTAAACCCCTTCCGACCAACTGCGACATCGGGCAAAGTCCAGAGCGGACCGAACATAGAGACCGCCTGCTTACGTTGCGGCGTCTCGGCAAGACCGATGAAGAAGTCGATTTTTCCGGACTGAACATCGAGAACCGATGTACCCCAGCTCGTTGTCACATATTCGATCTTCAGTTTCTCACCCATTGCCTGGCTGAGCGCGTCGACTGCGTCGCGGCTCATCGCAACAGGAAACCCCTTCCACTCATCACTGCCGGGAGACTGCCAGTAATAGCACTGCCGCGCCGGAATCACCCCAACGCGAACCACTCCGCGCGCCTTGACGTCTTGCCATGTTGAATCGGCTGCCTTCGCGGTTCCGACCAGAGCTATTGCAAGCGACACGCCAGCGGCGGCAGAGCGCAGGCAACCACCCGAATTTTTTAAGAAAGCCATGTTTCGCACCTTTTATCAATGGTTATCTGTTCGCTACCCCTCAACGCGCCACCATGCCGCCGGCAGTCACCCGGAAGTGGCTAAGAAACGCTTGAGTCCGCGGCTCGCCCGGCGCTCCGATCACTTCGTCGGCCGTACCTTCTTCGACGATACGTCCACCGTCCATGAACGAGACTCGATCTGCCACTTCGCGAGCAAAGCGCATCTCGTGTGTGACGATGACCATCGTCGCCCCTTCGCGCGCCAGTGACTTCATGACTGCCAATACTTCCTGTACCAGTTCCGGATCCAGCGCCGATGTCGCTTCGTCGAACAGGATCACCTTGGGCTCCATCGCCAGAGCACGCGCAATGGCAACCCGTTGCTGCTGTCCACCTGATAGCTGCTGCGGGCGCTGCGCCGCGCGCTCCGCAAGGCCGACCTTCCTCAGCATGCTCATGGCCAGATCCTTCGCTTCGGACTTGGGCATATTTTTGACGAAACATGGGCCTGACATGACGTTTTCGAGTGCGGTCATGTGAGGAAACAGATCGAACTGCTGGAACACCATTCCGACGCCAGCGCGAAACTGATCGAGCATCTTCGCCTTGGGCATCTTGTGACCCGGACCAGCGTGAATAATGTCGTTGCCGACGCGCACCGTGCCGCGATCCGGGTGCTCCAGCAGATTAATGCTGCGCAGCATCGTGGACTTGCCGCAGCCGCTCGGTCCTATCAGCACGCGCACTTCACCGGGCATTACGCGCATCGAAACACCGTGAAGGGCCTGGAAGCTACCATAGTGCTTTTCAATGCCGCCCAGTTCGATCATGGGTACAGCCTGCGCCGCTTCTCGCCGCGGCTTTTCCGGAAAAACTGGGTTCATCGTTGCACCTTTACTTCAAGTCGTTTGGCCATCATGGTTACCGGGAACAGGATGACCAAATAGACCAGCGCGACGAACGTATAAACTTCAAGGGGGCGATAGGTTTGCGAGGTCAGTTCGTAGCTCGTGTACATCAGGTCCGGTACCGCGACCACGTAAAGCAATGACGTGTTTTTCAGCTGCAATATGCATTGATTCACGAACGGGGGCACCATGCGACGCATTGCCTGCGGCAGGATTACGTGGCGCATCAGCCGCATGTGGCTCATGCCAAGCGCCCGCGCGGCGTTCCATTGTCCGCGCTCGATCGAGATGATGCCTCCGCGAAAAATCTCGGAGCAAAATGCACCCATGTATAGCGTTAGCCCAAGACCCGCCGCGACCCACGACGACAATGTGAAGCCCGTCAAGATTGGCAACGCATAGTAGAACCAGATTATTTGCACCATCGACGGCGTGCAACGGAAAAACTGAACATACGCTGCAGCCGGACCGCGCAACCACCAGCGGCGCGACAGCAGCAGCGATCCGCAGATCACACCGATGGCCATCCCGACAACGATGGTTCCAGCCGCATATCCTAACGTGATCGCCAGGGCATGAAGCCAGGCAGACGGTTCAACTACGACCCGCCAATCGAATTGATAATGCTGCATACCGCCCCCCTTGCTCGTACTACTTCAACACCACAAATTCGCGCGGGAATTTCGTGAGGAATTCAATACCGTCTTTGGTAACGGCTACCGTGTCGCTGTAACCAAGACCGTTTGCCGCCATGATCATGTGAAATACCATGCCTTCTTCGAGAATGAAGTCACAGGAGGGCGTGAATTCACGAATGAATTCGCCCGGGCTTGGACGGAAATTCAAGCCCATGCCGTAGCCGAGCCGGTTCGTATAGCTTGCGCGTTGCTTGAGTCCTGCCTCCAGCATCGGTGCACGCATCGCGGCGTCGATGTCGACCGAGCGGGCTCCCGCCTTCATCATGCTCAAGCCGATGTCCTGCGACTTAAGAATTGTGTTGGCCGTGTGCCATTGATCGTCCGTCGGTTCTGCGCCGAGTACACCCGTACGCAGAATACGCGTCCAATAATGATTTTTGATGCCGTGGAATTCGTAATGCAGCGCATCGCCGCGGCGCAGCACTCGATCGGTCCATGGACCGTGACCTTCGAGCGTGCGCTCACCGGTGGTCAGCACGCCATCGACCGGCAGATCGCTACCCGCTTTCAGACGCGCAAACGCCATCGCCGCGGCCACATCGCGCTCGGTGACACCTTCCTTCGTTGCATCAATTGCGCCTTGCAACGCCGCTTCCACGATGCGCGCCGACTTTCGCAGGGTGTCCAGTTCGAGCGGCGACTTGATGATGCGCAACTCGTCGATCATGCGTGACTCATCCATGAAGATTGCCGACGGTAATGCGGCCTTCAGGCGATCGTAGCGGTCCGCAGTGAGATACCAGGCCTGCTTGTCCAGCGCAATGCGGGCCGTTCGCAGACCACGGCTTTCCACCGCGCGCTTCGTCGCCTCAACCGGATCTTCGTGGTCCCAGTAAGTGCGGATGTCTTCCACCCAGGTCGTCACGCGCGCGGCCTTTTCTTCAATATAGCGAATGACCAGAAACGGCTCGCCTTCCACCGGCAGACCGAATGCCGCGTAGGCGAAATGCGCCGGCGTATAGAAGCCCGAGGTCCAGTTAATTGCCTCCTGACCGTACAGCAACAGCATGTCCATGCCGCGGCTTTTCATCTCTGCCCGAACCCGGGCAACGCGTTCGTCGAACTCTTGTTTCGGAAAATTCATTTGTTCAGTATCTTAAGAATGCGGCGCCGGATGAACCCGCTCACCGCCAACATGAAAAGTGAAAACTGCGCTATTAATCCGCATCGACTGCCGTGTTGGTTCGCGCAGTGGCTGCCTGTTCCTTGAAGAAGCGGCGGATATGGAACGGTTCTATCGGTGTGACGGTGGAACCGGTATCTATCAGCTCCGCCATCACGTCGCCCACGCCCGGTCCCAACTGGAAGCCCTCGCCGCAGAAGCCGAATGCGTAGAACAGGCCCGGCACCTTGCTGCTCGGTCCCATGATCGGCGTTTCGTCGGGCAGATAGCTTTCGATGCCGCTCCACACACGAATGATGTTCAGCGGCCTCGTCATCGGCAAGATGGCCTTCAGTTGTTGCACCTGATTCAGGGTATGTTCCGGGATAACGAAGGCGCGACGCAGATCGGCGTATGCCGGTCCACGGGGACCGCCGCCGATCACGATGTTGCCGCGCTCGACCTGACGTACGTAAATGCCTTCCATGGGATCGCTCGTCGAGATGCCGATGGCCGGGCCGATACGGTAAGGCACCGGCTCAGTGACCGACATCTGCGGACCCCGCGCCACGAGATCAACGCTCTCGCCGAATTTCGACGAAAACGCGTTGGCCCAAGCGCCTGCCGTCACGAGGCAAACCGGCGCGCGGTACGTGCCCTTTTCGCCCGCGCTCACAACGAAGTCCTCGCCGACCTTGTCGATTGCATGCACTTCGACGTTTTCGTACACGTTTGCGCCGGCACGCGCTGCGGCGCGGCCGAAAGCCGGTGCGGTAAGACGCGGATTGGCGTGACCGTCGAGCGGTGCGAACGCAGCGCCGATAGGACGATTCGACAGGAAGTAGAAGCGCGCGTTGAGTTCCGCGCGGGGCACCATTTCCATGCGCAGCCCGTAGGGCGCGGAGTCCCGCGTGTACCTCTCGAGGATGGCGAGCCGCTCTTCGTTGAAAGCGACGATCACGCGACCCGTCGGTAGAAATTCGCAGCTCTCGCCGAGCAACTCTGGCAAACGTTCCCAAATGGCGCGCGACCGATTGACCAGGGGCAGCTGATACAGCCCGCGGTTCGAGCCGCGCACGTTGCCGAAATTCACGCCGCTTGCCTGCTGACCGACGAGCCCACGTTCCAGCAGGATGACCGAACGCCCGCGCTGGCGCAGAAAGAATGCAGTGGCAGCGCCCATCAAACCGCCGCCTACGATGATGACATCAGCTACGCGTTCCATCACACGTTCTCCTGCGTCGACTCTGCGGCGATCGGCAATGGCTTGATCGGTGCCTGAGCCCGCAAGCGCCCAGCCATCTTCACCGGAACCCCAAGCGTCGCCGACACCACTTCTGCGCTAGCCAGGCCGCAATATCGCCCTTGGCAGCGGCCCATGCCCACTCGCGTCAGCGCCTTCGCGCGATTGACTTCGGGCGCGCCGAGATCCATGACCGAGCGGCGCAACTCGCCCGCCGTAATTGACTCGCAGCGGCACAGCAACGCGTGATCGGGCAGCCTTTCCAATTGACGAACGGGGAACGGAAACGCGTGCGCAATTCCGGTGGCAAAACGTCGCTGAGTCCGCTGGGCGCGCTGAAGCTCTGCCACGCGGCTCTTTGAAACGTCCATGCCCAAGTCCTTCAGTACGGCCAGCGCCGCCAGTTCGCCGCCGATTTCTGCAGCGTCAGCACCGAGCGTGCGTGCGCCGTCTCCGGCGACATAGACTCCCTTTACCGAGGTACGGCCCTCTTTATCGACCTCGGGCAGCCATTGGCGCGTGGTTTCGTCGAAGACGAAGTTGCAACGCGCGAGATCTGCGAGTTGCACTTCGGAACGGACGTGATAGCCCATGCCGAGCGCATCGCACGCAATTTCTTCGCGCTGGCCGTTGGCGAGTTCGACGCTAACGCCCGCCACGGTCTCGTTGCCTTCCACCTTCAGCGGCGTGATGCCTGCTTCCATACGAACGCCCGCACGGCGCAGCGCCGATACATAACGCATGCCCTTGAACAGCGTGCCGGGGCGCGACAGCAGTTCGGGCAACGCCTTGATGCGCAGCGACATTGGCGATGTATCGAGTACCGCCGCCACGTTGGCGCCGGCCTTCATGTACTGATACGCAACCAGATACAGCAACGGGCCGGTACCCATGAAGACCACGCGCGAGCCGATTGCGCAGGCCTGTGCCTTGAGCGCGATCTGGGAGGCGCCAAGAGTGTATACACCGGGCAGTGTCCAGCCTTCGAGCGGTAGCAGACGATCGGTCGCGCCAACGGCAATAATAATCGCGTCGAATTCGACGGACTGCGCTTGCTGGCCCTTCATCGTGTGAAGGACTCCGTCGTACACGTTCCAGGCAAGCGTATCCGGACGATAGTCGACCCTGCCCTCCAGGGTGTCGAAAGTCCTGTGCACAGCCACGGCCTTGTCGGCCTCCGCGCCGTAAAGCGTGGCGGCCGGGCGGGTGAATCCAATCGGCTGACGGCGGTAGATCTGACCACCGCTGTGCGACCCTTCGTCGATGACCACGGGCCTCAAGCCGGCACTCACGAGCGCTGCGGCCGCTCGCACACCAGCCGGGCCCGCCCCCACCACCACCACGCGTTTGCCTTGACTCATAGCTCCTCCGGCCAACGTGTCAGGACCGCCATGTCGTTTTCAACGACAGTCGTGCAGGCACGCATGCGCCGGCCATCAGCCAGCGTCACCCAGCAGTCCTGGCAGGCGCCCATCATGCAGAATCCTGCGCGGGGACCGTCGCCGAACTCCGACTGACGCGCCACCTCGTCGTTCACGCGCAACGCAACCAGCAACGTATCGCCTTCTAGCGCCGTGATTCTTCTTCCGTCGACCGTCAGATGCACGGGCGCTCGCTGCCGTTCGTCGAGACGAACAAAGCCACTCATGACCGACTCCCCTCAAAATTACCCATTGTCATTTCTCTGCCTGAGGCTCCAGCGCGCTCACTGCATGACCGCCATGCGAAGTTCAGTCATCGCCTCGATGGCAAACGCCGGCCCTTCGCGCCCGATCCCGCTCTTTTTCACACCGCCATACGGCTGGTGATCGACGCGATAGTTCGATGTTCCGTTAACCACCACCCCCCCAACTTTCAGGCGCCGCACACATTCGAGCGCGGTGCTGACCGACTTCGTGAACACGCCCGCCTGCAACCCGTAGATGGAATCATTCAGCGACTCGATTGCCGCTTCGAGATCTGTCACTCGTTCGACCGTGACGATTGGACCGAACACCTCTTCGCAAACCACCGGCAAGCGTTTGTCCACATCGACGAGAACCGTCGGCGTCAACATCGCACCGTCGCGCACACCGCCCGTCAACAAAGCCGCACCGGCATCGACGGCCTGACGGATCCAGCCTTCGAGCCGCTCTGCTGTAGCGGCATCGATCAGCGGACCGACCTGGGTATCGGGCAAGGCCGGATCACCGACCTTCAGCGCACGCACGTGTTCAAGAAACTTTTCCATGAACTGCGCGTGAACGGCCTGGTGCACGTGGATTCGCTGCACCCCGATACAGCTCTGGCCGGCGTGGCCGAACGCGTGAATCGCGAGTTCGCTGGCTGCTACATCCAGGTCGGCGTCCTCGCAAACAATATTCCCCGCGTTGCCGCCCAGTTCGAACTGCACGCGTTTGAGCCCCGCCTGGCGCACGATATTGAACGCCGCCTGTTTACTGCCGGTAAACGAAATGAGGTCCACTCGATCGTCGACGGTCAGGCGTTCACCGACATCGCGACCGCCGTGCACAAGATTTATTGCACCCGGTGGCAAGCCGAGTTCGGCGAACAACTCGACAAGCCGCGTGGCGCACGACGCCGCACGCGGATCAGGTTTGGCGATCACCGCGTTGCCAGCCGCCAGCGCCGGCCCGATCTTGTGCGCCAATAGATTGAGCGGCGCGTTGAACGGCGTGATGGCGGACACGACACCTACGGGCACGCGAACATAGAAACCGAGCCGCCCTTCGCCGCGTTCGCTTGCATCCATCGGCAAAACACTACCGGCGATGCGCGTGGCTTCATCCGCCGAAAAGCGCAAGGTTTCAGCCGAACGACCAATTTCGCTATGACACAGCATCAAAGGCTTGCCCGACTCTGCCACCAGCATCGCGGCAAATTCGTCAATGCGAGCCACTAGTGCGTCTGCCGCTTCGCGCAACCAGCGTGCGCGCCGGTGCGCCGGCACAGATTCCATTTTTTCCGCCGCGTTACGCGCCGCGGCAAGCGCAGTCTCGACGTCGTCGGGGGCGGACAGATGCGTCACCGAGAACGGTTGCCGCGAAAAGACTTCGGCCTGCTCATGAACCGATACGCTCTCGCGCCATTCTCCTGCGATGTACTGACGGTTAATTCGCATGATTCAGTTTGTCGTCGCGGTGGCAGTCAACTTTTCTCGCTCGGCGTCGTCGAAGAACACCCGCGGCAGTTTCGTCAGATATTCGACACCTGTTTCCGTGACTACCACCGTATCGCCAATGCCCACGCCTTCGGCCATTACGAGCATCAGGAACACCATGCCGGGCGCGAGCTTGAAGTCGGCATCCGGTTTGAATTCCAGGATCATTTCGCCCGGTGTCGGACGGAAGTTGAGTCCAAGGCAGTAACCGATTCGGCGTCGATAAGTTTCACCATCCTGAACACCAGCGGCAACGATTGGTTCACGGCAGGCTGCGTCCACGGCGTGTGCATCCACGCCGGGTTTCATCATTTTGATAGCGGCGTCCTGCGCGCCGATCAGCAATTTCGACAGCATGATCTGACGCGGCGATGCGTTGCCCAGTACCCCGCTGCGCAGTGAGCGCGCCCAGTAGTGCGAGCGGATGCCGTGAAACTCGTAGTAAAACGGTTCGCCCGCTTCAATGTGCTTGTCGGTCCACGGGCCATGGCCTTGCAGCGTGCGCTGTCCAGTGGTGAGGACGCCGTCGATCGGCAAATCGCTGCCCGCCATGATGCGCGCACTAGCCATGGCCGATGCGATCTCACGCTCGCCCGCGCCGGGCTTGGTTGCGCAGATGGCCGCCTCCATCGCAGTATCAACGGCATGACCCGCAACGCGCAGCAACGCCAGTTCGGCCGGCGACTTGATGATGCGCAGCTTTTCCATCATGCGGTTTTCACCGATGAACTTCGCGTTCGGCAGCGCGGCGCTCAGTTGCTCGAAACGCTCGAGCGTGAGATACCACGAGTGCTTGTCGATACCGATGCGAGCGCTCTCGAAACCCGCCTCGACCACAGCCTGACGCGTGAACTCGATCGGGTCCTGATGATCGTGATAGATGTAGCGCTTCTCGACCCAAGTCGTGGCGTCGGCCGCCTGCTCTTCCATCTTGCGCAGCACGAGGAACGGTTCGCCTTCGCGCGGCAGGCCGAGCGCGATATACGCAAAGTGGCCATGGGTGTAGAAGCCCGACAGCCAACACGTCGCCTCCTGGCCGAACAGCAGCAGCAGATCCAGATTGTCGCGCGCCATCTGATCGCGGGTTGCCGCAACGCGGGTTTGATATTCGTCGAGTTCGAAATACATGTCTGCAAGGTCCCAGAGGTAATCAGACGTGAGTGGCTGGATTCGCTCGGAACGCGGAGCGATCCGCGTTGCCGTTCATTATTTTATACACTCTAAACCTCCAAAATTCACTGTGTCAAGCTACGTTCACACAACTTTTGGCACGTTGCAGATCCTTGACATCACTCGATTTGATGGATGTTTCAATATTTGCTTGCTAAGATATAAACGATTTGCACAGTAGCGCCCGGCAGTGATCGGCGGCCCAAGCTGTGCACGATTTTGAAAATCAGACCAAATTCTGAACATCTATGGCAACTCAATCCCGGGCTACTCCGGTACCCAAAGCTACGAGTGATGGCCTTTCGCGAGCGAATGTCGGAGCGACGTTGCAGACATTCCGCAAGGCAATGAGTCTGTCTGTGAACGGTCTTGCGTTAAAGGCGGGCGTATCGGCCGGCATGATCAGCCAGATCGAGCGCAATAAGGCAAACCCGTCACTGAAGATTCTCGACAAGCTGCGCATCGCGCTCGACGTGCCGCTTAGCGCTTTTCTCGAAGGCGCTTCCCCAGTCGCCAGCACAACGCGTCCGATTGCCGCATCGCAGGACGACGATCACATCATTCGTCGCTTGGCCGATCGGCCAAAATTCAACGTAGGGTCGGCGCCCCTGTACAAGGAACTGCTCTCGCCATCGGGCGCCGAGGGCATGCAGTTCATGATTATCCGTATGCCTCCGCACGCGAAAAACGAAGACGTGGTCATTGCAGAAGGACAGAAGGGTGGTCTTGTAATCGAAGGCGAATTGACGCTATCGATTCAAGGGCGCAAGTCCGTTCTTCATATGGGCGATAGTTTCCAGTTCGAAGGCAACTGCCCGCACGGCATCTACAACAACACCGATTCCGACGTCGTCGTGCTGTGGATCATGACGTCGTTCCGACCCATCCATATGTAAAGCGCTCGAGCGTGGCGCGCGGCAATACCTGCCTGTCGTGCCGAATGCGCCATGTGCCCCTCCCGCTTCCACCCCGCGTCTCGAAAGGACGGCGGATTCGGCCCGTCCAGACGGTACTGGCAAGCGTTCGGGAAAAGACCATGACGGTTAGTTCGGCTGCCGCCAGCGTGTGGTTCGCTTTTCGACCCAGCGAATACCCCGCGAAGTCGCCAAACTCATGATGAGGAACAGCAGACCGACGATCGTCAGTGGTTCCATGTAGCGAAAATTGTCGGAGCCAACCTGCGACGCAACCTGCATCATTTCCCGCACGGTAATCGCGGCAAGCAAGGGCGTGTCCTTGAACATGTAAACCAGAAAACTGCCGGCGATGGGTACGCACACTGGGACCATTTGTGGGAGCACGACATTCACGAATACTTGGCGGTCGGTCAGCCCGAGCGCCTTGCCGGCAGACCATTGCGCACGGCGCACCGAAAGCAATGCCGACCGGTACGTTTCATAAAGATAGCAACTGTAGTGCAATCCGAAGGCAATCACCCCAGTCCACAACGGCCCCAAGGTTACGCCCCAGTCAGGGAGCATGTAGAAGAAAAGAAACACCTGCACGAGCAGCGGCGTACCACGGATAACACCAGTGATCCGGCTCAGAGGTCGGGCGACCCAGCGCGGCGTTAGCTCGGTCACCGCGAGCAGCAGCGCGCCGCCAGCCAGCGCAACGCAAAACGACGCGAGCGTCACGCCGACCGTAATCCGTGCACCTGCAACGAGTGAAGGCAGGATCTGCCAGGCAAAGCGCCAATCAAAATTCACGATGACAAGCCCATGTGTAGCCCGGCGCGCATCCGTTTTTCGATTCGCGCGGTCAAGGAGAGCACGCATTGCGCGAGCGCGTAATAAACCGCGATCACATAGATGAAGACCACAAGACTCGCGCCGAGATTCGCGCGCAACGCATTGGAGACGAATGACAGCTCCGGCACGGTCACGAGCGCCGTCACCGACGTGCTCTTGAGAATCAGCACGAGCAGGTTACCAAGCGGTGCGATGAGGATCGGCACGGCCTGAGGCAATTCGACGTGAACAAATGATTGATAGCGCGTGAGTCCGAGCGCCTGTGCAGCATGGCGCTGTCCTTTCGCCACCGCCGATAGCGCCGCCCGTACTGTTTCCGCGCCGTATGCACCGAAACACAAACCCAGTGAGTACACCGCGGCTTGCGTCGCCGGGATCGTCAGGCCGAACAGAGGCAAAACGAAGAAGATCCAGAAGAGTTGCACGACGAGGGAAATGCCCCGAAACAGCTCTCCGTAAATCAGCGCAGCCAATCGCACCCACTTGTTTGAGGACAAGGCAGCCATGCCCGCCACGAACGAGATCGCCAGCGCAAGAAGTGCCGACCACGCGAAGATCTCCACTGTCGTGCCCGTTGCGGCCAACAGGACACCGCGTTGTGTCCATAATTCCTTCATATGCCCGCAGCTCAGTTCTGTTCGTTGCAGAGCGAAGCGACTTCGACATTGGTGACGGGAATCACGTCTGCTGGCACTTTGTATTTGGCCAGCAGCTTGACGTAATCCGGCGAGCGAATGATCGCTTTCAGCCGCCTGTTGAATTCCTCCACGAATGCCGGATCACTCTTGGCGAAGGCGAAGCCCGCATAGTAGACGAAGGGTTTGCCGTTCTGCATTGGCGGCTTGAGCGGCGAGATAAGCCGGAGACCGTCGTCGTTATTGACTGCAGCCGCTGCGCCAAGCGCCGACAACAAACCAACGTCAATACGTTTAGACTTCACGGCGGACGTCAGCGACACGCGGTCGGTAAAGTTGGAAATCTGCGAAATGTCGCCCCCAGCTGCCGCGAACGCCTTATCCTCCTGGCCGCCCGTTAGTTTCCCGAAGCGCAGATTTTTCTGCTGTGCGAGCGCATCCATCGTCGAGACATGGACTGTGTCATTGCCTTTACGAATGAATGCCCCTGCGCCGATCATGAAATCTGGCGTGCTGAATTTTGCTACCTTGCAGCGCTCAGGGCGAACATACATACCGTCAGAAGCAATATCGAAACGGCCGGCCTGAATCCCTGGAATCAGCGCGCCGAATGTAGTGGAAGTCACTTCCACCTTTGCGCCCATGTCGTGAAGAATGTGTTCTACCAGCTCAACTTCGATGCCGATAATCTTGCCGTCCGGACCGCTGTAGCCGAAGGGAGAATCGTTTGCCACTGCCTGGCGCACGGGCTCACCGCGCTTGATGCGTTCGGTGAGGGTTTCGGCGTGAACGGATACCATTGCCATTGCCATACCGGCAGCCATCACACCGCGAAGCAGCGCAGACAAACGCCCGCGTACCGCGGTGACATTGAACGAGCGGCGACGCGCGTCGCAGCGATGATTGACAGACTGGATAGCGAGCGTTGCCATGGCGGAAGTGAGATCCCTCTTTTGCGGTTCAATAAAACTGGTTATTCGCGCTCAAGCACCGGTCGTCGGACGGACGCCTGTGAAGGATGCGCCGAAATACAGCAGCGGTTGCCCTGCACCGGTACAAACGCGAACTTCTCGCACCCGGCCGATGCAAATGGTGTGCGAACCCGCCTGAACTGCCTGCTCGATGTCGCAATCGAAACTGGCGAGCGCGCGCGTCAGCATCGGCGAGCCGGTGATGCCGGCTTCCCACTCGACGCCTTCGAAACGTGCCCGACGGTCGCTCGACAAGAACTGGCGCGCGAGTTCGACATCGCGTTCGTCAAGCAGATTGACGCAGAAACTCTTCGCGTTGAGGATGCGCGAATGGGTCGACGAAGACTGATTCACGCAAACAAGCAGGCTCGGCGTCGGCTCTGCCGATACCGAAGTCACGGCGGTCACGAGCAATCCGTGCGGCAGTCCTTCGTCAAAGGTCGTCACAGCGCAGACGCCGGCGGCCAGATGCCGCATCGCCGCTTTGTACTGCGCAGGATCGACGGCCAACTGAAGGCCGTCCGCTGTCGCGCCCGCAAAAACATTGGATGTGGTCATGCCCAATACCATTTGGCAGCGTTCCATGCGTTCGAGCGCACGTTTACGTTCGGTTGGAAACCTTTGAGATTCGACTTGGTGCCTTCAATCTGGACAATCTGGAACAGCGGCAACATGACGAGCTGGTCGCGCATGATCTCCTGAAGCTTCCAGTAGTCGGTCTTGCGCTGATTGCGTTCCGAACTTCTCAGGCCGTCCTGGACCAGATGATCGACAGTGGCGTTCTGGAATTGGTAGATGTTCGAGCCGACCCCGCCTTTCGCCGGAATTGAGCCGCTGCCGAAGCGGTGACGCACATCGGGATCGGAAGCGACCGTGCAGTCGGTATAGGTGAGAAAGCTGTCGAATTGCGACTGCTGCCAGAACTTGCCCCACATGACGGCACCCGGCATGTTATTAATCGTCATCTGCACGCCGATCTTGCTCCAGCTTTGCGCGAGATACTGCTGAGTCTGTTCCCGCACATGGTTGCCGGTCGGCGTCGAGTTCGAGAACGCAAGCCGCACCCCGTTCTTCATGCGAATGCCATCCGCGCCGCGCTTCCAGCCCGCCTGATCGAGCATCTGGTTGGCTTTATCCGGCGCGTATTGGTGCGGCGGCAGATTTGGATCGTAGGCCCAGTTGCCAATCGGAAGATACGATTCAACAGGCTTAGGCAAACCGAGATAGAACGCGTCGATGATCGCTTTCTTGTCCATCGCCATGTAAAGCGCCTGACGCACCGCTTTCTCCGACAGCGCAGGGTGGCCGACGTTGAAAGTGACGTTCTCAACTCCCGCAGCCGGAATAACATGGATGATTCGATCGGGCAGCGACTTCGCTTCCCTGTAGTGATCCGGCGCAATGCCGAGCGTGCCCAGATAGTCGATAGAGCCAGTCTGGAACTGCGTGAACAGCACATTCATATCCGGCACATACTTAAACACAAGTCGTTCGACGTAGGGCGCACCGCCGTAATAGCTTGGATTGGCTACGACGCTCACGTAGTCGCCCGCCCGCCGCTCCTGCCAGCGGAACGGGCCGGTGCCAACCGGCGCGGAATTGAACAACGCCGTATTGGGATCGCTGCTCGCGCCCAGCACGTGCTTCGGCACCATGAACGTCCACGACAGGATCGACATGTATGGCGAAAAAGACTCTTTCATCTGCCAGCCGATTTCGTGGTCGCCATACAAGCGGATATCGGTGACGAGCTCATGACCGTCGCGGCTCGAAACCCGAAACTTCGGATTCTGCAAAAGCTCGATCGTGTATTTAACGTCGGCGGCCGTAAATGGCGTGCCGTCGTGCCACTTCACGTCGTCGCGCAGTTTGATGCGGTACGTCATACCATCGGCGGACACACCGCCGTTTTCCACCGTCGGCACCTCGCGCGCGAGTTTGGGAGTCGGATTGCCTGCGGGATCGATGCCCCAAAGTGGATCGAACAGATTCCACCATAAGCCCTGATCGACCGACAAGCCGAGCATTAATGGATTGAGCACCGTGACTTCGTTGGTAATCCCAATGACGACCTGACCGGTCGGACGCGAAGGCGGCGCGGCAACTGCCTGCTCCAGGCCAATCAAGGGTGGAACGGCCGCGGCAGCTGCCAGCGCGCCGACAATTCGGAAGAGAGACCGGCGGCCCGCATTTTTCAGTTCAGACATGACACTCCCGTTCGTTTCCGGATGATTCTGTTTTTGCTTCGGGTCTTCCCGTGCTCGTCGCCTTGCATTCGCGCAGTGCGCCCTCAGACTACGATGAGATCAGCTGAGCACTTCGACAGCACTTCGGCGTGATCGTCGTGGATCAGCACGCAGTCAATCAGCCGCGCACCGAGACGTTCCCCGTGAATGAACACTGGCGGCTCAACCGACAGCACCATGCCGGCTTCGAGCACGTCTTCGCTCCCGTCAAACATGTTGACCGATTCACCCCAGGAAGGCGGATAGCCTGGGGCGATGCCGTAACCAGTGGTGTGCAGGTTGTACTGCTCGAGGCCGGCTTTGCGCAACACGCCAACCGCTGCCATGTGAACGTCTTCGGCGCGCACGCCGGGACGCATCATCGCAATGGCGGCCTGACACGCGTCGTAAGTGGCCTGATGCACGTATCGCGCGCGATCGGTCGGTTCGTCGATATTGAAATGGCGGGCAATCGTCGCGCAGTAACGGCGATACTGTCCGCCGAACTCGATATGCATGAAATCGCCCCGCTGAAGCATTCGGTCCGTCGGCAGCCCGTGCGCGTAACACGTGCGTTCGCCCGAAACGAAGTTCATCGGGCTCGCCGGGCTGTCGCCGCCTGCCATCATCATGGCGCCGTGCGCATGCGCGGCGACTTCCTTCTCCGTAAGCCCTGGCTTGAGAGCCGAGCGCAGCGATTGAATGCCGACATCGGCGATGCGCGCGGCTTCACGGATATACGCGATCTCCGCAGGCGACTTGACGAGCTTGAGCCGCTCGATAAGCAATGTCTCGTCGCTCACGATTGCTTTGGCCAACACTTGCTTAAGCTTGAGATAATTGTGAACGCTCAGGTAGTAAGCCGGCGTTTCGAGGCCTATGCGCGCCTGGAGCAGCCCCTTCTCCGCCATGATCCGGCCAAACACCTCAATCGGATCTTCGAAGCGACGGCCACCCCAGCCGCGCACGTCGGGAGCAAGACTTAGATCCGTCATTTCCGCGACGTCGCCGAGGCGCAACATCATCGTTAGCGGTTTGTCTTCGAGCGTGAAAATCAGGCATTGAAAAACCTGGTAGGCCTTCGCCGACATCCCGATTAAATAGCTGATGTTGATCGGTGAGATGACGACGAGCGCGTCGAGCTGCTTCAGGCGCATGGCTTCGCGCACGCGTTGTTGCCGATCCTCGAACTCGGCCCGTTTAAAGAAATACCTGGACATAAAGTAAAGTGACTCGCTGGAAAAGACGCTAAAACGAAGACGTTTGCTGAGAACTGAGTTGCCCGGCTGGTCGACACTGCGGCTATGGCTCCATCTGCCTCCATGACTCATGCCGCCGGATGGGCGGGCCTTGCGATGCCGAGGCTTTCACGCAGCGTGGTGCCCTCGTATTCCTTGCGGAACAACCCACGGCGCTGTAGTTCCGGAACGACCATGTCGACGAAGTCATTTACGCTTCCCGGCGTATCGGGCGGTTGAACGTTGAAACCGTCGGCAGCACCGTCCACGAACCACTCTTCCATCGTGTCGGCGATCTGTTTGGGCGTGCCGGCCATCGAAATATGCCAGTCTTCGCCAATGGCGAGAATGCGATACATGTCGCGAATCGTGAGCTTTTCTTCGCGCGCGCGCTCGATCAGCATCTTGCTGAAGTCGCTCTTGTTCCAGTTCGACGACAGGGTTTCCACGTCGAGCGGCATCCGCCCGTTGGTGTCGTAAGCGGAAAGATCGCCAAAAAAAGGCTTCAGCATTGCCAGTCCCACATCGGGCGAAACCAGGTCCTGCGCGCGTTCCATCTTGGCGCGCGCTTCAGCCTCCGTACGGCCCACGTAAGCCATGATGCCTGGCAGCACCTTTACGTCGTCCGGCGAGCGCCCGTTAGCGACCGCTCGTGCCTTGACGTCACGCGCGTATGCGGCCGCGCGTTCCTTCTGAGGCTGACCTGCGTAAGCAATGCTGGTGTAGCGGCCCGCGAGTTCCTTGGCCGATTCCGAGTCACCAGCGGTAATCAGCACCGGTTGCCCTTGTGGCGAGCGCGGCACGTCGAGTGGTCCGCGCACGCTGAAGTGCTTGCCTTCGTGCGCGAGCACGTGCAGTTTCCTGCGATCGACGTAGACGCCGTTCGACTTGTCCACCGGGAATGCGTCGTCCTCCCAGCTATCCCAAAGACCCTTGCAAACTTCGATGAATTCGAATGCTCGCTCGTAACGCACCGCGGAATCGGCCGGTGCTGCCAGACCGAAATTGCGCGCCTCTTCCATGTTGTATGAAGTGACGATGTTCCAGCCTGCACGGCCGCCGCTTATCTGGTCAAGGGTGGCGAACGCTCGCGCCGCCGTGTATGGATGTGCATACGTCGTCGAGATGGTCGACACGAGTCCGATATGTTGCGTCGACACAGCAATCGCCGCCAGTATCTGCAATGGATCGTTCTTGACCACGGTATGTCCACGTGTTTTCGAGCGGCTTTCGTCTTCGATGTAATGTGATCCGAGCACGTCAGCCATAAACACCAGATCGAATTTGCCACGCTCGGCCGCCTGCGCCACTTCGATGAAGCGACGGACATTCATCATGCTGTCCGGTGCGACTTCGGGCAGGCGCCAGGCGGCCACGTGATAACCGTGCCGCCAGATCGACAGTCCGAGCTTCATTTGTCTCTCGTTCATTTTCCCAATCCTCTTCTTGGTTCGGCCGCCTGAGCGGCTTGTCGGCTAAACAGTCGATACCGGGGCGGCAGGGTCGGCCGCACCGGGCGACGGTGCTCCCGCTACCGATTGCAGATCAAGATCGTCGCGGATACAGGCCTTGAAGTGCTCGGGCGAGACGACACGCAAATGTGGTGTTTGCGTGGCGCAGTCGGGCAGTGAATACCGGCAGCGTGTGCGAAAAGCGCAGCCTGACGGCGGATTGCGCGGACTCGGCACCTCACCTTCCAGCACAATCTGCTCACGCCGGCGGGCAGGATTGATTTCCGGGATTGCCGATAGCAGCGCTTCGGTGTACGGGTGTTGCGGTTCGCTGAAAAGTTTGCGCGTCGGCGCGACTTCGACAAGGCGGCCGAGGTACATCACCGCGACGCGATCGGAAAGATGCCCCACGACAGCCAGGTCGTGTGAAATGAACAGAATGGACAGTCCGAGCTTCTGCTTGAGTGACGCGAGCAGATTGATTACCTGCGCCTGAATCGATACGTCCAGCGCCGCGACCGGCTCGTCCGCGACGAGCAGTTTCGGCCGCGTCATGAGCGCCCGTGCAATCGCGATGCGCTGGCGCTGGCCGCCAGAAAACTCATGGGGATAGCGGTGCGCATGTTCAGGTCCCAACCCCACGGCGCGCAAGGCCTCCATCACGCGGCTTTCGCGTTCCTGACGGTTCAAACCGAGACCGTGGATCGTCAACGGCGCCAGCAGCGTTTCCCGAACCGTCTTGCGCGGATTGAGCGACGCATACGGATCCTGAAACACCAGTTGCATGCGCGCGCGCACCGACTTGAGCGCGCGTCGCGGAAAGGACGCGATGTCGTGACCGTCGAATCGAATGGCACCGCCACTCGAATCGCTCAGACGCAGCACGGTACGCCCGATGGTCGATTTGCCTGAACCGGATTCACCGACTAGCCCCAGCACCTCACCTTCGAACACCTGAAAGCTCACGCCGTCCACGGCCTTGACGTGTTCCTTGCCGCGCGAAAACAGGTCGCCATCGACGGGATACCATTTCTTCAGGTCGTTCACCTCGAGAACAGGTTTGCGCTTCATGCGGGCTCTCCTTGCAGACCGGCTTCGATTTCCTGCCAGCGCACGCAACGGACGCGATGATCCGCGTCACAGGTCACCATCTCTGGTATCGCGGTATCGCACTGACCGGCGACGCGAAAGTCGCAACGGGGAGCAAATGCGCAACCAGGCGGAGGATTGAGCGGATCGGGGACGTTGCCGCGAATTGCCGGCAAACTGTTGAGTCCGCCCGCGCCCAGATCCGCAAGACGTGGCACGGAACGCAGCAGACCGGTCGTATAGGGCATCCGTGGCTTCAGAAAGAGTGAACGAGCCGGCGCTTCCTCCGCCACACGGCCGTTGTACATCACCATGACTCGATCGGCGACCTGACCGACTACGCCGAGGTTATGAGTGATGAAAATCATCGCCATGGCCGACTGCTCCTGAATGTTTCGCAACAACGCAAGGATCTGGGCCTGCACGGTCACGTCGAGCGCGGTCGTCGGTTCATCGGCGATCAGCAGCTTGGGTTCGCACGAGATCGCCATCGCGATCATTGCGCGCTGGCGCATGCCGCCAGACATTTCGTGCGGATAGTCATCGAGCCGTTTAACCGGATCGGCGATGCCCACCAGTGCGAGCAGTTCCGCAGCAAGCGTGCGCGCTGCGCGGCGGCCGACATCGCTGTGGCAAAGGACCGCCTCCATGACTTGCGCGCCGATCGTCTTCACCGGATTAAACGACGTCATGGGTTCCTGAAAGATCATCGCCACTTCGCGACCGCGAATGCGGCGCATGTCCTCTTCTGACTGTTTCAGCAGGTCGATCACCTGTCCGCTCTTGCGGTGCAACTGCACTTCGCCCTGTACGGTGCAAGTGCGCCCTTGCGGCAACAAACCGAGAATGCCGAGACTCGTCACGCTCTTTCCCGACCCCGACTCGCCGACGAGCGCCAGAGTTTCTCCTCGAGCAAGCCGCAAGGAGACATCCTGTACGGCGGGAACATGCGTTCCGCCCCGACTGAACGACACGTTCAAATTCCGTACCAGGAGTACGTCGTCCGCGCTCATGACGCTGCTTCCACTCAAATGCGTAGTCGTCATGCTCGCCCCTGCTTGGGATCCAGCGCTTCGCGCAAGCCGTCTCCCAAAAAATTGAAGCTCGTCACTGCAATCGCGATCATGGCGCCCGGTATGATCGCGAGCCAAGGTGCAGTCGTGAGCGAAGTCTGCGCGTTGTTAAGCATGTTGCCCCAGCTAGGCATTGGCGGCTGAATGCCATAGCCGAGAAAGCTGATGTAGGACTCCGCCAGAATCGCGTGTGCAACCGTCAGCGTGGCCGATACAACGATTGGCGCAACCGCGTTGGGTAAGAGCTCCGAAAACATGATGCGGGCATCCGAAGCGCCGAGCGCCGCTGCTGCGACCGCGAAGTCGCGTCGACGCAACGAGCGGACCTGTGCTTCTACGACGCGCGCCACTTCCATCCACGACGTACTGGCGACTAGCACGATGATCGACGTCACGCCCGGCTTCACAAAGGCGGATAACGTCAATAGCAGGAAGATTGTGGGAAAGCACAGCATTGCGTCGACGATCCGCATCAGTACCGCACCCGCCACGCCGCGATAAAACCCCGCGATAACACCGACAATCACACCAACGACCATACTCATCAACATGGCCAGAATGCCGACAGACAGTGAGATGCGGCCAGCCATCAGTACGCGCGCCAGCGTATCGCGGCCCAGATCGTCCGTGCCCAGGATATGCGGCCCTGCAAACGGCGCGGCGAAACGATTCATGAGATCGATGTAAGTGTCGTCATACCGCAGCACATACGGACCGAATGCGCAGGCCAGGCCCAGCAGCAAGACGACGCACAGGGCACCAACCGCCACCGGGTTTTTCATGAAGCGGCGGGCCGCGCTACGCTTTTGCGCTGCCGGCCGGTTCGCACATGCTCCATCTGGAACGATGAAATCGGACATTGCTACCTCAGGCGAACTCGCGGATCGACGACGCCATACAGGACGTCGGCCATAAAATTGCCAGCCAGCACGACTACTGCACCGAACATCAGCACGCCCATGATGACCGGGTAGTCGCGATAGCTAATCGAATCCAGAAACAGTCGGCCCATGCCAGGCCATGTGAATACCGTCTCGGCGACGAGCGCACCGCCCAGCAGTTGCGGCAGTTGCAAACCGAATATCGTAATCATCGGTAGCAGTGCGTTGCGCAAGGTGTGATTCAGCAGAATCCCTGTGCGGCTCACGCCTTTGGAGCGCGCGGTACGGATATAGTCCTGACCGATGACCTCCAGCATCGAGGCACGGATGTAGCGACTCCAGCTCGCCATGTTGACGACGGCCAGCACGGTCGCCGGGGCGATCAGATGCCAGAGCTCATCGAGAAGCGAATGTTCGCCGATCGTGGCGCGGTTACCAGGGGGTAGCCATCCGAGCTTCACCGAAAAGAAATAGATAACGACAAAGCCGATCCAGAATGTAGGGATGGATACCAGAACCATCGACAGAAAGGTGGTCGAGACGTCGAACAGGGAATTTCGGTAAATTGCGCCAGCAATGCCAATAGGGCCACCGAGCAACACGGCGAGAAGCATCGCTGTGCCCATCAATTCAAACGTGGCGCCGAGATGAGAACCAATGACGGCGAGCACGGGCTGTCCGTCACGATAGGAGTGCCCCCAGTCGCCACGAAGAATGTGGCCCACCCACTCCATGTACTGCATGGGCAGCGGACGGTCGAGTCCGAGTTGTTGCTCTAGCCGTTTGGCGTCGCCAGCATTCATGTCGCCGCCGCCCATCTGTGCCATGGGACCGCCTGGCGCCAGATGCAGCACGGCGAATCCAATCATGCTGACGAGCAATAGCAAGGAAACGTACTGCGCGAAGCGTCGCAAAGTAAATGCGGCCATGCAGTCCTCCGGGAGGTTGCTCAGATTGTCATGCACAGCCAGCCGCCGCGCCGGCCGGCTTGCTGTACATGCGACGCTGCTTAGAACAGCTTGCGGATACCCGCGCGAACCAGTACCTGGGAAGCCGAAGCCGACGAACTGCCGTTTGCCGAATCGCCAACCGATGCCGTCGCGTTTACAACGTTGCCGTATGCGTCAAGCGTGCTTCCTGACGCGTGCTGGTAGGCCGCGGTCGCGTAGAGCATCGTCGTCCTGCTCAGTGAGTAGCTGCTTGTGAGGGTGACCTGCTGATAGTGCGGACGCGAAGCTGTTCCATTCACCGACTGGCCCAGCGTGTACGAGTAACCGGCTCCGAGCGCCACTGACGGCGAGTAGTGCCATAGCGCGTTTGCGCCAGCCGACTGAAACGAAATAGCGCGGCGCAGCAGCGACACGCTCGACGGGTTGTAGTGCGTATAGCCGTAGCTCAGACCCAGCGACACCGGTCCCAGCTCATAGCGCGTAGCGGCGTCGACGATTTGCACGCGCTTGGCACCGGCGAAACCCGCCGTGACCGAGCTGTTAAAGTTCCCCGCACCGGTACCGTTCCAGGTATTGGCCGTCGAGTTGCTGTTGTCCATGCGCAGGTAGGCCACTGCGATGCCCCACGGACCGGTCGTGTACTTCAAACCGGCACTGATCGTGCTGTCCTGGCTCATTGCACCCGCGACACCGCCGAACGCGTAGAGGAGCTCGCCGCTCAAACCCGCGATTTCCGGCGAGCGATACTTGACGGAGTTGTTGATACGGGCGTAGTTGTCATAGTTCGAGATATCGCCAGCGTAAGTGCCAGAGAAGTTGCCATATGCAATGGGGCCGTAAGACTGAACGAGATCGGTGATCGCTTCGTATTGGCGACCGAACGACACGGAGCCGTAACGGTCGTTCTTGAAGCCGACGAAGGCCTGACGGCTGAACTCGACACCGCTGGTAGAGAAGGCGCCAGTCGCGATGCTGAACCCGTTTTCCAACGTGAAGAAAGCCGAGTTACCACCGCCCAAATCCTCGACACCACGCAGCCCCCAGCGCGAGCCCGAATAGCCGCCGCTGTACATGGCAAACTTGGACTGATTCTGGTAACGGACAGGACTACCAGCGGAGCCGGTACTTTGCGCAACGGCCACATTGTTAATGTACTGCAGGCTAGCGTCAGCAATCCCGTAGAGCGTCACACTGCTTTCCGCATGGGCTGACACAAGGCCACCCGCGGCGAGAATGGCGACGAGAAGTTTGGTTTTTTTCACCTTAGGAGTCCATAGTTTAGATACGTTTATTGCGCTCGACCGACAGAAGCACATGCCGGCATCCATAAACTCGCTCAGTCGGAAATCCGATCTATGCGGGTTGCCATGGCCGCCCGTGCGTTGCAGCAACGCCCTCACTGGCACGTTCCTGCGCAACCCGTTGCGTCGCCATTTTGCGTAACATCGAACCGTTCATTCAATGTTCAATATGTTGCATACCTTACGGGGCCAAAAATCGGCCTGTCAAGTCTTCAAATAGAGAACGGTGGCCTTTGATGCGACGACGCTACGGCGGTCGCCCGAACTCTTGCGAGGGGCGTTCAGAACGCTGAAAAATAATCCAGCGTGGCTTGAACGCCGTCTTTACCGTGCGGAATGTCTAGTGCTCGCATTCCGAGTTCCACGCAGGAAAGCACACCAAGAATCATCGCCTCGTTCAAATCGCCCATGTGGCCAATGCGAAATGTCCGCGAAAACAAATCTCCGAGTCCGCCTGCAAGCAGGACGTTGAAGCGCGACCTGAGCAGCGCGCGGAGTGGTTCTGCATCCCACCCCTCCGGCATCACAACGGTTGTGACAGACTGGGAAGCGCGCTCGGGTTGGAGGCAGTACAGGGAAGGGCCACCGCCCCTGCTCCATGCCATGACTGCGGCGCGCACACCGCCGGCGAGGCGCGCGTGGCGTGCGTAGAGACGCTCGTCGCCTTCTTCCTGAATCAGCCTCAAGGCCTCGTTTAATCCAAAGATCAAATTGTTCGGCGCGGTTCCACTGAAGCTTCGTTGGGGCCGCTCAAGCATGGTCTTCCAGTTGAAGTAGCCATTCGGGGCATCGATCTTCAGATGCCGACTGAGCGCGCGCGCGTTCACTGCCGTAAATCCCAGGCCGACCGGTTGCATCAATCCCTTCTGTGAGCTACCGATCAATGCGTCGACGCCCCAAGCATCCATTCTCACCGCGCAGCAGGCGATCGAAGACACTGCGTCCACCACAAGAAGCGCTGGGTGGCCCGTCGCGTCCAGAGTCTCCCGAATCTCGTCCACGGGCAGGACAACTCCCGTTGCAGTTTCGTTGTGGACTACGCACACCGCCTTGATGGTATGCGTCCCGTCGGCAGCCAGCACCTCTCGTAGGAGAGACACGTCGACACCCCTGCGGCGATCCGCTTGCAGATGCTCGACGTGCAACCCAATTCCTTCACACAGGGTCGCCCAATCGTCGGAGTGAAGCCCGGACTCGACCATGAGCACTGTTTCGCCGCGCTTGAAAAGGTTGATCATCGTCCCTTCCCAGGCGCCGTGCCCCGAGGAGGTGTACATGAAAAGGTGCTGACTCGTGCCTATCAGCCTGGCAAGCGCCTCTCGCGAGGCAGCGTAAGCAGCGCGGAACGCCGGATCGTTGAAGTCGCTCGCGGAACGTGCAATTGCGCTGAGCACGCTGTCGGGGAAATTTGTCGGCCCGGGGCTGGCAAACAGTTGCCGACCGCGAACGGGACCAGACAAAAGCAGGGATTCTGTCTTCATTGGCTTGAATTTAAAAAGACCTGACCACGAAACTGATGCAGCCCAAACCATCGGGGCCCGAATGGGGACACTGAACACGAACGTCGCATCCCGCGATCGATTATGAACGAACCTCCGATCTGTTCACTATATTGTTGACAGATTCATTTTTGAATAACTACGATTGCTCCACCTTGCTGTGCGCCCCTAACCACCCTATTGCTCACGATGCCGTCGAAATTCGCCTTCAGGAACGCCTTCAAAACCTCGCCTGCTCGCCGCAGACTCTTGATCGCGCTTGGCATGGCAGCCGCAAGCCCGCTAATGCCAGCATCAGCAGCAACCGCCGTCAGCAAACAAGCACCGAAAGGACAGGCAGTGATCGGGTTTTCGAACGAGCCAACGGTGTTCAATCCGCTATTCAAGGGCCTGTCGGTGGATCAAGGTGTCTGGTGGAACGTGTTCAGCCCGCTCTGGCAACTCGATGAGACGGGGAAAGCGATACCCGTGCTCGCTCGCGAGATCCCGAGCGTTGAAAACGGCGGTCTGTCGGCCGACGGTTTGACGTGGCGAATCCGTTTGAGGGAGGGGGTGAAATGGCACGATGGGCAGCCGTTCACGGCTGAAGACGTCAAGTACACAATCGAACTTCTGAAAAATCCGGCTTTCCGGGCGTCGAGCCGCTCTGGACACGAGCTTGTGAACAATATTCGCGTTGTTAGTCCACTGGAACTCACCTGGCAGCTCTCTCAGTCGTTTGCACCGTATTTGTCCCTGCTTTCGTGGACGTTCATTGTCCCAAAACATGTCGTGGGCGCGGCCGGCGATCCCAACACTTCGACTTTCAATACGGCGCCGGTCGGCACCGGACCCTTCAAATGGGGCGAAAGGATTGCAGGCGACCATTTGACCTTGAAGGCCAATCTGGATTATTTCGGCGCTGGTCCGCTACTGGAACGTCTAGTGTTCAAATACGTGCCGGATCTGACCGCACTCTTCACCCAGTTTCGCTCCGGTTCTATTGACTTCCTTGGACTGCAAGGCGTCCCGCCAGATCAGTACGCACAGGCGAAAGCGATTCCCGACGTCGAAATTCACGTCTCGCCGCTCCCGGCGGTGCAGAACGTTACGTTCAATCTCGGGCATCCCGTGCTTGTCGAAAAGGCAGTGCGACAAGCGCTTTATTACGCGCTGGACAAGCGCTCTATCATCGAAGCGCTCTACCATGGGTTGCCGAAAGAGACCGAGTCGTACCTGCCCGAAGGCAACTGGGCCTACCGCGCCGATCTGCCGAAACACCAATACTCGCTCGACAAGGCCAGGAAGCTGCTCGACGACGCGGGCTGGAAACCTGGTCCGGATGGCGTGCGGGTAAAAAACGGTCGTCGCCTCGAATTCACCAATTCCACGGTCGCCGGTAATCCCGCGCAGGAGCAGACGCAGTTGCTGCTTGCCCAGACCTGGAAGGCAATCGGCGTCTCGATGAACATCCGCAATATGCCTGGAGCGGTCATCTGGGGCAAGTTCTGGTCACAGTCCGAATTCGACAGCCTCGTGACTTACACGAACTGCACGATCGCATCGGACCCGAACGTAATCGACCGTTTCGGCAGCCATTCCATTCCGGCGCAGGGCGGCTTCGGCAGCAACGTCTATCAGTTCAAGAACGCGACGGTCGACACGTTGTTGGAAGACGCGGTCAAAACTGTCTCACAGGATCGGCGCAAGCAGGATTACTTCACAATACAGGGCATCATGCGTGACGAACTTGCGATGCTGCCGATGTTTCAGGTGGTTTTGATTGAAGGCAATCGCAAGAGGCTGGTCGGCTTCAAGAACAACGTGAACGTGCTCTCGAATGCGTGGAACGCATCCACCTGGTACTGGAAAGCATGACCACCGCCATGAACATCAAGGACCAACTGAAACGGTGCACGCCGGATATGGGATTGGCCGGCCGCCTGTTCGACGAGCTTTATGCGCAGGGTTTCGACGGCGTAGGCATCACTCGTGATGCTTACGGGCCCGGTGAAAACGCTGCGCACGCCTTGATGAGCACCGAGGCGAAAAAGCTCGGTCTGGAAGTCATGAGTGACTTCGCGGGCAATCTCCATATGACGCTGCCGGGCCGCGATCGCACGGCGCCCCGGATTCTCCTCGGTAGCCATCTCGATACGGTCGCTCAAGGTGGTAACTACGACGGAGCAGCGGGCGTCATCGCGGGTCTCGCCGTCGTTGCCGGACTCATCAACGGCGCGATCACCCCAGCGGTCGATGTCACTGTCATTGCTGTGCGGGCTGAAGAAAGCGGATCATGGTTTCCAGCCGGCTACCCCGGCAGCAGAGCCGCACTTGCCAGCTTACCGCTCGATTTGCTCGAGGCACGTCGCAAAGACACTGGCCGCACCCTGGCAGATCACATGTTGGAATCCGGATGTGATGTCGACGCCATTCGCCGGGGGGAGCGTATCTTCAGTCCTGAAAACGTGAAGGCCTATATCGAACTGCACATCGAGCAAGGTCCGGTGCTCGACACCGAAGGCATCCCCGTCGGTATTGTAACCGGCATCCCATCGTCGCGCCGGTTGAGGGCTGGGCGCGTGCTTGGCGAATACAACCATTCGGGTGCGACTCCCCGTAAGTATCGGGCCGATGCGGCAATCGCCCTCGCAGAACTCGCAGTGCGTATGGACCAGCACTGGGAGGTCCTCGACAATGCAGGGCGCAAGCTCGTCTGCACGTTCTGTGTCCTCGAAACGACAGAAGACGCGTCGTTTACCAAAATCCCCGGTCAGGCGCGATTCCAACTGGATGTACGCAGCATCGATCCGGACAACGTGCAGGCCATGTTCGATCATTTGCATGCAATCGTGCCCGACATTGAAGCGCGTCGATGCGTGCGCTTTGAACTTGCCGGCGAAGGCGTCAGCGACGGAGTACCGATGAGTCCCGAACTGCGCCGCGCGCTACTAGCTGCAGCTCAAGCGGCCGACGTGCGTTGCATCGAAATGCCTTCTGGTGGCGGACATGATCCCGTTGCTTTCGCTCAGGCAGGCATACCTGCCGCGCTGGTCTTCGTCGCTAATCAGAATGGCAGCCATAATCCGCACGAAGCGATGCGCCTTGAAGATTTTGGCCAAGGTTGCCGTGTGCTTATGGCCTGGATCCTACGAGAGACAGACGTCATATGACGAGGACATTCAACTCAGGAGTCAAATGATCGTGAATGACCAAGGTATCGAAGCCGCACGCGTACGTACGCGAACCGATCTGGCTGCGGCGCATCGGCTCGCCGTCATGTACGACTTCCAAGAGGGAATTTTCAATCACCTCACCGCACGAGTGCCAGGTGCAGAAGATCGCTATTATCAGATTCCCTTCGGCCTGCACTGGTCCGAGGTCAATGCCAGCTGTTTCATGGAGGTCGGATACGACGGCCGCGTTCTGGCAGGTTCTGGGGACGTGGAGCCATCGGCTTTCGGAATTCATGCGCCTATTCATCAGCGCATCGACTACGCCGAGGCTGTCTTCCATACTCACATGCCGTTTGCCGCAGCCATGAGCCGCCTCGCCGACCCGCGCATTCGCCCGATCGGACAAACGGAACTGAGCGTGATGCGCCACCTCGTCTACGACACCGACTATCACGGTCCCGCGACCGATACGGGCGAGGGCAACCGGCTTGTCGCGCTTCTCAAGGCGCATCCCGGCAAGACAATCGTCGCGATGGCGAATCACGGAATTCTCTCGCTCGGTTCCATCGCCCATGCATTCGACCGCCTCTATTACTTCGAGCGAGTTGCGCAGGTACAAATGTACGCTTTGTGGACGCACGAAAAACTGAATCATCTGCCGCAAGCCGTCATAGACCGAGCGAATGACGGTTACGCACGTAGCGGTGGCCGAATCGGAGCGAAGACGTGGGCAGAACATCATTTCGACGCGCTCAAGCGAATTCTCGATCGTCGTGAACCTGACTATCGAACATGAATGGCGTCATCTGCTTTGCCCACAAAAGCTACCAGCTAATTGAGGAATACAAATCGCGGGGCCACCAGGGCAGCATGCTAGCGGTTCGGACTCCGGAGGACCTGGAAAGCACAATAGGCGAGGTCGAGTTCCTGTGCGTCTCCGGCCTGTGGCAGCGCGAATTCCTGCAGCGCGCAGAAAGACTGCGCTTCGTGCAGGCAACCAGTTCCGGAATAGAACAGTTTGATCTGGCGGCGTTCAGGAAACGCGGCATTCGTCTTTGCAACGCAAGGGGCCTGAACGCCAATTCCGTAGCGGAGCACGGGATGGCACTTATGTTGTCGGCCACGCGGCATCTCGCGTCTGCACGCGACAGGCAGCGCCAAAAGCTCTGGCGGCCGCTCGTGTCCGATCGTTCACTTCGCGAGCGCGAGGTACGGGGAAGTACTGCCGTCATCGTCGGCAAGGGTGCAGTTGGCAGCCGACTCTGCGAACTCGTCGAAGCGTTCGGCATGCACGCACTCACTGTATCCCGGACCCTATCGAAAGAGGGTGTGCACCGCATCGATCGGACGGCGCTTTATGCGGCACTTCGTAGAGCGGACTTCGTGTTTCTCACCTGTGCGCTCACCCACGATACGCGACAGTTGTTCGACGACGTCGCGTTTGCATCCATGGCACCACACGCGTGGCTCGTGAATCTCGCGCGCGGCGCCCTGGTCGACGAGACCGCATTGATCAGGGCACTTGACCGGGGGTCCATTGCCGGCGCTGCGCTCGACTGCTTTGCGGCTGAGCCGCTTGCTGCGCATTCGTCTCTCTGGGCGCGAGACAACGTGATCATCACGCCGCATACGGGCGGCGAAACGAGCGGGTTTGAAGCGCGCTTCATCAACCAGTTCGAAGAGAACCTCGTGCGGCTCGCCAATTCCCAGCCCCTTATAAATGAAATCGTGACGCTATGACCGACCACCCACTCACCGACTCCACTTTGCGCATTCTGGAAACGCTAATAGCGTTCGAGACCAGCAGTAGATACTCGAATCTGGAACTGATTGACTTTGTGAAGCACTACTTGAACGATCATGGCATCGAGTCGACGCTGACCTACGACGAAACAGGCAAGAAGGCCAATCTCTACGCCACAATCGGTCCCGTCGACGTCGGTGGGCTTTGCTTTTCGGGACATACCGATGTCGTCCCCGCCGATGGCCAGCCGTGGACCGTGCCGCCATTCGCACTTACTCGTAGATCAGATCGCGTGCTCGGCCGCGGAACTGCTGACATGAAAGGCTTTCTTGCCGCGGTGCTTGCCAACGTCCCGCATTTCATCAAGACCGCGCGCACCACTCCTATCCATCTTGCCTTTAGTTACGACGAAGAAGTCGGGTGCAAAGGCGTCCCAAGGCTGCTGGCCGAGCTTGACAAGTCGGCTGCAAAGCCGCGCGCGTGCGTCATCGGCGAGCCAACGAGCATGCGGCTCGCTGTTGCTCACAAGGGCAAGCGAGCCTATCGCTGTTGTGTGAAAGGGCTGGCGGGACATTCCGCTTTGACCCATCTCGGCGTTAATGCTGCGGACTTCGCCGCTGAACTCGCGGTGTTTCTACGAAAGACGGCAAACAAGATTCGTGATGAAGGGGCGCGCGATGAGCGTTTCACGCCGCCCTATTCCACGGTCCACACCGGCCGGCTCACCGGCGGAATCGCCCTGAATGTGATTCCGGATCACGCAGAGCTCGATTTTGAAATCCGCAATCTGCCGGATGAAGACGTGGACGGCATCGTCGATACTGTGCGAAGCCATGTTGTCAACGTGCTCGAACCGGATATGCATAATGTGTCCGCTGATACATCCATTCGCTTGGAGCAACTCTCGTCTTATCCGGCGCTGAGCGACGAATCGGCCACCGATCCCGCTGCAGTCTGGCTCAAGCAGCTCGCATGGAGTGTTCTCGACCTCAAGACGGAAGACACACTTTCATTCGGTACGGAAGGCGGACTGTTTCAACGTATCGGTATCCCGACCATTGTGTGCGGACCGGGAAACATCTCCGATGCTCACAGGGCCGACGAATTCGTGGTAATCGCGCAGTTGCAGCAATGCCTGCATTTTGTTCAAGGAATGGCAACGGCCGTCCAAACCGACCTGCCTGCGTCCAGGTAGCGCCGCTCAAGACGCTCCCCTTCCTGCCGGTCCGACTTTCATATAATCAGAAAACAAACTCTACGACATCATGTCAATTACCCTGATCAAACAAAGCGCCCACGCAGTTCTCGAACTATCCGGTCCGGTCCCCGTACCGTTGAGTGATCCCGCATGTCAAACCGCCTCTCTCGATGTCGCTATCCCCGGACGCGAACACGTGGAAGCGGGCATCTGGGAGTGCGAGCCTGGGAAGTCGAAGCGCACCGTCGAGAAGGCTGAGATCGTTCATATTCTCGCTGGCGAAGCAAGCTTCACCAGCGAGGAGGGCCAAGTGGTCAACATGCGCGCCGGCGACACGCTCTTCTTTCCGCCAATGACCAAAGGATATTGGGAGATCAGAAGCAAAATCCGAAAGGTTTTCGTGATCGTTTGAGGTGACTGCCATCTTCGGCCGCATGCTATTAAGGGGACTTCTCAAGTGCCGTTTTTTTCGCTTAGAGCGCAACGTTTGCCCTAATCGGGATTGTTTGAAAGCAAATGAAATCAGGCGTGGAGAAGATCTCCAAGGTAAGCGACATATCAAGACCGATCGTACAGGCCCGCGCGACGGCGGCATGATGGCATCGAGTAGAGCGGAAAAATAGCTAGATGTGGTGGATTGGCCGCCGCGTGCAGCTTGTCGGCCACACGCCATGGCAAGAGCGCGTCGATGAAAGAAAGTCTATGGCCAGCGATTCTCGCTAGCACATAGTTTGGGTAACCTGTCCTCGCGACTTACCCGCGACTGTATCTCCACCCGCGGATGGCCGCCGCGAATCTGGCGCGGGCAGAACAACCTGAGGGCGACTTCGCCGGGGGCGGTGTCTGCCCTTATCGGGCAACCAGGTAGCCAATGACACGGCGCCCATTTCGCCGTCGCAGCAATACTCGTCGTAGTACGACACGACATGTTCAAGCAATGAGACAACCCTGGTCATCTGCTGAGGCTTGTCGGAAAAGACGAACGCCAGCAGATAGAAGCAGCCCGCAAGAATGACCGGCATCCATAGCCATGTGGTAGCAGTCGTAGTGAGTTTCTGAGCACCAGCAGCGACAGCCAGCCATGCCGGAAACAGCCCGATCTTTTCAGATCGCCGCTGGTCAGCGCGATTCTAGCCTCGAACGCGTCGCGATTAAACCGGTACTGCATCAATGCGTTTCAAGGAGCGATTTCGGAGAACCCGCTAGCACCACGAGGAAGTCGGCGTATTCCCTGATGTCGGAGTCGACAGTGTGAAGCACAGCCCCAAACGGGTCTTTTCTGATTCCAAGGAGGGGGTACGGCTAAAATCTTGGACTGGTTATGCCACGATTCCAAGACTTTCCCGGTATTCGAGTGGGCTCAGGGAGCCGAGCGAGACCTTGATCCGGGTTGCGTTGTACCAGCGGATATACGAATCGAGCGCTTCGATGAAGTGATCAACCGTCGTAGCCCTCCAGTCACGAGGATAGAACAGTTCCGTTTTGTGCCGGCCGAAGAAGCCTTCACAGGCCGCGTTATCAGGGGAGCATCCTTTGCGTGACATCGAGCGAACAAGCCCGGCATCGTGCATCCGCGATAGCCATCCCGGCCAACGATAATGCGCACCGCGATCGAAGTGGACCACCGGCCGATCGTCACTATCAGCCGTCGACTCGATGGCCGAATCCAGCATGGTATTGGCGAGTTCAGCATCTGGCCGCGTGCCGATCGTCCAGCTCACGACAAGACCGTCGAAGCAGTCGATCAGCGGCGACAGATAAACCTTGCTCGCCGGGATCTGGAATTCAGTGATGTCGGTGAGCCATTTCTGGTTTGGAGCGACCGCCCGGAAATCGCGATTGAAGTCCGGCGGCTGCCCACTTCACTGCAATACCCGGAGGTAGTCCCTGTCGTGTTAATGGGCAACGTCACGGCTCAGTCACCGCACTTCGTCGCGCTTGAAGCAGAGGAGGCTCTCTGGACCCGGAAGCTTCGCATGAAGCGTGGGCATGCACACACGTTCCTCGAAAATGTCTGGAACCAGTATGATCCTCACTCGGGGCCGTACTGGTCATCGCTTTTCGGCTCGTTGGAGGGTGAACTGCCGCAACTGCGCAAAGTTTCTTCGCACAGCGTCGGACATGACAGATTGGGCGGCGTCATGCTGCAGCATTACAGTCCCTACAAGGTCGCGGAAAATTTTAATCTACTGGCCTCGCTCGCGCCCCGTCGCGTCGATCTCGGCATCGGCAAGGCGCCTGGCGGGCTGCCACTCTCGACGCGCGTGCTGCAATCGGCGCGCGACCCTGCGCACAAGCCCGATTTCGCCGCGCTCGCATTGGAGCTGGACCGCTATCTCGCCGATGCTCTCGCCGCGAATCGCGAACACGATGCTGCCGACGGCGACGAGCAGTCCGGTTCCGTTCTGCGAGCCACGCCGCTGCCGCCTTCGCCTGCGCGCCCTTTTCTGCTCGGAGCAAGCGTCGAGCGCGGCGCTTGCGGCGCGGCTTGGCTGGGACTTCATGTACGCGGCTCACATCAACGGCGCGCCGGACGAGATCCAGCGCGCGTTAGAGCGTTACCGCGCGGCATCGAACGGATGCAAGGCATTGCTGGCACTCTCCGTCATCGCAGCAGAAAGCGCTGACGAAGCAGCGCGGCTCGCATCGGACACGCGGCGTTTTCGCGTGCAGGTCGGCGATCAGCAACCGGTCACGGTGGGCAGCATCGCGCAGGCCGAAGAGTTCGTTCGTCAGGCAGGCGGCGGCGCTCATCGCATCGAAGAACGCGAGAACCACATCGTGCATGGCACGTCGGACGCCGTGCAAGACGCGCTCGGTGAACTGCAAGATCGCTATGGCGTGGATGAATTCATCATCGACAATCCGGTGACGGACGCCGCGCAACGTGTCGCCTCGGTGCGTTTGCTGGCGCGCGGGTTCCGGCACGGCAAAACACCGCACGCCGCCGAAGCCACGCGCGCCTGAAACGATTCCAGCGACTCAACGATGAGAGACACAGTGCGCGTTGCCACTGCCGACGATGCACCGGCATTTAATCGTCTGCATCAACAGTTGTATGCGCCGCTGGCGCAGCAGCGCAGTCAACGGCACCGGTAAGTGGCTCGTCAACGCGGAGCGGCAAGACAGATGACATTGCGAGCGTCGATATTGATGCTTGCTACTCGGAAGATTGCCGCACACCAGCTGCGCGTGTAGGAACGCGGTTTCGACGTGATCCAACAATGCGCTGCCCGCGCCTGGCGCTTCTGGCGTTCGGAAACGCCGCACGCCTGCCCTGACTAAAGGAAGCAAAGCCGACAAGCTGCATAGTGAACGCAAAGTCTGCACCCGGTCGCACGCCATTGAGCGCTCCGTCAGGTTTCGCTACTTGAAGGATTGGCGACGATCTAGGTGCTCGTGCCGACCGACCGAAAGTGGCCGCACGGAGCCCCACATCAGCGGCGAACCATCGCCTCAGGTACGCGTTTTCGTGCAAGTGGCATGCATCGACCCCGAAGAGACATTCGGCATTCCCGTTTTCGGTCACTCAAATGCGTTCGAGAGCAAGCACGGACACTGGCGCAGCTAGCCTTGGAAACAGTCGCACGGGTTTGAAGGTGACAGCGCGTTGGCGCGCTTCATCACCACGTACAACGACGCAACGTGAACGTTTTTTCCTATAACTGGAGTGCTACTCGCAAACTCAACCGATGGCGGTTGCCATCCAAAGAATACGAAAGCCAACAGAGCGACATCAATGCAATTGACGCGAGCCGTCAGGTGATTTATCGTGAAGCCATGCAACGTCAACTGATTTCCTTCGCGAGCGTCACGACCACGACGACCACCGGCAACGGCGGGTCGTCTGGAGGGTGCACGCGGTAATCATCGCGTTTGCGTACCACCAAGGGCCCCGCCGGCAACGGACGGGGCCCTTGGCGTTTACGGCTCTTCGTGTGTTGTCGGCATCACACCAACATGGAGTCATCGTGAACGAAATTGATCATCGCATTTTAGGTAGCAAGCTCGACCTGTTTCACCAGCAGCAAGAAGGCCCTGGCATGGTATTCTGGCATCCACGCGGCTGGGCGCTATACCGGGTACTGGAAGACTATGTGCGAGCGCGAATGCGTCGCGCGGGCTTCCGCGAAATCCGCACGCCGCAACGGCTGGCGCGTTCGTTATGGGAACGCAGTGGACATTGGGACAAATTCGGCGCGCAGATGTATGCGCTGCCCGGGCGATCGTCGATCGAGCCATCGACGGACGTCGATCACAACGACGCGCAGGCTCTCTGCCTGAAACCGATGAGTTGTCCGTGTCATGTGCAGGTCTTCAATCAGCGCATTCGCTCATATCGTGAGTTGCCAATCCGGTACAGCGAGTTCGGTGCCTGTCACCGCGACGAGCCGTCGGGCTCACTGGAAGGGCTCAAGCGCACGCGTGCGTTTGTGCAGGACGATGCGCATGTGTTCTGCACGGAATCGCAGATCGAACAGGAAGTAGCCCGCTTTTGCGAGTTGTTGCGTGCCGTCTACGCTGCCCTAGGATTTCTGTCGATCACGGTCGCGCTGGCGACTCGGCCCGCGCAACGGGCGGGTGAGGACATAGCGTGGGATCGGGCCGAAGCATCGCTTGCGGCAGCCGCGCGCGCGGCGGGTTTGCAATTCGACATCCTGCAGGGCGAGGGCGCCTTTTATGGACCGAAGCTCGAGTTTCAGCTGGCTGACAGTCGTGGCCGGAAGTGGCAATGTGGGACCATTCAGCTCGATTTCGTGCTGCCCGAACGGTTGGGCGCGCAGTTCGTCAATGACGAGAACGTGCGTGACACGCCGGTGATGGTGCATCATGCGGTGCTCGGCAGCATGGAGCGTTTCATCGCGATACTGCTTGAACATTACGAGGGCCGGTTGCCGGTATGGCTTGCGCCCGAACAGATCGTGGTGGCCAATATCAGTGACGCGCATGCGCCGTATGCAATCCGGGCGGTACAGGTTCTTACCAACGCAGGATTGCGCGTCGTTGCAGATTGCCGGGCAGAGCGGCTGGAGCGGAAAATCATCGATGCTCGAGGATTGCAGATACCGTTGATGATTGTCGTGGGCGCACGTGATGAACGCGATGGGACGGTAAGTATCCGGAAGCGCAACGGCGACCAGTTGACCCTGCCGCTTCAAGAAGCGGTCACGTCGTTGTCGCGCGAGGCGGGCTGGCCAGAACGCTAGTCGGTATCCCGGCCTGTCCGGCGCCTGCCCCATCAGCAGTGAGTGGTGGTCGTGTCTGGGATGATAGGAGGTCGTCGACGTTTGTCCCGCAGCGGCACGCTCTCCCGGCCAAAGGTGCCGAATGCGACCGCAGCAGGCGCGGGCTTCCTCCGTGATGCACGTCCGGTTGCGGTCGAGTCCATTGAGAACGTATGACCGGGAGACGTTGACAACTCACGCGGCGAGGAGATCAGTTTCCGTCTTGTGCGCAATCACAAGGCTGCAAGGAAATCGTCGCCCGGATCACCGAATGCGTCGGCGATCCCAATCCCGGCCGCGCTGCAGGCGTCGACAAGAAGCACCTCGCAGCGCGCTCGCAGATCCCGGTCCTTCTCCAGCTGCCAACGCAGCTTTCGCGCCGCGAGGCTCATCGTCGTGTAGGTCACGAATGCCTCGCCCCGCATATGCTTTTCCAGCGTAGGTCAAAAAGGTGGCTGTCGGCCGTAGCCTCAAGGGGAAATGTGTGAGGTTGGGCACGCTGCAGACCAATATTGCGCTGGTTGACACAGAACGGCGGCCCCGCCGAAGATAAGCTCAGGCTGAAGCGCGACAAGATGCAATGAACGCATGCACCGCACCGAGGGGACGCCCCCACACACCGCTCTAATGGGCAGAGGTGCCCGGGAAAATTTGTACGGCGTGAGTTCGCAAACGTCGTCCAGTGCGATCCTGAATCCGAGCGCGCGCAACACATGGCAGCGCTTTTCCAGCTGCTCGTCGAGGTCACCACTTTCCAGGACTTCCGACACAAAGCGCCCTCAGAGGCAGGGAAGTCGGTCATCTTTAAGAAACGCTGCAAATTCTGGGGAATTTGGCCGAAAAACCGACCTAAGGCCTAATGCCGTTCAGTTAAGCGACTGAACGGCATTTTTTGTTTTCGGCGCAAAGTAGTTGTAAACGGGGCGCGGCGATGTTAACTTGCATCGCCATGCTGGTTGATGATCTGCGCCTTCTGGTCGAATCACAGCCGCCGCTCGAATGGGGACGGCTGGGCCAGCATCTGCCGTACGAATGGATCGAGGCTGCCGTGCAGGCTGGTGGCAGCGCCAGCGTTCGTCGGCGTCGACTTGCCGCGCAGCAGGTCGTATGGCTAGTGATTGCGCTTGCGCTGTACCGACACCAGTCGATCAGCGAGGTCGTCGATGAACTGGACCTTGCATTACCTGTAGCCGATGCGTCATTTGTCAGCAAGAGCGCCATTGCCCAGGCGCGTCAGCGCGTCGGCGCGGCGCCCCTGGCGTGGCTGTTCCACGAATCGGCCAGGAACTGGGTGGCGCAGGACCAGGACCCATACCTCTTCAAGGGATTCTCGCTGTTCGCGATGGATGGCACCACGCTGCGCACCGCCGACAGTGCCGCCAACCGCGGGCATTTCGGTGCCTCTGCCGCTGCTCACGGCCGCATTGGCAGATCGAGACCAGTTACCACGAGTCCAAGCAGTCGATGCTGGGCATGGAGCTGACCCTTCGCAGCCAGACCGTGGAAGGCGTCTATCAGGGGTTCTGGGGCGCGCTGATCGCGTATAACCTGATACGTCTGGAGATGACAAAGGCCGCACACGCCCCCGATGAACTGAGCTTCATCCGCGCATTCCACACCATTCAGTACGAAATGACATGGGCAGCCGTGACGCGCTCGTATGGCAAACTGCCCGCGCTGCTCAAGCGCCTGCGTGAGCGGCTCAAACAGCTTCCTAATGAAAAACGGCCCCGGCGCAGTTGCGCTCGAGCCGTCAAATCGCGACCGTTTCGCTACACCGTTCGGGTCCTCAAAAGAGACCTTAACTGAACGGCATTGCATCTACGGCGACTTTTTCAACAGAATCGCCCGTTGCTGTCATTCGCGCCGTTCGAGTCCGACGTCCGATAGCCGAACCATGCGGTCATATGAGTGGCGCCCACAGCATGC
Organism: Burkholderia sp. WSM2232; assembly: GCF_000472545.1. Taxonomy (GTDB): domain Bacteria; phylum Pseudomonadota; class Gammaproteobacteria; order Burkholderiales; family Burkholderiaceae; genus Paraburkholderia. The sequence goes on along the minus strand of NZ_AWZV01000008.1, from coordinate 165,434 downwards.
CGGGCAGCGCTCGTTCGCGCGTCCCCTCATTTGAGGCACAGAGCCGCGGGGTTCATCCCATCTCATCGTCTCAACGAGCGTCAGAGAGGCTCCGGTTCTACAAGCGTTCAATCAAGCGCCGATCCCCCGACTCACAATACCCATGACATGCCGCACGCGCCGCATTCGCCGCGCTGTGTACGAATAGCGGCGCATCCGCGCGGCGCGACATCGACACCACAATCGACGGCGGCAAAGGCTGCAACGGCAACTCCACCACTTCTCCGCGCGCGATGAGATCTGCGACGAACAGACGAGGGATCGCCGCCACACCGAAGCCATCGCGCACCAGTTGCACAATCACTGAGATCGACGGCGATCCGGTAATGCGCGTATCCGCGAGCGGCACGCTGTTCGCGAGCGCAAGCTTGCCGACGATGTCCTCCAGCGCGCGATGCGGTGCAGTGCCGCGTCCGAAGGTGAGGATCGGATGGCGCAACACGCGCTTGGCAAGCCCGCTGCGCGAAAGCGGAAGCAGCCCCGCGCGCGCGACCCAGTGCACAGGATAGTTCGCGAGCGCATCGCACACCACGGTTTCCTCGTCGCTGCCTTCCACTCGAATGATCAGATCCAGCTCGCCGGCCATCAGGCGACGCTGCAATACAACGCTCACGTCTACCGCAAGCTCCACTTCGAGTTGCGGAAGGTCGGCCGAAAGGCGTCGCATGTAATCGGCGAGCCAGCTATGCACAACTGTTTCGATCACGCCGAGCCGCAGCTTGCCGCGCATCGCGCCCTCGTGCGACGCAGCGGCCTGCAACTGGCGCGTCGCTTCCACGACGGCCTTCGCATAGCCGAGCAGATATTCACCGTTCGGCGTGAGCCGGAAATCGCGGCTCTCGCGATCGACGAGCGTGGTCTGCAACTCGTCTTCGAGCGCCTTCAGACGCTGCGAGATCGCGGCGGGCGTGGCGTGCAACGCCGTTGCCGTGGTGCGGAAGCTGCGCAGCTTGGCAAGCGTGACGAAGGTTTCCAGAAATCGTGTATTCATGGGCCGTAGGCGCTGAAAAAGAGCAGAGAGGAGGCGATAGCGACGAGGGGAACCGCTCCAAAAAACTCAACGTGATTCGGGAAAACCCGCAATTCCGTTAAGAAATTCTATTCAACCGACGCAAATAAAACTAGTTGGCGTCAAATTTTCTTCTTTTCTATGCTTCGTCTAACGCTGTAGCCCTTACACCTCGCACGCCGACACCATGACTCCATCCGAATTCCGCAAAGCTGTCCGCCATCGCGGCTTCCGCGGCCCGACGGCCGGCCATTGCGGCGACTACGCGCAAGCCAATCTGGCGATACTGCCAGCGGCGCACGCGCACGACTTCCTGCGCTTCTGTCATGCGAATCCGAAGCCGTGTCCGCTGCTCGGCGTGGGCGAACCCGGCGATTTTCGCGTGCCGGTGCTTGGCCGCGACGTCGATATCCGCACCGACGTGCCCGCCTACAACGTCTATCGCGATGGCGAACTGAGCGAGTGCGTCGAGTCGATCGAAGCGCTCTGGCAGGACGACTTCGTCGTGTTCGCCATCGGTTGTTCCTTTTCGTTCGAGCACATGCTCGCGAAGGAAGGCATCGGACTGCGTCACGTCGAAGAAGGCCGCAACGTGCCGATGTATCGCACGCATATTCCGAATCAGCGCGCGGGCGTGTTCGGCGGCGAACTGGTTGTTTCGATGCGCCCGCTGCGCGGCGCCGACGCGATCCGCGCGGTGCAGATCACGAGCCGCTTTCCGGGCGTGCACGGCGCGCCCGTGCATATCGGCGACCCGGCCGAACTCGGCATCGTCGATCTGGCGCGCCCCGAGTTCGGCGACGCAGTGACGATTCATCCGGGCGAGCTGCCGGTCTACTGGGCGTGCGGCGTGACGCCGCAAACCGCGCTCAGGGCCGCGAAGCTGCCCATCGCGATCGCACACGCACCGGGCCACATGCTGATGACCGACATCCCCAACGCATCGCTGGCGATTTTCTGAGCGTTTGCGCAGTACGCGCGGCGTAACCCGGCGCCGCGCGCCATTCACCGCAATTCGAAGCCATCCGGCCACGCGGCCCGGAGGGAATGACGCATCCCCACGCTTTCGCGCGGCTTCGCTCGTTACTCATGCGTCTATCCACAGGAGCAGCAGATGGACAGCAAGACATTCACAGCAAGCGTCGACGATGCCGCCGATCAGAACGCGACGGCAGACGCCCCGGAGCTTTCGTGGTATGCCGAGGCGGGACCGCGTGCGCGCCGCGCGTTCTGGAGTTGCAAGGTCGGCTATATGCTCGACGGCATGGACACGCAGATGCTGTCCTTCGTCATTACGACGCTCGTCGCCACGTGGAGCCTCTCGCTCGCGGACGCGGGCTTCATCGGCACGATGACGTTGCTTTCGTCCGCGCTCGGTGGCTGGATCGCGGGGATTCTGTCCGACCGCATCGGCCGCGTACGCACGTTGCAGCTTACCGTGCTGTGGTTCGCGGTATTCACCGCGTTGTGCGGACTCGCGCAGAACTACGGCCAGTTGCTCGCCGCGCGCTCGCTGATGGGATTCGGCTTCGGCGGCGAATGGACGGCGGGCGCCGTGCTGATTGGCGAGGTGATCCGCGCACGCGATCGCGGCAAGGCGGTCGGTCTCGTGCAATCGGGCTGGGCGCTCGGCTGGGGCATGGCCGCCCTGCTCTATGCCGTGCTGTTCTCGGTCATGGCGCCCGAGATCGCCTGGCGCGCTCTGTTCCTGATCGGCCTCGTGCCGGCGCTGTTGGTGCTCTTCATCCGCCGCTACGTGAAAGAGCCGGAAGTGTTCGAGCACGCGAAAGTCGCGCAGCAGGCAGCACACGACAAGCCGCGCTTCACCGAAATCTTCGCGCCCCGCCTGCTTTCGACGACGCTGCGTGCAGCGCTCCTCACCACGGGCGCACAGGGCGGCTATTACGCGATCACGACGTGGTTGCCGACCTTTCTCAAGACCGAGCGTCATCTGACGGTGATGGGCACGGGCGGTTATCTGGCGATGATCATTGCCGGTTCGTATATCGGCTATCTGTGCAGCGCGTGGCTCACGGACCGCATCGGCCGCAAACCGAACTTCATTCTGTTCGCGCTCGGTTCGATGGCGATTGCGTTTGCGTACACGGCGTTGCCGCTCACCAATGCGTCGATGCTGTGGCTCGGTTTTCCGCTCGGCTTCTTCGCGTCGGGCATCTTCTCCGGCATGGGCGCGTTTCTCACCGAACTCTTTCCGACCCGCGTACGCGGCTCGGGACAGGGCTTCTGCTACAACGTCGGCCGCGCAATCGGCGCGCTCTTTCCGGTACTGATCGGCACGCTGTCGAGCCGCTTCGGCCTCGGCACGAGCATCGGAATTTTCGCGGTGGCCGCGTATGGCGTGCTGATCCTCGCCGCGCTCACGTTGCCCGAAACGCGCGGCCGTGAACTCGAATCGGCCTGAACGGCGCGCCCGCACTGCGCTACCTCTTTCGTATCACACACTCGACACCATGAAGCACGATCACAGCTCTGATGTTTGCACGCCCTCCCGCTGGCAGTTCTGGATTGACCGTGGGGGCACCTTTACCGATATCGTCGCGCGCCGCCCCGAGGGCACGCTCACCACGCACAAGCTGCTCTCCGAAAATCCCGAGCAGTATCGCGATGCGGCAGTCGCCGGGATTCGTCATCTGCTCGGACTGCGAGACGGCGAAGCCATCACGCCGCACGACGTCGAGATGGTAAAAATGGGCACGACGGTCGCGACGAACGCATTACTCGAACGCAAGGGCGAGCCCGTTGCCCTCGTCACCACGCGCGGCTTTCGCGACGTGTTGCGCATCGCGTATCAGAACCGTCCGCGTCTCTTCGATCTCGACATCGCGCTGCCCGAAGCGCTCTACGAGCGCGTGGTGGAAATCGACGAACGCATGAGCGCGCAAGGCGATGTCGTCGCGCCGCTCGATCACTTCGCGGCGCAACGCGCGCTGCGCGAGGTCTACGACAGCGGCATCCGCGCGCTCGCCATCGTGCTGATTCATGGCTATCGCCATACGTCGCACGAACGCGAACTCGCTGAATTGGCACGTCGTATCGGCTTCACCCAGGTTTCCGTTTCGCACGAAGTCTCGCCGCTGATGAAAATGGTCTCGCGCGGCGATACGACGGTGGTGGACGCGTATTTGTCGCCGATCCTGCGCCGATATGTCGATCAGGTCGCGCACGAAATGCCCGGCGTGAACCTGCAATTCATGCAGAGCAGCGGTGGACTCACGCGCGCCGACGTATTCCAGGGCAAGGACGCGATTCTCTCGGGACCGGCGGGCGGAATCGTGGGTATGGTGCGCGCAGCGCAGGCGGCGGGCTTCGAGCGCGTGATCGGCTTCGACATGGGCGGCACGTCGACGGACGTCTCGCACTTTAACGGCGAGTTCGAGCGTGTATTCGAAACGCAGGTGGCCGGCGTGCGCATGCGCGCGCCGATGATGAGCATTCACACGGTGGCAGCCGGCGGCGGCTCGGTGCTCGGTTTCGACGGCGCGCGTCTGCGCGTCGGCCCCGATTCGGCCGGTGCGAATCCCGGCCCGGCCGCGTACCGGCGCGGCGGTCCGCTCGCAGTCACCGACTGTAACGTGATGCTCGGCAAGATCCAGCCCGACTATTTTCCGCGCGTGTTCGGTCCGGATGCGAACGAGCCGCTCGATCGCGACGTGGTCGCGCAACGCTTCCAGGCGCTCGCCGATGAAATCTTCGCGACGACAGGTCAGCGCCGCACGCCCGAAGGACTCGCGGAAGGTTATCTGGAGATCGCAATCGGCAGCATGGCGAACGCAATCAAGAAGATCTCCGTGCAGCGAGGCCACGACGTGTCGCAATACGTGCTGAGCACGTTCGGCGGCGCGGGCGGCCAGCACGCCTGCGGTGTGGCCGACGCGCTCGGCATGACGAGCGTGTTCGCGCACCCGCTCGCGGGCGTGCTCTCCGCTTACGGCATGGGTCTCGCGGACCAGACGGCCATGCGCGAACGCGCGCTCGAAATCACGCTCGACGAAGCGTCGCGGCCCACGCTCGAAGCCGCCCTCGACGCGCTCTCCGACGACGCCACGCGCGCCCTGCTCGAACAGAGCGTGGACGCGGCACGCATCACGACCGAGCGCCGCGTGCATTTGCGCTATCAGGGCACCGATTCGTCGCTCGCCGTGCCGTCGGGCAGCGTCGACGAGATGCGCGCCGCGTTCGAAGCGGCTTACCGCCAACGCTACGCGTTCCTGATGGCGGACACACCGCTCATCGCGGAACTTGCGTCCGTCGAAGCGATCGGTCATTCCGATGCGCCCGTCGATGCCGTCAACCTGTCGCCGCGCAACGCGCACGGTGCCAGCGACACGCTTCGCGCGCAAACTGTTGTGCGGATGTATTCGGGCGGCGCATGGCACGACGCCTCGCTCTATCAGCGCGATACATTGTGTGCGGGCGACACGCTCGACGGCCCCTCGATCATCGCCGAGAAGAACGGCACGACCGTGGTGGAACCGGGCTGGCAGGCAGTGGTGACCGCACAGGGCAACGTGGTGATGACGCGCGTGCAGCCGCTGCCCACGCGCCGTTCCATCGGCACCGAAGCCGACCCGGTGCGCCTCGAAATCTTCAACAACCTGTTCATGTCGATCGCCGAGCAGATGGGTTTGCGTCTGCAGAACACGGCGTATTCGGTGAACATCAAGGAGCGCCTCGATTTTTCGTGCGCGATTTTCGACGACGCCGGTGATCTCATCGCAAACGCGCCGCACATGCCGGTGCATCTCGGCTCGATGGGCGAAAGCATCAAGACGGTGATCGAGCGCAATCGCGGCGCAATGCGCGACGGCGACGTGTTCATGTTGAACGATCCGTATCACGGCGGCACGCATCTGCCCGACGTGACCGTCATTACGCCCGTGTTCGCCGACGGTTCGGCCGAGCCGCTCTTCTACGTCGGCTCGCGCGGCCATCATGCGGATATCGGTGGGATTACGCCAGGTTCGATGCCGGCTTCTTCGTCGCATATCGACGAGGAAGGCGTGCTGATCGACAACTGGCAACTCGTGTCCGCAGGCGTATTGCGCGACGCCGAAACGCGCGCCTTGCTCGCATCGGGCCGCTACCCGGCGCGTGATATTGCGCAGAACATGGCCGATCTGCGCGCGCAGGTGGCCGCGAACCAGAAAGGTGTGGACGAGTTGCGCCGCATGGTCGCGCAATTCGGCCGGGACGTGGTGCTAGCGTTCATGCGTCACGTGCAGGACAACGCGGAAGAAGCGGTGCGCCGCGTAATCGGCGCGCTGAAAGACGGCCGTTACCGCTACGAACTCGATAACGGCGCGGTGATCGAAGTCGAGATTCGCGTCGACGCCCCCACACGCAGTGCCACGGTGGATTTCACCGGCACGTCCGCGCAGTTGCCGAACAACTTCAATGCGCCGAAGGCCGTCTGCATGGCGGCGGTTCTGTATGTGTTCCGCACGCTCGTCGGCGACGATATTCCGCTCAACGCAGGCTGCTTGAAGCCGCTCTCGGTGATCGTGCCGGAACGTTCGATGCTGAGCCCCGCGTATCCGGCGGCAGTGGTGTCGGGCAACGTGGAGACGTCGTCCGCGATCACGAATGCGCTGTATGGCGCGCTCGGCATCGTGGCGTCGAGCCAAGGCACGATGAACAACTTCACGTTCGGCGACGCGCGCTACCAGTACTACGAGACGATCGCGGGCGGAAGCGGCGCGGGCGACGGCTTCGGCGGAGTGGACGCCGTGCAGACGCACATGACCAATTCTCGCCTCACCGACCCCGAGGTGCTCGAATGGCGCTACCCGGTGCGGCTCGAGTCGCATCTGATCCGCGCGGAATCGGGCGGCGAGGGACGCTGGCGCGGCGGCAACGGCGCGATCAGACGCATCCGCTTTCTCGCACCGATGACTGCCTCGATCCTTTCGAACAACCGCATTCACGCGCCGTTCGGCGCGGCAGGCGGACGTGCGGGACGACGCGGCAGCAACAGCGTGGAGCGCGCGGATGGTCACATTGTCACGCTGGGTCATATCGCGAGTGTCGAAATGGGGCCCGGAGATGTGTTCGTGGTGGAAACACCGGGGGGCGGAGGTTTCGGGAAAAGCTGATTCCCTCGCAGCGGGGCTTGCTTCCACGGCTCGGCATGCCCTGCTTGCATGGCAACGCGATCGACCGGAGGACGGCGCATTTGAGAGTAAAGCAGCCGTTTGAGCGTTAGGGGCGACGTTGGTTCGAAAGGCAGAAACTGGCCGAATGTCGCCTCACGCGATCAGCATGCGTGCTTCGACTTTGCACGGCTGCGAACAGCAGCACGCGACCCTCCTCTTCTGCCACTCGAACGAGCTCTGCCTCGACGGCCGCTTTAAAGGTTACAACTGCCCTTAACACGCCCACACCACGTCGCGGATGCTCGGCCTGTTGTCTTCCAGTGCTCCTTCGTCCGGCGTAGCCCATTGAGAAGAGTCGGTAACGCGTCCGCCGACCGTCCGATGAGAGTACGGCGAACTATAGTCATTGCCGTCCGGTTCCATGCGCATTCCCGAATGGGGCCGCCGCACGCGCGGGGCATGGCAATGAACCATAGACGCCCTCGCAGGGAATTCAAGTTCGCGATTCGTAAACCGCGTCGAAAAGTCACAAAATTGGTTCACCGGCCGGCAAAAGAACAATTTCATGCAAAATACATAGAACCAATTTGTTCCTAGAAGCTCCGAGTGTCGGTGTGGAAGGAGCAAAATTATGCTAACTGACGCGGGACGTCCCGGAAAACAACGGGACGGCCTGATCGGGGGAAGCCGCCGCGACTTTACGGAAGCGCTCGGCGAGGCCGTCTATGGTCGGATCGCCAGGGACCAGCCGGACAGCATCATTGCTGCTTAACCAGCGCGCGAACTCTCTCGTCGGGTCAAATTCGGCCACCTGCTGAGGGCGTCGGGAATTCACAAAATCACCTGAAACGCTCGTGGTAGCAACGATCTTCCGCCAAGCCTCCTGAGCGGAAGTGGTTCCCGGCGCCGCGGCGATCTCCGGTTCGGCGTTCTGTGCCGGCCACCACGTCGCTGACCTCCGCTCCCACCGGTGACGGCGATGTTGGAATCGCGTCTGATCTGGGTGCGCCTATCGGTGCTTTCGCCGTTGGTGGGTTTGCGAATAATACGGCGCATATCTTAAGCATGACGACACACTGAGCTTCACAGCGACAATGTCCTGCCAAGGTGACGAAGGAACGAGAGAAAGATGCACAAGAGGCAAAACCGGCGTCGCAAAAATCCGGTTGGCATGGTCTGTCCATAGATACAGGGAAGCAGACATACCGGGGTTCCAAAGAGAACGATCGGCAAATACCAACTGCAAGGCCCTTCATAAGGCGTCCAATCGGGTCCGGTTAAGGATTCGCGCGTCTTGCGTATCAGCCATATGTTGTCCCAATCAAGGCGAACTTCGAATGGGATGACATGCCGCAGGACGGAGCTTGCCGTTGCAGGCAGTTTTCCCAACAGCTTCAATTGCGGCCGTCGCCAGCCTTGTTGTTCGTACGAGCGCATCTGTGTGAAAGGCTCGATCGACAAGCTTCTCGGAACGAATTAGGCAAAGTCGCACGAATCCTTACACCATCCTCTGTTAGGACGCGGCAGCGAGTCATACGCCTCGCTGCCCGAAAGGGCTCCTTTCGACGTCCAAGCTGTTCTGCTAAGAACCGGCCTGGAATATGTAGCTAGATGTGTAGCTAGTGCCGTTCTCCGTGCGGGAAATTGCCGTGAAACCCTTATAGAACAAGGATCGGCGCTCGCGAAATAGAGCAGTACGACATCGTTCTGATGTAGCGGCTGCGCTTCGAGATGGCCTGTGCACCGGCACTAACGGCAACGATGCCAACGAAAAAGGCCTTATGGATATGCAATCTATAAGGCCAGCGGCATCACGCTGGCACCGCAAGCGCGTCGCGGCCCACGCAGTCCATCTTCAGAGCGCCGTCACTTGCGGAATCATGGCGGCCTGGCCGCGCAGAACGCCTGAATCATCGAACAACTGCCAGACCGTTGCGTTTTCGATCCAGAAGCGCTGCCCGCCCTTCGCGATGCGGATGCCGCGGTACCCGGTGACGAACCCGTCGCGCGTCACCTGATCGAGGAACGCCTGGCGCGCCGCGCGTTCAGGCGATTGCGCCGACAGGCGCGAGCGCAGAGCCGTGATCTCGTTCCAGTCGTATCCGAAGATCGCCTGCGCTCGCGCGTTGCCGTAGACGAAGACGGGATCGGTCTGCGTATCGTGCGCGAGGAGCCCAAACGGCGCCGCTGCGTAAAGCCATGTAGCGCCTTCGGTGTCGCTCATACCGGCCGGCACGAGTGATTTGCCGAGCAGACGCCGATAGCTGTTCGTGAGGAGGCGAAAAAAATCGACGTCCGTGCTCGATCGCATCGTAGTGTTTCCTCTATCTCAGGTTTTCTCAAGTCAGCGCAATGGCGTGCCCCGCCGCGCCGTGCACACGCTTGCGCTTCCAGTTGTCATATTCACAGCTGTAGTTCAACAGCCCGGCGCCCACTTCGGCTTGTCGCGTCGAGCGCGCGGCTTCGCGCGAACCCTACTCGCCGTACCCCACCCCGTTGCGGCGGCGCAGTTGCACCACATCGCGAAGCGGAGGCGCCCCAAAGAGCCGGCTATATTCCCGGCTGAACTGGGACGGGCTGTCATACCCGACCCTGATCGCCACCGACCCGACATCTCCGTTCTGCCCGAGCAACAGTTTGCGAGCCTCGTGCAACCGCAGTTGCTTCTGATATTGCAGCGGACTCAGCGTCGTGACGTTCTTGAAGTGATGATGGAAGGACGACACGCTCATGTTCACCTCCTGCGCCAGCATTTCGACCCGCAAAACCTCGGTGTAGTGATTCTGGATCCACTCGATGGCCCGCGCGATCCGGTACGTCTGGCTGCCGTTCACGGCGATGTGCCGCAGCCGCTTGCCCTGCTCGCTCGTCATCAGCCGGTAGAGCAATTCCTTCTCGATGAGCGGCGCGAGAACCGGAATGTCACCCGGAGTATCGAGCAATCGCACGAGCCGCAGCGCTGCGTCGAAAACAGCCGCCGACAGCGAGCCTACGGCGATGCCTTCGCCCGCCGACACGGCACCCGGTTCCGGCAGACGCAATTGCGTCGCCAGTTCGGCGATGCACTGCGGATCGAGCGTGAGCTTCACGCACAGATAAGGCGCGTCGGCGGACGCTCGCGTCACCTGCGAGGTCATCGGCAAATCGACGGACGTCACGAGGCAGTGCAGATGATCGTAGTCGTAAGCCTGCCCCGCCACCACGACCCGCTTGGCGCCTTGCGCCGCGAACACGAACGCGGAACTCGTCACGCCGCAGCCAAGATCGGCGGGCGCCGAGTATCGGTAGAAGCTCAGCGAGGGAATCGCCGTCTGATGCGCGCCGTCCACCGGCGCAAAGCGGCAGAGGAGCGCGGCGAGTTCGCGGCGTGCTGCTTCGCGCGACGCGCAGGTATCGAGGCCGGAAGAACTCAGTTCCATGTGCATTGAACTCCATTGACGGAATCGAGCATACCCAGGCAGTGCCGGTGCAGCCACGGCTCGTCTGCTCGATTTGCAGCATTGTTCAACTTTTTTGCAGGATTGTGTAAGCGCAAAGCCTAGCGGTCCGTCACACTGCCGCGTACACCCGGCACCAGGTTCCGGGCTTTCCCCACGGAGAGGTTTCATGTCTACATCGTTTGTCCTCAACGGCAAGAACGTTACGCTCGATGCCGATCCCACCACGCCGCTCCTCTGGGCGATCCGGGAGAACGCGGGTCTGCACGGCACGAAGTTCGGCTGCGGCATGGCGCAATGCGGCGCCTGCACGGTTCATCTGGAAGGCGAGGCCACGCGTTCGTGCGTGCTGCCGCTCGCCGCCGTCGCGGGCAAGCGAATCACGACCATCGAAGGCATTGCAAGCCGGCCCGCGAAAGCCATCCAGGCAGCATGGGTCAAGCTGCAGGTGCCGCAGTGCGGATACTGTCAGTCTGGACAGATCATGTCCGCGACAGCTTTGCTCGAACACAACGCCACACCGACCGACGCCGATATCGACGCAGCGATGAACGGCAATCTGTGCCGCTGCGCGACCTACACCCGCATACGCGCGGCCATCCACGAAGCCGCTGCCACCCTGAAGGCCTGACCATGACGACCGGATCAGATTTCACTGACGCAGTACGTCCGTCGCGCCGGACCTTCCTGAAAGCAGCCGGCAGCGTCGCCGCAGTCGGCCTCACCATTGGCTTCGAGTGGGCGGGCACGGGCCGCCGCGCGCTCGCCGCCACGTTACCCGACGTGACCTTCGCCCCCAACGCGTTCCTGCGCGTCGCGCCGGACAACGGCGTGACGGTCATCGCGAAGCACGTCGAGATGGGCCAAGGCGCGTACACCGGTATCGCGACGATCGTCGCAGAAGAGCTTGACGCAAACTGGCAGGACGTACGTGTCGAAAGCGCGCCCGCCGACGCGAAGCGCTACGCGAACCTCGCGTTCGGCACGATACAAGGCACGGGCGGCAGTTCAGCTATGGCCAACTCGTGGATGCAATTGCGCGAAGCCGGCGCGAAAGCGCGTGCGATGCTGGTCTCCGCCGCCGCCGCGCAGTGGCGAGTGCCCACAACCGAGCTGGAGACGCGCGACGGCAGCGTCCACCACGCGGCCACGAAGCGCAGCGCGACCTACGGCTCGCTGGCGTCGGCTGCGGCCCGCTTGCCGGTGCCGGAAAAGGTCGCGCTCAAATCGCCGAAAGACTTCCGTTTGATCGGCCATCAGCTGCCGCGCGTCGACGTGCCGCCGAAAACCGACGGCACCGCACAGTTCACGCTCGACGTCACGTTGCCCGGCATGCTGGTCGCGTTGCTGCAGCGTCCGCCGCTCTTCGGTGCGACGGTCAAGTCATTCGATGCGTCGGCTGCGAAAGCTGTGCCGGGCGTCGTCGCGGTCGTACAGGTGCCGGGCGGCGTCGCAGTGGTCGCGAAGGGCTTCTGGCCGGCGAAACAAGGCCGCGATGCGCTGAAGATCGAATGGGACGATTCGAAGGCCGAGAAGCGCAGCTCTGACGCGATCATGGCCGAATACCGGCAGCTCGCCGAGCAGCCCGGCGCATCCGCCCGCAAGGACGGCAATGCGACGCAGGCGCTCGCGAGCGCGGCGAAGAAGGTCTCCGCCACCTACGCCTTCCCGTATCTCGCTCACGCGCCGATGGAGCCACTCGACGCCGTCGTCAAGCTCACTGCCGACAGCTGCGAGATCTGGGCCGGCGACCAGTTCCAGACCGTTGACCAGGCCAATGCCGCACGCACGGCCGGGCTCGATCCACAACAGGTGAAAATTCACACGCTGTATGCAGGCGGCAGCTTCGGGCGGCGTGCGAATACGCGCTCGGACTATATCGTCGAAGCCGTGTCGATCGCCCGCGCGCTGGGTGCGAACGGCACGCCGGTCAAACTGCAATGGACCCGCGAGGACGACATCCACGGCGGCCTCTACCGGCCGATGTACTTCCACAAGCTCGACGCGGGCCTGAGCGCGGACGGCAAGCTCGTCGGCTGGCGGCACCGGATTGTCGGCCAGTCGATCCTCGCCGGCACGCCGTTCGCGAGCGTCATGGTCAAGAACGGCATCGACGCGACTTCCGTCGAGGGCGCCGCGAACGTGGCGTACGCGATTCCCAACATCTCGGTCGAACTGACGACCACGCAGACCGGTGTGCCGGTGCTGTGGTGGCGGGTGGTCGGCAGCTCGCACACGGCATTCGCGGTCGAGGCGTTCATCGACGAAGCCGCACACGCCGCAGGCAAGGACCCGTTCCTTTTCCGCCGCGATCTGCTCGCGCACGAACCGCGCATGCGGGCCGTGCTCGAACTCGCCGCGCAGAAAGCGGGCTGGGACCCTGCCAAACCGTTACCTAAAGGCCGCGGGCGCGGCATCGCGGTCGCCGAGGCGTTCAAGACGTTCGTCGCGCAGGTCGCGGAAGTCTCCGTTGGCGAGGACGGTAGCGTGAAAGTGGAGCGCGTGGTCTGTGCGGTGGATTGCGGCACGCCGATCAATCCCGACATCATCGCGGCCCAGATGGAAGGCGGGATTGGCTTCGGCCTCGGCGCCGCGTTGCACAGCGCGATCACGTTAAAGGACGGCAAGGTCGAGCAGAACAATTTCGACGCCTACCAGGTGCTGCGAATTGCCGAAATGCCGAAGGTCGAAGTGCATATCGTGCAATCCGGCGAAGCGCCGACCGGCGTCGGCGAGCCGGGTGTCGCGCCCGTCGGGCCGGCGGTCGCGAACGCGATTTTTGCGGCTACTGGCAAACGGGTTCACAGCTTGCCGTTCCCCGCCGCTGGGGAAAAGAGCGCCTGACGGGCGTTTCTTCGGAGTCCGTTGGACATGCGCCGTACCCCGCCGGGGCGGCGCTTTTTTGTCCGGTATGCCGGGAGCGCTTTCGTGCGCGACACGGGGAACAATTCGCGACGGTGCTGGATATCGGAGCCTATTGTTCTTCGCTTCGGTTCTTCGCTTCGGTTCTTCGCTTCGGTTCAGGATTCGGTGCGAATCAACAATGAGCGCAATCGCTTCGACCGCTGTGACTACTACGTAGCGCTTGTCGTCGGCAACGCGACCACATTTCGAACGGTTGGCAAACCGTGTGCAACCGAGCGAAGTCGCCCGGACTGAGGACCGAACGTGCCGCAAGGTCCCCTCCGCCGAAAGTTCTACCCAGTTTCGGGAGGAGCCCTTTGTTGTGGTGGGGGCAAGCGTGGGGACAAAATCGGACCAACGAAAAAGGCCTTATGGACATGCATCCATAAGGCCTTGATTTCTTTGGTCGGGGCGAGAGGATTTGAACCTCCGACCACCTGCACCCCATGCAGGTACGCTACCAGGCTGCGCTACGCCCCGAACAGCAAGAAATTATAACAGACACTTCATTCGATGAGAACCGCCCGCGCGAACAAACCCCTCAGCGATTGAGCAGATTGATCACATGCAGCAGTTCCTTGCGCAACTGCTCGACATCGACCGCAACCGTGGTGGGCGCCGACGGCGCAATCCCCTCGACATGCTCGCCAGCTTCAGCCGGCGCACCATGCGCGCCGCCGCCGTGCGAATCGAGCCGGTTGCGTGCACCGTTGATCGTGAAGCCCTGCTCGTACAACAACTCGCGGATGCGCCGGATCAACAGCACTTCATGATGCTGATAGTACCGGCGATTGCCGCGCCGCTTGACCGGCCGCAACTGCGTAAACTCCTGCTCCCAATAGCGCAGCACGTGCGGCTTGACACCGCATAGTTCGCTCACCTCACCAATCGTGAAGTAGCGTTTCGCCGGAATCGGAGGCAAGACGACTTTTTCCATCGTCGCTGTCATCGTCAGTTAGCCGTCGTGGTGGGTTGCGCAGGAACGCGCCAGTCGATCAGCGCGTAAAGCTCGCTTCCGCGCCGTTTTCGACCAGGGCCTTCAGCTTTTGACTTGCATGGAACGTCACAACGCGGCGCGCGGCAATCGGAATCGCCTCGCCGGTTTTCGGGTTTCGGCCCGGACGCTGCGGCTTGTCTCGCAACTGGAAGTTGCCGAAGCCCGAGAGCTTGACGCTGTCGCCGCTCTCCAGCGCGTCGCGGATCACCTCGAAGAACGCCTCGACCATGTCTTTCGCTTCCCGCTTGTTGAGCCCGACATTGTCGAACAGCAACTCGGCAAGTTCCGCTTTGGTGAGCGTCGGCGTTTCAGTTGAAACGGCGGCGGGTGATGTCGGAATTTCTCGAATCATGGCGCTGCGTTGCGCCGTAAGAAGGGCTTCGAAATCACTCGAGTTCATTTCATTCATATCTATCAAATGGCGCGCCAGACAGAAAACAAAGGATGCGGAAACAGCCGTGCAATTGTTAAATGCGGGTTATCCGCGCAACCGTGCGCCATATACTCGAGCCAGACGTTCCACCAGAGTCTGAATGGCCAGATCGACCGTTTCGTCCTGAAGGGTCCCGCCAGTATCTTGCAAGGTAACCCGGAACGCAAGGCTTTTCTCGTGAGCCGCCAGACCGCCGGAAGTGTTTGATTTTGGACGGAATTCGTCAAAAAGCGCAACCTTCTGAACGGTCTTGCAGGCAGGCTCCGACTGGGCCGCCTGAAGCTCGTCGAGCAGCGCCTGAACCTCGATTTTTTGATCGACGACCACCGCGATATCGCGTCGCACCGGTGGGAATTTGGACACTTCCGACGGTGTGGGCAACACGCGCTGCATTAATGCGTCGGCTTCCAGTTCAAACAGAATCGGCGCATGCGGTAAATCATATTTTTGCATCCAGCGCGGGTGCAGTTCGCCAATCCAGCCGATTGCGCGACCATTCAGTTCAATGCGCGCGCTGCGCCCCGGATGCAGCGCCGGATGCTCCGCTTTCACGAAGCGCGCGACTGCTGGCGCAAGCAGCGCCTCGACATCAGCCTTCACGTCGAAGTAGTCGACCGTGCGCGCGGGCGCGCCCCACTGCTCCTCGAGTGCCGGACCGTAGGCGAGGCCGCCGATCATTTTTGGTTGCACGAAGCCTTCCACGGTCAGTTCGCCGGCCTTGATCGACGGATCGTGCAGGAACACGCGGCCTGCTTCGAACACGCGCACGCGATCGGCCGCACGCCGGTTCAGATTAGTGCGCAGCACGTGAATCAGGCTGCCGAACAGCGTAGTGCGCATAACCGACAGCTGGCTCGCGATGGGGTTCAGCAGGCGCACCGGCTTGTCGTTGCCGGCGAAGTCCTGCTCCCACTCCGCGTCCACGAAACTGAAGTTCACCGTCTCCGCGTAGTCGCGTGCGGCGAGTGTGTGGCGGATCGTATGGATTGAGCGGCGCGTTTCGTTGGTGGCGCGCATCTCGCTCTTCGCGACTGGAGGCCGCGCGGGAATCTTTTCGAAGCCGTAAATACGCGCGACTTCCTCGATCAGATCTTCTTCGATTTCAATATCGAAGCGGTATGACGGCGGCATCACCGAGAACGTGTCGCCGTCGCGCTCGAATGCGAGGCCAAGACGCGTGAAAATCTGCGCGATCTCGTCCGCCCCGATTGCAACGCCGATGATGCGGTTGGCGCGCGACACGCGCATCTTCACCGGCTCGCGCTTGGGCACGTTGACGGTCTGGTCGTCCACAGGACCCGCCTCGCCGCCGCAAATATCCAGGATCAACTGCGTGATGCGCTCGATATGTTCGACGGTGCTCGCGTAGTCGACGCCGCGCTCGAAGCGATGGCCGGCGTCCGTCGAGAAGTTGTACTTGCGCGAGCGGCCACGAATGCTGTCGGGCCACCAGAATGCGGCTTCAAGATAGATGTTGGTGGTGTCCAGCGTGACGGCCGTGCTGTCGCCACCCATGATGCCTGCGAGACTTTCGATATGCCGCTCGTCCGCGATCACGCCGACGGTTTCGTCGAGTTCGACCGTGTTGCCGTTCAGCAGCTTCAGCGTTTCGCCCTTGCGGCCCCAGCGCACGTCCATGCCGCCGTGGATCTTGTCGAGATCGAACACATGCGACGGACGGCCCAGCTCGAGCATCACGTAATTGGAAATGTCGACAAGCGCCGAGATGCTGCGCTGACCGGAACGCTCCAGACGCTCGACCATCCATTGCGGCGATTTCGCACGCGCATTCACACCGCGGATGACGCGGCCTGAAAAGCGACCGCAAAGATCAGGCGCCGAGATTTTGACCGGCAAGGTCTCGTTAAGCTTGACTTCAACGGGCTTGATCTCAAGCGGACGCAACGGCGCGCCGGTGATCGCGGAGGTTTCGCGCGCCACGCCAAACACGGACAGGCAGTCGGCCTTGTTCGGCGTGAGCTTGATCTCGAAGATGGTGTCGTCGAGATTGAGCGTTTCGCGGATGTCCTGGCCAATCGGCGTATCTTCCGGCAGGATCATGAGGCCGCTATGATCTTCGGAAAGCTTCAGTTCGCGCGCCGAGCACAGCATGCCCTGGCTTTCCACGCCACGCAGCTTCGAGAGCCTGATCGCGAACGGTGCGCCGCCCTCTTCGGCCGGCGGCAGTTGGGCGCCGACCAGCGCGACCGGCACCTTGATGCCGGGAGCCACGTTCGGCGCACCGCATACGATGTTCAGCGTCGCGCCGGTGCCTGCGTTGACCTGGCAGACGTTGAGCTTGTCCGCGTCCGGATGCTTGACGACCTCCAGCACCTGACCGACCACGATCTTCGAGGTCGGCGGCGCGGCCGGTCGCAGGTCTTCCACTTCAAGACCGGCCATCGTCAATGCGTGCGACAGCTCGTCCGTCGTCAGTTGCGGATCGACAAAGGTTCTCAGCCAGGATTCCGGGAATTGCATGGTTCTGTGTACGTTCTGATCGGGTTAGGTCCGCGTGAGGCAGGGCAAGCTTCGCTGCAAATCACTGCCGGGACGCTTTGGCGGCTCGCACTTTCAGGTGCATTGCCGCACTCTATGCGGGGCGCGCCGCGCGCGCTCACGCACTCACTCAGGCAAATTGACGCAGGAAGCGCAGGTCGTTTTCAAAGAACAGACGCAAGTCCTGCACGCCGTAGCGCAACATGGTGAGCCGCTCGAGGCCGCTGCCGAATGCAAAGCCGATGTAGCGCTCCGGGTCGAGACCCATGTTGCGGATCACCGTGGGGTGCACCTGGCCCGAGCCCGAAATTTCGAGCCACTTGCCCGCGTTCTTGCCCGTTTCGAACAGCATGTCGATCTCAGCCGACGGTTCGGTGAACGGAAAATACGACGGACGGAAACGAACCTGAATATCGTCGCGCTCAAAGAACTTCTTGAGAAAGTCGCTATAGACGCCCTTCAGGTCCGCGAAGCTGATGTTCTCGTCGATCCACAGGCCTTCGACCTGGTTGAACATCGGCGAGTGAGTCGCGTCGCTGTCCACACGGTAGGTGCGGCCCGGCACGATCACCTTGATGGGCGGCGTGTTGGTGCGCGCGTAGCGCACCTGCATCGGGCTCGTGTGCGTGCGCAGCAGCAACTGGCGGCCGTCGGCGTCCTTGCCGTCCACATAGAAAGTGTCCTGCATTGAACGCGCCGGATGGTTTTCCGGGCTGTTCAGCGAGGTGAAGTTGTACCAGTCGGTTTCGATCTCGGGGCCGTCGGCCACGTCGAATCCAATGCTGCCGAAAATCTGTTCGACGCGCTCCCACGTGCGCATGACCGGGTGCAGGCTGCCCGTACTGGTGCCGCGGCCCGGCAACGTGACGTCGATCGCTTCAGCGGCGAGACGCTGGTTCAGCAACGCGTCGGCCAGCGCCTGACGGCGCGCCGTCAACGCGGCTTCGACTTGCTGTTTGACGAGGTTGATCCGTGCGCCTTCGGTTTTGCGCGTTTCGGGATCGAGTTTGCCAAGGCCCTTCAACAGTTCGGTCAGCGCGCCCGACTTGCCGAGAAAGCGCGCTTTCTCGTTTTCGAGCGTGGTGACGTCGGAGGCTTCTGCGAAGGCGTTTTGCGCGTCGGCGACAATCTGGTCCAGGTCCATTGATCCCATCATTTCAACGTCAGTGTTCTATCGAAACAAACCGGTTCTACCAACAAAAACGGGGCTCGGTGAGGAGCCCCGTTTTTGTTGCAGCGTCACCGTGACTACCGGATGTTCGCTGCAACTAACCACGCAGTGTTAATTGCCAGAAGCGCAATCAGGCTGCAACGGCGGCTTTCACCTGCTGAACGATCGCAGCAAAAGCAGCCTTGTCGAACACAGCCATGTCGGCCAGCACCTTGCGGTCCAGTTCGATCGAAGCCTTCTTCAGGCCGTTGATGAACACGCTGTACGTCATGTCGTGCTGACGCACCGCCGCGTTGATACGCGTGATCCACAGTGCGCGGAACACACGCTTCTTGTTGCGGCGATCGCGGTAGGCGTACTGGCCTGCGCGCATGACCGCCTGCTTGGCGATGCGATAGACGTTATTGCGACGGCCGCGGTAACCCTTGGCCAGCTTGATGATCTTCTTGTGACGGGCCCGTGCGGTAACCCCACGTTTGACTCGAGGCATGTCTTGCTCCTATGAGTTTCGGTTAAGGGTTAAGCGAACGGCAGCATTGCGCGCACGGAGTTCAGATCGGAATCATGAACTGCCGTCGAACCGCGCAGATGGCGTTTGTTCTTGGTGGTCTTCTTGGTAAGAATGTGGCGCTTGAAGGCCTGACCGCGCTTGACGGTACCGCCCGGACGCACCACGAAGCGCTTCGCAGCACTCTTCTTGGTCTTCATCTTCGGCATGACAACTCCATTATTAGATGGATATGGGTGTGCGGTCGGCCAGATGGCCATTACCCGCCCTTCGAAACCCATTCCACTTGGTATGCAGACCGCCGATATTGCCGGCAGCCGCTTTTCGGGAAGCGACGCGCATCTACACGAGCGCCGCTCCGAAACCTGCTGGCACCGCACCGGATACCCGGCGCGGCGCGATTTAACTTTGACAACCAGAACCCGCGCCACATGGCGCGCCGCCGCTCTGACCGCTTACTTCTTTTTCTTCGGAGCGAGCACCATGATCATCTGGCGCCCTTCCATTTTCGGCATTTGCTCGACCTGACCGACTTCGTCGAGATCGGTGCGCAGGCGTTCGAGCATGCGCATGCCAATTTCCTGGTGAGCCATTTCGCGGCCACGGAAACGCAACGTGATTTTCGTCTTGTCGCCGTCTTCGAGGAAGCGAATGAGGTTGCGCAGCTTGACGTTGTAGTCACCGTCGTCAGTGCCCGGACGGAATTTGACTTCCTTGACCTGAACGATCTTCTGCTTGAGCTTGGCCTCGTGCTGCTTCTTCGCTTCCGAGTACTTGAACTTGCCGTAGTCCATCAAACGGCAAACCGGCGGGACCGCTTGAGGAGCGATTTCAACCAGATCCACATCTTGCTGTTCCGACATGCGGAACGCATCAGCGAGTTTCACGATGCCGAGCGGTTCGTTCTCGACTCCGACCAGACGCACCTCGGGTGCCGTAATTTCACCGTTGATGCGGTGCGCAGACTTATCAGTAGCGATGTTACGTTTCCTCTAAAAATTAAAAAAACGAGCCGGGCTGCCAAGTGGCTCAGTTGAACGACTGCACGTCCTGGCGCAGACGCTCAATGAAGGCGTCGACAGGCATCACGCCAAGGTCAACGCCACCACGGGCACGCACGGCTACCGTTTGTGCTTCACGCTCCTTGTCGCCGACCACAAGCAGGTACGGCACCTTCTCGAGCGTGTGCTCACGTATTTTATAGCTAATCTTCTCGTTGCGCAAATCGGCCTCCACTCTAACCCCTTGTTTTTGCAACGATTGGGCAAGAGACCGGGCGTATTCGGCCTGACTTTCGGCGATATTCATCACTACCACCTGCATTGGTGCCAGCCATGCGGGCATTGCACCGGCGTGGTGCTCGATCAGAATGCCGAGGAAGCGCTCCATTGATCCGACGATTGCCCGGTGCAGCATGATGGGCCGCCGACGGCCGTTGTCTTCGGCGACGTACTCCGCGCCCAGACGCTCGGGCAGGACCATATCCAGCTGGAGGGTGCCACATTGCCAGGAGCGGCCGAGCGCGTCCTTGATGTGATACTCGACCTTCGGACCGTAAAAGGCGCCTTCGCCCGGCAGTTCTTCCCACGTCACGCCGCAAGCCGTCAACGCCTCGCGCAAGCCCTGCTCCGCGCGGTCCCACGTTTCGTCCGTGCCCGCGCGCGCGTCCGGGCGCAACGACAGCTTGATCTCGACGTTGTCGAAGCCGAAGTCCTTGTACACGCTCATGGCGAGCGTGTTGAAGGCGATCGACTCGCTGATGAACTGCTCTTCCGTACAGAAGATGTGCGCGTCGTCCTGCACGAAACCGCGCACGCGCATCAAACCATGCAGCGCGCCCGACGATTCGTTACGGTGGCACGAGCCGAACTCCGCGTAACGCAGCGGCAGATCGCGATACGAGCGCAAACCGTGGTTGAACACCTGCACGTGACCGGGGCAGTTCATCGGCTTGATCGCGTAGTCGCGCTTTTCCGATTCCGTCGTGAACATGTTTTCACGATAGTTCTGCCAGTGGCCCGACGCTTCCCACAGCGACCGGTCCATGATCATGGGCGTCTTGATTTCGAGGTAGCCGGCCTCGTTCACGCGGCGGCGCATGTATTGCTCCACCTGCTGCCACAACGTCCAGCCGCGCGGATGCCAGAACACCATGCCGGGCGACTCGTCCTGCATGTGGAACAGGTCGAGCTGTTTGCCGAGCTTGCGGTGATCGCGCTTTTCCGCTTCCTCGAGCATGTGCAGGTACGCTTCCTGGTCTTCCTTCTTGGTCCAGGCGGTGCCGTAAATGCGCTGCAACTGCTCGTTCTTCGAATCGCCGCGCCAGTAGGCGCCCGCCACCTTCATCAGCTTGAAGACCTTGAGCTTGCCGGTGGACGGCACGTGCGGGCCGCGGCACAGGTCGGTAAAGCCGCCGTGCGAGTACAGCTTGATCTCGTCCGTTGCGGGAATCGACTCGATGATCTCCGCCTTGTACTTTTCGCCGATGCTCTTGAAGTAGTCCACCGCTTCGTCGCGCGACACAACGCGGCGCGACACGGGCTCGTCTTTCTTGGCGAGCTCCTGCATGCGCTTTTCGATCTTTTCCAGATCTTCGGGCGTGAAAGGACGGCTGTAGGCAAAGTCGTAGTAGAAGCCGTTGTCGATCACCGGACCGATGGTGACCTGCGCCTCGGGATACAGATCTTTTACTGCGTACGCGAGCAGGTGCGCCGTGGAGTGGCGAATGATATCGAGACCGTCCGCATCTTTTTCGGTGACGATGGCAAGCGCCACGTCGTGATCGATCAGCGTGGACGTGTCGACCAGTTGACCATCAATCTTGCCGCCGAGCGCCGCCTTCGCGAGGCCAGGGCCGATGGACGCCGCCACTTCGGCGACGGTCACCGGATGCTCGTACTGTCGAACAGAACCGTCAGGCAGACGTATCGAAACCATTGCGTTCTCCATGGCGCCGACCGGCGGCGGCACATACAACCAGGTGAAAAAGCCAAAAAAAATGCGGCCCCGCTTTCGAGGGGCCGCATTCACATTTCCTGCAAACTGCACTGGCGAAAGTGGTCCTCGACTAGCGTCGCTCCGAAGTGGTTTCGGTCAACGTTCGCGGTGCCATAACCGTATCGCCCTTCGCCGTATTCGCCTATTGCGCCACAGGCGCTTACTGCAGTTTGCGAAACCCCGGCAATGCCGAAGTTTCTTTTTCGTTGGTAGGCTCGATTGGACTCGAACCAACGACCCCCACCATGTCAAGGTGGTGCTCTAACCAGCTGAGCTACGAGCCTGAAGAAACGAGATTATATGGAGCCCCACACTGCTTGGCAAGTACTTTCACGCATCGGCTT
This sequence comes from Burkholderia sp. WSM2232, assembly GCF_000472545.1. Lineage (GTDB taxonomy): Bacteria > Pseudomonadota > Gammaproteobacteria > Burkholderiales > Burkholderiaceae > Paraburkholderia. Next base: position 142,983 of record NZ_AWZV01000008.1, on the reverse strand, counting down.
GACCATCCCGCACTCGCGGACTTTGCCGCGACTCATGTAACGTCTGCATTCGCACGACTCATTGCCCTCATTCGTTCTCAGCCTTTGCGCGATGCACGCACAACGCCAGTCACTTCACCGAGCAGCGTGCAGGCGCGCTGTATTTGCGCGGCACTAGAAACCTCGACGGTAAACTGCATGAACGCGGCATTGCGGCGCGTCTGCGTCTTCACACCGATCACATTCATTTTTTCGCGCGCGAACACTTCCGAGATATCGCGCAGCAGCCCCTGGCGGTCGGTGGCCTCGATCGACAGGTCGACCGGATAAACGGACTGCCCCCGGCCGCTCATCACATCCGCCGACCACGCCGTTTGCAGCACCCGCTCCGGCGCGCGCTCGGCCATGCGCATGAACGTCGGGCAATCGCTGCGGTGAATCGACATGCCCTTGCCGCGCGTCACGAAGCCCGAAATGTCGTCGGGCGGCGCCGGCCGGCAACAGCGCGCAAGCTGCGTGAGCAGTGCGTCGACACCCACCACCAGCACGCCCGTCGATGCGCCCCGCGCGACGCTGGCGCCGCTGCTGCGCTTCTCGAAGTGCTCCGGCGCCTCGACCGCCGGTTCGGGCGGCGGCGCATCGTGCAACGCCTGTTCGACGAGCCGCAAACTGAACTCTTCCTTGCCCACCACCGAGAACAGATCGTCGGTCGTCTTGAAGCCCAGTTTGGCGGCAAGCTGATCCAGGTTGACCGAAGTCTTGCCCTCGCGCTGCAAGGTCTTTTCGACCATCGCGCGGCCGCTCGCAATGTGCTCCTGCAATTCAACCGCATTGAACCAGGCGCGCACCTTCTGGCGTGCGCGCGGGCTATGCAAATAGCCCAGTTGCGGGTTCAACCAGTCGCGCGACGGCCCCCCCTCTTTCACCGCGACGATCTCGACCGTCTGGCCGTTCTGCAACTGCGTGTTGAGCGGCACCATTGCGCCGTCCACCCGCGCGCCGCGGCACCTGTGCCCCAACTCGCTATGCAGGTGGTACGCGAAATCGACCGGGGTCGCGCCGTGCGGCAACGCGATCACACGGGCCTGCGGCGTCAGCACGTAGATGTGGTCGTCGTCGAGCGTGGCCTGCCGCAGTTGCTCCCACGGCTGCGCCGCACGCTTTTCGCCGTGCTCGCCTTCGGACACGTCGTCTTTCCACGCGAGCAGTTGGCGCAGCCACGCAATTTTCTCGTCGTACTTCTCGTTGGCGGCGAACTGCCCGCCGTAACCGCGCGTGCCGGCCTCCTTGTAGCGCCAGTGCGCGGCCACGCCGTATTCCGCGAACTGATGCATGTCGTGAGTGCGGATCTGCACTTCGAATGCGCGGCCGTCGTCGCCGATCACGACTGTGTGCAACGACTTGTAGCCGTTCGGCTTGGGCCGCGAGATGTAGTCGTCGAACTCTTTGGGCACCGGCTGCCACAGGTTGTGCACGATACCGAGCACGGTGTAGCAGTCTTTGATGTCGGGCACGATTACGCGAAACGCACGCACGTCGTACAGTTCCGCGAAGTCGAGCTCCTTGCCGCGCATCTTGCGCCAGATGCTGTAGATATGCTTCGGCCGCCCGCTCACCTCCGCGCGTATGTTGGCGGCGGCGAGTTCCTGCTGCAGGCGTTCAATGGCCTGCGCCACATAGCTTTCGCGCTCGACGCGCTTCTCGTCGAGCAGCTTCGCGATGCGCTTGTAGACGACTGGCTCCTCGAAGCGGAACGCGAGGTCCTCGAGCTCCCACTTCAGTTGCCAGATGCCCAGACGGTTGGCAAGCGGCGCGTAAATATCGAGCGTCTCGCGTGCGACGTCCGGCGTAGGCGTGAGCTTTGCCGCCGCGTAATAGCGCAGCGACTGCAGCCGCGAAGCGAGCCGGATCAACACCACGCGGATGTCCTGCGCGAACGCCAGCAGCATCTTGCGTAACGCCTCGACCTGCGCGCGCCGCGCGGCCTGCGCGTCGCGCCCCGCTTCGGGCATTGCATTCTGCGCCGCGCGCAGGCTCACGGTGCCAAGGCGCAGCAGCTTGCGCACGTCGCCGACCAGTTGTGCGACCTCTTCGCCGAAGTTGTCGGCGATCAGGCGCTCCGGGTCCTGCAAGTGCGGCGTCAAGGCGAACAGCGCCGCCGCCAGCACGGCCGGCGGATCGACATTGAGCGTACGCATGATGGACGCGGTGCCCGCCGCGTGATCCGCCAGCAATTCGCCAGAGGACAGGCGCACCTCGCCCGCGTGCTGCCGTACGAATGCCATCGCTTCGTCGAAAGACGGGAGGGGATGCGGCGCGCTCGTAACGGTTTCGGTATTCATGGTGCGGCGCCCCAGTGGGGCGAGGCAAATCAACGGAATTTCAACTGCAACAGCCAGGTCCTGCGCGGCCCGGCTGCCGGAATAGCTGCCGTGGCTAGCTACGCTGCGCCGCGACCACGACAATTTCGACCAGACACTTCGGGTTCGCAAGCCGGGCTTCCACGGTGGCGCGCGGCGGCGTGGCGCCTTGTGCGACCCACTCGTCCCACACCGCGTTCATGCCGGCGAAGTGCGCCATGTCCGAGATATAGATCTGCACCGACAGCAGATGCGCTTTGTCGCTGTTCACCTCGGCAAGCAGACGGTCGATATGGCCGAGCACTTCGCGCGTCTGGCCCGTAATGTCCTGGTCCGCGTCTTCCGCGATCTGGCCGGCGAGGTACACGGTGCCGTTGTGCACGGCAATTTCCGAGAGACGCTTGCCGACATGGTGACGAATGACTGCCATGGAAGATCCTGATGTAGATAGAAGAGAGTTGAAGAGAAATGCGGCTTGCATGACGCTCAGGCGCCACGCGCAACTGCATATTATGACGCGTCGCTGCCGGCGCCGATAAAGAAGCGCCGCGCGATCTCAATCTGATCTGCCGACAGAAACGCCGGCGCATGTCCGACACCGCTGATTTCGACGCTCGAAACGGCACGCCCTGTCTCGACCATCTTCGCGACCGTTTCACGCGACAACAAGTCGGACGACTCGCCTCTCACCACCAGCACCGGCCCCTGGAAGGACGCGAGCGAATGCCATAGCGCGGCCTCGCCGAGTCTCGCGGTTTCTTCGGTGGTCGCGGAAAAAGGCTGGGCGATGCGCGGATCGTATCGGAACAGCCACGTGCCGTTTTCCTCGCGCAGCAGTGGCGTATTGATCTCGCGCCATTCGTCCGGCGTGAGCGGGCCGAAGGTGCGCGCAAGAAACGCCGCGTGGTCGACGCCTTGCCGCAGCGAGTCGAAACGCACGGGCTTGCCAAGATAATCGCCGATACGTTTGACGGCTTCCGGCTCCAGATGCGGGCCGACGTCGTTCAACAACAGCTTGCGGATGGGCATATCAGCGAGGCCTGCGAGACCGAGCCCGATCAGCCCGCCCATGGACGTGCCGAACCAGTCCACCGTTTCCACGTTCAGGCGAGCGATCAGCGTGACCATGTCGGCCACATATTGCGGCACGCCATACAGGTTTGGATTGGCGAGCCATGACGACAAGCCGCGTCCGACCACATCCGGACAAACCACGCGGTAGGTACCGGCAAACTGCGCGGCCAGCCGGTCGAAATCGCGCCCGGAACGCGTCAGGCCATGCACGCACACCAGCACGCGCGGGTTGTCCGGATCGCCCCACTCGGTGTAGGCGATACGATGCAGGCCCGCCGCGCTCGCGCATTGCACATAACGTTGACGAGGCGTAGGCGGCTCACCTGCGAAGGCTGTCGTTGCTGTCATTTGTGGTCCTTGCAAAAGCGCTGCCCGGCTCCGCCCATTAGCGCGGACGCAACGCGGTGAGAAGCGGCACGGGGCGACTTTCGATTAATGCCTGCGGACGATTGTAAACCGCTTTGCGCAACGCAACGATCGGCCAAACGGCATAGGACAGGCATGGCAGAACGTTCGCCGGAAAAGAAAAAGCGGACGAGACTTGCGTCTCGTCCGCTTCAACTGCACTTCACTTGTACTGCACCTGCACGCTGCACGCCCAGCTCGAGCATGCACGCCGGCGTGCAGAGCGGCCGTTGCTGCTCCGGCGTCACCGGCGCGGCAACGGCCCTCGCAACCTCCAATCAGCTCACCGCGCTCACGTCCAGCGGCGCGCCCGTCTTTGCCTTGATCTCGTCGACGCTCACGCCCGGCGCCAGTTCAGTCACCTTGAGGCCGTCGTCCGTGACTTCGATCACGCCCAGGTCGGTGATGATCTGATCGACCACGCCCACGCCTGTCAGCGGCAATGTGCATTCTTCGAGGATCTTGTGCTGGTCACCCTTCGCGACGTGCTCCATCAGGACCACCACGCGCTTGACGCCCGCGACCAGATCCATCGCGCCGCCCATACCCTTGATCATCTTGCCGGGAATCATCCAGTTGGCCAGATCCCCCTTCTTGCTGATCTGCATCGCGCCGAGGATCGCCAGGTTGATGTGGCCGCCGCGGATCATCGCAAACGAGTCCGCCGACGAGAAAATCGACGAGCCCGGCAGCGTGGTCACCGTCTGCTTGCCCGCGTTAATGAGATCGGCGTCCACTTCTTCTTCGGTCGGCGAGGGGCCGATGCCAAGCAGCCCGTTCTCGGATTGCAGCCACACTTCGACACCCGGCGGCACATGGTTAGCCACCAGCGTCGGCAGGCCGATGCCGAGATTCACGTAAAAGCCGTCCTGCAATTCCTTCGCCGCGCGCGCGGCCATTTCGTCACGAGTCCATGCCATGATCAGTCTCCTTTCGCGCGGACGACGCGTTGTTCGATGCGTTTTTCCGGATGCGCATTCAACACGATGCGCTGAACGAAGATGCCAGGCGTATGGATCGCGTCCGGATCAAGCTCGCCCACCTCGACGATTTCCTCGACTTCCGCCACCGTGATCCGGCCGGCCATTGCGCACATCGGGTTGAAGTTGCGCGCCGTGCGGCGATAGATCAGGTTGCCCGACTTGTCGGCCTTCCATGCCTTGACGAGCGCAATATCCGCCGTCAGCGAATGTTCGAGCACGTAGTGGTTCTCGCCGAACTGGCGGGTTTCCTTGCCCTCGGCGATCAGCGTGCCGTAGCCCGTGTTCGTGAAGAAGGCCGGAATGCCCGAGCCGCCCGCTCGCAGCTTCTCCGCGAGCGTGCCCTGCGGCGTGAATTCGAGCTCGAGCTCACCAGCCAGGTACTGGCGCTCGAACTCCTTGTTCTCGCCGACATACGACGAAATCATCTTCTTGATCTGGCGCGTTTCGAGCAGCAAGCCGAGGCCGAAACCGTCGACACCCGCGTTGTTGCTAATGCACGTGATGCCCTGCACCTTTGTGTCGCGCAGCGCCGCAATCAGCGCCTCGGGAATGCCGCACAGGCCGAAGCCGCCGACGGCGAACGTCTGCCCGTCCTTGACGATGTCTTTCAGCGCCTCGGCGGCGCCTGGATAGACCTTGTTCATCAGTATGTCCCTTCCTTTATGGAAACCCGAAACCGGTTTTGTGGCGGCCCATGTGACGCGTACAGGCGGTGGCCCGACACGTCGCTGCAGTCGCCCGCGAGGCAGTGGGTGCGAAGCCAGGACCAATGCTCGCACACGCCGCCACGGACGCCTCACCGCGTTCTCATGTGCCCGAAAGAGTACGCTCGCCGTGCCATGCGGCACAATACGCAAAAATACATAAGTACTTGCCGCCAGCCCATGCCCGCACTGGATTATCAAACCGCTTTTCATCTCGCGCCGATCGGGCTCGTGCTGTCGCGCGAACGCATTATCGAAGATTGCAATGACGAGCTTGCGTCGATTTTCGGCTGCCCGCGCGAGACGCTGCTCGGCCAGTCGTTCCAGATACTTTACCCGTCCGCGGACGAATTCGAGCGGATCGGCGCACGCATTCCGCCCATCATGACCGCGCAAGGCAGTTACGCCGACGACCGCATCATGAAGCGCGCCAACGGCGAACTGTTCTGGTGCCACGTGACGGGCCGCGCGCAGCGGCGCACCGACCCGCACGCGGCGGGCGTCTGGACTTTTGAAGATTTGAGCGCGACGCGGCGCGTAGCCGTGGAACTCACGCCTCGCGAGCGCGAAGTCGCCGCGCAACTGGTGACGGGAAAAACCAGCAAGCAGATTGGACGGGCGCTCGACATCAGCCCGCGAACGGTGGACGTATACCGCGCCCGCCTGATGCGCAAATACGATACCGGGAATGCGACAGAGCTGCTGCAACGTCTGCTCGGCCACTGAGCGCGGCCGCCGCACTTCGCGAATTTACGCGGCCGGTTCGGCCGTTTTCACGAGAGCGGCTCGCTCAATGGTCGCGCGCAGCAGGTCGGGCACCGGCACCGACTTGCCGGCCGCGTAGTCGATCCACACGCAACGGGCGGCGCCGCGCGCATAAACGGTGTTCGGATCGTCCGCGCGCACCAGCTCGAAGCCGGTGTCGAAACTGCTGCGGCCGGGCGTCGCGACGCTCATGCGGCCGATCACGTCGCCGGGATAATGCAGTTGCCTGAGAAATTCCATCGAGGCATTGACGATCACCGGTCCCTGGCCGTCCGCGTTGCTGCCGGTCAAACCGAGGTGCTCGAACCAGGAAATGCGTACCTGCTCCATGTAGCGGAAATAGACCGTGTTGTTCACATGGCCGAACGCGTCCATGTCGCCCCAGCGGATCGGCATGGACATCTCGAAAACTGCATGAAAATCGCTCATTGTGCTTCTACTTTTCCTGCTTCTTCTGTGATTGAGGGCCCGCATCGGCCCCGGTCAAGCGGTAACGCCGCAAGGCGGCAACGCGCGAAAGCTCACGCGAGACCGAAGCCGTCGTCGGCGGCGATCACCGAGCCGTTGATGAACTGCGATTCGTCCGCCGCGAGCAGCAGCAGGAGCCCGTCCAGGTCGTCAGGCTTGCCCACGCGATGGCGCGGCAGCATCGACACGAGCTTTTGCCCCTGCTCGGTCGACCAGTGGTGATGGTTGATCTCCGTGTCGATATAGCCCGGACAGATCGCATTCACGTTGATGCCGTGCTTGCCCCATTCGAGCGCCATCGCCTTGGTCATGTGCACGACGGCTGCCTTGCTCATCGAATACAGGCCGATTTGCGGCAGCACCCGCAAGCCCGCCATGGACGCAATATTGATGATGCGGTAGGACGGCTTTTGCGCATTGTTGCCGCGCATGATCATGCGCTTGGCCACTTCCTGTGCGACGAAGAATGCGCCGCGCGTATTTGTGTCGAACACGTATTCGAAGTCGGCCGGCGTGACCTCAGAGAGCTTCTGCGTGGTGGACACACCTGAGTTGTTCACCAGAATGTCGATGGTGCCCGCCTCCGTCTCCGCATGCGCGACGGCGGCCTTGATGCTTTGATAGTCGGTCACGTCCAGCGAGACGACGTGCGCCGCGCCGCCCGACGCCTCGATCTCGGCGCGCAGTTCCTTAAGCCGCTCGGTGCGCCGGCTCGCCAGCACGACCTTGGCGCCCGCCTGCGACAACACTTGCGCAAAGCGCTTGCCCAACCCGCTCGAGGCGCCGGTTATCAGCGCGACCTTGCCTTCCAGATTGATCGAACGGCCCATTGTCGTTCCTTGTTCGGTGGTAGTTACGGATGCGGTTGCCGGTTGCGGCCGGGCGTTGAGCTCGGGTCAATACCGTATCACAGAAATAGAACGAGCGTGCTAATCTCTGCTGATCCGGTTGCGGTGCAAGAATCCATCGCCCACAATACGATCCCGAAAAAAGCATTCTAACGGTAAGAGGAGCATCAATGACCCCCGCAAGTCTCATCGAGCAGTATGGCCCGCGCGAGTCGATGGAATACGACGTCGTGATCGTCGGCGGCGGCCCGGCTGGTCTCGCTGCCGCGATCCGCCTGAAGCAGCTGGCGGCCGACAAGGGGGTCGAGCTTGGCGTCTGCGTACTGGAAAAAGGCTCGGAGATCGGGGCGCACATCCTCTCCGGCGCGGTCATGGACCCGCGCGCCATCACCGAACTGATTCCCGACTGGAAGGAAAAAGGCGCGCCTCTGGACGTGGAAGTGACCGAAGACCGTTTCCTCTTCCTGTCGGAAAACGGCGCGAAGTCGGTGCCGAACTGGGCGCTGCCGGACAACTTCAAGAACCACGGCAACTACGTGATCAGCCTCGCGAGCGTCGCGCGCTGGCTGGGTCAGCAGGCCGAGGCGCTGGGCGTGGAAATCTTTCCGGGATTCCCCGCCGCCGAAATTCTTTATAACGACGACGGCTCGGTCAAAGGCGTTGCGACCGGCAACCTCGGCATCGGCAAGGACGGCCAACCCACCGAAAACTTCCAGCTCGGCATGGAACTGCACGCGAAATACACGCTCTTCTGCGAAGGCGCGCGCGGGCATCTTGGCCGGCAACTGAACGACAAGTTCAGTCTGCGCGAGGGCGTGGATCCGCAGGTCTACGGCATCGGCATCAAGGAGCTGTGGGAGATCGACCCTGCGAAGCACAAGCCGGGGCTCGTCATGCACACGGCCGGCTGGCCGCTCGACACCGACACCTACGGCGGCTCGTTCCTCTACCACATGGACAACAACCAGGTGGTGGTGGGTTTCGTGGTGGGTCTGGGTTATTCGAATCCGTACCTGTCGCCGTTCGAGGAATTCCAGCGCTACAAGACGCATCCGGCGATCCGCCAATTCCTCGAAGGCGGCAAACGCGTGTCGTATGGCGCGCGCGCGATCACCGCGGGCGGACTGATGTCGCTGCCGAAGCTGGTATTCCCCGGCGGCGCGCTGGTGGGCGACGACGCGGGCTTTCTGAACGCGTCGCGCATCAAGGGCTCACACGCTGCAATCAAGACCGGCATGCTGGCCGCCGATGCCGCCTTCGAAGCCGTCCAGGCCGGCCGCACGAGCGACGAACTCACGGCGTACCCGGAGAGCTTCAAGACCTCGTGGCTGCACACGGAGCTCTACAAGGCCCGCAATTTCAAGCAGTGGATGAGCAAGGGCCTGTACCTTGGCACGCTGATGGTGGGCATCGAGCAGAAGCTGCTGGGCGGCAACGTGCCTTGGACGCTACATCACCAGCATTGGGATCACGAGATGCTCAAGCCTGCGTCGCAGTGCAAGCCGATCGTGTATCCGAAGCCCGATGGCAAGCTCACGTTCGACCGGTTGTCTTCGGTGTTCATCTCGAACACGAATCACGAAGAGAACCAGCCCGCGCATCTGACGCTAAAGGATCCGACGGTGCCGGTGAACGTGAACTGGCAGACCTATGCCGGTCCGGAATCGCGCTACTGCCCGGCTGCGGTGTACGAGTTCGTGAAGAACGACGATGGCGGCGAGCGGCTGGTGATCAACGCGCAGAACTGCGTGCATTGCAAGACCTGCGACATCAAGGACCCGACGCAAAACATCGTGTGGGTCACGCCCGAAGGCGGCGGCGGGCCGAATTATCCGAACATGTGATGTCCCGCTTTGCGGCGCACGCCAGGCGTGCCCGCCTTGCGAACGCGGTGAAAGCCGTGAACCCTGCGAACGCTGTGAACGCGACCTCAGCCGCGCGTCAGCTCTTCGATGCGCGCGCGTACCCGCGCCACCACCGGCGCCCATGCGCCCACTGCGGGTTGCCTGAACAGTTCGATCGAATCGTACCAGGGCGTAATCGCCGCCTCGCTGCCCCAGAACCATGCCGACACATGGTCGATCATCAAACAGGTCGGCACGCCGAGCGCGCCCGCAAGATGAGCCGGCCCGCTGTCGATCGTGACCGTCAGATCGAGATTCGCGAGCAATGCGGCGACATCGTCGAAGCCTGATTGAAAGTGGTGAGTGAGGTCGACCACGTCGAGGCCCTTTGCACGCCACTGCGCGACAGTCTCGCCCCGCTCGGGCGAAAGCGCGAAATACGTCACGCGAGGCACGTCCAGTAAGGGCTCGAGTTGCTCCGCCGGCACCGAGCGCCGCGTGTCGCGAATATGGTCAGGATTGCCGTTCCACACAAGGCCCACGCTGCGCTTGCCGGGCATTGCGCCGACGCATTCCCGCACGCGCCGTTGCCAGATTTGCGCGAGCGTGGGGTCCGCGTTCAGATAAGGCGCGCCCCAGCCATGCGGGTCGACGATGCCGAGGCGCAGCGGCAGGCTCATCAGCCCGCAATGAAAGTCAGGCTGCGTTTCCAGGCTGGTTTCGAGCCGCAGGTCCGCGGGCAGCGTCCGCTCGAACAGCGCTCGCAACGGTCCGTCGTGACCGAAGATCACCGTGCCGCCCTCGCGCCGGGCGCGCTCTGCGAGCAACGGCAGAAAGCGCACCGCCCACACGCAATCGCCATTGCCTTGCTCGCCGTACACAACGAGCGTCTTGCCCGCCAGCGACTCGCCTTGCCAAGGAGCGCTGATCTCGGCGAGCGCGCTTTGCGCGCTGTTCAGCTCGCCGCCGCCAAACGCCATACGCGCTTCGTAGCGCGCCCAGCCCTCGACGAAACGGCCGCTGCGCATCTCCAGTTCCGAGAGGTCGAACAACGCGTACGCATTATCCGGCGACAACGCGAGCACCTCGCGCAGCAACGCCTCAGCTTGCGCAAAGCGCCCCTGCTCCTTCAGGCACAAGGCGAGCTTGTGAAGCGCCACCGGATTGCCCGGCACCACACGCACCGCGTCGCGCAACAACTGCTCGGCGGTAGCAAAATCGTCGCGATGCTGAACCGCGGCTGCACGCCAGACCAACGCGTTGGCGTCCGCGGAATTTTGCGCGAGCAGCAACGTAGTGGCCTCCTCGACCAAGGCCCACTCGCGCACGACGAACGCGGTTTGTGCAATCGTATGCAGCAGCGTGCAGTGACAGGCGGGATCTGCCTGATAAGCCCGCACGAACGCCACGAGCGCTTCGCGCCGCAACGCCTTGTCCTGGCCGGCGCGTTGCAACAGCGCCTCGCCTAATGCGAGATAGTCTTGCGCGGTGGCCTGCGGTGTCAACGCGCGGGCACGCAACGCCGGCAGAACAGCGTCTGCCGGCTCCAGAAGAGGTTGACTCATGCGAAAACGCCGCTCGCGCAGCGCGATTCAGACCGCCAGAAGCGTGTCGTTACGGCGCGCTGGCCGCGATCTTCGGCGTGCTTACCGAGACGTCGCCGCATTGCGCGCGGTGGCGCAGCGCGTGATCGATCAGCACCAGCGCGAGCATGGCCTCCGCGATCGGCGTAGCGCGAATGCCGACACACGGATCATGCCGCCCGAACGTTTCGACAACGGCGGGTTGTCCCGCTTTGTCGATCGAGCGGCGCGGCGTGCGGATGCTCGACGTCGGCTTGATCGCGATGGATACGGTAATGTCCTGACCGGTCGAAATGCCGCCGAGCACCCCGCCCGCGTGATTGCCGACAAAACCCTCGGGCGTCAGTTCGTCGCCATGCACGGAGCCGCGCTGTGCGACGCTGGCAAAACCAGCGCCGATCTCCACGCCCTTCACCGCGTTGATGCCCATCATGGCGTGGGCGATGTCCGCGTCGAGCCGGTCGAACAGCGGCTCGCCAAGGCCCACGGGCACGCCCGAAGCCACCACGTTGATGCGCGCGCCGATCGAGTCGCCGTCCTTGCGCAGCGCGTCCATGTAAGCTTCGAGCTGCGGCACGATATCGGCATTCGGCACGAAGAACGGATTCTCGCGCACCTGCGCCCAGTCGACGAACGGCACGTCGATCTCGCCGAGCGCCGCCATGTAGCCGCGCACCTCCGTGCCGAACTTCTCGCGCAGCCACTTCTTCGCGACCGCCCCCGCCGCGACCGTCGGCGCGGTCAGGCGCGCGGACGAACGTCCGCCGCCGCGATAGTCGCGAATGCCGTACTTCTGCCAGTAGGTGTAGTCGGCGTGGCCCGGACGGAAGGTGTCCGCAATATTGCCGTAGTCTTTGCTGCGCTGGTCCGTATTGCGGATCAGAAGCGCAATCGGCGCGCCGGTGGTCTTGCCTTCGAATACGCCCGAGAGAATCTCGACCTTGTCTTCTTCCTGACGCTGCGTGACGTGGCGCGAGGTGCCGGGCTTGCGGCGGTCCAGTTCGAACTGGATGTCCGCTTCGTCGAGCGCCATGCCCGGCGGGCAGCCGTCGATCACACAGCCGATAGCCGGGCCGTGCGATTCGCCGAAGGTCGTGACAGTAAAAAGCGTACCGAGGGTGTTGCCGGACATGGGCGTCGTCCAAAGGATGCGGGGAAAGCGCTATTATGCCAGCCCCTCGCCGCCCAAGGCGCCGCCGGGCGCCGTCTTATGACTTAAGGCCAGGCTCCGGACAGGTCCAGAATAGGCCGCCCTACTTGCGCGCCCCGCGCAATTCCGTGACGATTTCTTGCAGCAACTCGGGCGTGGCGAGCGCCGGTTCTATCGGCTCGGCAACCGCGAGTGTCAGGCGGCTCATCACGCCCTTGTGCATCGGCCGCGGCCAGCGCGCGTCATCGGCGCGCGAAAACACGCTGCCCCACAATCCGCGCAGCGCCATGGGAATGACCGGCACGGGCGTGCGGCGAATGATCTCCATCACGCCATGACGGAACGGATTCATGTCGCCGGTTCGCGTGAGCTTGCCCTCCGGAAAGATGCACACCAGTTCGCCCTCGGCGAGCGCCTGCGCGCAGCGCTCATAGGCGCGTGCGAGCAACTGCGCGTCCTGGTGGGCGGGAGCGATAGGAATGGCCTTCGCATGACGAAACACCCAGCCCGCGAATCGCGTCTTGAATATCTGATGATCCATTACGAAGCGGATCGGCCGCGGGCTCTCGGCCATGATCACGACCGCATCCACGAAACTTACGTGATTGCACACAAGAACGGCCGCGCCTTCATCCGGAATCCGCTCTGCATGAACGAGACGAATGCGGTAGAACGTGTGCACCAGCACCCATGCGATAAAGCGCAGCAGAAACTCGGGCACCAGCGAATAGATGTAGCTTGCCACCACGATGTTGAGCAGCGCAGTCACAAGAAAAATGGCTGGAATGCTCAAGCCCGCCGCCGTCAGCCCGATCGCCATGAGCGACGAGACAATCATGAACAGCGAATTCAGAATATTGTTCGCGGCGATGATGCGCGCCCGGTGGCTCGGCTGGCTGCGGCTCTGGATCAGCGAATAGAGCGGCACGCTGTAGAAGCCACCGAACATGGCGAGCAGGAACAGATCGGCAAGCACGCGCCAATGCATGGGCCGTGCGAGAAACTCGCCGACGCTCAGCAGGTGCCCGGCAGACGGCAACGCGTGGCTCGCGAAAAAAAGGTCGATGCCGAACACGCTCATGCCGATCGAACCGAGCGGCACGAGGCCGATTTCGATCCGCCGCTTCGAGAGCTTTTCGCACAATAGCGAGCCGAGGCCGATGCCGACCGAGAACGTGCCCAGCAGCACGGTCACCACGTCCGGATCGGCGGACAGCACGTCTTTCGCATAGCTGAAAAACGACGACAGAAACGTCGCGCCCACGAACCACAGCCACGATATGCCGAGCAGGCTCAGAAACACCGTGCGGTTTTCGCGCGCGAGCTTGAGGTTTCGCCAGGTTTCGCTGACCGGATTCCAGTTGATGCGCAGCTCCGGCTGCGGCGCCGGCGTGGTCAGCACGAAGGCCGACACCATGCGCCCTGCGAGCGCAATCGCGACGCACGCGCAAGCGAGCACCAGCGCACCATGCTCGACGAACCCCGCGCTCGCGCCGCCGACAATCGTGCCGACCAGAATCGCGACGAAGGTGCCCATCTCCACCATGCCGTTGCCGCCCACGAGTTCCTGGTTCGACAGATGCTGGGGCAGATACGAGTACTTGACCGGCCCGAACACGGTGGAATGCACGCCCATCAGAAACGTGCACAAATACAGCAGCGGCGCGCTGTGCAGCAGAAAACCAGCGCCGCCGATCAGCATCACGACAATCTCGAAGCTCTTCACGAGACGCGTGAGCATCGCCTTGTCGTACTTGTCGGCGATCTGTCCGGAAGTGGCCGACAACAGCACGAAAGGGAGAATAAAGATGGCCGAGATGAGAAACGCCGCTGTTTTGGGATCGACGCCAGAAAAGCGCGCCGCCTGAAACGTGACGAGCGACGTAAAGCCGATCTTGAACACGTTGTCGTTCATCGCGCCGAGGAACTGGGTCCAGAAAAACGGCGCAAAACGACGCTCGCCAAGCAGCTTGAACTGCGATTCGTGGCTGCCGTGCCGACGCGCGGCGCGCCGGGCGGCGGACAGCGCGCGCGTAGGGGGTGTGGGAGGCAACGGTCTGTGACTCATGTCGTGCGAGAGACGGATCGGAAAGCAGACGCCTGCGCAACACCCCGCAAGCCGCGCGCCGTGTGATGGCGGCGCGCACAAAAAAAGCGCGCGCTCTCGCGCACGCCTTCACTGGATGGCGGGTTCAGCCGCCGCGTATCAACGCGCCGGCTGCTGCCCCTGCTCTTCCGGCCAGTCGCGAATGTACGCCTTCAGCATGCGATTTTCGAAACCCTGCTCTTCGACCACCGCCTTCGCGACGTCGTAAAACGAAATCACGCCCATCAGCGTGCGGCTTTCCAGCACCGGCAGATAACGCACGTGATGCTCGAGCATCATGCGGCGTACTTCGTTGACGTCTGTTTCGGGCGTGCAGGTGAGCGGATGATCGTCCATGACCTTGCGAATGGTGGACGTGCCCACGCTTCCGCCATTTTCCTTGAGCGTGAGGATAATCTCGCGGAATGTCAGCATACCGACCAGGTCGCCGTACTCCATGACCACCAGCGAGCCGATGTCGTGCTCCGCCATGGTGTTGACTGCGTCGTGCAGCGGGGTATCCGGCGTAACCGTGAAAAGGGTGTTGCCTTTGACTTTAAGAATGTCGCTGACTCGCATAATCTGTCTCCCAAAATACCCGCCAGGCATGTAATACATCAATGACTTTCGATCCTAGCGGAAAGGCCCATAAAAGGAAAGCGGCCCGCCCATAAAGGCGCGGCGGGCTTGCGCCGCGACTCAACGGCCTGGCGGCGCGCCCTTCGCATCGGGAAAACCGCGCTTGATGCGTGCCATGCCGGTGATACGATGGCCGCCACCTTGACCTTTCGCGAGGCTGTCCGTGGCCTTGCCGACCCGCATGTCCGCCAACCGTTTCGACACGCTTGCGCTGCACGCCGGCGCCGCTCCCGATCCCACCACCGGCGCGCGCGCCACGCCCATTTACCAGACTACGTCGTTCTCGTTTCGCGACGCCGATCACGCCGCCGCGCTTTTCAACATGGAGCGCGCGGGGCACGTCTACTCGCGCATCTCGAACCCGACCGTTGCCGTGTTCGAGGAACGTGTCGCGGCGCTCGAAAACGGCGCGGGCGCGATCGGCACGGCAAGCGGCCAGGCCGCCTTGCATCTGGCGATCGTCACGCTGATGGGCGCGGGCTCGCACATCGTTGCGTCGAGCGCGCTGTACGGCGGCTCGCATAATCTGCTGCATTACACATTGCCCCGCTTCGGCATTGAAACGACCTTTGTCAGACCGGGCCATATCGACGGATGGCGCGCCGCGCTGCGCCCGAACACCCGGCTGCTGTTCGGCGAAACGCTCGGCAATCCCGGCCTCGACGTGCTCGACATTGCCACCGTCGCGCAGATCGCTCACGAGCACCGGGTGCCGCTTCTCGTCGACTCTACCTTCACCACGCCGTACCTGCTCAAGCCGTTCGAGCACGGCGCGGACTTCGTCTATCACTCGGCCACCAAGTTTCTGGGCGGCCACGGCACGACGATCGGCGGCGTGCTGGTGGACGGCGGCACGTTCGACTTCGACGCCTCCGGACGCTTTCCCGAATTCACCGAGCCTTATGCCGGCTTCCACGGCATGGTGTTCAGCGAGGAAAGCACGGTGGCGCCCTTCCTGCTGCGCGCCCGCCGCGAAGGCTTGCGCGATTTCGGCGCCTGCCTGCATCCGCAAGCCGCATGGCAGCTTCTGCAAGGCATCGAAACGCTGCCTTTGCGGATGGAGCGCCACGTCGCCAACACGCGCCGGGTCGTCGAGTTTCTCGCCGGCCATGCGGCGGTGGAAGCCGTCGCGTATCCCGAACTGCCGACGCATCCCGATCACGCGCTCGCCCAACGTCTTCTGCCGCGCGGCGCGGGCGCCGTGTTCAGCTTCAATCTGCGCGGCGACCGCGCGGCCGGCCGCCGCTTCATCGAAGCGCTGTCGCTGTTCTCGCATCTGGCCAATGTCGGCGACGCACGCTCGCTGGTGATCCACCCGGCCTCCACCACGCACTTCCGCATGGACGCCGCCGCGCTCGCCGCGGCAGGCATCGCGGAAGGCACGATCCGGTTGTCCATCGGCCTGGAAGATCCGGACGATCTCATCGACGACCTGAAACGCGGCCTGAAAGCATCGCAGAAGACCTCGCCGAATGCTTCGCCCAACGCCTCACCCAACGCTTCACCGAAAGCACCACGAGAAGCCGGGCACCATCCGGCGTCGAGCAGCGCACCGCCCACAGGCGGCACCGCCACTTCGCAACCGCGCCCGGAGTCCGCATGATTCTCACCGTTCAAGGCAAGGCCGCCTATGCCTACACCGGCGGCAAACCGTTTGAGCCGAGCCTGCCGACGGTTGTGTTCATTCACGGTGCGGAGCACGACCACAGCGTGTGGGCGCTGCAAACGCGCTACTTCGCGCACCACGGCTTCGGGGTGCTGGCCGTCGATCTGCCGGGACACTGTCGCAGCGCCGGCCCCGCGCTTCACACCATAGAAGCGCTGGCGCACTGGCTCGCCGCCCTGCTCGACGCTGCGAACGTCGAGCGCGCCTGCGTGATCGGCCATAGCATGGGGTCGCTCGTCGCGCTCGACTTTGCCGGCCGCTATCCGCAGCGGACCACGCATCTCGCACTGCTTGCCACGGCCTTGCCGATGGCCGTATCCGACAGCCTGTTGCAAGCCGCGCTGCACAGCGAGCCGGAAGCTATCGGCATGGTCAACCAGTGGTCGCACTCCACCTTCGCGGCGAAACCTTCTTGCCCAGGCCCCGGCTTCTGGCTGCACGGCATGAACCAGCGGCTCATGGAACGCGTGTCGACAAAAGGCGAGACTCATCTCTTTCACACAGATTTCACCGCTTGCAACAACTATGCGGACGGCCTCGTGCGGGCGGCCCAGGTCCGCTGTGCGACGCGCCTCGTGGTGGGCCGCCGCGATGCGATGACGCCGCCACGCGCAGCCAAAGCGCTTGCAGATGCGCTCGCCCAGGCGGGCAATCCGGTCGACACGATCACACTGGAAGCCGGGCATGCGCTGATGACCGAGCAGCCCGACGCCACGCTCGACGCGCTCTTCGGCTTCGCTTCACAACCCGCACGCGTCACAGGCTAGCGCTTTGCCGCCGGCGTGGCGCCCATCCCACGCCGCAGCGTTGATTCGTTCACGATAGCGGCAGCAAAGCGTCGGCGCCATCGTCCGAATGGCCAGGTTGCGCGAGGCACACGATAGCCGCACAATGGTTTGGAACGTTCCGTTGCGGGCGCCGTCGGCAAGCTGATGTTCCGGCATGTCGAAGGACCGGCGCGCCGCGAAAACAGAACGTGGCATACGCCCGCGCAATCGCCGCGCACAGCAATCCGGGAGGCCCTCATGGCTCATACCGCGCATACCGATCACTTCGCGAACTTCGCGGAGTTTTATCCGTACTATCTGAGCGAACATCGCAACCTGGTGTCGCGACGGCTGCATTTCGTCGGCTCGCTCGCGGTGATTGGCTGCCTCGCGATGGCGCTTGCCACCGGCGACTGGCTGTGGCTGCCTGGCGCGGTGGTGTGCGGATACGGGTTCGCCTGGGTCGGGCATTTTTTCTTCGAGAAGAACCGGCCGGCAACCTTTCGCCATCCGCTCTACAGCCTGATGGGCGACTGGGTAATGTTCAAGGACATCTGCGTGGGCAAAATTTCGTTGTAGCGCGAGCGGCGCGAGCGGCCGTAATCAGCGCCTACGCTAGTCAGCGCCTACGCTAGGCCGCCTGATGCGGCATGGAGGACGTGCCGCGATCGTTTTCGTCGGCCGCTGCGGCGCGCGCGGCGGCGCGGGCCGTGAGCAGCGTCGCGAGCGTCACCTTCAGCCTGTCGTTTTCGAGCGCGGCGAGCAGCATGGCGCCGTCCACGCGAGTGGAGGCGAGCTGAAGCTGATATTCCAGTTCGGCACGATCCATCACGAACAGATCGTACAGTTGCTGCACGGTGATCTGCGCCGGATTCGCCAGCAGCAGAAAGTGCGGGCGCGAGGCGTCTTCCTGCAATTGCGCGATCCATCCGACCTGTTCCAGCCTTTGCAGCAGATAGACGGTAGTGTCCATATCGCGGCGAAGCATGCGCGATAGTTCGGTTACCGTATAACCGCGCTTGCCGGCGTCGCGCGCCTCGCAAAGCCGTGCCAGCAGTTCGAGAGAGTCGAACAGATTACTGCCCTCGAAAGTCGGGCGATGAAACTGGCCGATGCGAATGGCCGGCAACGCCGAGGCAATCATCGCGCCCGCCAGCGTGATGAACCAGCAGAGGTACATCCAAAGCAGGAACAGCGGCACCACCGAAAACGCACCGTACACCGCGGTGTAGGTAGGCATGCGCCGCACGTAATAGCCGAAGCCGCGCTTGGCGAGCTCGAAGGCGATCGCCGCCGTCACGCCGCCGATCACCGCATCGCGCCATTCCACGCGGCAGTTCGGCAAATACACGTAGAGAATCGTGAAAGCGAGCGCCGTGAGCGGCAAGGCAGCGCCCGCGAGCGCCCATTCGATCACCGGCGTCATGCGCTGGGCGGCGCTGAAGGTCATGGACTGCGTGAACAGATACGACGAGATGGAAAGACTCACGCCAATCAGGATCGGACCGAGCGTAATGATCGCCCAGTACACGAGGATGCGCTGCGCGACAGGCCGCGCCTTGCGCACGCGCCAGATCACGTTGAAAGCGGATTCGATCGTCATCATCGTCATCACGCCGGTGAGAAACAGCAGCACCATGCCGATGGTCGTCAACCCCTTCGCCTTCGCCGCGAACTGATTCAGATACTTGAAGATCTGGCTGTTCAGTTGCGCGGGCATCAGGTGGTCGGCGAGGAAAAACTGCAGCGACTCCTGGAACGAACTGAACAGCGGGAACGCGGTGAAGAGCGCGAACGCAACGGTGGCAAGCGGCACCAGCGCGAGCATCGTGGTGAACGTGAGGCTGCCGGCCACCTGGGGAATACGGTCTTCGCTGCTGCGCTTCGCGGCGAATTGCGCGAGCCGCTTGAGCGTGTCGAGATCGAAACGCACCCTGGACAACAAACCTGCCTCCTTGCTTTCGTCAAAGCGTGTTGCGGGACCGCCAGGCGCAACCTCGGACGCAGCTTGCGCGAGGCCTGGCCAAATGGCTATGAAGGGCTGGGAACAGCCTGTAGAGCGGACCCAAGCCCTATAATACCCGTTCACCGATGAGGCTTATGAAAGACATTCTCGTGCTCTATTACAGCCGTCACGGCGCCACGCGCGAACTCGCGCTGGCGATCGCGCACGGCGTCGACAGCGTCCCCGGCATGCAGGCGCGCGTGCGCACCGTGCCGGCAGTCTCGGCCGTTTGCGAAGCGACGCAGCCCGACATTCCCGCTGAAGGACCGCCGTATGTCGAACTGCGCGACCTCGAGGAATGCGCCGGTCTGGCGCTCGGCTCGCCCACCCGCTTCGGGAACATGGCCGCTTCGCTGAAGTACTTTCTCGATGGCACGACACCGCAGTGGCTCTCGGGCGCGCTCGCCGGCAAGCCGGCTTGCGTCTTCACGTCCACCGGCAGTCTGCACGGCGGCCAGGAATCCACGCTGTTGTCCATGATGTTGCCGCTGCTTCACCACGGCATGCTGATCGTCGGCATTCCGTACACGGAAACTGCGCTAACTACGACGCAAACTGGCGGCACGCCCTACGGCGCGTCGCATTTCGCGCGCGCGGGCAGCGCCGGGCAGGGCATTTCCGCGGACGAGAAAACGCTTGCCGTGGCGCTCGGAGCACGCATCGCGCGCACGGCGGCAGCCATGAGCGAGAGGCCATGAACAGCAGGCCACCGTCGGCAAACAGGCTCGCGGCGTTCGGCGCGAGCGCGT
This sequence comes from Burkholderia sp. WSM2232, assembly GCF_000472545.1. Lineage (GTDB taxonomy): Bacteria > Pseudomonadota > Gammaproteobacteria > Burkholderiales > Burkholderiaceae > Paraburkholderia. The sequence goes on along the minus strand of NZ_AWZV01000008.1, from coordinate 122,908 downwards.
CACTCGTCGCGCTGATCGTTGTGTCGATTGCATGGGAGGCGTGGCTCGCGCCGCTGCGTCCGGGCGGCACGGCGCTCGTGATCAAGGCAGTGCCGCTGCTGCTCGCGCTGCCGGGTGTGTGGCGGCAGCGTCTTTATACGCTGCAATGGGCGTCGATGCTGATCCTGCTGTACTTTACCGAGGGCGTGGTGCGCGGCTGGAGCGATCGTGGCCTGAGTGCCGGCCTCGGCTGGCTGGAGGCCGCGCTCGCCGTGGTCTTTTTCGTCTGCGCGCTCGCCTACGTGGCGCCGTTCAAGCGCGCGGCGAAAGGCGCGGCAAAAAGCGCGACGAAAAACGGGGCGAAGCTGCACAGCGAACGTCCGGAAAGCGCGGACGTCTGAGGTTCACGCACCCGACTTTCCGCCGACTTTCCACTCGCCCTTCCGTCCAACTTTCACTCCACTTGCCAGCGCGCGTTGCCGCCGAACCCGCTGACCGATTCAGATGACCCAAACCGCTTTCCTCGCTGCCTGCCGCGACGCCATCGGCGCCGCTCATGTGCTGATCGATACGCACGACACCGCGCCCTACCTGACCGACTGGCGCCGCCGCTACACCGGCGCGGCCTGCGCAGTGTTGTGCCCCGCCACGCCTGCCGAAGTCGCGGCGCTCGTCAAACTTGCCGTCGAGCACCGCGTCGCCCTGGTGCCGCAAGGCGGCAACACCGGGCTTGCCGGCGGCGCCACGCCGGACGCGAGCGGGGCGCAGGCAGTCGTCAGCTTGCGGCGGCTCAACCGGGTGCGCGACATCGATCCGCACAACAACACGATCACCGTCGAAGCGGGCGTGATTCTCGCCGAAGTGCAAAAACGCGTCGAAGAAGCCGGGCGTCTCTTTCCGCTCAGCCTCGCTGCGGAAGGCAGTTGCACGATCGGCGGCAATCTCGCGACCAACGCGGGCGGCACCGGCGTTCTGCGCTACGGCAACACGCGCGAGCTGTGCCTCGGCCTCGAAGTAGTCACGCCGCAGGGCGAACTGTGGGACGGGTTGCGCGGGCTGCGCAAGGACAACACCGGCTACGATCTGCGCGATCTGTTCATCGGCGCGGAAGGCACGCTTGGCATCATCACGGCAGCCGTGCTGAAGCTGCACCCTCAGCCCGCCGCGCGCGTCACCGCGCTCGCCGCGCTCGCTTCGCCGCATGCAGCGCTCGAGTTTCTGTCGCTGGCTCAAAGCATCGCCGGGCCGCTGCTCACCGGCTTCGAACTGATGTCGGATTTCTGCCTGCGACTGGTGGGCCGGCATTTCGAGCAGATGCGCTATCCGTTCGCCGGATCGCACGCGCAGATCGTGCTGCTCGAATTGTCCGACAGCGAGAGCGAGGAGCACGCCCGCGCCCTCTTCGAACGGCTGATGGAACAAGCGCTGGAAAACGGCGTCGTGCAGGACGCGGTGGTCGCGGAAAGTCTCGGGCAATCGCGGGCGTTCTGGAATCTGCGCGAACATATCCCGCTCGCGCAGGCTGAGGAGGGCCTGAACATCAAGCACGATATTGCGGTGCCGATTTCGCGCATCGGCCACTTCATCGAGGAAACCGACGCCGCAGTGGCACAGGCGGCGCCCGGCGCGCGCATGGTGACGTTCGGCCATCTCGGCGACGGCAATCTGCACTACAACGTGCAGGCGCCCGAGGGGGTGGACGCGAAGGCGTTTCTCGCGCAGTACCAGAGTCCGATCAACCGCATCGTGTATGACAGCGTGCATCGGCATCGTGGCAGCATCAGCGCAGAACACGGCCTCGGGCAACTGAAGATCGACGAAGCCATGCATTACAAGCAGGATGTGGAGGTCCAGATGATGCGTGCCGTAAAACACGCGCTCGATCCGCTGAACCTCATGAACCCGGGCAAAGTGCTACGCTGAAAAGCGTGAAGCGCCGGGTCGAAGCCAGCCTTGCAAGGAGCCCTTTCGTGAAAATTCGCGTGCTGTCCGATCTGCATCTCGAGAACGACGAGCCGGAACTGATCCCGCATGCGCAAGCGGATCTGATCGTGCTGGCCGGGGACATCCACAATCACGCGGCGGGTCCGCGCTGGGCCGCCCAAGTGTTCGACGGCGCGGCGCCGGTCGTCTACGTGCCGGGCAATCACGAGTACTACGACGGCGAATTCGGCGCGCTTGAAACCGCCTTGTACGACGCGGCCGCGCAGGTCGATAACGTGCACGTGCTGAACAACGCCGCGCTAGTCGACCCGCAGGGCCGCTGGCGCGTGCTCGGCACGACGCTGTGGACGGATTTCGCGCTGTTCGGCGCGGACAGCGCCGCGCTGGAAGAGTCGATCGAGGTGTCGCGGCGCGTCATGCTCGACTTTCGCGGCCTGATTCAGGTGAACTGGCCGCACGACGTGGCAGACCGTGCACAGGCAGAGGCGCGCGACTTCGCGCCCAGCGACGCACTCGCTCTGCATCGCGAGGCGCGTGCGTGGCTCGCGCACGAACTCGCTAAACCCTTTGCCGGCCAGACGATCGTGGTCACGCATCACGCGCCGCATCGGTTGAGTCTCGCCGAGCGCTATGCACAGGACCGCGCGTCCGCCGGCTTCGTCAACCACCTGCCCGAACTCGTGCGGTCGCCCGTCGCGCTATGGATTCATGGGCACACGCATACGCCGTTCGACTACACGGTGAACGGCACGCGCGTGGTGTGCAATCCGCGCGGCTACTACGACCGGCGCACCGGGCAGTGGGAGAATCCGCTCTTTGCGTGGGACAAGGTTGTCGAGATCTAGCGCTGCGGCTCGCTGCGGCTTCGCGCAATTCAGGCGCCGCTTCGCCGCAGCCGCGAACCGCGAACCGCGAACCGCGAACAATGATCCGCTACCGCCCGCTGCGCGGCTTCCCCGCTTCGCGACGCTCGACCTTGACCGGCGCAAGTTGCGGCTGCTGTTCGCGCAGGCGACGCAGCAGATCGCGAGATGCGGCTATGCCGATCAGTCCAAACATGACGGCCACGCCGATCATCAGATGCGTATCCATGAAATCCTCGTGCTTCGGTATTTGCGGTTGCCGAATGGCGGCGGCGAAAACAACGCGCTCGTCAAACGCAGCGCGTTAACCACACCGTAGCAAATCGATCCGCAGGCGGAAGTAAGGAAATGTTGCGGCGCGGCGCCGATGTAACGGGCTGCATCCGCTCTCGCCCGCAGCCCGCCGAGCGGCGCGTCGAACAGCGCGCTGAGCCGCCTACTGAGCCCCCGCGGTGCGCTGAGCCGCCTGTTGATCCGCCTGCTATCTGCCTGCACGCCCGCAGCGCCCCCTTCCCAGCCGCCCAACTGAGCCCTTACCCGGCATCAAGTCCGCGCAAACTGCCGCAACTCGGCCTGATCGACCGCGAGAGTCGACGGAAGCTCCTCGCGCAAATGCTCGATCCACGTGCGGATTTTCGCGTCCAGATACTGGCGCGACGGATACAACGCATACAGATTCATTTCCTGCGATGTGTATTCCGGCAGCAGCCACAGCAGTTCGCCTTTGCGCAGGCCGCTGATCGCCGAATAGATGGGGATCAGGCCGATGCCCATGCCGCTCGTCACCGCCACGGCCATCGCCTCTGCCACGTTCACCTGGAACGTGGCGGGCCCGAGCGTGATGGTTTCCTCGCCGTTCGGGCCGTCAAAGGTCCATTTATCCGGCGGGAACACCGGCGTGACAATTTGCAGGCAGGTGTGATGCGCGAGATCGGAGGGCGTTTGCGGCACGCCGTGCTTTTCCAGATAGGCCGGCGACGCGCACGCAATGCTGAACGCGCTGCCAAGGCGCTGTGACACGAGCCCCGAATCGGGCAGTCCGGTGGCGAGCGTCAGCGACACGTCAAAGCCTTCGTCCAGCAGATCCGGCATGCGCTGCGCGAGCGTCAGCTCGACCTGCACCTCGGGGTAGCGCTCCCGGTAGCGGCCCACGGCCGGCACCACATAGTGCTGGCCGAAGCTCGTCATGGCATGAACCTTCAGCTTGCCGGACGGACGCGCATGCGCGTCGCTCGCCTCGGCTTCCGCCTGATCGACATACGCGAGGATCTGCTCGCAGCGCTGCAGGTAACGCTCACCGGCTTCGGTCAACGCGATGCGGCGCGTGGTGCGATTCAGCAAACGCGTGCGCAGATGCGCTTCCAGATCCGAAACCGCGCGCGACGCATAGGCGGTGGTCGTATTCAGGTGCTGCGCGGCACCCGTGAAACTGCCCGCTTCGACGACGCGGACAAATACGCGCATGTTCTGGAGCGTATCCATACCTTTCCTTACTGCTCAATTGTGTGGCGACTGACCCTAGGATTGTTGCACGGTTCGCAAAGACGATTATCACAGTCCTCGTAAGAATTCCTTGCATCTTTACCGGTTATTCCGCAATCCGTCAAAAAATATAATCGGCGGATCGCATCTACCGTCAAATTGTGGAGGAAATGGTGCAGTCTCCGGTAACGAAAAGGGTCACCGCCGCCGCGGTTCTTACGATCCTATTAACAATGGCCGGCTGTGCAAGTACCGGGGGCATAGCACCTCAAGCAACCCGCACGGACGCGGCGTCGCTCGACGCGGGCAACGCGATCCGCGCGGCCGCCGCGGACGCCCAATGGCCCGCCGCCGACTGGTGGCGCACCTACCGCGATCCGCAACTCGACGCGTGGATCGAAGCCGCGCAGGCCGGCAACCCGAGCCTCGCAGCAGCGCAAGCACGCGTGCGCGAAGCCATGTCGATGGCGGGCGTCGCACGCTCCGCGCTCGCGCCGCAGGTGAACGCAGACCTGTCGATCAAGCGCCAGAAATGGGCCGACAACCTGTACTACGGCCCGGGCCCGCTCGCCGGCGAGCAGTCGTGGAACAACACCGGCACGCTCGCACTCTCCTATCACCTCGACCTGTGGGGCAAGGACCGCAACGCCGCCGAACGCGCGCTCGACGCCGCGCACGCCAGTGCCGCCGACGCACGCGCCGCGCAACTCGAGCTGCAGGCGAACGTGGTGCGCACCTATATCGAGATGTCGCTGAACTACGCGCTGCTCGACATTGCCCGCGCCACCCTGGAGCAACAGCAGCAAATCGCCGACCTGGCCCATCGGCGCCTGAAGGGCGGCATCGGCACGCAGCTGGAAGTGAGCCAGGCCGAAACGCCGCTGCCGGAATACGAGCGGCAAATCGATGCGCTGGAGGAAAGAATCGCGCTCGGGCGCAACCAGTTGGCGGCGCTCGCGGGCAAGGGCCCGGGCGCGGGCGACTCGCTGCAGCGGCCGGTGCTCTCGCTCGCCGGCCCTGCCGGCTTGCCGAGCGCGCTGCCCGCGGAGCTGATCGGCCATCGGCCGGACGTGGTCGCCGCGCGCTGGACCGTGGCAGCGCAAGCGCGCGGTATCGACGTCGCGAAGGCTGGGTTCTATCCGGACATCGACCTGCTGGCATCGATTGGCGGCTACGCGGCCATGGGTCCGCTGTTCCAGTTCCTGAAGAATCCGTCGCATAGCTGGAGCGCCGGGCCGGCGCTCTCGCTGCCGATTTTCGACGGTGGCCGCCTGCGCGCGCAGCTCGGCGCGGCAACGGCCGGTTACGACGAAGCCGTGCAGCAGTACAACCAGACGATTGTCAGCGCGTTGAAGGATATTTCCGATCAGGTGATCCGCATGCGTTCGCTGACCACGCAAGCGCAGGATGCCGAGCGATCGGTGGCCGCCGCGCGCAAGAATTACGAGCTGTCGCGCGAAGGTTATCGGCGCGGTCTGACCGATTACGTGAACGTGCTGATCGCGCAGAACCAGTTGCTGCGCGCGCAGGAAGGCGTGGCGAAGATTCAGGCCGAGCGGCTCGGCGCGCATGCGTCGCTGGTTACGGCTCTGGGCGGCGGCCTCGACGAACCGGGCAACGGCCCGCAGGCCAGCCAGACGCTGCCGGAGCAAAGCGAGGGGCAAGGCGACAACCCGGGCAACAACGCCCGCAACAACGCAGGGAAAAATCAAGGCAAAGGCCGAGCCACGACTCAAGGACAGTCCGCCGACACGTCCGTCGACGTCCGGCTTCGTCACGCGCCCGGGCACCCGCTCGCCGCAACCTCGACACCCCTATCGGCCAGCACGGCACCGGGTGCGCGAAACAGCGCGGCCGCAGCCGGCGCGCCAGCAACCGATTAAGGAGGCCGCCATGTCATCCTCCCCTGCCTGCGCCTCGCGCCCCGCGTCAGTCTCCGCCTGGTACCGCGCGGCTGCGGACTGGGCGCGCACCGACGGTCTCACGTGGCTCTACCTCTTCAAGGCGCTCGCCGCCTGTTTCCTCGCGCTCGGCATTGCGATGAAGCTCGACCTGCCGCAGCCGCGCACTGCAATGACCACCGTGTTCATCGTGATGCAGCCGCAAAGCGGCATGGTGTTCGCGAAGAGCTTCTACCGGATCTGCGGCACGCTGGTCGGCCTCGTCGTGATGCTGGCGTTGATCGGACTTTTCTCGCAACAGCCGGAACTGTTCATTGCGACGACGGCGATCTGGGTCGGCATCTGCACCGCCGGCGCCGCGCGCAACCGCAACTTCAGGTCCTACGGCTTCGTGCTCGCGGGCTACACTGCCGCGCTGATCGGCATTCCGGCCGCGCAGCATCCGGACGGCGCGTTTCTCAGCGCGCTCACGCGCGTCGCCGAAGTCGTGCTCGGCATCGTCTGTGCGGGCGCGGTGAGCGGCCTCGTGTTCCCGCAGTTCGCCGGCTTGCAGATGCGCGGCGCCGTGCGGGCGCGCTTCTCGGCGTTTGTCGACTACGTGTCGGCGTCGCTCGCCGGCCGCAACGACCGCGCGCAGATCGAGGCGACCAATGCGCGCTTTGTCGCGGACATTGTCGGCTTCGAGGCCGCGCGCAGCGTCGCCGTGTTCGAAGGCCCGGATTCGCGCATGCGCGCCGGCCGTCTGGCGCGCCTGAACAGCGAGTTCATGACGGCGTCGACGCGCTTTCACGCGCTGCATCAGCTGATGAACCGCTTGCGCAATGCCGGCACGCCCGGCGCGAACATCGCCATCGACGCGCTGGAGCCGTACTTCAAGCAAATCGCGCCGCTGCTCGCGAAGTCCGGCGAGCCGGTGCTGAGCGCCGCGGACGCCGCCCACGCCGCCGCGCAGCTCGACGCCTACAAAGCCGCACTGCCGCGCCGCGTGCGTGCGACCCGTGCCGCGCTCGAAACGCATCCCGACGCGCCGTTGCTCGACTTCGACACGGGCGCGGAACTGCTGTATCGCTTCATCGACGATCTGCATGCTTATGCGGCCACCTACGCGTCGCTCGCCGTGGACACGCACGAACGCGAGCGCTGGGTCGAACGCTACGAGCCAAAGACGAATGCGCTCGCGGCGGGTGTGGCCGGCCTGCGCGCGGCGCTGGTGATGATGGCGCTCGGTGCGTTCTGGATTGCGACCGCGTGGCCCAGCGGCTCGACGCTCACGCTGAACGCGGCGGCGGTGTGCGCGCTGGCGTCGTCGTCGCCCGACCCGAAACGCACCGTGTTCCAGATGGCCGGCGGCACGCTCACGGCGTCGCTGACCGGCCTGCTCGCGGTGTACGGCGTGTTTCCGCACATCGACGGATTTGCGCTGCTGTGCGCCGCCCTCGCGCCGTTCCTGCTGCTGGGCGTTTTCATGACCACGCGGCCCGCGCTCGCCGGCTACGGCGTCGGCTATTGCATCTTCTTCAGCTTTCTCGCCGGGCCGGACAACCTGGTGCATTACGACCCGAGCGGCTTCATCAACGACGCAATCGCGCTCGTGCTGTCGATGCTGGTGTCGTCGCTCGGCTTTGCCGTGTTGCTGCCGCCCTCCACGCCGTGGCTGCGCAACCGGCTGCTCGGCGACCTGCGCCGTCAGGTGGTGCTCGCGAACCGCGCGCGGATGAGCCGGGTGCGCTCGCGCTTCGAGAGCGGCGCGCGCGATCTGATGTTCCAGATCAACGCGCTCGCGCGCAACGACCCGGCCGCGCGGCGCGACACCTTGCGCTGGCTGTTCGCGGTGCTCGAAACCGGCAACGCGGTGATCGATCTGCGCCGCGAACTGGCCACGCTGCCCGCCGACCCGCGCTATGCGAAGACGGCGCCGTGGCGCGCGTCACTGCGCACGATGGGCGACGCGCTGACTGCATTGTTCGAGCGGCCGCACGGCCGGCGCTTCGAGCGCGCTCTCGGCGCCACCAACGAGGCGATCAGCGCCGTGCAGGGGCTGCTCGCGAGCGTGGCGGGCCCGTCGGGTCCGTCGGCCCCCGACAGCCCGGCGGGTTTAGGAAGCCGGCGCGAGGAGCGCCACCAGCTACAGCGCATCCTGAGCCATCTGCATTTCATTCGTACCGCGTTGCTCGACCCGCAGTCGCCGCTTGCGCCGTTGACGGGCGCGCGGACCGACGCCTCGCAAGGAGTTCCTCATGCCGCGTGACATTGCCGTTTTCGACGCCTACGTGCCCGCCATCGTGCTGCTGTTCATCGCGGGCGCGGCGCTTACCTGGGTGCTGGATCGCGTGATCGCCTATACGGGCGTCTATCGCGTGGTGTGGCACCCGTCACTGTTCCGGGCCAGCCTGCTCGTCTGTGTGTGCGGCGTGCTGGGCCTCGCCGTTTATCGTTGATCAGAGTCGAAACATGACCATTCGAAATCTTGTTGGCTTCGTCGCGACAGCCGTTATTTTTGTCGTCGCCATCCTGCTTGGACGCGTGCTGTGGGTCCATTACATGGACGAACCGTGGACGCGCGACGCACGCGTGCGCGCCGAAATCGTCAACGTGGCGCCGGACGTGTCGGGCGCCGTCGTCGAGTTGCCGGTGAAAGACAATCAGCTGGTAAAGAAAGGCGATCTGCTGATGCAGATCGATCCGTCGCACTACCAGATCGCGGTGGAGCAGGCGCAGGCCGCGGTGGCCGCGCGCAAGGCGGAATTGCAGATGCGGCGCGACGACGCGCGGCGTCGCGCGGACATGGATTCGCTGGTGGTGTCCAAGGAGAGCCAGGAAAATGCGGCGCATACGGCGTCGGCCGCCGAGGCTGCCTATCAGCAGGCGCTCGCCGCGCTCGATGCCGCGCGGCTCAACCTCGCGCGCACTCGCGTCGTGTCGCCCGTCGACGGCTATGTGACGAACCTGAACGTGTTTCGCGGCGACTACGCGACGGCCGGCGCGGCCAAGCTCGCCATTGTCGACAGCCACTCGTTCTGGGTGTATGGCTACTTCGAGGAGACCAAGCTGCCGCACGTGCATATCGGCGACAAGGCGGAAGTCCGGCTGATGAGCGGCGGCACGCTGCAAGGCCACGTCGAAAGCGTCTCGCGCGGCATTTACGACCGCGACAATCCGCAAAGCCGCGAACTGCTCGCCGACGTGAACCCGACATTCAACTGGGTCCGGCTCGCGCAACGCGTGCCGGTGCGCGTGAAAATCGACGCGGTGCCCGAGGGTGTGATGCTGGCGGCGGGGCTGACCTGTACCGTGGTCGTCAAAGAAAGCTGAGCGCAGAGCGGGCCGGCGCGCCCGGTTCGACCACCGCGGCGGCCGGGCCGCCGCCCGCCGCCCGCGGCCCGGATTCAAAGCCGGAACTTGCCCACCATCTGTTTGAGACCGTGCGCCTGATCGTCGAGCGACCTTGCAGCCGCGGTCGCCTGCTCGACGAGCGCGGCGTTCTGCTGGGTGCCCGAATCCATTTGTGCGACGGCGAGGTTGATTTCCTCGATACCGGCGCTCTGTTCCGACGAAGCCGCCGAGATTTCGCCCATGATGTCGGTTACGCGCTTGACCGCCTTGACCACTTCGTCCATGGTCTGGCCGGCGTCCTGGGCGAGCGTCGAACCGTTGCTCACGCGCTCCACCGACGTGCTGATCAGTCCTTTGATTTCCTTCGCGGCGGCCGCGCTGCGCTGCGCGAGGTTGCGCACTTCGGCGGCGACCACCGAAAAACCGCGCCCTTCCTCGCCGGCCCGCGCCGCCTCGACTGCCGCGTTCAGCGCCAGGATATTCGTCTGGAACGCGATGCCTTCGATCACACCGATGATGTCGCCGATGCTGCGCGCGCTGTCGTTGATCTCGTTCATCGTCGCGACGACGCGGCTCACCACTTCGCCGCCCTTTTCCGCGATCTCCGACGCGTTGTTGGCCAGCGTGCTCGCCTGCTTCGCGTTGTCGGCGTTCTGCCGAACCGTCGAGGTCAGTTGCTCCATGCTGCTCGCGGTGCGCTCGAGTGCCATCGCCTGCTGCTCAGTGCGCTTCGACAGATCGAGGTTGCCCATCGAGATTTCGCCCGAGGCCGTCGCAATCGCATCCGCGCTCGACGCAATGTCCGACACCGTGGTCGCAAGACCGCTTTGCATGTCGTGCAGCGCGTACAGCACGCTCGACTTGTCTTTACGCCCGAGCGTGATGTGATTGGACAGGTCGCCCGCAGCGATCCGGCTTGCGATTTCCTTCGCGTAGGCCGGCTCCCCGCCCAACTGGCGCGCGAGGCGCCGCACCACCCACTCGCTGATAAGGGCGGCGAGCACGATCAGCCCGACGGTCATGACCGCCAGCATCACGAACGACGAGTGATAGATGAAGCCCGACGCGTCGATGGTCGCCTTGGCGGCGGTGCCGCGCTCTTTCACGAGTTCGTCGACGAGCTTTTCGAGCTTGCCGGTTTCGACAAGCAGCGACACGTCCTGCGTGCCGACCTGCCAGTTCATCTGCGAAAGGTCGAGCGGCTGCGCTTTGACGAGCGTCACGAAGTCGCGCAGATGCGTGCTCCACACGGTGACCGCGGCGGCGAATTTCTTCTGATGCTCGACGGCCTGCACGTCGGACTTGTCGACGTACTGTTGCAGCGTGGCGGTTTCCGCCGCGAGACCGCTCAAGCCTTTGTCGATGTCCACGCCGAGTTCGTCGCGCTCTTTCGCGGTGGTCGCGGTCAGCAGCATTTTTTGCGCGCGGCTTGCGCGCAGCATGTGGCCGCGGGCTTCCTCGGCGGCGCGGCTCGCAATGTGGCCCTGATCGTAGATGGATTGCGCGGAGGCGTTCAGGCGGCTGATCTGCGCAAGGGAAAACACGCCGATCGCAAGCGTGCCGATCAGCAGCACCGCGAAGGCGAGGCGCAACATGGACTTGACCGAGAGCCCCTTGAGCCGCACGACTCGCGAACGGCTGCCCTTGCCCTGCGACGGCAACCGGCCCGCCGCCCCTGCGTCCGCAACGAAGCCCGCGCTCTTACCGCTGCCCAGCGAAACTGCTTTCATATTCCCCGTCCCCACGTTCTTGAACCTGCCGCAAAGGTCTGTTCCCGGCATTACTTCTTTTCTCTCCGGGTCTACGGCATTGGCGCCCGCGATCTTTAGCGCAGTTTGTCGCAATGCCGATCTTGTTTCGCCCGGTCCTCGGCGCGCCGCTTTGTGAGCGCGCGCCGCGCCCGTTTTATACATGGCCAAAAATCGGTCCGTCCGATTTGTATGTGGACGCCGCTGCGACCACGCCGTGTCCGATTCTCGACAAAACTTGTCCTTACATTTCGGCCAAGCCACATTAAACTGCGACAAATAGCTGAGCACGCGCGACGCCGCGTCGTTATGCCGCAACGACGCAAACCCTGAGCGCGACGCGCGCGCCCAGCTATTGCCCCTTCCTCTTCCTTACAAAAGCGCATGGAAACCAGCCTCGATAAACGCGCCATTGCCAGCGCGTCACCCTTGACCGGCGGCGCCGCGCCGGCCGCCGCAGCTTCGAGCGCCACGCCGCTCGCCGGCCAACCGGCCGCTAAAGTGCAGCGCACGGTCTATTCCGTGCTCGGCGCGATCAGCTTTTCGCATCTGCTCAACGACATGATCCAGTCGTTGATTCTGGCCATTTATCCGATGCTGAAGGACAACTTCTCATTATCGTTCGGACAGATCGGCCTGATCACGCTGACTTATCAGATCACCGCGTCGCTGCTGCAACCGCTCGTCGGCATCTATACCGACAGGCATCCGAAACCTTACTCGTTGCCGGTCGGCATGGGCTTCACGCTCGCCGGCCTGCTGCTGATGTCGATGGCGCCCAACTTCGGCGTGCTGCTAGTGGCGGCGGCGCTGGTCGGCTGCGGCTCGTCGGTGTTTCATCCGGAATCGTCGCGCGTGGCGCGCATGGCCTCCGGCGGGCGCCACGGACTCGCGCAGTCGCTCTTCCAGGTGGGCGGCAATGCGGGATCGTCGCTCGGCCCGCTGCTCGCCGCGCTAATCGTGATTCCGCATGGCCAGCGCAGCATCGCGTGGTTCTCGGTAGCGGCGCTCGTCGCCATTGTCGTGCTCACGCAGATCGGCCGCTGGTACAAGCAGCATCCGTCCGTGAAGAAGGTGCGCAGCCAGACCGCTCACGCGACGCTGTCGCGCAATCAGGTCATGTTCGCAATGGGCGTGCTGATCCTGCTGGTGTTCTCGAAGTATTTCTACCTCGCCAGCATCAACAGCTATTTCACGTTCTATCTGATCGACAAGTTCCATCTGCCGGTGCAGGCGGCGCAGATCCATCTGTTCGTGTTCCTTGCCGCCGTGGCCGCGGGCACCATGATCGGCGGGCCGGTCGGCGACCGCATCGGCCGCAAGTATGTGATCTGGGCGTCGATTCTCGGCGTGACGCCGTTCACGCTGCTGCTGCCCTACGCGAACCTGTTCTGGACCGGCGTGCTGACGGTAATCATCGGCGTGGTACTCGCTTCGGCGTTCTCCGCCATTCTCGTCTATGCGCAGGAACTGATTCCGGGCAAGGTCGGGATGGTCGCGGGGCTCTTCTTCGGCTTCGCGTTCGGGCTCGGCGGCATCGGCGCGGCAGTGCTCGGTGAACTCGCCGACGCGACCAGCATCGCGTACGTGTACAAGGTCTGCTCGTTCCTGCCGTTGATCGGCGTGCTCACGGTGTTTCTGCCGGATGTGGAAGGCAAGCGAGCGAAGGCGTGAGACCAGCGGGTTGCTAGCAAAGTCCGATGCATGAAGACAAGGCGCTGCGGCGCCTTTTCTTTTGGCGCCGCCGGGTCCACCTGTGCCGCTCATGGTGAACCCGCGTTGTCCGCCACGCGGCGCGTACTCTATGCTTCTTTCACGCGCCTCACGTCTTGCGCGGCCGCCATGCGCGGTCGCGTCGCGCCATGACCTTTGCCCACCCGCCCCCGAAGGATCGCCGCAGATGACCCGCTACCGCGACTTCCACCGCCGTTCTATCGAAAATCCCGAGGCGTTCTGGCGCGAAGAGGCGCGGCGCATTCATTGGCAGACGCCGTTCGACACCGTGCTCGACCGCTCGAACCCGCCGTTTGCGCGCTGGTTCGTCGGCGGGCGCACGAACCTGTGCCACAACGCGGTGGACCGGCATCTCATTGAGCGTGCGCAGCAGAACGCGCTGGTGTACGTGTCGACGGAAACCGGCATAGAGCGGCGCTACACCTATGCCGAGCTGTACGCAGAGGTAAACCGGATGGCCGCGGTCATGCGCTCGCTAGGCGTAAAGCGCGGCGACGTGGTGCTCCTCTATCTGCCGATGATCCCGGAAGCGCTCTTCGCAATGCTCGCTTGCGCACGCCTCGGCGCAATTCACTCCGTGGTGTTCGGCGGGTTCGCGGCGCCGAATCTGGCCGCGCGCATCGACGACGCAAAGCCGGTGCTGATCGTGACCGCCGACGCCGGCGCGCGCGGCGGCAAGGTGATCGACTACACGCCGCTCGTCGACGAAGCGCTCGCGCGCGCGGCTCACAAGACCCCGCGCGTGCTGCTGATCGACCGGCAACTCGCGCCGGAACGGCTGAACGCCAACTATCTGGTCGACTACGAACCGCTGCGCGAACGGTTTTTCGACGCACACGTGCCCTGCGAATGGCTGGAATCCAGCGAACCGTCATATGTGCTCTATACGTCCGGAACCACTGGCAAGCCGAAGGGCGTGCAGCGCGACGTGGGCGGCTACGCGGTCGCGCTCGCGGCGTCGATGGAATATATCTTCGAGGGCAAGGCGGGCGACACCATGTTCACCGCATCGGATGTCGGCTGGGTGGTCGGCCATAGCTATATCGTCTACGCGCCGTTGCTTGCAGGGCTCACCACCGTGATGTACGAAGGCACGCCGATTCGCCCGGACGGCGGAATCTGGTGGCGCCTCGTCGAGCAGCATCGCATCAATCTGATGTTCACCGCGCCGACCGCGCTGCGCGTGCTGAAAAAACAGGACCCGGCGCTTCTGAGAAACGCCGATCTCTCGAGCCTGCGCACGCTGTTCCTCGCCGGCGAGCCGCTCGACGAACCGACCGCCTCATGGATTGCCGACGCGCTCGGCAAACCGGTGATCGACAATTACTGGCAAACCGAAACCGGCTGGCCCATGCTCGCGATTCCGCGCGGCGTCGAGGCGCTGCCCACCAAACTCGGTTCGCCCGGCGTGCCGTCCGCCGGCTTCGACCTGGTCCTGCGCAACGAGCTGACGGGCGAGCCCTGCCCGCCCGGCGAAAAGGGCGTGCTCACGCTGAACTATCCGCTGCCGCCTGGCTGCATGTCCACGGTATGGGGCGACGACAGACGCTTTGTCAGCACCTACTGGTCGAGCATCCCGAACCAGCAGGTGTATTCGACCTTCGACTGGGGCATTCAGGACGAAGACGGCTACGTGACGATTCTCGGCCGCACCGACGACGTGATCAACGTCGCCGGTCATCGGCTCGGCACGCGCGAGATCGAGGAAGCGCTGTCGAGCCATGCGGCCGTCGCCGAAGTCGCCGTGGTGGGCGTGGCCGATCCGGTGAAGGGTCAGGCGGCGATGGCCTTCGTGGTGTTGCGCGACGCGCAGGCTTACGCGGATGCCGGCACACGCACGAAGCTGCAAGCCGAACTCGCTGCCACGGTCGACCGGCAGCTCGGCGCGATTGCGCGGCCTGCGCGTGTGGTGATCGTGTCGATGCTGCCGAAGACGCGCTCGGGCAAGCTGCTGCGCCGGGCCATCGCGGCGCTCGCAGAGGGGCGTGAGCCGGGCGAGTTGCCCACTATCGAAGATCCGGCTGCGTTGCAGCAGGTGCGCGAGGGGTTGGGCGCGTAGT
This sequence comes from Burkholderia sp. WSM2232, assembly GCF_000472545.1. Classification (GTDB taxonomy): domain Bacteria; phylum Pseudomonadota; class Gammaproteobacteria; order Burkholderiales; family Burkholderiaceae; genus Paraburkholderia. The sequence goes on along the minus strand of NZ_AWZV01000008.1, from coordinate 107,864 downwards.
GGACTGGAGCGGTGGGGCTTTCGGTAGCTGCGATGAGGCGGCTTAGCGGCTTAGCGCTTAGCGGCTTAGCGCCTGAGCGCGTGAGCGCCTTAGCGCCGTCTCGCTCACCGCGCCGCGCCTAGCATCACCTCGCGCCGCGCGCCTGCAGAAAGCGCGCAAGAATCGCATTCGAATACGCCCCCGCGATCTCAGTGAGAAACGAGACGAACGACGTGGGCGCGTGATCGTCGGCGGTATCGGAAATGGTACGCACCACCGCGCACGGCACGCCGTACTCGTGACAGACCTGTGCGAGCGCCGCGCCTTCCATCTCGACCGCGAGCGCATCAGGCAATGCTTCGCGCAGCGCCAGCACACCCGCCGAACTGGCGACGAACTGGTCGCCGCTGACAATCAACCCGCGATGCACGCGCGGCTCGCGTGTGCCGAAACGCGCCGCCGCAGCCGCGCCCTCTTCCGCTACGAAACGCTCGCAGGCTTCAGCCAGTTGCGCGGCGAGCGCCGCATCCGCGGCGAAGCGCGACATGCCGAGCAACGGCACCTCGAAGCGCGCAAAAAGCGGCGACGCGTCCATATCATGCTGCAACAGCGAGTTGGCCACGACGATGTCGCCGACTCGCACGCTGTCGCCGACACCGCCCGCAACGCCGGTAAAGACGACGGCTTCGACATCGAATGCGTGGATCAGCGCGCTAACCGTAGCCGCCGCCGCGACCTTGCCGACGCGCGCGAGCGTGACGACGCACGGCGCGCCGTGGACTGTGCCCAGGTGGTAATCGCGCCGGCCATGCGTGACGGTGCGCACGCCGGATTCGGCGCGCATTGCCTCGATCAGATCGCCGAGCTCCTGCGGCAAGGCCGCAAGAACGCCGAGCGGACGTCGCGAGACTTGCGAATTACCGGCCTGCGGATGTGGCTGCGGATGTGACTGCGAATGTGGCTCCAGGCGCGGCTGCGGATCGTCCCGCCCGCTGCCTTCACCCGTCATGGCAATGCCATCTTGAACGCCGCTCATTCGACCGCCTGCAATTTGGCGACCGCTAGCGCGAGCCATTTCTCGCCGTGGCGCTTGAACTTGACCTGCGCCTTGGCATCCGCGCCGCCGCCTTCCAGCGCGGTGATCGTGCCCTCGCCGAACTTGGTGTGGAACACCTGCTGCCCGACGCGAAAACCGGTTTCGGCCGCACGCTGCTCGTTGGCGAAAGCCGGCAGCGGCGCCGCCGGGCTCGCGGCGCCGCCGCCGTAGCCCTGCTGACGGTCGGGCCGCGCGAACCAGTCGCGCCCGTAGCCCGCATTGTCCGAGCGGCCGCCCCAACGCGCGCCCGCCTCGACCTTGGGCGTGAGCCATTTGAGCGTTTCCTGCGGCAGTTCGTCGAAGAAACGCGAGCGGATGTTGTAGCGCGTCTGGCCGTGCAGCATCCGGCTTTGCGCGAACGACAGATAAAGCCGCTCCTTCGCGCGCGTAATCGCCACGTACATCAGACGTCGCTCTTCTTCGAGGCCGTCCGATTCCATCGCGCTGTTCTCGTGCGGGAACAGGCCCTCTTCGAGGCCCGTGATGAACACCGCCGTGAACTCCAGACCCTTTGCCGCATGCACCGTCATCAGTTGCACGGCTTCCTGGCCGGCCTGCGCCTGGTTGTCGCCCGCTTCGAGCGACGCGTGCGACAGGAAGCCCGCGAGCGGCGTCATCGTGTCGGGATTTTGCGCGGGCTCGGCAATGCCGGGCGCGTCGAGCACGACGGTATTCGGGTCGTCGGTGGCGACGGCCAGTTCCGGCGCGGCACTCGCGCCGGGGCGCAGCGGAATGGAGCGCGCGGGCGTGTCCATGCCGTACCCCTCTTCGCTGACGAAGGCCGCCGCCGCGTTGACCAGCTCCTGCAGGTTCTCCAGCCGGTCCTGGCCTTCGCGCTCGTTCTGGTAGAAGTCGGCGAGACCGCTTGCGCGCACCACATATTCGACCGTTTCCGGCAAGCTCATCTGCTGCGTTTCGGCGCGCATCTTGCCGATCAGGTTGGCAAACGCCGCCAGGCTCGAACCCGCCTTGCCCGCGACGTATGGGATGGCCGCGGCCATCGAGCAGTTGTACAGACGAGCGGCGTCCGCGAGTTGCTCGATGGAGCGCGCGCCAATGCCGCGCGTCGGAAAATTGACGACGCGCGCGAACGCGGTGTCGTCGTTCGGATTGTCGATCAGGCGCAGATAGGCAAGCGCGTGCTTGACTTCCTGACGCTCGAAAAAGCGCAAACCGCCGTACACGCGATACGCGATGCCCGCATTGACGAGTGTGTGCTCGATCGTGCGCGACTGCGCGTTGCTGCGGTAGAGCACGGCGATCTCGCTGCGCGACGTGCCGGTGTTGATCAACGCCTTGATTTCCTCGACGATCCAGCCGGCTTCCTGCGTGTCCGTGGCGGACTCGTACACGCGCACCGGCTCGCCGTGACCGGCGTCCGTGCGCAGGTTCTTGCCGAGGCGCCGCGAGTTGTTCGCGATCAGCTGGTTGGCGGCGTCGAGAATATGGCCGTGCGAGCGGTAATTCTGCTCGAGCTTGATGAGATGGCGAACATTGAACTCGTGTTCGAAGTCGCGCATGTTGCCGACGTTGGCGCCGCGGAATGCGTAAATGGACTGGTCGTCGTCGCCGACCGCGAAAATCGCGTTGGTCTCGCCCGCGAGCAGTTTCAGCCACGCGTATTGCAGCTTGTTGGTGTCCTGGAACTCGTCCACCAGAATGTGGCGAAAGCGCGCCTGATAGTGCGCGCGCAGCGGCGGATTATGCGCGAGCAGTTCGTAGCAGCGCAGCAGCAGCTCCGGAAAATCGACGACGCCTTCGCGCTGGCACTGCTGGTCGTAGGCTTCGTAAAGCTCGACGAATTTGCGGTTGAAGTTGTCGGTGGCGTCGACGTCTTTCGGGCGCAGTCCCTGTTCCTTGGCGTTGTTGATGAAGTACTGGAGATTTTTCGCCGGGTACTTTTCGTCGTCGATGTTCAGGCCCTTCATCAGACGCTTGATCGCGGAAAGCTGGTCTGCCGTATCGAGAATCTGGAACGTGGCGGGCAGGCCGGCGTCGCGGTGATGCGCGCGCAGCATGCGGTTGCACAGGCCGTGGAAGGTGCCGATCCACATGCCGCGCGTGTCGATGGGCAAGAGCGCCGAAAGGCGCGACATCATTTCGCGCGCGGCCTTGTTGGTGAAGGTCACGGCCAGAATGGTGGCCGGCGACGCAAGACCGTGCTGGATAAGCCACGCGATGCGCGTGATGAGCACACGGGTCTTGCCGCTGCCCGCGCCGGCGAGAATGAGCGCGGGCTCGTTAGGGAGCGTGACGGCAGCGTGTTGTTCGGGGTTGAGATTGGCTAGCAGGTCGGGCATTTTTTCGGAGGGACGGCGGGGTGTTCGACATTATATGCCGCGGCGGCGGCGGGCTTTTCTTGACCTTTTTTGGGGCTCTTTCCGCTTTCTGGCTTGCGCAGGCCGTCGGGGTTCGGGCTCCCTGGCCTTTCCTGCGAACACACAACGCCAGGCGAACAAGAAAACCACCTCCGCCGTCAAATCCCAAAACAGGGCTCGCGCCCCCGGCGCCCTTTATAATCGAACATTCTCCGCATTTACCAGCCGATCGACACATGAGCGAGACCCCGAGCGACACCCATCCCGACACCCAGCGCGATATCCAGAGCGATACCCAGAGCGCCTCCACCCTTGCCAAGAGCTTCGAGCCCCACACCATCGAAGCCCACTGGGGCCCGGAATGGGAAAAGCGCGCCTACGCGGCGCCCTCCTTCAACGGGAACGGCAAAGACTTTTCGATCCAGCTGCCGCCGCCGAACGTCACCGGCACCCTGCACATGGGCCATGCGTTCAACCAGACCATCATGGACGGCCTCACCCGCTATCACCGCATGCTCGGCGAAAACACGCTGTGGGTGCCGGGCACGGACCACGCGGGCATCGCCACGCAGATCGTCGTCGAGCGGCAACTCGACGCCAAGGGCGTATCGCGCCACGACCTCGGCCGCGAGAAATTCGTCGAACGCGTCTGGGAATGGAAGCAGCAATCCGGCTCGACCATCACGAACCAGGTGCGGCGCCTCGGCGCCTCCATCGACTGGTCGCGCGAATACTTCACGATGGACGACAAAATGTCGGCCGCCGTGCGCGACGTGTTCGTGCGCCTCTACGAACAGGGCCTAATCTATCGCGGCAAGCGCCTCGTGAACTGGGACCCGGTGCTGCTCACCGCAGTGTCCGACCTCGAAGTCGTCAGCGAGGAAGAAAACGGCCACCTGTGGCACATCCAGTATCCGCTCACCGACGGCTCCGGGCACCTGACGGTCGCCACCACGCGTCCGGAAACCATGCTCGGCGACACAGCGGTAATGGTCCATCCGGAAGACGAGCGCTACGCGCAACTGATCGGCAAGACGGTCACGCTGCCGTTGTCGAACCGCGAAGTGCCGATCATTGCCGACGACTACGTCGATCGCGAATTCGGCACCGGCGTCGTCAAGGTCACGCCCGCGCACGACTTCAACGACTACCAGGTCGGCCTGCGCCACAAGCTGCCGCAAATCGAAATTCTCACGCTCGACGCGAAGATCAACGCGAACGCGCCGGAAAAATACCGCGGCCTCGACCGTTTCGAAGCCCGCAAGCAGGTAGTCGCCGACCTCGAAGCGCTCGGCGCGCTCGAATCGGTCAAGCCGCACAAGCTGATGGTGCCGCGCGGCGACCGTACCGGCGTCGTGATCGAGCCGATGCTCACCGACCAGTGGTTTGTGGCAATGAGCAAGCCGGCGCCCGAGGGCACGTTCAACCCGGGCAAGTCGATTGCCGAAACCGCGCTCGACGTGGTGCGCAACGGTCAGATCAGGTTCGTACCGGAAAACTGGACCTCCACCTACTACCAGTGGCTCGAAAACATCCAGGACTGGTGCATCTCGCGCCAGCTCTGGTGGGGTCATCAGATTCCCGCGTGGTACGGCGAAAACGGCCAGATCTTCGTTGCGAGGACCGAGGAAGGCGCGCGTGAGAAAGCGGCTGAAGCCGGCTACACCGGCCCCCTCAAGCGCGACGACGACGTGCTCGACACGTGGTTCTCGTCGGCGCTCGTGCCGTTCTCGTCGCTCGGCTGGCCGAACGACACGCAGGAACTGCGGCACTTCCTGCCTTCGTCGGTACTGGTCACGGGCTTTGACATCATTTTCTTCTGGGTCGCGCGCATGGTCATGATGACCACGCACTTCACCGGCAAAGTACCGTTCAACACGGTCTACGTGCACGGTCTCGTGCGCGACGCCGAAGGCCAGAAAATGTCGAAGAGCAAGGGCAACACGCTCGACCCGATCGATATCGTCGACGGCATCGGGCTCGACGCGCTCGTCGCCAAGCGCACCACCGGCCTGATGAATCCGAAGCAGGCAGCGTCGATCGAAAAGAAGACCCGCAAGGAGTTTCCGCAGGGCATCGCGGCCTTCGGCACGGACGCCTTGCGCTTCACGATGGCGTCCATGGCTACGCTCGGGCGTAACGTCAACTTCGATCTTGCGCGCTGCGAGGGCTACCGCAACTTCTGCAACAAGCTCTGGAACGCCACGCGCTTCGTGCTGATGAACTGCGAAGGCCACGACTGCGGTTTCGGCAAGCCGGAACAGTGCGGCGAATGCGGGCCCGAGGGGCATCTGCATTTTTCGTCGGCAGACCGCTGGATCGTGTCGCTTCTGCAGCGCGTGGAAGCGGAGGTCGCCAAGGGTTTTGCCGACTATCGCTTTGACAATGTGGCCAACGCCCTATACAAGTTTGTGTGGGACGAATACTGTGACTGGTATCTCGAACTCGCGAAGGTGCAGATCCAGACGGGTCAGCCGAACCAGCAGCGCGCCACGCGGCGTACCCTGCTGCGCGTGCTCGAGACGGTGTTGCGCCTCGCGCATCCGGTGATTCCGTTCATTACCGAGGCGCTGTGGCAGAAGGTTGCACCGTTGGCCGGGCGTTATCCCGCGGGCAAAGCCGAGGGCGAAGCGTCCATCATGGTGCAGCCGTATCCCGTTGCCGAGATGTCGAAGATCGACGAAGAAGCAGAGCAATGGGCGGCCGACCTGAAGGCGGTGATCGATGCGTGCCGGAACCTGCGCGGCGAAATGAATCTCTCGCCGGCAGTGAAGGTGCCGCTGCTCGCCACCGGCAACGCGGAGCGTCTTGCCACTTTCGCTCCGTACGCGCAGGCACTCGCCCGTCTATCCGAAGTGCAGATCATTGCCGACGAGGCAACGCTCGACGCGCAGGCAGATGGCGCGCCAATTGCTATCGTAGGGAATGACAAGCTCGTGCTGAAGGTGGAGATCGACGTCGCGCTCGAGCGCGAGCGTTTGTCGAAGGAAATTGCGCGGTTGAGCACGGAAATCGTCAAGTGCAATGCCAAACTGCAGAACGAAAGTTTCGTCGCGAAGGCGCCGCCCGCAGTCGTCGAGCAGGAGCAGAAAAGACTGGCGGAATTCGAAGCGACTGTCGGCAAGTTGAAAGCGCAGTTCGCGCGCTTGCCGGCCTGATCGACGCTCCACGCCCGCCCGCGCGGCGGGCACGGACTGATAGCTAAACCAGAGGACTCAGGGTAAATCACATGCTAAAAGTTACAAAGGCGGTATTTCCGGTAGCAGGTCTTGGCACCCGGTTCCTCCCTGCCACGAAGGCAAGCCCGAAGGAAATGCTGCCCATCGTCGACAAGCCGCTGATTCAATATGCGGTGGAAGAAGCGATGGCGGCCGGCATCACGGAAATGATCTTCGTCACGGGCCGCAGCAAACGCGCGATCGAAGACCATTTCGATAAGTCGTACGAAATCGAGGCCGAACTCGAGGCACGCGGCAAGGACAAGCTGCTGGAACTCGTGCGCAGCATCAAGCCGAGCCATGTGGACTGCTTTTACGTACGTCAGCCGGAAGCGCTCGGCCTCGGCCACGCGGTGCTGTGCGCCGAGAAGCTGGTGGGCGACAACCCGTTCGCCGTCATTCTGGCCGACGACTTGCTGTACGGCACGCCGCCCGTCATGACACAAATGATCGAGGTGTTTGACCACTATCACAGCTCGGTGATTGGGGTTGAAGAAATCCCGCCGCAAGAGACCAAGTCGTACGGTATTGTGGACGGCAAGGAGTGGGAAGACTCGATCATCAAGATGTCGGGCATCGTCGAGAAGCCGGAGCCGAGCGTGGCACCGTCGAACCTCGGCGTGGTCGGCCGCTATGTGTTGAAGCCGCGCATTTTCGACCACATCCGCGCGATCAAGCCGGGCGCGGGCGGCGAATTGCAGCTCACGGATGCAATCCAGTCGCTGCTCGCCGACGAACAGGTGCTCGCGTACAAGTACCACGGCACGCGTTTCGACTGCGGCAGCAAGCTCGGTTATCTGAAGGCAACCGTCGAATTCGCGCTGCGCCATCCGGAAGTGGCAGCGGATTTCGAGGAATACCTGCGTACACGTTCGCCGGTGCTGGAAGGCTAAGGCTTCGCCTCGCGCAAGACCCGGCCGCGACCTCGCGCCGGGCACAAACGGAAAAGGCGCTGTGCTCCGCTTTGGCGGACACAGCGCCTTTTGTTTGGGAGTGCCCGAGGTGAGAGCGAAATGAGCGCGAGCCGGGCGCCGAGTGGGCGCGTCCGCCGCAGTGCGACCGCTCCGAGCGCTAGCGGCGCTTCATCAGAAACGTGAACACTTTGTCGTGCGCCGAACTTTCGACAATCTCATTGCCGGTCTGCTTCGCGAACGCGGCAAAGTCGCGCTGCGAGCCCGGGTCGGTGGCGAGCACCTTGAGAATCTGGCCGCTTTCCATGTCGGCGAGCGCCTTCTTGGCGCGCAGGATAGGCAGCGGGCACATCAGCCCGCGCGCATCGACTTCCTTGTGAACCTGAATTTGCATCGACGATGACCTTCGGGACGAGGCGCCGTATGCGACGCCGGACAGAGGCTGAAATTCTACCGCAGCCTCCGCCGCCTTGCCGGCGCCGCCGCGCAAATCCACGTGTTAGAGCGTCACCGCCTGCCCGCTCTGCAAAGACTGCCGCATCGCGTGGCCGATGCGAGTCGCCTCGAGCGCGTCGGCGAGCGTCGCACCCGCTTGCAGGCTGCCCGCCGCCGCGCCCCTGATCGACGCGACAAACGCTTGCGCCTCGAGCACGAACGCCTCTTCGAAACGATCGAGAAAGGTAGGCGTGCACTCGTTGCGAATGCCGCCCGCGTCGTAGATCTCCACACGATTCGCGCGCGGATTGCGCCCAATGGCAAGCGCGCCAGCGGTGCCGATTACTTCGCTATGCGTATCGTTGCCATGAGCCTGGGTGCGCGACGCGTAGAACACCGCGAGCTTGCCGCCCTCGAATTCGCAGATCGCGACGCCGTTATCCACATCGCCGAACTCGCGCAAACCCTCATGCAGCGCAATCGCGCCCGCTGCGTACACGCGCGTCGCACGCGGCTTGCCGAGCAGCCAGCGCGCGATGTCGATGTCGTGCACCGTGCAATCCAGGAAGATGCCGCCGGAGGTCGCCGCGAAGCGCACGAAAAAACCGTCCAAATCGTTCTTGTCCGCGGTCTGCGAGCGCACCAGAAACGGCCGGCCGATGCTGCCCGCGTCGATTTTGCCGAACGCGTCCTGATAGCTCGGATCGAAACGGCGCATAAAACCGATGGTTACCTGCAGACTCGGAAAGCGCGCGGCCTCGGCCAGCACGCGCTCGCATTCGCCGGGATCGAGCGACAAAGGCTTTTCGCAAAACACGTGCTTGCCGGCGCGCAAGGCGTCCACGATCTGTTGCGCGTGCAACGACGACGGTGTGACGAGCCACACGGCATCCACTTCGCCGTCGTCGAGAAGCTTCGCGTATTCGTCGTAAAGGCGCGGCCCCGGCAAGGCTTCACGCGCCCACGCCCGCTCTTCACCAAGCGGACTGCACACGGCTATGAGTTCCGCGCCGGGCACGCGGTAAGCCAGATTCTGCGCGTGGTGTTTGCCGAGCCGCCCGAGACCCGCCACGCCGATACGCAGCCGCCGCAGGCCCGCTGAAATCTCGCCGGACATTGCAATCACAGTCATCGCGCGGCTCCGTCAAGTTTGACCGCACGGCCTTCGCGCCACGATTGCGCTGCGGCTTCTGCTAGTTCGAGCGCCTTCACGCCGTCGGCGACGGTGGTGCGCACCGGCTTGCCCTGCGTCACTGCCTCGAAGAAATGCGCGATTTCCAGTGCATAGGCCGCGCGATACCGTTCGAGGAAAAACGCCTCGGGCACGTCGCTGGACACTTCGGTCTTCGAGTAGGCGGTGACTTCGGTGGGCCGCACGTTGCCCGCCTGCAGCATGCCGCTGCTGCCAAGCACTTCGAAGCGCTGATCGTAACCATACGCGGCACGCCGCGCGGTGTTGATCTGGCACAGGCGGCCGCGCTTCGTGCGGATCGTCACGGCAGTGGAGTCGATGTCGCCCGCCTCCGCAATTGCCGGATCGGCAAGGCAACTGCCGGTGGCATGCAGCGTGTCGGCTTCGTCGTCGAGAATCCAGCGGAAAATGTCGAAGTCGTGGATCAGCATGTCCTTGAAGATGCCGCCCGAATGACGAATGTATTCGACAGGCGGCGGCCCCGGATCGCGGCTCGTCACCACGAGCATCTCCGGCGTGCCGATCTCGCCGGCGTCGAGGCGCGCCTTCAGCGCAGAAAACGTCGGGTCGAAGCGGCGCTGAAAGCCGATCATGCACACCACCCCCGCGCGTTCCACCGCATCGGCGCAGGCCCGCGCGCGCTCGAGCGTGAGGTCCACCGGCTTCTCGCAGAACACGTGCTTTTTCTGCGCGGCCGACTTCACGATCAGATCGGCATGCGTGTCGGTGCTCGAACAGATCACCGTTGCTCCAACGGACGCGTCGCCCATCGCGCCGTCGACATCTGCCACCTGCGCACCGTGCGCGGCGGCCAACGCCGCCGCCGCTTCGCGGTTCACGTCGACCACATACCTGAGCCGCACGCCCGGCTGCCGCGCCAGATTGGCCGCGTGAATCCTGCCGATGCGGCCCGCCCCGAACACCGCGACGTCGATCGGTTTTGCTGCGTCAGTCATCGTATCCTCCAGTGTCTTTGGCTTCTTCTACGTTCAGTTCGAGCTTGTACGCAAGCGCGATGAAAAGCGCCTGGCACAGGCAGATGGTGCTGGTCAGCGAGCGGAACGCGAACGCGCTGCCCTCTTTCACATACAGTTGCGTGCTGGCGTAGCGCGCGAGCGGAGATAGTTGGCTATCCGTAATAACCAGTGTCTTCGCCTGATGGTGATGCGCAATGCGCAGACAATACTGCGTTTCTTTCGCATACGGCGCGAAACTGATCGCAATCACCACGTCGCCCTTCTTCACGCTGCGAATCTGCTCGCGATACATGCCGCCGAAACCGGACACGAGATGCACGCGCTTGGGCGTGTGCTGCAGCGCATAGACAATGTAGCTCGCCACCGGAAACGAACGCCGCACGCCGATCACATAGATGTTCTCCGCCTGTTGCAGCATTTTCACGGCGGCGTCGAACTGCTTGTCGTCGAGCCCCGCTTCGAGTTCTTCAAGACCGCCGCGCGAAGCCGCAATGAATTCGCGCGCCACCGCACCGCCTGACAGCGCACCCGGCTTCTCGTCGATCAACTTTCGGATACGCTGCTGATAACTCGACGAGGACGCACCCTGCCCCGTGTACGCCTGACGAAACACCGCCTGCAGATCGGAGAAACCAGAAAAGCCGAAGCGCTGCGCAAAGCGCACCACCGCCGACGGATGCACCCCGCAGCTCGCGGCAATGTCGCTCGTGCGATCCACCATCACGCTCGCGCGATGCTGCTCGATATACGTCGCGACGTTTTTCAACTGACGCGGCAGCGCCTCGTAGTTTTCCGCGATGCGCTGCATCAATTCTTCGACGCTCTGCGCTTCTTCGGTGCTCTCGTCCGCCATGGCTCTCTCTTCGGTGCTTTATCGCAGTGCGGCAGACGCTTTCCAACACGCGCCGCACGGCCTGTTGACGTTGCCGATTATAGGCAGCACATCGCATAAATGGAATGCATTTTCCATTTTTATTCACGGTGAAATTTCTATTGCACCACCCCGGAAGATGACCTAATCTTGGTCGTGAGCGATGGCGCTTCGGCGGACGTGCGTCGCTCCTTTCAATAACGACAGACCGAGAAAGGTGGAGACATGAGACTTTGCAAGGGCAAGGCTACGCTCAGGATTCTGGTGACGGCTTTGACGTTGGCGACGGGATTCGCAGCGGCCTCGGCCGCCCGCGCGGCCGACGGTCATTTCGTGCTGATCAGCCACGCGCCGGACTCCGATTCGTGGTGGAACACCATCAAGAATGCAATCAAGCAGGCCGACGAGGACTTCAACGTCGAGACCGACTACCGCAACCCGCCGAACGGCGATATTGCCGACATGGCGCGCCTCGTCGAACAGGCCGCCGCGCGCAACTACGACGGCGTGATCGTCACCATCGCCGATTACGACGTGTTGAAGAGTTCCATCAACAAGGTCACCGCGAAAAAAATCCCGCTCGTCACGATCAACTCGGGCACCGAGGAACAGAGCGCGCAACTCGGCGCGATCATGCACGTCGGGCAACCGGAATACGTCGCGGGCAAAGCCGCGGGCGAGAAAGCAAAAGCCGCGGGCGTGAAGTCGTTTCTGTGCGTGAATCACCTTGCGACCAACACCGTTTCTTTCGACCGCTGCCGCGGCTTCGCGGACGCAATCGGTGTCGACTACAAGGCGTCCACCATCGACTCCGGCCAGGACCCGACCGAGATTCAGTCGAAGGTCAGCGCCTATTTGCGCAACCATCCGAACACCGGCGCGATTCTCACGCTCGGACCGACGCCCGCCTCCGCTACCCTGAAAGCGGTCCAGCAAATGGGCCTTGCGGGCAAGATCTATTTCTGCACGTTCGATTTCTCCGACGACATCGCCAAGGCCATCCAGAACGGCACGATCCAGTTCGCGATCGATCAGCAGCCCTATTTGCAGGGCTATATTCCGGTCGCCGTGCTCGCCATCGTGAAGAAAGAGCACACGACCGACCCCGCGAAGATCCGCCAGTTGCTCGAAGCGAATCCGAAATTCAAGGCACGGCTTGCCACATACGGCCTCGCGCCGTCGTATGGACCGAAGAACATTCGCTCGGGTCCGGGCTTCATCACGAAGGACAACCTCGACAAGGTCATCAAATACGCCGGGCAGTACCGCTGATTCTTTTTCCTCGTAGTCACGCGCGCGCGGCGGGCAACGCTTTCGCCACACAACTTCGCCGCCGGCGCGCATTTCACCGGTTGTCGTTCCCGCACCGCATTCCCGCTGCCCGGACGCATAGCCGGCATAAAGGAGACATCATGGGTGTAGCAGGCAAACACTTCCCGCCGCACGTCGACTCGAACAGCGCCGCTGCGCACAACGCGGCGTCGCGCCCCGAGACCGACGAGCGCGTGCGCAAGGAGTCCTGGTTCGGTCACTTGCTGAACCGCCCCGAATTCGCCGCGATTTCCGGTGCGGTACTGGTGTTTCTGGTTTTCGCGCTGACCGCCGGCAGCTCCGGCATGTTCAATCTCGACGGCGTGATGAACTGGTCGCAGGTGTCCGCGTATCTCGGCATTCTCGCGGTGGGCGCGTGCCTGCTGATGATCGCAGGCGAGTTCGATCTCTCCATAGGCTCGATGATCGGCTTTGCCGGCATGATGGTCGCGATTCCCACCGTCTATTTCCACTGGCCGATTTCGCTCGCGATCCTGTTTGCATTCGCCGGCTCCATGCTGCTGGGCGCGCTCAACGGCTATCTGGTGATGCGGACGCGATTGCCTTCGTTCATCGTCACGCTCGCCTTCCTGTTCATTCTGCGCGGCCTCACGCTCGCGCTGTCCATCATGTTCGCGGACCGCACCATCGTCTCCGGCGTAGGCGATCTCGCCCAGCAGGACTGGCTCGCCAACACGCTCTTTCACGGCGTCGCGCTGCGAGGGCTCTTCACGATGCTCGCGCATCACGGCATCGGCACACTGCTCGATAACGGCCACGCGCTCGTGCCCGGCATTCCGAAGGTGATTCTGTGGTGGTTCGCACTGGCCGCGATCTGCGCGTTCGTACTCGCTAAAACGCGCGCCGGCAACTGGATTCTTGCGGTGGGCGGTGACGCCAATGCGGCAAAGAACGTGGGTATTCCGGTGCGCCGCGTGAAGATCCTGCTGTTCGTGCTGACCGCCTTCTGCTCGTGCCTGTTCGCCGTGCTGCAAGTGTGCGACATCGGCTCGGCGGCGGCCGACCGCGGCTTGCAGAAGGAGTTCGAAGCGATCATCGCCGCCGTGATCGGCGGAACCCTGCTGACGGGCGGCTACGGATCGGTGGTCGGCGCCTGCTTCGGCGCGCTGATCTTCGGCGTGGTGCAGATCGGCATTACCTATACGAACGTGAGTTCCGACTGGTTCCGCGTGTTCCTCGGCGTCATGCTGCTGATCGCGGTGCTGTTCAATCACTATGTGCGCCGTCGCGTGTCGCAATCGTAAAAGGAGAGAGACATGTCCGATACCAGCAATGTGACTAACGGCGCGGCGAACAGCATGACGACCGGCTCGTCAGCGGGAACAGCAGCAACAGCGGCAGCGCCCCACGACGATGTGATCCTCGCGCTGGAAGACGTCAGCAAGTACTTCGGCAAGGTCATCGCCCTGAGCGGCGTAACCTTGCGCCTGAAGCGCGGCGAAGTGCACTGTCTGCTCGGCGACAACGGCGCGGGCAAATCGACGCTCATCAAGACACTCGCCGGCGTGCATCAACCGTCGTCGGGCCAGTATCTGGTCGACGGCAAGCCGGTGCTGTTCGAGTCGCCGAAAGACGCGCTCGATCTCGGCATTGCCACCGTCTATCAGGACCTCGCACTCGTGCCGCTTCTGTCCGTCGCACGCAACTTCTTCATGGGGCGCGAACCGCAGAAAAAACTGTTTGGTTTCCTGAACGTCATGGACCTGGAAACGAGCGCCACCACCGCGCGCGACAAGCTCGCCGAAATGGGCATCCACGTGCGCGACCCGCATCAGCCTATCGGCACCATGTCGGGTGGCGAGAAACAGTGCCTTGCGATAGCGCGCGCCATCCACTTCGGCGCGCGCGTGCTGATTCTCGACGAACCGACCGCCGCCCTCGGCGTGAAGCAGAGCTTCAACGTGCTCAAGCTGATTCACAAGGCACGCGCAAAAGGCATCTCGGTGATTTTCATCACGCACAACGTGCACCACGCTTACCCGATTGGCGACTCGTTCACGCTGCTCAATCGCGGCAAATCGCTCGGCACGTTCACCAAGGAGACCATCAGCAAGGACGAAGTACTCGACATGATGGCGGGCGGCGCCGAGATGCAGAAGATGATCGGCGAACTCGAAGGCGCAACCATCTGATTCATTCGCGCGGCGGCGGCCGACCTCGCGCCGCTCGCCGCGCTCCGTCACTCAGGGGTATTCATGGCTCATTCCAGTACATTCAGCGGCACGCCCGTGCAGAGCGAGGACGAAACCGCGGGCGCGTCCGGCAGCAACGGCGCCAGCCGCTTCGCGCCGGGCCGCAGCCGCGACATCGTGTGCCTTGGCCGCCTCGCCGTCGATCTGTACGCGCAGCAGGTCGGCGCGCGCCTCGAGGACGTGTCGAGCTTCGCGAAGTATCTCGGCGGTTCGTCGGCGAACATTGTATTTGGTTGCGCGCGGCTCGGGCTCACGGCGGCCATGCTCGCGCGCGTCGGCAACGACCACATGGGCCGCTTTCTGACCGAAACATTGATGCGGGAAGGCTGCGACGTGAGCCACGTGCGCGTCGATCACGACCGCCTCACCGCACTCGTGCTGCTCGGACTGAAGGACCGCGACACATTCCCGCTTATCTTCTACCGCGAGAATTGCGCCGACATGGCCGTGGACGAAGCCGACTTCGACGAGGCGTTCATTGCTTCGTCCAAAGCGCTGCTGATTACCGGCACGCACTTTTCCACCGAACAGGTGAACCGCACGAGCCGCCGCGCGCTGGATTACGCGCGGCGCAACCAGGTGCGCACCGTGCTCGACATCGACTATCGCCCGGTGCTGTGGGGTCTCACGGGTAAAGCGGACGGCGAGACACGCTTTGTCGCGAGCGAGGGCGTCACCGCGCATTTGCATAGCATTTTGCCGCTGTTCGATCTGGTGATAGGCACCGAGGAAGAGTTTCGCATTGCCGGCGGCAAGAGCGAACTGGTGGACGCGCTCGCGATGGTGCGTACGCTCACGCCGGCCACGCTCGTGCTCAAGCGCGGACCGATGGGCTGCCAGATCATCGACGGCAACGTGCCCGCCTCGCTCGATGAGCTGCCGGTCCACGGGGGCGTGGAAGTGGAGGTGCTGAATGTGCTCGGCGCGGGCGACGCGTTCGCCTCCGGCTTTCTCTCCGGATGGTTGCGCGATCAACCACTTGAAGCCTGCGCGCGCGCCGCGAATGCCAGCGGCGCGCTGGTCGTATCTCGCCACGCCTGTGCGCCGGCCATGCCGACGCCCGCCGAACTCGACTATTTCCTGCGCGAGGCGAAGGCCGATCCCGAACGCATGCGCCGCCCGGATCGCGACGCGACTCTCGCGCGCCTGCATCGCGTAACGCCCGCGCGCCAGCAATGGAACGAAGTACTCGGCTTTGCGTTCGACCATCGCAATCAGTTCTTCGAACTGGCGCAGCAGACGGGCGCCAGCGAGACGCGTATCGCGCGGCTCAAGGGCCTGTTCGTCGAAGCGGTCGCGCAAACCGAAAGCGCGCTGGGCCTGCAAGGGCGCATCGGCGTACTGATCGACGACCGTTATGGCCAGGACGCGCTCAATGCCGCGACCGGCCGCGACTGGTGGATCGGCCGCCCGGTCGAATTGCCGGGCTCGGTGCCGCTCGTGTTCGATCACGGCCGCTCGGTGGGCACGACGCTCGCGACATGGCCGCGCGAGCATGTCGCGAAGTGCCTCGTGCAATTCCATCCCGACGAACCGATCGAACAGCGTCTCGAACAGGAAGCGCAATTGCGTGCGCTCTACGACGCGACCCAGGCGAGCGGTCACGAATTGCTGCTCGAAGTGATTCCGCCGAAGCACGCGAGCCTGCCGCAAGGCCCCAACGTCGTGTACCGCGCGTTGAAGCGGCTCTACAACATCGGCATCTACCCCGAATGGTGGAAGCTCGAGCCGATGGATACCGCGCAGTGGCGCCAGGTCGACGCGCTGATTGCCGAGCGCGATCCGTATTGCCGCGGCGTAGTGCTGCTCGGTTTGTCGGCGGGCGTCGAGCAGTTGAACGATGGCTTTCGCGCGGCGGCGCGCTCGTCCACATGCCGCGGCTTCACCGTGGGCCGCACCATCTTTCACGAGCCGAGCCATGCATGGCTCGCAGGCGAAATCGGCGACGACGAATTGATTGCGCGCGTGCGCCGCATCTTCGAAACACTGATCGCATCGTGGCGCGCGGCGCGCGAATCCGCTGCCGCCGAACGCGACGCGAATACGCACGTTCATCAGGAGCAAGCTGCATGAATCAGCGCTTTTCAGAGCATCGGGACGAGCATGACGAAGAAGTATCAGGCGGCGCTGTCGCGGGCGGCACGCTGCGCCTGACCACCGCGCAGGCGCTCGTGCGTTATCTGGCTGCGCAACGCGTCACGACAGAAGACGGCCTCGGCACCGAGCCGCTCTTTGGCGGCGTGTTCGCAATCTTCGGTCATGGCAACGTGGCGGGCATGGGCGAAGCGCTGTATCAGCATCGCGACGCATTGCCGACGCTGCGCGCACATAACGAACAGGCAATGGCGCATAGCGCGATTGCGTACGCGAAGGCGCATTTTCGCCGCCGCATGATGGCGGTCACCACGTCCATCGGCCCGGGCGCAACCAATCTGCTGACTGCGGCAGCGCTCGCGCACGTGAACCGTCTGCCGGTGCTGCTGTTGCCGGGCGACATTTTCGTCTCGCGGGCGCCGGACCCGGTCTTACAGCAACTCGAAGATGCGCGCGACGGCGGCGTTTCCGCCAACGATGCGTTCAGGCCCGTGTCGCGCTACTTCGATCGAATCGTCCATCCCGCGCAATTATTGAGTGCGCTGCCGCGCGCGCTGCGCGTGCTCACCGATGCGGCTTCCTGCGGCCCGGTCACGCTCGCATTGCCGCAAGACGTGCAAGCGCAGGCGTTCGACTTCCCCGCCGATTTCTTCGCGCCGCGCGTAGTGACGTTTTACTCGCCTGCGCCGCGCGCCGACGAGATCGGCGCCGCGATAGAGCGTTTGCGGCATGCGCGGCGCCCGCTGATCGTCGCGGGCGGCGGCGTGCTGTACGGCCGCGCGAGCGAGGCACTGCAACGCTTTGCCGCCGCGCACGGCATTCCGGTAGCCGAAACGCAGGCGGGCAAAGGTGCTCTCGCATGGGACGATCCGCTGAACGCCGGCGCATTGGGCGTAACGGGCTCGCCTGGCGCCAACGCACTCGCGCGCGAGGCCGACTGCGTGCTCGCGCTCGGCACGCGCCTGCAGGACTTCACGACCGGGTCGAACTCGCTTTTCACGCAGGCGCACGTAATCGGCATCAATGCCAATGCGTTCGACGGCCTCAAGCATCGCGCTCAGGTGGTGCAGGCCGACGCGCACCTCGCGCTCGACGCCCTCAACGCGGGTTTGCATGACTGGCATGCGGACCGCGCGTGGACTGCACGCGCCCGCGAACTCGCGGCGAGCTGGCGCGACGCGGTACAGGCGCTCACCCACGCGCCGCAGCACCAGGCCGTGCTGCCCTACGAGGGCGACGTGATCGGCGCGGTGCAAAGGTCCAGTGCCGACTCGCCCACGCACGACATCGTGGTCTGCGCGGCGGGCACCTTGCCCGCGGAATTGCACAAGCTGTGGCATGCCGCAGTGCCGGGCGCGTATCACGTCGAATACGGCTACTCGTGCATGGGCTATGAAATTGCCGGCGGGCTCGGCGCGAAACTCGCGCGCCCCGAGCGCGAAGTGATCGTGATGGTAGGCGACGGCAGCTATCTGATGATGAACAGCGAGATTGCCACTTCCGTCATGCTGGGCGCGAAGCTGATCGTGGTGGTGCTCGACAATCGCGGCTACGGCTGCATCAACCGCTTGCAGCAGGCATGCGGCGGCGCGCCGTTCAACAATCTGCTCGACGACTGCAGACAGGGGCCGCTTGGCGCGCCGCGCATCGACTTTGCCGCGCACGCGCGAGCCCTCGGCGCGCACGCCGAACACGCGGCGAATATCGCCGAACTCGAGGCCGCGCTGCAACGCGCACGCGCGGCGGACCGCACGTACGTGATCAGCATTGACACCGACCCGGCGCGCACCACGGCAGAGGGCGGCTGTTGGTGGGAAGTCGCGGTGCCCGAAGTATCGCCCCGAGCGGGCGTGCGCGACGCGCGGGCCAGCTACGAAGCGCAGCTTGCGGCACGCGGCACAGCGCGCGGCGCGATGCCGCAAGATGACAACGGCAAGGGCAAGGACGCCGCCGACGGCGACAGGACTCGCGATAGCCACGGCAGCCCTCTGCCCACTCACGAAGCCAACGACCAGGGACCGCTCGCATGACCGCTTTCAACGTACGCATCGGCATCAACCCGTTGTCGTGGATGAACGACGACCTGCCCTCGCTCGGCGGTGAAACGCCGCTCGATGTCGCGCTGACTGAAGGCCGCCAGATCGGCTATGAGGGCTTCGAGCTCGGCAACAAGTTTCCGCGTGAGCCCCAAGCATTGAAAACGCTGCTCGCGCAATACGACCTCGCGCTCGTCTCCGGATGGTATTCCGGACGTCTTGCACGGCGCAGCGTCGAAGAAGAGATCGCGCAAGTCGGCCCGCACCTCGAACTGCTCGCGCAAAACGGCGCGAGCGTCATGGTGTACGGCGAAGTCGCCGATTCGATTCAGGGCGCGCAAAGGCCGCTTTATCAACGGCCGCGTTTTTTCGGCGACGCGCAATGGGCCGCGTATGCCGCACGCGTCGATGAGTTCGCGCGCTACACGCTCAGCCGCGGCGTGCGGCTTGCGTACCATCATCACATGGGCGCCTACGTCGAAACGCCGGCCGACGTGGATCAGCTGATGTCGCGCACGAGCGATGCAGTCGGACTGCTGTTCGACGCGGGACACATCACGTTCGCGGGCGGCGATCCGCTCGGCGTGCTCGATAAACACATCGGCCGCGTGTGCCACGTTCATTGCAAGGACGTGCGCCCCGCCGTCATGAAGCTCGCGCGCAATCGCAACTGGAGTTTTCTCGACGCGGTCATAGCAGGCGCGTTCACCGTGCCGGGCGACGGCGCGGTCGATTTTCCGTCTATCATCGCGCGGCTGAAGCAGCACGGTTATTCGGGGTGGCTGGTGGTGGAAGCAGAACAGGACCCGGTTGTCGCGCCTTCGTTCGAATACGCGCAAAAAGGCTTCAACACCTTGCGCGCATTAGTTGACGCACCGCTCGACACGACCGCGAGCAACAAGCCGCGCACTACGCAGGAGGCAGCATGAGTCTACTGGTAAAGGCCGAGCGCGAGGGCCAGACAATCGCGCGCGTAACGCCGCAGTCGGCCTGCTGGCGATACGTCGGCTTTGCCGCTTATCGCCTGGGCACGAGTGAAGTGGTGCATGTATTCGAGCCGTCGCGCGAGGTGTGCATCGTGGTGCTGGCCGGCGCGGTGGACGTTGAAACAGAGCACGACAAATGGTCGTCGCTCGGTTCGCGCGACAGCGTGTTCGAAGACGCCGCGCCCTACGCCGTGTATTTGCCGCCCGGCGTGCGCGCGGCCGTACGTGCATGCCGCGATGCCGAGATCGGCGTGGCGAGCGCGCCCGCGAAAGGCGAGTTCCCTGCGCGGCTGATCGAGCCGTCCTCCATGAAGCGCTCCACCCGCGGCAGGAGTCTCAATACGCGATACGTCTGCGATATTCTGCCGCAAACGGAACCGGCGGAGTCGCTGCTGGTTGTCGAAGTGCGAACGCCTGGCGGCCATGCTTCGAGCTATCCGCCGCACAAGCACGATACGGACAACGTGCCCCACGAAAGTTCGCTCGAAGAGACGTACTACCATCGGTTGAACCCGCCGCAAGGTTTTGCGTTTCAGCGCGTGTACACCGATATGCGGGATATCGACGAATCCATGGCCGTTGAGGATCACGACGTCGTGATGGTGCCGCGCGGCTATCATCCGGTGGTCGTGCCTTATGGCTACGACTCGTATTATCTGAACGTGATGGCGGGCGCGCAGCGCGTCTGGCACTTCCGCAACGACCCGGCGCACGAGTGGATCATCAATAAGGATGCGTGAGCCGGGCCGCTTGCCGCGCGCCGCATCATTTGCCGCGCGCGGCGAGATCCACGTTGAGCGCGCCGTCGGCGCCCATGCGCACCGTCCCCTTAGAAACGTCCCGGCGATAGCCGTACAGGTCGAACTTCATCGCGCCGGGGTTCGAGCTGTCCCTGATGAAAGTTCGCGCGTTGGTGACGAGCGAGTTGAACATTTTCACGTCGCCCGATTCGATCCATACATAGCTTTTCGCCGCGTTGGCCGGCGCTCGCGCGAGCGCTGCGCCGGTCTCGCGCCTGAACGTGAGAACGAGGCCGTCGTCGGTCACGGTCGCGCTCGCAAGGCGCCCTTGCAACAGCGGCGGCGGGAATACGGTGTACTGATCGAATACCAGTTCATTGCCTTGCAGCGCGACGCCTTTGCGCGCGAACGGCGTAAGCGAGGCAAGCGGAATGTCGAGCGCACGCAGCAATGCGGCCTGCGGCACGCCGAGCACCTTGACGGACGTCGGCTGATACACGAGATGCCGCTCGTCTCGCGCGACAATGGTACCGCTCATCGTGGTAGGCAGCCATACGCCCGGAAAGTGATTCCATAGCTTGATGCCGCCTGTCACTTCGAGCTTGCCGTCCATCGGCTTCAAGTGAAGGTCGTTCAGCGAGCGCGGCTCGTAATCGAGCAGATAGTCGTTAAAGAGCGCGGCCATCGCGGGCCACGGCTCCACCACCTCCCCGCCGAGAATGCGTATGTCGTACTGCTCGGGATCGTCGAGATCGACCGGTTGGCCTCTCGTTTTCGGGACCAACTGCGCGTCGAGTGAACGCACATGAAAACCGATGCGCCCGGCTACGTAAAAGTCCACGTTTTCCACATGAATCAACGCAGTGTTCGCGAGCGAATGACGCTCGTCGTTGGGTGCCGGTGTTCGCGCCGCCTCCCCGCGGCCGGGCAACGTTGGGCGCAGGCTTACAGGCATCGCGCGCGCCGCCGAAGCACTTTGCGCGCTCTGCGGCACGTGTTGCCAGACGAGCCGCGCCGCGGCGAGCGAAGCTTGCTGCGCGCGAATCAAGCTGTCGTTAAAGCGCGCGCTCGCGCGGCCGATCTCCTGCGGCGGCTCTTTCGCCGTGCCCGCGACGGCGCTGAACGAAGGCAGGCGCACGTCCAGCGCACCGGCTTCGTCGAACGTGAAATAGCCGGCGGCCATCTGTTCGCGATAGTGATACAGATCAAGCACGAACGGCGCGCCCGCGTCGATGGGTGTCAACGCCATGTCGATATTCATCGGCATGGAGCGCATGAACTTCACATCGCCGCCTTGCAGCAGCATGCCGCGCGCGGGCATGTTGGCGGGCCAGTCTATGCGCGGCAACGTGCCGTCGTCGAGCGTGAAGCGCACGCCCGCCGCGCTCATGGCAATGCTCGCGATCCGCATGCGCAGCGCGGGCGGCGGCGTCAGCTTCGCGACCTGCATCACGACGTCGTCGCCGTCAAGGCGCGCAATCGGCGTCTGCACTTTGAGCAGATCGGCCATCTTCACATGCGCTGCCTGCATCAAGCGGTCGGCCGCAACACCCGCGACTTCGACATGATTAGCATGGAACACCAGTTCGTCGGCGCTGCGCATCGCAAGCGAGCCGGACAGCACGATGGGCACCCACGTGTCGCGGCGCATCTCGCCAGTAATGCGCAGGCTGCCGCCGTCTTGCGGCACCACGCGCATGTTGCGCAACGGCGAGCTTTCGTAGCTGAACAGGTAACGGTTGAAGATCGCAGTGAGCTTTGCGCTGTCGAGCGTGACTTCGCCGCGATGCACGTCGATGACCACGCTCGTCGGGTCGTCGAAAACAATCGGCTCGCCGGCCCGCGCCGGGACCAGCGTCGCCGCCATGTCGTGGATCATGAAGCCGATGTCGCCCGTCACGCGAAAGTCGACGTCGCGCGCGAACATCAGTGAACCGTCTATGCCCGAGTCGCGCAGCGTCAGCGCGCGGCTGCGCTTCACGCTCATGCCGCTCGCGACAGGCACGCGCGCCGCGATGCTTCGCTCGGCAGCGAGTTGTCGAGCTTTTGCGGCTTCTATCGCGGGGCGCGGCTTCGAAGCGGCTTGCGCGCCCGAGGCGCTCGACTCGGAAAGGTCCACTGTGGGCTCGGCGTTCATCGTGGAAGTCGCGGCGGCGCACGGCGACATGACAACCGCCGCGCTCAAAAGCGCCGCACCCGCGCGCAGCGGCACACGCCAGTTGCATCGCGATACCGCCACGCACGCGCGACGCGCGTGGGCCGCCCATGCGTTGCCTTGTGGCTCTTCGTCGAAAGCGCCTTTGTCTTTCATAGTGTCTCCTCCCTGAAGCCGCGACGCATACAACGAACGCGCATGGGCCGCGCATGCGCCGCGTGCCTTCATGATTGTCTTTATTTGTCAGCGCGCTGCCGACAAGATTTCTGGAGGATGCTCACCAAACGATCAAGCGTTTGAATCGCCGGGCGCGGCCCATGCAAAGCCCCGCGTGCTGGCCGCGAGCGCGGAGCCGATCAGCGCAATTCAAACACGGTTGCGCCGTCGGCTTTTCGGCGAGGGCCGCGCCGCCGAGGTAAGAAGATCGTGCGAGCCCGCCTCATCCCACGCCGAGCCATTCGCGCGTTACGTCCGTGCGCTGCTGGAAGGCATCCAGCTCGCCGTCGAAGACGATCTCGCCATGCCCCATCACCGCGACGCGGCTCGCCAGGTCGCGCGCGATCACCAGTCTCTGCTCGATCAGCAGCATCGCCATGCCGCGCTCACGCAGCATGCGCAGACATTGCGCGACTTGCTGCATGACCGAGCTTGCGAGGCCCTCGCCCGGTTCGTCGACGACAAGCAGATCCGGGTCGCCGAGCAGCGCACGCGCGAGCGCGAGCATCTGCTGCTCGCCGCCCGACAGCACGCCCGCACGCGTGCGCTTGCGCTCGCGCAGCATGGGAAAGAGCGTGTACGCATCGTCGACGGTGAAGCGTGCGGGCTGTCCGCGTCTGCTTTCGCGCCGCTGCGGCGCCAACCCCAACTCGAGGTTTTCGCCGACGCTCAGCCCGGGAAACACATCGCGATGCTCCGGCACATAGCCGATGCCGAGCCGCGCGATTTCGAAGGTGCGCAGTCCCGCCAGCGGGCGGCCGGCCAGACGCAGCTCGCCGTCGCATTGCACGAGGCCCATGATCGCGCGGGCGAGCGTCGAGCGCCCCGAGCCATTGCGGCCGACGAGCGCGAGCACTTCCCCCGCGTCGATCCGCAGGTTCACGCCGTGCAAGGCCTGGCTCGGGCCATACCATGCGTTGAGTCCGCGGATCTCGAGCAAAGGCGTCATTGGTCGCCTCGCTGCTCGAAACCTTCGCCGAGATAAGCCGCGCGTACCGCGGCGTCCGCGCGGATCGCCGCGGGCGTGCCGGTTGCGATGATGCGCCCCTGCACAAGCACTGAAATGCGATCCGCGATGGCGAACACCGCGTTCATGTCGTGCTCGACCATCAGCAGCGTGCGGCCCGCGGTGGTCTCGCGGATCAGCTCGATTGCGCGTGCCGCCTCGGCGCGGTTCATGCCGGCGGTCGGCTCGTCGAGCAGCAACGTATGCGCGCCGCTCGCAAGCGCAATGCCGAGGTCGAGCGCGCGCTGTTCCGCATAGCTGAGCGTGCCGGCCGGCACGTGCGCGCGCTCGCCAAGCCCGACTGAATCGAGCACCTGCCACGCGCGCGCATCGACCGCGGACGAACCCGCGAATCGCTGCCACCAGCGTATGCGGTCGCGCTCGGCCAAGAGCGCTGCGCAGCGCAGGTTGTCGAACACGCTTAAGCGCGCGAACACACTCGTGCTCTGGAAACTGCGCGCGAGGCCGCGGCGCGTGATGGCAGCCGGCGCAAGCCGTGTGATCTCCGCGCCGAACAGATGGATGCGTCCGGCGTTAGGCCGCGCGCCGCCCGCGATCAGATTGAACAGCGTGGACTTGCCCGCGCCGTTGGGGCCGATCAGCGCATGGCGCTCGCCCGGTTCGACGGCGAGATTCACGCCGCGCAAGATCTGCGTCGAGCCAAAGCGCTTTTCGACGCCGGACAGCGCGAGCGCCGGGATCATCGCGCGTCTCCCGAGTCATGCAGCGCGGGGGCCTGCGTGGGTGCCTGTGTCCGCGCCTGCGCAGCAAAACGGTGCTGCGCGCGGCGCGCGGCGAAAGCCGCCAGCGTGCCGCAAGTAGCGAGCGCGAAAATCGCGAGGCTGAGCCGCATAGGCGACGAGCCGACGAACGACAGCACCGAAGCCACGCCGGTCGTGCCCAGTGCCGGGCCGAGTGTCGCGCCGAATGCCGAGCCTTCGCCGGCGCCGAATTGCGCGGCGTAGGCCCACTGCACCGCGAGCACCGCAGCGGCGCTCCACAGCACAAACGCCGCCGTGCCGGCGAGGTAGACGGCTCGGCACGACCGCCAGCCATATCGCGCGAGCTGCGCCACACGGCGCGCGAGGAAACCGGCGAGGCCATCCGGTGCGGCCACCACGATCACGACGAAGAACAGCCCGAGATAGAAGAGCCAGGCGCGGGTGACGCTGGCCACCGCCGTGCTGAAAAAAGTCAGCACGACCGCGCCCGCAACCGGTCCGAAAAAGGCGCCGGTCCCGCCGATCACCGTCGCGATCAGCACGGAACCGGAGCGCAGCATGCTCACGCTTTCCGTGGACACCAGTTCGACGTTGATCAGCGCCAGCGTGCCCGCGACGCCCGCAAAAAACGCGGACATGACCACGACGCCGTAACGGATGCGGCGCGGATAGCAGCCGACGGCCGCGGCACGCACCGGGTTGTCGCGCACCGCGTTGGCGAGGCGCATGAACGGCGTGCGCGTGAGCGCAAACATCGCCACGCTCGCGAGCAGACACCACAGCGCGATCAGCGTATAGGCCTCGCGGGCCGGACCGAATGTCCACGCGCCGAACGCCGGTCCGCTCGCGCGGTCGATTGCGACGCCTGCCTCGCCTCCGAACCAGTCGGGCAAGGTCCACGCGGCGGCGGCAACCAGTTCGCCGATGCCGAGCGTGATCATGGCGAATGCGGTGCCCGCGCGGCGCGTCGAGATGAAACCGAGCAACGCGCCGCACAGCGCGGCCCCCGCTCCGCCGACGAGCGGCAGCAGCGCGAGCGGCACACCCGAACGATTGAACATGTGCGCGGCGATCAGCGCGCCGAGGCCGGCATACGCGGCATGGCCGAACGACAACAGCCCCGTTTCGCCGAGCAACAGGTTGTAGGAAAGCGCGAAGACGACCATCGTCGCGGTCTGCGCGAGATAGGCGAGCAGCCAGCTTTGCCGCCAGACGAGAGGCGGCAGCGCAAGCAGCAGAACCAGTGCGAGCCACGGCAACAGACGGCGCCATGTGGGCAGCCGCCCGCGCCCGGCATGCACGGCTCGCGCATCGGCTCCTGGCCTCGCCGTCGCGGCGGCTTCGCGAGCCGGCTCGATGCGCTCACGCATGGTCGTCGCGCCGTCCGAACAGGCCGCGCGGGCGCAGCGCCAGCATCGCGACGAGCAGCAGGTACGGAATCAGCGGTGCAAGCTGAGCGAGCGTGAGCGCGTCCCATTCCTGCGGCAAGGACGCGTCGAAGGCGGCGAGCACGTCGCCGAGCGAGACATCGCTCGCGACCGCGAGCGTCTGCACACAGCCGATCAGCAGCGACGCAGCGAGCGCGCCGCCCAGCGATCCGAGCCCGCCGATCACCACCACCACGAACACGATCGAGCCGAGCGACTCCGCCATCGCCGGTTCGATGACGGTAAGCGGCGCGCCGATCACGCCCGCCAACGCGGCGAGCGCCGTGCCTGCCGCGAACACGCCGGTGAAGACACGCGGCACGTCGTGGCCGAGCGCTTCGACAGCGCTCGCGTGCGTGAGCGCCGCGCGCACAATGAGCCCCGCTTTCGACACGCGCAGCACCGCGTACAACAGCGCCAGCATGCAGAGCGAAACCGCCATCATGAATGCGCGATACCGCGCGAAGGCCGCGCCGTAGAGCGTGAAAAGCGGACCGTCGAGCGCCGCCGGCACGCTTGCGGCAAGTGGGCTCAAGCCCCAGCCGAGCTTGACCAGTTCGCCGAGCACATAAGCGGCGCCGAAGGTGAGCAGCAACTCGGCCAGATGGCCGTGGCTGCGCACACGGCGTAACAGCCAGCGCTCGAGCGCCGCGCCGAGCAATCCGACGACGAGCGGCGCGATCACGAGCGCCGCCCAGAAGCCGGCTCGCGCCGCCACCGAGTAGCCGACGTAAGCGCCCAGCATATAGAAGCTCGCGTGCGCGAAGTTGAGCACGCCGAGCATGCTGAAAATCAGCGTCAAGCCGGCCGACAGCATGAAAAGCAGCAAGCCGAAACTGATTCCGTTCAGCAGGTTGATGACGAACGACTGCACGTGCCTAGTCCGCCGCCGCGTTCGTGGCGGCGCCAAGCGGCTCGAGCGCCGCGCGCAGCGCATCTGGCAGATTCACCGGACGGCGCGTCGCGCGATCCACATACACGTGCACGAAGTGGCCTTGCGCGGCGGCTGCGTCGTCGCCTTCGCGGAACAGGCCCACTTCGTAGCGCACGCTCGAGGTGCCGAGCCGCGCTACGCGCAAGCCCGCGTCGACGCGCTCCGGGAACACCAGCGGCGCGAAGTAGTTGCACTGCGTCTCCACCACGAGTCCGATGGTCTTGCCGTGTTCGAAATCCAGCACGCCGGCGCGGACCAGGTACTCGTTGACGACCGTATCGAAGTAGCTGTAATAGACAACGTTGTTCACGTGACCGTAGACGTCGTTGTCCATCCAGCGCGTGGTGATGGAGAGAAAGTGCGGATACGCGCTTCGTGCGGACGGTGCGGGTTTTGACATGGGCGTGGGCTCGAACGTATGTGGCTGTGAGGCGCCTGGGGTTATCCGGTGAATCTCGGCGCGTGGCTCAATGAGTGGCTCGCGCGGCTGCATGAGTCCTGCATTTGACGAACGTGGCTTCTTTACTGCCCGGGCTTGTCGACGAATTCGAACGGCAAGCCGCGCCGCCGCATCCATTCGCCGAGTGCCTGACCGGTGCCCGCGCGCCACGGCCGCAGCTTTGCCGGTTCCACCAGCCGGTATTCCAGCAGTTCGGGCGACAGCGAAATGGTGCCGTGCGCCTTCACGTGATACGCAATGATCAGTTCGTTCTTGCGGATGAATTCGTACACGCCGATCAGTTCGACCGACTCCGCGTGCAAGGACGTCTCTTCCCACACCTCGCGCGCAATGCCCTCTTCCGGCGTCTCGCCGTTTTCGAGGAAGCCCGTGATCAGCGCAAAGACGCCCTCCGCCCACGCCGCGTTGCGCGCGAGCAGAATCTTGCCTTCGTATTCGACGATAGCCGCGACCACCGGCAGCGGGTTGTTCCAATGGACGTAGCCGCATTGCGCATCTGGACAGCTCTGGCGGATGCGGCCGCCTTCATGCTCGGCGTCGGCACGCTCGATGAGAGGTGTCGAGCAGCGCGGGCAAAATCGATAGTCTGTCATGGTGGGGTCTGGGTCTTATGCGGGCTGTTCGCCCGGCGTCTGCAATGCGTCTGCAATCTTACGCTGCACATAGCTCGCGTACTTCCGCCGCGAAACGCTCCACGGTTTGCGGCTGCGTGTCCCACGCACACATCAACCGGCAACCGCCCGCGCCGATGAACTCGTAGAACTTCCAGCCGCGCGCGCGCATCGCTCTGGCCGCTTGCGCGGGCAACTGCGCGAACACCGCGTTGGATTCGCGCGGAAACATGATTTGCACGCCGGGAATTTCCTGCAAGCGCGTTTGCAACAGTTCGGCCATTGCGTTCGCATGACGCGCGTTGCGCAACCACACGTCGTTATCGAGCAGCCCGAGCCAGGGTGCGGAGATAAAGCGCATCTTCGACGCAAGCTGGCCCGCCTGCTTCAGGCGATACGCGAAGTCGGCGGCGAGCGCGCGGTCGAAGAACACCACCGCCTCGCCCACCGGCAGGCCGTTCTTGGTGCCGCCGAAACACAGCACGTCGACGCCCGCGCGCCACGTGATCTCCGACGGATGCACATTTAGCGCGGCCACCGCATTGGCGAAACGCGCGCCGTCCATATGCACCTTCAGATGACGCCGCTTGGCGATCGCGGCAATCGCGCGGATTTCCTCGACGCTGTAGACGGTGCCCACTTCCGTCGACTGGGTGAGCGTGACCACCTTCGGCTTGGGATAGTGGATGTCGGCGCGGCGCGTGACGACCGCCTCGATCGCATCCGGTGTGAGCTTGCCGCCAATGCCCGGCGCTGTCAGCAGCTTCGAGCCGCCGGAGAAGAACTCCGGGCCTCCGCACTCGTCGGTTTCGATGTGCGCGAGTTCATGGCAGATCACCGAGTGGTACGACTGACACAGCGACGCAAGCGCCAGCGAATTGGCGGCCGTGCCGTTGAAGACGAAGAACACTTCGCAGTCGGTCTGAAACAGTTCGCGCAGACGGTCGCAGACCTGGCTGGTCCAGGAGTCGTCGCCGTAGGCCGGTTCGTGGCCGCTGTTGTTGGCGGCGATGAGCGCGTCGAGCGCTTCGGGGCAGATGCCGGCATAGTTGTCGGACGCGAAATGTTGCATGACGGGCAGCGCGACCGGTTAGAGACGCGCGGGGATGACGGAAAGCGGACATTTTAGTGTGCGTGGGGGGTGTTTGGTCATCCTTGAGGGGACTGGCGGGGTGGGGTGGCTTTGAAGCACCGCCGTTCCGGTTCAGCCGCAGCCGCAATCCGGCATACGTCCTCGTCCGCGGGATACGCGCGCCACGACCACCAGCCCCACGGCGCCCAGCAGCAGCACGCCGGCTGCGAGCCACAAAGCGGGCGAAAACGAGCCGGTGTGCGCGGCAATCGGCGCGGCGACCAGCGGGCCGACGATCTGGCCCAAGCCATAAGCAGCCGTCGCGTAGCCCATGAGACCGGCCGCATCATCGCCGCGCAGACGCCGCGCCTCACGCATGGCAAAGAGCGTGATGGCCGTAAACGGCACGCCGATCAGAATGCTGCCGAGCGAGAAACCGCCCGCCGTCGGCCAGACTATGCCGAGCGCGATCCCGACCGCCTGCAAGACATAACTGCCAGCGAGCAGCACCCGGTTGTCCAGATGCAGCGGTAGACGCGCGGCCAACAATGCGCCGACCATCAACGCGGCGCCGAACATCGGCCAGAACAGATCGGGCCACGGCGAGCCCGGCAACGCATGGCGCGCGATCACCGGCAAAAACGTCGCTGTGATGATGTAGCCGAACCCAGGCACACCGTATAGGGCTACCAGCCAGAAGGCGTCGGCGCGGTGGGTCGCGGGAATGCTGCCGGATGCGGAGCGGTGGGTCGCGGCGACAGTGGGTTGGGAGGCCGGGCTTTGTGAGCTTGCGGCGGGTCGGGAGGCCGGGCTTTGTGAGCTGGCGGCGGTTCGGGAGACCGGGCTTTGCCAGCTTGCAGCGGTTCGGGAGGCTCCCGTGGTTTCGGTGGTTGCGGCACTTCCTGCACTTCCGGCAGCGTCCTTTGCTGCCGCTGCAACCGGCGGCACCGCACCGTTGACCCTCGTATGCGCATTCGCGGCCGAGGCCGCGCTGCTCCCAAACGCCGGCCACACCACCGCCGCCAGAACCGCCGAGATCAAGCCGAAGCCGATCCATCCCGCCGTCGCCCCATAACCGCCCGCCGCGCTGACCAGCAACCCGGTGCCGACGATACCCACGCCCGGCCCCGTATAAATCACGCCGCTCCAGGCCGGCTGTCCGAGTTCCGCGAGCCGCCGCAAGCCCCACTGCGACGCGAAAACAAACGTCCACGCGCTTACTGCTCCTGCAACGAAGCGCACCACCGCCCATATCCAGAACTGACTCGTGACGCCCATTGCCAGCGTCAACAGCACCGTCGACGCGAGCCCCGCGCGCACCACCCGCGCCGGCTCGACTCGCAACGCGGCGCAGGTGAGCGCGCCCACGAAATAGCCTGCGTAATTGAACGACGCGAGCCAGCCACCATGCTGGATGTCGATTGGCGGCTGACCGAACGCGCCGCCGTGAAGCATCAGCGGCAGGAGCGGCGTGAAGGCAAAGCGTCCGACGCCGAGTGCGACGGCGAGCGTCACCATGCAGGCCAGCGCGGCGCGCCGGGCCGCGTGGGACTGCGCTGGAAGACGTTGGACGTTCGAAGCGAGATCGTTCATGGTTGGCCGTTCAGGAAGGTGAGGATGCAGAAGGAGCCACGCGGAATTTACGTCTGCTGCTTTGCGTCAGCCGGCGCGGGGTAGCGGCGAGACAACGCAGCGCAATACTCCGCTGACAGCCGGGCGGTCATCGACGGCCCAATCCGGGCATGGCCGTTCCATATTAGCTTGACGGTTCAATCATGAAAAATGAATAATTCGGATACCATCCATCGCCAGGAGAGAACCGTGGACTTGGCCGCCTTGACGATTTTTCGGGCCGTCGTGCGGGAGAACGGCGTGACGCGAGCCGCCGCGAAGCTCAACCGCGTGCAATCGAACGTGACCACGCGCATCAAGCAGCTTGAAGAACAGCTTGGCGCGGAGCTCTTCATCCGCGATGGCCGGCGCCTCGTCCTCACGCCCGCCGGTGAAACGCTGCTGCCTTATGCCGAACGGCTGCTTGCTCTGGCGGACGAAGCGCGTCACGCCGTGCGCGCGGACCGTCCAAGCGGACGCCTGCGCCTCGGCACCATGGAAAGCGTCGCGGCGACGCGTCTTCCTGCCCTGCTCGCCCAGTATCACCAGCAATGGCCCGATGTCGCGCTTGAACTCGAGACCGGCACCACCGGCAAACTGATCGAGCGCGTGCGCGAATTCGAGGTGGACGCAGCGCTGGTAGCCACGCCGCTCGACCCCGCCGCTCTCGGCGAACTGTTCGAAGCTGTACCGGTTTTCACAGAGGAACTCGTGATGCTGACGCCGCGCGGGCATCGGCCGATTCGCGAAGTGCGCGATATCGCGCTGTCGACGCTCGTGGCATTCGAGCGCGGTTGCGCGTATCGCGCTTACATCGAGAAATGGTATATGGAGCACGGCGTGAGGCCGGCGCGCGTGCTGGAGCTCGGCTCGTATCACGCAATCGTGGCATGCGTCGCCGCCGGCGCGGGCGTGGCGGTGGCGCCCCGCTCGGTGCTGGGACTGGCCGCCGACGCGAGCAATATCGCCGTGCATGACCTGCCCGATATCGGCAGCGTAGAGACGCTGCTCGTCTGGCGACGCGGGCACTTTTCGTCAGCACTCAATGCGTTGAAGCAGACGCTGACCGAAAAGCGCAGCACGCACAGTCTCGAAGAAACAGAGCGCGGAGCTTCGGATGCACACGTAGACGCGTACCCCGACGCTCAGGCATCGGTGGGCGCTGACGTCGCCTGATTTGTGCGTCAAACGCTCGCGGGTTCCGGGGCGTTCCAACGGGCGACCGCAAGCATGGGAACGCGCGAAGTTTTGACAGTCAAACGCCGAAAGCAAACGCGCTGGTGGAAAAACAAGGGGCCGCGTAACACGCCGGCAATCCGGCGTGTTACGCGGCCCCAATCGGTCCAACTGCCCGTGTCTTAAGCTCTTCGGCGCGCTTTCGCCTGCTTTCGCCGACTTTCGCCTGGTTCAGCCGGCCTGCCGCATCTGGCCGATCGCCCGAGCCCTCGAGATTGACGGCAGATCAAAGCTGCGCTTCGACCCAACCCTTCACGCCGGCCAATGCGGCGCTCAGATTCGCGGGGTCCGTGCCGCCCGCTTGAGCCATGTCCGGCCGGCCGCCGCCCTTCCCGCCAACCTGCTGCGCAACGAAGTTGACCAGTTCACCGGCCTTGACCTTTTTGCTCGCGTCCGCCGTCACGCCCGCAATCAGGCTGACCTTGCCGCCTTCGACCGAAGCCAGCACGATTGCCGCGCTCTTCAACTTGTCCTTGAGCTTGTCCACCGTTTCGCGCAACGTCTTCACGTCGGCGCCTTCGAGCGTCGCGGCGAGAACCTGCACGCCGGCGACTTCGATGGCCTGGCCGGCCAGTTCGTCGCCCTGGCTCGACGCCATTTTCGACTTCAGCGCGCTCAGTTCTTTTTCAAGCTGCTTCACCTGATCCTGGACCTGCGTGATGCGCTGCGTGAGCTCGGACGGCTGCGCCTTGAGCACCGCGGCCGCGGCGTTGATGCGCGCGTCGAGGTCCTGCACGAAGCGCACAGCGTTGTCGCCGGTAATGGCTTCCACGCGACGAATGCCCGCCGCCACGCCGCCCTCCATCACGATCTTGAAGAGACCAATGTCGCCGGTGCGATGCACGTGCGTGCCGCCGCATAGTTCGCGAGAAAAACCGAGGTCGAGCACCCGCACTTCGTCGCCATATTTCTCGCCGAACAGCGCCATCGCGCCGCCCTTCACCGCTTCGTCAAACGGCATGACGCGCACGATGCCCGGCGCGTTTGCCAGCACTTCCGCGTTGACGATTTCTTCGACGCGGCGAATCTGCTCGTCCGTCATCGGCGCGTTGTGCGCGAAGTCAAAGCGTGTCTTGTCGGGATCGACCAGCGAGCCCTTCTGCTGCACGTGCGAGCCGAGCACCTCGCGAAGCGCCTTGTGCATCAGGTGCGTGGCCGAGTGGTTGCGAGCCGTGCGCGCACGGCGCACCGCGTCGATCTCGGCCTTTACCACATCGCCCACCTTCAGCGTGCCCTGCTCGAGCGTGCCGTGGTGACCGACCACGTCGGCCTGAACCTTCAGCGTATCGGTTACCGCAAAGCGCACGCTCGCGTTGGCGAGCAGGCCCTGGTCGCCGACCTGGCCGCCCGATTCCGCGTAGAACGGCGTGTGGTCGAGCACGACGACCGCCTGCTGACCATGCGCGACTTCCTGCACCGAGGCGCCGTCCACATACAGCGCCACCACCTTCGCGTCGTCGAAGACGATTTCCTCGTAGCCGTGGAACGTGGTCTTTGCGCCCGAGTATTCGAGGCCTTGCGACATCTTGAACTTGCCGGCCGCACGCGCCTGTTCGCGCTGGCGCGCCATAGCTTCGTCGAACGCGGCTTCGTCCACGGTGACTTCGCGTTCGCGGCACACGTCTGCCGTGAGGTCGAGCGGGAAGCCGTACGTGTCGTGCAGCTTGAAAGCGAGTTCGCCGTCGAGCGTCTTGCCGCCCTTCTTTTCAAGTTCAGCCAGCGCGTTTTCGAGAATCGACATGCCGTGCTCGATGGTCTCGAAGAAGCGCTCTTCTTCCTGACGCAGCACGTCGGTCACGCGCGCTTGCGCGTCTTTCAGTTCCGGATAGGCGCCACCCATCTGCTCGACGAGATCGGCCACCATGCGGTGGAAGAACGAGCCCTTCTTGCCGAGCTTGTAGCCGTGACGGATGGCGCGGCGCACGATACGGCGCAGCACGTAGCCGCGGCCTTCATTGCCGGGAATCACGCCGTCCACGATCAGGAACGAGCAGGCGCGGATGTGGTCGGCGATCACCTTCAGCGAGTTGTTCGCGAGGTCGCTCACGCCGGTTTCGCGCGCCGCCGCCTTGATGAGCGCCTGGAACAGGTCGATCTCATAGTTGCTGTGCACGTGCTGCAACACCGCCGCGATACGTTCGAGACCCATGCCGGTGTCCACGCACTGCTTGGGCAGCGGCGTCATGTTGCCCTGCGCGTCACGGTTGAACTGCATGAACACGAGATTCCAGATCTCGATGTAGCGGTCGCCGTCTTCTTCCGGTGATCCCGGCGGGCCGCCCCATACTTCCGGGCCGTGGTCGTAGAAAATTTCCGAACACGGGCCGCACGGGCCGGTGTCGGCCATTTGCCAGAAGTTGTCCGACGCGTAGCGGGCACCCTTGTTGTCGCCGATACGGATGATGCGCTCGACCGGCACGCCCACTTCTTTCGCCCAGATGTCGTGCGCTTCGTCGTCTTCGTGATAGACGGTCACCCACAGCTTTTCTTTCGGCAACTGGTAGACGCCCGTGAGCAACTCCCACGCGTAGTGGATCGCGTCACGCTTGAAATAGTCGCCGAACGAGAAATTGCCCAGCATTTCGAAGAACGTGTGGTGACGCGCGGTGTAGCCGACGTTTTCCAGGTCGTTGTGTTTGCCCCCCGCGCGCACGCTGCGCTGCGCGGTCGTGGCGCGCGAATACGGACGCGATTCAGCGCCGAGGAACACATCTTTGAACTGCACCATTCCCGAATTGGTGAAGAGCAGTGTCGGGTCGTTGCCGGGCACAAGGCTCGACGAGCGAACGATCGTATGGCCCTTCGATTCGAAGAACTTGAGAAACTTCTCGCGGATTTCGGCGGCTTTCATGGCGTGCGGGGGACGGTCCTGACTATTCCTGACTTTTACCGGCGGCATCGTGAGATGCGCCAACTGTTTGTTTCTTAAACGACTGATTATACGGGATCGGCGCCCTTGCGCGGCGCCGCCGCGGGCCGGTTGGCCAGGTTGAACCAGGCCAGGTGCGGTCGGCCTGGTTCAGCTTCGCTCAACTTCGGTCACGTCTCGGGCACGTTCCGGTCACGTTCTGGGCCGGTTTCGCCGGGGAGTTTTTGCGCGAGCACCATAGACAGCGCACCACACGCCACGGTCCCACATGGGTTCACATGCCCTCCGGGCCCGCTTCGTCCCCCTCGCTCAATCAGCAATGGCGCCCGATTCGTCCTATGACGTTCGGCCGACTGCGCCCGCTCGCGCGAATCGCTTAAGATTGCCCACATCCGCGGCGCCTGGCGCGCCGCCCGCTTACATTGGAGACACGGACAAACATGGGCGCTCTCAGTCATATTCGCGTGCTGGATCTCACCCGCGTGCTCGCGGGCCCCTGGTGCGCGCAGACGCTTGCCGATTTCGGCGCGGACGTCATCAAGATCGAACGCCCCGAGGTGGGCGACGACACGCGCCACTGGGGCCCGCCGTACCTGAAGACGCCCGACGGCGCGGACACGCGCGAGGCGGCCTACTACCTGGCGGCCAACCGCAACAAGCGCTCAGTCACGGTGGATATCGCCTCGCCCGAAGGTCAGCAGATCGTTCGCGAACTGGCCGCGCAAAGCGACGTGGTGCTCGAGAACTACAAGGTCGGCCAGTTGAAGAAATATGGCCTCGACTACGCGTCGCTCAAGAAGGTGAAGCCCGACCTGATCTACTGCTCGGTGACGGGTTTCGGACAGACCGGGCCGTATGCGCAGCGCGCGGGCTACGACTTCATCGTGCAAGGCATCGGCGGGTTCATGAGCATTACCGGCGAGCGCGACGGCCAGCCGGGCGGTGGTCCGCAAAAGGCCGGCGTGGCGATTGCCGATCTGATGACAGGCATGTATTCGACCATCGCCGTGCTTACCGCGCTCACGCATCGCGACCGCACAGGCGAAGGTCAATATATCGACATGGCGCTGCTTGACGTGCAGGTGGCCATGCTCGCCAACATGAATTCGAATTACCTCGCAAGCGGGCAGCCGCCGGTGCGCTGGGGCAACGCGCATCCGAACATCGTGCCGTACCAGACTTTCCAGACGAGCGACGGGTGGATCATCGTTGCAGTCGGCAACGACGGGCAGTTCCGCAAATTCGTCGAGGTCGGCCAACGCCCCGAACTCGCCGAGGACGAGCGTTTCGCAACCAACCCCGCACGCGTGCGCAACCGCGACGTGCTCGTGCCGATCCTCGCGCAGATGGTTCGCCTGCAGGGCAAGCAGCAATGGATCGCGGCGCTCGAAGCAGCCGGCGTGCCTTGCGGGCCGATCAACGACCTCGCAGAGGTTTTCGCGAACGAGCAGGTGGTAGCGCGCGGCATGCAGGTGGATCTGCCGCACCCGTCGGGCGGCACCGTCAAACTGGTGCGCAATCCGATCAATATGACGGGCACGCCGCCAGAGGCGCTTGCTCATCCGCCGACGCTCGGGGAGCATACCGAAAGCGTGCTGCGCGACGTGCTGGGTTACAGCGACGAACGGATTACGGCGTTGCGCTCGCAAGCGGTGATCTGAAGGAGGAAAGAGGGAGGCGGCAGGCCATGCGCTGCGGCAGGCACGCGTTCGCGTTCGCACTCGACGCGCATGCGCCGCCGACCGGCGGCCGGCGGCCGACGAGCGGCGGCCGGCAACTGGCGAACGCGACCAGCGACCAGCAAGTGCGACCGGCCAACGCGACCGCGACCGCCAACTCGACCGCCAACTCGACCGCCAACTCGACCACCAACCGACTGCCGACTGCGCGCCGCGCCGCTTCAGCGCGGCTTGCCAAGCGCGGCCAGCCACCCGCGCGCCTCGTCCCAATCGCCGAGTCCGCTGTCCGCATTGATGTGTCCGCGCGGGCCGACGTCGATCCAGCGGCTGCCCCACGCTTTCGCACAGGCTTGCGAGAACGGCACGCCGCCGTACGGGTCGTCCGTGCTGCATACGACAATGCTCTCGAACGGCAAGCGTTCGCGCGGTACGCAAGCAAAGCCGCTGGCGTCCTGAGGAAAGTGCGGTTCGGCCGGATCGGGCACGGCCACCAGCAGCGCACCGGCTATCCTCGCGAGTTGCCCGGCGCTCGCATACTGAGCGGCCCAGAACGCGGTCGTCAGGCAACCCAGGCTATGGGCCGCGAGCAGGATCGGCGCGTCCACGGACGCAACGGCGGCGTCGAGCGCGCGGCACCAGGCGTCGCGCGACGGATGATCCCAGTCAGGCATCCGTACGCGCGTAAATGACGGATCGAGTTCTTCCCAGCGAGTCTGCCAATGCCCGGCGCCCGAGTTCTGGTAGCCCGGCAGGATGAGTACGTTGCGTTTCGGTTCGCTCATGGTATTCCCCGTAACTTTGTTTTTGGCGATATGGCCTGCAAGGGTGGGCAACCGCTACAGCCCGCCGCGGCCCGGCCCTTTCCAACGCGCTCACCGTATCACGCGGCCGACGCCCATGCCACGAGGATCGGCAGCCGGCTCGAGCGTCGTGTCGTTGATGCGGATGATCTGCACATCGCCGTTGAACGACTGTCCCTCCAGCACATAGCCCAGCGCTTGCAACTGCGCAGCGAGTTCGCCGGCAACCGGGCGGTAGGGTTCGAAGTAGATCGTCTTTTGCGGCAGCAACTGGTGGTGAAAGCGCATGGCCGCGAGCGCGTCCGCGGGTGTCATGTCGAAGTCGTAGAGATCGGTCATGACCTGAAAAATGGAGGTCAGAATACGCGAGCCGCCCGGCGTGCCGATCACGAGCGACACCTTGTTGTCCTTCAGCACGATGGTCGGCGTCATCGACGAAAGCGGGCGGCGGCCAGCCAACACCGTGTTCAGATCCGCGCCGCTTGCGGTTGACTCGCCCGAGGCAGTGGGCCTCGTCACGAAGTCGTCCATCGCGTCGTTCAGCAGGAAGCCGGCGCCGTCTACAACGACGCCCGAGCCGAATTCGCCGTCGAGCGTGGTGGTGTTCGACACCGCGTTGCCCCACTTGTCCACCACCGAGAAGTGCGTCGTCTGCGCCTTCTCGGGCGGCGCGTCGCCAAGGCCGGGCTTGATCGCCGCCGCGCCCGGCACTTCGTCTGTTTTGACTTCGTCCGCGCGTCGGGCGAGATAGGCGTCGGCGAGCAGTTTGTCGACGGGCAGTTTGTACGAGTCCGGGTCGCCGATATATTGCTGCCGGTCGGCAAACACACGATCTTCGATCTGTGCGATCAGATGAATGTACGGTGCGGAATTCAGTTCGAGGCCGTCGAATGCCTGCTGCAGATGGGCCTTCATCTTCAGCATCTGGATCAGGCCTACACCGCCCGAGCTCGGCGGCGGCGCGGTGAGCACCTCGTAACCGTTCCACTCAGCCATGAGCGGTTGGCGCCAGACAGCCTTGTACTGCTGCAAATCGGCCTTCGTGACGAGACCGTGGCCGTACATCTGCTGCGCGATCAGACCTGCGGTGCGTCCTTCGTAGAACTCGCGGCCGCCGTCGCTCGCAATGCGCGAAAGGGTTTGCGCGAGCTCCGGCTGGCGGAACGTGGTGCCGGCTTTCAGGCTCGCGAAATAGGCGTCGAAATTGGTCTTGCCGGCGAAATTCTTCGCTGTTGCGTCGCGCCGTTGCTGCAGCCAGGGGTCGACCTGAAAGCCCTCGGTCGCGTAACGGATGGCGGGTGCGAGCACCTGTTTCCATTTCAGCTTGCCGAAACGCTGCTGCGCCTGCCACATGCCGTCGACGGTGCCCGGCACCGCCACCGCGCGATGGCCCACTGCGCTCATGCCCGGCACTGCGTTGCCTTTATCGTCCAGATACATGTCGCGGGTCGCCTGCTGCGGCGCCCGCTCGCGGTAGTCGAGAAAATACGGCTTGCCGTCGACGAACAGCGTCATGAATCCGCCGCCGCCGAGATTGCCCGCATCGGGCCGGGTCACCGCGAGCGTGAAGGCGATGGCCACCGCCGCATCGACCGCGTTGCCGCCGGCGGCGAAGATCTGCTGCGCGGCATCGGCGCTGTAGCGGTCGGGAGTCGCGACTGCGGATGCATCGAACAGCGCTTTGGGCACAGCCGTCCGCGCGAGCGCCGAAGCCGGCGCTAGCACGGCGGCGGCGACTGCGACCATCAGCACGGCGGGCGCAATGCGTGCCGCGGAAAAGGTGAAGGCAAAGGCGAAGGCATCAGGCGCGCGAGGCGCGTCGTACGTCGGCATTGGCATCCGAAAAACTCCGGCACTGAGGACAAACTGACGGGAAACCGAGGGCAAAACCGAGGACACACCAGGGGCGCCACGGTGCACGATCCGCAAAAGGCCGGTGCAAGCGGGCGACGGCGGTACGGTGCGCGCGAACCCGAGCGCGGCGCAGCCGTGCCAGGTGCCGTGGCGGCCCGCAGGCGCGCCGCTCGGATGCTAAGTCGCTCGTGCGCGCCGGAACAAACCGATTTACCTCCTGTTACAGCGCGCCATGACATGATGCCGCACGCGAGCCACCGCGCCGCTTCGCAGCGAACGCACCACGAAACCCGCCTGGGCGTCGGTGCGCCGGCGCATTCCCTGCCGCATCCAGTCTCGTCAGGTAGAATTGCTGGATAAGTGGGCGCACCACGCGCCCCCGACAGACTTTCACCATCTCGCATGAATACCGAACGCAACGACGCGCCAGCGGCATCCAATTTCATCCGCAACATCATTGACGACGACAACCGCACCGGCAAGTGGAGTCAGCGTGTCGAAACGCGCTTTCCGCCCGAGCCCAACGGCTATCTGCACATTGGTCACGCAAAGAGCATCTGCCTGAACTTCGGCGTGGCGCGCAGCTACGGCGGCGTGTGCCATTTGCGCTTTGACGACACCAATCCGGAAAAGGAAAGCGTCGAATACGTCGATTCGATTATCGACGCCGTGCGCTGGCTCGGCTTCGAATGGCAGAAAGACGGCACGGACCACCTGTACTACGCGAGCGACTACTACGACAAGCTGTACGAATTCGCCGAGCTGCTGATCGAGCGCGGCAAGGCGTATGTGGACAGCCAGTCGGCGGAAGAAATGCGCGCGAACCGCGGCTCGGCGACTGAAGTCGGCACGCCCTCGCCCTTTCGCGAACGCTCCGTGCAGGAAAACCTCGATCTGTTCCGCCGCATGAAGGCGGGCGAGTTCAAGGAAGGCGAGCACGTGCTGCGCGCGAAGATCGACATGTCGTCGCCGAACTTCAACATGCGCGATCCGGTGCTCTACCGCATCCGCTTCGCGCATCACTACCGCACCGGCGACAAATGGTGCGTGTATCCGATGTACGACTACACGCACTGTATTTCGGACGCGCTCGAAAACATCACGCATTCGCTGTGCACGCTCGAATTCGAGGACCATCGTCCGTTGTACGACTGGATTCTGAACGAGCTTGCCGAAGCCGGCATTTTCACGCGCCCGCTGCCGCAGCAAATCGAATTCTCGCGCCTGAACCTCACGTATGCGATCACGAGCAAGCGCAAGCTGCTGCAACTCGTGAACGAAGGCCACGTGGACGGCTGGGACGACCCGCGCATGCCGACCATTGTCGGCGTGCGGCGGCGCGGCTTCACGCCCGAGTCGATCCAGCTGTTCTGCGAGCGCATTGGCGTCACCAAGGTCGACTCGTGGATCGACATGAGCGTGTTCGAAGGCGCGCTGCGCGACGATCTCGACGAAAAGGCGCCGCGCATCGCCGCAGTGCTCGACCCGCTGAAGCTCGTCATCGACAACTTCCCCGAAGGTCTGACCGAGCCGTGCAGCGCGCCGGTGCATCCGCATCATCCGGAACAGGGCGTGCGCGAGTTTCCGATTTCCCGCGAGCTGTGGATCGAGCGCGACGACTTCACGGAGACGCCGCCAAAGGGCTATTTCCGTCTGTTTCCCGGCAACAAGGTGCGGCTGCGCTACGGCTATGTGATCGAATGCACGGGGGCGGAGAAGGACGAGAACGGCAACGTGGTCGCGGTGCATTGCAACTACTTCCCGGACAGCAAGTCGGGCACCGAAGGCGCGAACAACTACAAGGTGAAGGGCAATATCCACTGGGTCAGCGCGGCGGCTGCATGCCCGGCCGAGGTTCGCATCTACGACCGTCTGTTCAAGGAGCCGCAACCGGATGCCGGCGGCCGCGATTTCCTGGAAGCGCTGAACCCGGACTCGAAGCGCGTGGTCAACGCCTACCTGGAACCGGGCGCGCATGGTGCGCTACCGGAGCAGCGTTTTCAGTTCGAGCGGCACGGCTACTTCGTCGCGGATCGTGTCGATTCGCAACCGGGCAAGCCGGTGTTCAACCGGATCGTGAGCTTGCGCGACAGTTGGGGCAAGCCGGCGTAAAGCCACGGATGAGTGCGCGTTAGTCGCGCAGCGGCTTGTCGGATCGGGCGTGCATCGGGTTGCCGATGCACGCTTTTTTGTTTGCGGATTCCGGCACGGTGCTCAGCGCTTCCAGGCTGACGGTAAGGCGCTGGGCGCTCGCACTCATCACTGCGGCAACGGGTTAGATCGCCGCTATAGCGAGCGATGCAGTTCCGTCAGCGAAAGCGTGGTGTGGAAAAGTCGCGCGAGGCTGCGGCTGGCGTACTTTTCCACCTCGTCGGGCGCGGTCCAGCGATACGCGTCCATTTCGGGAATCAACGTGCCGTCCGAGCGGCGCGGAAACAGCGACGTGCAGGTGCAGGAACCGAGGTCGAGTTCATCCGCGGTGGCGCGCGCGGCGAACAGGTGCAGGTCCTTGTCGCGGCGATAAACAAACAGGCCCAGGTCTTTCAGGCGCTCGGCTTTTAACGCGATGCCGGTCTCCTCGACCATCTCGCGCAGCGCGGTGACGTGCGGCGCCTCGCCCTCTTCGCCGTGGCCTTTCGGAATGTCCCAGTGCGAGGTCTCCGTGGCATGTGCGAGTAGCACGCGCCCTGCGGGATCAAGCAGGACGATGCCGCATGAAACGACGCGCGGGCTCATCGCGTGTCGGAGCCCGCGCGGCGCGCGGCTTGCGCGTGCGCCGGCACGCCGCGCGCGCGCGTTCCCGCGACGCGGCGCGTGCTCAGCGCTTTTTCTGCAGTTGCCATTTGCCGCTGCCCTCCCGGCAGAACTGCGGGCGCAGGTTCATCGACTGCCCCTTTGCATTGAGCACGACGCCCAGATCCCGACAGGTGCGCTCGCCGTCCTTTGTCGTGCGCACGACATTGATGGTGGCGTCGATCTTCACGCTGTTGCGAGTGCCTTCGTTGACCCAGTTGGCGCTTTCGCCGTCCTGCTTTTCATCGAGCGCGGCGAACACGGCCTGCTTGATCGAGTCGACATCGCGCTGCTTCATGTAGGTGATCGGCGTGTCGTTCAGAAAGCCGAGGTTAGCCGCCTGCGCGCCAATTGCCGCGCCAAGCAGCAAACCTGCGACAGTCAGTTGACGGAAGGCACGGGTTCTCATCGACATGAAGGGTTCTCCTCGGAAACGTTTCGGGCGGTCGTGGCGCGCTCGCGGCGCCCCGCGATCTGGACCCCAAAAGCATAGCATGCCGTGCGTGACGGCCTGGCCGCGCGGTGCGGGTGACGGTGCGGGTGACGGTGCGGGTGACGGCGGGGGTAGGAATGAAAGCGCCCGCTGACAGTGACGACGCGAGCTTCCCCATTTTTAGGATGGGTCCCATAGCTCCAGGCGGCGCGCCTTTCTATGATTGGCCGTACCTCGCGTTAGCGCCAAATCACTTCAAACCACACCCCATCATGGAACTGCCCATTGCGCTGGAAACCGTCGCCGTCACACTCGCGCTGCTTTGCGTCGCGCTCGTGCCCGTGGCGCTGCGGCGCGACCCCGGCCTCGCGCGGCCCATCGTGCGCATCGACGGGCTCCGCCGCCCGCGCTGGCCCAACTTCCTGACTCGCGTTGGCATGGCGTGCCTGCTCATCTCCTTCGCACTGCTGCTTTCCGCCTGCTACTGCATTCTCGCCGACGCGCGCGTCTGAACTGGCGCAGTACCACCGTCAATCACCTCGGGCCGGCTTCGCACACACGCCTTCCCAGCGACGCCGAGTCCTCAATTTCCTGCTTTATATCCATCAGTGAGCGTGTTCAGAAACGCCACCACGTCCTTGATCTCGGCGTCATTCAACGCGGGCTTGTCGCCCGGCTTGCGGTCGAACGGCGGCTCCGTATTCAGATTCGCCCAATAGCGTTGCGGCAGATCGTCGAACTTCTGCACCTTGCCTTTCACGACGGGATAAAACTTCTCGGGATTCGTGTCGCGCTCGGCATAGAAGTGCAGCACCTGTTCGAGCGAGTGATAGATGCCATTGTGGAAGAAGCTCTTTTTCAACGCGACGTTGCGCAGCGTCGGCGTACGGAAAATGCCGCAGAACTCCGCGCGTCCTGCGAGATCCGTGCGCTCGGGACCACACGCCCCGAGGTCATGAAAACGGGGATCGCGGTTCACTGGCAGCGCGCGATTGCGCGGCACGCCGATCGCAATCAGACCGAAGTCGCTGAACTGCGGCGGCGCGCCGTCCAGCGTGCGCTGGCTGATGTGGCAACTCGCGCAATTGCCCTTCTTTTCGTCGTTGAAAAGCTCGAGGCC
Source organism: Burkholderia sp. WSM2232 (assembly GCF_000472545.1). Taxonomy (GTDB): domain Bacteria; phylum Pseudomonadota; class Gammaproteobacteria; order Burkholderiales; family Burkholderiaceae; genus Paraburkholderia. The sequence continues at coordinate 64,489 of NZ_AWZV01000008.1, read as the reverse complement.
GTGCAACTCGGCTTTCGTGAGCTGCGTCTTGCCTGCCAGATAGGCGTCGTATTTGCTGCTGTACGGATAAAAGAGTTCCGGCGTCTGCTCGAACGTTTCGAGCGCTTGCAGGACCGCCTTGAAGGTGGCGTCGTCGCTATCGAAAATATGTTCGCCGAAGGCCGCGCGAAAATCCGCCGCGTATGGCGCGGCCTTCACTGCCGCGGTGACCCTGGCCGGCGAACTGCCCATCTCGAACGACGACAACAGCGGAATGCGCGCCTGGTCGCTGCCGCGATCGACGCGACCATCCCACGTCAGGCCGCCGGTGGGACCGGCGTCGACGCTTTCGTCGCCTTCGTCATCGGACTCGTGATAGTGCTCGGCGAATGCCGGCACCGACTGCAGATACTTGAGCGTCGGCGCCGCGCGCATGCCAGTGCGATGCATGTCGCTGCCGCCCAGTTGCACGGACAACGCGTTGGCGGGCGAAAACGCGTGCTCGGGGCTGTGGCACGACGCGCACGCTAGCTTGCCCGAGCCGGATAACGAAGGGTCGAAGAACAACTGCTTGCCGAGCGCGGTCATCCTGCGCACGGCCTCGTAGACCTGCGCGCGCGTCTGGCCGCCTTGCACCGCGTCGTGAGCCGCTTCACGAGGCGTTTCATGAGCCGCGTCGTGAAGCGTTTCATGCGCCACCTTGAGCGCCACGGGCCGAGCCGCATCGAGCGCCGCCGCCTGGACCGCCGACGCGCCCCTCTCCACCAACGCGCCCCTCTCCACCAACGCCCCCACGCCGCTTGCACCCGCCTGCGCTGCCGCCGCCGGAGCGCCGGAATTGCAGCCCGCGAGACTCGCGCTCATTGCGACGACCCCGAAGGCCGCCGTCAGCAGGCGTGCGCAAGCTCGATGCGCTGGCCCCGGCCTCGCGCCTTGTCGCGCTGTTAGACGCGCTGTTGTGTGCAGGATCCCCGTCAGACCGAGCCGCATATGAATGATGTGAATCTGCGATATCGAAGTCCGCGAGCGTATGTCATTCGTATGTCGTTGAAATGACATCCAGCCGACGGCTATCGTCGACTAGAAGCGATCCGTAATGAATACATCGTTCTGTCAAATTATGTCGCCACACTTTCGCGGGCGGTCACAGAGAGGCGCTGCACTCGGCCCGTCCCCAACGAGAGAGAGAGAGAGAACTGCATCAATGAACAAGAAACTGATCTGCGCGACGCCGCTGGCGATCGCCGCAGCGCTCACCCTTTACGCATGCGGCGGCAACGAAGTCACCCAGCCGGACATCACGTCGATCAAGACAGTCGTGGTGATCTACGCGGAAAACCGCAGCTTCGACAACCTGTACGGCAATTTTCCGGGCGCGAACGGTCTGCAGAACGTCAGTGCGGCGGCCGCGAAGCAGTTGGACCGCGACGGCTCGACGCTCGCCACGCTGCCCCAGGTCTGGAACGGCCTCACGCAGACCGGCGTGACGCCGGTCGTCACGCAAGCGATGACGGCCAATTTGCCGAACAGCCCGTTCGCGATCGACGACCCCAACGGTTTCAACACGCCGATCACCGCGACGACGCGCGACCTGTATCACCGCTTCTATGAAAACCAGATGCAGATCGACGGCGGCAAGAACGACAAGTTCGCTGCGTGGGCCGATTCTGGCGGACTCGTCATGGGCCATTACACGCTCGATGCCGACAAGCTGCCGCTGTGGAAAATCGCCCAGCAATACACGCTCGCGGACAACTTCTTCATGGGCGCGTTCGGCGGCTCGTTCCTCAATCACCAGTGGCTCGTGTGCGCGTGCACGCCGGTCTACCCGAACGCCGACAAGAGCCCGGCGGCCGGCTCGATCTCGGCAGTCGAAAGCGACGGCGTGACGCTCAAGCTCGCGTCGAACTCGCCGGCTTCGGCGCTCAACGGCCCGTCGAAATTCGTGCTGTCGGGCAACCTCACGCCTGACTTCTACGCGGTCAACACGATGCAGCCGCCGTATCAGCCAAGCGGCAACAAGGCGGCTGCGGGCGGCGACGCCAACCTCGCCGATCCGGCCGCGGCTACTACTTTGCCGGCGCAGACGCAGACTCACATCGGCGATCTGCTGAACAATGCCAAGGTGTCCTGGGCGTGGTATGGCGGCGCGTGGGGCGCGGCGCTGTCGGCGGCGCAAAACGGCACGTCGAATGTCATCTACGGCGCGAATCTGAGCACGCCGAACTTCCAGCCGCATCATCAGCCGTTCAACTATTTCGCGGATCTGGCGCCGGGCACCGCGAACCGCGCTCAGCACCTGCTCGACGGCGGCGTAGGCGGCTCGGAGTTCATCAAGGCGATCGACAGCGGCAAGCTACCGCAAGTGACGTTCTACAAGCCGCAGGGCAACCTGAACGAGCATCCGGGTTACACGGACGTCGCCTCGGGCGATCAGCACATTGCCGACGTCATCTCGCATCTGCAGAAGAGCCCGCAGTGGAACAACATGCTGGTGGTCGTGACGTACGACGAAAACGGCGGCTTCTGGGATCACGTCGCGCCGCCGAAGGCCGACCGCTGGGGCCCCAGTACGCGCGTTCCCGCGCTCATCGTCTCGCCGTTCGCGAAGAAGGGTTTTGTCGATCACACGCAATACGACACGACGTCGATCTTGCGCTTCATTACGCATCGCTTTTCGCTGCCGACGCTGCCGGGCATCGCGGCACGCGACGCGGCGCTCACCGCCAACGGCGGCAAGCCGATGGGCGATCTGACCGCTGCGCTGAACATCCGGCACTAAAAGCGATGGTTGAACAGCAACGATAAGCAACAGCCACCTTCGCGGGCGGCTTTCGACGGGCAGCTTCGGCTGCCCTTTTTTATTGGGTGCCCGGGACATAAAAAAATCCCATCACCGTTGATGCGGTAGACGGGATTCTTCTGCAGGCAATGGCGCGGCGGGCGAGGATCGAACTCACAACCTCAGGTTTAGAAGACCTGTGCTCTATCCAATTGAGCTACCGCCGCACAAGGCTGGGCCCGGATTATAACCGATCGCTTCACGCCCGGCAGAGCGCGGCGGACATTCCGAGATTATCAGACCGGTTGCGGATGCAGCGCGAACCAGCCGAGGAACACGACGCCCGCAATCACGCAGTACAGACCGAACGAAGCGAGACGCCCGCGGCCTTCGAAATAGCGCATGAGGAAACGCACGCTGAGATAGGCGGCGACGGCGGTCAGCACGCCGCCGAGCAGTGCGTCCGCCAGTTGGCCCGGCGCGTGAAAGAGCTTCGGCAATTCGAGCAGCCCGGCCGCGAAAATGATCGGCGTGCCTAGCAGGAACGAGAATTCCGCGGCCTTCTCCGCGGTGAGGCCGGCCGCGTTGCCGGCAATCATCGTGAGACCGCTGCGCGAGAAGCCGGGGATCAGCGCGCCGACCTGCGCGAGACCGACGAAAAACGCCTGGCGGAAATTCATTTTCTCCGGCGCCTGATGCGCGCGCGAGCGCTGCAGGCGGTCGCCGAACCACAACAGCACGCCGTTGACGATCAGCGCGATCGCGACGATACGCAGGTCGTGAAAAATCCGCTCGAGCCGCTTTTCCAGCAGCAGACCGACGAGCCCGGCCGGGATCGTACCGATGATGAGCGCCCACATCATGTGCGCGTCGTCGTTGCGGCGTCCGCCGAGCGACGAAAAGAAACCGCGCACGAGCGCGCACCACCGCTCGCGGAAGTACCACAGCAACGCGAACGCCGTACCGAGGTGCAAGGCGACGAGAAACGGCAGCAACTGCGGCGCGTGTTTATCGATATGCATGCCGAACAATGCAGGCACCAGCAGCGTATGGCCGAGACTGCTCACTGGGAAGAGTTCGGTCACGCCTTGCAGCACGCTCAGGAAGATCAGAAACGACAGATTCACGCGGCAGTCCTTGTAAGGAAGATGTCGGGGACAGCGCGCCGCACAACGAGTTACCCGGCGCGTCAAAAGGCGCACCGATTATGCCTGGCTGCAAAGTCAGCGCCAAGCGTTTGGGCCACATTCGGGGAAATTTTGACGCGCTGCGTCACGATGCGAAACGCCCGTTTCGCGAATCGCAACGATCAGGGCCACCGACGCACGGCAGTCCTTTCAGTCATCTAACAGAAATGCTGAGAGTCAGCGCAACGGGCCAGGCGTCAAGCTTACGAAACGCAAAGCGCAACGCACGAGGCGAGAGAGCAAACTGCAGGCTGCGAAGCGCGCCTGCGTTGCGGTATGCCGCGCGCGGCAGGCGCGCGGTCAAGCAGACACAGAGCTAAACAGCCGCACAAAGCGCGGATCAGCGCTCGAGCTGGTAGAAGAAATAAACGGTACTTGCGGTGAACATGCCGAAAAGCGCGACACCCATTGCCATTGCGAGATCCATGACGCCTCCTGAGCGATCTCGCCCGGCGGTAGATGTCACCGGGCAGTGAGACGGATTATCGGCAACAACCGGCCGCTCGCGACACTCGCAATTTCCCGAGAAGGGTTTCCCCGTAGCGCAAAGCAGAGCAAAATCGTCGTCTCGGCCGGCTCGCCGCGCGCGTCGCGCGGGCGTAAGCCGTGTTGGCGCGGGTTCGGCGCGCCACTGCCGGACCATCTTCAGCCCGCCTCGCGCGGGCTTCCCATTGACTCATCACGCCATCGACCATGCCTCTTTCACCGCAGCAGGACATTCTCGAAATCGCCCAGGACGCCTCCGTGCTCCGCTTCGCGCCGCAAGCCGGCGGCCGTCTGCTTTCGTGGATCATCGACGGCGAAGAGGTGATCCACTGGCCCGAACACGCCGACTGGAGCCAGCCTGCGCGCATTCGCGGCGGCAATCCGCTGCTCTTTCCGTTTCTCGGCCGCCATCGCGTGGACGGCAAGATCGGTTACTGGCGCGACGCGCAAGGCACGGTGCGCGAGCTGCCCATGCACGGCTTCGCGCGCGACCTGCCCTTCGACGCGCACGCGGACGTGCATGGCGCCGGCCTGCGCCTCGTGCTGACCGATACCGGGGCGACGCGCGGCGGCTATCCGTTCGGCTTTCGCTTTGAAGCCGCCTATACGCTGATCGACGCCCGGACGCTCGAGGTCACGCTTACCACTACCAATACCGGCGACGCGGCGCTGCCCTATTACGCCGGCCATCATTTCTACTTCACGCTGCCGCACACGCAGCGCAGCGAGACATCGCTCGAACTGCCGCCTACCGCGCGGCGCTTTCAACAGGCGGACGGCTCGATCAGTGCAGCGGAGCCCGGCGAAGCGCGCTACACGCTCGACGAAGCGCGCATTCACGACCGCTTCCACTGTCTGACCGGCGTGCCGTCGCAGCCGGTCAAGCTGACCGCGCCGGGACTCGACCGCGTAATTACGATCGACCTGAACCGCCCGGACTCGGTGCCCTGGTACGCGGTGACGACGTGGACCGAAGCGGCGGAGTCGGACTTCTACTGCGTGGAGCCGTGGCTCGGTCTGCCCGATGCGATCCACAACGGCATGGGACTGCGCTGGCTCGAGCCGGGCAAGACGGAAGTGGCCGCGTTGCGAATCCAGGTCGCGAAGCTGCGCTGAGCGGCGCAGACGGCAGGCAATGCTGGTTTTCCCGATGCTGCGGCGCAAAACCGTTAGAATCGGACGCTTTGTATCTACCTGCCGCGTGATCGGGATCGGCGCGCGGCAGCGCTTTGCGAGGTCCAATGCCAGAAACAAGAATGATCAAAAGACTCGCCTGCGTCTCGCTGATTGCGCTGCTAGCCGCCTGCGGCTCGGCGCCCGTGGGTCCGGGTTTTTATCGCGTCGAACGGGGCGACACGCTGTCGAAGATCGCGCGAAGTCACCGCCAGTCGGTGCAAAGCATCGCACGCTGGAACAACCTGACGAATCCGGACAGCATCGAAGTCGGACAGGTACTGCGGGTCGAGCCCCCCAGCGGCGCGCCCGCGACGAGCGGCGCTGTGCGCAGCAACGGCAGCGCTGCGGCCGCGCCGCGTCCCGCGCCGGCTGACAATGCGGCTTCGGCCGCGCCGGCCTCGTCTATTTCGCTCGTGTGGCCGACCAGCGGCAACGTCATTCGCGGCTTCGACGGCGGAAACTCGAAGGGCATCGACATTTCAGCCCCGGCCGGCACACCCGTGGTCGCGGCGGCGGCCGGCACCGTCGTCTATGCAGGCAACGGGCTGCGCGGTTACGGCAATCTGCTGATTCTGAAACACAATACCGAGTATCTGACCGCGTATGCGCACAATCGCGTGCTGCTCGTGAAGGAAGGCGACACTGTCGCGCAAGGACAAAAGATCGCCGAAGTCGGCGACACCGACACCAACCGCGTCATGCTGCATTTCGAGCTGCGCTATCAGGGGCGCTCGATTGATCCTTCGCGCGCGCTGCCGCCGCGTTAAGCCGGTTGTGCCGGGCGCTGGCGCGCGGGGCGCCTCGTTGTCCTACGCCCTTCGCCGCCGCCCGTCGGGCGTGGCGTGTGCGCGTAGGGCAGGCAAGGGGCTCGCGTCGACTCGCCCCGGCGAGCGGTATGTCAGGCGCCCAGCGCTGCGTCACGCCGCCCTTGCCCCGACTCGATTCACCCGGCGCCGTAGCGGACCATCGGCGGGCGCGGGGAACCTCGCGTGCTATAAACGCTCAATCCCGCACACGTGGCTCGCGCCACGTCTTTCACATCTGCAAAGGAATCTTGAATGAAGAGCGCATTGGCTTACATGGCGTCGGCCGCGGCGATGGGTGTCGGCCTGCTGACACTGGCGAGCCTCTCGGGTTGCTCCACGACCACCACCATGACCTACTTGCCGAGCGGGGACACCGGCTTCGCGATCAACTGCAGCGGCAGTGATGCGAGCACCAGTTGGGCCGAATGCTACAAACGCGCGGGCGAAGTGTGCGGCAATTACGGCTACGACGTCGTATCGAAGGATGTGGATAACGGCGCCACCTCTGGCGGCACCGTCGGCGGCATTTTCGGCGCGAATGTGAAAAACCGTTCGATGGTCGTTCGCTGCAAGCAATAACACGCGCGCGCCGCGCCGCAAGATTGCGGTGCGTCCGACGGGCCACGCCGCCAGCGTCCCGAGCGTGGCTCGATGCGCGCGGCGAAGGCCAGCAGCGCCGCCAAACCGACAGGCCACACGGCGACGAAAATGATGACCAGGCGCATAAGTCGGCGAAAGAAAAAGTAAGCTTTATGATCGGCGCAGCGTGTGTACGCGCAATGACCGTACGTGAAAAATCAGGTGAAAAAAAGCCCGGCGCGAGGCCGGGCTAACGGGGGTTCGGCGCATATCGGCAAAGGACCGGTTCACCATGCGCCAGAACCGAATTTATCAACGCGGTTTTACAAGCGCAATATATTAATTTCCCGGACAATGTGACGCGACGCACGGATTACGCGTTATGTGAATTGCAAAACGCGGAATAAAACATCGCCTGCCGGCGCTGATTGGCCGATTATCCGGCAATGAAAGCCGTGATTAACTCGCTGGAAACCCGCATGTAGCAAGGCTGATGCCACTGCCCGACCATTGGGCTGACGAAACCGGCAGGAGTCCGACGCGCACGCGAGGGCAGCGATTTTAGACCGTTGATCGCTCCGGACACGCTTGGTGTGCCACCGCACTCTTTCGATTAAATCGCCGCTTTCGTAACTCACGCGATAGCCATTGAGCGCCGGATTCTCCAATTGCGAAACTGCGCAGCCTCGAATCGACCGACGAATTATCGCACCTCTAAAATCGTCTGTTCATTAATCAATAATCAGATGTTATTCATCGGGGCTGCGTCGTGCAAGTCAGCCGAAAGTCATAATCCGGCCGTTCTCCCCGGGTATTGGATCTGCTGTCACCCGTGGCAACCTTGCGCAAATGCATGACATTGAATCAGGCGGCATCCAGGTTCAGAATCGGCTGCATTGCCGCAGGCGAGCCATGCTGAACGCGCACCGCGCAGGTTGCCCGCGCCGATGGTTTATAGTATCGACCCCGCCGGAACCCGCTGACGATGACTTCCAACGACGCCACCCATAGCCCCCTCTACGCCAAGCTCCTTGCCGAAACCGCAAAAATCGGCTGGCCGGAACTGGAACGCTTCTTTGCGCGCGGCATGCTGCTGCGCGTCGCGAGCGACCTCGATCTGGTGAGCGTCGCCGAAGCGATCGCCAACGACGACACCACGCAAGTCACCCAGTGGCTGTCAGCGGGGCTGGTCGAGCGCGTTCAGGCCGACACCGCCGCCGACTTCGCCGCGCGCGATCCGGACCTGTGGGCGGTGGTCGTCTCGCCGTGGGTGTGCGTGCAGGAACGCCATTGAGCGAAGCGGCCCCTGCCGCGCACGCGAGGCGCGCGCTGCCGGTGCGCTGGCACCGCCGCGTGCTTGCACTGGCGTTTCCGATCGTCCTCGCAAATCTCACGCAGCCGATTCTCGGCGCTGTCGATACGGCCGTCGCCGGACATCTGAGCAATGCGTCGTATCTCGGCGGCGTGGCGCTCGGCGGCCTTTTCTTCAACTTCGTGTTCTGGGGTTTCGGCTTTCTGCGCATGGGCACGACGGGCCTCGTCGCGCAGTCGCATGGGGCCGGCGAGCATGCCCGATTACGCGATGACGTGATGCGCGCGCTGTTGCTCGCAGCCGTGATCGGCGCCGCGGTGCTCGCGCTGCAAGCGCCGCTGATTGACTACGCTTTGCGCGCGCTCGGCGGCAGCGAGGCGGTGCAGCACAGCGCCCGTCTCTACTGCCACGCGCGCATCTGGGCCGCGCCCTTCGCGCTGGGCAACTACGTCGTGCTCGGGTGGCTGCTCGGCACACAGCGCGTGCGGCTTGCGCTGCTCTCACAAGTGTTCATCAACGGCGTGAACATTGCCGCCGTGCTGCTTTATGTGTCCGCCTTCGATTGGGGCGTCGCCGGAATCGGTGCGGCCACCGCCACCGCGGACGCGCTCGGCTTCGTGCTCGGCGCAGCGCTCTTGTGGCGCGGCAGTCCGCGAGGCCTGCCTGCGCCGAGCCGCCGCGCGCTTTTCGATGCGGCGGCGCTCAGGCGGCTTGTCACGCTCAATCGCGACATCTTCGTGCGCACGCTGTGTCTGCTGCTGTCGTTCGGCTGGTTTGCGCACCTGGGCGCGCGTCAGGGCGACGCGACGCTCGCCGCCAACGCGCTGCTGCTCAACTTCCAGACCTTCATGGCTTATGGACTCGACGGCTTCGCGCATGCCGCCGAGGCGCTGGTCGGCGCGGCAATTGGCGCGCGCGACCGGCGCGCGTTCGTCGAGGCGGTCAAGGTGACGGCCTTCTGGTCCGTGCTCGGCGCGCTTGGCTTTGCGCTCGCGTATGCGGGCGCCGGTGCGTGGATCGTCGAGCGTCTCACCGATCAGGCCGCCGTGCGCAACACGGCGTACCTGTATCTGCCGTGGGCGGCGCTTTCGCCGGTGGTATCCGTGGCGGGCTACGTACTGGACGGCGTATTCATCGGCGCAACGCGCACACGCGAGTTGATGACCTCGATGGTCGTCTCGTTCGCGGTCTTCGTCGGCGCGTCGTGGGTGCTGCCCGGCGCGTACGGCAATCATGGACTGTGGGCCGCGCTGCTCATCTTCATGGCCGCGCGCGGGGCGACGCTCGCGCGCCATCTGCCCAAGCTGGTTCGTGGCGTGGGCAGCGCCGGCGCCTGACAGAGGCTGCGTTAGCGCGGGCAGGCTGATGTGCATCATCAGCCCGGCAGGCCCGCCCTGCCCCGCTCCGCGCTACATTCTGCGCCCGTACTCAACGTGCGACCGGCGCGGGCACCATCGCGGGCGGGTGAGTGTCGGTGGGCACGCCGTGATAATCGGCGGGATCTTGCGGCGGGCCGGCACGGTGCCCGGACGGCCCGTTCGCGCAGCCGGTCATGCCAGTGCCGGCAGCGGCGGCTAGCAGCAATGCAATTATCGAAACGCGGAACATGGAGGCTGATCTCTTAAGGAAAGGGAACGGACGACGCGAGCGCGGAAGTCTACCCGCAACGCACGTTCCATGACGCCGCGCGCACAGACCGCTCTGCCATTTCACAATGCGTGACCTACTATGAAGTCACAGCCGGACGTCATAGGAGACTGCCATGGACGCTGAATCGATCGCGGGTCTGGTCGGACTCGGAGTAGGTCTCGCGGTGCTGCTTGCGCTGTCCATCTTCGAAACCAGAACTTATCGGCGCGAACACGGCGAAGGCATGCTGCATCACTGGATGACCCACCAGCATGTGCATATGCCGCACTGGATGCGTCGGCGGCATTGATACCGCGGTGGCCTGATTCGTCAGCGGTTGGTCCCGCACTCGCGGGCGGGTGGCGCTTTGCCCGCGTTTCGTCTGAAGAGGGCCGGCGCGGATCGCCAGGCATGCGCGTTGCTGACTCGGTGGCTGCAAGGAGCGCGTGCGTTGTGCGTCGCTTGCCGCGGCAAGCAATGTGCGCCGGATCAACCATGCGGCCCAGTATGCTCTGCGGCCGGACAGGGAGAACTCAAATGACGATCGGAACCATCCTGCTCATCGTGCTTATCCTGCTGCTGATCGGCGCGCTGCCGACGTGGCCGTACAGTAGCGGCTGGGGCTACCGCCCTACCGGCGTGCTCGGCGTCGTGCTGATCATCGTCATCGTGCTGCTGGTCATGGGACGCATATGACGCAGCATTTTTCGCTCCGACGCAATTCGCGATTGACTCTGGCACCAGAAGCCACGTAGAATCTCGGATTCGTCGGAGCGTAGCGCAGCCTGGTAGCGCATCTGATTTGGGATCAGAGGGTCGAAGGTTCGAATCCTTTCGCTCCGACCACGAAACAAGCAGCATGTATGACGGAACCCGCGTAGCCTTCGGCTTCGCGGGTTTTTTTGTTTTTCCGGGTGCCGGCGGATGCAGGATCGCAGTCTGCTACAGCAGACTGATATGGAAACCGCGCGACACCGCACGACCACATGCGGCGCAAGGCAAAGCCAAGGGTAGAGCAAAAGGCGCAGCAACGAGGCGGAGCAAAGCGGCAGCGCCACAGCAGCGAAGCAACAACGCACCGGCAACGCATGCACGAGCCATCCAAGGGCGCCGCGAGCGCCCGCCCCCTCGCCCACCTTGCAGCCCACGGCACGCGCATGCGACAGTGGACAAGGCAACGGCCGACATGACACCGAAGGCCCCAATCGTCGCACTCAGACTCTAGGAGCCCGCATGAATCTGATTCTCTGGCGTCACGCCGAAGCCGAAGACTATGCCGCCACGGACCTCGCCCGCGCGCTCACCACGCGCGGGCGCAAGCAGGCGCAGAACGTCGCCAAATGGTTGCGCACGCGGCTGCCCGATGACGCCGTGGTCCTCGCGAGTCCGGCTGTGCGCACCATTCAGACAGCGGAGACGCTGAGCGACCAGTATCGCGTCGTGCGCGAACTGGCGCCGAACGCAAGCGCGGCCGACGTACTCAATGCGGCAGGATGGCCCAAAGGCATTGCCGCCACGGTGGTAATAGTCGGTCATCAGCCGACGCTCGGCCATGTCGCAGCCAGATTGCTCGCAGGCAGCGACGCAAGCTGGCCGGTCAAGAAAGCCGGCCTGTGGTGGATCGAAAGCCGCGAGCGTCACGGCGACGATCAGGCGGTGCTGCTGGCGGCAATGACACCCGAGCTGGTCTGATCCGCCCCGCACGTTCGGCAGGCAGACTCGGCACGCAAAAGCGCCGGCAAACCACGGCGAGCAGGCAAGACATGACGCGCCGCGTGTAGGCCGCGCATCGAAGCGGCGTAGCCCGACAGCCAGGCACATGGCCTACGACGCGACTTACTGCGCGGCTTACTACGCGGCTTACATGCAGTCATCCAATCGTCACGGCATTGCCATGCGAGCGTCACTGGGCGTTACTACATTGGCGAAAAAAGACTCACCCTTTTTTCGACCAGGACGCCCCAATGCGAGAACTGCCGACGCCTACCCTGCCCCTCGCTTCCATCTTCGAGTCCCGTCGCCTGCCGCGCGCCGAAGAGACGGTCACCGCGCAACATCGCCTGCGAGTCACGTGGGCTCGCACCGACGAGGAGCTCCGCGAGGCGCAGCGTCTGCGTTACCGCGTGTTCGCCGACGAAATGGGCGCACGCCTGGCAGGTCCCGCAGGTCTCGACGTCGATTCGTTCGACCCGTATTGCGATCACCTGCTGGTGCGCGATCTCGACACGCTGAAGGTGGTCGGCACCTATCGCGCGTTGCCGCCGCATCAGGCCGCGCGCATCGGACGCCTCTACGCTGAGAGCGAGTTCGACGTTTCGCGCCTCACGCACCTGCGCGCGAAGATGGTCGAAGTGGGCCGCTCATGCGTGCACCCGGACTATCGCAGCGGCTCGGTCATCATGTCGCTGTGGGCCGGGCTCGCCGCGTACATGAAGCACAACGGCTACGAGACGATGCTCGGCTGCGCGAGCGTCGCGATGGTCGACGGCGGCCACTATGCGGCGAACCTGTATTGCTCGTTGCGCGACAGCGCGCTGACGGCGCCGGAATATCGCGCATTTGCACATACGCCGCTGCCCGTCGACGAGTTGCAAACCGGCGTGGAGGTCGCGCCTCCGCCGCTCGTCAAAGGCTATTTGCGTCTTGGTGCGAAGATTTGCGGCGCACCGGCATGGGACCCTGACTTCAATACGGCCGATTTCCTGACGCTGTTCCGCCTGTCGGACATCAACGCGCGCTACGCCCGCCACTTCCTCGGCGAGGCGTTGCCGCGCTAGACAGCGCGACGCGCGAACCAGGCGTAGGAACAAAAAAGCCCGGAAAACCGGGCTTTTCTTCATCCGCAAGCTGGCTCGCCGGACAACCGGACGAGCGCAACACGCATGCATCAATCGTCCGTATAGACCACTCGATACGGAATGCCAACTTTTTCCCACTCCGCGGCTTCCTGAATCAGGCTGTAGTCGGTGAGCGGATTATTGGCGACCCATTCATTGGGCAAACGCACTTCGTAACCGCCGTTCGCCTGGGCGACCGTAATGCCCGGCAGGCCGACATCCGCACGACGGCGGCACAACAACGCCGCAAGCCGCAGACAGAACAGCAACGGCCACTCCACCTCGCGCGTTTGCGACAGCTTGCCGAGCTTGCCCGCATGACCGAGCACGAGCGCCGCAAGCCGCGCCTGGTCGGTGCGCGAAAAGCCCGGCATGTCCGCGTTGCTCGCGATATACGCCGAGTGCTTGTGATACGCGCTGTGCGAAATGGACAGGCCGATCTCATGCAGAGCCGCCGCCCAGCCGAGAAACATTCGATTCTCTACCCGGCGTTCTTCGTCGGGCTCTGCGAACTGATCGTAAAAGCGCACGGCCAGCTCGCCGATGCGAGCCGCCTGCGCGCGGTCCACGCCATAGCGGCGCATGAAGCCTTCCACTGTAACCGTGCGCATGTCTTCGTGCTGCGAGCGGCCCAGCAGATCGTAAAGTACGCCGAGGCGCAATGCGCCGTCTGTCGTGTCGACATAGTCGACGCCCAGCTCGTCGAACACCGCGATCATGATCGACAGGCCACCGGCCAGCACGGGAATGCGGTCCGCCTTCAGCGCGACGAGCTTCAGCCGGTTGACGTTCTCCGCCTTGATCAACGCGCGCTTGAGCCGCTCCAGTCCGCCGCGCGAAATGCCGTGCGTGACGCCCGCGTCATTGAAGCCGTTTGCCTCGACCAGTTCCGCCAGCGCGCGCGCAGTGCCCGACGAACCGATGGCCTGCTCCCAACCCGTCTTCTTGTATTCCGACGAAATGATCTGGATCTCGCGGCCGGCGGCGAGTTCGGCCTGACGCATCGTGTATTCGTCGACGTTGCCCGCGGGGAAAAATGCACGGCTATGGCTTACGCAGCCGATATAGAGACTCTCCATCTTGATCGGCGTGTAATGCGAACCGATGATGAACTCTGTCGAGCCGCCGCCTATGTCCACCACGAGCCGCTTGCCGGGACTCGCCGGCACGGAATGCGCGGCGCCGGCGTAGATGAGGCGTGCTTCCTCGCGCCCGGCGATCACCTCGATCGGAAAGCCGAGCGCGGCTTGCGCTTCGCCGAGAAATTCGCCGGCATTCTTCGCGATGCGCAGGGTGTTGGTCGCAACTGCGCGCACGTGGTCGGGATGAAAGTCGCGCAGCCGTTCACCGAAGCGCTTGAGCGCGTCCCAGCCGCGCACCTGCGACGCCCGGTCGAGCATCTTGTCGCGCGACAGACCGGCGGCGAGCCGCACCGGCTCACGCAACGCATCGACCTGGTAGATCTGGCTGCCGGCGTCGGTTTCCTCGACGCGGCCGACAATCAGCCGGAAGCTGTTCGAACCGAGGTCGACGGCAGCAAGCAATTGTGGGGTATTGACCATCGGGTATGCGGACTCCATGCGCGCGAGCGCGGCGGTGGTGGATGCGAGCAAGGTGTGACTGGCGCCCGGAGCTGTCGCCGCCCTGCGACCGGCCGCGCTGTTCAAAAACGCCATTCTAAGCGTACCGGAGCTCACGATGTCACCTCGCGCAGATGGGGTTGCCCCATGGTCCCATACAGACTGCGTCATATTGACGACAGGCGAGCAATACAGCGTAGAATTTATAACATTGAGAATGTCATAACAATGTCATCATACTGTGAGAATTTCCGAGCGTCTTTCCGCGTCCCTATCCGAAATTCCATTCTCGCTGCCGATGTCCATCCGCTACCCCTTATTGAATCGCGAGCTGGGCATTCTGGGTTTCAACGAGCGCGTGTTGGCGCAAGCCGCCGACCCCGCCGTCCCTTTGCTCGAACGCCTGCGTTTCATCTGCATCACCAGTAGCAACCTCGACGAATTCTTCGAAGTCCGCATGGCCGGACTGCAGGAGCAGATGCGCGACAACCCGGGCGCGCTTTCGCCCGACGGCATGTCGCTGCAGCATGTTTATGACCTCGTGGTCGAGCGTGCGCAGAAGCTCGTGCATCGGCAATACACCATGCTGCACGACACGGTGCTTACCGCGCTTGAAGAGGAAGGCATCCATTTCCACGGCACCGAGGCATGGAACGAGGCGCAGACCGAATGGGCGCGCGATTATTTCTTCAACGAACTGCTGCCGGTGCTCACGCCAATCGGCCTCGACCCCGCGCATCCGTTTCCGCGCGTGCTCAACAAGAGCCTGAACTTCGTCGTCGAACTGGAGGGCAAAGACGCCTTCGGCCGTCAGGCGATGATGGGCATCGTGCAGGCGCCGCGCGCGCTGCCGCGGCTCGTGCGCATGCCGCAGGAGCTCTCGGGTTATCCGCACGGCTTCGTGCTGCTCAGCTCGCTGTTGCAGCGCTTTGTCGGCGAGCTGTTTCCGAACCTCGTGGTGCGCAGTTGCAATCAGTTCCGCATTACGCGCAATAGCGAACTCTTCGTCGACGAAGACGAAATCACCAATCTGCGCGTCGCGCTCCAGGGCGAACTGCCGGCGCGGCATCTGGGCAACGCGGTGCGGCTCGAAGTGTCCGCCGAGACGCCCGCGCATGTGGTGCGGCGGCTGCTCAACGAAAGCGGACTCAGCGACAAGGACTGCTATTACGCGAATGGTCCGGTCAACCTCGTGCGTCTCATGCAGTTGCCGGAGATGGTGGACCGGCCCGATCTGAAGTTCGTGCCGCATATTCCCGCCATTCCCGCGTCTATCGCGAACGCCGCGAGCATGTTCGACGTGATCGATCAGGGCGACGTGCTGCTGCATCATCCGTACGAGAGTTTTCAGCCGGTGCTCGAACTGCTGCTGCAAGCGGCCAAAGATCCGAGCGTGGTCGCCATCAAGCAGACCATCTACCGCACCGGCACCGACTCGCCGCTGATGGACGCTCTGATGCAGGCCGCGCGCAACGGCAAGGAAGTTACCGTGGTGGTCGAACTGCTCGCACGCTTCGATGAGGAAACCAACATCAACTGGGCCGCGCAGCTCGAAGCAGTCGGCGCGCATGTCGTGTACGGCGTGGTCGGCCACAAGTGCCACGCAAAGATGATGCTGATCGTGCGGCGTGCAACAGTGGGTGGCAAGATGACGCTCAAGCGTTATGTGCACCTTGGCACCGGCAATTATCATCCGCGCACGGCGCGTCTTTATACGGACTTCGGCCTGATGAGCGCCGACCCGCAAATCTGTGAAGACGTGCATCATGTATTCCAGCAACTCACCGGCATTGGCGGCGAACTGAAACTGCACGAGCTGTGGCAGTCACCGTTCACGCTGCATCCAAAACTCGTCGACGCAATCCGCGCGGAAGCAGAGCATGCACGTGCGGGCAAAAAGGCGCGCATCGTCGCGAAGATGAACGCATTGCTCGAACCTACGGTGATTGCGGAGTTGTACGAAGCGTCGCAGGCGGGCGTGAAGATTGATCTAATCGTGCGCGGCGTCTGTTCGTTGCAGCCGGGCGTGCCGGGCCTCTCCGAGAACATCACGGTGCGCTCGATTGTCGGGCGCTTTCTCGAGCACCATCGCATCTATTACTTCTACGACGACGGCCGCGAACAGGTGTATCTATCCAGCGCGGACTGGATGGATCGCAACTTTTTTCGCCGCGTCGAAGTAGCGTTCCCGGTCAACAACCGGCGGCTCAAGCGCCGCGTGATCGCGGAGGGTCTGTCGGCGTTTCTCGGCGACAATCAGTCTGCGTGGCTCATGCAAAGCGACGGGCATTATCGTCGGCGGCGGCCCGGCAAGTCGTCGCGCAATGCGCAGATGAGCCTACTGGCGAAGTTCTGCTCGTAAAGCGCCGCCCCCCCGCTGCGGCGTGGGCTTGAGTGTCGGCCAGGGTTGGCGAGCGTCGGTGAGCGTCGAACGCAGCGTCGGATGTCAACGAAAAAAGCCCGCCTGAAGCACAAGCTCAGGCGGGCTTTTTCATGAATCGTGCGGCGTTATGCGTGCGCCGGCTGCCGCCGCGTCGTGCGATACAACGGAAACTTCACGCTGAACGTACTGCCGCGCCCTTCTTCGCTCTTCACGTCGAGTTGCGCATCGTGCCGTTGCAGCACGTGCTTGACGATTGCGAGTCCGAGACCGGTGCCTCCGGTGTCGCGCGAACGGCTGCGATCCACGCGATAGAAACGCTCGGTGAGGCGCGGAATGTCGGCCGCCGGAATGCCCAGGCCGCTGTCGGTCACCGAGAACACCGCCGCGCCGCCCTGCGCCTGCCAGCTCACCTTGATCGCGCCGCCGTCAGGCGTATAGCGGATCGCGTTGGTCACGAGGTTGCCGAATGCGCTCAGAATCTCGGTTTCGACGCCCGTCACCGTCAGCCCTTCGTCGGCTTCGAAGACGATTTCGTGGTGGTCGCTCGACAGGCTTTCCGCGTCGTCACGCAGATGCCGCAAGACCGCGCGCATGTCGATCATCTGATCGCTCGGCGGCTTGTTGTCGCCCTCGAGTTTGGCGAGCACGAGCAGATCGTTCACGATGTGCCGCATGCGCGACGCCTGCTGCTCCATGAGCTCCAGGTAGCGCGCGCGCTCCGCTTCCGCCAGCGGCAACTCGCGCATCGTCTCGAGAAAACCGGAGAGCACGGTAAGCGGTGTCTTCAGCTCATGCGAAACGTTGGCGACGAAATCGCGCCGCATGGCGTCCGTGCGCTCGAGTTCGGTAATGTCCTGCGACAACACGAGCTTGCGGTTCTCGCCATAAGGAAACACCTGCACGGACAGCACGTTCTGCCGTTTCTCGCCCATGCCGCGCATGATCAGCATTTCTTCGTACTCGTGCGAATTCAGGTAACGCACGAATTCCGGCTGACGCACCAGATGCGTGATGTGCTGACGCAGATCGCGCCTGGCGTCGAGCCCGAAATGCACTTCGGAGATGGCATTGCACCATTCGATCTGATCGTGGTCGTCGAGCATGGCCACGCCGTTCGGCGATGCCTGAATCGCCTGAATGAAGCGCGAGTGCTGCTGTTCGACCTGACGCACCTGGGCGTGCCAGCGCTTCGCGAGCTTGTGCAGACGGTAGTAGATTTCGCCCCAGATGCCCGGCGCACTCGGCACCTCGCCGTACACGGGCGCGTCGAGCAGACGCCACAACCGCTCTTTATGAAACGTGCCCGAGAGGCTTTGCAAAAGCAGCATGACGACCGCAAGGATCAATGCTGCCTTCACATTCGCTAATGCGCCGACCACCACGCACAGTATGGCGAGCAGCACGATCGAAACGATGGAGCGCGCCCAGATGATGTTCATGGTCTAGACAATCGAAGAGAACGGCGTGCGCGCCGCCGCAAGAGATCAGGCGCTCTTGGCCAGACGGTAGCCGCTGCCGCGGACCGTCTCGATCATAGCATCGCAACCCGCCGGCTTGAGGGCCGCGCGCAGACGCTTGATATGCACGTCCACCGTGCGCTCTTCGACGAACACGTGGTCGCCCCACACCTGATCGAGCAGTTGCGTGCGGCTGTGCACGCGCTCCGGGTGCGTCATGAAAAAGTGCAATAGACGGAATTCGGTCGGACCGAGATCGAGTTTGATCTCGCTGCCTTCCGCGTGCGCCGCCACGCGATGCGTTGCCGGATCGAGCTTCAGCCCGTTAATCGCGACCACGTCCTCGGTGAGCTGCGGTGCACGGCGGCGCAGCACCGCCTTGATGCGCGCCATCAGTTCTTTCGGCGAAAACGGCTTGGTCACGTAGTCGTCAGCGCCGATCTCGAGGCCGAGCACCTTGTCCTGCTCGTCGCCGCGAGCGGTCAGCATGATGATCGGAATGTGCTTCGTGCGCTCGTTGTTGCGCAGGTCGCGCGCGAACGCGATGCCCGACTTGCCCGGCAACATCCAGTCGAGCAGGACGAGGTCGGGCAATACGTCGCTGATCAGGTTTTGCGCCTGCTCCGCGTTGTACGCGCGAATCGGGCAGTGTCCGGCGTGTTGAAGATTGACCGAAATCAATTCGGAAATGGCGGGCTCATCTTCAATGACGAGAATGCTGCTGGGCATCGGCACCTCTGGTCCTTATCTCTGGATTAACTGAGCGCTTCGCGCTCGAGCGCGTCGCGCGACTTGTGCCGCACGTCCGTACCCTTCACGATGTAAATGATGAATTCGGCGATGTTCTTCGCGTGGTCGCCGATACGCTCGATGGCCTTCGCGATGAACAGAAAGTCGAGGCCCACCGAAATGGAGCGCGGGTCTTCCGTCATGTACGAAATGAGCTTGCGCACGAACGCGCGGAATTCTTCGTCGATTGCCTTGTCGTCGCGCACGATTTGCGCGGCGGCGACCGTGTCCAGACGCGCGAACGCATCGAGCGCGCGACGCAGAATAGACACCGCCATTTCGCCCGACAATTTGATCTCGGCAATGTTGATGGTGCGCGACGCGCCATCTTCCATCAGACGCTTCGTGCGCTTGGCGATCTTCTCGGCTTCGTCGCCGGCGCGCTCGAGATTGGTGATGGTCTTCGAAATCGCGATCAGCAGGCGCAGGTCGCGCGCGGCCGGCTGACGGCGCGCGATGATGTTGCTGCACTCCTCGTCGATCTCGACTTCCATTGTGTTCAGGCGGTCTTCGGCGGCGATCACCTGCTCGGCGATCTCCAGATCGAATTCGTTGAGCGCCTGCATCGCCTTGACGATCTGCGATTCGACGAGGCCGCCCATTTCGAGCACCTTCGAGGAAACCAGATTCAGGTCGGCGTCGAACTGGCTGGAGAGGTGTTTATCGGACATGTCGTACTCCGTTGTTTGCCCGGCGCATCAGCCGAAGCGGCCAGTAATGTAATCTTCGGTTTCCTTACGGACCGGCTTGATGAAGATCTTTTCGGTGTCGCCGAATTCGATCAGTTCGCCAAGGTACATATACGCAGTGTAGTCCGAACAGCGGGCCGCCTGCTGCA
This sequence comes from Burkholderia sp. WSM2232, assembly GCF_000472545.1. Taxonomy (GTDB): domain Bacteria; phylum Pseudomonadota; class Gammaproteobacteria; order Burkholderiales; family Burkholderiaceae; genus Paraburkholderia. Next base: position 44,669 of record NZ_AWZV01000008.1, on the reverse strand, counting down.
TGTTGTGCGTGACGATCACCACCGTGTAGTCGCTCTTCAATTCCGCGATCAGTTCTTCGATGCGGCCCGTCGAAATCGGGTCGAGCGCCGAGCACGGTTCGTCGAGCAACAGCACTTCCGGACGGATCGCGATGCCGCGCGCAATGCACAAACGCTGCTGCTGGCCGCCCGACAGACCGTAGCCGCTCTGGCCGAGCTTGTCCTTCACTTCGTTCCATAGCGCCGCCTTGGTGAGCGCCCATTCCACGCGGTCGTCCATTTCCGAGCGCGGCAGCGACTCGAACATCTTCACGCCGAACGCGATGTTGTCGTAGATCGACATGGGGAACGGGGTCGGCTTCTGGAACACCATGCCGATGCGCGCGCGCAACAGCGAAATGTCGCGCTTCGAGGTCAGCAGGTTTTCGCCGTCCATCAGGATCTCGCCTTCGGCGCGTTGCTCCGGATAGAGCGCGTACATCTTGTTGAAGGTACGCAGCAGCGTCGACTTGCCACAGCCGGACGGGCCGATGAACGCGGTCACCTTGCCTTCGGGAATCTGCAGGTTGATGTTCTTCAGCGCGTGATACTTGCCGTAGAAGAAGTTCAGGTCGTTGACCTCGATCTTCGGACGCGACGGCGAGGGCTCCTGGCCGCTTTGCGCGGGATCGAAACCAGCGGGCGCAGTAGGACGCGAGACCGGATTGAGTTGAGTTTCTGCCATGTTCATCGGATTACACTCCGCCCTTACTTTTTCGAAAAGATCGTGCGCGCGAGGATGTTCAGTCCCAGCACCGCGAGCGTGATCAGGAAAACGCCGGCCCACGCGAGCGATTGCCACTGCGCGAACGGACTCATCGCAAACTTGTAGATCGTCACCGGCAGATTCGCGACCGGCTGGCTCATATCCGCCGAGAAGAACTGGTTCGACAACGCGGTGAAAAGCAGCGGCGCCGTTTCGCCGGCAATACGCGCGACGGCGAGCAGCACGCCGGTGACGATGCCTGCAATGGACGCCTTCAGCGTAATCGACAACACCATCTTCCACTTAGGCGTGCCGAGTGCGAAGGCGGCCTCACGCAATGCGTTCGGCACCAGCTTCAGCATGTTCTCCGTGGTGCGGATCACGATCGGAATCTGCAGCAGCGCGAGCGCGAACACGCCGGCCCAACCGCTGAAGTGGCCCATCTTCGCGACGACGAGCGCGTAGACAAAAAGACCGACGACGATGGACGGCGCCGACAACAGAATGTCGTTGATGAAGCGCGTGAGGCTCGCGAGCCAGCGCTTCTGCCCGTATTCGGCAAGATAGACACCGGCCAGTATGCCGATAGGCGTGCCGACGAAAGTTGCGAGCACAACCAGCAGCAGGCTGCCGACAATGGCGTTGGCGAGACCACCGCCATCGGTGTTGGGCGGCGGCGTGGACTGCGTGAAGAGTTCGACCGACAGGCCGCCGATGCCAAGGCGCAGCGTCGTGTACAGAATCCAGACCAGCCACAGAAGGCCGAAAGCCATTGCCGCGAGCGACAGCGTCAGCGCGATGGCGTTCTTGGTGCGGCGGCGCCCTTGCAGACGCACGCGCATTTTTTCGAGCGCGGCGGCGTCGTTCGAACCCGGCATGTTCAAGGTGGACTGGTTCATTTCGCGCCCTCCCCTTTCTCCAGACGAAGCAGCATGACTTTCGAAATGGCCAGCACAATGAAGGTGATCACAAAGAGAATCAGGCCGAGTTCCATCAGCGCCGAGGTGTGCAGGCCCGGATCGGCTTCGGCGAATTCATTCGCGAGCGCCGACGTGATGCTGTTGCCCGGCGAAAAGAGCGACACGTTATCAAGCAGGTTCGTATTGCCAATCACGAACGTGACGGCCATCGTCTCGCCGAGCGCGCGGCCAAGGCCGAGCATCACGCCGCCGATCACGCCACTCTTGGTGAAGGGCAGCACGATCTTCCACATGACTTCCCACGTCGTGCAGCCGATGCCGTACGCCGATTCCTTCAGCAACACCGGCGTGACTTCGAACACGTCGCGCATTACCGAGGCGATGTACGGAATGATCATGATCGCGAGAATCACGCCGGCGCACAGAATGCCGATGCCGATGGGCGCGCCCTGGAACAGCGCGCCAACAACCGGAATGCCGCCGAGCACGGCGCCGAGCGGCTTTTCGAACCACGTCGCGAAGATCGGCGCGAACACGAGCAGGCCCCACATGCCGTAGACAATCGACGGAATGGCGGCCAGCAGTTCGATCGCGATGCCGAGCGGCCGGCGCAGCCATGCGGGCGAAAGTTCGGTCAAAAAGAGCGCGATGCCAAAGCTGACGGGCACCGCGATGATGAGCGCAATGATCGAGGTGGCGATCGTGCCGTAGATCGGCACGAGTGCGCCGAACTGCTTGCTGGGCGGGTCCCACTCCGCGCTCCACAGGAAGCCGAGACCGAACTGCTTGATGGACGGCATGGAAGCGAAGACCAGCGAAACGATGATGCCGCCTAGCAGCAACAGCGTGACGATGGCGGCGAGGCGCGCGAGGCCGCCGAAGATCACGTCGCCGGCGCGGCTGGGCGCTCTTTGCTGCGACGCGCTGCCAGGCGGGGTGGCCCGCGGCGCGCCAGACGCTAATTGGATATCGGACATGAGAGCCTGATGGACCTTTTCCAGTTGCCGTGCGACTTATGTCGCGCGGCGGGTCATGCATCTGCGCACTAGTGTTAGTGTCGCCGGCTGGTGAAGGCCGGTTTCAGCCGACAAAAAACAGTGCCGGTCAATGCCATTGGCCGTCCCCGGTCGAGGACGGCCAATGTGTTACTTGAAGGCGTTGCGTGTGACCGCCCTGCCAACGCTTACTCGGCGAGCGGCTTGCCGGAAGCGTCCTTTACCTTCGACTTCCACTGCGTCCTGATCTCCGAGACGACGGACTCCGGCAGCGAGATGTAGTCCAGATCGTTCGCGGCTTGCGTGCCGTTCTTGAATGCCCAGTCGAAGAACTTCAGCGTTTCCGCGCCTTGCGCCGGCTTTTCTTGCGCCGTATGCAGCAGCACGAACGTTGCGCCGACGATCGGCCACGCGTTCTTGCCCGGCTCGTTCGTCAGGATCTGGTAGAACGACTTGGACCAGTCCGCGCCCGCTGCTGCTGCCTTGAAGGTTTCCGTCTTCGGCTCGACGACCGTGCCCGTCGAGTTCTTCAGCGCGACGTAGGTCATGTGGTTCTGCTTCGCGTACGCCCATTCGACATAGCCGATTGCGCCCGGCAGACGTTGCACGAACGCGGCGACGCCGTCGTTGCCCTTGCCGCCCGTACCGGTCGGCCAGTTCACCGTCGAGCCTTCACCAACCTTCGACTTCCATTCGTTGTTGACCTTGGACAGGTAGTTCGTCCAGATGAAGCTGGTGCCCGAACCGTCGGCGCGGCGAACCACGGCGATGTCCGTGTCCGGCAGCTTTGCCTTCGGGTTCAGCGCGACGATCGCCGGATCGTTCCACTTCTTGATCTTGCCCAGGTAGATGTCGCCGAGCACTTCGCCCGACAGCACCAGTTCAGCCGGCTTCACGCCCGGCACATTGACAACCGGCACCACGCCGCCGACCACCGTCGGGAACTGGAACAAACCGTCCTTCGCGAGTTCGTCGTCCTTCAGCGGAGCGTCCGAGCCGGCGAAATCCACGGTCTTGGCGACGATCTGCTTGACACCGCCCGACGAACCGATGCCCTGATAGTTAACCTTGCCGCCGCCGGATTTCTGGTAGGCGTCGGCCCATTTCGTGTAGATCGGTGCTGCGAAGGTGCTGCCCGCGCCGGTGATGTCTGCTGCCTGGGCTGCCATCGCGAAGACCGCGCCAGCGACGCCAGCGAACACGGTTTGCATCAATTTCATCGAAACCTCCAAGGTGTGAGCGGTGTGTAACGTGAACACCGCGAAGCTTAGGGCCTCTTTGTGACAGTACCGTGACTAACCGTGAAACGCGTGTGACAGTGAGTTTACTAACGCGAAAGGAATTCCGGCGCGGGAACCGGCGATTTGATGCGTTTTCGCCGATTCCTGTTCAGATTAGGCGAAAAAGATGGGGCGCGAACGTTTGCGGGTACGCGGCGCCGGTGGAAAGTCGTGCGGGGGGTGTCTGAGAAGGCGGCGCGGCCGGCCGTGCTGACCTGGCCAACTTCGGCGGAGAGACCGAGGGTCCGCCCCGCCAAAGCGCCCGAAGGCACAGGGAGGCTTAAGCCGTTGCCTGCGTTACGGCCGCCGCGATCGACTCGGCATGGCGGACTGCGTCGTCCACATGCTCAGCCTCGACCATCACGCGCAGCACGGGCTCGGTGCCCGACGCGCGGATCAGCACGCGTCCGCGCCCATTGAGTGCGTCTTCCGCGCTGGCAATAGCGCGCCGGATCGCGTCGCTGCCCTTCCAGTCAGCGTCCGGCTTCATGCGCACGTTGATCAGCTTCTGCGGGAACAGCGTCACGCCGTCCAGCAGTTCGGCGAGCGTTTTGTCGCTGCGCTTCATGGCCGCGAGGACGAGCAGCGCCGAGACGATGCCGTCGCCCGTCGAATGACGATCGAGCGACAGGATGTGGCCGGAGCCCTCCGCGCCGAGCTGCCAGCCGTGCTCGCGCAACTGCTCGAGCACATAGCGGTCGCCCACGGCCGCGCGCACGAACTTCACGCCCGCCGCCTGCAGCGCGACCTCGACAGCCATATTGGTCATGAGCGTGCCGACCGCGCCTTCGACTTTACCGTCGGTCGCGATACGGTCCTTCACCAGTACGTACAGCAGCTCGTCGCCGTTATAGAGGCGCCCGGCGGCGTCGACGACCTGTAGACGGTCGGCGTCCCCGTCCAGCGCAATGCCCAGATCCGCGTGATTGGCTCGCACTGCACGCACCAGCGCGTCGGGCGCGGTTGCGCCGACGCCGTCGTTGATATTGAAGCCGTTCGGCGCAACGCCGATTGGAATGACCTCCGCGCCCAGCTCGTGGAACACGTGCGGCGCGACGTCGTACGCGGCGCCGTGCGCGCAATCCACCACCAGCTTCAGCCCGCGCAGATCGAACGTCGCCGGAAACGTGCTCTTGCAGAATTCGATGTAGCGACCGGCGGCGTCATCGAGACGCCGCGCCTTGCCGAGCTGCTCCGACGCCGCGCAGGCGAGCGGCAGTTCGAGCTGCTCTTCGATCTGCGATTCGACGTCGTCCGGCAGCTTGTTGCCGTCCGCGGAGAAGAACTTGATCCCGTTGTCGTAATACGGATTGTGCGACGCGCTAATCACCACGCCCGCCGCGAGCCGCAGCGCACGAGTCAGATACGCGATGCCCGGCGTGGGCATTGGACCGGCCAGCATCACGTCGACCCCGGCAGCCGAAAAACCCGCCTCGAGCGCCGCTTCGAGCATATAGCCCGACACGCGCGTGTCCTTGCCGATCAGCACCGTGGGCCGCGTGCCCGTGCGCGCCCAGCGGTCCGCACCGACCAGCACCTTGCCGGCCGCATAGCCGAGCCGCAATACAAATTCCGGTGTAATAGGCCCTTCACCGACCTTGCCCCGAATTCCGTCCGTGCCGAAATAACGACGTGCCATCTTATGTGTTCTCCTTGCTTTTGGCTTAGCTGCGCGGGCCGGCGCGGTTCGCCGCGCCGCGCAGGGCTGCCCATACTTTCAATGCGTCTACTGTTTGCGCGACATCGTGCACGCGCAGAATCGCCGCGCCGCGTTCCGCCGCCAGAACCGCTGCGGCGATGCTGCCCGCGACGCGCTCGGGTGCCGGGCGTCCAGTGACCGCGCCGATCATCGATTTACGCGACATGCCCGCGAGGATCGAATACGGCGGGTCGGCGGGCGGCGCGCTGTCGGCAAGACGCGCGAGCAGCGCGTAATTGTGCTCGACCACCGCCTTGCCGAAACCAAAGCCCGGGTCCACGCTGATCCGCTCACGCGCAATGCCAGCCTGCCTGAGCGCCGTCACGCGCTCGTTTAGAAATTCCCTGACTTCGCTCACGACATCGCCGTAAGCCGGCTCGCCGAGTTGCATGGTCTGCGGCTCGCCGAGCATGTGCATCACGCATAGACCACAGTCGCTGTCGCGCACTGCGTCGATCGCGCCGGGCATGCGAAAACCCCAGATATCGTTAATCAGATCGGCCCCCGCGCTCAGTGCGCGGCGCATCACTTCGGGCTTGTAGGTGTCGACGGAAAGCGGCACGTTTGCACCGCGCAGCTGCTCGATGAGCGGAATCACGCGTTCCAGCTCCTGGTCGAGCGGGACGGGCGGAGCGCCGGGGCGAGTCGATTCGCCACCAATGTCGATAATGTCCGCGCCCTCAAGCATCATGCGCTCGGCCTGACGCAGCGCGTCGCCCTGCATCGCATACTGGCCGCCGTCGGAGAAAGAGTCGGGCGTGACGTTCAGGATGCCCATGACCAACGGGCGTTCGAAGCTCAGCTTGAACCGGCCGCACTGCAACGGCTCGGGAACGGGAGAAGAGAAAGCGGCTGTGGGCACGTAGCGTTACATCAACTAGACGGATAAATGCAAAACGGGCCGGTGTGGATGCACACCGGCCCGCACTTTCTACTGACAGCCTATCAGGCCGGCGCGGTCGCGCTGCCCGGCTTGACCTCGGTGCCAGGGCTGCCGCCCGACGACGCGTCGCTTGCCGACGGTGGCGAGCTCTTGGGCGAACGCGGCGGACGTCCGGCCATGATGTCGTTGATCTGATCGGAGTCGATCGTCTCCCACTCCATCAACGCGGCGGTCATGGCTTCGACCTTGTCGCGGTTTTCTTCCAAGAGGCGCTTCGCGAGGTTGTACTGCTCGTCCAGCACGCGGCGGATTTCAGCGTCCACCTTCTGCTGCGTCGCTTCCGAAATGGTGCGCGTGAAGCCGCGGCCAAACGGCGTAGCGTCGTTTTCGTCGTCCACGTAGACCATCGGTCCCAATGCGTCCGTCATGCCGAAACGGGCCACCATGGCGCGGGCGGTTTGCGTAGCCTTGTTGAAGTCGTCGGACGCGCCCGTGCTGATCAGGTTAAGGAACAGCTCTTCCGCGACACGGCCACCGAACAGAATCGCGAGACGATCGAGCAGATAGTCTTTCGAATACGTTTCGTTGTCGTGCTCCGGCAACTGCCACGTTACGCCCAATGCACGGCCACGCGGAATGATCGTGACCTTGTGGACCGGATCGGCCTTCGGCAGCAGCTTGGCGATAACCGCATGGCCCGACTCGTGGTAAGCGGTCGCGCGCTTCGACTCTTCGCGGATTACCGCCGACTTGCGCTCCGGACCCATGAAGATCTTGTCCTTTGCGTCTTCGAAATCCGTCATTTCGACAATGCGCTTGCCGCGGCGCGCCGCGAACAATGCCGCTTCGTTCACGAGGTTCGCCAGATCGGCGCCCGAGAAGCCCGGCGTGCCACGGGCGATCACCGCCGCGTCGACGTCGTTCGAAATGGGCACCTTGCGCAGATGAACCTTCATGATGTGCTCGCGGCCGCGAATGTCCGGCAGGCCGACGTACACCTGACGGTCAAAACGGCCCGGACGCAGCAACGCCTTATCGAGCACGTCCGAACGGTTGGTTGCGGCAATCACGATCACGCCCGAGTTGGCCTCGAAGCCGTCCATTTCGACCAGCATCTGATTGAGCGTCTGTTCCCGCTCGTCGTTACCGCCGCCCATGCCGGCGCCGCGATGACGGCCGACCGCGTCGATTTCGTCGATGAACACGATGCACGGCGCATGCTTCTTGGCCTGCTCGAACATGTCGCGCACGCGAGCCGCGCCGACGCCGACGAACATTTCCACAAAGTCCGAACCCGAGATGCTGAAGAACGGCACCTTCGCCTCGCCAGCGATGGCGCGCGCGAGCAGCGTCTTACCGGTTCCCGGCGGCCCGACGAGCAGCACCCCGCGCGGAATGCGGCCGCCCAGCTTCTGGAACTTCTGCGGGTCGCGCAGGAAGTCGACCAGTTCGGAGACTTCTTCCTTTGCTTCGTCGCAACCGGCGACGTCGGTGAAATTGATTGCGTTGTTGTTCTCGTCGATCAGACGCGCACGCGACTTGCCAAACGAGAAGGCGCCGCCTTTCCCGCCCCCCTGCATCTGTCGCATCATGTAGAACCAGAAACCGATGATGAGAATGGTCGGCCCAAGGTAATACAGTGCGGACACCAGCGCGTTGGGTTCGTCGTCAGCCTTGCCGCTCACCTGAACGCCATATTTCATCAGGTCGCCGACCATCCAGATGTCGCCGGGCGACACGATCTGGTACTTCTGGCCGTCTGCTGGAGTGACCGTGAGGTTCCGCCCCTGGACAATGACGTTCTTGACTTTGCCGTTCTTCGCGTCGTCCATGAACTGCGAATAGGAAACGCCTTCCTGGACACGGGGCTTGTCGAACTGCTTGAACACCGTAAATAGCACCAGTGCGATAACCAGCCACACTGCTGCCTTCGAAAACATATTGTTGTTCAAAGCACCACTCCTTCACTTAGACGGGCGCCTACATTTGCCTTGCGGCACCACGAAAGCATTCTAATCCAGTCCGCAGACCCCTGCCATAAGCTTTCGCTACCACAGAAATAGCATGGCGGGGCGACGCGGAGCGCCCTACGCGGGCTTCTTCAGATGCCTACCCAAAATAAACGTTTCAGACGACTTGTCCCGCGAAGCCTTGGGCTTGCGGGCAGCCACCACCTTGAACTGGCGCTTGAACTTTTCGACAATCTGGCTGTAACCACTGCCGTGAAAGCATTTGACTAAAAGGGCTCCATCCGGTTTCAGGTGATTTTGCGAGAATTCCAGCGCGAGATCGCACAAATGCTCGATTCGCGCGGCATCCGCCACCGCCACTCCCGACAGGTTGGGCGCCATATCCGAAATTACAAGGTCGACCTGCCGCTCGCCGACAATTTCTTCCAGCTGGGACAGCACGGAGTCTTCGCGAAAGTCGCCCTGAATGAAATGGACGTCCGCCACGGGCTCCATCGGCAGGATGTCGAGCGCGATGATCGTGCCGTCAATGCCACCCTCACGCTCGGCGTCGCGCTGCGCGCCTTTCGCGAGCTTGTTGCGCGCGTACTGGCTCCAACTGCCCGGCGACGAACCCAGATCGACGATCACCTGCCCTGGCCGGATCAGCTTGTCCTGCTCGTCGATCTCCTTGAGCTTGTAGGCGGCGCGGGCGCGATAGCCTTCCCGCTGCGCCATTTTCACGTACGGATCGTTGATGTGGTCATGCAGCCATGCCGTATTGAACTTGTTTTTTGCCATTAAACGTTGAACTCTTGCTGCGTCATGTCACGCTTTAGCGGATAATACGCGGTTAATTCGCGCGGCTACTGCCAGGAAACTGGCTATTATCCGCGATTCTGTAGTTCTGACGCGCCGCCTGCCGTAGTGTCCCACTCAAGTTCCGCTCCCACGCGTCGAACGACGCCGTTTGGGGAACGCAGGCGCCGCCATTTTAGTCGAGTCTCCCACTTCACATGCCCGCCCTCAAAGTTTCTTCCGACCAACGCGCCGAGTTGCGCTCCCAGGCACATGCGCTCAAACCGGTGGTGCTGGTCGGCGCCGAAGGTCTGACCGACGCGGTACTCGCCGAGATCAAGGTTCACCTCGCCGCCCATCAGCTGATCAAGATCCGCGTGTTCGGCGACGAACGCGAAGAGCGCATCGCCATTTACGAACAGATCTGCGACAAGCTGAACGCCGCGCCCATTCAGCATATCGGCAAACTGCTGGTCATCTGGAAGCCGGAAGCGGCCGCCCAGCCCGCGCCCAAAGGCAAACGCGGCGCACTGACGGGCGCATTGAGGGGCGCACTGCCCAGCGCGCGCGAAGCCGCAGTGGAAGCCAAGCCCGGCAAGGGCCGCGCCCCGCGCGTGGTCAAGGTCGTGAAGCCCAGCGAAGTACCCATGCGCAAGCCGAAGGCAAAAGCGGTGCTGGTGCGCGGCAACGAACGGGTCACGCAAGGCGGCAACATCAAGCGCGCGAAGAAGCGCCAGACCAGCAGCAAGCGCGCGCATCAATCGAAATAGACCAGCGCTCAACGCCTGAACGGTGCGGCAAACGTCCGCACCTTCTCGGTAGGCGACGCGCGTGCCGCCGTTGCGCACCCTCGCTCTCTTTGCCTGACGCGTCAGGTTGCAAGATGGGGAGCTACCGTCAGAAGACTGGAACGGTCCGTTATTGGCCGGGACAGCCCGCCACCGCCCGCAGCGGCGAGCCCACGCGACAAGCCGACTTTCCTAACCCGTCACCTTGCCGGAAACATCGCGAGCGCCTTGCGGTGCGGCGCCATCGCCGGTGTTCACCGGCAGCTTCCACACGAGCACTATGCCGAGCAGGCTTTCAATCAGATAAAACAGGCTGGAAACGCCGTGCAGCATGCCAAAGCGCGCTGCATACGTGGAATGCGCCAGGTCAGTCCCTGCTTCCAGTGCGGCGACACGCATCGCGTTCATGAAGGGTTGCAACGCAAAGTAACCGACCAGCACGCAGATCAACATGCCGGCTACCAGCCAGCGCAAGCGCCTGTACTCGCCACTGCCCCGCCGGATCAGCACGTTCGCCAGACCCAGCAGCAAGATGCCGCAGACGGCGCCCAGCACCCCTTCGATACGGAACAATTGCGCCGCCACCGCTCCCGCCGTCGTCCGGTCGAGCGAACTGAACAGCACGGGTGCGACGGCATAGCCGATTGTCAGCAGACTACCGACCCACGCGACCGTCAGCAGACGAAAGATTCGATGCGGCATCAGGGACACCGAAGCCGCCTTCAAACGTAGCTAACCGCGATGATTTCGTACTCGCGCACGCCGCCTGGCGCCTGAACGGACGCGACGTCGCCCTCCGACTTGCCGATCAGCGCGCGCGCAATCGGCGAGCTGATGGAAATCAGACCGTGGTCGATGTCCGCTTCGTCGTCGCCGACAATTTGATATTTGACGGATGCACCCGAGTCCAGGTCTTCCAGTTCCACCGTTGCGCCGAATACCACGCGGCCGTCGGCTTCTACTTGCGACGGGTCGATCACCTGCGCGCCCGCCAGTTTCGATTCGATTTCGGCGATGCGGCCTTCAATAAAGCCCTGCTTTTCTTTCGCGGCATCGTATTCCGCGTTTTCGGACAAATCGCCCTGCGCGCGCGCTTCCGCGATCGAGTTGATCACGGCGGGACGCTCAACGGATTTGAGTCTCTGCAATTCGTCGCGCAGCATGTCTGCGCCGCGCTTGGTCAATGGAATAGTGCTCATCACAACTCTCGAGAAAACGCCGGGCCGCTCCAATCTTCCTGGCCCTTTTTTGGAAATCTGGCGCAACAGCGGCAGACAGGAGCACTGTGGAATAAAAACGGCCGCAAAAAAAATCACCGCGGTTAAGTGCATTTCGCGGGAAGCCGGCTGCCGGGAGAACCCCGGGGTCACAGCACCTGCGAAACGCCGCTTAACCGCGGCACTTACATCCAGAACAGGTATTCGAAGCCTTAGTTTAGGCGAGCGTGCAAGCCTTGTAAATCATAGACTTCGAGGTCCTTCAGGTAGCGCAGACCTTCGACAGCCGCGCGCGCGCCCGACATGGTCGTGTAGTACGTGACCTTGTTCGCCTGCGCACTCATGCGGATGGAGCGCGAATCGGCAATGGCGGCGCGGGTTTCGTCGACAGTCGTAAAGACCAGCGCGATCTCGCCGTTCTTGATCATGTCGACGATGTGCGGGCGGCCGTCCTTCACCTTGTTGACGACCTTCACCGGCACGCCCGCGGCTTCGATTGCCGCTGCTGTGCCCTTGGTGGCGACGATCGGATAGCCAAGCTCGTGCAGCATGCGCGCGACTTCGACGGCCTTCGGCTTGTCAGCGTCCATCACGGTCAGCAGCACCGTGCCCGACTCCGGCAGACGCGAGCCCGCCGCGAGTTGCGACTTGAAGAGCGCCTCGCCGAAGGTGCGGCCCACGCCCATCACTTCGCCGGTCGAACGCATTTCGGGTCCGAGCACCGGATCGACCGCCGGGAACTTGACGAACGGGAACACCGCTTCCTTCACGCTGAAATACGGCGGCTCGATTTCCTTCGTCACGCCTTGCTGCGCGAGCTTCTGGCCGACCATTGCGCGCGCTGCGATCTTCGCGAGCGGCAGGCTGGTTGCCTTCGACACGTACGGCACCGTGCGCGACGCGCGCGGGTTCACTTCGAGCACGTAGATGATGTCTTCTTTCGAGCCATCCGCCTGAGGAACCTGCTGGATCGCGAACTGCACGTTCATCAGACCGACGACGTTGAGCGCCTTGGCCATTGCGCCAGTCTGACGCTTCAGTTCCGCCACGGTTTCCTTCGAGAGCGAATACGGCGGCAGCGAGCAAGCCGAGTCGCCCGAATGGACGCCCGCCTGTTCGATATGCTCCATTACGCCGCCGATGAACACCGCTTCGCCGTCGGAGATGCAGTCCACGTCGCATTCGATCGCGTCGTTCAGGAAGCGGTCGAGCAGCACCGGCGAATCGTTCGACACCTTCACGGCTTCGCGCATATAGCGCTCGAGGTCGCGCGGCTCGTGGACGATTTCCATCGCGCGGCCGCCCAGCACGTACGACGGACGCACCACCAGCGGATAGCCGATCTCGTCGGCGAGCTTGAGTGCCTCGTCTTCCGTGCGCGCCGTGCGGTTAGGCGGCTGACGCAGGCCGAGGTCCTGCAGCAACTTCTGGAAACGCTCGCGGTCTTCGGCCGCGTCGATCATGTCCGGCGACGTGCCGATGATCGGCACCCCGTTCGCTTCCAGGTCGAGCGCGAGCTTCAGCGGCGTCTGGCCGCCGTACTGCACGATCACGCCGACCGGCTTTTCCTTGTCGACGATTTCGAGCACGTCTTCGAGCGTTAGCGATTCGAAGTACAGACGGTCGGACGTGTCGTAGTCGGTTGAAACGGTCTCGGGGTTGCAGTTCACCATGATCGTTTCGTAGCCATCTTCGCGCATGGCCAGCGCGGCGTGCACACAGCAGTAGTCGAACTCGATGCCCTGGCCGATCCGGTTCGGGCCGCCGCCCAGCACCATGATCTTCTTGTTGTTCGTCGGGTTGGCTTCGCACTCTTCCTCGTAGGTCGAGTACATGTACGCTGTCTTCGTCGCGAACTCGGCAGCGCAGGTGTCGACGCGCTTGTACACCGGACGCACGTTCAGCTCGATGCGGCGCGCGCGCACTTCTGCGGGCTTCGCACCCAGCAGCCTCGCAAGACGGCGATCCGAGAAGCCGCTTTGCTTCAGATACTTGAGCTCCTCTTTCGAAAGACTTGCCAGCGTGCGACCGGCCAGCGCCTTTTCCTTCAGCACGATCTGCTCGATCTGCGCGAGGAACCACGGGTCGATCGACGTCTCTTCGAAAATCTCTTGCGCCGTCATACCAATGCGGAATGCGTCGCCCACGTACCAGATGCGGTCCGGGCCGGCTTCGCCGATCTCGCGGATGATCTCGTCGCGATTCGTGGTCTTTTCGTCCAGACCGTCCACGCCGACTTCGAGGCCGCGCAGCGCCTTCTGGAACGACTCCTGGAAGGTGCGGCCGATCGCCATGACTTCGCCGACCGACTTCATTTGCGTGGTCAGGCGCGAATCGGCTTCGCGGAATTTCTCGAACGCGAAGCGCGGGATCTTCGTGACGACGTAGTCGATAGTCGGTTCGAACGAAGCCGGGGTCTGGCCGCCGGTGATTTCGTTCTTCAGCTCGTCGAGCGTATAGCCGACTGCCAGCTTGGCCGCGACTTTCGCGATCGGGAAGCCAGTTGCTTTCGACGCGAGCGCGGACGAACGCGACACACGCGGGTTCATTTCGATCACGATCATGCGGCCGTCTTTCGGATTGATCGAGAACTGCACGTTCGAGCCGCCGGTGTCCACGCCGATCTCGCGCAGCACCGCGAGCGACGCATTACGCAGCACCTGGTATTCCTTGTCGGTGAGCGTTTGCGCCGGCGCGACGGTGATCGAGTCGCCGGTGTGAATGCCCATCGGGTCCAGGTTTTCGATCGAACAGACGATGATGCAGTTGTCCTGCTTGTCGCGGACCACTTCCATCTCGTACTCTTTCCAGCCGAGCAGCGACTCTTCGATCAGCAGCTCGCGCGTGGGCGACAGGTCGAGGCCGCGCTTGCAGATTTCCTCGAACTCTTCCCGGTTGTACGCAATGCCGCCGCCCGAACCGCCGAGCGTGAACGACGGCCGGATCACGACCGGATAGCCGCCGCTGCCGGTTTCCGCGGCGATGCGTGCGTGGACCTGCAACGCTTCTTCCATGGAATGCGCGGTGCCCGACTTGGCCGAACCGAGGCCGATCTTCGTCATCGCGTCCTTGAACTTCTGGCGGTCTTCCGCCTTGTCGATGGCTTCCGGCGACGCGCCGATCAGTTCGACCTTGTACTTCTCGAGCACGCCGTGCGCGTGCAGATCGAGCGCGCAGTTCAGCGCGGTCTGGCCGCCCATGGTCGGCAGGATCGCGTCCGGACGCTCTTTCGCGATGATGCGCTCGACCACTTCCCAGGTGATCGGCTCGATGTAGGTCACGTCGGCCGTGTTCGGGTCGGTCATGATCGTCGCCGGATTGCTGTTGACGAGGATGACCTTGTAGCCTTCCTCACGCAGCGCCTTGCATGCTTGCGCGCCCGAATAATCGAACTCACACGCCTGGCCGATGATGATCGGACCCGCGCCGATAATGAGGATGCTCTTGATGTCTGTCCGCTTGGGCATAACGCTCTCGCTAATGTATTTCTGTGTCGACCGGAGTCGGCGCTTTAGCGCCTCACTCCGGTCCCACGCAACTGTTTGCCATTCTTTCCGTCGACGCGCGCCGCCCGTAAGGGGGGCGCGCGTTTTGCCTCATGCTGCTGTCGCCGGGCTGCCGCTTATGTCCGGATATGCCCGGTTGCGCCCCGCTATGCGCGCTTATGCCGCTGCCGACTTTCCGGCCTTCTTCGCGTCCATCAACGCGGTAAAGCGGTCGAACAGATAGGCGATGTCGTGCGGACCCGGCGACGCTTCCGGGTGCCCCTGGAAGCAGAAGGCCGGCTTGTCGGACAGCGCAAAGCCTTGCAGCGTGCCGTCGAACAGCGACACGTGCGTGACGCGCGCGTTGGCGGGCAGCGTGTTGGCGTCCACGGCAAAGCCGTGGTTCTGCGAGGTGATCACCACGCGGCCGTCTTCCAGATCTTTCACCGGATGATTGGCGCCGTGGTGGCCGGTCTTCATCTTGACGGTTTTGGCGCCGAGCGCGAGGCCCATGATCTGGTGGCCCAGGCAAATGCCGAACGTCGGAATGCCGCGCTCGATCAACTCTTTGGTGGCGGCGATCGCGTAGTCGCACGGCTCCGGGTCGCCCGGACCGTTCGACAGGAAAATGCCGTCCGGATTGAGCGCGAGCGCGTCAGCCGCCGAGGCTTGCGCGGGCAGCACGGTGACATGGCAGCCGCGCTCGGCCAGCATGCGCAGGATGTTGTACTTCACCCCGTAGTCGAACGCGACCACGCGGTACTTTGGCGCGTTCTGCTTGCCGTAGCCTTCGCCCAGACGCCATTCGGTCTGCGTCCATTCGTAGGTCTCCGTCGTCGACACGACTTTCGCGAGGTCCATGCCCGCGAGGCCCGGGAACGAGCGTGCGAGTTCCACCGCCTTCGCTTCGTCGTCCGAACCGGCGAGGATTGCGCCGTTCTGTGCGCCCTTGTCGCGCAGAAGGCGCGTGAGCTTGCGGGTGTCGAGGCCGGCGATGGCGACGACGCCTTCGTCCTGCAGATACTGGGTGAGCGTACGCTCCATGCGGAAGTTCGACGCGAGGACCGGCAAGTCGCGAATGATCAGCCCGGCGGCATGGACTTTCGTCGCCTCGACGTCTTCGGCATTTACGCCGACGTTGCCGATATGCGGATAGGTGAGGGTCACGATCTGGCGCGCGTAGCTCGGGTCCGTCAGGATTTCCTGATAGCCGGTGATAGCCGTGTTAAAGACGACTTCGCCGATGGTATGCCCGGGGGCGCCGATGGAATAACCACGAAAGACCGTGCCGTCGGCGAGCGCGAGCAGAGCGGGAGAAAATGACGGCAACACGGGAGACTCCTTGGGGGAACACCCTGTTGCCGACCTGCCTATCCGGTTTGCGAGCCGCAGCGGACAGCATCACGAGATGCGCGCGCAGACTCGCTCGCGTACTGCCGTTGACGTCGCAAGGGGCGCGCGATGAGTCCATTGTGTGGACGGATCGGCAAAGTGCGGGCCCTTCTTGCTACGCCAGTGGCGCGCGGCGGATGAACGGTATGGGAGAGGTAGGCGCTAGGGTGCGGGTTGATAAGCTCAAACCTTGGAATTATAGCCTGAAACTGCCCTGCGCTCCAAATCCGAGATGGCTGCCGGGGCGCGCGGCGGCCCGCGCTGACCCGGCGAAAGCCTTACTGCAAGCGGCTCGCGCGGTGGCGCGACCCGATCTACGCAAGCCGATTCGAGACAGCGCCGTCCACCCGCCGCACACCATCGTCCCCACGGCTTAAATGCATACGCACGCACACTCCTACTCCGCACAGGCGACGCGAGCCTGCGGTAGAACGATCATTTTTATACTGCGCGCAATGAAAAACGCCGTCACAGGGTGATGGCGTTCAAAAGCGGGCAAAGGTACGGAGGGCGCAGCGGGTACGGAGGGTGCGGAGATTGTGCGCCGGCAGGCACCTCAACCGGGACCGTGCCGAATCACTTGCTCTTCTTCGTGCTGGCCGTGCTCTTTGTTGTCTTGCTGGACGTGGAAGCCGAGACCTTGGTCACCTTGCCCGCGGGCGCCGCAGCCGCTTTGGCTTTGCCGGACTTCGCGACCGGCTCGGACACCTTCACGACGGCCGAGTGGCCCCGACCCTTCCTCGTGTCGTTGCGCACTTCGCGCTTGGAGCCTCCGACGCGCGTGCCGATCTTCTGCACGCCGCCACCGTCCACGGTGGTCGCAATGCGCTCAGGCCCCGGCTCGCTCGGGACAGCCTTGCCCACCGGCACGTGCAGAACGACCACCTGGCCGCGGGAAACGCTGTCGCGATGCGTGCGGTTCCACGCCTTCAACTGGCCCACCGACACGCCATAACGCAGCGCGATAGCCGCCATGGACTGATTGCGGCGCACGCGGATCAGCATCTTGCGGGTGTCGGGAACGTCCGGCTCCATAGCGAGCACGGCACTTTCCGCGACGTCGGCGCTGATGTCTTCGTCGTCGTCCGAACCGCGCGGCACGACGATGGTGGAGCCGGGCTTCAGACGCATGCCGACCGGAATCTTGTTCACCTCCATCAGCGTGTCGGCATCCACGCCGATTTTTTGCGCGATGGCCGCCGGCGCAGAACGCTCCGTAACGGTGTACGTGGTCCACGACGACAGCGAACCCGAGTACGTTTTCAGGTTGCGCTCGAACGCGCTGGCATTGTCGAACGGCAGCAGAATTTGCGGCTGCGTCGCGCCGAGAATCACCGGCTTTCTGAAGGACGGGTTCAGTGAGCGGAATTCGTCGAGCGACAGATTGGCGAGCTTGGCGGCCATCTCCACGTCGATGTCGTGCGAGGTGGTGACCGTGACGAAATACGGGTGATTGGGAATGGAAGGCAGCGTGAGCCCGTACATTTGCGGGTTCATCACGATGTTCTTGACGGCCTGCAGCTTCGGCACGTAGTTGCGCGTTTCGTTCGGCATGCGCAGGCTCAGATAGTCCGTCGGCAAGCCCGCCGCTTCGTTACGCGCGATGGCGCGCTGCACGTTGCCCTCGCCCCAGTTGTACGCGGCGAGCGCAAGCTGCCAGTCGCCGAACATGTCGTGCAGGCGTGACAGATAGTCGAGCGCGGCGCTGGTCGAGGCGAGCACGTCGCGGCGCTCGTCCTGCCACATGTTCTGCTTGAGGTTATAGGTGCGGCCCGTGCCCGGCATGAACTGCCACATGCCGGCCGCCTTCGCCACCGACAGCGCCTGCGGGCTGTACGCCGACTCGATGAACGGCAACAACGCAAGCTCGGTCGGCATATGGCGCGCCTCGAGCTCCTCGACGATGTGATACAGGTACTTCTGCGAGCGCTCGGTCATGCGCTGCACGTAGTCGGGACGCTGCGCATACCAGTTGGCCTGCATGTCGACCAGATCGGTCTGCAGGTCGGGCATCTGGAAACCGCGCCGAATACGGCCCCACAAATCGGCGTCCGCGCTCGTCAACTGCGTGACGGAGCCCTGGTCGACGTTAATGGTTTCTTTGGCGGTGGCTGTCTTGCGAAGTGCGTCGGCTACGGCTTGCTGGGTGGCGGGATTGGTTGCGGTGGTGGGGCTGACCGTCGTTGGCCCCTGGCTCGCGCAGGCGGCGAGCGTCAGGACCAGCAACGCACTAAAGATAAATCGCATGAACGTCTCGGCTTCCACAAGGGCTGGAATTTGCAGCCGATAGTACGAAACCGCAACCTGTACGTCAATCGGAAATTGACAAAAAAATCAAGTAAATCTAGGGCTTGGCGAATTCTTCCGATTCTTCGCTTGAGGAAGACCCCGAACGGGGTCCAGTTAGCGGAAGCGGTTTTTCCATTCGCGCATCAACGTGAAGGCCGCGAGACGGTCGGAGACTTTCTCGTGCAACGCCTCCTGCAGCGTCGCCTGAACGGCCGGATCGCCCGCTCGCAGGAAGGGGTTCACCGCGCGTTCATGGGCGATGGTGGTGGGCAGCGTCGGCTGATTGCGGGCTCGCAAGTCGCTCGCCTTGTCGCGCCAGGCCTGCAGCTCCGGATTGTCCGGCTCGCAGGCAAGCGCGAAGCGGATGTTGGACAGCGTGTACTCGTGCGCGCAATGCACATGCGTCGCGCCTGGCAGCGCAGCGAGCGAGTCGAGCGACGCGAGCATCTGGGCCGGCGTGCCCTCGAAGAGGCGGCCGCAGCCGCAGGCGAACAGCGTGTCGCCACAGAAGACGTGAGGTGTGCCGGCCGGGTCCGCCGCCTGAAAATAGGCAATGTGGCCGCTGGTGTGGCCGGGCACGTCGAGTACGCTGAACTGGAGCGCAGGCTCGGCGATCTCCACCCGATCGCCATTTTTCAGACGCTGCGTGACACGCTCGATCGCCTCGCCAGCGGGCCCGTACACGGGAACGGCCTGGCCATTCAGCAGATCGGCTACCCCGCCGACATGGTCTTGATGATGGTGCGTGAGTAAAATAGCGCTCAGCCGCCATCCGCGTTTGGCCAGATAGGTGCGAACGGGGGCGGCCTCGCCCGGATCGACGACGACCGCATGGCGTCCGTCGGAAACGACCCAGATGTAATTGTCTTCAAACGCCGGGACCGGTACGTACTCGAGCGCATTCATAGGCGACGCATTCTTTGATATGACTGACCGAGCGATTATAGACTGGCCCGCGTGGACGGATTCGCCGCCTGGACGCTACGTGCTCGAGTGGGAACAGACCCAGCTCGACCGGGTGGTGTCGGACGTTTTCGGTTACCACGCACTGCAGCTCGGCCTGCCGCAGCTCGACGCGTTGCGCGAGAATCGCATGCCCTGCCGCGGGCTGGTGCTGGACGCCGCCAGCGGCGCGAGCGCGCCCTACAGTTTTCCGCGCTCGGCTGCGCAACCCGGCAACAGAGCGGGCAACAGCCTGAACAACGGCGCGAATGGTGGAATGAGCAACGGGACGGGCCACGGCACGACCCACGGCCCCGCGCGCAATACCTTCGCGCCGCTGCCCGCGCCCGGCGGGCGCAGCGCGCTCTGGTGCGATCTGCTCGACCTGCCTTTCGAGGCGCAGAGCGTCGATCTGATCGTGATGCCGCACACGCTCGAATTCACCAGCGACCCACACCGCCTGCTGCGCGAAGCCGAGCGTGTGCTCATGCCGGAAGGCCAACTGATCATTCTCGGCTTCAACTCGCTCTCGCTATGGGGCGCGCGGCAATCGGTCGGCAAGATGACCGGCCGGCCGTTCGTGCCGGCGGCCGTCGACCTGATTGCCTTCACACGCCTGAAAGACTGGATCAAGCTGCTCGGCTTCGACCTCGAGCGCGGACGCTTCGGCTGCTATCGCCCGCCGCTCGACAGCGAGCAGTGGCTCTCCCGCTATGCTTTCATGGAAGCCGCCGGCGACCGCTGGTGGCCCATCTTCGGCGCGACTTACATGATCAAGGCGATCAAGCGGGTGCGCGGCATGCGCCTCGTCGGACCGCTGAAGGTGAAAAAACCCGTTCTCGCCGCAGGCCTCACGCCCGCCGCCACTCCGAATACACGCAACCACACTCAATGACCGCAAACATCATCGACATTTATACCGACGGCGCCTGCAAGGGCAACCCAGGCCCCGGCGGCTGGGGCGCACTTTTGCGCTTCGGCGATCAGGAAAAGGAGCTGTTCGGCGGCGAAGCCAATACGACCAACAACCGCATGGAACTGATGGGCGTGATTTCCGCGCTCGAAGCGCTCAAGCGTCCCTGCAAGGTCGTCGTGCATACCGATTCGCAGTACGTGCAAAAAGGCATCAGCGAGTGGATTCACGGCTGGAAAAAGAAAGGCTGGGTGACGGCCGCCAGGCAGCCGGTGAAGAACGCGGACTTGTGGAAGCGGCTCGATGCGCTCGTCGCGCAACACGAAATCGAATGGCGCTGGGTGCGCGGTCACAACGGCCACCCGGAGAACGAGCGCGCCGATCAGCTCGCCAACCGCGGCGTCGCGTCGCTCGCGGAACTGTGACTTGAAGCGCTGGCTTGGGCGCCCCCCCTTTTGCCGCTTATTTCCGGCTGCTACTTTTGAGGCAAAGCTAATCCGACATGCGTCAACTCATTCTCGATACCGAAACGACCGGCCTTAACGCCCGCACCGGCGACCGCATTCTCGAACTCGGTTGCGTCGAACTGGTGAACCGGCGACTCACCGGCAACAACCTGCACTTCTATATCAACCCCGAGCGCGACAGCGATCCAGGCGCGCTGGCCGTGCACGGCCTGACCACTGAGTTCCT
The DNA here is from genome assembly GCF_000472545.1 of Burkholderia sp. WSM2232. Classification (GTDB taxonomy): domain Bacteria; phylum Pseudomonadota; class Gammaproteobacteria; order Burkholderiales; family Burkholderiaceae; genus Paraburkholderia. Next base: position 23,702 of record NZ_AWZV01000008.1, on the reverse strand, counting down.
CAGCGACAAGCCGAAGTTCGCCGAAATCGCCGACCAGTTTCGCGACTTCATACAGGGCGCGGACCTGATCATTCACAACGCGCCGTTCGACATCGGCTTTCTGGATGCCGAATTTGCGTTGCTGGGCCTGCCTCCCGTGAGCACCTATTGCGGCGAGATCATCGACACGCTCGCGCGCGCCAAGCAGATGTTCCCCGGCAAGCGCAATTCGCTCGACGCGCTGTGCGATCGCTTTGGCATCAGCAATGCGCACCGCACGCTGCACGGCGCGCTGCTCGACTCCGAACTGCTCGCCGAGGTTTATCTGGCGATGACGCGCGGCCAGGAAAGTCTCGTCATCGACATGCTGGGGGAATCGCATGCTGGCGGCGAAGCACATGCACCGCGCGTGGCAATCGAGTCGCTGGAGCTCGTGGTGATTGCGGCGAGCGACGAAGAGGTCGCAGCGCATCAGGCGGTGCTCGACGGCCTCGACAAGGCAATCAAAGGCACGAGCGTGTGGCGCCTCGAACCTGCACCGGTGGCGGATGAGCAAGCCGCTTAAAAAGTGCTGGACGAGTGCAAAAATCCCTGACATAATCTCAATCTCTTCGGGTGGTTAGCTCAGCGGTAGAGCACTGCCTTCACACGGCAGGGGTCACTGGTTCGATCCCAGTACTACCCACCAGATTCTTGGTGTGTCGATCACCGAAGACAAAGGGCTTACGCAGAAATGCGCAAGCCCTTTTCCGTTTTGTGCTTTGCTTTTTGGCTTTTACTTTTTTGCTTTCGCTTTTGCTCATGCCGTATCGTCGCAGGGCTTTGCACGCATTCTGCAATCCGCAGCAGCGTCAACACCGAAACCTCGTCGATTGCGGGGGCAAAACGGCGCTGATATAGTGGCTTCTCGGGCATTCGCCCGGTCTACTTTCTCCACCTCATTGACTACAGGGAGGCGTCACATGTTCGCAGTGCATATGGCGGTCCCTGACATGGTCCCGCGACGCGGCTGCCTGTCGTTCGCTAGTCGCTCATGCGTCGCTGATGCGTCATTGACCCGTCACTGACCCCTCGCTCTACGCGGCGCAGCCTTAAAGGCGCTCCGCGCAATTCCAGATAGTCCACAGCTCGCATCGCAGGCACGCTTTACAGCACATTGCCCGCAGCCTGATTGCCGTTCAGCGGCGCGCTTGCTCTATCTCTTCGTTCTGCTTCTGACTGGAACCCCGCTGCGCTAGGCGCCCGGGTTGTCGCAAATGACCAGAAAAAAACTCGACTTTCGCGGACAAGCCTTCAGGAACGTCCTCGGTTTCACCTTCCATCACTGGGCGCAGCAGCCGTGGCGCATCGTCGTGATTGCGGCGCTTACCATGCTCGGCGCGGTGGCGGACGTACTCACGCCGATGTTCGCCGGCCACCTCGTCGACGCCATTGCGTCGGGCCCGGCTGCGCGCGGCAGCGCATGGCACGCGGCGATCACCGCGTTCTGCGTGCTCACCGGGCTCGGGCTCGGCGCGACCCTGCTGCGCCAGGGCATGTACTTCAACATCATCAAGCTGACGCTCAAGATGATGAGCGAGATCGCCGCCAACGCGTTTCACCGCGTGCAACGGTTCTCGACCGACTGGCACGCGAACAGCTTTGCCGGCTCCACGGTGCGCAAGATCACGCGCGGCATGTGGGCACTCGACCTGCTCAACGACACGCTGCTGATCGCACTGTTCCCATCGCTCATCATGCTCGCCGGGGCCACGTTGCTGCTCGGCTGGCGCTGGCCCATGATGGGCGCGGTGGTCGGCATCGGCTCGGTGCTGTATATCGCGGTGACGGTCGCGCTGTCGCTCGGCTACGTTGCGCCCGCCGCACGGCTCGCCAACGCGTGGGACACACGCATGGGCGGCGCGCTCGCAGACGCCGTGAGTTGCAACGGCGTCGTCAAGGCGTTCGGCGCCGAAGCGCGCGAAGAACTGCTGCTCGCACGCGTAATCGACAAGTGGCGCGCGCGCACCCGGCGCACGTGGATCCGCGGCACGATCAACGGCGGCGTGCAGGGCGCCATGCTGGTGGCGATCCAGGCCGCGATTCTCGGCGCGGCCCTGGTGCTGTGGTTGCGCGGCGAGGCGAGCGTCGGCGACATTACCTTCGCGTTGACGATGTTCTTTATGCTGCAAGGCTATCTGCGCGAGGTGGGCATGCACATCCGCAACCTGCAGCGCTCGGTCAACGACATGGAGGAACTAGTGTCGCTTGAGCGCCAGCCGCTTGGCATCGAGGACCGGCCGGACGCCGGGCCCATTGCGATCGGTCAAGGCGAGATCCGCTTTGAGCACGTTACCTTTCACTATGGCGCGAACGCCGTCCCGCTCTACCGTGACTTCTGCGTGCGCATTGCGCCTGGCGAACGCGTGGGTCTGGTCGGCCATTCGGGCTCGGGCAAGACCACGTTCATCAAGCTGATCCAGCGTCTTTACGACGTGTCGGGAGGCCGCATCACGATCGACGGCCAGGACATCGCGCGGGTCAAGCAGGCGTCGTTGCGCAGCCAGATTGCGATCGTGCAGCAGGAGCCGGTGCTGTTTCACCGCTCGCTGGCGGAGAACATCGCGTATGCCCGGCCCGAAGCGAGCCGTGCCGAGATCGAACAAGCCGCGCGGCTTGCTAACGCGCACGACTTCATCAGCGCGCTGCCGGATGGCTACGACACGCTTGTCGGCGAACGCGGCATCAAGCTCTCGGGCGGCGAACGTCAGCGGGTAGCGATCGCTCGCGCGTTTCTCGCGGACGCCCGCATCCTCATCCTGGACGAAGCCACCTCGAGCCTCGACAGCGAAAGCGAAGTGCTGATCCAGCAGGCCATGGAGCGGTTAATGTTGGGCCGCACGACGCTCGTCGTCGCGCATCGCCTTTCGACTGTGCGCGCACTCGACCGCCTGCTCGTTCTCGACAAGGGCAAGGTGATCGAAGAAGGCAGCCATGAAACGCTGATCGGTCTCGAGAACGGCGTGTATCGCCGGCTCTTCGAGCGTCAGGCGCTGGAGTTGATCAAGGGCTTGAGCGAACCGCCGGTGGTTCGGCAGGAAGCGCCGCAGGTGCGCGCCGCCAACGTCGACGATTCGAGCCTGCTGGTCAGCGAGTAGAGAACAGGCAACAAATGGCAAAGCCGGCACACGTCAGCCGGAACCGCCTTCATTGAAGGCTCGTTCCGCTGACGCGCCGCCGCTTCACACCACGCCCGAAGGAAGACCGATGCCGCGCGCCATGCCGGTGGCCGCAAACACCATCAGCACCAGCAGGACGGTCTGGATCACGCTCAGATGCGCATAACGGCGCGCGTTGTGCAGATCCGGTGCCTCGCCTTTCCGTATCGACGCACGCCAGCGCATGAGCGCGAGCATGGACGGCACTTCCAGCGCGAGGATCGCCACGAGCAGCGCCATCTTGAGGTGAAAGAGCGGCTCGTGAAGATAGTAGTCGGCGCCCTTCTCGTACGAACCAAACGCGCGCATCAGTCCGGTGATGATCAGCACCAGCGCGGAGAGCCCCCATCGCGTATCCGCACGGAACACCGAGCGCAACGCGGCGGGCACGGCTGCGCGGCGCAGCGACCATGTGCGCCGCAAGATCGACGCGAGCGCAAAGCCATAAGCGAGCAGATGAAGAGCGGCAAGTAACCAGCGAACCAGCATAGCGACTCCTGCAAACGACACGGCATATCGATTGTTATCGCCCACGCAGCGTCGGGCGCGGACGGCATCTTCGTTTCATTATCGACCACGGCTTACTGTACAACGCGTTCATCGGTCGCAACATGTGACCGAATGCACACAGCAGGCTTCAGACCTGCCGCAAGGTGCTGTCGAGCGCGCGTGCCGCCACGCGGTCACCTTCGGTCGTCAATGCGGTGCGAAAGACAGTTTGACGGTTGTGACCCGCAGCAGCGGGCGAATCCCACAGCAACTCGATTTTTGGACGCCGGCCAAACGCAGCGCGTGCGAGCGACGGTCCGCCGCCGCGATGCGAGGAGGCGGCCGTCGTGAACGTCTCGCCTGCCGTATGCAGCGCGACCATCGGCGCGGGCGGCGGCGCAGACCCCGTGCCTGCGCCGTCCGCCCAGCGCACCGAGAGTTCGCGCGCGTCGTACTGCCCGACCTTGCGACGCTCGGCCCACACACTCACAGTACGCGTAAGCGGATCGAGCGACACGGCGTAGCGCCCGATGGCAAACCGACGCGCGGCAATGTTGGTGCGCCACAGCGCGCGCGGACGGCAGATCCAGAGGACGGCCGCATACAGTGCCGGCGCGGCCAGTAGCCAGCCGTTCGTTGCCGCCACCGCTTGCGCGGCGCGGCGCCAGCCCGCGCTGACAGCGAATGCGCTGACAGTCCACACCGCAAACAGGAAGCCGAGAAACGCGAACAGCCGCAGTGCTTGCCGCAGCCACTGCGGCAACGGATGAAACGGGCGCTCCGCAACCGCCCGTGCGCCCGGAAGAAAAATCAGCAGGAACAGAAAGACCAGGTTGATGCACGCCCACGGCGAAGAGGCCATGGCTGACAGCGACGACGTCAGATCCATCTCCGACATCGAAAACAGCCAGCGGGCGAGAAGCACGAGACCGATGGCGCGCAACGCGAAAATCGTTCCGGCGCCGGGCGCGGCATTCGCACGCGTCTCTTTCGTTCTCGCCAAGGCATCCTCCTGTCGTCGGCGGCGCCGCAGCCAAATTTGCGGCACGGCCATTATAGGGATATTACGAAAGCCGGCTCGCCCGCGCGGCAGGAAACACCCGGTTTGCATCGCGAAACGCGAAAAAACGCGGCGCGCATGCAACAACGCCCCGCGAGCGGCTTGCAAGCGGGGCGTTGCGGGTGGCGGGCGAAGAGCGCTAAAGCGCTATATTCACCGCGCCGGTTGACTGACCGGCAGTTTCAGTCCGGCGCGCGCTGGAGTCGCGCCGAGGCGGTGCTCAGTTGGCGATTAGTTCGCGCTTAGTTCGCGCTTAGTTCGCGTTCACTTCGCGCAGCACGGTGCGGTGCTTCTGACGGAGCAGCTCTTCGTAGGTGGCGACGTAGTTGCGTGCCATGACCTTCGACGAGAAGCGCGCTTCGAACGCCTTGCGCACCGTTTCGCGCGGCAGCGTGTGCAGGCGCTTGAGTGCCGCGACTGCGCTGATCTCATCTTCGACGACAAAGCCCGACACGCCGTTTTCGATCACTTCCGGCACCGAACCGCGATTGAACGCGATCACGGGCGTGCCGCACGCCATCGCTTCGATCATCACGAGACCGAAGGGCTCCGGCCAGTCGATCGGGAACACGAGTGCGTGTGCGTTGCCGAGGAACTCGCGCTTTTCAGCTTCGCCGATTTCGCCGATGTACTCGACATGCGGGAGCGCCATCAGCGGCTTGATCACTTCTTCGTAATAGGCGCGGTCGGCCTTGTCGATTTTCGCGGCCACCTTGAGCTTCATGCCTGCCTGGCCCGCAATGCGGATCGCGCGGTCAAGACCCTTCTCCGGCGACACGCGGCCGAGGAACGCAAGGTAGCCGGGCTGCACGTCGGGGATCGGCCGGAGCACGTCTTCCGGCAGGCCGTGATACACGGTTTGCAGCCAGTTTGCCTGCGGCAGCGGAATGCGCTGATTGTCCGAAATCGACACCACCGGCACGTCCTTGAACGTGTTGAAGATCGGCTGCAGTTCCGGCAGATCGAGACGGCCGTGCAGCGTGGTCAGGAACGGCACCGGCTGGCGCGCGAAAAGCGAGAACGGGTAATAGTCGATGTGGAAATGCAGCACGTCGAACTCGTCCGCACGGCGGCGCACTTCTTCGAGCAGCAGCATATGCGGCGCCATGACGTCGCGAATGGTGGGATCGAGGCGCAGCGCTTGCGGCCAGAAGGCTTCGAGCTTTGCCGAGGTTTGCGAATCGCCGCTCGCAAAGAGCGTGACGTCGTGGCCCTGCTCGACCAACGCTTCGGTCAAGTAGGACACCACACGTTCCGTACCACCGTACAGCTTGGGAGGAACCGCCTCGTGCAACGGAGCGATTTGAGCGATTCGCATAGTGAAAACTCCTCGTAAAAACCGGCAAAAGTACTGCGTTTGGTAAAAGCGACTCGCTTTGCTCGCCAGGGCAGTCGGGCCGGATACCCCGGCGCGGGCCTGATTCTTTCGAGATTTCCTGCGACAGATCGCTTCAGTTTAATTAGCCTGGACGGCGATCGCCTTCCATGCCTGTGCGGTAAACGCACAAGCGTGTCGGACGTTGACAAACTGTCAGAAATTTCGGCAAGGGCTTACAGCGCACGCATTATCAGTGCCGGCCTTCTCGCTGCGCCACGACATTTCAAAGTCTTTACGTTGTTACAAGGGGGATACACTTTGCAAACCCTTGTTTTGCAAGACAGTTCTACAGTAGCGGTTGGCCGGCGACACGAGGCCGCCGGACTCTCGCGCCGCTCGCCGGCTGCGCTTGTGAGGCGCTTTGCGTCAAGCTTGCCGGCACGGGTTGAAGAGAATCCAGCGCCCAGGCTGAATGCAATTTGTAATTATATCCCGAAAGAGTCCGCGATCAGCGTGAACCCTTGCCACCGCAGTCAGTCGAGCAAGAGGTAGATCGCGGACGTCCATCGCGACACCAATCGCGCCATATGCCCGGAAACACAGGGCGCAATTGCCTTTGCGTGTTTACAATGCGAAACATTGCCTGCGCCGCGACTTTTTCGCGTGGCCCATGCCTTGCATGCACACCTCCGACTCACACCAACCTCTCGATCAATTGGAACATTTGACCATCGCCCAGCGCAACGCCCAGAACGCAAAGCTAGCGAGCTATGCGCACAGGCCGCTTGCGTTCGTTTTCCGTTTTATCCGCCGCCATCCGCTCGCTCATGCGATCGTGCTTTGCAGCGTGATAGCGGCCGTGGGCTGTGCGCTCGCTTCGCAATACGCGATCAAGCACCTTATTGATGTGCTCGGCACCGGCCGGCATCATCCCGGGCCGCTGTGGGGCGCGTTCGCGATACTCGTCGGGCTGATCGCCGCAGACAACCTGCTGTGGCGGGTCGGCGGCTGGGTGGCGGCTCACACGTTCGTCGCGGTGACCGGTGACTTGCGGCGAGACCTGTTCCAGTATCTGAGCGGACATTCGCCGACCTACTACTCCGAGAAGCAGCCCGGCATGCTGGCGAGCCGGATCACTGCGACCTCGAACGCGGTCTACACGGCGGAAAACACCACCGCCTGGAACGTGCTGCCGCCGTGCATCGCCGTGCTCGGTGCGATCGTCATGATCGTCGCCGTGAACCCGCTAATGGCGGGCGGCCTGATGCTGTGCTCTGCAATCCTGTCCGTGGTGCTCTACAAGCTCGCGGGCCGCGGTTCGGTGCGGCACCATCACTTCGCGACCCGGGCGGCGTCGGTGGACGGCGAACTTGTCGACGTGATTAGCAACATGGGCCTCGTGCGCGCGTTCGGCATGACGTTTCGCGAGCAGCAGCGGTTCGGCGCCACGGTCAAGGCGGAGATGGACGCGCGTCAGCAAAGCCTGCTCTATCTGGAAAAGCTGCGCCTGCTGCACGCGGTAATCACAGCGCTGCTCTCCGCTGGCCTGCTCGGTTGGGCGCTGGTGCTGTGGGACCAGGGTAAGGCGACTTCGGGCGACATCGTGCTCGTCAGCTCTCTTGGGTTCACTATTCTGCACGGCACGCGCGATCTGGCGGTCGCGCTGGTGGACGTCACGCAGCATATTGCGCGTCTCGCAGAAGCCGTGCGCACGCTGCTCGAGCCGCACGGCATGCCCGATCGCGACGGCGCGACGGAACTGGTGCCGCAAGGCGGGCGCGTCGACTTCGAAGGCGTGACGTTCGCGTATCCGCGCCGCCGGCCGATTCTCGATCATTTCGATCTGCACATCGAGCCGGGTCAGCGCGTCGGTCTGATCGGCAAGTCGGGCGCGGGCAAATCGACCGTGCTCGCGCTACTGCAGCGCTTCTACGAAACGCAAGGCGGCGCGATCAAGATCGACGGCCAGGACATTGCCGCTATCACGCAAGACAGCCTGCGCCATGCCATTGCGTTGGTGCCACAGGATATTTCGCTGTTTCACCGCACGGTGTACGAGAACATTGCGTACGGCCGCCCGGAAGCGACGCGCGAGGAAGTGCTGGCCGCGGCGCGCGAAGCACGCTGCACCGATTTTATCGAGGCAATGCCCGAAGGCTTCGACACGATTGTCGGCGACCGTGGCGTCAAGCTCTCCGGCGGACAGCGCCAACGTATCGCGATTGCGCGCGCGATTCTCAAGAACGCGCCTATCCTGCTGCTCGACGAAGCCACCTCGGCGCTCGACAGCGCCTCGGAAGAAGCGATCCAGAAGGCGCTCGACCGGCTCATGGTAGGCCGCACGGTGATCGCGATTGCGCACCGCCTGTCGACGCTGCATAACTTCGACCGCATCATCGTGATGAGCGCGGGCAAGGTGATCGACGACGGCAGCCCCGACGAACTGCGCCAGCGCCCCGGCCTCTATCGCGACCTGCTGTCGAAGCAGTACGGCAAGGGCACCACGTTGCACATCGGCGGCAAGAAGGTCGACGAACAGCATGTAATCTGAGCCGCGCCCCGCCGGCAACGAGCCAGAGGCCTACAACAAGTAAGCCGAACAAGGCCCGCGAGGTCCGCCCTTTGCGGCTCGGCCGCCAACAAAAAAGCCGCTGAAAAGCGGCTTTTTTGTTTCTGAAGTCATGCCTGCGTGCAATCAGTCGGCCAGAACTTCGCGCGTGGTTTTCTTCCCCACTCGGGCGCGCGAACGCGCGGTGGCGGTGCGCGTTGCACCATCGGTGCGCTGCAGATCGCGCATGAAGTTGTCCCGCCAGACCGAAACATTGTTTTCGCGCAATTGCACCATCATGTCCCGGTAACGCGCCTGGCGCTCCGCAAGCGGCATCTCGAGCGCGCTCGCGAGCGCATCGGCCATGCCGTCGATGTCGACGGGATTCACGATCAGCGCACCGTCCAGTTCCTGCGCAGCGCCGGCAAAGCGCGACAACACGAGCACCCCCGGATTCTCCGGATCTTGCGCCGACACGTACTCCTTGGCGACAAGATTCATGCCGTCGCGCAAGGGCGTCACATAGCCGACGTGGGCCGTGCGAAAAAGCGCGGCGAGCACCGAGCGTTCATATTGCTTGTGGATATAGAGAATCGGGGTCCAGTCCAGCTCTGCGAAGCGCCCGTTGATGCGTCCCGACTCGCCTTCCAGTTGCAGGCGGATGTCCTGATAGGCGTGCATATCGGCGCGCGTGGGCGGCGCGATCTGCAGGAACGACACCTTGTTGCGCTGCGCCGTGGTGTGCTCGAGCAGACGCTCGAAGGCACGGAAGCGCTCGACCAATCCCTTCGAATAATCGAGGCGGTCGACGCTCATGATGAGCTTGCGCGAATGCAGCGTCGCTTTCATCGTGCGCACCGGCTTGCCCCGCTCCCCTGCTTTCGCGAGTTCGGCGATCTCGTCCGGATACACGCCGATGGGATAGGCCGCGGCGCGCAGCGTGCGGCCAAACGCGTGAATGGTGAACGGACCGTCGGACGACGTGTCCACAGTGCCGTTCGCCTCGTTGACGATGTAGTCGCAAAACGCGCGCAGATCAGGCGCCGTCTGGAAGCCGAGCAGATCGAACGAACACAAGGCTTTCACGAGCTCGCGATGCGGCGGCACGGCAAGCAGCACTTGCGAGGCCGGAAACGGAATGTGCAGGAAAAAGCCTATGCGGTTCTTCACGCCCGCCGCGCGCAGCGCCTCGGCAAACGGTATCAGGTGATAGTCGTGGACCCAGATCACGTCGTCTTCGCGCAGAAGCGGCACGAGTTGCTGCGCGAGCCAGGCATTCACGCGGCAGTAGCCTTCAAAGTCATGCCGGTCGTAATGCAGCAGATCGGCCCGATAGTGGAATGCCGGCCACAGCGTCGCGTTCGAGAAACCCCGGTAGTACTGATCGTAATCCCGGCGCATCAGCGCGATGGTCGCGAACGTCACGGGGCCGCGCTCCTCGACCTTGATTTGCGGCTGGCCGGAGCTCAGCACATCGCCGCTCCAGCCGAACCACATGCCGCCGGTTTCCTTCAGCGCGTCGTACACGCCCACCGCCAGACCGCCCGCTGCCGGGCCGCCCTCCGAGATCGGCGCGACCCGGTTGGAAACAATAATCAGTCGGCTCATGAAGCGCTGTCCCCGATGTAATACGTCATTGTGTTGCTATATCGCATGCCAGGTCGTGCGCTGCGTCGTGCGCAATGCCGTGCGCCAACTCGTTTGGGTCCCAAGCGTTGTAGCGTGCACGACGCGAGCGTCATGCACCGCGCGCCGCGGCAATGACTGCCTGTAGCCAGTCGAGCAGTGCGCTTACCGACTCGATGCGCGTCTGCGCCGTCGTCTCGCCCGCGCCGACCTTGATGGATAGTCCGGCGCGCTCGTTGACGACCGCAAAGCCTTTTTCGTCCGTCAGATCGTCGCCGGCAAAAACGGCCTTGCGGCCGACGAACGGCGGCTCGTCGAGAAATGCACGCAGCGCGCGGCCTTTGTCGACATCCTTCGGCTTGATTTCGTAGACCATCTTGCCCGGCTGCAGCACGTATGAGCCCGCATAATCGGCAACGAGCCGCTGGGTCGCCTCGCGCGCCACCTGTTCGCGGTCCGGCGCGTTGCGAAAGTGCAGCGCGAGCGCCGCGCCCTTGATTTCGAGGAGCATGCCGGGGTTGGCGTTGACCACCTGGGCCAGCACCTGTTCCATGCGCAGCAGCCGCTCGTCGTGAAAGCCGATGCGTTGTGTGTCGCCGTTCGCGTCGCGCCGTTCGGCGCCGTGCAAGCCGGCAATCGGCAGATCGGGCATGCCGAGAAAAGCGTCGATGCTGTCGATTCCGCGCCCCGACACAACAGCGACCGCGCCGTTGGTCAAGCGCCGGAGTTCGCCGAGCAGTTCGATGACGCGAGGTTGCACCTGCACGCCATCCGGCGTGGGCGCGAGTTCGACTAGCGTGCCGTCGAAATCGAAGAAAAACGCGGTCTCGCTCGGAGACAGAAAAGCTGGAAGTGCCTGCATCGGGTCATTTTGCCTTTCGGCCTTGTGCAGCCGGAAAAGTGTGCGCATCTTACCGCGCATCCATCAATTTTTCGAGAAAGGAAACAGGGGCGCAAGCGCCGCAAGCCGGCGCATTGGCACCATCATCACGCGCCCGCACGTATTGCGCTCAAAATGGCAACGATCCGGTTTCAGGGCGCTTTCAACGACGTGCGTCAAATTGCCTCGCGACCGGCGCGCCAGTGGGCTTGCGGCGACGCGGCACGTCATTTTGCGATACAGTCGCAGCCACACAAGACTTTGGCGTTACGACGATTTTTGTCCACTATCGCAATCTGCCTGCCTTGCAAAGCGTACGCCGACTGGACCAGCGCAGGCGGGCGGCGGCGCGCCGCTTCTTAATCGAGTCATTCATACCCGCTTTGTTCCCGCTCATCTCACCGCGACGGCTTCAACCCGACCTGGCCCATGCGCCGCGCGCCCGCCGCACGCGCCGCTTCGCGCCCATGCTCGGCGCCGCCGCCCTGCTCGCGATGATCGCACTCGCCGGCTGCAGCCAACGGGCGGAACCGTGGCATTTGACGAACGTAAGCGGCCATTTACCCGACCTCGATTTCTCGCTCACGGGCGACGACGGCCGGCCCGTTACCGGCGCCTCCTTCAGAGGGCGCACGTCGCTTGTCTACTTCGGCTACACCCATTGCCCGGACGTCTGCCCGGAAACCATGGGGCGGCTGATGCAGGTGCTCGGCAAGCTGGGCCCCGACGCGCAAAAGGTGCGCATTCTCTTCATCACCGTCGACCCGGCGCGCGACACGCCGCAGGCGCTGCACGACTACGTCGGCGCATTCGACGCGACGCACGCTGAGGGACTCACCGGCACGGACTGGCAGATCGAGTCGCTCGCCAAGCGCTACCGGGTCGCCTATCAGATGGAAAAGCGCGACCCGAACGGCAATTACGAAGTCACACATAGTTCCGCCGTGTATGTGTTCGACGCTCAAGGGCGCGCGCGACTGCTCGCCACCGACAACGACACGCCCGATGCGATCGCACAAGACCTGCGCCGCATCGTCGATCAACGCTCCTGACTTTCAATCATGAACCTGATGACGACCAAAGTTCGAACCCTGTCCGCCTCCGGCGCCGCCGCCGTTGCCCTTTCCCTCTCCCTTTCGCTCGCGTTCGTGAGTCACGCTCAGGCCGCCGCCCCGCAGGCGATTACTGCCAAAGACGCATGGGTGCGCTGGCTGCCGAACAACCTGCCCGCGGCCGGCTACGTGACGCTCGTGAATGCCGGCGACAAACCGGTCGATCTCGTGGATGTCTCGAGCAGCGACTACGGCGATGCGATGCTGCATCAAACGGTGTCGAACGGCTCGTCGCAGAAAATGGTGATGGTCGACAAACTGACGGTTCCCGCGCACGGCCAGGTTGCCATCGCGCCGGGCGGCTATCACCTGATGCTCGAAGACGCGAAGCACAAGATCACACCGGGCGACACCGTGCACCTGAAACTCAAATTCTCCGACGGCGCGACGCTCGACACGCCCTTCGCCGTCAAGTCGCCGGCGCAGACCAAGTAAGCAGGGCAAGCCACAGTGATGAACCTGTTCTACTGGCTCGATCCGTGGGAGTTTTCGCCGACGGTCGTCATCGCCCTGCTGGTGCCCGCAGTGCTGTTCTTGCGCGGCGCACGCAAGGCGAAGGTGTCGACGGCGCGGCGCATCTCCTTCTGGTTCGGGTTGGTGGCGCTTTACGTCGCGCTGCACACGCGGCTCGATTATTTCTTCGAGCATGAGTTCTTCATGCATCGCGCACAGCATCTCGTGCTGCATCATCTTGGGCCGTTTTTCATCGCGCTGTCGTATCCGGGCGCGGCCTTGCGCGCAGGCATTCCGTTTGGCTGGCGGCAGCGCTTCGTGCGGCCCGCGTTCGCCACGCCCGCCGTGCGCAAGCTGCTCGACGTGGTCATGCATCCGGTGGTCGCGGTGGTCCTGTTCGTCGGATTGATCTACTTCTGGTTGCTCTCGCCGATCCATTTTGTCGCGATGCTGGACTGGCGGCTGTATCGCGTCATGAACTGGAGCATGGTGATCGACGGCCTGTTGTTCTGGTGGCTCGTGCTCGACCCGCGCCCTGCGCCGCCCGCCCGTCTGTCGCCCGGCAAGCGCGTGCTGGTGGTGATCGCCGCCATTCCGCCGCAGATCGTGCTCGGCGCGTTGATCTTCTTTACGCCGCGCGAACTGTATCCGATCTATTCGATCTGCGGCCGCGCGTTCACATGGCTGAGCCCGATGCGCGATCAACAGATAGGCGGGCTGCTCCTGTGGATTCCCGGTTCGATGATGAGCGTCGTCGGCGCGCTCGTCGCGCTGCGTCACTGGATGCGGCTGTCCGCACGCGGACGCTTGCGCGGCGAACGGCACGCGGTGGCGGGCAATGCTGCCAGGGCTGCCGATGCAACGAATGCATCGAACGCAGGCAACGCGACGAACTCGGCTAGTGCAACAAACGCAACCAATGCGCTCGCCGCGAAGGCCGCTGCGGCGAGCCGCGCTGGTCGCGCGTAGTGGTTGGGTGGTGCGTGGGTGGAGCGTGGGTAAGTGCTGCGCGGGTGGCGCTTGAATAACGCTCGAGTGGCGCATCGCTCGCGCCGCCGCCCGCATGGGCGCAAAGGTCTGGCTGATCGCCCTCAGGCAGAACGCATCCACACGTGTGGAATGCCGTCTTCCTCATGAATTTCGGACACCGGCTCGAAACCGAACGCGCCATAGAAACGTTGCAGGTGCGCCTGGGCATGCAGGCGAATCGGCGTACCTGGCCATTGCTCGCAAATCTGCGCGATGGCGCGCTCCAGCATCGCATGGCCGAGGCCGATGCCGCGAAACGCCGCCGTAGTCAGCACGCGCCCGATGCGCACGTCGGCGTCGTCGGCGTCGGGCAGCAGCACTCGCAGGTAGCCGGCGAGCGGCGCCCGCTGCGCGCCCGTAGCGGCTTGCGGACTTGCCCCCGCCGATGGGCCGAAGGCGAGCAGATGCCACGCGTCCACATCCAGACCATCGATATCGCCATACAGGCAGTTCTGCTCGATCACAAAGACGGCGCTACGCGCGGCTAGCATCGCGTAGACCTCGGCGCTCGTCAGATCGTCGAACGCTTTCCAACGCCAGTCGAGTGCCGCGAGCGTGGCTGCGGCGGTTTGTTGCGGTTCAGTCATGAGAGGAGGTCTTGAGAGAAAGAGACGTGCCTTTTGATGCGATGGCCCACGCAACCGGAGTGGCAACGTCAACCACGCAATTATGCCGCGGTCCGCGGCATACGGAGCGCGCTGGCGTCGATTGCAGACCGATGAGCCATGCCGCTACTCGCTTTCGAAGACCGGCTGCACAGGCCGCGCAAGACAGTCGACGAGGTTGTCCGGCCCGCACAGATGCAGCGCACCGACCACTACCAGCGTCCGCTCACGTCGAGCAAGCAGCTTGCTCACGCGCTGCGCCCAGAGGCGGTTGCGCGTATCGAGAATCGCGCGCCGGATCTCGGGCAACGCGAACATTGGCGATTCGACGGCAATGCTTTGCACGCCCGACAGATCGCCTTCGAGCCACGCTGCATGCATGCGCTCAAGCGTGCGCTGCGGCTCGCCGAGGTCCGCCATCAGCGTGGCGAGCACGTTCGCGACGACGGCAAGCGGAATAACTTCGAGCGCGTCGGCGACTTCACTCGCCGTTTCCAGGTATTCATAGGGCTTGCCGTGCGCCATCGCCCAGCGCAACATGCGCGGCTCAACGCCGTCGACGAGGTGCTGAAACAGCGTCGGCGCCACAATCAGCGTGGCCCACGGACGAAGCTCCGCAAGCGGCGCGAGCGGACCTTCGGTCGGCCACGCGGCTTGCAGACGGGCCCAGGCATCGACGGAAAGGAGAGGTTGCAGATGTTCAGCAGCGCTCTGTCCATCCGCTTTCAGGAAGGGCAGGATCGTCGGCGCATCGGACTCGAAGACCAGCGTTTGCGCCCAGTCATAGGCTTCTTCGATCCAGGGCGGCGTTCTGCGGCTAGCTGCCGGAAAGAGATGCATCGAGCCAAGCAGACGGACATTCGTGCCGGTGATGTGTAGATACATGCGCGTTCGTTGGCGAAGAGCAAAGACGCCATTGTGCGCCATGTCGTGTGCGCGCCGTATGCGCGGCGATGCGTGTCGCACACTGTCTGCTATGCGCTGCGGACTGCGGATGCACAAAAAGAAAAGCCCCGACGTATCGGGGCTTTTCTTTACTTCAACTACTGGAGGCGCGAGCCGGAGTCGAACCGGCCTAAACGGCTTTGCAGGCCGCTGCATAACCGCTTTGCTATCGCGCCGCAAGCGGAGGGGAATCTAGTTGCAGATCCGCCGGTTTGTTGGATGGACAACCGTCAGTCCATCAAACAAAAAGGGAAGCGTTGCTTCCCTGATGTATGGAGCGGGAGACGAGGCTCGAACTCGCGACCTCAACCTTGGCAAGGTTGCGCTCTACCAACTGAGCTACTCCCGCGTAGTACTGCTTGGTGTTGCTTTGTACTGCTTCACGCTGCCTTATGCCGCTTAAAAGGCCCTACTGCTGCCTTTTTGCCGCTACTGCATCCGACGTTTCAAACTGCGTGCATCGGAGAAACGAGATTATGGAGAAACGACCGAAACGTGTCAACCCCTTTCGCCTATCTCTTTAACCGAACAGAATTGACTCACGAAGTCGCCGTCGTGCACCGGCTCTCAACAGCATGCGCGTGTCATATCAAGCAGCCACGGAAGCAGCCGCGCAAGGAAGCGCACCGGTTCACACAGCCCCGCCGCGCTCGCGAATTTGCGGCCATGCGAGCTTCATGTAATAGAGCATCGACCAGATGGTCAGGAAGGCCGCAAGATAGATAAGCCACAGGCCCCACGTGCGCGTGTCGATCGCCACGCCGCCGCCGAACGACAGCGGACCGTTGAACAGCAGCATCGGAATTGCCACCATCTGGCATGCAGTCTTGAATTTGCCGAGCGAATTCACGGCGACGCTCTTCGACGCTCCGATCTGCGCCATCCATTCCCGCAGCGCCGAAATGGCGATCTCGCGTCCGACGATCACAAGCGCGATCGCCGAGTCGATGCGAGCGAGCTGCACCAGCACGAGCAACGCGGCGGTCACCATGAGTTTGTCCGCGACTGGATCGAGAAACGCGCCGAACGCCGAAGTCTGATTCCACTTGCGAGCCAGATAGCCGTCGAACCAGTCTGTCAGCGCGGCCAGCACGAAGATGGTCGCCGCGGCGAGATTGCGGTGCGCGGGGCTCATCATCATGTCGGGCAAATAGAACACGCCGACGACGAGCGGGATCAGGACGATCCGCAGCCAGGTCAGGAAAATCGGGAAATTGAACGGCATGGGCAGGCGCAACGTCTGACAGGAGAGATGCAATTGTGCCGTGTCACCGTGGCTGCCACAAGCAAAGCGGCGCCGCGAGTCCGATGCATGCGTCTGGCGTGAACACGTTGGGCGACGCGCCCGCCCGCCTTTCGGGCGAGCGCCGTCCCGAGCGTTTGTTCGCAGTCAGTGCAATTGCCGGTAGATCTGCTCGGCGAGCGCCTGCGAAATGCCTTCGACACTCGCGAGATCTTCGACGCTCGCCGCGACCACGCCGCGCAGTCCACCAAAGCGCGCGAGCAGCCGCTGCCGCCGTTTCGCGCCAACGCCCTCGAGTTCCTCCAGCCGCGAGGTCTGGCGCGTCTTGCCGCGCTTCGCGCGCATGCCGGTGATGGCGAAGCGGTGCGCCTCGTCGCGGATCTGCGCGACCAGCATCAGCGCGGCGCTTTCCTTGCCGAGTTCGAGCGGCGCGCGGCCGTCGGCGAAAATCAGGGTTTCCAGGCCGACCTTGCGCCCCTCGCCCTTCGCGACCCCGACCAGCATGCCGGTGTCCAGTCCCAGCTCCGTGAACACCTGCCGCGCGATTTCGACCTGGCCCTTGCCGCCGTCGATCAGCACGATGGTCGGCAACACGCCGCCCGCGGCCACCGGCTCGGCCGCCTCCGGCGTCAACGACGGATCCGCGGCGGCGTCGCTTTGCAGTTCGGCGGCTTCGTCTGCGGCATTTGCGGCGGCTTGTGCGACCATCTTCTCGTAGCGGCGCGTGAGGACCTGGCGCATCGCCGCGTAGTCGTCGCCGGGCGTGATGCCGGTGATGTTGTAACGGCGATATTCCGACGACTGCATTTTGTGATGGTGATACACGACGCACGACGCCTGCGTCGCCTCGCCCATCGTGTGACTGATGTCGAAACATTCGATCCGCACATGTGCGAGGTCGTCGCATTCCATGCCGAGCGTGTCGGTGAGCGCGCGCGTGCGGGCCTGCTGCGACCCCTGTTCCGACAGCAGACGAGCGAGCGCAAGCCGCGCGTTCTGCTCGGCCATGGCAAGCCACGCGCGCCGCTGGCCTTGCGGTTGACGCAGCACGGTGACCTTATGGCCGGCCTGCTCGATCAACACGTCGACGAGCTCACGCGTGGCCGGCGCATGGCTCACCACGAGCACGGGCGGCACACGGTTGCCGAGATAGTGCTGCGCGATGAATGCCTCGAGCACTTCGGATTCAATCCCGGCCACGGCGCGGTGTTTGCGCCCTTTCTCGGGCGCTTCGTCGGCAGTGGCGTCGGCGTCGCTGGTGTCGTCGCCTTCTGGTGGTAGTTCCTGTGCGATGGCGAGGGCATCGGCATCGGCATCGGCATCGGCATCGGCGTCAACTGATTGCGCGTCGCCAGTTGCCTCGTTGTCCGCGTCCTGTTCGACCGGAGAAGTCGCGTCCGACGCAAGATCGGCGAGCAGATCGCCACCGTCGCCGTCTTCGAGTCCACCCTCTTCCGCGGTCAGCGCGCTTTCCACATGGGCGGGGAAATACGCCTTGTCGCCCAGATGCCGGCCGCCGCGCACCATTGCGAGATTCACGCACACGCGGCCGCCGAGCGCGACTACCGCGAGAATATCGACGTCGCTGTCGCTACCCACTTCGATCGCCTGCTGATGCAGCACGGTCGACAGCGAACTCATCTGGTTGCGCACCGCGGCGGCCTGCTCGAACTTCAGCTCGCTCGCGAACGCATGCATCTTCTGCTCGAGCTCCTTCATCACTTCGCCCTGGCGACCAAGCAGAAAGCGCGAGGCGTTCGCCACGTCGCGCGCATAGTCTTCTTCGCCGATGTTGCCGACGCACGGCGCCGTGCAGCGTCCGATCTGATGCAGCAGGCACGGCCGCGTGCGGTTGTTGAACACCGAGTCCTCGCAGGTGCGCAACTGAAAGACCCGCTGCAGGATCTGAATGCTTTCGCGCACGGCCCACGCGCTCGGAAACGGCCCGAAGTACTGGTTCTTGCGATCCACGGCGCCACGGTAATAGGCCATGCGCGGGAACTTGTGCCCCGTCAGCTTCAGGTACGGGTACGACTTGTCGTCGCGAAACAGGATGTTGTAGCGCGGCGCGAGCGCCTTGATCAGATTGTTTTCGAGCAGCAGCGCTTCGGCCTCGGAACGCGTGACGGTCGTCTCGATGCGCGCAATGCGCGTGACCATCATCGCGATGCGCGGCGACAGTTGCGTCTTGGTGAAATAGCTCGACACGCGCTTTTTCAGATCGCGCGCCTTGCCGACGTACAGCACGGCGCCATGCGTATCGTAGTAGCGATACACGCCTGGCAGATGCGGCAATTGGGCGAGCACTTTCTTGGGCTCGAATTCAATGCTTGCTTCGGGTTCGGTCATGCAGGATCGGCTGGGTGGACTGTCTTGGAAGCCTCGCGCCGTGGGCCGCCCGGCATGCAGTCTGGCACGGCAAACTCCGGAGGAGGCTTTCATACGAGTGCTTTAGAATCGCCAGTTTAGAACATTCCGCGTCCGCCCGAGCCCTGCCGATGTCCTCCCCCGCGCCGCTCACTGCTTCATCCGTCGCCCCGCCCGCCGAACCATCCGTTGCGATTGCCTGCGATATTTTCTGCGCGGTGATCGACAACTTCGGCGATATCGGTGTCTGCTGGCGCCTCGCGCAGCAACTGGCGAGCGAGCATGGCTGGCAGGTCCGCGTCTTCGTCGACGAGCTGGCGGCGTTCCAGAAGCTGTGCCCGTCGCTCGCACTGGATCGCTCGCGGCAGATGGTCGAGGGGATCGTCGTCGAGCATTGGCACACGCCCACGCACGCGGGCGACACGCTCGAGGTCGCGGACGTCGTGATCGAGGCATTCGCCTGCGAGCTGCCTCCCGTCTACGTGACGGCAATGGCGCAGCGCGAGCGCGCGCCCGTGTGGATCAACCTCGAATATCTGAGCGCCGAAGACTGGGTCGCGGACTTTCACCTGCGGCCCTCGCCGCATCCGCACTATCCGCTCGTCAAAACGTTTTTCTTTCCCGGTCTCGGGCCGGGCACCGGCGGCGTGCTGAAGGAACAAGGTCTAGATGCCGCGCGCGCCGCGTTCGAAGCGTCGCCGGCCGCACGCGACGCCTGGTGGCACGCAACCGTCGGCGATGCACCGCCCGTTGGGGCGACCGTCGTGTCGCTCTTCGCCTACGAAAATCCCGCCGTCGACAGCCTGCTCGCACAGTGGCGCGACAGCACCCAGCCGGTCGTGCTGCTCGCGCCGGAGGGCCGCATCTCCGGCGCACTGGCGCGTTTTTTCGGACTCCCTTCGTTTGGCGCGGGCGCTCGCGCCGAGCGCGGCGCCCTGAGCGCCCGCGGCCTCGCGTTCACGAAGCAGTCAGCTTACGACGCGCTGCTGTGGGCCAGCGACATCAATTTCGTGCGGGGCGAGGATTCGTTCGTGCGCGCTCAGTGGGCGACGAAACCCTTTGTCTGGCACATCTATCCGCAAGCCGACGACGCTCATCTGCCTAAACTCGACGCCGCACTCGCGCATTACACCCGCACGCTTTGTGAAGATTCCGCCGCTGCACTCGCACGCTTCTGGCACGCGTGGAACGGCGCGGGCACCCCCGACTGGGCGGACCTGTGCCGTCACTACCCCGCGCTTAAGCAGCGCGCGGCCGAATGGGCGGCCGAACTCGCGCAAGTTGGCGACCTCGCGGGAAATCTGGCCTTGTTCACAAAGACTCAGTTAAAATAAGCGGTTATCCAACGGCCGACGACGCAAGCGCGGCCCGATCGCAGCGAACAATCCTGGTGTTTCCGGTTTAATGTGGCGCGAAAAAACCCGCGTTTGGCGCGGAAAACCCCGCACAAAACGGCGTAACACTGCCCCAGGACCACGCTGCCGGCCGGCGCCACTCGTGTACACGCCCGCATCGGGTAAAAAGCAGGTAACGGACTGCGGGGAACGGTGAGGCGCGCTGCATGGGCAAGTCTGTCTGCAGCGTCCGTCGCGAATCCCCCGGCAAGCCAACCCACGCTTCATGCACTGTTTTGCGCCGGGTCGTCCCGGCCAAAGCGGCGCGCAGGAACGTCGAAGCCGCTTGCGCCGTATGCCGTTGAGCACCAGTTACAGCTACTTATTTCGCACAGGACAGTTTTATGAAGACCGCACAGGAACTCCGCACCGGCAACGTCGTGATGATCGGCGCAGACGCCATGGTCGTGCAAAAGGCCGAATACAACAAATCGGGCCGCAACTCCGCCGTCGTCAAGATGAAGTTCAAGAACCTGCTGACCGGCGCAGGCATGGAAAGCGTGTACAAGGCAGACGACAAGTTCGACGTCGTCGTGCTCGAGCGTAAGGAAGTGACGTACTCGTACTTCGCCGACCCGATGTACGTGTTCATGGACGCCGACTACAACCAGTATGAAGTCGAGGCCGAAATGATGGGCGACGCGATGAACTACCTCGAAGACGGCATGGCTTGCGAAGTCGTTTTCTACAACGACAAGGCCATCTCGGTGGAACTGCCGACCACGCTGGTCCGCGAGATCATCTACACGGAACCGGCTGTCAAGGGCGACACGTCGTCGGGCAAGGTGCTGAAGAACGCCAAGCTGAACACCGGTTTCGAACTGCAAGTGCCGCTTTTCTGCAATATCGGCGACAAGATCGAAATCGACACGCGTACGCACGAGTACCGCAGCCGCGCCTAAGCGCCGGCCCCTTCTCCCGCGCGCCGCCGCGCGCGCCGGGAAAATTCAGAAAAGCGCCCACACGGGCGCTTTTTCTTTTTTGTGCCGCCGGGTATCGTTGAGGAAAACTTTACCGGCAATTTTCTTCAAATTGCCGGCCGCCGCGCCGCTTCTTTCCGCCTCGACCGGACATAAACCCTTGATCTGGCGGGTCAAAATGGATTGGCACAAATCATGCTAGTCAGCATTTACCTTATATTTTGCGATTGCGGAGATGCGAGATGAACAACGACATCGCTGAAGGCAAGTGGAAGCAACTGGTTGGCAAAGCCAAAGCGGCATGGGGCGAACTGACGGACGACGAATTGACGATGGCCGAAGGCCGCGCCGACCGCCTCGCCGGCCTCATCCAGGAACGTTATGGCAAGACCCGCGAGGACGCGGAGCGCGAAGTGCGCCGCTTCTTCGACAGCAACCGGGATTTCTGACAGCAGAAGTGAGGTAAGTACCGGCGCCCTCGCCCGTCGCACTGTGGCGGCGAGGAGGCCGGTGGATTTTGACCGGGGCGGCGCGACGCGAATCGGTGAGTCGCGAATCGCCCCTTTGCCACAGCAAAGGACCAGAACTACGTGAGTCGACTCGCCGCCCGCTTCGCCCGGTGTGATGCACGCCGGATACCGCGCACATGCCGACTGGAGGGTCGCCATTGCGCCGCCTCGGCTGACGCCGCGGGCGTGGCGACGCATCCGACCGACAGTACCGGCCAGCCATCGTGCCCGCGCCGTGCGTCGCAATCTCCGCGCGCAGCAGCGGGTATTCCATCCATCTAAAAAGTTGCGCTCGCCATGCCACACGCCCTGATTGTTGAAGACGATCCCAATAGCCTGTCGGGCCTGTCCGCCATTCTTGCCGCCGACGGCTTTTCCGTCGACACGGCGACGACACTCGCCGAAGCGCGGGCCGCTCTGACGCGCTTCATCCCCGACGTCGTGCTGGTCGACCTGAATCTTCCCGACGGCAGCGGGCTCGACCTGTTGCAGCATCTGCCCGCGCATCCGCCAGGCGGCGCGTTGCCCGTCATCGTCATGACCGGCAACGCGACCGTCGAAAGCGCTATCGAGGGGTTGCGGCACGGCATCTGGGACTATCTGCTGAAGCCCGTCAATATTCCGCGGCTGCGCAGCCTGCTTGCGCGCATTCCGCGCCCATACGAACTGACGGAGGAGGTGCAGACGCTGCGCGCGTCGCTGCGCCAACTGGGCCGTTTCGGTTCCATGCTCGGCCGCAGTGGCGCCATGCAGCACGTCTACGACACGATCGAACACATCGCGCCAACCGAAGCGGCCGTGCTCATTTCAGGCGAAGCCGGCACTGGTAAGCAGGTCGCGGCCCGCACGATGCACGACATGAGCCGGCGCCGCAAAGGCCCGTTCGTGACACTCGACTGCCGCAGCGCGGGCGGCGCGGTGGCGCTGCGCTCGCTCGACAGTGTGCTGTTCGGCCACGAGCGCGGCGCGTTCAGCGGCGCGGAGCAGCGCGAGCCGGGTCTGTTCGAGCAGGCGAGCGGCGGCACGCTGTTCATCGACGAAATCGCGGAGTTGCCGCGTGCGCAACAGGAGGCGCTGCTGCGCGCGCTCGATTCGCAGACCTTCATGCGCGTGGGCGGCACGAGCCAGGTGGTGACCGATTTCCGCCTGATCGCGTCGACCCGCAAGCCGCCGCGCGCCGCGGTCGCAGACGGCAGCCTGCACCAGGACCTCGCGCTGCGCCTCGAAGCGGCCGCCGTGACGTTACCGCCGTTGCGCGAGCGCGGCGAAGATCCGGCGCTGATGGCGCAGGCTATCGTCGACGAATTGAATCATGACGCTGCCGCGCGCGGCGCTTCCGAAGTCGCGAAACAGATTGGGCCGAATTTCCTGCGCGAATGTCTGAGCTACGAATGGCCAGGCAATGTGCGCGAACTGCAGGACCGCGTGCGACGCGCCTATCACGCGTCGGGTGACGTGTTGGAGTCGCTGCGTGCGGACGAAGCAGGCTCTGTGAACGGCCGCGACCTGAACGGCAGCCGTGTGCAGGTGACGGTCGGCACGCCGCTCGCGGATGTCGAGGAAATGCTCATTCGCGCGACGCTCGACGCGGTCGGCGGCACGCGTCATAGGGCGGCGTCGCTGCTCGGCATCAGTCCGAAAACGCTCTACAACAAGCTGCAACGTATGCGGCTGAACTGACGGGGACGGACGGTCAGCGCTCGGGCATCGAATGGAAAACGGCGTCTCTTATGAACTGCACCCCAAAAGTTGGACACCGATCCAACCTTTGGGGTGTTTTTCATGGCGAAGTACGGTGAGCAGTTCAAGCTGAAGTTGGTTAAGGAATATCAAGCCGGAGCTGGTGGTGTGCGGACGATCGCGCAGCGTCATGGCGTAGGCTGTACGGTGTTACGCCGCTGGATAGCGGTTTATGAGCAACATGGCCGTGAAGGTTTGCGCAAGAAGTACAGCCACTATGATGCGCAGTTCAGAATGTCCGTTCTGAGCCACATGTGGCGGGAGAATCTGTCGTGCCAGCAGGCCGCT
>NZ_AWZV01000061.1 GCF_000472545.1 Burkholderia sp. WSM2232 | reverse complement strand
TACTACGTGGTCCGGCTGGATGCCGACTTCGGAAGTTCGCCCAAGGGCGGCGAGAGCGTGCCGCTGCGTCTGGCAAAGCCCTTCGCGGGNAAACTGCAGACCGGCATGCACTTCGTCGCNCTGGACGGCGACGAGGCNGTTATCTCNTTCCGGGATGGGGANCCCGACAAGCCTGAAATCACTGCGTTCCACCATCACAGCCAGGCGCGCGATCTGGTCACCAGCGACCGCCGCTGGCTGTCGCGCAACGTCATCCGTACCCAGAGCAACAACAAGCTGCGCATGGAGGACTGGGCGGGCCAGGAAGGCATCAAGCTCAGCACCGAGCACTCGGGCAAGAGCCAGCTGAACCTGGGCTATCTCGTCAACAGCAGGCTCGAATACCGGGGGGAGGGCTTCGAGCTGCGGACCGACAAAGGCGGGGCGGTTCGTGCCGGTGGCGGCCTGTTCCTGTCGAGCGACATTCAGGAGCGCGCCTCAGGCAAACAGCTTGAGATGGATGCGGCGCTGAACCAGTTGCGGATCACGGCGGCACAGGCGGACGGCCTAGCGCAGGCCGCTGCCGTTGCGAAGGCTGAAATTGCCGACCTGAACGCAGAAAACGAGTGGCTCAAAAACAGCGTGGCGGGGCTTCGTGAAGCGGTCATGCTGCTTTCGTCTCCAAAGGGGATCGCGCTTGCGACGCCGGATCGCGTGTCCATTGCGGCGGGCAAGGACGTCAACACAGCGACGAGCGGCGGCTTTAACGTTAGCGCGCTGAAAAACATGGTGGTGTCAGCGGCGGGTGCGGTATCGCTGTTTGCACAGCGCCTGGGTATCCGCATGATCGCCGCGCGGGGAAAGGTGCTGATCCAGGCGCAATCGGACGGACTGGACTGCGTCGCGCAGCAGAACATCGAGTTGTGCAGCGCAGGCGGAACGCTCACGGCTCATGCTGCTAACGGCGTCGTTCTTCACGGCGGCGGCACCGCATATATCAAGATTCATGGCGATAGCGTCGAGATTGGTGGCGCGGGTAGCCTCATCCTCAAGGTGCCGGATATCGACAAGCAGGGGCCGGGGTCGCTTTCGCTGCCGCTGCCTAGGTTTGGGCAGAGGAACATTCTGAACAACGAGAAGTTTGTCCTTTGTGACGAGCTAACGGGGCGTCCGCTCGCAAACCGCAACTATCGTATTCAGTTGGCGACCGGAAAAATCGCCGAGGGCAAGACGAACTCGAATGGTGAGACTTCGCTTTCGACCGACGAGGTGGCGCAGGGTCTGAAACTGATGCTTGCGAAGAAAGGGGACGTCTGACGATGAGCGACATGACGGAGAACCAGTCCGGTAGCGCGGCTACGCCAGATAGCAGGCAGCAACACTATCAGATGAATATTGCTACCAACGTAGTGCCGATGCAGCGGGACCATCTGGGTCAGCCGTTCTGGGAGTCTTACATGACGCCGGATAGTTACCAGGTCTATGCCAAGGCGCTCGTTCCTCCGCATCTGCCGGGGGTGATCATTTTTGTTCATGGAGTGAATTCCGAGGGGGAGTGGTATGACCACGCAGAAGCTCAAATATGTGATGGACTCAATAACAGACTAGGACGAAGCGATCTAAAAGAGAACAGATATACCGCGAGGGATGCCGAAAGCCGTCAAATCGTAGCTAGGAGACTAGCGCCAGACGGCGTGGGTAGATCTCCAGTAATTCGCTTCTACTGGGGTTATCGCGCCAAGGACGGCGACGAGCGGAAGTGGAAGGTTCCGCTTAGGAACATTAAAGGTGATAACCAGTGGACGGATACAGGTTCCAAGCAGAAAGGACCTTGGTATTGGGGCGGTGGCCCTTTCCAGAATGGCACTAACAACCTTCAACAGTTATGGAGCAACAAGGGTTTTAACAGGGACCTGCTCGGGGTATTCAATATGCAGTGGTTCAATACCGAATGGGACCGTGAACTGCACAACGCTCCTGGTCGGCAGTATTACGCGCATGCAGCGCAGCGTCTCGCCGACCTGATCGACCGGATCAGGAGCACCTATCCAAAGGATACGGTGACTGTCATGTCCCACAGTCAGGGGACCATGGTCGCTATGGCGGCGACGTTGATGTGCAAGACCCGTGCGCCCGACTCGCTGGTGGTCATGAACTCTCCGTTCGCCCTTGAGGACAAGACTACCGATGCACTTACGTGCTTTAACCAGCGTCCGACCACGCAGGCGCGGGTGAACACCTTCAAGGCCATTGCGAAGCGTATCCGCGACGATAAGAGAGTTCTCACCGCGAACGACCTGGAGCAACTGCATGTTGGGGCGACGCAGGAAAACGAACTATGGACTCCGGATGCCGCTTCCAATGGGATTAGGGAGCGCGACAACCATGGCCGCTTCTATGTCTACTTCAACCCCCATGACCGCGTGATGGGAGCCTCGCCGCTGCAAAGCATCGGCTGGCAGGGTGTGTCCAATGAGTTGATCGGCGAACTGGGAGAGACGGTCAAGCAGCGCATGCTTGCGCGTGGAACGCCCTGCGGCGACGCACCGGGGATGAAGAACTTCGGCTCGTTGCCGCGCATTCCCAATCCGGAACCGGGCGCGAAGCCGGACGATTTCTGGAACGGCAACCGGCGTGCGGCCGGTATGCAGTTATGGGCAGTGCCGAGCCGGAACCAGCAGGTGAACATCAATGCGGAACAGGTGCCGCTGCCGATCACAGCGGAGGAAATGTCGCGGCGGGCCTTGCGAGAAGTCACCTTGATGAAGGACGGCAAGGTTGTCAAGGAGCCGGGAGTTCCACGGTACTTTGACGAGGCTCGCTCGGATCAGGACGCACTCGGAGCGCGTGATGAGGCGGGCAATTACCTGGACCCTGGTGTGCCTTACCTCGAATCGATCCACGACCGGGAAAAGGAAGTGATTACCCAAGACCCTTATTCCTCAAGAGGGTGGAA
The DNA here is from genome assembly GCF_000472545.1 of Burkholderia sp. WSM2232. Lineage (GTDB taxonomy): Bacteria > Pseudomonadota > Gammaproteobacteria > Burkholderiales > Burkholderiaceae > Paraburkholderia. The sequence goes on along the minus strand of NZ_AWZV01000061.1, from coordinate 3,923 downwards.
CAGCCGTCTTGAAACCAGGGAAGAGATGCTGAACCGGATTGAGGACTATCAGCCCATGCCGACCAATCACAGCACGCTTCCGCAGTTTGAGCCGTTCATGACCCGGGTAGCTGCTTGGGACTTGCCAATCGGGTTTTGTGACTCGTACGAAAACCCGGACTTCTGGTCGCGATTGATGCGGGACGCGGACTGGCTGAACTTTACAGACCCGTACTTTGCGGACGGAACATTGGATGTTCCACCCGTCCCTGACGGAATCGACAAGGAAACGGTCTCTGATGCCGTCTCGGAGGCTCAACAGGCGCAATTGAAAATGAGGAGGACATATGAGGGTAACTGACCTTCGCATCGCTGCGTGTATGGCGCTCGTGCTTTCTTTGAGTGCCTGCCAGCAGCAATGGGTCTATGAGGCGGAGCGCAACCAGCGTGCCCTGGCTTCAGGGCAGTACGAAGAAGTGCAGTACAACGTGCCGCCCAAGGTCGTCTACCGCATTGACGACCACCGGTTCGTCACGCTGGAGAACTATAACGGCTGCCTGGGTGATGGCTGGTATAACGATACGCGAACCGGGGTGCGCACGAAGATTGGTTTGCTGTGGCCGACTGGTTTTCGTGGGCGGCTCATCATTGATGATCCGACCGGAATGAATGTGGCTATTCCGCGCGTTTCAAGAAATGTCTGCGGCGATAGGGGATGTATCGACTACGTTGCTTATTCGACCGATGGTGGGCGTTCGTTCAATTGGATGCGGTATGACAATTATTACGTCAGTTTTGATCCTGTGAAGGATTCAAAGAAGTACGTGATTTCGGTCACCAAGGATGCAATGTACATCACAATGTTCACCTACAAGTACATGCCGATTTCGCCTTCGGGAGAGCACCCGGATCCAAGCTATGACCTTCGGGAAGACTCTTCGATTACAGACCAGTATCCAATGGCACCGGGATACGTCTACGGGAAGAACGCAACATTGCCTGAAGGCATAACCATTAGATCCAACGTTCGGTTGCCATCAGGTCTTCACACGCCCTCTGGTGCGGACCACTTTACCTGCGACGAACTCGTCAATGATTCAACGGCGGAACAAAAATGAGCAAGCCGCTATGCAAAGGCGACAGGGCGAGCCACGCGGGCGTCGCGAAGACTGTACCCGTCAGGTTCATGCTGGATGGGCGCGGGGTCGCGCTAGTCGAGGACATCGTCCGGCGTCCCCAGTAAGGCGACGGTTACGGGGGAGGCTCTGCGGTGAGTGGTCGATGGTTGCCACACGCAATGCGGCAGCCGAGTGATTGCCGGAACGGACGGGATGAGAATCCGATGACTCGAGAAAGGTGAAGCGCATTCAGTGAGAGCACGAAAACCTGGTTCGTTAAAACATCACACTGGCGTTGTCTGCTGCCGCTGTCGGTGTGCAGCAAACCGACGAATCTCGACGCACCTTTGGCAAGAGGACATCAATGACAACGCCGCTATGTGTAGGAAGCCGAGCCAGCCACGACGGAATAGTCAGGACGGGATCCTGCGGGTCTGCGGGATGCGTTTGGTCGGTAATGGTGAACGTTTAAACCTTCAAGAGTCGTCCTTCCCGGATAGTGAGTCAGAAAGATTCGGTCGCTGATGCCGTCTCGGAGGCTCAACAGGCGCAATTGAAAATGAGGAGGGCATATGAGGGTAACTGACCTTCGCATCGCTGCAGGTTTGGCGCTCGCGCTTTCTCTGGGTGCCTGCCAGCAGCAATGGGTCTATGAGGCGGAGCGCAACCAGCGTGCCCTGGCTTCAGGGCAGTACGAAGAAGTGCAGTACAACGTGCCGCCCNACGCTGGAGCGCTACCGGGACTGTTACCACGGTGAGACGTATTACAACGATACGAAGGCGGCAATCCGTAGCTATTTGGGCCGCGGTGCCGTCGAAGACTTCCAGGGGCGCGTCATCAATGCTGATCCGACGGGGCGCAATCTCGCGTTTCCGACAGCGATGCCGCCTGGGGCGTTTTGCGGCAACGGTGAGCGTGGCTGTAATCTCGGTCTGCTGTACTCGACGGACGGAGGGCGGACATTCAACGGAATGGTCTATAAGGACCATAGTCCAGACCCGTACAAAGGTTCACTGAAGTTTACGGTTATCGCAACTAGCGATTCGGTTTACGTTTCTGAGACGTTGGACCCTGACTTTAGTACAGTCGATACCGCCAGATATCCGATGATTCCTGGCTTTGTTTATGAACGCAGGGAAACGTTGCCGGAAGGAAAGCGCATTGACTTTAACGCCTCTTCTCCCTCTGGCCTGCGCACTCCTTCTGGACAAGATCACATTACCTGCGATGCCTCGATTAAACCGACGAATCCCGATGCACCTTTGGTAAGGGGACGTCAATGACAGCGCCGCCATGTAGTTCCAGCAGATATGCCATGGCTGTGGGGCCGTGATCGTCTCTATGTTATGGAAAAAGATCGACATGGCGAGGATGCCTTCGTTGTTCAGTACCCGCTGTTTCCAGGGATCGATCTGAATAAGCCGTATCCAGATGGAGTCCGTGGCGCAAGTTTGCGCGCGTTGTCGCGACCGGGTTTTGTAGCCGGTATGCGCACGCCCTCTGGAGCAGACCGTTACACCTGCGACGAACCCGTCAATGATCCCAAGGCGGAACAGAAATGACCAAACCGGTCTGTAAGGGCGACAGGACGACCCACGGGGGCGTCGTAAAGACAGCGTCTGCCACGTTCACGCTGGATGGGCGCAAGGTCGCGCTAATCGAGGACATCGTCACGTGCCCCGAGCACGGCGATAACCCGATTATCGAGCACGGCGAGGGCTATGGCGAAGGTGGCCGCAAGTGGGTGGTCGATGGTTGCCGCACGCAATGCGGCAGCCGGGTGATTGCCGGAACGGACGGAATGAAAATCCGATGAGCTTGGACTGGAAGTTTTGCGAGACAAAGCAGCTCGAATACGGCAAGCCTCCGTCTGCATGGATCGCCGTGGCGATCATCACACTCTTGACCACCGGTTTGTCACACTAGAGAACTACAACGGCTGCCTTGGTGACGCCTGGTATAACGACACGCGAACCGGGGTGCGCACGAAGATTGGTCTTATGTGGCCGACTGGATTTCGAGGAGGCGTAATCAATAGCGATCCAAAGGAGATGAATCTAGTGTTTCCGTCTGTTTCTCGAAATGTTTGCGGTGAGCGAGGTTGCATGGACTATATGGCCTACTCAACCGACGGTGGCAGATCATTTTCCTGGGTTCGATATGACGAGGACGATATTTCCTTCGATCCCGTTGAAAGTTCCAGCAGATATGCTATGGCCGTGGGCCGTGATCGTCTCTATGTTATGGAAAAAGATCGACATGGTGAGGATGCCTTCGTTGTTCAGTACCCAATGTTTCCAGGGATCGATCTGAATAAGCCGTATCCAGACGGAGTCCGCGGCGCAAGTTTTCGCGCGTTGTCGCGACCGGGTTTTCTAGCCGGTATGCGCACGCCCTCTGGAGCAGACCGTTACACCTGTGACGAACCCGTCAATGATCACAAGGCGGAACAAAAATGATCAAACCGGTCTGTAAAGGCGACAGGACGAGCCACGGGGGCGTCGTAAAGACAGCGTCCGCCACGTTCACGCTGGATGGGCGCAAGGTCGCGCTCATCGAGGACATCGTCACGTGCCCCGAGCACGGCGATAACCCGATTATCGAGCACGGCGAGGGCTATGGTGAAGGTGGCCGCAAATGGGTGGTCGATGGTTGCCGCACGCAATGCGGCAGCCGGGTGATAGCCGGAACGGACGGGATGAAAATCCGATGAGCTTGGACTGGAAATTCTGCGAGACAAAGCAGCTCGAATACGGCAAGCCTCCGTCTGCATGGATCGCCGTGGCGATCATCACACTCGTTGGTGTAGCAGGATTTGGACTGGT
>NZ_AWZV01000060.1 GCF_000472545.1 Burkholderia sp. WSM2232 | reverse complement strand
ACGCCCCGTGCGACGAGCCGTGCCGCGAGCGATGCCGACCACGCGTCGAGCTGCGCATACGTGAGGCTCGCTTCCTCGCAGCGCAGTGCAATTGCGTCGGGCGTGCGCCTGGCCTGCGCGCCGAGCGCNATGCCGAGCGATTCGAACGCATACCGCTGCAACGGCGCTGCTTCGTACTGCATGGGTAACGTCAGCGATCCAACGCGGCGAGCCACCCCATCAGCCATCTGCGCCAGAACAGCTTCGTACTGCGATGCAATGCGCTCTACCGTGCTGGCATCGAACACATCGGCCGCATAATTGAACATCAGGCGCAGGCCACGCCGGTCGTCGACAACGTTAAGCACCAGGTCGAAACGTGCCGTATCCGTGCCGCCCGCCTCCGGCTCGACGACCAGACCCGGCATTGCTACAGAAGCTTCGCTGGTCGCCTGCTCAAGGTTGAACATTACCTGGAAGAGCGGCGAGCGCCCGAGTTCGCGCTCAATGCGCAACGCGTCGAGAACGCGGCCAAACGGCGCGGCCTGATGCGTGTGCGCCTCGAGCACTCGCGCGTGCAGATTCGCGAGCAGCGCACCGCACGGCATGCTGGCGTGGACGTCCGCCTCGATTACCAGCGTGTTCACAAAGTAGCCGATCAGCCCTTCGGTTTCGCTGCCCTGCCGCCCCGCCGTCGGCACGCCGATCCGCACGCCCGGCTGGCCGCCGTAACGATAGAGAAGCGCCGCATACGCGCCAAGCAGCACAGTAAAGAGCGTCGTGCGCTGCGCGCGCGCAAGCTCACGCAAACGGTCCGCAAGCTCAGGTGCCACGTCGCGGCTCACGCGTGCGCCTTCGTTTCCACGCACAGCGGGGCGCGGCCGGTCCAGCGGCAGCTCCAGCGCGGGACGCTCGACGCCAAGCCGGGTTGTCCAGTACGCCAGATCGTCGGCGAGCGCGCCGTCCTGCCACTCGTGCTGCCACGCGGCGACATCGCCGAAATGGATATCGAGCGGCGGCAGCGCATGAGCCAGCGCAACGCTTTCGCCCGCTAGCGACGCGCGATAGAGGGTTGCGAGTTCGCGAACCAGGAGCGACTGCGACCAGCCATCGGAAACGATGTGATGCACGACGATCAACAGTGCGTAGCACTCCGTATCGATTTTCATGAGGTCGACACGCAGCAACGGCCCGTGCACCAGATCGAACGGCTCGCGGGCGGCTGCACGCAGCGTATCGCGTAGTTCGGTGCGATCATCGAGCGCGCGCTCGCGCCATAGGTAGCCGGCATCGTCAGGCATGCACTGCGCAACGACGCCGCGTGTCTCGACAAATCGCGCACGCAGCGCGCCGTGCCGGGCAACTAATGCATCGAACGCGCGGCGCAACGCGCGCACGTCGAGGCGTCCCGTCAGCCGTAGCGCGCGCGACAGGTTATACGCGGGGTTCGACGGATCGAGCTTCCAGAGGAACCACAGGCGCTCCTGTGCGGGCGTGAGCGGGTACGTTGCCGAACCCGAGCTCGAGGCTGAGGAGCTAGCTGCCGAAGAGGCCAGGCCTACGGTCTCACTCGTGTCATCAACGCCGCGCGCCAGGGGCACGATCCGCAAACGCGCGGGGTCGATGCCCTGCTCGCGCGCCTTCTCGCGAAAACGCTGCCGACGCTTTGGCGACAGCGCGGCATACTTGCGCGCAATCGCGAGGGCCTGGCTCGCAGGACCGCCTGCAGCAGGCGATGAAGTGGAGACAGTGGAAGCCTCCGGCGCTCCGAGCGGTTCTTTGTAGTTCGTAGTCAGCATGGTGTTGTCATCTGAATAGATCAGCGCGAGCATCGCAGCCGCGTATGGGTTCGTGTTTGCGCGATGAACGGCGACGCGGCAACGCAGCGGTGCAGGTCCTGCACACCGGCAGCGACAGGCGAGCACCACGCTCGCCGCCGCTTGCCCCTGCGCACGCCCGCTCTCGCGTTTTCAATCGAGTCGATCGAAGAGGCCATCGAGCGCCTCCAGCTCATCCTTCGCGGTATCAGCCAGCGACGGGCCGGGCCGTGCATCGTCTTCGTCGCGAGAGGACAACACCGCAGCCAGCAACGCGGGCGTCGGGTTCTCAAACAGCGCGCCCAGCGCGACCTTGTGACCGAGTTGCTCCGACAGCCGCGCGACAAGGCGCACTGCCGCGAGCGAGTGTCCGCCGAGCGCAAAGAAGTCGTCGTCGGCCCCGACTCGCGCGAGTCCCAGCACGTCGCCGAAAAGCCGCGCAATCAGCGCTTGCCTTTCGCCAGACGGCTCGATCCACGGCGCCTCGGTTGCGGCCGCGGTCTCGAAGCGCGCGAGCGCGTTGCGATCGAGCTTGCCGTTGGCGGTGCGCGGCAACGCGTCGATTGCGTACAGGGCCGCCGGCATCATGTAGCCCGGCAGGCGTGCGGCGAGCGTCTGCCGCCAGCCGGCCGGCACCCGGCGCGGCTCGCCGCCCGCTTGCCCGACACTTTCATCGACGACATCGCCAACGCCCGCACCAACGACATAAGCGACGAGCCGCGCCTCGGCATCGCCCGCGCCGGGCACGAGTGCGACCGCCGCGTCGAGCACGCCGTCGCAGTCGCGCAGCGCCGCTTCGATCTCGCCCAGCTCGATCCGGTAGCCCCGCAGCTTGACCTGCTGATCGATGCGGCCCAGGCATTCGAATTCGCCGTCGGCGCGCTCGCGGCACAAATCGCCTGTGCGATACATGCGCGCGCCCGGTGAGCCGTACGGGTCCGGTATGAAGCGCTCGGCCGTGAGGCCCGCTCGGCCCAAATATCCGCGTGCCAGATTGTCTCCGCCAATGCACAGCTCGCCAACGCCGCCTGGCGGCGTCAATTGGCCGCTCGCGTCGACGATGCGCAGTGCGTTCGCATGCAAGGCGCGGCCAACCGTGATCGGGCCGCCCTTCGACACGCGGGCGCAACTCGACCAGATGGTCGTCTCCGTGGGACCGTACAGATTCCACACGTCGACGCCGCATTGCGCAAGCTGCGCCGCGAGGTCGGACGGCAACGGCTCGCCGCCCGCGATGCCGGTAAGCCTTCCGCGCGACGCCCCACGCCAGCCCGATTCGAGCAGCACACGCCAGCCGGACGGCGTTGCCTGCATGCAAGTCGCGCCGCTCTCGTCGATGAGCCGCGCGAGCGCGGCGCCGTCCGTCACTGTTCGAGCGTCGGCCATTTCGACGCATGCGCCCCTTGTCAATGGCAGACAGAACTCGAGCAGGGAAATGTCGAACGACGGCGTGGTGACGGACAACAGTACGTCATCCTGATGAAGTCCCGGTTCGATCGCGACGCTCGCAAGCAGCCGCGCGAGCGCGCCGTGCGAGACCGCGACGCCTTTCGGCCGGCCCGTCGAACCTGACGTGTAGATCACGTAGGCCAGCTGCGACAGGTCGCAAGGCAAGGCGGGCGGTGCCGCCGTTGCCGCGTTTTCAGAGTCGGCGGCGGGTGTTCCGCCGACCGGCGCAATCGCGGCGTCCAGCACGATGCGGCCTTCGAGGGCGCGGCCGAGTCGTGCGCGGCCTTCGTCATCCGCGATAACGCGGGTGACGCCCGCGTCGTCCAGCATGCCCACGAGACGCTCGGCGGGGAACGACGGATCGAGCGGCATATAGGCCGCGCCGCTTCGCCACACTCCGAGCATGCTGGCAATCAGCGCCGGCGAACGGCGCATGCAGACCGCCACGCGTTCCTCGCGCGCGACGCCGCTCGCGCGCAAGCGCGCGTCGATCGTCGTGGACCGGCGAGCGAGCGTCGCGTAGTCGAACGCCTCGCCGTTCTGACGGACCGCGATCCGCCGCGGCACCCGGGCCGCTTCCGCCGCAAAGCGCTCGTGACAGGCACGCAGCGTCGGCAGCGACGTCGGCAACGGCTCGGCGCGCGGCGCACCGCGCCGCACCGCGAGTTCGCCGACAAAACGCGGAGCGCGCTCGCCTTCATCGGCGAATTGCTCGAGCAGCGCCAGATATTGCCGCTGCAACTGCTCGACCTGCGCACGCGCAAGGCGACGGCTGTGCCACTGCCATTGCAGCTCGATGCGCGAGGTCGGCAGAATCGTCAGCGTCAGCGGATAGTGCGTGCGCTCGAATGAATCCACGCGGTCGACGCGCAGCCCGTTGGCTTGCGTGGATGCCGCGCGCGTCGCGACCGGGTAGTTCTCGAAGACGATCAGGCTGTCGAAGAGCGCGTCGCCACTGCGGCCCGCCCACTGCTGCAGCGACGCGAGCGGCGTATGTTCGACTTCGCGCATCTCCAGGTTGTAGGACTGCAATGCGTCGAGCCACGCGGCGACCGTCATGTCGCCAGGCACTGTTGCAAGCACAGGCAGGCTGTTGATAAAGAGTCCAAACATTTCGTCCGATCCAGGCAGCGACGTGGGCCGGCCTGCTACTGTCACGCCGAACGCGACCGACCGCTTGCCGCTTAGCCGCGCAAGCAGCACGGCCCACGCCCCCTGCATCAGCGTGTTGAGCGTCACGCGATACCGTTGGGCTGCGCGACGCACTCGCGCATCGAGTGGCGCGTCGAGTTCAAGCACGGTCTTGCAAGACCCGCTCAACGCCTGGTTCGTCACTTCGTTCGGCGCATCGTTCGACTCTGCGCTCCGCACGGTATCGCGCGGCGCGGCGAGGCTCGCGGTGAGCGTGCCCGGATCGTCGGCGGCTTCGAGGCGCTTCGTCCACCAGTCGCGTGCATTGGGCTGGACCGCGAGCCATTCGACATAACGCCGGTACGGCGGCGGCATGCCCGCCGCGACGCGCGCCGGTGCGCCCAGTGCACGCTCGTAGTTGTCGAAAACCTCGGCGAGTAGCCGTGCGCCGCTCCAGCCGTCCGTCAGCACGTGATGATGCGTGCGCACGAGATCGAAGCGGCCATCGGGACGCAGGAAAACGTTGACGCGCATCAGCGGCGCGCGCGACGGATCGATGCCGGTGGCAACGTCGGCCGAGCGCCACGCGGCAAGGCGCGCATCGTAGTCGTGCGCGTCGCGCCAGTCATGCACTGCGAAAGGCAGCACCGCTTCACGCTGCACGATCTGCAACGCGGCCTCGCCATGACGCCACTCGAAGCGGGTGCGCAGCATGTCGTGTCGCGCGATGGCGGCCTGCCACGCGTCGCGCAGCGCAGCGACGTCGAGGCGACCGTCCAGTGTCAATTGCAACTGGTTGACGTACACGCCCTCGCCCTGCTGCAACTCGCTGTGATAGAGCAGACCCTGCTGCAACGGCGTGGCCGGATAAATGTCGGCGACGCCGCCAAGCGCCAGATTCAGCGAGCGCAATTGAGCCTGATCGAGGCCCGACAGCGGGAAGTCCGACGCCGTTGCGCCCGGCGGCGCGGCGACGCAATGCGCGATCAGCGCGTCCACATGTTGGCCGAATGCGGCGACGATGCGCTCGACGCTCTCACGGTCGATCCGCGCCGGGTCGAAGCGCCAGCGCAGCAGCAGCGTTTCGCCGGTGACAATGCTGTTCAGGTCGAGCGCATAGTCGAGGCGTGCGCCCGCGCCGTAGCTGCTGCCGGCATCTTCGGAACTGAAGGCGAAACGCGAGGCGTCGTCGAACGACTGATCGAAGCGCCCCAGATAGTTGAAGCTGATGGCCGGCCGCGGGCGCGCCCGGCTCGCGTCGAGCAATCCCCAATGCAGCCCCTTGTTCGGCACCGCGCGCACGCGTTCCTTGACGGCGACGAGCGCGTCGCCGGGCCCCGCCGGCGCAGCGGGCAGCGCGACCGGAAAACGCGTCGTGAACCAGCCCACGGTACGGCTCAGATCGGCCCCATCAATCACGTCCTCGCGACCGTGGCCTTCCAGTTCGACGGCGATTTCCGCTGCACCGCTCCATGCACCGAGCGCTTGCGCGAGCGCTGCGAGCAGCAGTTCGTCCACGCGCGTCCGGTATGCGCGCGACGCTTTCTGCAGCAGGTCGCGAGTGCGATTTGCGTCGAGTGTCCAGTCGATGGTCGCGCTTTCGGCAACCCGAGTGCCCGCAGGCGCGCGTAACGGAAGCGCGGCAGCGGTGTCGACCACGCGAAGCGCGTCGTTCCACCAGTTTGCTTCGGACTGCACAGCTTCCGATTGTGAATAGCGATGAAGCTCGCGCACCCAGGCGCGCCACGGCATCGACGCCGCGGGTAGCTGGATCGGCTCGTTGCGTTCGGCCTGCTCGTAGGCGGTTTGCAGTTCCTCCAGCAGCACGCGCCACGAGACGCCGTCCACCGACAGGTGGTGGATCGCAATCAGCAGACGCGTTTCGTCCGCTGTCTCGAAGTGGCCGACGCGCCACAGCGGGCCGCGCTCGATGTCGAGACTCGACTGGATGCGCTCGCAGGCGGCTGTGAGGTCGGCGAGGGACGCGAGTTGTTCGTGGCGGACGATCGCGGTTTGGGGCGTGTCCGGGCGTTGCGACACTTCCGCAACCAGCGCAGCATTGTCCGGATGCGCGTGCACCGCCACCGCCATCTGCTTCCACTGCCCCGCCTCACGCACGAATCGCAGCCGAAGCGCGTCGTGACGCACCTCCAGCGCCGCCACCGCCCGCTCCAGCGCCGCAGGCACGAGCCGCCCGCGGACCTTCAGCAATACAGCCTGGTTCCAGTGCGATTCGCCTTGCGGATAACGCTCGAAGAACAGGCGCTGGATCGGCGTCAACGCGAGCGCCGCGCCGTCGTCGACTTCCTGCGTCGCGGGCGCGTCCAGCCGCTGCGCACGCTGCGCGAGACCGCTCACCGTCGGATGCTCGAAGATCTGCCGCGGCGTGAGCCGCCAGCCCGCCTCACGCNCACGCGCGATGATCTGCAGGCTCTGGATTGAGTCGCCNCCCGCTTCGAAGAAGTTGTCGGTGACGCCCAGATCGTCGCGCCCCAGCACCGCGCTCCAGATCGACAGCAGCACCGNNTCNACCTCGTTCGACGGCGCCATCCGCTCGCGCTCGCCCGTTTGCGGCGCGGGCAGCGCGGCGCGNTCGAGCTTGCCGTTGGGCATCCACGGCAGCCGCGCAAGCACCGTCACCGAGGACGGCACCATGTAGCCGGGCAGCCTCTGCTCGAGTTCGCGTTGCAGGTGGGCGGCGTCGAGTGGGAAGGAGGCGGCCGGGTTGCCGTTCGCTGCGTCGGTGTTCGCCGCCGGTGTGTTCGCTGCCGGTGTATTTTCAGTCTGCGTG
>NZ_AWZV01000059.1 GCF_000472545.1 Burkholderia sp. WSM2232 | reverse complement strand
AACAGCCCGCCTTTTATTGCCGCGATTATGTCCTGCGCGCCCATACCGCCTCTTTTTATGCAATGCGCGACCCCGCGCCATCGCGCGATAATACAAATATCAGACAGTTACGGCAATCATGGAAAGAGAAACAAATGTTAAATCGGAATTTGTTTCGCCGTTTTTTAATTTGTGGGTCGATCGGTAAAATCCAGCCACCCCGTTGAGAAGCACAGGATGAATGATGCAGAGTCCCAATATCAGCCAGCGTTAATTCAAAGCGCATCCCGGCACACGCCGTGACCACGCACGCTTTCACGCAATTTACGAGCCAGAGAAAAGCGCTGAAATTCGAGCCGGATTCGTGGGCTTTGACACCGCCAAAGCGAAGAAAAAAGTTTCTACGCTTGCGTTGACATCATCTGTTGTGAAGCGACCAGGCGAGGCGGCGGATGGCAGCCACAGATACACAGGTCGTCGCTCAACGCAGCCTGCCGCCCATCCGGCGCGGTCATGATTTGCCTCGGCCCATCGCACTGAATTTTCCCTGTCGTATTGCAGGACGGACACGCCACAGGATCGCCTTCGTGAGCGACGTCTTTGTCGCTCAGTCGAATAGAAGTGGCTGCAGCATGAACGACGCCATTCGCTGTCGTCCTGTCGCCGTTCAGAATCAGATATCGTTTCATGGTGCTTCCAGGGCTGACATACTCACGCGATTAACTCTGTTCAGCTAATCAGGATGCCTGCGTGGTCTATTCCTTCCCTTCGGTGTACGCGACGCTTGTGATCACTACCATCGAGCGCAAGTCGGCGTGAACCGTCAGCGTTCCCCAACTGAAAACGAACGTATCCGCGCCGATCGTGGAAGACACGCATGGGGATTCCGATTGCGTCGCGATCATCTTGGAGAGTGCTTTCTTTTCCTTGACCAGATCGTCCTCGGTCGCCGACCAGTCGTTTTTCTTTGCAACGCCGTCTAGCCACACGAAGTCAATCATTGCCAGCTTTTTGTTGCGATATCGAGCTGCCACCCCAAACGTCTTACCCCAAAGCTTTACCCCGTTGATGCCGTAGTTCTCCCACTCGCCGCACTTCGCGAGTTCGGCTGCTCCTGCCAGGGGCGACTCTTCCGGCGACGGTCTGCCAGAAAACAGGCTCGTCAACTCATCGATAAAGAGCGTTCCCGTTGAAAAATCAAACGTAGCCATCCAGTCAACTCCCGAACTTCAAAATGTTGCCGCCGACAAGGCTACTCTTATCGGCACTCGATACGAAATATTGAGTGCCCCCGCCCTTGCCGAGATTCGGGTTAGCGAGCGATTGTCCCTTCGCCACACAAATGTCCTTCGTGACAACGAATGCCCGCAACTGGCTTCTCATCGGCCGCGCGCCAGGGGTATTGCTCGCGTGCGAAATCTGCGTCATGTCGTTGTACTCTCGCGCCGATCCGCCGGTCTTGAGAATAGTGCGAGCGTCTGAGAAATAGTTGCCCGGCAAAGCAGTCGCGATCTTGTCAGGCGGCGCATAGGGATACAACGTGTACAACACTGTACCGCGCTTCAGGACAGTGTTCGTATACGAGTCCACTCCGGGATAAGGGTCCTTTCCTTGCCAGCTTCTAGCCTGGGCAGCGGGATCTTTCCCTGCACAAGGATCTTTCTGGCAGCAATCCTTGTTCGGCGTTTGCGCTTTTTTCTTGAGCCCCAGCGGATCGAGCCAGCCCGTCGGATTCGGCGCGTACTGGTAGCTGTTTCCGCCGCCCAGCAGTCCAATTGGATCCTTGGACGTATATCTTCCGGTACTCGCGTCGTAGTAGCGGTGCCGGTTGTACGCGAGGCTCGTCTCTTCGTCTAGCTGCTGCCCCTGGAAACGGATCGGGTTGCGCACAACGGTGCGGGTCGCCTTCGAGACGCGCGCTATTACGTCACGAGCCTCGCCCCAAGCCTTGAATCGGGCCTCCCAGACGACTTCGCCGAACTCATCAGTCAGCAACTGCGGCGTGCCGATCTGATCGCAGTGATAGTAAAGGACATGAGCGGTGGGAGGCACGTTGACAGGCTTCAGCAGCGGATCGTCTTCCGGCGTGTAGCGGTCAGTCGGCTTCCACTCGGGCGTCGCAATGCCTTGAACCGGAGCAGAGGCAAACTGTACGAGCGGCACAAACGTGCCCGCTTCATACACATAATGCGTGCTGCCTTCAGCGGCGCTTTCATATGCGAGCGTATCGCCGTCCCAGCCGTACCATGTATGCGCGCCGTCAACCACCTTGCCGATACGGCGCCCGAAAGGATCGTAGAAGTAGCGAGCCTCATGCCGACGCTCAGGCCCATTCACACTTGCCACCGTCATCCGGTTGAATTCGTCCCACTCATAGCGCTGCTCGGCGCCCGCAGCGCGCTTCGCGATCAGGTTGCCCCGGGGATCATAGGAAAAGTGTGTGCCCGCGTAGTCCTTCAAAAGGTTGCCCAATACTTTGGGCATCTGGGGCGGCAAAGAGCTCGCTTGCGACGGACCGCCACTGCGGGCATTCGCCGGACTGCCTGGATCGACGATATTGCTGGCTGGATCAAAGGCAAATCGTTCGGTCGCAATTGGGCTCACCGCTTCGATCAGCCTGCCGACGGGATCGTACCGGTACTGCGTCGCTCCGTGTCGGCTGTCCTCGATGCCGGTTAGCTGCCCCACCGCATCGTACTGATACCGGCGCGCCACGATCGGAGCCGGTGCGCCTGAGCGCCGCAGCGCCTGCGACTCGATTCGTCCTACCGGGTCGTAATGCGTCTTCTGCACGAGCTGGTTCGATAGCGTACGTTGTATTTCCCGATGCAGGTCGTCACGCTCGAACTGGATCAGTTCCTGGCCGTCGAGCTGCAAGCCGTGCACGTGTCCCGTGCCGTAAATCAGCCAGTCGACCGTATGACCGTTCGGGCGGACCGTTTTGATGCGGTTGCCTGTTTCGTCGTATTCGTGTCGCCAAACAAAACTGCGGCGTTCGCCGAACAACTGGTGCGCGTGATGTTCCCGCACCAGGTTGCCTACCGGATCGAAGAAGTGCTGCACCCGGCTGATCGCATTTTGTGCGTCGATGAGCCGGCCGCTTCCGTCGTACATGAAACGCTCTTCGCTTACGCCGGCAACCCGCCGCGTAAGACGGCCACCGCTGTCGTACTCGAGTCGGGTGGTCTGCCCCGCTTCGTCCACCGTTCGCAACTGGCCCGTCAGCGCATCATAGGCATAGCTGGTCCGCATTCCGTCGAAGCCGATTTCCGCGACGAGTCGGCCCACCGGATCGTAGTGAAACTGGTAGGTCGCGTGATTGGAATCGGTCAGTGCGCTCAGGCGTCCGACGGGGTCATAGCGGTACGTCAGCAGTTCGCCTGAGGCATCGCGTCGCTTAGCGATCCTCCCGGCGGCGTCATACGCATAGCGCGTGACCCGGTTCAGTGGATCCGTGTGCACGAGCAGCCGTCCCTCGGCGTCATACTCGAGTCTTTCAATTCCCGCAGCCGATTGCACGGCCGCTAGCTGACCATTAGCACCATAGCGATAGGTAACACTTCGCCCGGCTGCGTCCTTACTCTCGAGCAGGCGCCCTTGGGCATCGTAGGTCCACTGGGTTGTCTTTCCCGAACAGTCCGTATAGCTGACAAGGCGCCCTGCATCGTCATAAGCGAGTGCTTTTGCTGCCCCCTTTGCGTCGACGATCGCGGTCGGCTGGCCCTGGGCGTTGTAGCTGTATTGAGTCTTGTGCCCGAGCGGATCAATCTGCGTCACGACGTTGCCGCTGTCGTCGTACTCTCGCGTCCAGCGATATGCGTGCGGATCGATGATGGCGGTCATCTGATCCTTCGCGTCATATTCCATATTTACCACGCTGCCATCCGGACGAGCCTGCGCGACCAGATTGCCGCGCTTGTCGTAGGTGAAGCGCTCGACGCTGCCATCCGGATGGATATGCTGCGTCAAGTTATGCTGGGCGTCGCGGTAGAACCACTCGTTCAGGCCGTCCGGATAAATGATCCGGTATGTGTAGCCGTCGATGTCGAAGTAATAGCGGGTAACGTTGCCGAGAGCGTCAGTGACGTCGACAAGGCGAATGTCCGGATGCCATGCGAGACGCGTCTCATAGCTGCCGTCGTCGGCATACTCGCGCACGCACTTTGCCTTCGGTCCGGAGCCATCCCACTCCAGATTCATGCCTCGTCCGGTCCGATCGGTATAGCGGGTCACGAGATGATGCAGGTACGCATAGTCGCGCCGATTGCCGTGACGGTCGGTGACCGCAATGAGGTCGCCGTGCTCGTCGTACGTGTAACGCGCCAGCATACCGACACGCTCGCCCTCCTGATCGACCTCGACCGCTTCGACGATACGGCCGTTTGCATCGTGGGAAAACACGACGATGCCTTGTGCGGTGATCACGCGGGCCAGCTGGTGCGCGTCATCGTAATCCAGCGTAACCTGACTGCCGTTGCGATCCCTCAGGAAGGTAAGGCGGAAAGCCCCGCCTCGTTTTTCGTATGCTTCCAGCAGCTCATGGCCGCGGGTGAGCGTAAGCCACTGCTCGTCAAGCTGCGCGAGCGTGAGGTCCTCGGCGAGATCGTCATGTGTTTCGCCGGCCTTCAGCAAGGGGTAGTCCAGACTGCGTCCGCTCGCATCGTGATAGACGAGCTTCGCTGCTTGGATATCGAAGCGTGTCGTATAGGGCGTTATCCAGCGAGCGCCGAGATTTCCTTCGTCGTACGCAGAGAGAAACGAACGGTACGTTCGTCGCCAGACCACCGGCATAGCGCCTGGCAAGATGAAATCTTCATGATCAAAACGCTCGTCGCCGAGCGCGTAGCCGATCGAGCCGCCGCTGCGTCCCAGGCCGCAACTCTTGCAGTCGCTGGCGCCCGGATGTTTCGCCTTGGCCTGAGTCGCGATCGTTTCGAGCTCGCCTTCGGTCTTCGTCAACTCGGCTTCCACCTTGCCGGCCGACTTGATGCCGACGGTCTGCTTGTGCTTCTGTTTCTCTTTCCACTTGGCCACCGCCCGCATCAACGTATCGAGCATCCAGATCAGGCCGCCGACATCAGCGCTATTGAGTCCCTTGATCTTTTGCGTGACCATCGGAATCGCGTGACGTGCCTCCGCGGCCATCTGCCTGAGCCGCTGACCGGTCGACGGCGAGAGTTCATTCGCCGCGCGCGAGGCGAGGTTGGCAGCGTCCTTGACCAGCACCTTGGTGCCGTCTTTTAGATACGACCACAGGTTCTCGGCAACCTTGCCGGCGTCGTGAGCGGCGAAGCCGTCGCTGACTTGCGCGAGATGCCTATCGGCTGCACGATAATTTCCCGACGTGTCGAAAAGCTTGCCCGACGCCGCGCCTTCAAAGATTTGCGCGAGACCTTCCAGTAGCTTTTTCGCATGATCCGCGCAGTCGTCAAGCATTTGCGCGAGCTTCGCCTTGACCTCCTCGATAAATTTTTCGATGTCGCCTGCGAACTTCGCGCTGATGTGCGCCACCAGCACCGAGATGATCGTGTCGGCGATCATCTGTGCTCCGCCTTCCGCAATGGCCTTGCCGCTTTTTGCGAGCTCCTGTCGGGCCAACTTCATCAGCGGGCGGGCACCCATGCGGAATTCACCCATCACCGGAGGTACAGGGATGACGCCAATCAGGTCGATGCCAAGATTCAGATAGTCGAAGAAGTCTTTGGTCTCCGCTTCAATCAGCCGCTTGATGTCCATTACGACATCGATCGCGGACAGAATGTTGGAGACGACCGGAATGTAGTTGGCCAGTTGCTCGACACGCTCGAGCGTGATGTAGCCATCGCTGACACTCTTAAGCCACGCATCGAATTGCTCCAGGGCGGACCCGACGTCCTCCCTGGAGATCGTAACGAGCGGCGCAATGGCGACTTCGGTTGCGACAACGGCGGTGGTCTCTGCAGCGGCTGCGCTCATTCTGGGTCAGGTCGGTTTAGTTGCTACGTGTAAAGAGTTTGTCGTATCCGCATCCGAGCAGAATCCATCCCGGGCTTTCGTGCTGATCGACAAGCAATCTGATTTCCTTTTTGCCAACCGCCTTGCGATAGTCGACACCTCGCCAATTGGCGTTTTCGCGCAGCGAGACTGTGCCGGCTCCTTCGCTCATGCCCCCGATACGCGCGGCCCATTGCTTCGCCACGTTGACTTCATCGCCGACGGGTACGGGAACGGCCAGCAGCATCTGACGGGGTGAGGGCATCGACACCAGGTTCGACAATGTGCCCCAGGCCTGGATCGGTTTCTCCGTCTCCCATGCCAGATCAACCGCTTTTTCTTGCGGTGGTTGACTCGTAAAGCCACGAACCGTCCCGGAATCGACCCGGCCCACGAACCTGTCTATTGCACGCGCGTCGAGTTTGCACTCGACGAAGCGGACGATCGTCCGCAAATCGGCTGTCGACTGCGCATGCGCGTTCGCGGCGACTGCAACACTGCACACCGCACACATGAGTGCCTGAACGACTCTCATCGTGACTTACCGGACCTTGCAGTCGGTGGCTGCTGGATAACTGGTCGAAAAAGCCCCAACGCAATGCAGCGTGACGCTTCGACCGACGCGCGAACGGATTTTCTCGATGCTCACCTTGTCGGCGAATGTCACGCGTACAGCGGAGTCCGAATCGTCGCCTAGCTTACCGATGACGTTATCGGACAATCCCGAATCGAGAGACAGCAGCTTGCCGGTTATGACGAGCGGTTTGTCGGTGTACTGCGACGCTGCCTCGGTGTTGCTCTGGTACTGCGAGACCATCGCAGCTGCAGACAATTTCAGTTCGGCTGCGCCGGACGCCGTCGAAGCGATGGCCAATGTGACTGCAAGAAAGGCTGATTTTTTCATGATCGAGCTGCGTTTATTCAAGTCGAACGACCGGCATCGAATCAGACGATGCCCTTGATTGCAGGGACAGCGCTGCGTGCCGATTGTGCGATGCTGCCGATTTCTCTGGCAGCACTGGCCGCCTGGCTTGCTTGCGAGAGCGCGGTGTTCATTTCCGATGGCAGCGCCTTTGTCAGTGCGCTTTCGGCGAGCCCCGTTGCCTGGCTTTTTGCCATTGATGCGAGTCCGCCGCTGCCTCGCGCAGCCATGCTAGCGAGGCCTGCGAGTTGCGATGCTTCCCCTGCGGCGGCGCGCATTACGCCTGATGCCGCCCCTATGCTGCTCGCTGCACCAGCGGCACTGGCAGCAGCTGTTGCTGGCGGGGCATTGCCAGCCCCAGGCAGAAAGGAAGCCATTTGAGAAGCCGCAGCGGTATTGTCGGCAGCCCCAGGCGGCTCGACCGGCCACCTTGTGCTTTTGAAATAGTTGGCCGGCTGAGAGGGATCGCGCGGGTCATTGCCGAACTGCACCTGCGCGACGCCGGGCGGCAGGCCGCTGACAGTCATACGGCCATTAGCATCGAGCGCCCCCTTTCGCAGGAGTCCGCCGTCGGCGTCGAGCACCGAAAATTGTCCGCCCTTAACCGGTTCTCCATTGGCGTATTGATGAAGCAGTTCGAGCTGCCCTGGTTGATCAGGGCGCGCAGATGGCAGCGGATACCCCTGACTCGTCGGCCCATTGAAGCTGTGCTGCGCCCCTTTGACATCAATCTTTCCCGGCGCATGGATCTCGATGTTGCCACCGGCAATGCGGATATACGCGCCGCCGCTCGTCAGCAGAATGGCCTGGTCGGCGGCGGCTTCGATTTTTTCTGTGGCTGACAGCAAACGGAACGTCTTCTGTGCGGTCAGCTCCACATTGTCCGACTGCGCCTGAATCTCCACCTTCCCCTTTGCCGCAAAGAGCTTCA
The DNA here is from genome assembly GCF_000472545.1 of Burkholderia sp. WSM2232. Taxonomy (GTDB): domain Bacteria; phylum Pseudomonadota; class Gammaproteobacteria; order Burkholderiales; family Burkholderiaceae; genus Paraburkholderia. Next base: position 37 of record NZ_AWZV01000059.1, on the reverse strand, counting down.
TCCCCGCGTTCTGCGCGAACAGGCTGATCTTCTGCGC
>NZ_AWZV01000058.1 GCF_000472545.1 Burkholderia sp. WSM2232 | reverse complement strand
CTGAGCCGCCGAAGTCGTGGGTCGATGCCATGCATGTGTCGCTGAACCTCTACGCCGAGCACGAGTTCAACGCGTCGACGTTCACCGGCCGCGTGATTGCCGGCACGGGCTCCGACATCTACTCGGCCATTACCGGCGCGATCGGCGCGCTGCGCGGGCCGAAACACGGCGGCGCGAACGAAGTCGCGTTCGAAATCCAGTCGCGCTACCAGACGCCGGACGAAGCGGAAGCGGACATTCGCAAACGCGTCGGGAACAAGGAAGTGGTGATCGGCTTCGGGCATCCGGTGTACACGATCTCGGACCCGCGCAACAAGGTCATCAAGGAGGTGGCGAAGAAGCTTTCGAAGGAAGCGGGCAACAACAAGTTGTTCGACATCGCGGAGCGGCTCGAGTCGGTAATGTGGGAAGCCAAGAAGATGTTCCCGAACCTCGACTGGTTCAGCGCGGTGTCGTATCACATGATGGGCGTGCCGACAGCGATGTTCACCCCGCTCTTCGTGATTGCGCGCACGGCTGGCTGGAGCGCGCACATCATCGAGCAGCGCATCGACAACAAGATCATCCGGCCGAGCGCCAATTACACCGGGCCTGACGATCTGCCGTTCGTGCCGCTCGCGAAACGCGCTTGAGTTGTACTTTTTCGCGGCAGATTGCGCCCCGCGGCCGGGGCGCGATTAGAGCCACAGCCCCGATTCAAACCGGCCTTGAACCGGGGCCGTGCATTGACAGCCGCGAGCTACTACGCTGACACGCCTGACCTGAACGCCTGCGCGCGCCCCGCTTGAAAAGGGGCGCTTCCATGCGCTGCGCGGCCTTTGTTTGCGCTCCATTACCGATTGTCGCCAAGCCATGAATACTGCCTACCGCAAACGCCTTCCCGGCACCGAACTCGATTTCTTCGACGCGCGTGCCGCCGTCGATGCAATTGAGCCGGGCGCATACGACAAGCTGCCGTACACCTCGCGCGTGCTCGCCGAAAACCTCGTGCGACGCTGCGATCCGGTCATGCTCGTCGCGTCGCTCAAACAGCTCATCGAGCGCAAACGCGAGCTGGATTTCCCCTGGTTTCCGGCGCGCGTCGTCTGTCACGACATTCTCGGCCAGACCGCGCTCGTCGATCTGGCGGGTCTGCGCGACGCGATTGCCGCGCAGGGCGGCGACCCGGCGCTCGTCAATCCGGTGGTGCCGACGCAACTGGTGGTCGATCACTCGCTGGCAGTCGAATGCGGCGGCTTCGACCCCGACGCGTTTGCAAAGAACCGCGCGATCGAAGATCGCCGCAATGAAGACCGCTTCCATTTCATCAACTGGACCAAGCGCGCGTTCCGCAACGTCGACGTGATTCCACCGGGCAACGGCATCCTGCATCAGATCAATCTCGAACGCATGAGCCCGGTCGTGCAGGTCAAGGACGGCGTGGCGTTTCCCGATACGCTGGTGGGCACCGACTCGCATACGCCGATGGTCGACGCGCTCGGCGTAATCGCAATCGGCGTGGGCGGACTGGAAGCGGAAAGCGTGATGTTGGGCCGCGCGTCCTATATGCGGCTGCCGGACATTGTCGGCGTCGAGTTGACGGGCCAGCCCGCTGCGGGCATTACCGCAACCGACGTCGTGCTGTCGCTCACCGAGTTCCTGCGCAAGGAAAAGGTGGTCGGCGCATATCTGGAGTTTTTCGGCGAAGGCACGGCGAAGCTCACGCTCGGCGACCGCGCGACCATCGCCAACATGGCGCCCGAATTCGGCGCGACGGCTGCAATGTTCCATATCGACGGGCAGACCATCAAGTATCTGAAGCTGACCGGCCGCGACGACGCACTCGTGAATCTCGTTGAAACGTATGCGAAGCACACCGGTCTGTGGGCCGACAGCCTCGCGCACGCGCAATACGAGCGCGTGCTCAGATTCGATCTTTCGACGGTGGTGCGCACGCTCGCCGGGCCGTCGAATCCGCACAAGCGCCTGCCGGTATCGGAACTGGCTGCACGCGGCATCAGCGGCAAGGTCGAGAACGAGCCGGGCCTGATGCCGGATGGCGCCGTGATCATCGCGGCGATCACGAGCTGCACGAACACCAACAATCCGCGCAACATGATTGCCGCAGGGCTGCTCGCGCGCAACGCGAACCGGCGGGGACTGACGCGCAAGCCGTGGGCCAAGACATCGCTCGCGCCTGGGTCGAAAGCCGTCACGCTCTATCTCGAAGAAGCGGGCTTGCTGCCCGAACTCGAGCAGCTCGGCTTCGGCGTGGTCGCGTATGCGTGCACGTCGTGCAACGGCATGTCGGGCGCGCTCGATCCGGCCATTCAGAAAGAGATCGTGGAGCGCGATCTGTACGCGACGGCTGTGCTGTCCGGCAACCGCAACTTCGACGGCCGGATTCATCCGTTTGCAAAGCAGGCGTTTCTGGCTTCCCCGCCGCTGGTGGTCGCGTATGCGATTGCGGGCACGATTCGCTTCGACATCGAAAAGGACGTGCTCGGTGTGGACGCCGCAGGCCATGCGGTCACGCTGAAGGACATCTGGCCGTCGGATGAAGAGATCGACGCGATCGTCGCTTCAAGCGTGAAGCCCGAACAGTTCCGCAAAGTGTACGAGCCGATGTTCGCCGTTTCCGTGGACACGCAAGAGAAAGCCGACCCGCTCTACGACTGGCGGCCGATGAGCACCTACATTCGCCGTCCGCCGTATTGGGAGGGCGCGTTGGCCGGTGAGCGCACGTTAAAGGGCATGCGTCCCCTCGCGGTGCTGGGCGACAACATCACGACGGACCACCTGTCGCCCTCGAACGCGATCCTGCCGGACAGCGCAGCGGGCGAGTACCTCGCCAGAATGGGCCTGCCCGAAGAGGACTTCAATTCGTACGCGACGCATCGCGGCGATCACCTCACGGCGCAGCGCGCGACCTTCGCCAATCCCACCTTGAAGAACGAGATGGTGATCGAAGACGGCAAGGTCAAGGCCGGCTCGCTCGCGCGCATCGAGCCCGAGGGCAGGATCACGCGCATGTGGGAAGCCATTGAAACGTATATGGAGCGCAAGCAGCCGCTCATCGTGATTGCGGGCGCCGACTACGGCCAGGGTTCGTCGCGAGACTGGGCCGCCAAGGGCGTGCGCCTCGCGGGCACGGAAGCGATTGTCGCCGAAGGGTTCGAGCGCATTCACCGCACGAACCTGGTCGGCATGGGCGTGTTGCCGCTGGAATTCAAGCCCGGCGTGAACCGCCTGACGCTGGCGATAGATGGCACCGAGACCTTCGACGTGATCGGCGAGCGCAAGCCGCGCGCGGACCTGACGCTCGTGATTCATCGCAGGAACGGCGAGCGTGTGGAAGTGCCGGTGACGTGCCGGCTGGATACGGCAGAGGAAGTCTCCATCTACGAAGCCGGTGGCGTGTTGCAGCGCTTCGCACAGGACTTTCTGGAGTCGTCGCAGGCGGCGGCTTGATCACCCAACAGTTCAGGACACTCTTTCATGGCGCACCAACCGCAGATCAGAATTCCGGCCACTTACATGCGTGGCGGCACGAGCAAAGGCGTGTTCTTCCGCTTGCAGGATTTGCCCGACGCGGCGCAAATGCCGGGCGCGGCGCGCGACGCGCTCCTGCTGCGCGTGATCGGCAGCCCCGATCCGTACGGCAAGCAGATTGACGGCATGGGCGGCGCGACGTCGAGCACCAGCAAGACGGTGATTATCGACAAAAGCAGCCGGCCCGATCACGACGTGGATTACCTGTTCGGCCAGGTGTCGATCGACAAGCCGTTCGTCGACTGGAGCGGCAACTGCGGCAATCTGTCCGCGGCGGTCGGGCCGTTCGCGATCAGCGCCGGTCTGGTCGACGCCAGCCGCATTCCGCGCGATGGCGTGGCCATCGTTCGCATCTGGCAGGCCAATATCGGCAAGACGATCATTGCCCACGTGCCCATGACAGGCGGCGCGGTGCAGGAGACGGGCGACTTCGAGCTCGACGGCGTGACGTTTCCGGCGGCCGAAGTGCAGCTCGAATTCATGGACCCGGCCGCGGAAGAGGAGGGTGCGGGCGGCTCGATGTTCCCGACGGGTAATGTCGTCGACGATCTGGAGGTGCCCGGCGTCGGCACGCTGAAGGCGACCATGATCAACGCGGGAATTCCGACCATTTTCGTCAATGCGCAAGCAATCGGCTACACCGGCACGGAGTTGCAGGACGCCATCAACAGTGACGAGAAGGCGCTTGCAAAGTTCGAGACGATTCGCGCGCACGGCGCGCTGCGCATGGGGCTGATCAAACATCTCGACGAGATCGCGACGCGCCAGCACACGCCGAAGATCGCGTTCGTTGCGGCGCCGGCCGATTATGTGTCGTCGAGTGGCAAGCAGATTCACGCTGGCGACGTGGATTTGCTCGTGCGGGCGATGTCGATGGGCAAGCTGCATCACGCAATGATGGGTACGGCGGCGGTGGCCATTGGCACGGCGGCGGCCATTCCGGGGACGCTGGTCAATCTTGCGGCCGGCGGCGGCGAGCGCGAGGCCGTGAGGTTCGGGCACCCGTCGGGCACGCTGCGAGTCGGGGCCGAGGCGGCGCGAGTGGGTGGCGAGTGGGTGGTGAAGAAGGCGGTGATGAGCCGCAGTGCACGGGTCCTGATGGAGGGGTGGGTGAGGGTGGCGGGCTAACGCGGCGGCCGGCGCTTTGCCTCTGTACGCTGGCGGTTCAGGTCGGCGCACAGGGGACCGCTTTTATCAACGATCAGGATGCCGATGCAAAAAACCGCGTCTTGACGGGCGTTGTGCGAGCCGGTGAGTTCATCGGCCGCTTCGGATGGAGGACGCGCCCTGACAATTGCGCGTTATCGCGACCTCACGGGCACACTTCGCGACCATTTAGCCCGCCCAGTTGACTGCCAGTGCTCCTGTACTCGCTATAATCGTCAGCCTATTGAGGCACGCTCGATGACCAGGTCTGATAGCCTGCGATCATAACCGCGCCGTTCGTCAACTCCGGGGTGCGGGCGACCCACTGAAGTCTTAAAGAGATCGCAAATGAGTAGGAAAAAACAGCCGCCGCAAGCCGATTCTCGCCCGCCTGTCGACGCTCTTCAGTACGAGAAGCTCGCCTTATCGGCTTTTCATCTCTGCGATCGGCAGATGAGCAAACTGAGCACGCTGGTTACGCTCGCGTCCACGATATGTAGGAATCCTGCCGTCACGAGCGAAGAGCGCGACCAACTGCGGGCCGCGCTTGCATTGCTGGCGAGCACTGGCGAGCAGTACCGGCAGGAACTCGCATGTGACCGCGAACTGTTCCAGGTGATCGCGCTCGATGCCAAGGGCGTCGCCAGCAAGCGCATTACGGCGAGCCACGCGGCGCGTCTCTTGCAGCAGGCCGCGAATAGCGGCGCCGCGCGAGCGACAGACTCAGGCGGCGCGAGCCTGCAAGCGGCGCCCCTGGACGACGAGGTGCGCGACGCGCCGGGCGACACAATGAGCGACGAAACGCGCGACGCGGTGCGCGACGAAATGAAGATCGACGAAATGGAAGCGGGTCCCGGCCCAGGCGTCACCCGGCACTGAGGCGGTCCGGCGGCGTCAGCGAAGCCTACTTCGCGCCGTGCTTCGCCTGCCAGCGTTGCATGAAGCCAATTTCGTCGTGCTGCGCCTTGATGATGTTCCGGGCCAGACGTTTCAGTTCGGGGTCCTTGCCGTACTTCAGTTCCACCTGCGCCATCTCGATCGCGCCCTGGTGGTGCGGGATCATGTGCGCGACGAAATCCTTGTCCGCGTCGCCCGTGTAGGCCGGCGCGCTCATGTCGTTCATCATCCTCTCGTCGGCGGCCTTGAAGGCGGGCGTCGAACCGCCCGAGCCGGCCTCTGCTGACGCCGGCATGTCCATGCCGGGCATGGACGCCATGTGTTGCGCCTGAACGGGCATGGCCGCGACCGCGCATGCCACGCCGCCCATCATGCACAGAGCACGCAACGCTGACAGTTTCTTCATGATCAATTCCCGTTTGGAAGTTATGTAAGGTGAGATCGGGGTTATTCGTTTCGCGCTGACGGATGAAATCCCGCCGCCTCGATCGCATCCCTCAACTGTGTGGCTGGCAGCGTCGATGTGATCTTGACGATTTTCGTCGCCACGTCGATGTCCACCGTTGCGGCCGGATCGAGACCGGCGATTGCGCGAGTGATGGAGTTGGCGCAGCCGCCGCACGACATATCCTGAACCAAAAATTCCGTTTCCATTTCCATTCTCCTGAGACAAATCTCAAGGTGATCTTGGACCTTCCCACGGGGGTAAGGTCAAGTCCGAGCCAGGGCGTGTTTGCGCATTTTGCTGACGCCAATCTGCGCCCGCGATTGGGAACGGTCCTACACAAGCGGCCGCACCCGACATTGATAATGCGGCGCGGCTCACAGTGCACCGCGGCGTTTGCAGCCTGCGCTATTCAGAGTCCCCCGGTTCATTCACGCAGACCTCTTCTCGCGATCATGCAAAGCCTATCCCCGGTGTCATCAGAAACTATCTCGCTGTGGTTCGAAGAGGCGCAGGAGGCGCGCGTCGCCGGCCGGCTCGACGCGGCGCAGGCGCTCCTCGACCGGATCATTGTGCATGATTGCGCTCACGCGGGTGCGCTGTACACACGCGGACTGGTGGCGCTCGCGTTGGACCAGTTGCCGTTGGCGCAGCGCTGGATCGAGCGCGCCATCGAAGTGGAGCCGCAGCCGCCGTTCTTCGACATGCTGTGCCTGATCAAGATCAAGCTGCGCATGTTCGCGGGCATCGTGGAAACAGCGAGAGCGGGGCTTGCGCTTCAGCCCCAGTCGCTTTCACTTCACTACTACCTGGGCGTGGCGCTGCAACTGCAAGGGCGTGCGGAGGAGGCCGCATCGGTCTATCGGCGGTTAATCGAGCTCAAGCCCGACTATGCGCAGGCGCATGCGAACCTCGGCGTCGTCGTGAAAGAGCTTGGCTCGTTGAGCGAAGCCGAGCAGCACATCAGGCAAGCCATGACACTCGACCCCGCGAATCGCGGCGCGCGCGCGAGCCTTGGCCAGGTGCTGCTCGCGGCCGGCCGCTATGAAGAGGCCTGGCCCTACTTCGAGGACCGCTCCGCCAATTTCGTCGATGCCAACGGCCAACCCGCTTTGGCCACGCTGCCGCTGCCGTTGCCGCAATGGAAGGGCGAGCGCCCCGGGCTCGTGGGCGGCGCGCATGGGTTGACGGCCGGTGGCGCGCGTTTGCTCGTGTTGCCGGAGCAGGGCCTCGGCGACAGTCTGCAATTCGTGCGTTATCTGCCGCTCGCGCTCGAAAGCTTTGCTCAAGTGGGCTATATCTGCCCGCCGCCGTTGCGGCGGCTTTACGAGGAGTCTTTGTGCGCCCGCTGGCCGGGCCTCGTGATGCTCGACGACGTGATGCCCAACATCAGCAAATGGGATTGGCAATGCCCGTTGATGTCGTTGCCGCTTGCATTCGGCACGCGCCTCGACAACATCCCGGCCGCGCCATATCTGCACTCGCAACCGCAGCGCTCGGCCGACTGGCGCGCGAGGCTCGAGGCGTTGCCGCAGCCGGACCTGCCGCGCGTCGGCGTGGTGTGGGCCGGCGGTCACTCGGCGCTGAGCGAAGACCGCGCGCGCAGTCTGACGTCGGCGCAGTTCGCGCCGCTGTTCGCGTTGCCCGGTGTCCGCTGGATCAGCTTGCAAAAGGCCGACGACCTTGGCAAGCGCCCGAGCGCCGCAACGAAAGCTCGTGTCACCGACTGGATGGACGAGGTCGTCGACTTCGCGGATACGGCGGCGATTATCGACAACCTCGACTTGGTGATTTCGGTCGACACGTCGGTCGCGCATCTGGCCGCGGCGATGGGCAAGCCGGTATGGCTGCTCAATCGCTTCGCGGGTTGCTGGCGCTGGTTGCGCGGTCGCGAAGACAGCCCGTGGTATCCGGGCGTGCGGATTTTTACGCAAGCGCAGCAGGGGGAGTGGGCGGAGGTGATTGAGCGGGTGGCGGTTGAACTGGAGCGGCGCTACGGGCTCAACAGCATGTATGCGTCGTTTGTGCGGTAGGTTGGGGTGGCATTGCGCGGAGGGTTGGGGGGCGGGGGGCACGCGCGGGTGCGGTTGAGGCGACTGATCTGGCCGTCTATTTCGCCCGTGTTTTGCTGCGGGTGTTTAGCACGCAATTCCTCTCAAAAACAGATTGGGCGGCCGGCAATTGTCATCAACTGGTTAAAAACAACATGCTTTTCGGTGCGACGCGGGTACCACTTCACTCGCACTTCAAAGGCGGGTAACGTACTCCACCCAATACCCGATTGAGCACGCAGTCGGATCTCATGCCGGGCAGTTAGCAAGCACTGCTGATCAGATGAGGAGAAGCGCAGATGGCAGACCCGTATGACGAAGCGAGGAAGTTCGTATCCAGTGTGACGACCATACCGGGACGCCAGGCGTATTTCCTGGACGTGCCGGGTACGGACAGCGCGGCGCAGCTCTCGGTCGTGTCGTTCGAGGCTTCCGAAGAGCTGGGTGAACCGAACGTCGTACGCGTCGTAGTGACCCATCCGGGACAGCTTGTTCGTGCCGATTACCTGAGCCGCGACGCGGTGTTCAGGATCGTGCCGGACGATGCATTGCCGAGGCAATTCTCGGGCTACATCGAGCAGTTCTCGACCATCCAGACGAGCCGCGACTGCACGCGGTACGAGATCGTCATCAAGTCGTATTTCGGACGGCTTGCGGCCACCGCCAACACCCAGATCTATCAGCACCAGACCACGCCCGCGATCATTGCGGCCGTGCTGCGGCGCCACGGCCTGAGGGAGCACCAGTTCTCGTTTCGCCTGAGGCGGCAGTACCCCAAGCATCTGTTCCGCTTCCAGTACAGGATCGACGACCTCGCGTATGTGCAGATGCTCATGCAGAAGGCGGGCATCTACTGCTATATCGTGGAGACCGAATTCGGCGATATGGTGGTGTTTTGCGACGATATCGATCACTACCTCTACGATCCGCAACTGGTCGTGCCGTATCGGGAAACAGCGGGCCTTGAAGCGGGCGGCGTGGAAGCGCTCACGTCACTCAGGACCCATACCGTAACGGTGCCGGCATCGTTCGTGGT
>NZ_AWZV01000057.1 GCF_000472545.1 Burkholderia sp. WSM2232 | reverse complement strand
GTATTACTCACCCGTTCGCCACTCGCCGCCAGGCCGAAGCCCGCGCTGCCGTCCGACTTGCATGTGTAAGGCATGCCGCCAGCGTTCAATCTGAGCCAGGATCAAACTCTTCAGTTCAAACCTGTTACTGTTTTCGGGCTCTTTCGAACCCGGTCGCTCACTCAACGTACTGACGAATGATCNTTCCATCTCTCGACAGAAAAACCTTCCTTTCATTACTGTGTGAGACTTGATACTTTCGCTTTACGCCAGATNCCGAAGAACCCGGCTCGCGTCGCGCATCAAGCGCCCACACTTATCGGCTGCTAGTTTTTAAAGATCGGTCCGCACACTCCGCAGCGCCTGTTTCAACTACCCGGCACCGCTTCGTTCTGCGTCGCTGCATCAGCAGCAGAGAAACGAGATTATGAAGAACTTCCGCTGCGCCGTCAACAGGTTTTTGCTACTGCCTGAACCTGCTGCCGCCGCTGGAAGCCTTGCCACGACTGGCTTTCCCGCTTCCCGCGCCCCGGCGTCCGGAGCACGAAAGAGCGAGATTCTAGCGAGCCCCGCGACGCCTTGCAAGCGTTATTTCGACGAGTACGACCCCGTGCACGAAATAGCGCGAACGATCCGGCACGGCAACCAGACTACGTGGCTCGAAATCGCGCAATCGAGCCTTTACTCATGACGCGCTCGACCACGCCCAGGTAGTGACCGAGATCTGGCGTTGCGCGATCCGGCTCTTTTGCCTCATCGTCCCATTTCCGCAGACGCTGCGCGTCCTGCGCGTAAGCCTGCTGCAAGAACGCGTCCGCTTCGTCGAGGCTGAATACGCCGCCTTGCAGGGCCAGACTGCGCAACGAATCGGCGGAAAGCTGGCGGATATACGTGTCGTCGATGGCACAAAGGCAGCGTTTGGCGTCCACGTGCAAGCGGATAGGCTCCAGTACCGCGTCCGGTAGCACGGCTCGCAGAAACGGCAGCGCAAAGTACTGATGCAGATCGTCGACGCCCCGCTCCGTAGGCGTCTCGCCTTGCTGATTGAGCAGATGTCCAAGGTCATGCAAAAACGCGGCGACAACGAGCTCGTCGTCCGCGCCGGCCTCCTCCGCCAACGCGCCGGTCTGCAATGCATGCTGGAGTTGCGTGACCGGTTCGCCGCTATAGGCGATGTCGCCGTATTGCTCGAACAGGAACCGGATGTCGCTTACGGTCAATGCCACGCTGGTGCTCCCACGGTAATGGAAACGTCTTCAGGTTGATAACAAACTTCATCGCGCCATTGCCATCGGGATACCCAAAGCCATCACCGCAAGCCCGCACACGTTCGGCCGTCTGGAAGATTCCGCGAGATCCAAAAGATGTTTGCCCGAAGCCGCTCATCGCCGACAAACGGCGACGAACCCCGACAAACTCCGGCAGCCAAACCCCAAACGGTGCCGCTCACTTGCGCCACTCAATTGCCCCGACGCCGCGGCACACGCGCCGCAATCAGCATCAGCGCCGCCAGCGACACTAGCAGCAAAATCAGCGACAACGCGGACGCTGGCAGGTAGTAACCACGCTCCACCTGACCCACGACGACAATCGGCACCGTCGCAAAACCCGGCGGATAAACCGTGAGCGTTGCGCCCAGTTCGCCGAGCGACAACGCGAAACCCAGCGCGAGACTGGCGCGGATCGCGGGCACCAGTTGCGGCAGCACGACCCGGCGCAGCACCATCGACGCAGGCGCGCCAAGACTCGCCGCTGCTTCGCGCAGCACCGTCAGTTCGGGGCGCAACGCGGCGGCCGCGCAGCGGTAACAGAACGGCAGCACCAGTGCGAGCTGCACGAACACGACGATCGCCGCGGAGCTCGACAGATCTACCGGCCGCTTGTGATACGCAATCAGCACGGCGAGCCCGAGCACCACGCTCGGCACGCCATTGGGCATCATCGCGATGGTGTCGACCCAGGCGCCGAGGCCGCGCCGGTCGCGTCCTTCGAGCGCAAGCGCCAGCCACAGGCCGAGCATCGTGCCGAGCACCGCGACGCCCATGCCGATTTCGAGGCTCGTCGTCAGCGCGTCAAAGTCGCTCGATGAGAGCCGTTCGAACCAGCGCGTGCTGAAACCGTCAGGCAGGATGGTGCCCGACCAGTGAGCGGCCACGCTCGACAGCGCAACCACCACCACCGGCAACACGAACAGCCAGAAACATAACAGCGCGGCAAGGCCGAGGAACAGACCGCCAAGCAGCCGCGCGACCGCACTCCGGCGCACCGGCCGCGCTTTCACGTGCATGACCGGCAGCACCGCACGGTCGAACTCATCGGCCATGACCCTCTCCTTTCACCACGCGACCGTTGACCTGGCGATACAACGCATACAGCGACAAAGACACGAGCAGCATGACGACCGCGCCAGCGGCGGCCGTCGGCAGATCGAGGTCGACGGTGGCCGAACTATAAATGGCGACCGGCAGTGTGATGAGATGCGCACTGCCGAGCACGAGCAGAATTCCAAATTCGTTGAGCGTGAGAAGAAAGCACAGGATCGTCCCCGCCGCGATGCCTGGCCAGGCGAGCGGCAGGATTACTTTGAACGCGACCATCCACACGCTTGCGCCCAGACTGCGGGCCGCTTCGATCAAACGCATGTCGAGAGTGGCGAACGATGCCAAGGTGGGCCGCACGACGAACGGCGCATAGAACACCACTTCCGCGAGAACCACGCCGCCCGCGCCGAACAGGAAATCGAGCGGCGCCTGCAGATGAAAAAGCCGCTGCACGCCGATGCTGACCGAGCCTTGCGAGCCGTACAGAAAGATCAGCGTAAAGGCCACCAGAAACGATGGAAAGGCGACGAACAGTTCGAGAAGGCGCGTCACGAGGCGCGCCCCCGGAAACGGCTTGAAGAACAGTAGCGACGCCAGCGCCACGCCGAGCAGCGATGCGAGTCCCGCGCTCGCCAACAGGACCCACAGCGTCGTCCCGATTACACCGCGCGTCTGCGGATTGCCGAAAAACGCCGCATATGCCTGCAGACCGATACCATCCGGCCCGTTCAAACTCAGCGCCACGAGCCGCACGAGCGGGTAGATCACAAGTGGCCCGAGCACGAACAAGGCGATGAACAGCAGATGCCATTGCGCCGTGCGCTCACGGCGCCTTGCCGCGGCCCGGTGTGAAGCGACGCTCGCGCGGCGGCGAGCGTCGGCGGCGGCGGCCAACGCGGTAACGGAAGCCGACGCCTCAGGGCTTGATAAGGACGACATCGTCTGCCTCGTAACGCAGGGAAACACGCGCGCCTTTCTCCGGCGTCATGCCGTGGCCGCGCTGCGTCGTGACGAGCACCGGTTCGCAGGGCATTGCGTCCAGCGCGACCGACACCGACAACACGGCGCCATACCATTCCACCGACGCAATCGCGCCGTGCAACTGCCCGTGCCCGAGCGGCACGATGCGCAGCGCTTCGGGCCGCAGGCACGCGAGGCGCTCACGCTCGCTGTAGCGCACATCGTCCATGCCGAACGCCACGTGCGGCGGCAGCAGGTTAGCCGTGCCGAGATAGCGTGCGACAAAGGCGTCATCAGGCGTGTCATATAACTGCTGCGGCGTGCCGAGTTGAGCGATGCGGCCATCGCGCATCAGCAGCGTGCGGTCCGACAGCACGAGTGCATCGTCCTGATCGTGCGTCACGCAAATGATGGTGAGGTTCGGCAGGCGCTCGTGCAGCGCCTTCAGTTCTGAGCGCACGGAGGCACGCAAATTGGCGTCGAGCGCGGAGAGCGGCTCGTCGAGCAGCAGCACGTCCGGCTCGATCACGAGCGCACGCGCCAGCGCGACGCGCTGCTGCATGCCACCGGAAAGCTGCGCGGGCATCACGTGCCCGGCATCGCCGAGCTGCACCAGCTTGAGCGCGTCAGCCACGCGCCGCGCGATCTCCTTCGACGAAATGCGCCGCGCGCGCAGGCCGAACGCAACATTCTCGAACACCGAGAGATGCGGAAACAGCGCATAGCTCTGGAACAGCAGGCCAAGGTTGCGCTTATGCGGCGGCACATTGGTGAGATCGTGGCCGGCCACGCTCAGCGTGCCCGACAATTCGTCCGCCTGGATGAAACCGGCAATGAATCGCAGCAGCGTGGTCTTGCCGCAGCCGCTGCGGCCGAGCACGGTAAGCAGCTCGCCGCGCCGGATCGTCAACGACAGATCGTCGAGTACGGTACGCGAACCGAAGCGCACGCTCAAATGGTCGATCTGCACGCCGCCGGGCACAACGGGGCCCGCGGAGTCGAGCGCGTCCTGCGCTTGCGGCGAGACGCGGAGCGTGCCGCGACGTACAAGACTTGCAAGACTTGCGGAGTTCACCCGATTCACCCTCCAGACAGGATCGATGCGTGTGCAACGAAATAGCAGTTCACGAATGATCGCGACGACGCTGCATATCTTGACTATCCCGTCGACTAAACAGCGAAGGGCAACTTACTTCGGCTTGACGACTTCGGTCTGCTTGCCCGACGCACCGATCACGTCGTTCTTCCACCGTGCGGTCCAGTTGGCTTTCTTCGCCATGACCTGATTCCAGTCGACCGGAATCAGCTTCACGCCTGCAATCGCCTGCTTGACCGTTTCGCCGTTCTTGCCGGCGAGCGGCACGTCGCTGCGGCCCGGAATGCCGAAGATGTCCGGCACCCTGGACTGCACCTGCGTCGACATCAGATAGTCAACCAGCTTTTTGCCCTGCTCCTGGTTGGGACCGTTCTTGATGAGACCGATCGCGTAAGGCAACTGGAACGTGGTCGGCTGGCCTCCAGGCGTCGCAGCGAGAAACACCGGCTTGAGCGACAGACCACCGTTGGCCGCGTCGTCGAGATCCATCTGCAAGTCGCCGTTTGCAAATGCGATTTCATTGCGCGAGAGCAGCACGTCGAGATAACCGGTGCCCTTGGTGTGGAACCGGGCGCTTTGCTCCAGCTTCTTCAGATAGTCGAATGCCTTGTCCTCGCCCATCAGCGACGACGTCAGAATGATCACGGCCATGCCGTCGCCCGCCGTCGCTGGATTGGAGTAGGCGATCTTGCCGCTGTAGTCCGGATGCAGCAGATCGGCAAAGGTCCTGGGCTGGTTTTTCGTGACCTCGGGGTTGATCGCGAACGAGAAGTAGTTGTTCACGAAGGTCGCCCACGCGCCGTCGGGCGCTTTGGCGATTGCCGGGACGTTCTTGTAATTGGCGCTTTGATACGCCTGCAGCAGGCCGCTCTGCTCCGCCTGCTGGATGAACGGCGGCAGCGTCACGAGAACATCCGCCTTGGGCTGATCTTTCTCGATGGTGGCGCGGTTCACGACTTCGCCGCTGCCCGCCGTCACGATGTTGACCTTCACACCTTCTTTCTTTTCGAAAGCCGGCAGCACGTCCTTGTAGAGATTCTCGAGGCCGTCGGCTGTGTACAGCACCACGGCGCCGGCCGCGTGAGCCTGCATGGCCGCGCCGCCAAAGACTGTGGCGGCGACGAGCGCCGGCAACAGTTTGCGTACGAGACCCGTGGTCTGAGCGGAAGTTATCCTTGTCATGTCGCTTCTCCGAAGGCGAAAAACCTGACGGCCGGGAGGAACCCCGATACCTGTTGCGATTGCATGGCCCGTAGAGCACGGCTGCCCAGGGCACATGACATTCGCGCTATCTGCCGGGCGCGAATGTGAGTCGCGAGAGAATCACAGGTCTAAGTGACAGGGCTATGACTATTGGGTCGAACTGGAGGAGCGACGCACGTCGCGAATGGTGGTCGGGGAAGAACAGAGCGCGCGGGAAGAGCCTCGGAGAAGCCTGGACGGCGTCGGTGTGCCGCCTGGTCGCGCGTGCCTTGCGGGACGCTTACACAACCACGATCTCGGGACCGTGAGCGGCGATCGCCTTGGCGAGCGAGCGCTCGGGTGCCTGCTCGGTCACCAGATAACGCGCCGACTCGATGCCGTTGATACGCACCGGCGTGACCCGCCCGAACTTCGAATGATCTGCGACGATCACCACTGTATCCGCCGCGGCAATCATGCGGCTGCGGACCTCGGCGGCCATGCGGCTGTAGTCGGTGAGGTAGCCGTCGGGCGAGATTCCTCCTGCGCCGATGAAAGCGAAATCCGCGTGGTACTGCGTGAGTTGCTGCACTGTATCCAGCCCGAAGGTGGCGTCTTCGATATCGGAGAGCTCGCCGCCCAGCAGCGTTACGCGATTTTCGTTGCGCCGGCCGAGCAGCAGCGCGATGCGCCAGTCGTTCGTATAGATCGACAGTCGGTGCCGATCGAGCAAGGCTCGCGCAACGGCCTGCGTGGTGCTGCCGGAGTCGATGATCAGTGACGCGCCGTCGGGAACGAACTCGGCCGCGCGTTCGCCGATTGCGCGCTTCGCGCCCGCATTCGCGGCCTCGCGCGTGTCCAGATCGGGCTCGCGCCGGTCGCTGGAAAGCGCGCCTCCGTGCGTCGTGACGAGCAGCCCGCGCCCGGCGAGCGCATTCAGATCACGACGGATGGTCTCGCGCGATACGTTCAATTCGCGCACCAGTTCGGCCACGGAGAGCGCGCCGTTTTTGGCGACTTGCGCCAGAATGTATTGGTGACGTTGTTCTGCGAGCATTCAGGACGTTTCCTTCGTCATTTCTCGAGAGGTGCGTCGAGCGAGGCACTCCTGCATGAAAAGCCCGCCCGCAAAGGCTGACAACGTTCCTAGCTGGCGCCAAAAACCGCATCTACACTCGTCTACAGGTTGCTAAACTTCAAACGCTGGCGCAACTTTTTTCTCTCATTCACGGAAAACCTACGCCGACCATGCGATTCGATGCCAAGGCCGCAAAACAGCTCAAACCTGGGACGCATATGAGCTTCGATGCGTTTCAAGGTCTTCGTCTGGAAGCGACCGCATCGCGGCGCAGTTGGACGTACCGATTCAAATCGCCCATCGACGGACGGATGCGTCAGCAGAAGCTGGGAGAATGGCCAGCAATATCCTATGCGTCTGCGATAGCCAAATGGCAAGATATTCGAGCGCGCCGTGACGCTGGCGAAGACCCCGTGCTCAGCCGCAGGTCATCGAATGGCCCTGTGGTAGCTTTGACGCCGGAATCATACACGGTGCAGGAACTCTGCGAGGACTTCCTCACAGGCCATATTGAACGACACCGAGACTCTGTCGGTGCGGCCCAGTCCCGCCGGCGCCTCATGACCAAGATCGTCCCGATTGCGCGTTTGGCAGCCGCTTCAATCACACGAAAACAGGCCTTCGACCTGCTCGACAGTCAGCGGCATACGCCGCGGAACGCTGCGATTCTGCGCTCGTAGCTTGGCGCAGCGTGGGACTATGCACTGGACGCTGGTCGCGTTCCCGAGGACACGCCGAATTGGTGGCGCCAGGTGATGCGCGGCAAACTGTGGAGCGTTGGACGAAAACGCGGCGGAAAGCTGGAAAACATGAAAGCGCGTGCTCAGCGAAGATGAGCTCGCTGTCCTTACCCCGTGGCTGCCTAAGCTTTCTGAAACGAACGATCTGCGACGTTCTGACCATGTACCCCCAGCGATCCTTGATGACGTGGGTCTCGTTCCGGCGCTGATGTGGCTAGTGGAAGATTTCCGCGAGCGATCGGGGCTTTCAGTCATTCTGCATAGCAAGCCCGAGGACGCTGCATTCAATGACGACGCGTCTACGGCAATCTTCCGCATCGTTCAGGAAGGGCTAACCAATGTGGTCCACCACGCCAAGGGAGCAACGCAGGTCGTTATTGAACTTACATGCACGGCTGGAATGTGCGACCTATCCATCCTTGACAATGGTCAAACGAGCACTTCGCTGTCTCCGCGAGCGCCTGGGCGTGATTCTTCAGGACTGGCTGGCATCCGGCAGCGAACACGGCACCTGGGCGGAAGCGCATCCATTGCCGCACATCCTGAGGGCGGCTTTATGATCCAGATTTGGGTACCCCGCCGTTCGGTCGAATGACGTGTAGGGCAGCGATCATCTGTCGCCATTTCGTTGCCGCTTACGAAATCGCCCCTGTAATGGTAAAAGGCGTGCTGTCAGGTGGAAAGGTGGCGGGAAAACGATGAAATGAAGAAGACGAAATCGCTTTAACACGGAACGAATCGCCGCCTGGCATAGTTGAACCGTCGACGTTGATCTACTATCTGATCAGGATACCTATGTTTAACCAGAAACGCAGCCTGTGCCGGTCAAGTTGACAAAGCCGTCGAGCGTAACGATGACCTGGCCGGCGGCAGCGCATCCAGGACCGTTTCGGCTGGGTCAAAACGGTCTGTCGGGTCGGACAGACGGTCTATCGCGGCATCAGGCGCGTCGACCAGATGAGTGCTTTAGCGAAACTGTCTCCCTGCCGTCCAGGGAGCGCACGATGGAGCTTGACGAGCAGCGTCTTTCCCTGACTATTTAACGTACTGTTGAGACAGGAAGATTCCGATGTGAAGTGCCAGGTCCAGATCTTCGCGCTTCTGACGACCCGTGAGCCCATCCATACCGGTTTCTTCATTGCGTGGCTCTTCTGCATCATCTTCCATTTGGTCCACTTCGTTGTGATCGACGCCAGGGGTGATGGTCTTGGAGTTGTCCGAAGCATTCCATGGAGATGCGACCGGTATTACTGCACTCGTCGTATTCGTTTTTCCCAATCGTCGCAGGCGCCGCCTCAGGTGTCGTCGACATCCTGACCTCCGCGCAGGCCGCGCTTTTGGAAAAGCGATTTGCCCGCAGTTTTGATTTGAATCGATTGTCAATGGTGTTTAACTTTTAGTGATTATTAGCGTGCGAACCAGGCTGGTCTCTTTTTGCGAATTCACGCTCCCGCCGACGACGTGGGCCGAAACCATGGCGACTCGTCACATTCATGTGAGTAACGTTCCTTTCTGATGGGCGCTTTTCAGAGATCCCGAAGCACGGTATTGCCGCTTAGCAAATTTCTGCCAGGTTATCTTTTTTGATGTGAGGTGAAATCGTATGGAGACGATCCATAAGTTTCTGACGTGTACCTTGTTTGCCCTTTATGCCACACTCACCGCCTTCGCCCAGGCCAATGCGGTACCGGGTGATCAGGCAGCACAGAAAAGTGCAACCGACGCACAGTTGCCCGCAGCCCAGTCGGGGACTAGCGATCCTTTAGTCGACAGGCGTAACGCCAATGCGCAGGCAAACGCGGAATACCGGGCGTCGAAGGGTGCATCAAGAGAACAATTGAAAGCGCGCGAGAAATCCGCGCGGCAGGACTACAGAGCAAAGGTACGCGAAGCCAGGATCTGAGCTCCCTGAAGAGCCCCCGAAGAACCGGCCGGTTTGACACATTGGGGCCGAGTCGTGTTCTGCCAAGCGTCGCGCACCATCTCCTCCGGCACGTCGTCGCCGGCGACGAATCCGTCCCTGCTGGTATCGCGCATTGCCCGAACACAACGATGACGCGAATCACCCCGATCGCGGCTCGCGCATTCGCCGCCCTTCCCCGATTCATCAGGTTTCTCGGTTCCTCCGGCCTTACCGGTGCTGCCCCGTCAGACTCACAAACGCGCCGCGCATGTCCTGGCAGAATCTCTCGGCCACGACGGACAATGGCTGCGATGGGTTGGTCGCGATATGGAAGTGATCCGCCACCGCCGGCGTGAACGTCTTCACCACAACCCGAGCACTCGCGTACCCGGCAGTGACCGGGTCGATCAGCGCTACCCCTGCACCGTTCGCAACCAGCGCGACAATCGCTTGTGAAAGCTGCGCCTCGATCACGAGGTCGCGCGTCACCCCCGCGTCGACGAAGACCCTGTCGATCACGCTACGCGCATCGAAGCTCTGCGGAAATGAAATAAAGCGTTCGCCTCGCAGATCGGCGGGACCCAGCGAACTCTTGCGCGCGAGCCGATGCCCGCGTGGAAC
>NZ_AWZV01000056.1 GCF_000472545.1 Burkholderia sp. WSM2232 | reverse complement strand
AGGCGAAAAAACGCAGGCGAAAAAACGCAGGCGAAAAAACGCAGGCGAAAAAACGCAGGCGAAAAAACGCAGGCGAAAAAACGCAGGCGAAAAAAAACGCGGCCGAAGCCGCGTTAAAGGTTTGGAGACATCCCTCGATGAAGGAGTCACTTCTCGCGAGCTCAAAGCATACCCGGGATCGCGCCGATGATTCACTACAGAATCTGCAAATAACTGTTCAAAAAATCGCGGTGAGCGCGGGCAGCGCATTGAGCGTGCATCGAACTCCATGCAACAGGCATCGCGTACACCGAGCCACTTATCGAGAACCCGCGGCCCCCCGCGACTCCCTGCACCGACGTCCGGCGTGGATTTGCACTAGTATGTGATGGCTTCGCGGCCGGCCGACGTATCGGCGCGGGGCGCAACTAGTCGGAGAAGACCATGATCACGCTAAAAAAACTCAATCTGGCTGTGGCTCTTTGGGCGGCAATGGCAGGTGTCGCGTTTGCTGACACTGTGGCGTTGAAGGCCGACCTCGAACCTTCCAGCGAAGTGCCGCCTCGTGTCAGTCACGGGCACGGCGCGCTGAACGCAACGTTCGACACGTCGACGAAATCGCTGCAATGGACGGTGAGCTACGAGGGGCTAAGCGGCCCGGTCACGGCCGCGCATTTCCATGGACCGGCGCCAGTCGGGCAAAACGCCAAAGTGCAGGTTCCCATCGACAAGAATGCGCTGGCGAGTCCGATAAAAGGCTCGGCCGCTCTCAACGAGCAGCAGGTGACCGATCTGATGGCGGGGCAGTGGTACTTCAATATTCACACGGCGCAAAACCCGATGGGCGAAATTCGCGGGCAAGTCTTGCCGGCCAACTAACGGGCAAGTGCAACAATCGGCAATAGCCGCCGCACCTGGATGCAGCATTCGCAGCACTTGCTGCGGTTGTGTTGCGCGGTCGCCGCACCCGAAACCGGCCGCGCCCCTCGCTGGGAGACACCATCAGCGTACCGGACCTCGGATCGTCCTACGCCGCGCCGCATTCGGCGCGCGAGGGCAAAAGCGCTTGATGGTCCCGGAAAACGAACTGGCAGCGGCCGCGCCGTACCCGGAAGAATAGAGGCCGCCGTCCATTGGCGCAGTGGCCAACGCAAGTACCATGAGGGGACGTTTCTGAAGGAGCATGCCCCGATGAGCTGGCAAAGCGCACTTGCGTGCTGGTTTTTGCGTAGACGGTTCCGCCCTCAAACCCTGAAGCCGCACATCGACGTGAGCCACGCGCGCGCATTGACGGAGAAGCGCGTCTGGTCGCCCGAGGTGCCGCGCGGCTGGCGTCTGCGGGAACTGGACGGCGCCGGCGGCAAATCGTTGCGTGGCGAGTGGCTCGAGCGCACGGGCGGCGAACCGGCCGGCGGA
The DNA here is from genome assembly GCF_000472545.1 of Burkholderia sp. WSM2232. Taxonomy (GTDB): domain Bacteria; phylum Pseudomonadota; class Gammaproteobacteria; order Burkholderiales; family Burkholderiaceae; genus Paraburkholderia. The sequence continues at coordinate 10,152 of NZ_AWZV01000056.1, read as the reverse complement.
GCGCCAGCCCTGGTGTTGTACTGCCATGGCGGCGGCTATTACTTCTGTTCGCCGCGCACGCATCGCTCGATTGTGTTCGGCCTCGCCACGCGCGCCAACGCGCCCGTCTTTTCGCTCGACTACCGCCTCGCGCCCGAGCACCGCTTCCCCGCCGCGCTGGACGACGCAACCGCCGCGTATCGTCAGTTGATCGCTGAAGGCGTGCCGCCCCGTTCGATTGTGCTTGCGGGCGATTCGGCTGGCGGCGGCCTTGCGCTGGCGACGCTCGTTGCGCTGCGCGATGCAGGCGACCCGCTGCCGGCGGGCGGGCTGCTGTTCTCGCCGTGGACGGACCTCGCGGCAACCGGAGCCAGCATCGTCGACAACGATGGCGCCGATCCGATGTTCAGCGGCCCGGCAATTGCAAGAGCCGCAAAGGTCTATCTCGGCGACATGCCCGCGACGCACCCCTATGCGTCGCCGGTGTACGCAGACCTGCGCGGCTTGCCGCCGCTTTTCATGATGGCGGGCAGCACCGAAGTTCTGCTCGACGACTCGCGGCGCGTGGCCGCTCATGCGCGCGCGGCGGGCGTGGATTGCGAACTGGAGGTGTGGAGCAAGATGCCGCACGTCTGGCCGATCTTTGCGCCGTTCATCCCCGAGGCGAACCGCGCGCTCGACCGCGCAGCCGTGTTCATCCGGTACGCAACGAGTCGGGGCGCGCACGCCGCTCAGGCGTCGAGCGTGACGTCGATGGTTTGATACGCAGCTTTCACCGCGTGCTCGCCGTACTGCCGTTCAAGCCGCCGAACGGTGAAATGCCCGTGCGCGACCTGCTGGAAGTGGTCGATGAACACCGTGTTGACCATCGCGCCGAGCACGGCCCCGATCGCGGGAATGGACTTGGCGGCAATCTGCTCGCTGACCTGCACCGAAAAGCGCGCGGCAATCGTATTGACGAGGCGCAGCAAGGCGGCGGAGCCGTGCGTGGTGAATCCCTTCGTCGCCACTTCTGACGACGCTTTCGACACCGCCTGCGCCAGCGCGCCGCGCATGATGAAGTAGCCGAAGTCCGCGTCGTCGTCTGCGCTCGACGTGCCGCCCATGCCCAGCACCGTCAGACATTGCAGTTGCGTGTCGATCGACTTGAGGTCCTCGCCCTCGCTGCGCGCAATGTCGCAGATCGAGCGGAACATGAGCGTTGTGGTAACCGGCAACTCGACGGGCAGTGCAAACAGGCCGAACGCGCCGCCGGCTGCGCCGGTGGTGGCGACTGCAAACTTGTGCAGCAGGTTGCTCGGCTTGTCGGGCGTGAGCGACGCCGCGCCGCCGTCGCGCCGCCCGAGCGTGCGCAGCGCGATCGACAGACACTTGCGCAGCGCCAGTTCTGTCGCGTCGGCGACCTTCTCGTTTGCGAACGCAGGCATGCGTGAAATCAGCTTCTCCAAAGGCGCGCCGACGATGCTCGCCAGTTTCATTGCCAGCGCGGGGCTTTCCAGTTCGTGTTTCGCGCGGCGCAGCGCGCTCAGATCTTCTTCCGACAACGAATGCGTTGCGAGCGAACCCGGCTCCATGTGCCTCCCTGGCGTTATCTGATGTGCTCTTCCACGCTCGATCCGGCCTTTGACGCGGCCGCTCGAACTCCTGGTTAGAGCCATCACCCGTGGTATGATTCCCTAATCGTTTGACGTGTCAACTGTTGCGCTATCAAAAATGGCTGTCCATACCGCCGCCCATCATTCGAGTGGGCAAGTCTTGCCGTTCCGGGAATCGCTGCTGGCGATGCTCGGCATCTCCTTCGTCACCATGCTGGTCGCGCTGGACCAGACGGTGGTCGGCACGGCGCTGCCCACCATCGTTGCCGAACTGAAGGGGTTCGAGCTGTACGCGTGGGTCGCCACGTCGTATCTGCTGACCTCGGTGATCACCGTGCCGATCTTCGGCCGGCTTGGCGACTACTACGGCCGCAAGCCGTTCGTGATCGCGTCTATCGTGGTGTTCACGGGCGCCTCGGTGCTCTGCGGAGTCGCCGACAACATGCTGTTTCTGGTCCTCGCGCGCGGACTGCAGGGCATTGGCGGCGGCATGCTGGTCGGCACCGCGTTCGCGTGCATTCCGGACCTTTTCCCCGACTCGGTCGTGCGGCTGCGCTGGCAGGTGCTGATGAGTTCGGCATTCGGCATTGCCAACGCGGTAGGGCCGTCGCTGGGCGGGTTTCTGACCCAGTACTATGGCTGGCGCTCCGTCTTCTATGTGAATCTGCCGGTCGGCATGTTGTCGTTGTTTTTTGTGTGGCGCTTCCTGCCGCATCTGCGCCATGTCGAACACGAAGGCAAGATGAGGCTCGACTGGCCCGGCGCCGCGCTGATCGCGGTGGCACTCGGCTCGCTGCAGTTGTTCGTCGAATTACTGCCCAAGCATGGGCTGTCATGGGGCGCGTGCGCGTTGCTCGTGCTGAGCGTCGCATCGGCGTATGCACTGTGGCAATGGGAGAAGCGTTGCCCCACTGCGATCCTTCCCGTCGACATGTTCCGCAACCGCAGCCTCGCCGCACTCTTCACGCTGGCGGTGCTCGGCGGCTTCACGATGTTCTCGCTGCTCTTTTACGCGCCGTTGCTGTTCCAGGGCGGCTTTGGCATGTCGCCCAAGGAGGCGGGCGTGGTCATTACGCCGCTCGTCGTGTTCATTACGATCGGCAGTATCGCGAACGGGCGCGTGGTTTCGCGGGTGCGCAATCCGAATCTGATGCTGTATGTCGGTTTCACGCTGCTCGCGCTCGCGTGCCTCGGCGTGGTGATCGCCACACGTTCCATGCCGCATTGGCTGCTCATGTCGTTCATGGTGCTAGGCGGCCTTGGCCTCGGCTTCGTCATGCCGAACCTCACCATCTTCGCGCAGCAGACGGCCGGCCGCGAGCATCTCGGCATTGCCACGGCGCTGCTACAGTCGCTTCGGATGATCGGCGGCATGATCGGCACGGCGCTCACCGGAACGCTGGTCAGCCATATGTACGCGAGCGGCGTGCGCAGCGCGCTGGAAAGCGACCGCGCCTCGCAATGGTTCGGCGATCTGAGCGATCCGCAGATCCTCATCAACCACGAAGCACAAGCCAGCTTGCTGGGCCAGTTGGCTCAAGCCGGCCATAATGGCGCGATGCTTCTGGAGACCGCGCGCGAGACGCTTGTCGCGGCAATCCACTTCGGCCTTGCGATGGCGGCCATTATTGCTGTCGTTTCGGTATGGCAAAGCCGCCGTGTTCCGCCGATCAAGCTTCAGCGCAAGCTCGAACCCGTGATCCACGCGGACTGATTTTCGTTTTTAGCGTCATAGAACCATCATGGAAGAACAGGACCGCGTCGCAGTCATGCAGCAATTCGGCCGCACGTACCGGGCGTTCATGTCGGCCTTCGAAGCTCAGGTCGGTCACCCGTTGCCGCGCTGGCGCATCATGCTCGCGCTGCACGAGCAGGCCGGCGAGTCGTCGCAGAAGCGGCTTGTCGAGCAATTGCGCGTCGACCCCGGCGCGTTGACGCGCCAGTTGAAAGCCCTCGAAGGATTGGGCTGGATTGCGCGCAGCATGGACTCGCGCGACAACCGCGTGACCAATGTGCGCCTGACCGAGGCAGGCTTGTCCGCGACCGAAGCGAGCCTGCCGCGTCGCAATGCCTTTTTGCACGACACCATGGCCGCGCTGCCGGACGACGCGCTGAGCGCATTGTCCGGCGCGCTAAAAATGCTGGAGGCAAGAATCGGCGAAGTGGTGTCGGCGGCGAACGCCGAAGACACACCCGTTGGGACTCCCGCTGAAGATTCACGCGCCGGGCGCTGAGCGACTGCAAGCAAACGCACGGCGGTTGCGCCCGGTCACCACCTGTCGAGCGGGCGCGACGACAATCAGAAATACGTTTCGATCACCTCAGTCACGCGATAAGCCGGATCGACCACCAGCACCTGACGCCATTTGTCGAATGTCAAGCAAGGGTGCGAGATGTCGAACGCGATCATGTCGCCTACCTTCAGGTCCGCGCCTGCGGGAATCCGCATATACGCGTGCTGATCCATCAAGCCGAAGATTTCCCACCCTTCGCTCGCGGCAATCTCGCGCGGCGCCTCGTGGCCTTCTCCGTCCCGGCCCGGCCGATAGTGGCGCGCCGGCTCCGGCAGGCCCGCGTCGAATGCCGAGTCGCGCTTGCCGAGACCGATGATCGCGCGATCCGGCTCGGGGATGGACTGCACGTAGGCCCACAATTGCAGTGCAGGCAGAAGCCCTTCGCCCATTTTCTTCGCGACCGGATTGCGCGCGAAGATGTCCGTCTGCGCCTTGCGATAAATGCCGACGTCATGCGTCAGGTAGCAGCCGGGACGCAGTACGACCTCGACCTTGCCTGTTTCCGACGCCTTCACGAATTCCTCCGCGACCACGTCGTACCATGCCGAGCCTGCGCCGGACAGAATCGCCGGTGTGCGCTCGAAGCGCCCCTGGTCGATGAGCGTGCGCGTAACCGTCACCGCACTTTGCAGGAACTCGCGCACCTCGTGCTCTTCCTTCAGCACGCCTTCATACAGCTCGACGCCCGCGAGCTTCAGCACGCCGGGATAGCGCCCAATCGCTTCGAGCACAGCATTGCGTTGCACTTCATCGCGCACGCCGGTACGCCCGCCTGGCACGCCCAGTTCGAGCAGCACTTGCAACGGCTTTTTCACCGACGTGAAGAAGCGCCCCAGTTGCTCGACGCCTTCCACTGAATCGACCAGACAGAAGAACTCGAAGTCCGGATCGCTGAGCAACTCGGCGATCATCAGCATGTTGCGGCGGCCCACCAGCTGATTGGCCATCAACACGCGCGAGACGCCGCCGTGATAGGCCGCGCGCACCTGGTGCGCGGTCGCGAGCGTAATGCCCCATGCGCCGGTTTCCAACTGACGCCGGAACAACTGCGGCGCCATGGTGGTCTTGCCGTGCGGCGCGAGCTTGACTCCGTATTCGGCGACGAACGCCTGCATCCACTTCAGGTTGTGTTCCACGCGGTCCGCATAAAGGACGGCGGCGGGCAGGCTCACGTCTTCGTTCAGCAGGTTCCACTCCAGACGCGCCGCGTCGGTGAGCTGGATGCTCGCGCCCGGAACCATGCCCAAGCCCTTGCTATAAGGATCAATCGTTGCGCCCTGATAGTTTGTAACTTTCATGTCTCCTGCTCCATCGTCCAGTTAAATTGCTGCGAAGTTGACTTTACCATGTTACCGAAAGTACGATGGTCGAAGAAATGTTATTTAGTACCAGAGCTTTGACAGGAGCCCGCCGGGCACGAGCAGCATGAATTCCAGCGCCGAACCGCTCACCTTCGACATCGTCGCACGCATTGCAGAGTGTGCGCCGGAACTGCGCTCGGCCGAGCGCAAGGTGGCCGCGCTGATCCTCGACAATCTGACGGGCGCCTCGCGCGCCAGCATCGGCGCGCTGGCGGAGCAGGCGCAGGTGAGCGTGGCCACCGTTACACGATTTGCCAAAGCGGTGGGCTGCCGCGACGTGCGCGAATTGAAGCTGCGGCTCGCGCAGGCCGCGGCGGTGGGCCAGCGGTTCTTGCAGGCGGGCGCGCCTGGCGACGCGCCTGAGCCCATTGCGACGCGCGTCTTCGACGAATTGCAGACGGCGCTTGCGCACAACCATCAACTGCTGCGCCAGGCGCCGTTGGCGCAAGCGGCTGCGGCGCTGCGCGGCGCGCGCATGATCTATGTGTTCGGCATGGGCGGCGGCTCGACCGCACTCGCTGACGAAATGCGTTTTCGCCTCGTGCGTCTGGGCCGGCCCGTGGCCACGTATCAGGACGGCTTGTTGCAGCGTATGGTCGCGAGCACGGTGTCGCGCGACACCGTGCTAATCGCGCTGTCCACCACGGGCCGCGTTCCGGAGATGGTCGAGAACTGCAAGATTGCACGCAGCTACGGCGCGACGGTAATCGCGCTGACCGCGCCCGCGTCGTCGCTCGCGAAGCTCGCGGATTGGGTGATCCCGATTGTCGCCTTCGAGACCGACTTTATTTACAAGCCGTCGTCGTCGCGATACGCGATGATGATGGCGCTAGACGTGCTCGTCACCGAACTTGCCGTCAGTCAGGGTGACGAGAGCCGCGAACTGCTGCGCCGCATGAAGCACGCGCTCGACACGCACCGTGGCGGCGGCGACCGACAACCCCTAGGGGACTGATAGGAGACTGATTCATGCACTCGCATCCCGAAGCCGCCGACACGCTGATTGTCGGCGCGCAACTGTATGACGGCACCGGCGCGCCACCTGTCGAGCGCGATGTGGCGATCCGCGACGGACGCATCGTCGCGATCGGCAACCTGTCGAACTGGCTCGCCGAGGAGGTGATCGAGGCCGAGGGCCGCGCGCTCGCGCCGGGTTTCATCGACGTTCACACGCACGACGACACCCACGTGATCCGCTCGCCGCAAATGCTGCCGAAGATTACGCAAGGCGTGACGACGGTGATTGTCGGCAATTGCGGCATTAGCGCGTCGCCGGTTGCGCTGAAGGGCGACCCGCCTGATCCGATGAATCTGCTCGGCGAGCGCGACGCGTTCCAGTACCCGACTTTCGCGGACTACGTGAAAGCAGTCAACGCCGCGCGTCCGGCGGTGAACGTCGGCGCGCTGATCGGGCATACGGCGTTGCGCAACAATCAGATGGACCGCCTCGACCGCGCGGCCACGCGCGACGAAATAGAAGGCATGCGCGCGCAGCTCGAAGAGGCGCTCGCCAACGGCGCACTCGGCCTGAGTTCGGGACTCGCCTACGGTTCGGCCTTCGCCGCGCCTACCGAAGAAGTGATGGCTCTTGCGGAACCGCTCGCCGCCGCGGGCGCGCTCTACACCACGCACATGCGCACGGAATTCGACGCGATTCTCGACGCCATGGACGAAGCGTATCGCGTGGGCCGTCATGCACGCGTGCCGGTCGTCATCTCGCACCTGAAATGCGCGGGGCCGTCGAACTGGGGGCGCAGCGTCGAAGTGCTGAAGTCGCTCGAGGGCGCGCGGCGCATGCAGCCCATTGGTTGCGACTGTTATCCGTACAACCGCAGTTCGTCGACGCTCGATCTGAAGCAGGTCACGGGAGACATCGATATCACGATCACGTGGTCGGAACCGCATCCGGAAATGGCCGGCAAGCTCGTCAAGGAGATTGCCGCTGAATGGGGCGTCACGCAGCAGGAAGCGGCCAAGCGCCTGCAGCCGGCGGGCGCGGTGTATCACAACATGTCTGAGGAAGACGTGCGGCGCATCCTCTCGCATCCCGCGACGATGGTCGGCTCCGATGGCCTGCCGAACGATCCGCTGCCGCATCCGCGTTTGTGGGGCGCGTTTCCGCGCGTGCTTGGCCACTATGCGCGCGACGCCGGTTTGCTGCCGCTCGAGGAAGCCGTGCGCAAGATGACGAGCCTGTCCGCGCGACGCTTCGGCCTTGCCCAGCGCGGCGAAGTGCATGTCGGCTATCACGCCGACCTCGTGCTGTTCGACCCGGCGAAAGTGCGCGACGCCGCGACGTTCGAACAACCGCAACAGGCGGCCGACGGCATTGACGCGGTATGGGTGAACGGCGTGCTGTCCTACCGCAACGGCGAAGTGACGGGCGAGCGCGCCGGACGCTTCGTGGCGCGCGGTGCGGCGTCGCAAGGCGACGCGCACGGCGCATTCTGATTAAACCGGGCTGAGAGGCCCGGCAAGCTGGTCTATCAAGGCGCGCGGCGTGATGTCCGCGTGCGTTCAATCTACAAGGAGTGTAACGATGAAGCGATATGGTGTTGAAGGCGGAAAAGGAACGGGCGGTCAGCACATGCCGTTTGCGCGTGCGGTGGAAGCCGACGGGTGGCTTTTTGTGTCGGGGCAGACGCCGATGGAAAACGGCGAGGTGATTAACGGCGGCATCGTCGAGCAATCGCACAAGGCCATTCAAAACGTGTTCGCCATTCTGAAGGAAGCCGGCTACGGCGCGGAGCACGTGGTGCGCTGCGGCGTTTGGCTTGACGATCCACGCGACTTCGCGTCGTTCAACAAGGTGTTCCGCGAATACTTCGGCGACAATCCGCCGGCGCGCGCGTGTGTCGTTTCGTCGATGGTGATCGACTGCAAGGTCGAAGTGGATTGCGTCGCCTACAAAAAACCCGCAGCCTGAGACGCTTGAGAGAAGGTTCGCCGCGGCACATCAGCAAGAGGTCCGCGGCGATTACTGCAATGCCTATTGCCGCGCAAGCCGCATGTTGTCGGGCATCGGCAGGTTGTAGTTGGTGCGGAACGGGTTGATGTCGAGCCCGCCGCGCCGCGTGTAGCGCGCATACACTGCGAGCTTGACCGGGCGGCATGCCTTCAGCACGTCGATAAAAATCTTCTCGACGCATTGCTCGTGAAAACCGGTGTGGTTGCGGTACGAGATGATGTAACGCAACAGCCCCGCGTGGTCGATCTGCGGGCCGACGTAGTGAATCTGCACGCTGCCCCAATCCGGCTGACCCGTCACCGGGCAATTCGATTTAAGCAGATTCGAGAACACCGTTTCCTCGACGGGCGCTTCGTCCAGTGCGGCTTTCAGCAACGACGCGTCGGGCGTGTAGACGTCGGTGTCCAGATCCAGCCGGTCGAGCGGCGTGCCTTCGAATTCTTCCATCTGCAATTTGCCGAAGTCGTGCGGTGCGGTCAGATAAACAGAAACCGTCGAGCCGCACGATGCCGACACGTCGCGTCTGATCGTGTCGCGCACCGCTTCGATTGACTCGAACGCGGTTTGCGCGAACGAGCCGAGATACAGCTTGAACGACTTGGACTCGACGATGTTCGGCGAGTCCGCCGGCACAAAGAACGTAGCGACCGCGATCTGCGGTTTGCCGCGCTGATTGAGCCACGACAACTCATAGGCGTTCCAGATGTCGGTGCCGAAGAACGGCAACTGCGCGCCGATGCCGATCGCCTCGCGCGCGTTGCTGCGCGCAATCGGAAAGAGCAGTGACGCGTCGTACTGTTCGGTGTAAGTGGAGGCCTTACCCAGCGGAGATTGTTCGGGTGTCATGATGCATTCACGATGCCACTCAGCACGTGTCCGGTCGCCGTCACGACGCGGGCCGATTCGCAGTGGCCAATTTGGTCGTCGAAGAAAAAGTCCGGCTCGAACTCGCGCAGGAATGCGCTCTTGTCGAGGCCGCCCAGAAACATCGCTTCGTCGATTTCAATGTTCCAGGCCATCAGGGTTCGGATCGCGCGCTCGTGCGCGGGCGCCGAACGCGCCGTCACCAGTGCCGTACGAATATGCATCGGCGCGGCTTGATCCGCGAGCTTTTGCAGCCGATGGAGCGCTTCGAGCAAAGGCTTGAGCGGTCCGTCGGCAAGCGGCAGATCCTTGTTGTGCATCTCGTGGCCGACGAAGGCCCGCAAGCCGTCTTTCTGAAACACTCGCTCGGCTTCGTCGGAAAACAGCACCGCGTCGCCGTCGAAAGCAATGCGGATTTCGTCGGGGTACTTGCTCGCCATTTTCGCCGATTCCGGCAACACGCGTGCGGCGGGAAAGCCGGCGGCGAGCGCGTCGCGCACGTCGTCCTGATTCGCGGAGAGAAACAGCGACGCGTTCAACGGCTTCAGATAGGCGAACGGCGCACGCCCGCGCGTGAACACGCCGCGCTCGATCGTGAGTCCGTGTTCGCGGCACGAATGAAACGCGCGCAATCCGCTGATCGGATCGCTGCGCGACAGGATCACCACTTCCACGCGATGTCCGCCCGCATTCAGGGCCAGCAGCTTGCGGATGAGCGGAAACGCGACGCCCGGTTTCGCGGGCACGTTCAGCCGCGCGCGCTGCAATGCTTCGTAAGCCTGAAGATCGCCTTCCTCGTACACGCGGTTCTCTTCTTCGAAGTCGAAGAGCGCGCGCGACGAGATCGCTACCACCAGTTTGTCGACAAGCGAAAGAGCCATCTGCGGTGTCGGGTTTCCGTTGCAGTAGTTACAGTAGTTGGGGCCGCTTTAGCCCAGGAACAACCGATACACCGGATTCTGCGTCTCTTCCCAATACGGATAGCCGAGCGTCGCGAGGAAGCGGTCGAACTCCGCGTTATCCGTTTGCGGCACCTGGATGCCGACGAGAATCGAGCTGTAGTCCGCGCCCTGGTTGCGGTAATGGAACAG
>NZ_AWZV01000055.1 GCF_000472545.1 Burkholderia sp. WSM2232 | reverse complement strand
GACATCTACTCGGCCATTACCGGCGCGATCGGCGCGCTGCGCGGGCCGAAACACGGCGGCGCGAACGAAGTCGCGTTCGAAATCCAGTCGCGCTACCAGACGCCGGACGAAGCGGAAGCGGACATTCGCAAACGCGTCGNGAACAAGGAAGTGGTGATCGGCTTCGGGCATCCGGTGTACACGATCTCGGACCCCCGCAACAAGGTCATCAAGGAAGTGGCGAAGAAGCTTTCGAAGGAAGCGGGTAGCACGAAACTGTTCGATACCGCCGAGCGCCTTGAAAAAGTCATGGCCGAAGTGAAAAAGATGTTTCCAAATCTCGACTGGTTCAGCGCGGTGTCGTATCACATGATGGGCGTGCCGACGGCCATGTTTACTCCGCTCTTCGTGATTGCGCGCACGGCTGGCTGGAGCGCACACATCATCGAGCAGCGCATCGACAACAAGATCATCCGGCCGAGCGCGAATTACACCGGGCCCGAGAATTTAAAGTACGTGGCGCTAAATAAGCGAAAATAGCGGTCGCTGTGCGCTTAAGAGGCGCGTGCAGTTCAACCCCGCGGCCGCCAGGACCGGTAGACCGCGTACCGTTCAACTGAAATTAGATAGAAAGGTTTTCTCCATGAAGAAGCTGATGATCGCCGCCGTGATTGGCGCCCTGTCCACGACGATGCTGACCGTCGCGACTGACGCCGCCGCGCAACCGGCGACCACCACCAAGCCCGCTGCAAAAGCCGTGCCGAAGAAGCCGCAGCCGCGCCGTCTGATCAAGCGCAAAGCCAATCCGGCCAAGGAAGCCAAGGTCGACCCGGTTCCGGAAGGCGCCGAAAAGTGGTCGTGCAACGAAGGCCTTTCTTTCGCTCTGAAGGGCGACATGAAGCGTGACCAGATCGTCACGGTTCACTGGGCAAACAAGAACTACAACCTGCCGCGTCAATCCACGACCACGGGTGCCGATCGGTTCCACGACGCCGCCAGCGGCATGGATCTGGTCGTGATCCCGACCAAGGCCATGCTGTTCTCGGACAAGGACAGCTCGCGTCTCGCCGACGAGTGCAAGACGGCAGCCATGGCGCAAGGCGCGCCGGCTCCGACGCAATCGAACGCGATCAACAAGGCGGAATAACCCGTCGTCATCAGGAAAGCCCTCGATGTCCGCTCCGATTTCCAACGTGCGACCCGATCCGGACCAGGTCCTGGTCGATATCGTCGATTACGTTCTGGACTATCAGATCGACAGCGCGCTCGCGCTGGAAACCGCGCGTCATTGCCTGATCGATACGCTCGGCTGCGGCCTCGAGGCGCTCACTTTTCCTGCCTGCACCAAGCTGCTGGGACCCATCGTGCCGGGCACGATCGTCCCCAACGGCGCCAAGGTGCCAGGCACGTCGTTCCAGCTCGACCCGGTTCAGGCTGCCTTCAACATCGGCGCCATGATCCGCTGGCTGGACTTCAACGACACGTGGCTCGCCGCCGAATGGGGGCACCCGTCGGATAACCTCGGCGCAATTCTCGCCGCGGCCGACTGGCTCTCGCGCACCGCCATCGCAGCCGGCAAAGCGCCGCTCGCAATGAAAGACGTGTTGATCGCCATGATCAAGGCGCACGAAATTCAAGGCTGCATCGCGCTCGAGAACTCCTTCAACAAGGTCGGGCTCGACCACGTGCTGCTCGTCAAGCTCGCGTCGACGGCGGTGGTCGGCCAACTGATCGGCCTCACGCGCGACGAACTGATCAATGCGGTCTCGCAGGCGCTTGTCGACGGACAGGCGCTGCGCACGTACCGCCATGCGCCCAACACGGGCTCGCGCAAATCGTGGGCCGCGGGCGACGCGACTTCGCGCGCCGTACGTCTCGCGCTCATTTCGAAAACCGGCGAGATGGGCTATCCGTCGGTGCTGACGGCGAAAACATGGGGCTTCTACGACGTGCTCTTCAAGGGCAACGCGTTCACGTTCCAGCGCCCGTACGGCTCATACGTGATGGAGAACGTGCTGTTCAAGATTTCGTTCCCGGCCGAATTTCACGCGCAAACCGCCGTGGAAGCCGCCATGACGTTGCAGGCGCAACTCGTCGCGCACGGCAAGCGCGTGGAAGACATCCGCAAGATCACGATCCGCACGCACGAAGCCGCCATCCGCATCATCGACAAAAAAGGTCCGCTCAATAATCCGGCCGACCGCGATCATTGCATTCAGTACATGATCGCGGTGCCGCTGATTTTCGGCCGCCTGACGGCCGCCGATTACGAAGATTCAGTCGCGCAGGACGCGCGTATCGACGTGCTGCGCGCAAAGATGGAATGTGTGGAAGATGCGCAGTTCACGAAGGATTACCACGACCCGGAGAAGCGTTCCATCGCCAATGCACTGACGATCGAATTCAACGACGGGTCGCAGTTCGACGAAGTCGTAGTCGAATACCCGATCGGTCATAAGCGTCGTCGCGAAGACGGCATTCCGTTGCTGGTCGAGAAGTTCAAGACCAACCTCGCGCGCCGCTTTCCGGTCAAGCAACAACTGGCGATTCTCGACGTGTCGCTGGATCAGGCACGGCTCGAAGCCATGCCGGTCAATGAGTACGTCGATTTGTACGTCATCTAGTTGAGTTAAGTACTGTAGTTCCGCGATCAAACCAAGGAAAACACCATGGCCCACAACCTCCACAAAACGCTCAAGGAATTCGACAGCGGTTCCGGCAAAGGCAAGTTCTACTCCCTGCCGCAACTCGGCAAGGCACTGAACATCCAGATCGACCGCCTGCCGGTTTCGATCCGAATCGTGCTGGAATCGGTGCTGCGTAACTACGACGGCAAGAAAATTGCCGAAGAACACATCACGCAACTTGCGAACTGGAAGCCGACCGCCGCGCGCGTCGACGAAATTCCGTTCGTCGTGTCGCGCGTCGTGCTGCAGGACTTCACCGGCGTGCCGCTGCTCGCCGACATCGCGGCAATGCGTGGCGTCGCGAAGCGCGTGGGCAAGAACCCCAAGTCGATCGAGCCGCTGGTGCCCGTCGATCTGGTTGTCGACCACTCGGTGCAAATCGACCACTTCCGCGAAAAGAACGCGCTCGACCTGAACATGAAACTGGAATTCCAGCGCAACAACGAGCGCTACCAGTTCATGAAGTGGGGCATGCAGGCGTTCGACACGTTCAAGGTCGTGCCGCCGGGCGTCGGTATCGTTCACCAGGTCAACCTGGAGTACCTTGCACGCGGCGTGCACAAGAAGGCCGAAGGCGCAGACACGGTGTACTACCCGGATTCGCTGGTCGGCACGGACAGCCACACCACGATGATCAACGGCATTGGCGTGGTCGGCTGGGGCGTGGGCGGTATCGAAGCTGAAGCCGGCATGCTCGGCCAGCCGGTGTACTTCCTGACGCCGGACGTGGTCGGCGTGAACCTGAAGGGCAAGCTGCGCGAAGGCGTGACGGCCACCGACCTGGTGCTCACCATCACCGAACTGCTGCGCAAGGAAAAGGTTGTCGGCAAGTTCGTCGAGTTCTTCGGCGAAGGCACGCGCTCTCTGTCGCTGCCGGACCGCGCGACCATCGGCAACATGGCGCCGGAATACGGCGCGACCATGGGCTTCTTCCCGGTCGACGAAAAAACCATCGACTACTTCAAGGGCACGGGCCGCACGGACGCGGAAATCTCCGCGTTCCAGAACTACTTCAAGGCTCAGAACCTGTTCGGCATTCCGAACGAAGGCGACATCGACTACACCAAGGTCGTCACGCTCGACCTCGGCACGGTCGCGCCTTCGCTGGCTGGTCCGAAGCGTCCGCAAGACCGCATCGAAATCGGCAACGTGAAGTCGACGTTCTCAGATCTGTTCTCGAAACCGGTCGCTGAAAACGGCTTCGCGAAGAAGGCCGCCGACCTCGACGCGCAATACACCACCAGCAACGGCGTCAACGTGAAGAACGGCGACGTGCTGATCGCCGCGATCACGTCGTGCACGAACACCTCGAACCCGAGCGTGCTGCTGGCTGCCGGCCTGCTCGCGAAGAAGGCTGTAGAAGCGGGTCTCACGGTCGCTCCGCATATCAAGACGTCGCTGGCTCCGGGATCGCGTATCGTCACGGAGTACCTGACGAAGACCGGCCTGCTGCCTTACCTCGACAAGCTTGGCTTCACGCTGGCCGCTTACGGCTGCACGACCTGTATCGGCAACGCGGGCGACCTGACGCCGGAACTGAACGAAGCCATCACGAAGAACGACATCGTCGCGGCAGCGGTGCTGTCGGGCAACCGTAACTTCGAAGCGCGTATTCATCCGAACATCCGCGCTAACTTCCTGGCTTCGCCGCCGCTCGTGGTGGCTTACGCGATCGCCGGCAACATTACGCGCGACCTGATGACCGAGCCGGTTGGCAAGGGCAAGAACGGCAAGGACATCTACCTCGGCGACATCTGGCCGACCAGCGACGAAGTGAACGACCTGCTCAAGTTCGCGCTGGACGCGGACGCATTCCGCAAGAACTACTCGTCCCTGACCAAGAAGGGCGACCTGTGGAGCAAGATCGAAGGCGAAGAAGGCCAGGTCTACGACTGGCCGAAGTCCACGTACATCGCCGAGCCGCCGTTCTTCGGCAATGACTTCTCGATGACGCCGGCCGACAGCATTGCCGCAGTCAAGAATGCGCGCGCGCTGGGTATTTTCGGTGACTCGGTCACGACCGACCACATCAGCCCGGCAGGCTCGATCAAGGAAGACTCGCCGGCAGGCAAGTGGCTGAAGGCAAACGGCGTGCAAAAGGCCGACTTCAACAGCTACGGCTCGCGCCGCGGCAACCACGACGTGATGATGCGCGGCACGTTCGCGAACGTCCGGATCAAGAACCTGATGATCCCGGCGAAGGCAGACGGCTCGCGCGTGGAAGGCGGCCTGACGATTCACCAGCCGAGCGGCGAACAACTGTCGATCTACGACGCAGCGATGAAGTACATCGACGCCGGTACGCCGACCATCGTGTTCGCAGGCGAAGAATACGGCACGGGCTCGTCGCGCGACTGGGCCGCGAAGGGTACGCAACTGCTGGGCGTGAAGGCCGTGGTCGCACGCAGCTTCGAGCGGATTCACCGTTCGAACCTGGTCGGCATGGGCGTTCTGCCGCTGCAGTTCAAGGGATCGGACAGCGTGCAGTCGCTCGGCATTACCGGCGAAGAAACATACGACATCGAAGGCCTGGGCGCGGACTTCAAGCCGCAACAGGAAGTGACGCTGGTGATTCGCGGCAAGGACGGCAGCGAGAAGCGCGTGCCGGTGCTGCTGCGTATCGACACGCCTATCGAAGTCGACTACTACAAGCACGGCGGTATTCTGCCGTTCGTGCTGCGTTCGCTGCTGGCTGCTTAAGCCTCGCGACGACGCAAACAGCTTGGCTGTTTTGCAGGGGCTGCGTCCTGTGGAGGGCGCAGCCGACTTTCAAAGCCCGACCCTGGTCGGGCTTTTTTTTCGCCGCTCATTGCGAGGCGCGGCCGGACTGAAAAGCCGCGGGATTGTCGGTGATACGACGCTGCGTCATGTGCGCATTCCAGTCGACGTTCTCCGGCGTAGACACTGTTGGGCGCGTGGCAGCGCTTGCGCGGCGCTGCTGCACAGCCCAATCCCACAATGCCTTGCGCTCCGCCGAGTCGTTTGTGGACGATTGCGCCGCTGCCCATTCGCGCCCGCTGTTTGACGCAAGAGGCGCACGCGAATCATTGAGGCGACTGGATGCGATTCGCGTGTTTGCGCTTGCCACACGAGTCGGAGCAGTTACAGCACGCGGACGCGGCGCCCCTGCAATGCGCTTTTCGGAAACCGAATGGCTGCGCGCGCTCGCGCTGGCTTGC
Source organism: Burkholderia sp. WSM2232 (assembly GCF_000472545.1). GTDB lineage: Bacteria > Pseudomonadota > Gammaproteobacteria > Burkholderiales > Burkholderiaceae > Paraburkholderia. The sequence goes on along the minus strand of NZ_AWZV01000055.1, from coordinate 7,106 downwards.
ACCCCATCCTGTTGCGACGACCTCGCCGCGTCGGCCCGATGTATGACTTGCGGCAACGGCTCGGCTGCGGCCAACGCGGGAGGGGCAAGCTTGTGGGGCGCCCATGCCTGGTCTATGAGCGTTCCGGACGTTTGCTGCGTAACGCGGCCGCTATGCACCATGCCTTCAGATGGCCGCGCTGCTAGCGTGGCCTTGTTGGCAAGCTCGTGTGACGAACAGGTGGCCAGCAGCCACGCAAGCGCGATGCTGCATCCGACAAAAATCGCCGCACCGAGTATGCGATCCGCACGCGACGAATGCGGTTGCGCGTTATCCGCTTCCAGATAACGCCGCGCTTCGGCCAATTGCTCGTCAAAACGACTGTCCGAAGCGGGCCGTTGCGGCAGCTTGTAGAACAACATTAATTTGTTCTTCGGCGGAGCCTTCACGCGAGGTCGCAGCGTGGGCGAATATCGCGGCGACCCTGGCACGGTGGCTTGTGGGGCAAGTTGTTCCGTGCGCGACGCTGAACGTTGCCACGAGCCGAAAGGCGGCGGCAACCCAGAAAGCGGGCGCGAATTGGGAAGCGCAAGCGCGCCCTGGATCAAGGCCAACGGCCTGTTCATGGTCGGGCGCTCCGGTACTCGTCGCGCACGGTTTCGAGTTGCTCGATCAGCGTTCGTATGCGCGCCGCAAGCGTATCAATTGACGCGCAATCCTGCGCGCCGGACGCCGTTCGCACTACCCTCAGCGCCTCGATTAAACCGTGGGCGCCGACGAGACCGAGCGCTCCGCCCAGTCTGTGCAATAAATGACGAAAATGCTGTAAGTCGCCCTCGCGTTGCGATTCGACGAGATGGTTCAGGTCATCGCGCATCGCCTGGCTCCAACCATCAAGAAATGCGTTCAGGTTGATTCCTTCTTCTACGAGCGCGTTCAGATAATCACGGTCGAACAGTGCCGACGACGGTTCGGCGGCTTTATCCGAGCGATGATCGCCTTCATGCGTGTCAGACGGTGCAGGGTTTGCATGAGCCGCCGCGCTGTCATGCCCCGCAGCAGGCATCACAAGCTGCGCAGGTGATCCTCCGTGCGTCGCGGGGGTGCAGGGCGCGGGCGGCAGGAGGCCGGCCTTTTCACCTTCATCATGCGGTCTCGTCTCGTTCATAGCCGCGCAACTAATCGATCAGCTTGTGTAACGAAGCAAATTCGATCAACGCCGCGAGCGACGATAGTCCCAGCTTCTCCTGAATACGGCTCTTGTAGGTACTCACGGTCTTGTCACTCAAAAATAGACGACTTGCAATGTCGCGATTGCTCGCGCCCCGAGCAAGGTGTTGAAGCACTTCGACTTCACGCGCGGACAACGCGCTCAGCGCATTTTCGGGCGCGGACCCCGTTGCATCGGCCGGGAAACAGTCGTAGCCAAAAAGGACTGTCTTGAGCGCCGTGATCAACTCACTCATGTTGCGCCCTTTGCCTACGTAACCATTGGCACGGGCCGTGCGCGTATATCCGGCCATTACATCTTCTGGCTTGGCGGAAAGGACAAGAATGCAGATCTTCAGGCTTTCCTCGCGGATACGGCGGATCATGGACAAGCCGTCGAGCCGCGGCAAATCAAGATCGACGATGACGAGATCCGGTTTTTCGCGCAGAACCATTTGCAGACCGTCTTCGCCGTCTCCGCATTCCCCAACCAGGTCCAGCTCCGGATCGGCGCGCAATACATTCGCTATCGTCCCTCTAATTATGGGGTGATCGTCAATAATCACGATTCTCTTCATTTACAGCTCCATTTGTTTTCTTAATAATCGAGGGGCGCAAAACGAAACAGAAACAGCCCAGCAGGGATTGGGTTTATGTTAACAACGTTGGGGCCTCCCCTCTGCCGCAACGTCAGTAGATATGTCTGCAATAACAAGGGACTTTTCGAATTCCATCGACGGATAATTCCGAGCGGAGGCCAGACTAAGTCTGCAGTGCGCGTGAAGCGCCAGTTGTGAGAACTAGCGTGCGGCTGCATGCCAGGTTGCGACCGCGATTGCATATGTCGGCTCTGCCGCAGCGAGGGACTCGATGTTTCGGGTCGTGATGGGAGTGCGAGCGCGCTAACGCTTCCTCCAAACCGTCGCGCGGGCCGCATCGGAAAACGCGGCCCACGGTAAACGTGCGAGTTGTTGCGTTACTGTGCCCGCTCGTTCGGCCCCTGCTGCGGCTTCGCCTTCTGAACCGGTTTTTGTGCGTCGCCACGCGCAAATTCCAGTTCCACCCGACGGTTCGCTGCCAGACAGTCGATCAGCGCCTGACGGTTAGCGTCGTGACATTCGACCACCGGATTGTCTTTGCCGCGACCGCGTGCAGATATCGGCGTCGTGACGCCGCCGTTTTGCAGATAGCGTTTGACCGTTTCTGCACGCTTGGTGGACAACTGACGGTTGTAGCTTTCGCTACCCAAACGGTCGGTGTAGCCGTCGATACGAATACCAGTCACGTCATCCACCTGCTTGAGGTCGCGGATGAGTTGATCTAGCTTGGCTTTACCCGCAGGCAGCATGCCGCTGAGATCGCCACGATCGAACTTGAAGGTGGCGTCGGCTTGCAGCGTCATTTTTGGCGGAATGACGGTGTCATCATGTACGTTCCGAGGCGGGGTGCACGCGGCGAGCGCAGCACCAATGCCGGGTAGACCTTTTTCCACCCCATCCACCAGCAATTGGCTCTTCTCGAAGTTTCGCGTCCATGCCTCGTGACCGGCATGAATCATTTCCACTTCAGAGCACGCCGTCAAACGCTGCGCTTCCTGGCATTGCGGGAAAAGCGGGGACGTCTTCGCCTGCAGGATCTGCTTCCACAGATCGGGACGAATCACCGAAGCCGTGCGCAATTCCGGATTGTCGACAGACAGACCCTGACCGGTTTCAAGCGCCGCGGTCAGACGGTCGGCCTGAACCACCGCTTCTTCCACGAAGCCCCAGTTATCGCGGCTGTAACGCTCGGCGCTGGCCGCATTCAGCCAGCACTGCGCCTTGTCGCCAAAGTAGTTGTTCTTGCGCTCGCCGAGCGCTTGCAGGCGGCCCTGAACGGCATCGAGCAATGCGCCGCCCTTGATGCCACCATACGTGTCGATCCACTGCTGCGTTACCGCACCTGCGGCCTGGCTTTGCATGGCGCTGAAGCCGGTCTGCAGGACGGTGGGGTCTTGAATCTGCAGCCGGTCGCGCGTCGCAGTCGACGAACATCCGGCGAGCGTCGCGGCAAGCGCGATCGCAATCAAGGAATACTTCATGTGTGTTTTCTCATGGAAAGAGGGTCGCACGGAAACTTCCCGTGCGACCCCGACAGCTAACGTCTCAAGCTTCTATTGAAGGCCCGACGGCCCTCGATTAGTTGCCGAGGACGATGCCGATACCAGCGCGAACGATGGTGCTATTGCCGCCGGAGCTGGACACGCCCAGGTTGTAGTTGATCGTGCCCTTCTCGTTCCACCGCGACACGCCCAGACCGACGGCCTGATAGCCGCGGTAGTTGGCGACGCCCGCGTTGATCGTGGTGCGACCCGGCAGATACGGCGTGACGATATTCAGCGCCGACGCCGCAGCAATACCCTTTGCAGCGCTACGATCAACGTTGTTGATCGAGTTGCTCATGCTGCCCATGGCATTGTTCAACTGACCCAGGTTGACCGCGTCGGTTGCCTGCGTGCCTGCTGCGACATTCGTGATCTGACGCTCGGCACCAGTTGAGCCGACCGACACCGTGTTGTCGCGATCCGTAGTCGAGTTTGCGCCAAGGGCGACCGAATTGGCATTCGGAGCCGAGGCACCCGAACCCATGGCGACAGATTTATCGCCCGTCGTCTTGGTGTCCTTGCCGATTGCAATCGACTCGCTACCCGATGCGACTGCCCCGTTACCGATCGCGATCGCATCCGTGCCGGAAGCTACTGCCGCCGTACCGCCCGTTCCCGGGTTGTTGACGGTGATGTAGGTCGAACCGCCGCCGTCCGCGAAGTTCTTCACGGTGTTCTCGAGAGCCGAGAACTGGCCGTAGTTGACTGCATCGGTAGCGTTCTTGCCATCTGCCACGTTAGTCAGCGTGACCGGCGTCGTCGAACCTGCGCCACCCAGCGTGACCTGGGTCTTCGACGAGTCGTCGTAGGCAACCCCGTTTGCCGTGCCGTCTCCGCCGTGCTGCGCAACGTACGTCTTCATCTGGTCGACGTTGACCGCGTCGGTTGCGTCAGTACCCGCAGCCACGTTCTTCAGTTGGGTCGGGGTGCCGCCCGAATTGAACGTCACCGTGCCCTTCGAAACGTTGTCATACGCGACGAACGCGTTGGTCACATTGCCCGACGAGTCGACGTTCAGGCCAGCGGCCTTCAACTGCTTGAGGTTCACGGCCTCGTTATCACTCGTAGCGTCCGCAACGTTCGCGATCGTCACGGGCGTCGTGGAACCAGCACCGCCCAAGGTCAACCTGTCGTGCGCGGACGTGTCGTAGATCACCGCGTCGGGGCTGCCGCCCCGGGACTGCGCGTCCAGCGCACTGATTGCCGCACCGACGCCGCTGTAAGTGCTGCCGCTGATGACATACGCAGGCTTGCTGACGGTGCCGTTCGCCGTCACCGACGAGCTTCCGCCCAACGCTGCAGCCGTGCTGCTCATTGCGCCGTAGAGTTGCGAACCGTTGATTGCCTGGGTGCTGCTCGACGCCACTTGACCGGAACCGACGTTCGACAGAATGACAGGCGTGGTCGACCCCAACCCGCCAAACGTCACCTTGCTCTTCGTCGTATCGTCGTATGCAACGAACGCGTTCGTGACATTGCCGCTCGAGCCGATGCTTGCACCCATCGCCTTGAGTTGCTCGACGTTCACTGCGTCGTTGTTCGCCACGCCGTCGGCAACGTTCGACACCTTGACCGGCGCGCCAGTGGAATTGAGCGTGACGGACGTGTGTGCCGACGTGTCGTACAGCACGGCATTCGTCGAGCCGCCACCGCTGCTGGATGCTGCCGCAACCAGCGCGGCGCCGACGTCGCTATAGGTCTCGCCGTTCAGCGTGTAGCTGGGCTTCGAGATCGTGCCGTCACTGCTCACCGATGAACCGCCACCGAGCGCCGCTGCTGTGCTGGCCATTGCGCCGTACAGTTGCGAACCGTTGATAGCCTGCTTGCTGGTGGACGTCACCTGGCCCGCGCCAACATTCGACAGGATGACCGGCGTGGTCGCGCCAACGCCGCCGAACGTAACTTTGCCCTTGGTCGTGTCGTCGTAAGCGACGAACGCGTTCGTCACGTTGCCGCTCGTGCCGATGGTTGCGCCCATTGCCTTCAACTGCTCGACGTTGACCGCGTCGTTGTTCGCGACGCCGTCGGCAACATTCGCCACCTTGACCGGCGTGCCTGCAACGCCGAGCGTGACCGACGTGTGAGCCGACGTGTCATACACCACCGCGTTCGGTGCGCCGCCACCAGCGACAGCCGCGATAGCAGTATTCATCTGGCCGAGGTTGACCGCGTCGGTATTCTGGGTACCGGCGGCAACGTTGATGATCTGATTCTGCTGCGAGGTGCTGCCGACCGAAACGGCGTTGGCACGGTCTGCCATCGAGTTATAGCCGATTGCTACAGCGTTAATCGCCGTGGCCGACGACCCGGCACCGAGCGCCATCGAATTCGTAGCGCCCGTCGCCACGGTTGCAGTGTTGCCGAGCGTCACGGAGTTTGTGGCGTTCGTCACGCTATTGCTACCCATCGCCAAGGAGTTGAGACCTTGAGCCGCCGCCATGTAGCCAATGGCCACCGAGTTGTCGGACTTGTTGTCGGTAGTCGCTCCGTCGCCAATTACCGTGGCATTCAGTGCCGCTGCGCTTGCATACGAACCGACCACGGTCGAGCCGGCACGGAACGAGCCTGAACCCGCCCCAACGATAACGGAGCCCGCGCCCTGAGCCATTGCGCCAGGCCCGATTGCCATGGCGTTCTCGGTGTTGTCCGTCGAGGTTGCAGGAAGGCCTGGAGTGACGAACGTGCTCACAGCGATATAGTTCGTGACAGGCACGGCCGCGCCCAGAAGCATCGACTTGAGCCCCGTCGACTGGACCGGCGTCAACGAAGCCTTCAGCGCGTTCAACTGAGCGAGCGTCACGGCATCAGTATTCGCAACGCCGTTCGCAACGTTCATGATGCGGCGTTCTGCACCGATGTCACCGACCGAAATCGAACTTGCCGCACTTACCCGCGAGTTGGAACCGAGCGCCACCGAGTCCGCAAACTGCGAACGCGCGCCCGAACCGATAGCAACCGCATTCGTACCGCTCGAATACGCTCCGCCGCCAATGGCCACAGCTTCGCCGCCGGAGGCGATTGCCGCGCTGGACGCTGACACCACCTTGATGTACTTGGTCGTGTCGGCGATGTTGTTATTGATCGCACCGACCTGGTTGTCAAGCCCGCTCAGGGCGGAGCCAATATCCGAGTAAGTGCCGCTACTGAGCTGATAAGTCGGAGCCGAAATGGCGCCGGTGGAACTGACGGTCGAGCCACCACCCAGCGCATTGGCAACGCTGGTTGCCGTTCCGTAGAGCTGGCTGCCGTTGACCGCGTCGAGGCTTGTGCCAGACAGCGTACCGGCCTTCAGACCAGTGATCTTCGTCGAGCCGCTGGCACCCTTCAGCGTGACAGTGTTCCGGGTCGTGTCGTCGTACGCGACAAATGCATTGGTGACGACGCCGCTGCTGTTGAACGTGCCGCCCATCGCCTGCAACTGNGCAACGTTGACTGCGTCGTTCGTCGAGATACCGTTTGCAACGTTCGTCAGCGTGACCGCCTTCGTCGTGCCCGCGCCACCCAGCGTGACCTTGCTCTTCGTCGTGTCGTCGTACGCGACAAATGCGTTGGTGACGACGCCGCTGCTGTTGAACGTGCCGCCCATCGCCTGCAACTGCGCAACGTTGACTGCGTCGTTCGTCGAGATACCGTTTGCAACGTTGGTCAGCGTGACCGCCTTGGTCGCGCCCGCACCGCCCAGCGTGACCTTGCTCTTCGTCGTGTCGTCGTATGCGACAAATGCGTTCGTCACGACGCCGCTGCTGTTGAACGTGCCGCCCATCGCCTGCAACTG
>NZ_AWZV01000054.1 GCF_000472545.1 Burkholderia sp. WSM2232 | reverse complement strand
GCGGCATAGTAGCCACGCGTGAGGTATTGGCGCTTCAGTTCCTGTTCGGCCTTGTCGACGAGCGCCTTGTCGTAGTAACGGCCCTGCGACAGGCCGACCGCGCGCAGCGCCTTGGTNAGGNTTTCCTTGNCNAACTCGTGAATGCCCGCGAAGTCGATNNTGCCGATGGNNGGACGCTCCAGCACCTGCACGATCACCACATTGCCTTCGGTTGCGATCTTGACGTCGTTGAAGAAGCCCGTAGCGTACAGCGCGCGAATGGCTTCGGACGCCTTGTCGTCGTTGAACGTGTCGCCCTGCTTGATAGGCAGATACGCGAACACGGTACCAGGTTCGACGCGTTGCAATCCCTCGATCCGGATGTCCTGCACCACGAAAGGCGTCGTTGCGTGAGCAACCAGCCCATGCGCGGCAAGTGCCGCGGTTATAACCGTCTTCGGAACAAAGCGATGAGGTTTAAACAACGTGCTTCCCCAGTGTGTATAGCTGCATCAGGTCGGACGGCCGCTATGGTGAGCGCCGCCGGACACTTTAAAAGTGGATTAAACGAGCGAGATCGTTGAACAGCGCAATCGCCGACAAAGCGACAATGCAGGCGAGACCCGCCCTCTGAAAAACGAGTTGCCAGCGATCGGAGACAACTTTCCCGGTCACAGCTTCAACCGAATAATATAACAGATGACCCCCGTCCAATACCGGAATTGGTAGCAGGTTCAGTACACCGAGGCTAATACTGACGAGGGCAAGGAACGAAAGAAATGCAGAAGGACCAAGACGTGCGCTCTTTCCTGCATAGTCGGCGATCGTCACAGGGCCCGACAGATTCTTTAACGACGCCTCGCCAACGATCATGCGTCCGAACATTCGCACGGAATAAACCGCAAGGTCCCACGTACGATGCGCGCCGAGCCGCAGGCTTTCGAGAGGTCCATACCGCACGTCGATGGACGGCACCTGGGTCGCGAGTTCGGCGCCGATGCGGCCGACCAGCTCTCCGGAGGCGGCGTCGCGCTGCGCTTGCGGAACGATGCGGATGTCTTCGAGCCTGCCGGCCTGCTGGGTCTGTGCCTGAGTCTGCCCTTGCCCCGCCCCTGCGCGTTCGACCTGTAGCGTCAAAGACTGGCCGGCGTGCGATTTTACATACGCGATGAAAGCCGTGGCGTTGTCGGTCGCAATACCGTTGATCCCGCGCAAACGGTCGCCAGGAAGAAGTCCCGCCTTTTGCGCCGCGCTGCCGGGCTGTACACCGGCCACCGTCAGCTTGCCGCCGCCGGGCTCGAAGCCGAGGCGCGACATGAAGTTGTCGTCGACGTCTTTCTCTGTGAGACCGCGCAGATCAAGCTGGAAATCGGACGTGCCGTCCGCGCCTTTTGCGCTCAGCACCACGCGCTTGTGGTCGAAAGCCGCGCCGAGCAGTTTCCAGCGCAGGTCCGACCAGGAACGCACCGGCTCCGCTTCAGCGGCGTTTTCCGCGCGCACGCCGACAACCGTTTCGCCGCCCTCGAGCCCGGCGACCGCAGCCGCGGTGTTAGGCGCGGGCGGGGCGAGAATCGCCGCGGGTTCGGTCACGCCGGTGGCGAACACGAGACTGAACAGCAGGATAGCCAGCAGAAAATTAGCCACCGGGCCGGCCGCGACGATCGCAATGCGGCGCCACACCGACTGCCGGTTGAATGCATGCGGCAACGCGTCAGCGGGAATCGGCGCGCCGCCCGTCTCCCGCTCGTCGAGCATCTTCACATAGCCGCCGAGCGGCAGCGCCGCAACCGTCCACTCGGTGCCGCTCTTCGGACTGACCCACTGGAAAAGCGGCTTGCCAAAGCCGATCGAAAAACGCAGCACCTTGACGCCGCACAGTCGCGCCACGCTGTAATGCCCGTATTCGTGGACGACCACTAGCACGCCAATCGCGACCGCGAAGGCGAGCACCTCGATCAGCAGATTCATATACGCCTCACTGGACGGCGCGTTCCGTGCGGCGGGCGGCGTCGGGCAGACGCGCGATGTATTCGGCTGCGGCGCGACGCGCGGCGGCGTCCGCTTCGATCACGTCTTCGAGCGCGTGCGCGCTGCGATTGGGCAACGCGTTGAGCACCGAGTCGACCACCTGCGCGATCGCCATGAAGCCGATCTGGCGCGACAGGAACGCTTCAACAGCAATTTCGTTAGCGGCGTTGAGCGCCGCGCTGGCGACGCCGCCTTCGGCGAGCGCCTTCATGGCCAATGCCAGGCAAGGGAACCGCGCATAGTCCGGCTTTTCGAACGACAGCGACGCGACCTGCACGAGGTCCAGTGGCCCAACCCCCGAATCCACCCGATCGGGGAATGCGAGCGCATGGGCGATCGGCGTGCGCATGTCGGGATTGCCGAGTTGCGCGAGCACCGAGCCGTCTGCGTAGGACACCAGCGAATGGATCACGCTTTGCGGGTGAATCAGCACGTCGATGCGCTCGCCCGGCAGGCCGAACAGCCAATGCGCCTCGATCACTTCGAGGCCTTTGTTCATCATCGTCGCGGAGTCGACCGAGATTTTGCGGCCCATGACCCAGTTCGGATGCTTACAGGCCTCTTCCGGCGTCACGTCGACGAGGCTAGCCGGTTCGCGCGTGCGGAACGGGCCGCCCGACGCCGTCAGGATGATCTTGGAGACGCCGCCATGCAGCGCGGCTTCGCGCGGCAGGCACTGGAAAATGGCGTTGTGCTCGCTATCCACCGGCAACAGGATGGCGCCGTTGTCATGGACCGCGTTCATGAAAATCGCGCCCGACATCACGAGCGCTTCCTTGTTCGCAAGCAGGATCCGCTTGCCGGCGCGCGCCGCGGCGAGGCTCGGCGCGAGGCCCGCCGCACCGACGATCGCCGCGACGACCGTGTCGCAGCCGTCGCTCTTCGAAATCTCGACAAGCGCCTCGGGGCCGTAAGTCACTTCGGTCGGGCAGCCGGCTGCGCGGAGCTTCGCCGCGACGCGGGCCGCCGTGTCGGCGTCGCCCACCACCGCGACTTCCGGGCGGAACGTCAGGCATTGATCGACAAGTTTGTCGCCGTTGCGGTGCGCGCTGAGCGCATAAACCGAAAAGCGCTCCGGGTGACGCGCGACGACGTCGAGCGTGCTGTCTCCAATCGAGCCCGTGGAACCGAGCAATGTCAGACGTTTTTGCATATCTCTTTCTCTAGCCGAGCAGCAGCATGGCAAGCGGCAGCACCGGCAACAATGCGTCGATGCGGTCAAGCACGCCACCGTGCCCCGGCAACAGGCCGCTCGAATCTTTCACGCCGGCCTGGCGTTTCATCATCGATTCAAAAAGGTCACCCACTACGCTGAACGCCACCAGCACGGTCAGCGCAAGCAGCGCGCGCGGGGCGCCCCAATGCGCCCACAGTTCAGAATACAGGGTCGGCTCGAACGCATGCGAAAGGACCGCCGCGAGCGCGACGATCATCACCGTGAGCCAGCCGCCGATCGCGCCCTCCCAGGTCTTGCCGGGGCTGATGGCGGGCGCGAGCTTGTGCTTGCCGAACGCCTTACCCGAGAAGTATGCGCCGATATCGGCGAGCCATACCAATAGCAGCAGCGACAGCACAAAAGACACGCCCTGCATGCGCGCGGCGACGAGAGCATGCCAGCAGGCGACGAATATCACAATCCCAGCAAGAAACAGGAAGGTGCGCCAGGCGCCTTGCGCGAGCGTGGGCTTGCGCAGCAGCACGAACGGGCCGGCGATTACCCAGAAAATGCCCGCAGCCTTGTAAAACGGACGTGCCCCGTCCACGCCGATGCCGAGCCGCGTGCTCGCGACCAGCGCGACAGCCGCCACCAGCGCGTAGACGATGGGGCCCGCCCCGCCCAGCTTGAGCAGCCGGGCCCACTCCCACGCGGCGAAGACGACGACGAAAGCGATCAGCGCGCCGAACGCGCCCACCGGCGCGAACAACGTGACGGGGAGGAACACCGCCAGGAGGACGATTGCCGTGATGACACGGGTTTTTAGCATGGAAGCGAATCGACGTTTTGCGATTGCGGCTCGAGCTGAGCACTGGTGCGACCGAATCGGCGCTCACGCTCGCCGTACGAAGCAATGGCGCGGCCGAGCGCGTCGGCGTCGAAATCAGGCCAGAAGGTGTCGGTGAAATAGAACTCGGTGTAGGCCAGTTGCCACAGCAGGAAGTTGCTGACGCGCCGCTCGCCGCCGGTGCGGATGAAGAGATCCGGCTCGGGCGCATAGGCCATGGACAGATGCTCGGAGAAGGTATCCTCGTTCACCTCGACCGGCTTGCCCGCCTGAGCCGCCTGCTCGACGAGCTTGCGGGTAGCCTGCATGATGTCCCAGCGGCCGCCGTAATTCGCGGCGATGGTCAGCGTGAGGCGCGTATTGCGCGCCGTCTTGGTTTCGGCGCGCCGGATCAGATCGCGAATGCGCGTATCGAAGCGCTCGAGGTCGCCAACCACCCGCAAGCGGATGCCGTTGGCGTGCAGCTTGCCGATTTCGCGCTCTAGCGCGGTGACGAACAGGCGCATGAGGAACGACACTTCGTCGTTCGGACGGCGCCAGTTTTCTGAGCTGAAAGCGAACAGCGTCAGATATTCGACGCCCTGGCGGGCGCACGCCTCGACAGCCGCGCGCACCGCGTCGACGCCGCGCGTATGACCGGCTACGCGCGGCAAGCGGCGCTGGGTGGCCCAACGGCCGTTGCCGTCCATGATGATCGCGATATGTCGCGGCACCGCGGCGACATCAGGCACGCGCACGGTTGAGCTGGTGTAGGTCATGGCCGTCGGGACAATAACTGCAAATGAAGAAGTAAAAATCCTGAAAGTGTGAGTGCTCCCAGACCTGGCGCTTCACGACTCGGACTTCACGCGAGCCCCGGTGAACAGTACGCCGAGGCGCGCCGGCGTACTGTTCGGAGCCTCGCAGGCTTATACCGTCATGATCTCTGCTTCTTTCGTCGCGACGAGCTTGTCGATTTCAGCGACGAATCTGTCCGTCAGCTTCTGAACATCGTCGCCGGCGCGGCGCTCATCGTCTTCCGAAATTTCTTTGTCTTTGACGAGCTTCTTCAGCTGCTCGTTGGCATCGCGGCGCAGGTTGCGCACAGCGACCTTAGCGGTTTCCGCTTCGCTCTTGACCACTTTCGTCAGCTCGCGGCGGCGCTCTTCGGTCAGTGCGGGCATCGGCACACGGATCACGTCACCTTGCGTGGCCGGGTTCAGGCCGAGGTCCGACTCGCGGATCGCCTTTTCGACGACCGGCACCATCTTCTTTTCCCACGGCTGCACGCCGATCGTGCGTGCGTCGATGAGCGTCAGGTTGGCGACCTGGGAGATAGGCACAGGCGAGCCGTAGTAGTCGCACTGGATATGATCGAGCAGGCCCGTGTGCGCACGGCCCGTACGGATTTTCGACAGATCGTTCTTGAACGCGTCGATGGAACGCTGCATCTTTTGCTCAGCGCCCTTCCTGATATCAGCCACAGACATTTTTAAACCTCCGAACCTTCAAAACGGGCGAGCCGGCCAGCACGCGCGGTATGCGGCGGCCCGGGCTCGCGTCAAAGCCCACGTTGTGTGAACGAGAGTTTACACGTGGACGAGAGTGCCCTCGTCCTCGCCGATCACGATGCGCTTGAGCGCACCCGGCTTGACGATCGAAAACACGCGGATCGGCAGCTTCTGGTCGCGGCACAGCGCGAAGGCGGTGGCGTCCATGACCTGCAGGTTGCGGCCGATTGCCTCGTCGAAGCTGATCGTGGTGTAGCGGGTCGCGCTTGGATCTTTCTTCGGGTCTGCCGAATAGACGCCGTCCACCTTGGTGGCCTTCAGCACGACTTCGGCGCCGATTTCCGAGCCGCGCAGCGCAGCGGCCGTGTCGGTCGTGAAGAACGGGTTGCCGGTGCCGGCCGCGAAAATCACGACTTTGCCTTCTTCGAGCTGGCGAATCGCGCGCGGACGGATGTACGGCTCGACCACCTGGTCCATACGCAGCGCGGATTGCACACGCGCTTCAATGCCCGCGTGGCGCATGGCGTCCTGCAGCGCCAGCGCGTTCATCATGGTGGCCAGCATGCCCATATAGTCGGCCGTGGCGCGGTCCATACCGGCCGCGCCGCCCGCCACGCCGCGAAAAATATTGCCGCCGCCAATCACCACGGCCAGCTGCGTTCCGAGACGGACCACTTCGGCCACGTCCGCCACCATTCGTTCGATGGTCGCGCGATTGATGCCAAAGGCATCGTCGCCCATCAGAGCTTCACCGGAGAGTTTGAGCAGAACGCGTTTGTAGGCAGTGGGCATAGGGGTATCCAGATCGCGCAGAACAGGGCAACAACAAGGGACTAATGTAGGGGTGAAACGCTGATTCGGGCAAGCGCCGCCAAATTGACGGACCCAGAAGGTCCGCCAACGGCGGCCGCGCCGCGGGGATCGACCCGCGCGCAGCCTTGCGGCGCAGCCGACCGCAGCACAGTCATGCTGTGCCGCGGGAACAACAGTACAAGCTGAGACGGGCGATGCTTATTGTTGCTTTGCAGCAGCCACTTGCGCGGCAACTTCAGCAGCAAAGTCGTCCTGCTTCTTCTCGATGCCTTCGCCGACCACAAACAGCGCGAACTTCTGGACGCTCGCATTGCCGGCCTTCAGCATCTGCTCGATCGTCTGCTTGTCGTTCTTAACGAACGTCTGGTTCAGCAGCGACACTTCCTTCAGGTACTTCTGGACGCTGCCTTCCACCATCTTCGCGACGATTTCAGCCGGCTTGCCCGATTCGGCGGCCTTCTGTTCTGCAATGCTGCGTTCCTTGGCGATCAGATCCGCCGGCACGTCTTCCGACGACAGCGAAACCGGCTTCATCGCAGCGATGTGCATGGCCACGTCCTTGCCGACCTGCTCGTCAGCACCGGTGTACTCGACCAGCACGCCGATACGCGTGCCGTGCAGGTACGCAGCCAGCTTGTTCGACGTTTCGAAACGCACGAAACGGCGGATCGACAGGTTTTCGCCGATCTTGCCGACCAGCGCGAGACGCACTGCATCGACGGTTTCGCCGTCGAGCGGCAGCGCCGACAGCGCGGCCACGTCAGCCGGGTTTTGCGCGGCGACCAGCTCGGCGATCTTCTTCGAGAAAGCGAGGAAGTCGTCGTTCTTCGAGACAAAGTCGGTTTCGCAGTTCAGTTCGACCAGCGAACCGGCATTGCCGCCGATGAACGAAGCGACCACGCCTTCAGCCGTGACGCGCGATGCCGCCTTGCTCGCCTTGTTGCCGAGCTTAACGCGCAGCAGCTCTTCGGCGCGCGCCATGTCGCCGTCGGCTTCCGTCAGCGCCTTCTTGCATTCCATCATCGGCGCGTCGGTCTTTGCGCGCAGTTCTGCAACCATGCTTGCGGTAATTGCCGCCATCATTTGCTCCTTGAGTTCCGTCTGTGTACCGTCTGTCACACGCCGCCCGCACTTCGATAGCGGCGACAAGAATTCGTTTCAGCGTTATGCGCACTTTTTTGCGGATAACGCGTCGGGCACCACCCCAACTCCCGGGCCGGCGCCCCACTACAGCGTCGCGGCTTAAAAAAAGGGGGCCTCTTGAAAGCCCCCTTTTTTGCCGGACACGGGGCAGCTTTACGCTTCCGCGTTGACCTCGACGAACTCGTCGCCGTCGTCGCCGCGAGCAGCCTGCACCACTTCGTTGACCGCGTTCGCACGGCCTTCCAGGATCGCGTCGGCCACGCCGGCCGCGTACAGAGCGACGGCCTTGCTGGCGTCGTCGTTACCCGGGATCACGTAGTCGATGCCTTCCGGCGAGTGGTTCGTATCGACCACCGCGATGACCGGCACGCCGAGCTTGTTCGCTTCGGTGACGGCAATCTTGTGGTAGCCGACGTCGACCACGAAAATCGCATCCGGAATACCGCCCATGTCCTTCACGCCGCCGATCGACTTTTGCAGCTTGAGCATTTCGCGTTCGAACAGCAGCGCTTCCTTCTTGCTCATGCGCTCGGTTTCACCGGCTTCCAGCGCTGCTTCCATGTCCTTCAGGCGCTTGATCGAAACCTTCAGCGTCTTGAAGTTGGTCAGCATGCCGCCGAGCCAGCGTGCGTTGACATACGGCATACCGGCGCGCTGCGCTTCCTGGGCGATCGTGTCGCGCGACTGGCGCTTCGTGCCGACGAACAGGATGGTGCCGCGATTGGCTGCCAGCTGACGCGCGTACTTCAGCGCGTCGTTGTACATCGGCAGCGTCTTTTCGAGGTTGATGATGTGAATCTTGTTGCGATGGCCGAAAATGAAGGGGGCCATTTTCGGGTTCCAGAAGCGCGTTTGGTGACCGAAGTGGACACCGGCTTCCAGCATTTGACGCATGGTAACTGCCATGAAAATCTCCGCGAGGGTTGGGTCTTAAGCCGGCTGCCGTATCCGCCGCGCTGCCATGTCACGTCTTGTGCTGTATGGCTGAGCGCCGCGAACACCCTGGGTGCGCCGGCTTGCGAGTTTGCCGCCTTGATACTGCATTTAGCCCGTGGCTCAGGCGACCGACGCCACGGCAAGCTTCACGTTGATCTGCCCTGCTGAATATCGCCACGCCACCTGCCACGCCACAATCGCGGCACATACCGGAGGCAACGCGCCGCCACCATATTCTGAACCGGAACCCGGTCTGGACCATGACAACACAGGCACAGCAAGGCAAAAACGATCGACTTAGCCAAACATTATAGCATGCGACTATTGGACGACTCAACCTGCCCGCTTCTCGCATAGTCCCCGGTTGCACCTCCAGGTTTCCCCAGCCAAGTCCGAAGCCAGCCGTCGGCTGCCAGCGCCGCCGCGCCTGCGGCGACAGGTGCACCCGAGGCGCGGGCAGACCGCCAAAAGACTGCGGCGGAACGGCATATGGTGCGATAATCGGGGAATAAATCGCATTTCAGGCCCGACTCATGGCTATCACACTCAAAAACGAACACGACATCGCGCAAATGCGCGTCGCCTGCAGACTGGCGAGCGAAGTGCTCGACTACATCACCCCCTTCGTTACCGCGGGCGTCACCACCGGCGAGCTCGACCGCCTGTGCCACGAATACATGCAGAAGGAACAGGGCACGGTGCCTGCGCCGCTGAACTATCAGCCGCCAGGCTATCCGCCCTACCCGAAGGCCACCTGCATATCGGTGAACGACGTAATCTGCCACGGCATTCCCGGCGACAAGACGCTGAAGAACGGCGACGCGCTCAACATCGACATCACCGTTATCAAGGACGGCTATTTCGGTGACACGAGCCGCATGTTCATCGTCGGCGAGGGCTCGATTCTCGCGAAACGCCTCGTGCAGACCACCTTCGAATGCATGTGGCTCGGCATCGACCAGGTCCGCCCGGGAGCGCACCTCGGCGACATCGGCCATGCAATCCAGAAACACGCCGAGGCGCAAGGCTACAGCGTGGTGCGCGAGTACTGCGGGCACGGCATCGGCACGGTGTTTCACGAAGACCCGCAAATTCTGCATTACGGCCGCCCCGGCACCGGCCTCGAACTACAGGCGGGCATGATCTTCACCGTCGAGCCGATGATCAACGCCGGCCGCCGCGACATCCGCACCATGCCGGACCAGTGGACCGTCAAGACGAAGGACCGCAGCCTCTCGGCGCAGTGGGAGCACACGGTGCTCGTCACGGAAACCGGCTACGACGTGCTGACCGTCTCCGCCGGCACGCCCGCGCGTCCGCCGGTCGTCGCCGCTACCGCCTGACCGATTTCGCCTTCTTTACCGCCAGCCGCTCATGAGCAGTGTTCCAGCCGTCGCCCGATCCCACGCCACGTCGCTCAAAGCGGACTACAAAGTGGCCAAAGCCCAGTTGCTGGAACGCTTCAAGACCGCCACCAACGTAGAGGCGTTGATGGCGGCGCTCTCCCGCACCACCGACGACTCCCTGCGCGCCGCCTGGAACACCTGCGAACTGCCGCCCGAGCTCGCTCTCGTCGCGGTCGGCGGGTATGGGCGCGGCGAACTCGCGCCGCATTCAGACATCGACATTCTGGTGCTGCTGCCGGATGCGCCGCTCGATCATCTCGAAGCGCGCATCGAGCGCTTTATCGGCCTCGCGTGGGATCTCGGGCTTGAACTCGGCAGTAGCGTGCGCAGCGTGTCGCAGTGTCTGGAGGAAGCCGCCAACGACGTCACCGTGCGCACTTCGCTGCTCGAAGCGCGCCGCATTACCGGCAGCGCGGCGCTGTTCGACGACTTCGCGAAGCGCTACCGCGCGGCGCTCGACCCCAAGACGTTCTTCCAGGCAAAAGTGCTGGAAATGCGTCAGCGGCACGCCAAGTTCCAGGACACGCCTTACGCGCTGGAGCCGAATATCAAGGAAAGTCCGGGCGGGTTGCGCGATCTGCAACTGATTCTGTGGGTGACCCAGGCAGCGAATTTCGGCAGCAGCTGGCGCGAACTGGAGGCCCGCGGGCTCATCACGCAGCGCGAGGCGCAGGAACTGCGGCGCAACGAGGGCTTTCTCAAGTCGCTACGCGCCCGCCTGCATGTGACCGCCGGGCGTCGCCAGGACATTCTGGTGTTCGATCTGCAAACGCCGGTCGCCGAGAGCTTCGGCTACCAGCCGACCGCCACCAAGCGGGCGAGCGAACAGCTCATGCGCCGCTATTACTGGGCAGCGAAGGCCGTCACCCAGCTTGCCACAATCCTGATCCAGAACATCGAGGCGCAGCTCTTTCCGAGCACGAGCGGCATTACGCGGGTGCTGTCGGACCGCTTCGTCGAAAAACAGGGCATGCTCGAAATTGCCAGCGACGACCTGTTCGAGCGCGAGCCGAACGCCATTCTCGAAGCGTTCCTGCTGTACGAGCAGACGCCGGGCGTGAAAGGCCTGTCGGCGCGCACGCTGCGCGCCATCTACAACGCGCGCGAAGTAATGGATCAGCACTGGCGGCGCGATCCGGAAAACCGGCGCCTTTTCATGGACATCCTGAAGCAGCCGGCCGGCATCACGCACGCGCTGCGCCTGATGAACCAGACGAGCGTGCTCGGACGCTATCTGCTGAACTTCCGGCGCATAGTCGGCCAGATGCAGCACGACCTGTATCACGTCTACACGGTCGACCAGCACATTCTGATGGTGCTGCGCAATCTGCGGCGCTTCGCGGTCGCCGAACACGCGCATGAGTATCCGTTCTGCAGCCAGTTGATCGTGAGCTTCGACCGGCCGTGGGTGCTGTACGTCGCGGCGCTCTTTCACGATATCGCCAAGGGCCGCGGCGGCGACCATTCGACGCTCGGCATGGCCGACGCGCGGCGCTTCTGCCGCAATCACGGCATCGAGGGCGAAGACGGCGAATTGGTGGTCTGGCTGGTGCAGCAGCATCTAACCATGAGCCAGGTCGCGCAAAAGCAGGATACGAGCGACCCCGAGGTGATCAAGCGTTTCGCGGAGCTGGTCGGCACCGAACGCCGTCTGACCGCTCTGTATCTGCTGACGGTGGCCGACATCCGCGGAACCAGCCCCAAAGTCTGGAACACGTGGAAAGGCAAGCTGCTCGAAGACCTGTATCGCGCGACGCTGGCAGTGCTCGGCGGCGCACGGCCGGACGCGCATTCGGAGCTCGAGTCGCGCCAGGAAGAAGCGCTTGCCCTGCTGCGCCTCGAGACGGTGCCCGAAGGCGCGCAAAAGGCCCTGTGGGACAAGCTCGATGTTGGCTACTTCCTGCGCCACGACGCTGCGGACATAGCATGGCAAACGCGCGTGCTCTACCGTTACGTGGAAACGCCGGTGCCGATCGTTCGGGCCCGCCCCTCGCCTATCGGCGAGGCGCTGCAGGTACTGGTGTATGTGAAGGATCAGCCCGATCTGTTTGCCGGCATTTGCGCTTACTTCGACCGCAACGGCCTGTCGGTGCTCGATGCGCGGGTCAGCACCACGCGCCACGGCTATGCCCTGGATAACTTCCTCGTCACGCATACCGAAGAGGACGTCCATTACCGCGACATTGCCAACCTTGTCGAACAGGAGCTGACCGCGCGCCTCACGGGCGACGGCACCTGGTTGCCGGGGCCGTCGAAAGGCCGCCTGTCGCGGCTCTCACGCACCTTCCCGGTTACGCCGCGCGTCGATCTTCGGGCCGACGAGCGCGGCCAGTACTACATCCTGTCCGTGTCGGCCAACGACCGGCCGGGCCTTCTTTATTCGATCGCGCGAGTGCTCGCCGAACACCGTGTCGGCGTCGCGTCGGCGCGGATCAACACGTTGGGCGAACGCGTCGAGGACGTGTTCCTGCTGGACGGGCACGGGCTGTCGGACAACCGCCTGCAAATTCAGGTCGAGACGGAACTGCTGCGCGCGATCGCAGTGTGAGATTTCATGCGAATCAAATTAACAGCCAAGCATCCGCGCCCGGCTTCGTCCGAACGCGCCCCTGTCCGTAGCGGCAGCTTGTCGGCGCGCAAGCCGACACGTCCAGCGGAACCCAAAGCGTCGGCGTCCGGCCCCGGCGGGATGCGCGGCGACGACGCAGGCGCGACATCGGGCGGCAAGCGCGCGGCCGGCGGCGCGCGAGCAGCTGGCGGGCGTGGAGAGGAAGGCGGGTACGGGCGTCAAGGTGGGACTGATGGTGGACGGCGGGCGGCCGCAGACCGGACCGCACGGCGTGAAGGCACGGGTGGCGCGCCGCAACGCCGCTCAGAAGCAAGCAGTGAGCGCGGTCCGCGTCGCGATGGTGGCGAGCGTGGGCCGACGGGCGGCGAACGCGCGCCGCGACGCTTTGAGGACCGCGCCGGCGGCGGTGAGCGTACTACTCGCGGCCCAGCTGGCGAGCGTGCCGAACGTGCTCCGCGCCGTTTCGAAGATCGTGCAGGCGGCGAACGCGCACCGCGACGCTTTGAGGACCGCACCGGCGGCGGTGAGCGTACCACTCGCGGCCCGGCCGGCGAGCGCGCCGAACGTGCGCCGCGCCGTTTCGAAGATCGTGCCGGAGGCGAACGCGCTCCGCGACGCTTCGAGGACCGCACCGGCGGCGGTGAGCGTACCACTCGCGGCCCGGCCGGCGA
>NZ_AWZV01000053.1 GCF_000472545.1 Burkholderia sp. WSM2232 | reverse complement strand
CTGTTCCATTACCGCAACCAGGGCGCGGACTACAGCTCGATTCTCGTCGGCATCCAGGTGCCGCAAACGGATAACGCGGAGTTCGACCGCTTCCTCGCGACGCTCGGCTATCCGTATTGGGAAGAGACGCAGAATCCGGTGTATCGGTTGTTCCTGGGCTGAGCGACCATGTGCATGAGCCCGGTGCGCTCGCTCGGGGTTTACCTTGAGTGACTGACCTGCACGCGAGCGTGTCAGGTCAAGCGTCGTTCCCGGCAAGTGCCGTCAGCAGGGCGTGGCATCGCATTGACCGCGATGAATGCGCGTTGCCACGCAATGTCGTTATCTCTGAACGCAATACAGCCTATCCGCCATATCGCGTTGCGCGATAGCAGGGCCGATTGTCAAACTTGAGGCAAATCAAACTCGCACTCAGGAGACACATCATGCGCACCCAGGTTGGCATTATCGGTGCAGGGCCGGCGGGCCTGCTGCTTTCCCATCTTCTTCATCTGCGCGGTATCGAGTCGGTCGTGCTCGAAACGCGCACGCGCGAGCAGATCGAATCGACGATACGCGCCGGCGTGCTCGAGCAGGGCACCATGGATCTGCTGACCGAGGCCGGCGTCGGCGAGCGCATGAAGGCCGAAGGTGCGCTGCATCATGGCTTCGAGCTTGCGTTCGAGGGCAAGCGCCGGCGCATCGATCTGACCGGACTCACGGGACACTCCATTACCGTCTATGCGCAGCACGAGGTCATCAAGGATCTCGTCGCGGCGCGGGTTGCGGCGGACGGGGCGTTGCGCTTCGGCGTATCTGAAACGTCGCTGCACGGCATCGACACCGACACGCCGTCGATCCGCTATCGCCACGAGGGCGAAGCATGCGAGCTGCAATGCGATTTCGTGATCGGCTGCGATGGCTCGCAGGGCGTTTCGCGTGCATCGATACCGCAGGCGTTGCGCCGCGACTACGAACGGGTGTACCCGTTCGGATGGTTCGGCATCCTATGCGAAGGACCGCCTTCGTCGGATGAACTGATCTACGCCCGGCACGAGCGCGGCTTCGCGTTGATCAGCACGCGTTCGGCCAACGTGCAGCGCATGTACTTCCAGTGCGATCCGAAAGATTCCGTCGACAACTGGTCCGACGACCGCATCTGGGCCGAACTGCACGCACGCGTGGACTCGCACGACGGCCAGCACGTGGTGGACGGCAAGATATTCCAGAAGAACATTGTCGGCATGCGCAGCTTCGTCTCCGCGACAATGCAGCACGGGCGTCTCTTTCTCGCGGGCGACGCCGCGCACATCGTGCCGCCGACGGGCGCCAAAGGCATGAACCTCGCTGTCGCCGATGTGCGCCTGCTCACGAAGGCTTTGAACGCCTTCTACGTCGAAAATCGCACCGACCTGCTCGAGCGTTACAGTGAAACGGCGCTCAAGCGTATCTGGCGCGCGGAGCATTTCTCGTACTGGATGACGAGCATGATGCATCGCGTCGAAGGCGCGTCGCCGTTCGAGCAGCAGCTTCAGGTGGCTGAACTGGAATACGTGACCACGTCGCGTTCGGCGGCGAGGGTGATGGCGGAGAACTACGTCGGCGTGGCCGTGCCTCAGGACTGAGCGCGAACGGGGACCGCTGCCATTGTCGGTGCAACAGCAACACTGAATTCAGGTTTAGCGGATTTATCGTCTACTCCGACGCACCTACACTGCCTTCAACGCTGCGAACGAATTCCGCTCGCGGCACAGATAAAAGACAGAACCGGAGGTGGTCAAATGAAATCGCTTATTCGCGCAGTTGCTGTTGCCCTCGTGTTGGGCGCACCGCTTGTTTCGATGGCTCAGACTTCAGGGCAAACGGCGGAGCAGGGCAACGACGCTATTCGCAGTGCAGCCGGTCAGCAGGAGTCCGTGCGAGCCGCGGATAGCGGCTACGGTTCAGGCGGCCACGGCACGTGGCAGGCGGGCCGTGGCGGCGACACTTCGTTCAGCTCGTACTCGCCGCCGGTGTACAACGCACGCTGACCGGTAACCCAAACGCTCTCGATGCGCGCGCTTCGACGCCCGAACGTTGAAGCGCACACGACACAGCGCGCGACGCATCCTGCGCCGCGCGCTGTGTTATTTCTTGATTAGATCTGCTTGCGGCGAGCGCAGCAAGGTCATCTCGTTGTGGAGGAGCGCGCGCAGGTCGTCGTCGGTTGGGCGCGTGCCCCAATGCCGCGCGCCCGCCACGGACGCTATCGCGATCCACGAATGCGGTGGAAACCATTCGCGAACGAGCGCGCCGTCGTGGCGCAGACACAATTGGCCTGTTTGTTCGCTGTATTCCGCGCAGACCAGAATGCCGTCGATCTGCGCGGTGACTCGTCGTGGGTCAGTGCGTACCACTATATCGCTCCTGCAAGGTGCCGACGCATTGCCGCCAACGGCGCGGCACGATCGTCAATCCGTCGGCGCGGCGCTTGAGGCGCCGATCGCGTCACCGTCAATGATAGCCACCATGACCGTGCCACTCGCCGCGGCCGCGCCAGTCTCCATGCGGACCGCGCGCGTCGTGCCACTCGCGTTCGCGATGACGCTCTTCCCACTCGCGACGCTCCCAGTAGCGGCGACCGTCGTAGTAACGATCGCCGTACCAGCCGGGGCTCACGACCACCACCGGAGGCGGCGGTGCATACACCGGTGGAGGCGGCGGTGCATAGACCGGCTCGGGTGCATAGACGACGCCCGGTACACCGATATTCACGCCGACATCCACGTGAGCCAGCGCGGCCGACGAAGCGCCGATGCCAAGACCGGCGAGCACAGCAATAGACAGCAAGCGGTTTCGTGATGAGTTCATTTTGTTGATTCCCGCGTTCAGTTGATCCGGTAGGGACGGTGAGGCCGCAGCCTCATCAGTAACGGTCGTGGTAACGGTAATGGTCGTGATAGCCGCCTGCGGGTACCACGATGCAGGCGCTCAATCCGATACCCAGTGTTGCCGCGAGAATGACCCATGCGAGAATTCGTTTCATGACATTGCTCCTCTTTCCTGTTGACCCGAACTCTACTGAGAGGCCGCATTACCGGTGTGTTCGTGTGTAACAGGACGTGTCGAGCGCATCGCGCGGCGTGCTGTCGGGAAGCCCGCGCAGCCAGGGTCGCGGGAGAAGGGCGTGGAAAGCCGCCATGCGGCCAATGGGCCGGACAAGCTGTTGAGCGCGTTATAAAAAGCGCGCTTTCGCGCGCCTTGTGCGGACCGGCGCTGCCCGAAGGTGCCACGTTGCGCGCGCCAGACAACCGCCGGCCGCGCGGGATGCGTCTGCTATGCCACACGGATACATTCGGTTGCAGACTGGCGGTTTGCGCCAGTATCTTGCGACATTCCGGCTCACGCGGCTAACGGTCCGGGCCGAGGTCAGCTTCTATTAAGATTTGCCGGGTACCATGCCGGCTCGTACTCCGGTGCGATACGCGCTTTCCCCACACTACGAAAGAGACGGAACGTCCCATGAACATGCAATCGATGAAGACGAATGCCCGCCGTTATTCGACGGGCTATGACGGTGTCGCCAGGCTTCTTCACTGGCTGATAGTCCTTCTGATCGCCGCGCAGTTTTTGATCGGCTGGACCATGCCGGACATTCACAAGGGCACGCTGCCGCAAGGGCTGATCGCCTGGCATCTCGGGGTTGGAGCAGCGCTGATCGCGGCGGTCGTGCTGCGAATCCTCTGGCGCGCAACGCATCGCCCGGCGCCAGCATCGCTGTCGCCGTTGTTTCGAACTGTGTCGCACATCACGCACGGACTGCTGTATCTGGCGCTCGTCGTCGTGCCCGTGCTCGGGTGGGCGAATGCGTCGTCGCGCGGCTGGACGGTGAAGCTCTTCGGCGTGTTGCCTTATCCGTCCATTTCGCCGGTGGGCTCGAGTGTCGGCCACGAGATGGGCGACATCCATGGCTACCTTGCGTGGGTGCTGCTGGCGCTGATCGGGCTGCACGTAGCGGGGGCGCTGTTCCATCGCTTCGTGCTGAAGGACGACGTGTTGCAGCGCATGCTGCCGTGACTGCCTGAGCAGTCGGAACGACTGCCGGGCAGCTTGATGTGAGGGGCTGGCGCGCCGCTTCCGGTGACCTGGCTCAACCTGGCTGCGCCGCCGCTTGCCGCGGCGCGGCGGCCTCGCGGTAGCCGAGCCGGGTCGAGATCGCATGGCCCGATTCGCGCAGCAGTGCCACGTAGTGCGACTTCGTGTCGGCACCGCAGCGCATGGTCGGAAACGAAATCGACAGGCCGGCGATCACGCGGCCAAAGCGGTCGAACACCGGCACCGCGATGCACTGCAAGCCTTCTTCCTGCTCCTCGTTGTCCTCGCCGTAGCCTTGCTCGCGAACACGCGGCAGGATGCTGAGCACCGCCTCGGCAGATGAGAGCGTTTTTTGCGTCGACTTGCGGAATTCGACGTGAGACAGCACCTCCCGTGCATCCGCCGGGTCCATCCATGCGAGCAGCACCTTGCCAATCGCCGTGCTGTGAAGCGGATTGCGCCGGCCGATGCGCGACTGCATGCGCAGCCCGTAGTCGGCGTCGATCTTGTGAATGTAGATGATTGCGTCTTCGTCGAACGCGCCCAGGTGCACCGCCTCCCGCGTCAACTGGCCGATGCGGCGCATTTCCACATCGGCCTCGCGCACGAGATCCACGCTTTCCAGCGCCTTCGCGCCGAGTTCGAACAGACGAATGGTCAGACGGTAGCGCTCGGTCTCCACTTCCTGCGTCACGAAGCCGAGTGCCTTGAGCGTCTGCACGACCCGATGCACAGTGGTTTTCGACATGGCGAGCCGTTGCGACAGTTCGCTGATGCCGATCTGCCCTCTGTCGCCGATTGCGCCGAGAATCGCGAACACGCGGCCAATCGACGAAGCCGATTCGGCTTTCTCGCTGCCGCATTCGACGCTGTCCGCGTCGTGCGCAAGGGCCGCGGAGTCGTCCTTGCGCTGCTGTCTGCCAGTTGCTGCCATTTCCGTGATTTCCTGGTCAATCGCTGATCTCTGCCGTTTTTCTGCCGCTTCTTTGCCGCTTCCTGGCGGACGCGGCGAGCATACCGCGTCTCGCGTGTTCTGCCGAGTCAGCGCGCGAGCCAGCCGCCGTCTACCGCCAGTGTATGCCCGTGCACGTAGTCCGACGCGGAGGAGGCGAGAAAAACCACCGGCCCCGCGAGATCGTCCGGCGCGCCCCAGCGGCCGGCGGGAATGCGGCTGAGAATTTCGTCGTTGCGCTGCGCGTCTTCGCGCAACGCCGCCGTGTTCGCCGTGGCCATATAGCCCGGCGCGATGGCGTTCACGTTGATGCGCTGCGCGGCCCATTCGTTGGCTAGCAGGCGCGTGAGGCCGAGCACGCCGCTTTTCGACGCGGTGTACGAGGCGACGCGAATGCCGCCCTGGAACGACAGCATCGACGCAATGTTGATGATCTTGCCGCCGCTTTCCTGCCGCACGAATTGCTTCGCGGCCGCCTGCGCGAGAAAGAACAGGCCCTTCAGATTGAGGTCCATGACGGCGTCCCAGTCGCTCTCGCTGAATTCAAGCGCGTCTTCGCGGCGGATGATGCCCGCGTTGTTCACCAGTACGTCGACGCGTCCAAAGGCTTCGACCGCAGCGCGCACGATGTCGTCCACCGGTGCGATCGACGCAAGGTCGGCGCGCACGTCCGCGAATCTGCGCCCGGTGGCAGCGATGCGCGCGGGCGTTTCGCCGGCATCGGCACGCGACACTCCGACGATGTCGCAGCCTGCCTCCGCCAGCGCGAGGGCCATGGCGGCGCCAAGGCCCGTATTGCTGCCCGTGACGATGGCGACCTTGCCGCTGAGATCGAAGGGATGGGGCGCAAGGCGGTTCCTGGCGGAGATGTTCACAATGTCGAAATCCATGTCGTGTGTTTTTGCAGGCGGAGGGCCGGTGGCGCACGGTTGGTAGCGCAGCGTCCAATGCTGGCCGACTCAACCCTTTGTGCAAATCAGCAAGTCAACGCTCATTGCCTGCCGTTCAGGCGTTCAGCGCAGATCGCGCACCGCGATATGGTCCATGTCGCTGAACACCTGGTTTTCGCCCACCATGCCCCAGATGAACGTGTAAGCCCGCGTGCCGACACCCGAATGAATCGACCAGCTCGGCGAGATCACGGCCTGTTCGTTATGCACGACGATGTGCCGCGTCTCGTGCGGCTCGCCCATCATGTGAAAGACGGCGGCGTCGTCGGCGACATTGAAATAGAAATACACCTCCATGCGCCGCTCGTGCGTATGGCAGGGCATTGTGTTCCAGAGGCTGCCCGGTTCCAGCTTGGTCATGCCCATCGACAACTGGCAGGTGGGCAGCACCTCGGGCACGATGAACTTGTAGATGGTGCGGCGGTTGCTCGTAGCCGGATCGCCGAGCGTTTGCGGCGATGCCTCGGCAAGCGAGATGGTGCGGGTCGGGTGCGAGTCGTGCGCGGGCGCGCAGTTCAGGTAGAACTTTGCCGGCCTCGCGGCGTCCTCGCTGCCGAACGCCACCGCTTGCGTGCCGCGGCCAATGTAGATCGCTTCCTCGCTGCGCACCGCGTAGCGCGTGCCGTCCACGTCGACCCAGCCGTTGCCGCCAATGTTGATCGCGCCCAGTTCGCGCCGCTCCAGCAGAAAGTTCACGCCGATCGACTTGCCGAGCGAGCCGGGCACTTCGACCGCGCGCGTGGCCGGCCACACGCCGCCTACGATAATCCGGTCGATGTGGCTGTAAGTGAGGCGCAGCGTGTCGCGCTCGAACACCTGGTCGACGAGAAACTCCCTGCGCAATCCGGCGGTGTCGAGCGTCTTCGCATATTCGTTGTTGATGGCCTGCCTCACTTGCAGGGTTGTTTCCATGGTGTTGTCTCCGGTCGATGGCGCTGGGCCGCGGATTCGCGGCGGCGAACCTCTGGGTTCGACTGTAGCGCGTTATTTGCATTTTCGGAACAGTGGTCCAGAAAAAATTGCGAAGATGTTCCGACAGCGTGGCGGGTGGCTTGAGTGGTCGGGTAAACGATGAGCGCGAAGACGAAAAAATCCGGAACGCCGTTCCTATCACGATGCTATATTGCGCCGAAAGGGAGCAGCCGGCGCGAGACCGGCGCTGACGCAAGACGGCGTAACGGATGACCGGACGCCCCATCCACGGAGGAGACAATGAAGCTCAAGAAGGCCCTCGACCGCATTCCTGGCGGCCTGATGCTCGTGCCGCTGCTGCTTGGCGCCTGCGTTCACACGTTCGCGCCCGGCGCGGGCAAGTATTTCGGCTCGTTCACCAATGGACTGATCGCCGGGACCGTGCCGATTCTCGCGGTCTGGTTCTTCTGCATGGGCGCGACAATCGACCTGCGGGCAACCGGCACGGTGCTGCGCAAGTCCGGCACGCTCCTTGTCACGAAGACGTTGGTCGCGTGGATCGCCACCCTGGTGGCATCGCATTTCATTCCTGTGGACGGTGTCAAGGCGGGGCTGTTCGCCGGGCTTTCGGTGCTCGCGATCACCACGTCGATGGACATGACCAACGGCGGTCTGTACGCGGCCGTGATGCAGCAGTACGGCACCAAAGAGGAGGCCGGCGCATTCGTGCTGATGTCGGTCGAGTCCGGGCCTCTGGTCAGCATGATCATTCTGGGCGCGGCGGGCGTTGCGTTCTTCGAGCCGCGGCTTTTTGTCGGCGCGGTGCTGCCGTTTCTCGTCGGTTTCGCGCTCGGCAATCTCGACAGCGAACTGCGCGAGTTCTTCGGCCGCTGCGTGCATCCGCTGATTCCGTTTTTCGGCTTTGCGCTCGGCAACGGCATCGACCTCGGCGTGATCGCGAAGAGCGGCATGGCGGGCGTGGTGCTCGGCCTCGCGGTCATTGTCGTGACCGGCATTCCGCTGATTCTCGCCGACCGCTGGATTGCGGGCGGCAATGGGGCGGCAGGCCTTGCCGCTTCGTCGACGGCGGGCGCGGCCGTGGCCAACCCCGCGATCATCGGCGAGATGATTCCGAGCTTCAAGCCGCTGGTGCCCGCCGCCACTGCGATGGTTGCGACCGCTTGTCTCGTGACTGCGATTCTGGTGCCGATGCTGACCGCGCTATGGGTGCGCCGGTTTCAGGCGAGCGGCCCGCTGCGCGAAGGCCTGGCGACGCCCGCAGCAGTGCCGCTGAAGGAGAGCGATGCGCATGTGTGAGGTTGCTGCTGAGGGCTACTGAGCAATTGCGGGTGGGCTGAGGCGAGACCTGGTTCGACGCAACGGGCAGTCGATCAGGCGACCGGGCCGCCGGTCAACGCGGCTCGCAATTGAATAGAGAAAAATAAAAAAGGCCGCGAGCCAGAACTCGCGGACCTCGACCTGCAAGGCGAGTCACGCTCTGGCGCCTGCCTGAGCGTGACTGCATGCCATCAGGACGACATCACCGTCACGGCCTTCGTGACCAGATACGCTTCCATTGCTTCCGGTCCGCCTTCCGAACCGTAGCCCGAATCCTTCACGCCGCCGAACGGCATTTCGGGCGTCGGCGTGGCGGGCTGGTTGATCCACAGCATGCCGACTTCGAGCTGCTGCGACAGCAGATGCACGTTGCTGAACGACTTCGTGAACGCGTAGCCGGCAAGCCCGAACGGCAGGCGGTTGGCCTCCGCAATCGCTTCCTCCAGCTTGTCGAAACCGCGGATCGCGGCGATCGGGCCGAACGGCTCGTTGTTGAACACGTCGGCTTCGAGCGACACATTGGTCAGCACCGTCGGCGCGAAGAAGTTGCCTTCGGAGCCGACACGCTCGCCGCCCGTCTCGACCTTTGCGCCGGTCTTGCGCGCGTCGTCGAGCACCTTGCTCATGGCCGTCAGACGGCGCGCGTTCGCGAGGGGGCCAAGCGTCGTGCCTTCGGCGAGACCGTCGCCGAGCTTCAGGCTCTCGGCGTGCTTGACGAGCGCAGCGGCGAACTCTTCGCGGATGCTGTTGTGCACGAGAAAGCGCGTCGGCGAAATGCACACCTGGCCCGCGTTGCGGAACTTCGCGCCGCCCGCTGCCTTGACGGCGAGCGCGACGTCGGCGTCTTCAGCGACGATCACGGGCGCGTGGCCGCCCAGTTCCATCGTGGCGCGCTTCATGTGCGCGCCGGCCAGCGCGGCGAGTTGCTTGCCGACCGGCGTGGAGCCGGTAAACGTGACCTTGCGGATGACCGGATGCGGAATCAGGTACCCCGAAATTTCCGCCGGATCGCCGAACACAAGGCCGACGGTGCCCGCCGGTACACCCGCTTCGACGAAAGCCTGCAGCAGGCCCGCCGGCGACGCCGGGGTTTCCTCAGGCGCCTTGACGAGGAACGAGCAGCCGCTCGCGAGCGCCGCGCTCAGCTTGCGCACGATCTGGTTGACGGGGAAGTTCCACGGCGTGAAGGCGGCGACCGGGCCGATCGGCTCCTTCAGCACGAGCTGCTGCGCCGCCAGATTGCGCGACGGCACCACGCGCCCATAGAGGCGGCGGCCTTCGTCGGCGAACCATTCGATGATGTCGGCCGCGGCCAGCACTTCGATCTTCGCTTCGGCAAACGGCTTGCCCTGTTCCTGCGTCATCAGGCGGCCGATGTCGGAGGCGCGCTCGCGCACCAGCGCGGCTGCCTTGCGCATGACCGCGGCGCGCTCGTGCGCCGGCACCTTGCGCCACGCTTCGAAGCCGCGCTGCGCTGCCTCGAGGGCGCGGTCCAGGTCGGCAATGCCGGCATGGGCCACCGTGCCGATCACCTGGCCGGTAGCTGGGTTGAGAACGTCGATGGTCTTGCCGCTTGCGGCATCGCACCACTCGCCGTTGATGAGAAGTCGGGTATCGGTATAGCTCGAAATTGCCATGCTTGTTCCTGTAAATGGGAAAACGACAGCCTGCGCGGCGCCTCGATATGAGGCGGGGCGCGCGTGGCCGAGAATGGACTGCCGATAATGAAACATCTTATCTGATTGCGCCCAAACGCACCGGCGGGCGCGCCGTTGGCGACGGCGCGGCACGCATCTTGCGACGCGTGTAGTCGGGGCTGCCGCGCCGCCCTGCACGACGACGACAAGGATTAGCGCATGGCGGGCCGGCCGAAGCGCCGTCGCCTGAAGAGGCGTACAGTCGAGCGGCAGTCCCAGTCAACCCGATGCACATGAGGAATCGACATGCCTACCGGTACAGTGAAGTGGTTCAACGACGCGAAGGGCTTCGGCTTCATCACACCCGACGACGGAGGTGAAGACCTGTTTGCTCATTTCTCGGAAATCCGCGCCGAGGGTTTCAAATCGCTGCAGGAAAATCAGAAAGTGAGCTTCGAAGTGAAGCAGGGACCGAAGGGAAAACAGGCAGCGGACATCAAACCTATCTAGCACAGGCGAAGCGGCCGCGGCTTTGTCGCGCCGCCCGGCGCGCAGGCGAGGCACGTGTGGACAAGCAATCGGCCTATCAGGAAATCGACGCCAACGGTGGCGAAGCCTATGCGAGGTATTTTGCCGCCCACCGTCCCGATGCGCCGCTGACGCCGTTCTGTCATCGCTATCTGTTCGAGAAAGAAGAGGCGCGAGCCAGCGAAGAGCGCGGCTTCGCGCTGAAGTCGCTCGCGCAGATGGAGTCTTCGTCGCATGGCGCGCAGGCGGCCGCAAGCGCGTCACGCGAGGCGGCGGACGCCGCGCATACGTCGGCGAGCGCCGCGCGCCGCTCCGCTTTCTGGACGATGATCGCGGCGATTGCGTCGGCGCTCGGCGTCGCGGTGAACGCCGCGCTGAATCTCGGCTGGCTTGAGTGGGCGCGGCATGTGGTGGCGCGCTGAGCTGCTTGTCTTCTGTCGTGATCAAAAAGTGGCAAGTGACCTTGAGCGCGGTCACGACTATCTGCGCGATCGAGACGCAGCGCCGCGCACGCAGCGCTCGACGTGTGGCGTCTCACACGCAGCGCCCGACATGAAGCGCCCAACACGCAGCGCCCGACATGTGGCGCCTGACAGGTACCGCCCAACATGCAGCGGCCGACATAAAGCGCCCAACATAAAGCGGGCGACATAAAGCGGGCGACATAAAGCGGGCGACACGCAGCGCCCGACAAGTGGCGCCCGGCAGGTAGTGCTCTACAAGCAGCGCCCAACATAGCGCCGCTGCGCGCAAACGCCGCGCGTGGTGTCCCACCGCCGCGCCAGGCGCTCGCGCGGCCCGCACGGCGTTGCAATGCCGTCACGAATGTCTTACCGTGCGCTGCTACAATCTCGTCTTTCTCGATTGGTTGTGCGCTATGGGTTTCGAACAACTCGCTGAACTGAAGAAGCAACTGGCCGCGGCACGTGCGCAGTCTGCGCCCGCCGCCAAGGGCGATGGCAAATCCGGCGCGAGGCCCGAGGGCAGGTCGGAGGCAAGGCGCGACGCCCGAAGCGACGGCAGGCCGGCTGCGAAGTCGTCCCCGCCCCGCGCAGGTGCGGGCACGGGCCCCGGCGCAAAGCCTGGCGCGCGGCCCGCCGGCAAGCCGTCGCAGCCGCGACGCGGGGCACATGCAGCGGCGCCCGCAGCGGACGCACGGCCGGTCGATCCGGTGGTCAAGTCCATTGGGCGTCTGCAAAAGCGCTTCCCGAACGCGTTCCCGAAGAATCCGGCGCCGAAGCTGCCGCTGAAGGTCGGCATCTTCGAAGACCTGGTCGTGCATGCGAAGGAACTGTCGCTGACCGAAGCCGAGTTGCGCGACGCGATCAAGACCTGGTGCCGCGGCAGCCGCTACTGGAAGTCTCTCGCGGAAGGCGCTGTGCGCGTCGATCTGAACGGGGCCGAGGCCGGCAAGGTCACGGCTCAGGAAGCGGCGGGCGCGCAGCGCCTGCAGGCACATCGCGCGGCGAAAAGCGCGAAGGCTGCCGCAGCGGCTGCATCGGCGGATGCGCAGAAGGCAACGCCCGCGCACAACGCGGCGGGCGCGCAGGAAGTCTCGCAAGGCGCTGCGCCAGACTCATCGGAACAAGCCACGCAAGCCGCTCCGCAAGACGCATCGGAACAAGCCACGCAAGCCGCTTCACAACCACCTGCGCAGCCCGTCCCGCAACCCGTCGTGCAACCCGGCGAAGACGGCGGCGAGCCGCAAACCGGCGCAGCGCAGTCGTCCATTGACGACAAACCTGCTGCTCAATCCGCCAACCTGTCGGAGTCGGCGCCCGCCACTCCTCAAGCCTGAGCCTGCGTCGTGCCGGCCACCTGAAACGTCCGGTGGCCGCTTCCGGTGGCCGCTCAGCGCACGCCTGCGCCAAGCCGGCTGCGCACGAAGCCGACGTGTTCGCGCAACACATAGAACGCGTCGGCATAAGCGAGCGGCATGCGCAGCCGATTCAGCGATTCCTCGATCTGATCCAGTTCCGCGAAGAGCCGCGTGCGCTCTTCGCCGGTGGTTTGCGCGAGCGCGCCGCGCTCGATGGCAATTAGCGCTCCGTAATAGCGATAGATGCGCGAACGCACACGCCAGCGGTACAGCGCGGGGATCAACCGCATCGCCGGAAAGAGCAGCACGGCCACCGGCAACAGCAGCACGAGCGTGCGGTCGCCGATGCTCGCGAGCCAGAACGGCAGCGTCCGGTAAAGAAAGCTCTTGCCGGTGCGGTAGTAGCGCTGCGCATCCTGGCTGATCTGATACTCGTGTGCGATCGGACTTGGGAACTGTCCGGCGCGCTGCAACAGACCTGGCCTGCCGTGCACTTCCTGCGCCGCCTCGATCAGCAGATCTGAAATAGCCGGATGCAGATCGGTGCGCGCAACGAGCTCCACCGTGGGGCTGATCAGATGCACCGTGTCAGGCGGGATCTTGTGCCGCAGATCGAGCACGCCGGGCGGCAGGTCGATCTGATCCAGATAAGGGAAGAGCCGCGTATAAGCGGCGGCTTCGTCGAAATTCATCACCGAAATGCCGGGCACCCGCAGCAGGCGCAGCATCAGCGCGCGGGTCGCCGAATCGCCGCTCAGGATGGCCGCGTCCACTTCGTCTGTGACCAGTTGCGTGGCCGCCTGCAGGCCGTCGCTCGGCACGAATGTCGTTTCGCCGCCCGGCAAAATGCCATTCGCATCGAGCAGTTGCAGCGCGAGCAGCCGTGTGCCGCTGCCTTCGCGGCCCACGGCAATCCGTTTGCCTTCGAGCTCGGAGAGCTGGGTCACGCCGGTGCCGCGGTAAAACACCACGACAGGCACATAGAACAGGCTGCCGAGCGACATCAGCGAAGAGGTGTCGCGCCCGCTTGCCACCCCGCCTTGCACGAGCGCGAGGTCGACGCGCTGCTTCGGGTCAAGCAGCCGCTGCAGGTTCTGCACCGAGCCGTCTGATTCGAGCACGTTTAGCGTGATGCCGTTTTGCGCGAGAATCTTCTTGTACTGGTCGGCGGCCACGGCAAACGAGCTGTCGTGGGGGCCCGCGCTCAACGTGATGGTTTTCGGCGGGGCCGGGTCGACGAGCCACACAATGAGCGTGACGACGAGCGCGGCCACGGCGGCGACCACGGCATATGGCAGCATGTGATCGCGCCACTCGGCGTGGAGCGAATCGCGGAGGAACTGCGGAGAACGACGCGGACGCTGCGCTTTCATAGGCATTCCGTGCGGTGGCCGGGATCAGGCATTGTCCACCTCGGCGGGCGGAGTTGTCGTCGGCAGTTTGCTCTATTGACGGGCAGGGCGGTGGTCCGTTGTCCTCGCCGTACGCCGGTCATTCGTGGCCGCACGCGCAGTTGCCGATTCGTCGCAAAAGATCTTTAATCGAGGAGCCAGGCAATCGTTCCTGATGCATGAGTAGCCTGAGCTACGAAGGAGACGATCGTGTTGTCTGCCGCATTGGATACTTTGGGTGCGTTGGCGGTGCTGCTCAGCATTGCCGCGCACATCGCGCTCGAGCGCAGGCGTTGAATGCGGCGCGCAGGATGCGGCCACGGTGCCGCCAGGCCGGCTCCCCACCGGCTCCCCACCGGCTCCTACCGGTTCAAATCGGGCTTGCAGATTGTTCGGCTCCCTTGACGTATCTATTCGCCTGAAGCCGCTTTATCCGGGCGGCGGCGATGCATACAGTGTCACCAGTGCCAGCGCCGCAGCGTCCTGCTGAAGCAGCATGAATGCCGCGAATCTGCGCGGCAGCATGCCGGCGCTAACCCAATTCAAGGACACACCTCATGAGCAAGCTCACAGGTAAAGTTGCAGTTGTAACGGGTGGATCGAAAGGTATCGGCGCGGCCATCGCGAAGGCGTTGGCTGCGCAAGGTGCATCCGTGGTGGTGAACTATGCGTCGAGCCGGGCCGGCGCCGACGAGGTGGTCGCTGCTATCAGCGCTGCAGGCGGCAAGGCGGTGGCGGTGGCGGGCGACGTGTCGAAAGCGGCGGATGCGAAAGGCATCATCGACACTGCGGTGGAAACGTATGGCCGCCTCGATATCCTCGTCAACAATTCGGGCGTGTATGAATTTGCGCCGATCGACGACATCACCGAAGAGCACTTCCATAAGCACTTCAATGTGAACGTGCTCGGTTTGCTGCTCGTCACGCAGGCAGCGGTCAAGCATCTCGGCGAAGGCGCGAGCATCGTCAACGTGAGCTCGGTGGTGAGCCGCATCACGCCGCCGGGCAGCGCGGTCTACACGGCAACGAAGGGCGCGGTGGACGGCATTACCGGCGTGCTCGCGAAGGAACTCGGGCCGCGCAAGATCCGTGTGAACTCGGTGAACCCGGGCATGGTCGCGACCGAAGGCACGCATAGCGCGGGCATTATTGGTTCGGACCTCGAAGCGTGGGCGCTCAGCACGACACCGCTCGGCCGTATCGGTCAGCCGGACGATATCGCCGATGTGGTCGCCTTCCTCGCGTCCGACGACGCTCGCTGGTTGACGGGTGAAAGTCTGATCGCGAGCGGCGGGGCGCGGTAACAAAGTGATTGCTCTTTGAGAAGAGCCATGAAGTGGATGCGAGCGGCGCCTTTGAACTGCACCCCAAAAGTTGGACACCGATCCAACCTTTGGGGTGTTTTTCATGGCGAAGTACGGTGAGCAGTTCAAGCTGAAGTTGGTTAAGGAATATCAAGCCGGAGCTGGTGGTGTGCGGACGATCGCGCAGCGTCATGGCGTAGGCTGTACGGTGTTACGCCGCTGGATAGCGGTTTATGAGCAACATGGCCGTGAAGGTTTGCGCAAGAAGTACAGCCACTATGATGCGCAGTTCAGAATGTCCGTTCTGAGCCACATGTGGCGGGAGAATCTGTCGTGCCAGCAGGCCGCTGCAGTGTTCGACATTCGCGCTCAAGGCGCCATTGCGAAGTGGGAAC
>NZ_AWZV01000052.1 GCF_000472545.1 Burkholderia sp. WSM2232 | reverse complement strand
GCTCAGGCCAAAAGCTCAGGCCAAAAGCTCAGGCCAAAAGCTCAGGCCAAAAGCTCAGGCCAAAAGCTCAGGCCAAAAGCTCAGGCCAAAAGCTCGGGCCCCAAAAAAGCAGGCCGCGTGTAGGCCAAAAGTCCCGGCCCAAGGGTTCGGGCAACGCCCCCATGCCATGCACTTGCGCCATGCAAATAACCGGAATGAATCGAAAAAGATAGCACGTAGTGCGTAACCGCGCAGACGGGCGCCGCGTCGGCTTCTTTCGCATGCCGCTGGTGCGCGGCCACTGCCGCGTGATTGCCGCGTGATTGCCGCGTCTTGCCGGTCTGGTCCCTCAGCCCCAGCGCTGACGCTGTCGACCCATGCGAGCCCCGCCTCCCCGCGCTGACACAACAGCGCCGACAGGCCGGCACACCGCAAGGCGACCCCTGTTGTCTATGCCCGATCGGCGCTGTCGTTCGCGCGCTGCTTTGCGGCGAAATCGCGCAAGAGCGCCCCAGTTTGCGCATCAGCCGGAAAGAACGCCTCAATCGCCAGTTCGGAGAGCGTCACGTCTACAGGCGTACCGAACACCGTCGTCGTGCTGAAAAACGACAGCACGCCGAGCGGCGTCCGCAATCGCAGCGGCACCGCGATCTGGTTGAACGGACTGTCGCCAGCATCCGGTGCTTCGGCGCCGGGCGGAGTGGGGTAAGCGGCCAGTTCGTCGCGTAAGGCGCTGAGCGTGTCGTCGGCGCTGACGTCGATTTGCCGTTGCAGTCGCGCGAGCACATGGTCGCGCCAGGCGTGCCAGTTGACGATCGACGAAGCGATGCCGTCGGGATGCAGGCTCAGGCGCAACGCGTTCACCGGCGGCTTCAGCAATTCCGGACTCGCGCCCGCGAGCAGCGGCGCGAGCGCATTGTTGGTCGCGACGATTGTCCACTGACGGTCGATGGCAAGTGCGGGATACGGCTCGTGGCCCTTCAATACGAGTTCGACGGCCTCGCGCGCAGCGCTCAATTGCGGATCGGACAGCGGACGCTCGCGAAAGAGCGGCGCATAACCTGCCGCGACCAGTAGCGCGTTGCGCGCCCGCAACGGCACGTCGAGGCGCTCTGCGAGATGCATAACCATTTCGCGGCTCGGCGTCGCGCGGCCGGATTCGACGAAGCTGAGATGCCGCGTCGAAATATCCGCTTCGGCGGCGAGCAGCAATTGGCTCATTCGCCGCCGCTGGCGCCATTCGCGTA
Organism: Burkholderia sp. WSM2232; assembly: GCF_000472545.1. GTDB lineage: Bacteria > Pseudomonadota > Gammaproteobacteria > Burkholderiales > Burkholderiaceae > Paraburkholderia. The sequence continues at coordinate 14,808 of NZ_AWZV01000052.1, read as the reverse complement.
GCAGATCGCCGACGCTGCGGCTCGCCGTGGACGGCGCCGACGGGGCGCCTTGCGCAAGAGAAAGTGTGTTCATGCCGCCGATGATAGCCAAAGCGTCGCGGGTATCCATTACCTCCCAAGTAATCGACTCACGTCGCCCAAACCGCGAATCTTCACTCCGAGCCCGCCGCACCGACCCGCGTGCCGAGCGTAGCGCTCAATCAACTCAAAGGAGTAGGAGATGAACGCGCATACCGATCTGATCGACCGTTATTTCGACGCATGGAACGAAACCGTTGACGCGCGCCGCCGCGAACTGATCGCGTCGACGTGGGCAAGCGACGCCGACTACCGCGATCCGCTGATGACGGGTTCGGGCCACGACGGCATCGACGCGATGATCCGTGCCGTGCAGGAGCGCTTTGCGGGCCACACTTTCCGGCGCTCGACCGACGTCGACGGTTTCGGCAACCGCCTGCGCTTTTCGTGGGAGTTGCTGACGCCCGCGGGCGAGGCAATCGTCAAGGGCTCCGACTTCGGCATGGTTGACGCACGCGGTCGTTTGCAGAGCATGACTGGATTCCTCGATCAGGTGCCGGCAGGCGCTCCGGCCTGACCGCCATCGGCACCGGCACCGGCACCAGCACCAGCAGCAGCACCGGCACCGGCACCGGCACCGGCACCGGCACCAGCACCGGCACCGGCACCAGCACCAGCACCAGCACCAGCACCAGCACCAGCACCAGCACCGGCACCGGCACCGGCACCGCCATCGCCATCGCCATCGCCACTGCCACTGCCACTGCCACTGCCACTGCCCAACATCCATCTCCAAGGGAGTCCGTCATGCCCGAACCCGTTAGCGTCACGGCTCGTTCGCCAGTGCGCGAATTCGAGCGTTTCGCAGACACCTTCAACGCGTTCTGCGGCGCAATCGTCGGCTTCGCCCTCCTCGCCGGCACGCGCGCGTTCACTTTCACCGCGTTGCTGGCCTGGCGCGAACCCGTGCTGGGCGGCGCTGGGCTCATGCTGCTCGCGTTGCTCGGCTGGTTGCGGTGGCGCTGGCCCGGCAATGCGGTGACGGTGCAAGGACGCGGGCACGGCGGATCTTGCGCGGCGCGTTGAATCTCGCCGAAGCCCGCGGTGTTGCTTGCTACAATCGTTTGCCGTATTGCGCTCAACGCAAACCATTCCAACAACCGCAAGCAAACTTGCATGGAGACACAGTGCTAAAAAATCTTGATCCGTTGCTCAACGCCGACATCCTGCATGCACTCCGCTCAATGGGCCATGGCGACGAACTCGTGATTTGCGACGCGAACTTTCCCGCCGACTCCGTCGCGCATTCCACGGTGCTCGGCAAGCTGCTTCGTATGGACGGCGCGAGCGCGCCGCGTGCGGTCCGTGCGGTGCTCTCGGTCATGCCGCTTGATACGTTCATCGAACAACCCGCGTCGCGCATGGAAGTGGTCGGCGAGCCGCATACCCTGCCGGCCGTGCAGCGCGAGGCTCAGATCGAGGTGAATTCAGCTGAAGGCCGCGAGGTGCCGTTTGCCTCCATCGAGCGCTTCGCGTTTTACGAGCGCGCGCGCAACGCCTATTGCGTGATTGCGACGGGCGAGGAGCGCGGTTACGGCTGCTTCGTGTTCACGAAGGGCGTGCTGCTCGCGCCGGACGCGCCGCGTTCGTAGTCCGAGGGCCCCGCATTGCGTCAGCGAGCGTCTTTCGCGGGGGTCCCGGCGCTTGCCCGCCTTGGAAAGCGCGGGCAATCCACATATGCTCGGAGGCAGGCCCGGGAACTGCGGCGCTGCAGGCAGGTCTGCTGCTTATTCATCTACAGGAGCACCTCATGACGCGTCCCGTCGATTCCGGCGTTATTCTCATCGCGCGTATTGCGCTCGCCGTTCTGTTCCTGTGGGGCGGCGTGATGAAACTGCTGGGCTATGCGGGTTTTGTCGGCTATCTGCATTCGAAGGGCGTGCCGTTCGTGCAGATCGCCGCGCCAATCGCCGTCGTGGTCGAGGCATTGGGCGGCCTGTTGCTGGTGGTCGGCTTCAAGACGCGGCCGCTCGGCCTCATCATGGCGGTGTACACGGTGGCGACGGCGGTGCTGGGCCACGATTTCTGGAACGTGACCGACGCCGCGTTGCAGCGCGACATGGTGATTCATTTCTGGAAGAACATCGGCATAGCCGGTGGCTTTCTGCTGCTGTTCGTGACGGGCGCGGGGCGCATCAGTATTGACGGCGCTCGCGCTCCGCGCGGCGGGCTAAGCCTGTAGGCGCGGCCCGGTCGGCGAGCCCGCCGGTTCTGCCGTGTTGTCGTATTCGGCTGCAATCAAGGGAGCAACATATGATTCAAAGTTTCGAGCAATCCATCGGCGGCAACGTACTGCAGTTGTGCGCCAGTCTTGGCGAAGGGCCCACGCCGCATCGCGTGATAATCAGCCTTGCGGATTCCGCGAAAACGCTCGTGGTTCTGGATGCTTCGGGCTTCCTCGGCACGATCAAGGCGGAAATCGAGGAGCCCGAAAAGTTGATCGCCGATGCAATCACCAAGGCCCAGAACGAAGGGCTGATCGAAGCCGCGATCAATACCGGCACGATCCAGGAGGCGGCGCTGTAGCGCGCAAGGCGCCGGAACGCGCCGTTCGATCAACCGCTGACAACCCTTGAGGCTGCGAGCCGCAGGGGTTGTTTTTTGCGGATCTTGCGCTCCGCAACGGACTATTCCGCCACCGCAACTCCCTCACCGCCACCTCACACTACCTCGACGCGGCTCGCGCCGTCTCAGCGCGGCTCACGCCACCTCACCGCGACTCACGCCGTCTCAGCGCGACTCACGCCGCCTCAGCGCGACTCACGCCGCCTCAGCGCGACTCACGCCGCCTCAGCGCGACTCACGCCACCTCACCGCGACTCACGCCGTCTCAGCGCGACTCACGCCGTCTCAGCGCGACGCACGCCACCTCAGCGCGACTCACGCCGCCTCACCGCGACTCACGCCGCCTCACCCCACCTCAGCGCGAACGGCCAACTCCCACCGAATCCGTCTCACGCCGCGCCGGCGTAGACGAATGCGGCTGCGGATGCACAAGGCAACTCATCACCCCGCCGAACACCAGCAGACCAACCGAGATCGCGGTCGCCGCCTGCATGCCCGCGACGATCTGCGCTGCAGCCGAACCACTGGCCAGCGCGCCGAATGCCGCCACGCCCACCGCGCCGCCTGCCTGACGCGCCGTATTCAACACCGCGGAGGCCGTGCCGGCGCGCCGCGCCTCCGCCGATGCCAGCACCGCCGTCGTCATGGCCGGCACGGCGAGCCCCATGCCGGACGGGATCATCAGGAACGGCAGAAGCAAGCCGATCAGCGGCGTGTCGGCATCGACGAAATGCAGCAGGCCGTAGCCTAGCCCGGCGGTGACCGCGCCCGCGATCATCGGCACGCGCACGCCGAAGCGTCCGACCACCCAGCCGCTCGCCACGTTCGAAACGAGGAACCCGCCGGTCAACGGCAGAAACGCGAGGCCGGCCTGCAACGGTGTGTAGCCGCGCGCCCGCTGCAGGTACAGGCTCAGCACGAACACCATTCCGTAATAGGTCATGTTCACGCAGATGCCGAACAGCACGGCCGCGCTGAAGCTGCGCTTGCCAAACAGCGAGAGCGGCAGCATCGGCGCACGCGCCCGCGCTTCGACCGCGACGAACGCGGCCCCCGCGAGCACGGCCAGCACGAAGCCGCCGGTGACGAGCGGATGACTCAGCCCGAGCGGCCGCCACTCGATCACCGCGGCCACGAAGGCGGTCAATGCGACGACCGCGAGCGACTGGCCGGCCAGATCGATGCCGCGCGCACTAGCGTCGTTTTGCGCGGCGTCGGGCGACGCAGGGCGGTGGGCTTGCGGGCGCGGCACGCACAGCAGCGTCGCGAGAAAACCGGCTGCGCAAATCGGCAGGTTGACGAGAAAAATGCTGCGCCAGCCGAAGGCCGCGATCAGAAGGCCGCCCGCCACCGGGCCCGCCGCGATGGAAATCGCGCCCGACGCCGTCCACAGACCGACCGCGCGGGCGCGAAGTTTCGGATCGTGACCATACGACTGGTTGAGCAGCGCTAGCGAATTCGGCAGCATCGCAGCGGCGCCGACGCCTTGCAGCGCGCGTGCCGCGACGAGCATGGGCGCGTCGAGCGCGAGGCCGCACGCGAGCGAGGCCAGCGCGAACAGCACGATCCCCGCCGCATACACCCGGCGTGCGCCGAAGCGGTCGCCGAGCGCGCCGGCCGACAGCATCAGCACGGCAAAAGCGAGCGTGTACGCGTCGACGACCCACTGCAGACCCGCGACGTTCGCGTGCAGATTCGCGCCGATCTCCGGTAACGCGATGTTGACGATGGTCACGTCGAGCTGCGTGACGACGAAGCCCACGCTGACAGTCGCGAGCACGCGGCCGAGGGCGGGCGAAACGGATGTTTTCGAGGAGTTCATGCTGAACATCGTAGGCCGATCGGGCAGGCGATGTTTCGGCGCGGTGTGAAGTGTCGATGTGAGACGACAGGCGAGCGGCAGCGGCCAGTATGCCCCAAAGCGAAAACGGCACGCCTTCAGGCGCGCCGTTCGCATCGTCACATCAAACGCGGTATTACCGGGTCTTCGGCGCGTCTTTAATGAACAACGTGGTCAGCGCGCCGAGCACGCATAACCCGCCGACGTACAGCGGCGCTGCCATCGGATTGGATTTCATCATCAGCGAGACGGCAATCGGCGTAAGTCCGCCGAACACCGCATACGCGACGTTGTACGAAAACGAGATGCCCGAAAAGCGCACGACTGGCGGGAACGCTTTCACCATCACGAACGGAATCGCGCCGATCACGCCGACGAAAAGGCCCGCCGCGCCGTACAGCGGCACGAGCGCGGAAGTGTCGACGGCCAGTTGCTGGAACATCGCGTAGTAGGTCACCGCCAGCAGCAGTCCGCCGACGAAGATCGTGCGCCCCGCGCCCACGCGGCCCGCGATCGAACCGGCCATCACGCAGCCGATAGTCAGACACAACGTCGCCACGCAGTTGGCGAGCAGCGCGGTGGCGGGCGCAACATGGAACTGCTTTTGCAGCAGCGTCGGCGTCATCAGAATCACGACGACGATCGCGGCGGACAGCATCCACGTGAGCAGCATCGACACGATCACCGCGCGGCCGTGATCGCGCAGCACGGCCTTGAGCGGCACTTCGGCGGCAATCGCCTTGCGCTGCTTGAGCTCGGCGAACACCGGCGTTTCATGCAGCCAGCGGCGCAGATAAACCGAGAACATGCCGAACACGCCGCCGATCAGGAACGGCAGACGCCACGCGTAATCGGTGATCTCGGCGGGCGCGAAATTGCGATTCACCGCCGATGCGATCAGCGAGCCCAGCAGAATGCCCGCCGTGAGGCCGGCCGTCAGTGTGCCGCACGCGTAGCCGACGTGCCGCTCGGGCACGTGCTCGGAGACGAATACCCATGCGCCGGGCACCTCGCCGCCGACCGCCGCGCCTTGCATCACGCGAAACAGCAGGAGCAGAACCGGGGCCATCACGCCGATGCTCGCGTAGGTGGGCAACAGGCCCATCATCAGCGTCGGCACGGACATGAGCAGCACCGAGAGCGTGAACATGCGCTTGCGGCCGAACAGGTCGCCGAAGTGCGCCATGATGATGCCGCCGAGCGGCCGCGCCAGGTAACCCGCGGCGAAGATGCCGAAAGTCTGCACCTGGCGCAGCCAGTCCGGCATGGCAGCCGGGAAAAACAGCTGACCGATTGCCGGCGCGAAAAACACGAAGATGATGAAGTCGTAGAACTCGAGCGCGCCGCCCAAGGCCGCGAGGCCGAGCGTTTTGTAGTCGCTGCGCCCAAGCGGGCGTGGGGTGACAGCCTGCGCTCCACCCAGATTTGTTGCTTGCATTGCTATGTCGTTGTATTGAATGGAAAAACCACGTGTGGCGTGGAAAAACGGCGGTCGTCGGCGAGAAGTGTGGGAACGGCTGGGTAGAGCGCGGGACACCGGCGCGCCGTCCCGGGTAGGGCGGCGCGGTGACGAAAGAAGCCAGCCCGCGATTTTACAGGATCGGCGCCGGACGTTTCGGGAAGTGCTTAATTAGATTGGGAAAGTTGCGCCGATGCCGGGCGTCCTGCGACGTCGCACAGGGGCGCGTGGGCCACGCGTAAGTTGTTGTAGTCCGTTGCCGTTCGTCGAACGGATTTGTCTGAGCCGTCGCCAAATTAGGATTGATCCTATGGGATAGGGCCGGTGGGCCTTCGAGAATCGCGTCCACGCCATTGTAAAGAGCTATCCCATGCGTATTGCCATACTCCAACGCGATCCCGTCGTGCGCCAGTCGATCGAAAAAGTCCTGACGGCTGCCGGCCATACCTGCGCGAGCTACGACGACGGCCTGACCATGTCGAAAACGCTGGCGCGTTCCACGGTCGACCTGCTGGTGCTGGACTGGCACGGCACCCGCCTGTCGGGCACCGAGGTGCTGCGGACGGCACGCGCGGTCGGCGGCGACCGCATGCCGGTGATTTTCGTGTCGCGCGAGACGTCGGAGGAGAGCATGGTGCGCGCGTTCGTCAACGGCGCCGACGACTACGTTGCATTGCCGCTTCGCCCGGCGGAGTTCCGCGAACGCGTCTGCGCGCTGCTGCGGCGTGCCTATCCTGAGCGCTTCGGCAGCGTGAGCTTCGACGTGGGCCCGTACCGCTTCGACATGCATCGCCAGATCGTCATGCTGCGCGGCCAGCCGGTCGCATTGTCGGGCACGCAGTACCGGCTGGCATCGCTGTTCTTCTCGAACATCGGCCGCGTGATGTCGCGCGATCACATCTTCGCGATGGTGTGGGGCCGCGAATTTCGCGAGTTCACCCGCACCATCGACAGCCATGTGTCGCGGCTGCGTCTCTTGCTCGAGATCGAGCCGCAAAACGAATTTCGTCTGCAGCCGGTGTACAAGAGCGGCTACAGGCTGCTGCATCTGCGCCACGATTCCATGCACACCGAGCCGCAGGCGGCCTGATGCGCCGTCGCACCCGGCGCAGGTTCAAACGCGGGGCAATTGTGGCCGCGTTTCGAGCGACCTGCGGATCAACGCCTCCACCGCCGCGCGCTCCTCGCCCACCAGCGGCAGCCGCGGCGGGCGCACCGGCTCCGTGCCGAGTCCCACCATCGTTTCGGCGAGCTTGATGTTCTGAACCAGCTTCGACGAGACGTCGAGCGCGAGCAACGGCGCGAACCAGCGATAAATCGCCCGCGCTTCTTCCAGTCGTCCCGCTTTCAGCAATTTGTAGATCGCCACGGTCTCATGCGGGAATGCGCAGACGAGACCGGCCACCCAGCCATGCGCACCCATCAGCATGGCTTCCATCGCAAGATTGTCGACACCGCACAGAATCGCGAAGCGATCGCCGACCGCGTTGATCAGATCGGTCACGCGCCGCACGTCGCCGCACGATTCCTTGATCGCCACGATCTTCGGCTCGTCCGCGATCTCGGCGAACATCTCGGGCGTCATGTCGACGCCGTACGCCAACGGATTGTTGTAGATCATCAGCGGCAACGCGCTCGCGTCAGCGACGCTGCGAAAATGGTGGAGCGTTTCGCGCCGGTCCGACAGGTAGCGCAAGCCCGGCAGCACCATATAGCCGGCAGCGCCGTGGCGACTGCCGGCTTCGGCCTGGCGGCACGCGTCGAGCGTACTGTTTTCCGCGATCGTCAGCAGCACCGGCACGCGGCCGCGCGACGCCTGCACGGCGATGTCGAGCACTTGCAGCTTTTCGTCGAGTGAGAGTGTCGAGGCTTCGCCAAGCGATCCGCATACGATGATGCCGTCCACGCCCGCGTCGATCTGCGCTTCGATATTCTTGCCGGTCCACGCGCGGTCTATGCTGAAATCCGCGTTGAACTTGGTGGTGACCGCCGGCAATACGCCTTCCCAGATATGCGCCACGACTGCTCTCCTGAATGTGATGAGTCCAAGCGCAGTGTAAGCAGCGAAAACGCCGCCGTCTTGCGCGAATCGCGCGCAGCGGGTGACGATTTCGGCACAATCGCTGTAGCGTGGGAGGTTCCTGCAGTCGGCCACGGCTGTTGGCGACGAGCTGCTGGCAACCCGCTCGAAACCCGCTACAAGCCCGCGACGTAGGGCGCTGTCTTTCTGCTGTCACACGCTGCATTGCAGCTTCGCTGCCCGGTTCGCGCAAAGCAACGTCTCGAAGGCTCTGACCCGCGGCGCCCTCAGCGCCGAAAACAGCATTCTTCTACTTTGGCCGTACGCCGCGCGGCAACCGGCCGTCTATGCCGAAATCGTCACAAACCACGCGCAGGCGCAACAAGACTGCCCCGCGTGCAGTTCCTACCATGTGCGTCATGAAAACGCTCAATATCATCGACTCCCACACCGGCGGTGAGCCGACCCGCCTCGTCGTGTCGGGCGGCCCGGACCTCGGCGGCGGCACACTCGCGCAACGGCTGGAGATTTTCCGCAGCCAGTTCGACGAGTGGCGCGCCGGCATCGTCACCGAACCGCGCGGTTCCGACGTGGTGGTCGGCGCGCTGCTCTGCGAGCCCGACGACCCGTCCTGCGCGGCCGGCGTGATCTTTTTCAACAACGTCGGTTATCTCGGCATGTGCGGGCACGGCACGATTGGCCTCGTGGTGTCGCTCGCGCACATGGGGCGGATCGGACCGGGGCGTCACCGGATCGAGACGCCCGTCGGCGTCGTGGAAGCCACGCTGAACGAAGACGGCAGCGTGGCGGTGCGCAACGTGCCGGCGTACCGCTACCGCAAGTGCGTCGAAGTGGACGTGCCCGGTCATGGCGTGCTCACGGGCGATATCGGCTGGGGCGGCAACTGGTTCTTTCTCGTCGCTGAACACGGCCATGTGCTCGATGCTGCGCGCATTCCGGAGCTGACGGCCTTCAGCGCCGCGATACGCGACGCGCTCATCGAAGAGCGCATTACCGGTGCGGATGGCGCGCTGATAGACCATATCGAACTCTTCGGGCCCGGCTCGCGCGAGGGCGTGGACAGCCGCAGTTTCGTGCTCTGTCCGGGCAACGCGTACGACCGCTCGCCATGCGGCACAGGCACCAGCGCGAAGGTGGCATGCCTCGCGGCGGACGGCAAGCTCGCCGAAGGCGCGCTGTGGCGGCAGGAGAGCATTATCGGCAGCGTTTTCGAGGCAAGCTACCGGCAGGCGGGCGACGGCGTCCACGTGATTCCGACCATTACCGGGCATGCGCATATCACGGCGGAAGGGCGCCTGTGCTTCGACGAGCGCGATCCGTTCGCGTGGGGCATCCGCACCGCATGACCGCCGATGCGTTGATTGTCGGCGCGGGCATTGTGGGTGCGGCATGCGCGGCCGAACTCGCCGGGCTCGGCATGCGCGTCGAGGTGCTCGATGCGCAAGGTATCGGCGGCGGCGCGACGGCGGCCGGCATGGGCCATATCGTCGTGATGAACGACTCGCCAGCGGAACTGGCGCTCTCGCATTATTCGCGCGAGCTCTGGTTGCAAGTCGCGCCGCAGTTACGCGCGCGCGATGCGTTCGCGCGCTGCGGCACGCTGTGGCTTGCCGCGGACGAAGAAGAATGGCAAGCCGCCTGCGCCATGCATGCCGCCTACCAGGCGCACGGCGTCGCGGCGCAACTACTCGACGCGCCCGCGCTACGCGAAGCGGAGCCGGCGGTGGCCGCTTCGCTCGTTGGCGGTTTGCGCATCGAGCACGACAGTATCGTCTACGCGCCGACCGCGGCCGAGTGGCTGCTTAGGCGCTCGCCGGCCGCCGCCAATATCAGCGTGCGATCCGGCGCGCCGGTCGTTCGCGTCGATGCGAGCAGCGCGACGCTCGCCAACGGCGAGCGGCGCAGCGCGGCGCATGTGATTGTCGCGAACGGGATGGGTGCTCGGCAGCTGATTGCGGCGCTGCCGCTGCAACCGAAGAAAGGCCACTTGCTGATCACCGACCGCTATCCCGAACTGATACATCATCAACTGCTCGAGCTTGGATATATCAAGAGCGCGCACCACGCGAGCGGCACTTCCGTCGCGTTCAATGCGCAGCCGCGTCCCACGGGGCAAGTGCTGGTGGGCTCGTCGCGTCAATTCGATACCACCGACCCAGCCGTCGAGATGCCCGTGCTTGCGCGCATGCTACAGCGCGCGGCGCACTATCTGCCGATGTTGCCGCAACTGAACGGCATACGCGCGTGGACCGGTTTTCGCGCGGCTTCGCCGGATGGCTTGCCGCTGATCGGTGCGGCCGGCGAGTGTGCGCCCGGCGTGTGGCTCGCCGTCGGTCATGAGGGTTTGGGTGTGACGACTTCGCTCGCGACGGCGAAGCTGCTTGCCGCACAAATCGTCGGCAGTGCAGCGGCCATTGCTGTCGAGCCTTATCTGCCGGGCCGGTTGATGCACGAGGTGACGCATGAGTGAGAGCGGGGCGGCGCGCGTCCGTCTGAGCGTGGACGGCGTGGTTATCGAGGTGGACGCCGGCACGACGGTGGCTGCGGCTCTGATTCTGGCCGGCGCCTTTAGCGGCACGCGCGTGTCCGTGCGCGGCGAGCCGCGTGCCGCGTTCTGCGGCATGGGCATTTGTCAGGAATGCCGCGTCACGATAGACGGCCGCGCGCACGTGCTGGCGTGCCAGACGCTGTGCCGCAACGGCCAGATGGTGCGCACGCAGAAGGCGGACCCGCGATGAGATGCGGATCTGGCATTGCGTCGACGCGGGCTTGCCAGCGGTGGTCCGCCTCGCTACCCGCGACACACACAAGCTCGACGCCTCATCGCTGCCGCTGCGATCGCGCCCTCGGCCATTGCGCGGAGCTACACCTCATTCACGAAGTCAAGGCGGACCCAACGTGAGCCAGCATTTCGACGTCATGGTGGTAGGCGCGGGTCCGGCGGGCCTCCACGCCGCGCTTGCGGCGGCGCGCGAAGGCGCGAGGGTGGCCTTGCTCGACGACAACCCGCACGCCGGCGGCCAGATCTGGCGTCAAGGCCCCGGCGGCTCGCCGCCGGCGCCGCTGCACACCCTGCTTGCCGAGCTACACCGTCGCCGCAACGTCATTCACTTTGCTTCGGCTCGCGTCGTCGCGCCGCTCTCCCAGCATGAGCTTCTGATCGAATCCGCGGAACTGGGCGGCGTATGCATGACCTACGGGCGCCTGATTCTCGCGACCGGCGCGCGCGAGCGCCTGCTGCCGTTCGCCGGCTGGACCTTGCCGGGCGTGACCGGCGCGGGGGGACTTCAGGCGTTGATCAAGGGCGGCACGCCGGTGCGGGGCGAGCGCGTCGTGATTGCGGGCAGCGGTCCGTTGCTGATCGCCGCATTGGCAACTGCGCGCGCGGCCGGCGCGCGGGTGCTGGCGGTCGTCGAGCAAGCTTCGGCTGCCCGTGTCGCGCGTTTCGGCGCGTCGTTACTGAGCGAACCGTCGAAGTTGTGGCAGGCCGTCAGCATGACGCGCGGCTTCGCTGGCGTGCACTACTGGAGCGGCAGTATGGTCGAGGCGGCGCGCGGCGAGGGCCGGGTTCAGCAGGTCACGATACGGCGCGGCGAGCGCCGCGTGACGCTCGATTGCGAGCGCGTCGCGTGCGGCTTCGGGCTTGTGCCGAACATCGCGCTTGCGCAGGCGCTCGGCTGTGCGATTGACAACGGGGGCGGCATTGTCGTCGATGACGCGCAGCGCACCTGCGTCGACGGCATCTTCGCGGCCGGCGAGTGCACCGGCGTGGGCGGCGCGGAACTGGCAGCGGTCGAAGGCGAACTTGCGGGCCTGGCGGCGGGCGGTGCAACGCTGAATTGCAGCGCACTGCACGCCCGGCGAGCGCGCTGGCGGCGCTTCGCGGCGCGTGTCGAAACGGCCTTCGCTTTGCAGTCCGCCGCCCGCACGCCGCCCGCCGACGACACGCTGTTATGCCGCTGCGAGGACGTGAGCGTCGGTGAAGTGCGCGGGTTCGACAACTGGCGCGACGCGAAGCTGCATACGCGCTGCGGCATGGGCGCTTGCCAGGGCAAGGTGTGCGGGACTGCTGCCAACGTCTACTTCGACTGGCCGTGCGCGGCGCCGCGTCCGCCGTTCAGTCCCGCGCGGATCGGCACGCTGATGGCGGCAGGCGCGCCGCCGCCGGGTGACGAATGACGCGCGGGACCGTCGCCGGGTGCGCTTATTGGCGGCGAATGCGCGGCTTTATAATCGACGGCGCATGCAGCGCGAATCACACCACCACACAGCGAGGCGCAGACGCACGCAGCGCCTGGCGCATGCTCTCATGGACGGCTCGGACCCACGGACCCGCACGATGAACACGCTGGCTCGGCAATTTTCACCTGAGGAAACAACGTTGTCCGGCATGCTGTCGCATTTCAGGCAACTCGAGCCGGTATTCGACGCGCTGCCCGACGTCGTGTTCTTCGTGAAGGATGCCGACGCGCGCTACGCGCTGGTGAACCGCACGCTTGCTTCGCGCTGCGGCTTCAAGGAGAAGGCGGCGCTTCTCGGCAAGACGGCCGAGGACGTGTTCCCGCGCCGCTTTGGCCGCATTTATACGGCACAGGACGAAGGCGTCATTCACGTCGGCAATCAGATGATCGACCAGTTGGAGCTGCACCTGTATCCGGGACGGCAGCCGGGCTGGTGCCTGACGAGCAAGCAGCCGCTGCGCGACGCGGCGGGCAAGGTTATTGGGCTGGCCGGCATTTCACGCGATCTGAGAGCGGACGAAAGCAGCCATCCCGCTTACAGCAGGCTCGCCGCGGTGGTGCAGTTCATCCAGGAAAACTACGTGCAGCCGTTGAACCTGAAGCAACTGGCCGTGATGGCGGACATGTCCGTTGCACAACTCGAGCGCTATTTCCACAAGGTGTTTCATCTGACGCCGCGCCAAGTTTTGCTGAAAACGCGGCTCGATGCCGCCACCGCGCTGCTGCTTTCCCACGACAAGGTCACCGATGTCGCCGCCCTGTGCGGCTACACCGACCACAGCGCCTTCACGCGGCAATTCAAGGCGACGGTCGGCGTCACGCCGACCGAATACCGGATGCTGCTGCACGGCACGTCGACCAATTGATATCCGGCTTATGGCTCGCCGCAAGCATCACTATTACGTGTACGTCGTCGCGCTCGACGACCAGGTGTGGAACGAGGCGCGCTTTCGCCGCGCGAATCCGGATTACCGGTTCGACAAGCCTTGTGTGTATGTGGGCATGACCGGGCTCGATCCCGATCTGCGCTTCGACCGGCATAAGGCCGGCATTCAGGCAAATCGCTACGTGCGCGACTACGGCTTGCGTCTCGTGCCCGAGCTGTATGAGGTGTTCAATCCCATGCCGTATCGCGGCGCGCAGGACATGGAAGTGGAGTTGGCGATTGGACTACGCGAAGCAGGTTACGGCGTGTGGCAGGCGTGAGGGTGCTTTATTTGACGCCCAGTCCGCGCAACACTGCATTGCCTTCCGGCGTGAGGCGGATGCGCGAGCCGCCAGCTTCGTTCGAAATGGTCTCGATCAAACCGGCTTCGTGCAGTTGCGGAATCTCGGGCTTGGCGGATGCGTCGATCGGCGCGTGCAGAAGCAGCAGCAGCGTCGCCAGTTCGTGATGGCTCAGCAGGCGGCGCAGGATGGTTGGGCGACGCGCCGGCGCAGCGGTCTCATTGGTATTCTGTTCGGGCTGGTTCATGTGCGTACCTCGTGCGATATTGTCCGAGGCATGATGGGGACGAAGTCTTAAACGATTCTTAAGAGGCATTGTCCTGTAACACCGTGACACGAAGATGGCAGCGGCGCAACTTACCAACCCTTGACGGACAGCTTCCGGCAGCGCCTGGCGGGCTTACGGCGCGCAGGTTTTGACGGCCGTTTCGATCCACAGATTGTTGACATGGCGCTTGCCTGCGTAGAAGCGGTAAGTGGTCGCACCATTGTCGCTGCGCACCTTGATGACGTTCGAATCGCCGAAGTCGAGCATCTGGCCCTGCGGGATCGAGGTGGATTTGAATGCGGCGTTGTGGTTGGAGGCGAGTTGCGTGAGGCAGGCGACGACGTCGTTGACCGAGCGCTGCGTCGTGGTGTCCGTGACCGGCTCGCCGGCGTCCGGGTTCTTCTGAAAATACGCGCAAGCGCTGAGAAAGAGGGGAACTGACAGGACCACGGCAAACTTCTTCATATCTCTCCTGGCGTTTCATTCGGCGGGCGGTGGATGCGGGCGAGCCCGAGGCGGCGCGAGGGGTTGCGGCCGCGGCTGCCCTCGCCGCTGCCGCGGCAATATGACGGGTGACACGCCGCGCGGCGCGCACCGCGGACCAGGCGTCATTATATCGGGCGAGGGCGCGCCACCAGCCGGTGCCGCATGGTGCGTGCCTGATGGGCTTGGCGGGTCGCCGATTGGCGCTGTTGTTTGTTGCCGCTTGTCGCCGCCGATTATCGAAGTCGCCGGTTTCTACGGCGCTTATCTGCGCCCTTTATCCTTTATCCGTGCCGCGTACCGCAGCCCCGCCGCCTACCTGCGCCGCCTACCTGCGCCGCCTACCTGCGCCGCCTACCTGCGCCGCCTACCTGCGCCGCCTACCTGCGCCGCCTACCTGCGCCGCCTACCTACGCCGCTGCGCCTGGGCCGCGAGCCGCACCGCCGCGTTTCCCGCGCCGTAGCCGTCATAGCCGCCGCGCCGCTCGACGATCTCCATGAAAAAGCGCTGATCCAGCTGTTCCGTGTAGGCGTGGAAGAATTCCCCACCGCGCTCATCGCGGTCGTACAGGATGTTGTGCTCCCGCAGCGCTTCGAGCATGTCGT